>JBDWAL010000028.1:0-4836 GCA_039978895.1 Aliishimia sp.
TTGAAGAGTGTTAGATTGGGCTGGTCGCGCGACGCGAGATACGCAGCGACCAAATCATCCTTGCTCTTGAAATGGTAGTAAAGCGTCTTCTTTGTAAGATCGGCCTTTGCAGCGATAGCGTCCACGCTGACAGCGCGAATACCTTCGCTATAAAACAAGCGGTTTGCGGCATCCAAGATACGGTCTTTGGCGGGGAGTTTTTCTGACGACATGTCTATGTATACTATACAGTGAGTATACGTCAAATTCCTGCGTTGCTATGGTCTTTGAAACCGAATGGAGACCGCCATGTCTGAATTGATTATGTACGAACAAAAAGGGGCTATCGCCCTACTTACCTTGAACCGGCCCGAGAAGCTGAATGCCCTCAATTACGCAACAAATGACCTGCTACTCACGCTACTCGACTCAATCGAAACGGACCATTCCACGAGAGCTGTCGTCCTGACTGGCGCAGGTGATCGGGCATTCTCTGCAGGTGGGGATATCCATGAGTTCACTGAAAGTGTCAAAGCGGGCATCGATGTCGCCGTGAAGAACTTTTGCAAACGCGGCCAAACCATGACTGCCAGACTGGAGGCGTTTCCCAAGCCGATCATTGCGGCTGTGAACGGCATCGCGTTCGGAGGGGGATGTGAGATTACCGAGGCCGTTCACTTAGCCGTTGCAAGCGAAAATGCTCTGTTTTCCAAGCCAGAAATAAACATCGGAATACCTCCGACATTTGGTGGCACACAGCGATTGCCGCGTCTCGCAGGACGAAAGCGCGCGCTGGAACTGCTCCTGACAGGTGATACATTTTCTCCGCAACGAGCGTATGAGATGGGACTGGTAAACAAAATTGTCCCGCATGACCAATTGTTGCCAGCCGCATTTGATTTGTCCGAGCGAATTATCCGACATTCTTCTCTCGCGGCGTCACGTATCATCACCGCTGTGACCAGAGGCATCAACACCACGATTGAAGAAGGGTTGTTGATAGAGCGCGAACAGTTTGCGCGGATGGCAGCTACCAGCGACGTTCATGAAGGTCTGAACGCATGGATCGAGCGACGGACACCCGAATACACGGGGGTATGACGTGAACATTAATCAACTTCACACCAGCTTCTCAAAAGAGACATGGGATCAATTCAAAGCGGATCAGAGGTTTGGGCCTATCCATATGCTGAATCTTATCAATCTACGTGAGGAGGCCGAATATCCAGACGGGCGTGCTTCTACCGGCACAGACGCCTACAAGGCCTATAGCGATATTAGCGCGTCAGTGTTTCAGACACTGGGTGGCAAGATAGTGTGGCGCGGCGGCTACGAACTGATGATGGTTGGTCCGCAGTGTGAAGTCTGGGACATCGCTTTTGTTGCAGAATATCCAAGTGTGCAATCCTTCCTCGATCTGATGAGGCACCCAACCTACCGTGAAGCAATGAAGCATCGGCAAGCAGCAGTGCTGGATAGTCGGTTGGCGAGGTATTCAGTAAAGGCCAACGGCACCAGCTTTGCTGGATAGCCGTGCGGCTCAATTGACCAATGCGATGAAACTCCCTCATGAAGAACAAAGGAATGCAATATGATAGCCGTCATCTTTGAATCCTGGCCAAAGCAGGAACGCGGCGACACTTACCTAGAAATGGGGCAGAGCATGGCGTCTTTGGTCGAGGGTTTCGATGGGTTTATTTCTATCGAACGATTCGAAAGCGTCGTGCAAACGGGTAAATTTGTGGCGCTGTCATTTTGGCGAGACGAAGCCGCAGTGACGGCTTGGCGCAACGTTGTCGAACATCGTAAGATTCAACGAGGCAGCAGACAAGTTGTGTTCGACGATTACCGACTACGTGTGGCATCCGTCATTCGCGACTATAGTATGCGGGATCGTACCGAAGTTCCCAATGACAGTCTCGATGCGGACAGAACAGAAACAATACAGTGAGGGCAAACATGAATAGGACAGATGCACTTTTTCCATCTCTATTGGAAAGCAACAGGATCAATCAGGCAGTGTGGTTATTTACCCTTGCGTTGATTGGGTCGTTGCTGATTGCTGTGTCGGCAAAGATCAAGGTGCCCATGTGGCCTGTTGATATGTCGCTTCAAACGTTGGCGATACTCACGATAGGGGCTGTTTTTGGTTTGAAGCTCGGTCTGGCAACGATATTGCTATATCTCGCAGAGGGAGCGTTGGGGTTTCCCGTCTTTCAAGGAGCACCGGAACGTGGAATAGGTGTCGCGTATATGGTTGGCCCAACCGGGGGTTATCTTGTCGGTTATGTTTTGATGGTGGCAATCACTGGATGGGCGGCAGATCGAGGATGGTGGCGCAACCCATTCAAAATCGGTGCTGCGATGTTTGTCGGTGAATTGATTTTGCTGATGTTTGGAGCACTGTGGCTGATGTATCTTTTTGGTGTACCTCAAGGGATCGCTTACGGAGTTGGGCCGTTCATCTTTCCTGATATGCTGAAATTGGCATTGGCCGCAGGGATCGTTTCAGTTCTCGGAAACGTGGTGCGGTCAAGGCTGCAATAAAGGTCATAAACATCTCCCAAAGCGGGATCTTTCTGCCGTTCGTAGCACTGGAGCGAGAGACCGCTTCCAGCAACCTTACGGTTTGCCGAACATCCCTGTCGATGGTTTCAGCGAACTCCAAACCGAAACTCATACGCCAACTGAAAAGTGGTCGATGAACGCCCGCAATCGGCTCATATTTTTGAGCTGCTTTGGAAAATAGAGATGAAATCTCGGGCGGTTTGGCGTGTACGTGTGCAAGACCTCGACTAACTCGCCTGAGATGATCTGCTCTTCGATCCCTGCGCGAAGCGACCAACCAATGCCGAATCCGCGCATGGCCGCGTCCATCACTAATCTGAGATCGTTGAAGATCATCCGACCGGACACATTGACCTCAACCTCTGCGCCATCCACCGTAAAGTGCCAGGGCGCGATATGCTGTGCCGTGATCTGGCGATATCTGATGCAGTCGTGTCTCAAAAGGTCAGCTGGTTCATCGGGTGTCCCGTTTTTTTCCAAATATGCGGGGCTGGCGACATAGGTCGCATCAAGCGGCGGCGTGAGGGCGACCGCAATCATGTCGTCTGTCAGAAAGTCGCCCAACCGGATACCGGCATGAAAACCACCAGAGACGATATCCGTCAGTTCCTCATCTATTGAAAAGTTCAGCTCGATATCAGAATACTTTGATTGAAACGCAGCCATACGCGGGGCAAGGGCCAGTTGCCATGCGCGATAGGGCAATGTGATCCGCAACTGGCCTGATGTGGTGAGTGCGGCACGTCGCGTCGCATCCAACGCTGCATCAACCTCACCCAAAAGGTGATGCGTCCGCGCGTACAAAGCCTCACCCACATCGGTGAGCGACACCGACCTTGTATCGCGCACGAACACTGCGCTGCCAAGCACGTCCTCAAAAGCTTTCAGCTTTTGCGATACTGCGGAAGGGTTTACGCCAAGCTCACGCGCCGCCGCGCGCATTGTACGATGCTCGACAATAGCAAGAAATGTACGCAGCCCATTTAGATCAGTACGATTCATTATGTATCATAGCTTATCATACTGTTCAGATTATGCCATATAGTTATATAAACCAACCCTGCTATTTTGAACTTTCTCAAAAGAAAGTCAGCAGATGATCGGTATCACACCAGCACCGCGTTCGGTCACATCAGGAATTGTGACGATCCTCCTCACCGTGTTTGCAATGGCATTGACAGATGCCTTCGTAAAATCTGCCAGCGCAGACATGACGCTTTGGCAGATATATGTGTGTCGTTCCGTGCTGGCGCTTCCTTTCCTCATGTTCGTCGGAAAGGGCCGTCTGAAGCCTCAGGCGGTGGGTTGGGTCACTGCACGCAGTCTTGCGTTGGTCGCAATGTATCTTGCAATCTACGCGGCCATCCCCTTGCTCGACCTGTCAGTTATTGCCGCGTCGCTCTACACTGGCCCTCTATTTATCGTTATTTTGTCAGCAGTGTTTCTGCGTGAGACGGTCGCGGTTGTGCAGTGGATTGCCGTCGCAATAGGCTTCGTCGGTGTGCTATTTGTTGTGCAACCAAGCGGGGCCGGTTTCAACGCATTATCGCTTATCCCGATCATCGCCGCTTTTCTCTACGCGATTGCAGCAGTTCTGACCCGCGCCAAATGCGCCCACGAGACTCCGGCAACTTTGGCCGTCAGTCTGAACGTCGCATTGGTGGTCTGTGGTGGTATCGCGAGCCTTTGGCTGGTCGCATCCCCATCTGAGCATGCGGCCTCGTATCCATTTCTGTTTGGTCAGTGGTCCAACCTTAACCTGCGGACTATCGGTATTTTGATGGTTATGGCCGTGCTTATCGTCGGGGTCAGTTTCGGCCTCGCCCACGCCTATCAGTCTGCGCGCCCGCAGGTCATCGCCACATTTGATTATGCCTATCTGATCTTCGCAGCGTTCTGGGGGTTTGTATTTTTCCGCGAAGTTCCGGGACTGTGGACGATAGCAGGAATGGCGTTGATCATCGCAGCAGGTGTGCTTGTCCTGATCAGCGGCAATGCTCCAAAGCAATCCAAACTGGATAAGTTGCCAGAGTCGGGAATCTGAGGCAAAGAAGGTCGCTCCGCGTCTTTACCAAGAGCTGCCGTTCGTTGGTGGTGCAGTATCGGTCATTGTGGGCTCCTAGCTGCCGTTCGCTGCACAACGCACCAACGTCCGCTTTGTCGGTTGGCTTGCATAGACCTGTCGGTTTTCGTTCCAAGTTGGTGTCGGCTTGCCGCTACCGAAGGTGAAGGATTCAATGCAGCTCAGCATGCAGGGAGAGTGTTCAAATCTCGGCAACAAGCAATGGC
>JBDWAL010000029.1:0-267670 GCA_039978895.1 Aliishimia sp.
ACATGAACTGACAACGATCTTGGTTACTCGTGTGCCTTGCGAGGTTTCGGAGTGCTTGCTCCATAGAAAACGCACCCACGGGCCGGGAAGGAAGTCGTCGGCCTGCTCCATATACCCAACGCCGCCGCGTAGATCTATCAGAGCCAGCTTCGCGCGGTGTCTCGCATAGCCCGCTTCTTGCGATCTTTGTTGTGCAAAAGTAGTAATTTCCCCTACTTTCATATTGGTGAAATCACTGCTGTCCATGGCTTCTTGAATGGCAACTTCAGACCACATTTTCATTTCTGAACGATCAACTGAAACAACATCATTTTCGAAACACACGTGAACTTCGGCGACAGTTTTTGCGCTTCCGTATGGTCGCGCAAGTCCTCAGCCGAGGTTGGGCGGCCATGCTTTTGAAAGTAAATCTTTGATCCATAAAGGGCGCGTCCCCAGGTGAATGAATATGCGACCACGAGCGCCGGATCCTTGGGTTCACGCGTACGCACAGCAATATCTGCCTCACCTTTCGCGAGGTCGAAGGCAGAAATCGAACTGATAAGATCAACGTACAGTCCCTCAAATGCCTCGGAAATTTGGTGAACCAAAGGCCGAAGGATGTGGGCCGCGGTGGGGACACAAGCGATCTTTACAGTAGCCGCTATTTTCGCAACAATGGACAAGATCGTGGTCCAAGATCTGATCGGCGGGACAGACAAGAACAGCGCGATCAAGGCCTATCGCCGCAACAACGAGAAGGTCCGCGACACGATCCCCGCAGACCGGCTGCTGGTCTTCACGCCAACAGATGGCTGGGACCCGCTGTGCCGCTTCCTTGGGGTGGACGTCCCCGCAGGTAATTTCCCGCGCAGCCATGCCCGCGATGAGTTCTGGGCGCATTTTGGCGGTGAACCGGCTGCGGCCTGACAGGTGATGCAGCAGCAGGCATTTCTGCAAACGGTGTTTGCAATCTTCTCTGGCGCATTGGGATGCCGGGTTCGGTAGGGTCAACGCATCGCTGAAATGAGAAGCCAACAGCAGCAGACGGTGACGGTCCAATGGCCTGTCACCGACCGATCGCTGGCGGCCGTCTGACAGCAACTGAACAGCATCAAGGAAGGAAAACAAAATGTCCCTGAAAGTCATCGGAACCGGCATGAGTCGCACCGGAACGTTGTCCACCAAAACAGCGCTTGAGACGCTCGGGTTGGCGAGGGGTTGGCCTGGGCCTTTATCGAATACAGTCATGATATGCAGCTCTTGAAACGGAAGGCTATGGTGTTCTTTCAAAGTGCAGCGAAGGTTTGAATTTTTCAGATCAGCAATGTGGTAATGACAAGTTTTCAAAAGGAGGCGTGACACATGAGAGTTTGTGGATGTGAAATTTCGGCGAGTGAAGTTCGGCTTGCCGTTGCCTACCATGATGATGAAGGCGGTGTGGAAATGCTGCGCCTGAAGACGACACGGGTAGTGCTGGAGGATGACACGTCCGAGGCCGATCTACGATCAGTATTGGCAGATCTTCAACAGTTTTCCCGAGATCACGAGATTGATGTATTCGTGATTAAAACTCGTGCCAAGAAAGGCCGTATGGCGGGCGGGGCGGTTTCCTTCAAAATTGAAACCTTGATCCAACTCGTCGAAGGAAGCAAAACCAAGTTCGTTAGTCCGGTCGCACTCTCTCACTTTGCCAAGAAAGACCTTGATGAATATCCCGAGAAGCTGCCCGTTTATTTGAAGAACGCATTTCTTTCCGGAGCTTATGCTCTGACGAAGCCGGGTTTTTTAGCATAGCCGAGATAGTGAGATCCAGCCATGCAAATCCTATGTAAACGCAAGCTGAACGAACGACCGGTATCGGTTTCTGGACATTCGTTGCGCTCTGACTGAATTGACACAACGCGGACTTTGCTGCCGTTGACGACTTAGGATTGGTTGGCTGCTTTTTACGCTTCGCGACCACCTCCAACGATAGCAATGTCCCGACTTCGCTTTCGAAACATGTTACTCCAGTTGGTGAAATGTTTGACGTTCATCAAAGACACACACCACTTACATCTTCGTTAGATTTTTTTGGTCGTTTCAAGAATAGCATTTTCCGCGAGCGGCGATAATTCCCGGTCTGCTCTGGCGATGACAAAGAATGGTGAAACGAGGATATCTTCAACAAGGTCCAATCGGACGACGTTCATGTTCAGCGCAGAATCCGTCAAGAGTTCGACAACTTCTTGCGTTTGCGGAGCGACGGCGGTTGATTGTTCCAAAAGGGCCAATGCCACAAGCAAGGAGGACGTATTCGTAATCTGGCTCGGCATTAAAACCCGGTTGGTCAGAAAGGCTGTCTCTACAGCGGCCCGGATCGGTGTGCCGTGATCTTGAATGATCCAGTCGAACTCTCTCAGTTCCTTCAGACGGATCGCCTTTTTCTTGGCCATCGGGTGATCCCCATAGACCAAAATTGATACCACTTCGCTGGTCGCTGGGTGGATGCGATAGCTTTGTCTGTGATAATCTTGTGCGGGCCGCGCGACCACGAAGTCGAACATGCCTTCGTCAAGGCCGCGCATCAATGTTGTGGATGGTGCGACTTCAATCGTGAACTCCACCTCTGGGGCCTGGTCACGCATGGCCCGCACAACCGGTACCACAAGTCCAACCGCAGGGCCGGTTACTGTGCCGATACGCACCGATCCTGCGCGCCCGCTTGCGATTTGTGCAACGTCCATGTCCAGCCTGTCAAAGCCTTGAAGGATCTGGCGCGCATGTCGCACGACGGCTTCACCAATCGGGGTGGGAACCATTCCTTTTGCGTGGCGCGAGAACAATGAGGCACCGACCAAATTTTCGATTTCGGCTAGCATGCGGGATGCAGCGGGCTGAGACAGAGTAATCTCTTCTGCTGCCGCTTGCAGTTTGCCAGTCAGGGCAACCTGCAAGACCAGACGCAGATGGATATTTTTGAGGCGACGGGCAAAACTCATGCGCATAACATTACATTTTTGGTATGTTTTATGCAAATATTTAAATTTTATTGTTATGTATTTCTGCTTTACCCAAAAGGAGAGCCTAATCGCTCGCAATAGAGGAACGCGTGACGCAGTTTGTTTGCAACACGCATTTTGGGAGGAAATCATGAAACTTACACGTCTGCTTACAACAGCAGCGGTGACGGCGCTCGTGTCAGCTGCCGCATACGCTGAGGGTACCATCGGCATCGCAATGCCGACGCAATCTTCTGCACGCTGGATCTCTGATGGCAACTCGATGGTCGAACAGTTCGAAGCAGCAGGATACGACACCATTCTGCAATATGCCGAGGACGATATCCCCAACCAGCTGGCGCAGATCGAAAACATGATCACCAATGGCGTCGATGTGTTGGTTATCGCAGCGATTGACGGCACGACTCTTTCGAACGCACTGGAAAATGCACATTTTGCCGACATCCAGATCATCGCATATGACCGCCTGATCCGCGACAGCGAATACGTCGATTACTATGCGACGTTCGACAACTTCAAAGTTGGCGTTCAACAGGCCACGTCTTTGGTGGATGGCCTTGGCGAACGCTTTGGTGACGGTCCATACAATGTTGAGTTGTTCGGCGGGTCACCCGACGATAACAACGCCTACTTCTTCTACAATGGCGCGATGTCCGTTCTGGACCCGCTGATTGCAGATGGCACGATCAACATTGTGTCTGGCCAAATGGGCATGGAGACCGTCGGCACATTGCGTTGGGATGGTGCCGTTGCACAGGCCCGCATGGATAACCTGTTATCCGCGCATTACACCGACGAAACCATTCACGGCGTGCTGTCGCCGTATGATGGTCTGTCTATCGGTATCATTTCCTCGCTTAAGGGTGTGGGATATGGGTCCGGCGATCAGGCAATGCCGATTGTGTCCGGTCAGGACGCGGAGCTGCGATCTGTTAAGTCCATGCTTGCCGGTGAGCAGTATTCCACTGTCTTCAAAGACACGCGCGAACTTGCCCGTGTGACTGTGGGCATGGTTGATGCGCTGCTTGAGGGCGGTGAGCCCGAGATCAACGACACCACCACCTATGAAAATGGCGTCAAGGTAATCCCAAGCTATCTGCTTGAACCTGTGTCCGTCGATCTGTCCAACTGGGAAGATGTGATCATCGGATCCGGTTACTATTCGATGGACGAAGTCCAGTAATCTGGTTTCTCCCTGGGGCTGTCCGTTTTCGGGCGGGCAGCCTCGGAATTTTTCAGAGGTGGGGACATGGACGCACTACTTGAGATGCGCGCTATCACCAAGGAATTCCCTGGTGTCAAAGCGCTCAATACGGTCGATCTGGCCGTTCGAAAAGGCGAAATCCACGCCATATGCGGTGAGAATGGCGCGGGTAAATCCACCCTCATGAAGGTGCTGTCCGGTGTCTATCCAGCGGGAACCTATGACGGCGAAATTCATTATGACGGCGCACCGGTAGAGTTCGGCGACATCTCGGACTCCGAGGCGCACGGCATCATCATTATCCATCAGGAACTGGCGCTTGTGCCGCTTCTGTCGATCGCCGAGAATTTGTTTTTAGGCAACGAGCGTGCCAAAGGCGGCATCGTCGACTGGCGTGATACAAACCAGCGCACAGAAGCATTGCTGCGCAAAGTTGGCCTTTCAGAGCCGCCCAGCGCGGTCGTGGACAAGTTGGGCGTGGGCAAGCAGCAGTTGGTCGAAATCGCCAAGGCCCTGTCTAAAGAAGTACGTCTGCTGATCCTGGATGAACCGACGGCCGCCTTGTCAGAAAGTGACAGCCAGGCGCTGCTTGATCTGATGCTTGAGCTAAAAGAACAGGGCGTCACCCAGATCATCATCAGTCACAAGCTTAACGAAGTGCGCCGCGTGGCAGATACCGTTACCGTGATCCGCGACGGCACAACCGTGTCGACGATGGACGCCGCAAAAGGCGAGATCACAGAAGACCGCATCGTTCACGACATGGTGGGCCGCGACATGGCGGATCGCTATCCTGATCGTGATCGCAAGGCCGGCGACATGTTGATGGAGATCAAAGACTGGAATGTCTGGCACCCCGTCCATGCCGAACGGCAGATGATTAAGGACGTCAATTTGTCCGTGCGTGCCGGTGAGGTCGTTGGTATCGCGGGCTTAATGGGTGCAGGCCGCACTGAGCTGGCGATGAGCGTGTTTGGCAAATCCTACGGGCGCAACATCTCTGGATCGGTGGAGATGAAGGGCAAACCTGTTGATGTCAGCTCTGTGAGCAAGGCAATCGATACGGGGCTTGCCTATGTCACCGAGGACCGAAAATCGCTTGGGCTGGTGCTTGATGAAACGATCCAGCGCAACATTACACTTTCAAATCTTCCAACGGTGTCACGCAATTCAATCCTGAATGAAGCCCGTGAAACCCAAGTTGCCGAACAGTATCGCAAGACGCTCAACATCCGCACACCAAGTGTTTTTCAGCGTGTCATGAACTTGTCAGGGGGCAATCAGCAGAAGGTTGTGTTGTCCAAATGGCTCTTTGCCGAACCTGAGGTGCTGATCTTGGATGAACCGACCCGTGGCATCGACGTCGGTGCCAAATTTGAAATCTATGCGATCATCAATGAGCTGTCCAAGCAGGGCAAAGGCGTTGTGATGATCTCGTCCGAAATGCCCGAGCTTTTGGGCATGTGTGATCGCATCTACGTAATGAACGAAGGCGCTTTTGTCGGTGAATTGACTGCCGAAGAAGCCAGCCAAGAGCGCATTATGTCGCTCATCGTGACCGAATAGGAGGCCTAGACATGAACGCAACCGAACAAAGTGCCAAGGCACACAAGACTCTTGGGATTGGCGAATACCTTGTTCGGCACATGCGTGAATATGGGCTGTTGTTTGCCTTGATCGCGATCATGCTCTTCTTTCAAGTGGTGACGAACGGCACACTTCTTAAGCCCGTCAACGTGACCAACCTGTTGTTGCAAAACAGTTATATTATCATCATGGCGCTTGGCATGCTAATGGTCATTGTTGCAGGGCACATCGATCTATCTGTGGGTTCTGTAATGGGTTTTGTCGGCGCTTTAGCGGCAGTGATGATCGTTGAATATGAACTATCCACAGGCGTAACAATTGTTACCTGCCTTGCGGCCGGAGGTTTGATTGGCGCGGCACAGGGGTACTGGATCGCCTATTGGAAAATCCCATCTTTTATTGTGACCCTTGCAGGGATGCTGGTGTTTCGCGGCCTTTCACTTTGGCTGCTTGAAGGGCAATCCCTTGGCCCGTTCCCGCGTGAATTTCAGATGATCTCCAACGGATTTGTGCCGGATATCGTCCCGCAAAATGTTTCTGACGCAGTGGCGAACCTGCTTGGGGAAAGGCGCGTCAATGTATTGTCGCTGTCCACAGGCATAATTGCCGCCTTCTTGATCACTTGGATGGGGCTCAAGGGCCGTGCTCAGAACCGTGCCTATGGTATGGAGCTGGAACCCAGCGCGTTCTTCTATGTCCGAATCGGAATCACATCGCTGGCGCTGATATTTATCTTCTACAAACTTTCGACTTTCCGGGGCCTGCCCAATGTGTTGCTGACCATGGGCGTGCTGACGATCATCTATGCGTTTTTCACGGAACGCACGGTTATGGGCCGGCGGATCTATGCCCTTGGGGGGAACGAAAAGGCCGCCAAACTGTCCGGCGTAAAAACCGAACGCCTGACGTTCCTCGCCTTTGCCAACATGGGCGTCCTCGCCGCAGCGGCAGGCATGGTCTTTGCGGCACGTCTAAACTCGGCCACGCCAAAGGCTGGCTTTGCGCTGGAACTGGATGTCATCGCGGCGGTGTTTATTGGTGGCGCATCAATGTCGGGCGGTGTGGGACGCATTGTCGGCGCGGTTGTCGGTGCCTTCTTGATGGGGGTTCTCAACAACGGAATGTCGATCCTTGGTATCGGGATCGATTATCAGCAGGTCATCAAAGGCCTCGTGCTGCTCGCCGCTGTGATTTTCGACGTCTACAACAAATCAAAGCAGAGCTGAGATGACATTTAAACCCGCCAAATGGCCCCGCCGCCTGCGTTCAGCTGAATGGTACGAGGGCAACACCAAAGACGTGATTTATCATCGCGGCTGGATGAAGAACCAAGGCTACCCCGATGACTTGTTCGACGGGCGCCCGGTGATTGGAATCCTAAACACTTGGTCCGATATGACACCTTGCAACGGCCACCTGCGCGAATTGGCCGAAAAGGTCAAAGCAGGCATCTGGGAGGCTGGTGGGTTCCCACTCGAAGTGCCGGTCTTTTCGGCGTCCGAGAATACCTTTCGCCCGACGGCGATGATGTTTCGAAATCTTGCTGCGCTGTCGATAGAAGAGCAAATACGTGGCCAGCCAATGGATGGCTGCGTTCTGATGGTTGGCTGTGACAAGACCACACCGTCGTTGCTGATGGCCGCTGCGTCCTGCGATCTGCCGTCAATTGTCGTGACGGGCGGGCCGATGCTGAACGGGTGGTTCCAAGGCGAACGGGTCGGCGCAGGCACGCATCTGTGGCGCTTTTCCGAGGCCGTCAAAGCCGGAGAAATGACGCAGGATGAATTCCGCAGCGCTGAATCCGCGGTCACGCGATCATCGGGCACTTGCAATACAATGGGCACGGCGTCTTCGATGGCATCCATGTCTGAGGCTCTCGGTATGGCGCTGTCGGGCAATGCGGCCATTCCTGCTGTGGACAGCCGCCGCAGCGTCATGGCGCAATTGTCAGGTCGGCGTATCGTGCAAATGGTCAAGGACGATCTGAAACCATCGGATGTCCTGACGAAACAAGCCTTTGAAAACGCGATCCGCTGTAACGGTGCGGTCGGAGGGTCAACCAACACGGTGGTGCATATGCTGGCGATTGCCGGGCGCATGGGGGTTGATCTGACGCTGGACGATTGGGACCGCTGCGGCCGCGACGTGTCGACGATTTTGAACCTGCAACCGTCTGGTGAATACCTCATGGAAGAGTTCTTCTATGCGGGCGGATTGCCGGTAGTTCTTAAGCGGCTCGCCGAGGCGGACAAGCTGCACAGGCAAGCGCTGACGGTGTCCGGCGAAACCATCTGGGACGAAGTGAAAGACGCGGTCAACTGGAACGAAGACGTGATCAGACCCGCGGACAAGCCCCTGACGGAACAGGGAGGTATTGCGGTCTTGAAAGGCAATCTCGCCCCCAAAGGCGCGATCCTGAAACCTTCTGCCGCGTCGTCCCATTTGATGCAGCATCGTGGCCGCGCCGTCGTGTTCGAAGACATCGGCGACTACAAGGCACAGATCAACGATGATGCGCTTGATATCGATGAAACCTGCATCATGGTCCTCAAGAATTGCGGCCCCAAAGGCTATCCGGGCATGGCCGAAGTTGGCAATATGGGCTTGCCGCCGAAGGTGTTGAAAAAGGGGATCAAGGACATGATCCGTATTTCTGATGCGCGCATGTCCGGCACGGCCTATGGCACAGTGATCCTGCATACCTCGCCTGAAGCTGCTGCCGGAGGGCCGCTAGCGGTCGTGCAAAACGGTGACATGATCGAGGTCGACGTGGAAGGGCGCGGTTTGCATCTGGATATCTCCGATGCTGAGCTGGCCGAGAGGCTGTCCAAGTGGAAACCTCGGCATGAGAAAGCACAATCTGGCTATGCTTGGCTACACCAGAAACACGTGGAGGGCGCCGATACAGGCGCCGATCTTGAATTCCTAAAAGGATGCCGCGGCGCCGCCGTTGGAAAGGATTCCCATTGATGAAAATCGCACTTATGGGGATCGGCAAAATTGCTGTGGACCAACATATTCCCGCAATCACTGCCTCGCCTGATTGGGATTTGGCTGCAACTGTGTCACGTCACGGGGCTGCGGACGGAGTAGCTGCCTTCACCGATCTGGATGCGATGTTGGCAGAGCGCGGCGACGTGCGTGTCGTTTCGTTGTGTCTGCCGCCTGTCCCGCGATACGCCGCTGCGCAGGCTGCGATCAAAGCAGGGCGTCACGTGATGCTTGAAAAACCTCCCGGGGCGACGCTGTCAGAATGCCATGCGCTTGAAGCCTTGGCGCGCGAACATCGCGTGTCGCTCTTTGCGACGTGGCATTCACGCGAAGCTGCGGGTGTTGCGGGGGCCAAGGCCTGGCTGGCGGACAAGAGCCTGCGCAAAATGACCATCACCTGGAAAGAAGACGTGCGTCGCTGGCATCCCGGTCAGGATTGGATTTGGCAGCCAGGCGGCCTCGGTGTTTTCGATCCCGGCATCAACGCCTTGTCGATTGTGTCTGAAATCCTGCCCGACCTCATTCATGTCTCCAGCGCTGTGCTGGAGGTGCCTGCAAATTGCCAAACCCCGATTGCTGCTTGGGTAGACTTTGCCCACCCCAATGGGGCCGATGTTCAAGCGGACTTCGATTTTCTCCAAGAAGGCGAGCAGATTTGGAGCATCACCGCTGAGACCGACCAAGGCACTTTGGTCTTGTTTGAGGGCGGCGCGAGGCTGTCGATTGACGGGATCGAACAGGTCGCAAAGGCGGACCTGAGCCTCACAGGAGAATACCCGCGGCTCTATAACCGTATGGCGCAGCTGGTGCACCAAGGTGATATCGACATGGACCTCACGCCCATGCGCCACGTGGCGGATGCCTCCACCCTCGGAAGGCGGATCACAGTTGCGCCCTTTATCGAATAAAACTGAAATTTGGCATCTGACGGGCTGATTCCGCCGGACTGCACTGACACCTCTAGGAGACCCAAAATGCAAAACCCTTTGACAGGCATCCTGCCCGTTGCCCCCACGCCTTTCCACGCCGATGGACAGGTCGATGAAGACGGTATGCGCCGCGTGCTGGATTGCCTGATTGACCAAGGCGTCGATGCGATCTGCATTCTGGCGAACTACTCGGAACAGTTTGTCCTGTCCGATGAGGAACGTGCCACGCTGACCCGCGTGAGCCTTGAACATGTGGCCGGCCGAGTGCCTGTGATCGTGACCACGAGCCATTTTTCCACCCAGATTGCCGTGGCCCGCGCGATTGAAGCCCAGTCAATGGGTGCGTCGATGATTATGATGATGCCCCCTTATCACGGTGTCGGGCTCGTGCCGAGTGAAGCGGGTCTTTTTGAGCATTTTCAAGCAGTGTCGGATGCCATCAGCATTCCAATAATGGTACAGGACGCGCCCTTGTCTGGGGTGACGCTCAGCGTGCCTTTGCTGGTCAGAATGGCGCGCGAGATTGAAAACGTCAGCTACTTCAAGATGGAAACACCATTTGCGGCAGATAAGCTTGCCGCGTTGATCGAGGCAGGCGGCGCGGATATCGTCGGGCCCTTTGATGGCGAAGAGGCCGTTACACTGCTCGCCGATCTTGATGCAGGCGCCACCGGCACAATGACATCAGCCCTTCAACCAGAACTGATCCGGCCCATCGTGACACGCTATCTTGCAGGCGATCATGACGGGGCGCTAGAGCAATGGAAACTTTGCTTGCCGCTCATCAACCACGAAAACCGCCAATGCGGATTGCGCGCGGCCAAGACGGTGATGATGGCGGGCGACGTGATTGGATCAGACCACGTGCGCCATCCCCTAAAGCCCATGTCGCAACGCACCACAACCCGGCTCTTGCAGCTTGCCGGTGAGCTTGATCTCATCGCGATGCGTTGGGGCAAATAAGGAGACAATGACAATGACATTCGAACCCCACGGAAGGCACCTGATTGCAGGTGAATGGGTCGCCAGCGATGCCAGCTTTACCTCATCACCGGCCAGCGGCAGCGCCCACCGGTTCGCCGTCGCGACATCCGCAGATGTAGATCGTGCCTGTGTTGCCGCTGAAGAAGCTTTTTGGTCATATGGCTATTCTGCCCGTGCCGATCGCGCGGCGTTCCTTCACGCCATTGCCGATGAAATCGAAGCCCGTGCAGATGATATTACCGCCATCGGCACTCAGGAAACCGGTCTTCCCGAAGCCCGGCTGCAAGGCGAGCGAGGCCGCACGACAGGGCAGTTGCGATTGTTCGCTGAGCATATCCTGAAGGATGATTATCTAGAATTGCGCCACGATGTAGCGCTCCCCGATAGGGCACCGTTGCCCCGCCCCGACCTAAAGATGGTGCAGCGCCCCATCGGCCCTGTCTCTGTCTTTGGCGCGTCGAATTTCCCGTTGGCATTTTCCACCGCAGGCGGAGACACTGCCGCCGCCCTCGCAGCGGGGTGTCCGGTTGTCGTAAAGGCCCATCCCGCCCATCCCGGCACCGGGGAAATCATCGCCGAGGCCATTCACGCCGCAATCAAAACATGCGGTTTGGCACCAGGCACGTTCAGTCTCCTCCAGGGGGACACCCTTGAAATGGGACGGGCTCTTGTTCAGCATCCCCTGATCAATGCGGTTGGCTTTACCGGCTCCCTCGGGGGCGGGCGGGCTTTGTTTGACCTATGTGCGCAACGTCCTGTTCCGATCCCGTTCTTTGGCGAACTTGGCAGCGTTAACCCTATGTTCCTGCTGCCTGATGCGGTTAAGGCGCGTGGCGCGGACATCGCGTCTGGCTGGGCCGCATCACTCACGATGGGTGCGGGGCAGTTTTGCACCAATCCCGGCGTTGTTGTCGTCATCGACGGTGCGGATGCGGATGCATTTGAAGCGGCTGTGGTAACGGCAGTCACGCCAATCGCGCCGCAAACAATGCTGACCGACGGGATTGCCCAGGCCTATCGCGCGGGCCGGAACCGTATTTCGGCGGCCTCCGGCATCAATGATCTGTTCAGCTCGGCTTCCGAGCAGCGTTCCGCCTCACCGAACTTGTTTAGCAGCACAGGGGCGCAATGGCTTGCGGATCACGCCCTCGGCGAAGAGGTCTTTGGCCCGCTTGGGGTCGTTGTTCGCGTCGACGATACTGACGAAATGCTGGCGGTTGCCAAGTCGCTTGAGGGGCAGCTGACCTGCACCTTGCATATGGATGACGGCGATACTGGTTTGGCGCAAACCCTGATGCCCGTCCTTGAACGCAAGGCAGGTCGGATCATGACCAACGGTTTCCCGACCGGAGTCGAGGTGAGTGATGCCATGGTCCACGGAGGCCCCTACCCTGCATCCACCAACTTTGGCGCAACCTCTGTCGGCACTCTCGCAATTCGCCGCTTTTTGCGGCCAGTTTGTTACCAGAATGTGCCCAGTGATATTTTGACGGATGTTTTTTGATGATTGGTAGCTAGTCCAGGTTCAAGGTTGCGGCTGTTTGCCATTAGGGCGTGCAGCAAAATCGACGCTTTCGCGTTGAAAGGCCGTTCGCGCCGAAATGCTACGTTCCATTGAAATCCTTAGCTTCGGTGAAGCTGCATCTCCGATGGTTGTCGGCTGAAGAAACGGCAGGGTTGACGCGCCTGGCCATACGCCAATGTCAGCAATAGTCGCTTTTCTGCTACTCGTGCAGCGCGCAGCATTCGAAGCTTTGGGCTGATATTGTTGAAAAACTCCAAAATTCGGGTTCTGTAATTTTCAGGAAAATGCCCATCACACCGAGAAGTCAGACGAGATCACTTGTTAGGCGCTGAGAGCTGGCAGGTGAGTTACGCAAGGTTAACTTGGCCGACCCCTCGCCGACCAAGGCTGATCGGCCTGTACGGCGAAAAATTTCATCAAGTTGGGCCAAAAACGGTGTTTTTCAACAAAATGGGCTCTTTTGACACCTTCGCTGCGCACCGCACGAACGACCGGTCTCTGTTTTTGGAACGAATTGCATGAAATTTGCAACAATCAAAGACGGCCATTAAAATCAGGCAGATTGGCTGGTGTGTATATCAGGTGCAGAACAGCTCTCCCCGAAGTACAGCAGCTCCTAGTTATCGTTAATGTGCATCCATGTGTGCCACCCTGACTGCTCGTTCGATGCCCGCGACGAGCGAGTCTTCAAAATCTTGGTGTAGATTTTGGCGGCTGAAACAATGACATGGCCAAGAGGGCGCCGCATTAGCGGCCTGACCAAAGACGCCATTCCATGGCTCAGAAAGGTCTCATCTGTGCATTTGAGATGAGCCGGTAAGATTAGAGTTCGCCATCAACGTTCAGCGTCGACCCAATGAAGTAGAAATCAAATTCCTTGCATACACGTTCGAGCTTGGTGCTGTCCCGCGCAACGGCAATTTGGAGGGGGTTGTGGTTACGCATTGTCTGCTTGCGTCCGCGGTAAACATACTCAGGGTTCAATGGAACGAGAGAAAACCAAAAGGACCCATAGTGGTCGGTGCGCACGACATATAGACTACTCTGGGGATCAGCTTCGTCTTGTCGAACGAGCTTGAGCGACACGCGGCGACCGGCATCCATGGCATCAAACGAGTAGGCATAGGCGAGAGAGTCGTCGTTAACTTGTTGGGCTATGAACAATCCGGGTGCGTAATAGTCCGTTGGCAGCTCGTCTGGAAACAGCAGACCGGCTTCGGGTGGAAAGAAGCTTAGGTAGAGTATTTCTTGCTTCATCGCAGAATCCTGAGAGCTGAGGAACCATTAAGATAGCTTTGGCCTGCTGTACTCTCCCATTTATGTTGATCGCAAAAAATCTTTGGTCCCCCAACGATCGGACCCCATGCAACGTCTTTGCCAAAGGTAAATGATCGCTGAGTTTGGGTTGATTTGATATGTTCGCGGTGCTCGATGGCCTGAGTCTGGGTCAAGGCTTCAATGTCGAAATTGAAGAAGTCTTCGTCTTTCATTCTGAATTCGACAACAGCCGCAGTGTCGTATCTTTGCTTTGCCCAAGCTTTGGCGACGTGTAGTTCTGTCCCAAGGTAAAAGCCGCGTCCAAATTCTCCACCACCCAAGGTCGTGTCGACGCATCCATTGATGAGGGCTTTGGCGAACTCATCAGAGGTGCCATGAAATGTCGAAGTGTCATCGAATGCGGGCATTTCGGAGCCTTTCCAGCCAAGTCATGGGCGAAACGGCGTGGAAGCCTAAAATCTCGCCCACCAAACAGAATGTAGGATGTTGTCTGGTATAAAGTTTGGTCGTCTTCAAGGACACAGTGATTCTAGAGAGAGACATCTGTAAAGGTGGTCTTTGCTTAGATGCTGAGCAGCGTTGAGCTTTTTGCGGACTGCTAAGATCGCCAGCTTTCCCCCATCGCTTGGCTCAAGCGCAAGAGTTCTATTTGATCGGCTATACACTTGCGCACGTGTCTGTTCGAGGCAGGGCCGCGAAGCAGTGTAGTTGTGGAAGCATAGACGTGGAAAGGGTCTGTCATTGTCGCTACCACGGTACCGCCCTCTGACAGATTTTCTTCTGCACTTGCACCAATCCATTCTGGAGGCAGCGGGTGAACCGCATCCGGATTGTGGATGAAGACTGAACCATCACGCCAAGGCTCGAAAGGCATATCTGGATCACCCACTTCGTAGGCAAAAACTTGTGGACTGATAGCGTTAGGATCTGGGTCCCAACATGTCCCGGATCTGACCATACGAGTGCCTTTTGAGCGATATTGACCTTGTTGTCCGATGCGTCCGAATTTTGGAACGGTGCCAGCATTACAGAAGAGAATTCCGGAAACATATTGCGCATCCGGCAGACCAAAGAAGTTAGACGGGATGACTTTGGATCCTTCGTGTTTGAGGATTGCGTCTCCTTCGACAACAAGATCGCCACTGTCATCGAACAAATGCTGATGATCGATCCCAAAGAGGTATTGGGAAAGTGACGTGGCCGAGAGATGGAGGCTGCCACTGTGAAAGTTCTGAATCGCAATCACGAAGGGTTTCCCGGTCACATGTGGCAGCGTCCAGTACTTTTTTTGCATTTTGGAATAAAGTGGGCTGCCGAATTTGATCGCTACCTCATGCTTTAGGTAGCGCATCGCTTCTTCGGCTGAGCTTGGCGCGACTTTTGGGAAAAGCTCATAGGGCTGGTAGTCTTTGCGAGGTGGCGGATTGGCCGTGACCGCTTCTACCGCAACGGTCAGACCGTCACGGCTAATGAGAAAATCAGGACGGTCGTAGTTGCGATCAAGGGTATGGTCAGACTCCATGAAGAGAGCGTGTAGGTATAATTCGAAGGTCCGCGCATCGAAGCCGTGTGTCTGGAACTGCTGAACGAAGTTGCCATCTGGGTCACTCATAGTTGCAGCAATTTCGGAGAGGATCGATCGCGCGGGGAGCATCAAACTGTTGTCTCGCGTCTTCAAATACTGAGGATGGAGTGTCTCATCAGGGGCTAGACGTTCAAATAAATTAAGTCCCATAACGCTTTACATCATCCTTTAGTCAGTTCGCGCTGTCAAAGCATCAGATCAGATTTTCAATGAGGGTATCGAGATCTGGTTGAACACCTGTTTCCAGAACAGTCTGAATCGGCGTATGGAGATCGACGTCCACATCTTCGGACTTGATCGAGACAATGAGCGCATAACGCGACTTCTGACTATTTTTACCTGCTTTCTTGCTGTGTTTCCACCATCCTGACACCGGATACACGCACAGCATATCCCGGGTTAGAAGCTCTGCAGCCTCGCCAGTCCAGACATCGCAATGCAGCGACCCTGCCGACACGGCCGTGCTGCCAAAGCGCCAGCCAGTGTCTTGTTCGCGTTCAAGCTTTTTCTTAGTGCCAAGCACAACCTTGTTGGTTTGTTCGAGAAACTCCTGACGACCCTCACGCACGCGTCGCAGATCAAATCGAAGCCCATGAGATTGATAACGGTTTGGATAGATCGATGCGGACCGTCCGGGGTTGGGTTCGATAAAGTATGACAAGGTCACCTTCACCGAAACAGTTTGGCCACCCATGCTTTCAAGAACAGAGCGCGGCCAAGGCAAATCAAAGGTATCGCAATAGCCCATCTTGCCACTGACGAAGGGCTGAATCTCTTGCTGGGCGATGAGTGCCACATGGTTTTTTGCCGAAGCGCACGCACGCTCAATATCGGGAACCCCGTAGCCAAAAGCACGAAGAAGCTTCTTTGCTTGCGTTTTGTTCGTGCCAGCGCCCTCAAATGCGGTTCTCATCGGACCTGTCCATTCGGCTGAATGTACCATCAGTGCACGAACAGTTTCGGGCCAAAGATCGGGGTTGCGTGCCGATATGATCGCCGCTGTGCGCGCCGCAAGCGCGGTCGCCGCACTTGTTGCCCGAAACGATGACAGCGGCGCATGGGTCATGTCGGGTCCAGCGGCCAGCAAATCAAGCGCATTCATCTGGTAGACATAACCATCCGAGCCGACCGCCTTATTGCCAGCTTCAAAGACGACCTCCGGCTTGAAGGGTGTTTGGCTGTCGTTCCATGAAACAGAGGTTCTGGTGTGTGGGCTTAAAGCGCCAGCCTCAGCGACAGGCTGCATACCATCGGTTCCTGCGCCTTGAACAATCACTTTGTCGGTGTAGCCACCGACTGATAGGGCGTTCCAGGCCTGAGCTGGATCCAAAACTGGCGCATCCAAAGGGGCTTGTAGATCATCAAACTGCTGCACCCCGCCTTCGGTATTGCCCGCAGAGACGACAAAAAGACGAGAGGGTTCGGTCTCATCGTCCTCATTTAGCGCACCGGCGGCGAGACGGTCGAGAGCTGCGCTCCACTGGGAGGGCTGATCACCGGTGCGATCTTTGTTGGACGTCGCAAGACAATGGATACGTTTGTGATTGGGTCGCGCTGCTTCAGGATCCAGAACAGCAATCTCATTCAGACGCCCAAGGCTTGTTTTCTCGTTGTCTGGGAAGCCACGCGGCGGAATGATCTTCACCGATTCCAGACGATGGAGGAGCTTGAAAGGCGCTGTTGAGGAAAGAAGATTTGTCAGATCGCCATGGAGTGCGAGTGACGCCATCTGCGTGCCATGACTCCTCAGGTTTTTATGACCCGTGTCATTTGTTTGCCAATCCTCATTGATTGCATAGAGATCGGTGGGGGAAAGGGCAGGTTCGAGCAAGTCATGTGCACGATTAACACCTGTATCGAGAATGCTGATATAGGGCACATCAGTGTCTGGCCAGATCACGTTTTGGGCAAAACTCTCGATCCATTCAAGCTGTGTATCTTCATCGCAGTCTTCCATGTAAAACGCAGGTGTGTCGTCGGAGCGGCGCAACTCTTGGATCGTGAAGCGGGCAAAAAGCACCAACTCGATACCGATCTTACTGGCCAATACGGGCACGACAACGGATTCCGGAAACCGCAAACGGCTTTCATGGGAGCCCATTTGGAAGTCCATGGTTGTACACATCGCCTCCAGATCAGCTTCATGGTCTGGTGCGCACCAGACCTCCCACCAGATTGGAGTGTGATCGTCTACAGGCAGACGGAACCGATCATCGTTCCAAAAAGATAAGAAATTTGCCGCCCTAATTTGATCGATGGCCTCAACGCGGGGTTGGTTGGGGGGCTTACCCGAGGTTTCACTGAGTGGTGCATGACCATAATCATCCAGAATTCGGTGCAGTATAGGCAGTGTTTTTTCGGGCACATAGAGACCGACCACCTTATCACCATTGGGCATGACTTTAGTCGCACCCACTTCCATTTGGTTTTTCTGTAGAACATCAACGACTGATGAACCTGATCGCAAAACCACCTCAAGATAAACTCCTTCTGAAGAGCCAAGCTTGGGGTCTTCGGGGCGTTCGTCTTGGAACTTTGCGACGCCTTTTTGCAGCTCACTGAGCAATTGGTCACTATGGGCCCCACGGTCAAATTCCTTGGGCGTGCGTGGTTGAGAATGGGACCGGTAGCGAGATGCGGGTTGGTTGCCAGTGAAAAACTGGTGCGGCAGACCATATCTGGAGGTCATATAACGTTACTCAGTCTTAAAAAGAAGTTTTCCCATCTCAAGTCGCGAGGACAGGCGCTGTACAATATCAGCTGTTTTAATAGTATCTCGCTCGTCAAGTATGGCGTTCTTCACAGCATCCTCCGCCGCGCGCGCAATTTCAGCCTGGCTGAGACCTTCTGAAGCTTCAAATACTGACGACCAAACGATGCGAGGATATTTCAAAGGCCGGAGGTTCGCTTTGATAATGCTGCGTATCTCTTCTGGGGTGGGGGGCAGAAACTCCAAAACCAAGTCAAAGCGACGCAGCAAAGCCCGGTCGAGCAGTTCTGGGAAGTTCGTTGCACCAATGACCACGCTGTCGGTTGAGTTTGTCTCTTCCATGAACTGCAAGAAGGAGTTTAAGACGCGGCGCATCTCTGCCACGTCGTTTGTTGCACCACGGTTTCCACCAACTGCATCAAATTCATCAAAGAGATAAACGCCGCGGTAAGCGTGAATTTCGTCGAAGATCAGGCGCATTTTGGCAGCGGTCTCACCCATAAACCGTGTGATTAGACTGTCAAAACGAATGACGAACAGTGGAAGCCTGAGGCTGCCTGCCAAAGCTTCGGCTGTCATGGTTTTTCCTGATCCAGGAGGACCTACGAACAATAAGCTCTTACTGGGTGCTTTGCCATGTTCGTGCAATTGGAAGCGTCTTTGTTGCTGGCGAATGAGGTCATCAATCTGCTTGCGCACAGGTTTGGCCAAGGAAACCGCATCCAAATCGATATTGGGCGTTCTAAGCTCAAGCAACCCCTCAAGTTCACCGCGCGGCTCATCTATTCTTATGGGAACCAGATGTCCGCCGACGGTGGCGTGCTTGCGTGAATCCTGCACGGCAGCGCGAATATCCTCGGCGATCGTCTTACGACCACGGCGGGCCTCAGCTGCGGCGGCCTGCAGGGCGACTGAGTAAAACATCTCATCGTCACCGTCAGCGCGGCTGCGCAGCATGGCTATGATTTGTTTTGCACTAGACATATTCGTCGGTCTTGCCTGATGGGCTCTGGCGAGCACTTGTTGATTGTTCAAAGAACGGACGCGTTCTTAGGGTTCATGCTAGCATCGCAGATGAGTAAAAGCCAGAATTTAAAGGCCAAATTCTACAAGACGATATTTCTGATATAGTTTTGAAATTGTTGCCTTTATTCAATTTTTTGGGAGATCAAAGCTGCGGCATTTCATAGCGGAAAAGGTGAGATCGGCGATTTGGGGTTCGCTGGTAGGGAGCTCCTACGTTTGTAGTTGCAGATCCACGCCCGTGGGGAAGTTTTTAGGTACCGTCAAACTCACTTTCAGCAAATTCCGAAACTCTCATTTTTTGGGTCTGTATTTAGGTAAATATTCGACCTTCGGTGCGACGGTCTGCTAGACGGGTTGGACAACTCACACACTCAACACACTGGTGCGAAATGGGCAGAGCGAAAGAGATGATGATGGCAATGGAGGAGGCCCAGTGGGAAAGTGCTGATGTTTCCTTTGTGTGCCCTGTTTGCGAAAAAGATGTTGGAGGATCCACTGATTTGCCGGTGGTTTATGACAACGGTTCTGAAGAGCACCTTCCAGTGACTGTGACATGCTTTGGTTGTAACACCTGCTTTGATGGTGAAGTCATTGCTGATTGGAGCCGGTGTGAGATCACACTTCACGAGTATTCGGATGTTGAGATCGACGCAAATCCAATCCAAGGCTCAGAGTTTGGTCAGGATGACGATCATGATTATTACGAATGGTTGGAACTACAGGAGCGTGAAACGCGACCGGTTTTTATGGCATTTTCCAAAACACTTGGAGATGTCAAAGCCTTGGCCGCAGAAGTGACAAATCACGAACGGCCGCAGATGTTGGCGCGCATGTTGCTTGCCCAGTCCATTACGGCGCTTGAAGTTTTTTTGGCGGACAGTTTGATCTCGACTGTTGCTGGACACGAAGCAGCTCAAGCGCGCTTGTTGCGTTCAAAGAGTCTCAAAATCGGCGAGATCAATGTGCAGCTATCGGATTTGATAGGCGTTGTTGACGCTGCGAAGACAATGCTAATGACAAACCTGCAAGCGGTATCCTTTCACAATTTGGCGAAGGTCGCCAGCTTGTACCGCATCGGCCTCAAATTTGATATCATGCCCAAAGGAGAGGCGCTTGAATGTATTCAGACTGGAATCCGGCTGCGCCATGATTGTGTTCATCGCAATGGCATCGATAGAAATACTGGGGAAATGCATCAGATTGATCGGTTTGCACTGTTGGAACTCAACGATGCCTTGATGGCGATGGGCACAACCATCGATGAGCAGGTGGTCGCGTTTGAAGCTCAGACCTCTGAGGTCGACCGTAGTGACGAGACCCTTTAGAAAGGCTTCGATGCCCACTCGTATCAGTAAAGCAAGATTTGATGAATTTACATTTGGCTTTAGAAGCTCGGGTGAGCAAAAGAGCTGGAATACGGTTGCTCATTGGTCGACGCACGAAGGCGATGCACTTGCGGCGCTCTTCTATGTGGAGGAGGCGGACTCTTATTTGGGTTTATTGTGCCTGCGAAACGATCAGCACAGGTTTCTTCCTCAGGGACCCTGGGTCCCCTTCCGAACGTTGCGGGAAGGGGAGGCGTCAATTTGTCAAAAACTCAAAGAAATTGAAGAAAGAACAACAAATCTCGTCTGTCCCGTTGGTGACGGCAAACCGGGTGTCGATCTCTTTACTACTGGTCACAACGGCAAACTGAGTCCAGTTTTCGTCAACATCCGAGACACCTTGCATTCGCTAGCAGCACGACAACAACTGCAAGAGATTGCCCATTGGTTTGTCGACGGGGACGGCAATTTTGTGCGGGATTTTCAAACTGCTGGTACGGATGCGCGACTTTGGGAGTTGTATCTGTTCCGGGTGTTTCATGCACTGAATATGAAGGTTGATCAGAGCATCGCAATTCCTGACTTTGCTTTGGACTTGTACGGACAGAAAGTTTTTGTTGAAGCAGTCACCGCAAACGCAGGCAGCAATGAGGTTGCGGATCTCATGGCAGGTCCCACGCCGCGGCCGGATGACTTCTGGAAATTTGTCGAAAACGACATGCCGATCATTTTTGGATCCCCGCTCTACTCAAAGATGAAAAAGTTGTACTGGGAGAAAGAGGCCGTGAAAGGCCATCCGTTTGCTATTGCGATTGCCGATTTTCATGCGCCCGGGTCGATGATTTGGTCTCAGACCGCGCTTTCAATCTATTTATATGGAACTAGTGTTGAAAAGGTTCAGGGCCCTGATGGGCAGGTGGTAGCGATACCCAAGCCGCTTCAATCTCATACCAAGGGCGACAAATCCATTCCAACGAACTTCTTTGCTCAGCCTGGGACAGAGAATATTTCAGCTGTGATTTTCTCAAACGCGGGTACGAAAGCAAAGTTCTCTCGGATGGGAACGCTTGCCGGATTTGGAGACCCCACGGTGGCTGTGAGACGCATCGGCACGCTTTCTAATCCAGCGCCAGGCGCGCTTGAAGGTATTCCGTTTGATGTGAACATCGAGAACGGAGAATACTTCGAGGGCTGGGCCGATGAGCTAGAGATTTATCACAACCCGAACTCTCTAATCCCTTGGCCCGGTGAGGACTTGATGCCCGCCGCAACCCACTTTCGACACGAGGGTGACGATTTGGTTTGGAGAGGTGCCCCGTTCCGAGTTCTGAATTCATTCACTCAAGTAAAGTCAAAGCCCCCTTTTCCGACAACAAAATAGATTTGAGCAGGCGGCAACTGATAGGGCCTAGGATCTGTTGCGCCACAGCTTGCTGTTCTCAAAATGACGATCTGAAAGCGAAACTCTATGTCACAGTTCCTAGGTAAAAAGCTCTCCATACTGATCCCTGACATTGCCAAGCTGGATGGTTGCATGACCAAATCTCAAGAGATGGAGCCGAAAGGTGCTCATACAGGTCGATTTGCAAGCTTATGCTACAAATCTGCACTCTTATGGTCCAATGACACAAACAGCTACAAAGTGGTGAGCTCCGGTTCATTCGAGCTATCCAGCAACTGTTGAAAAGTCAGTTGCTCTACCATCTGAGCTAGGCTTTCAAAACTGGCCTACTGGGAGCACGTTTCAGGAATTCGTGCGGGGGCGATTCAAACCGCTCAAAATCCCAAAAACCTAAACTTCATGTGCAAAGTAGTGGTCTTACCCGACATAAGTTGCGTTTCTCGCCGGACAAGTTGCGATTCACGCCGGACGGCACAAACAGGAAAGCTGGCTGGGGTGGTCGGATTCGAACCTACGGTACACGCTACCAAAAAGCGTTGCCTTACCAACTCAACGGTTCACCGAGATTGTCTCCGCCAACCCAAAGCGAGGAGTCATCTCGATTTCAGTCTCAAATTGGTCTTGAAAGCTAACCAAACGGGCAGCTTAGCAAGCTTATGCTCCAAATCTGCACTCTTATGGTCTACTGACAATAACTTGAAAGTAATGGTGAGCCCTGCAGGATTCGAACCTGCGACCCACTGATTAAAAGTCAGTTGCTCTACCAACTGAGCTAAGGGCCCACTAGACGGCTAACTAGAAAGCTACGAGGGTGGGGTCAAGCCCGAATTTACGACTTGTTCGCAACATACTGGATTCATTGTCTCAGGGTCGCTATATCCCCGCCATGAATACTGTCATGGAACCCGGCCTGCCCTTCATGAAAATGCATGGGCTTGGAAACGATTTTGTCGTCTTGGATGCGCGCGAGCAAAACTTGAGGATGACCTCGAAAATTGCAATCGCCTTGGCTGACAGGCATTGTGGTGTCGGCTTTGATCAACTGGCAGTGATCACACCTGGGCAAGATGCTCACCTTACTTTTTACAATGCTGATGGCTCGTTTTCAGCAGCGTGCGGGAATGCAACCCGTTGTATTGCAAGGATGATTTTAGATGAAACCGGCGAAAGTGAATTAACGTTAACGACAGACCGCGGTGATCTTTTGGTGAAGGATGCGGGCAATGGATTGACGTCTGTCAATATGGGACAGCCGCAACTTTCATGGCACGATGTCCCTCTTTCCAAGGAAATGGACACGCTTGAATTGCCTATCGAAGGGACCCCGACGGCAACAGGTATGGGGAACCCACATTGCACCTTTTTCGTTGAGAATGTTGAGTCCGTAGACTTGGAAACATTTGGATCAAGTTTCGAACATAATCCACTATTTCCGGAACGCACCAACGTGCAAGTCGCTCAAATCATCGGAACCAATCACATCAGGATGCGCGTTTGGGAGCGCGGAACGGGAATCACCCTCGCTTCAGGGTCTTCATCTTGCGCAACTGCAGTCGCTGCTGTGCGCAAGGGCCTCACGGGGCGGCAAGTTCAGATCGACTTGGATGGCGGAACGCTGCACGTTAATTGGGCCGAGGACGGCGTTTGGATGACCGGCCCGACCACGCATGTTTTTTCTGGCACACTCACGCCTGAATGGTTGGCATCTGTGTCATGAGCGCCGCGAAATTCACAACTCTGGGCTGCCGTCTGAACGCCTACGAGACAGAAGCCATGAAAGAGTTAACCGAATCGGCGGGCGTACAAAATGCTGTGGTTGTGAACACTTGCGCAGTGACCGCCGAAGCGGTGCGCAAAGCTCGCAAAGAAATACGCAAGTTACGCCGCGAAAACCCGGATGCTCGGCTGATTGTCACGGGTTGCGCTGCCCAAACTGAACCCGAAACCTTTGCACAAATGGATGAAGTAGATGCGGTGATCGGCAACACTGAAAAGATGCAACCCGAGACCTGGCGGGGACTAGCGGCCGACTTTATTGGCAAGACAGAAGCCGTGCAGGTCGACGACATCATGTCGGTCACTGAAACCGCTGGGCATCTTATTGATGGCTTTGGGACGCGTTCGCGCGCTTATGTGCAAGTTCAAAACGGGTGTGATCATCGATGCACCTTTTGCATTATCCCCTATGGCCGTGGAAATTCGCGATCCGTCCCTGCTGGTGTGGTCGTGGAACAAATCACACGCTTGGTGGACAAAGGCTTCAACGAAGTGGTGTTGACCGGCGTGGACCTGACGTCATGGGGCGCTGATCTGCCTGCGGAACCGAAGCTTGGCGACTTGGTGATGCGCATTCTAAAGTTGGTGCCGGAGTTACCGCGCCTCCGGATTTCCTCAATCGATTCAATCGAGGTTGACGAAAACCTGATGCAGGCCATCGCAACCGAGCCTCGTCTTATGCCCCACTTGCACCTGTCGCTTCAACATGGCGACGACTTGATCTTAAAGCGCATGAAGCGCCGCCACTTACGCGATGACGCAATCCGCTTCGCTCAAGATGCACGCAAGCTACGGCCCGACATGACATTTGGTGCCGATATTATCGCAGGCTTCCCGACAGAGACAGAAGCGCATTTCGAAAACTCAATGCAACTCGTGCGGGAATGCGACCTGACATGGCTTCATGTTTTCCCATATTCCGCCCGTGAGGGCACGCCCGCCGCCCGTATGCCGCCAGTGCAAGGCAACGCGATCAAGACCCGTGCTGCACGGTTGCGCAAAGCAGGAGAGGCACAGGTTGCTAAGCACCTCGCGGAACAGGTCGGTAAGACACATCATATACTCATGGAAAACCCGAATATGGGCCGCACAGAGCAGTTCACTGAAGTGCGCTTCGACAAACCTCAACCCGAAGGCCAGATCGTCACGGCGTTGATAACCGGTTGCGATCAGGCGCAGCTTATCGCTTAGCATTCAATCCGTTACTCATTCGGCAATACCCGATCAAATCTGCCGGTGGCGTCGGTTATCAGCTAGGTCTGAGATATACGTTACTGAACAGATACCGGAAATTTCGTATATCCCCGAAACCGTGCCAAGGGGAGGCGAATCCGTTCGCCGGTTTGGGCCAATTTCGGGAACCGCCTCACGAGTTTTCCAATCGCGATCCGTCCCTCGACTCGTGCAAGGGTGGCACCAAGGCAAACATGTATTCCAGTTATGAAAGCAATGTGTTTGTTGGGTTTACGAGTTAAATTGAGCTGATCCGGCATATCAAAAACGTCTGGGTCACGATTAGCACCCGCGATCGACGTGTGAATATACGTCCCGGCTGGAATCACCCGATGCCCCAAATCAATGTCTTCGCCCGCCAATCGATTGCCGATTTGAAGCGGGCTTTCCATGCGCAGAAACTCTTCTACACCCGGCACAATCAGGCCCGGTGTTTCACGTAAGCGTTGGAACTCGTCCGGATTGTCCAACAGTAAGCCAACCGAATTTCCCACCATGCTCGTCGTCGTTTCATGCCCAGCATTGAGCAAGAAGATACAATTCTGGATGAGTTCTTCTTGCGTTAATGTTCGGCCCTCATGATCCCCAAAGATCAGTGAGTCCAACACTTCCCCTTGTGTCGCCCCCTCGGGGTGCGCACGGCGATGGTCAATAAGGTCATCTAACAAGGCGGAAAACTCTCTTACAGCCTCATTGCCGCTGTCTAAGCGCTCTTGCGACACAACCGGGTCCAACGCACCCAGAATAGCGATAGAATAGCCCCTTAGACGTTCGCGGTACGCTTCCGGTATTCCCAACATGAAAGATATAATCTCAGTCGGCAGAACTTTGGCGAAGTCCTCAATCAAGTCCAGCTCGCCAAGGTCTTCCACACGATCGAGCAGACGGTCGACGATGTCCTCAATCAATGGTTCAAACTCCGCCAGTTTGCGGGGTGTGAACGCGCCAGAAATCAGTTTTCGCACCACCGTATGATACGGGGGATCGTTAAAAATAAGGCTCGTCGTGTGGTGTTGATAAAGCGGGCATTGGCCATACTTTTCGCCAAACGCCTCTTTCTTGTCCGACAACATATCGCGCGATTGATAAACTTTTAAGCAATCTGCATGCTTGGTGAGATAGACGGACCCGTCCTTGTTGAAATGCACCGGGGCGTCTCTGCGCAAAGCATGCAAAATTGGATGAGGGTTTTCGATGAAATCTGACCCAATCGAATTGAGATCAAAACCGTGAATATCCAATGGCATGTGAGCGTCTCCCCCCTTCAAAGGTAGCCGGGGTCAGACAAAAGAAAAACCCCCGCACTATACCAGCACGAGGGTTTTCAAAATCATATTGGCGCAAGAAGGGGCTTAGTCTTCTTTGCCTTTGATCGGTGCCCAAATCTTTTTGTTGGTCAAGTAAAGCAACACTGACAAAACTGTCAGGAACACGACCCCAACAAAACCAGCTTGTTTACGCGCCATCATCTTAGGTTCTGCGGTCCACATCAGAAACGCCGAAACATCCTGTGAGATATGCGACAAATCATTGTCATGCTCATCCGCGAAGTCCACGTCTTCGCCGTACAATGGTGGGGCCATTGCAATCCAACCACCCGGGAAGGCCTTGTTTTCATACAAGGTCACACCCGCCTCTTCCTTTTCTTCGCCAGTATAACCCGTCAACACCGAATAGATGTATTCTGGACCACCCATACCTTGGAAAAATTGGTTGATACCTAGTCCATAAGGTCCATGAAACCCAGCACGTGCTTTTGCCATGAGGCTAAGATCAGGCGCGTTTTCTACGCCCGACTTTGGAAAGTGGTCATTCGGCGTGGCCGCGCGGAAATCGTCCAATTCGGCGTCGAAGACTTCGAATTGTTCCGCATAAGCACGCACCTGGTTTTCGGGCAAGCCGGGGCCGCCTTCATCGTGAAGCGTGCGGATCGGAACATATGTCAGCCCGTGACAGGCTGAGCAAATCTCAGTGTAGACTTGAAGACCGCGTTGCAGTTGTTGCTGATCGAAAGTTCCGAACATGCCTTCAAAGGAAAAGTCGACGTTTTTGACTTCACCCTCTCCGCCTGCCGCAAAAGCAGACGTCGCCATTCCAAATGCAAGACCCGCAGCGAGTGTTAGTTTTTTGAACATCATTTGTCCTGTTCCTTATTCTGCGGGTTGCTGAGCAGCACTATCACCCGCGGCCGGAGCCTTAGGATAATGTGCAACAAAGTCTTCTTCGATGGTTTCAGGTTGTGCGTCCGGTTTCTCGATCACCCCTAGAAGGGGAAGCAACACGAGGAAATACGCGAACCAATATGCCGACGCGATAAGCGATATCGTGGAGAACGGCTCTTCGGCCGGCATCGCACCTGCCCACATTAGGACAAAGAAATCGATAACCAGAAGCGCGAACCACCATTTGAACATCGGGCGATACTTGCCCGAGCGAACGGAGGACGTGTCCAACCATGGCGCCAAAGCCATAACAGCAATTGCACCGAACATCGCAAGGACGCCGAAGAACTTCGCATCCACAATACCACCAGTAACCCAGCCCGCAAAAATCACGACCCACACATCACCGTCAAAGGCACGCAAGATAGCGTAGAAGGGCAAGAAATACCACTCAGGCACAATGTGCGCAGGCGTCGCTAAAGCGTTGGCTTCGATGTAGTTGTCCGGGTGGCCAAGGTAGTTTGGCATAAAGCCAACGACGGCAAAGAACACCACCAGAATAACAGCCAGTGCAAACAAGTCTTTGATCACGAAATAGGGCCAGAACGGAACAGTATCCTTATCTGCTTCTTCTTTCGAGGTCCGACGCACTTCAACCCCGGTCGGGTTGTTGTTGCCCGTGGTGTGAAACGCCCAAATGTGCAGCGCTACAAGACCTGCAATCACAAACGGGAGAAGGTAGTGCAACGAGAAGAAGCGATTCAGTGTCGCGTTGTCGACGGCAGGGCCACCAAGCAACAAGGTCTGAATTGGCTCACCGATGAACGGGATCGCACCAAACAGGCCTGTGATAACAGTAGCACCCCAAAAGGACATTTGACCCCATGGAAGAACGTAACCCATGAACGCCGTCCCCATCATCATAAGATAGATGAGCATTCCCAAAATCCACGTTACTTCGCGCGGTGCCTTGTATGAGCCATAGTAAAGACCCCGGAAGATGTGCGCATAAACAGCTACGAAGAACAACGAAGCCCCGTTCATGTGCAGATAGCGGATGAAGTGGCCGCCTTCGACATTGCGCATGATGTGCTCAATCGAAGCAAAGGCCAGATCGACATGTGGTGTGTAATGCATGACCAGCACGATGCCGGTGACGATTTGCATCACCAAACAGAAGGTCAGGACAATACCCCAGATCCACATCCAGTTTAGGTTTTTCGGCGTAGGTGCCATCAGCGTGTCGTACATAAGTCCAACGATCGGCAGCCGTGAGTGCAGCCACTTTTCGCCATTTGACTTCGGTTCGTAATGGTCGTGCGGAATTCCAGCCATGGTCTTTCGCTCCCTTAACCGAGTTTCAGTGTGGATTCGTCTTCAAAGACCGCAACCGGAACCGGGAGGTTCTCAGGAGCTGGGCCTTTGCGGATCCGACCAGAGGTGTCGTAATGCGAACCATGGCAAGGGCAGAACCATCCGCCAAAGTCGCCTGCATCGCCAAGTGGGACACAACCCAAATGCGTACAAACGCCAATCATCACCAACCATTCGCCGCTTTCGTCCATCGCCCGGTTGGAATCATCCGCAGGCAGTGGCGTGCCAGAATTGCCGTTGCGCGCGTCTCCATCTGGCAAGTCGCCAAGATTGACATCACGTGCAGCCGCAATTTCTTCTTCGGTCCGACGACGAATAAACACTGGCTTACCAAGCCACTTTACAGTCAACTGCGTGCCCGGTTCGATTTCCGAGATGTCCACTCGAATCGAACTTAGCGCCCGAACATCCGCAGACGGGTTCATTTGATTGACCAGAGGCCATACAGCGGCCCCAACAGCCACAGCGCCCGCGCCCGCGGTCGTGTAATACAGGAAGTCCCTGCGGGTATCGTCGTGATCTTCAGCGTTTGACACGAGCTATCTCCATTCCAGCGGCCCCATTAGGCCCAAAATACAGCCGTTGACCGCGCATGACGCAGACCAACTCTGGGGCTATTTAGAGGGTAGGTGTACCGTCGTCCAGTAAACAAGCTGGTCATGTAGTCGCAGGTGCGACAGCGGGCCGCAGCATATAAACCGTTTTGCAAACCGTCTAATACAAATGGCGTAAGGGCATTGTCAGCGATTCAGCGCATTGCCATGCCCACACGGACTTGGAACAGCCTTTCAACAGTGCCTTAGGTTTCCACCCCGAACCAAATTTCAGACGACTCTTTTCGCAAATCCCAAGAACTCAATGGCTTGGGTCATGACACCTGAGCTCTACATGCCTTCAGGTGGCACAGTTGCTCGCATCGAATCGCGGTTTGAAAACGTCGTGTACCAAGCCGCCAAGGCATCACATCCTTGCCGCCAATCGCGCGCCTCATGTCGGAAATCCACATAGCCCAACGCACAAGCTACGGCCACCTGCCCCATATCCAACGGTCCATTGAGGTGGCTCATCCAACGTGTGTTAAGAGCTTGGCATGCTGTCGAAATCTTTCCCCATTGCCCATCAGCCCATGCGTCCCAACGCGTGTCTTCAGGACGCAGCCGCGCTTCGTAGGTCAAGGCCAATGCCGCATCAAGAATGCCATCGCCCGTCGCCTCAAGGGTCAGTGTTTCCCATTTGCGTGCACCACTTGGGTACAGTTGCCCGCCCGCACGATCATCCAGAAAGGCACAAATAACCCGACTGTCATAAAGCGTCGCACCTTCTGGGCGTTCCAATGCGGGTAGCTTCATCAACGGGTTCTTCGCGCTTAACCCCGCCATCGGACTGATGGGATTCGTATGCCCTGTTACCAAGGCAATATCATCGATCTGTCCGGTTTCATGCATGAGGACCATGACCTTACGGACATAAGGGGACGTCGGACTATAAAACAGGTTCATCGCGATCTCCGAGGTTTGGTTAGCATGAGGTTACGGGTTGCGCATCTGGTCCGCAAGCGCGCGAACCTCTGTCCCAATCCCACTTTCGGCCACATTGTCAGCCGCTCGCAAACGGACCACGTCTGGTTTGTTTTGATTGAGCTTCCATGTTCCATCGACACGTTCCAAAGCCATACGACACGGTACGATGCTGCGCATCATGCGTTCCATCACACCTTCGGACATCTTATCAGGGGTCCATGGCGTCTTTTGCGTCAACTGCCGTTCAAAGAAGGCCGATTGGCGATTGAGTAAATCATGCAATTCACTTTGTGGGCGCAGCTCTACGGTGCCGCGCAAATGTACCGCAATATAATTCCAAGTCGGGACCTGGTCTTCTGCTCCGTACCAATCAGGCGATATGTAACTATCTGGACCCAACACAGCGATTGACGCTGCCAATGGTGTCGTTAACGCCCGCACGATCCGGTTCGACCGCACCAAGTGAAACCAGACATGTTCACCCTCAATGACGAAGGGAATATGCGCCAAAAGGGGGTGATCTTCGCCATTCATCGCAAGCGTTCCAAAGGCACGCTTTGCAGCGTAGTCCAAATTTTCGTTTTCTCCCTTTGTACGATAAACTGGATTTGGATGCATGACGTGTCCTCCTGACGACACGTCCCTGCTTGCCTTGCTTGACCAGCTTTGGCAATGTGATCGTGTTCTCAGGGCGGGGCGAGATTCCCCACCGGCGGTATATGGGCTTGCCCCATGAGCCCGCGAGCGCCTCGGAGGTTCCGAGGGTCAGCAGATCAGGTGAGATGCCTGAGCCGACGGTCATAGTCCGGATGAAAGAGAACGTCGTATGGTGCCAGTCCCTGACAGGAATGGTGTGTCATACGCGTAATCGCCTTGGGTGACGTGTCTAAACCTATAGGAGTCTAACCCATGACACACACCCGTTTCGCCTTCGTCAAAGCCAACTGGCACGCACAGATCGTGGATCAAGCGCTGGCCGGATTTAGCGAGCTTATCCCACCATCCCAAATCGACGTGTTCGACGTTCCCGGTGCCTTCGAGATGCCCCTGATGGCGCTCGAATTGGCGCAATCCGGTCGTTATAGCGCCATTGCTTGTGCGGCCCTTGTTGTGGATGGGGGCATCTACCGCCACGATTTCGTCGCTCAAGCGGTCGTCGATGGTCTGATGCGCGCCGGACTTGATACCGGCGTTCCCGTGCTTTCTGTCTCACTGACGCCACATCATTTTCAGGAAACTGATCATCATATTGGTCTCTATAAAGCGCATTTCGTCGAGAAAGGCCGTGAAGCCGCTAAAGCAGCCTTGGGTATACTCAAGACGCGGGGCGCGCTTAAACCTCTAGCTGCCTAAATAGGCGGCCAGTTCGGCAGGCGGGTTATCCAGCAGCGCTTCGACAGACATCGGAGCGTGCGCAACCCCGTCTGCTACAAACACAGCCTTGCCGCCAAGTCTGCGCGCATCAACAGGATCATGCGTGACCATCATCAATATAGCGCCCAACCGGGACGCCAACGTCTTCACCAAATCGAGCATCTCTGTGCGCATCGCAGGACCAAGGGCGGAAAACGGTTCGTCCAGTAAAATTATTGGTCGCGCTTGCACCAAAACCCGCGCCAAGGCAGCACGACTTTGTTGCCCACCTGACAACTCTGCCGGTTTTCGACCTTCAAATCCTGCAAGACCCACATCACTTAAAGCCTCGCTGACTTGATCCTTTTCCCTTGCACTCAATCGAAGGGATGGCTTGATCCCCAACGCGACATTCTGCGCTATGTTAAGGTGTGGGAATAAGTTGTGGTCTTGAAACAGCATCGCGATGGGACGCTGATCCGGCCGGTCCGCCATATTTGACCCATCCCAAACAATGTGCCCCGAAATGACGTCCGCGAAACCCGCCAAACCAGCAAGCAAAGTCGACTTCCCGGCACCTGACGGCCCAATAACTGACAGATGATCCCCTTTGGACACCTTCCAATCCACCCCAAGGCGGAACGTCCCCTGCCCGATCACTGCGTTTTGAAATTCAAGCATGCCGCCGTCCCCACACATCAAACACGCCAAACAACATGAAACTCAAGGCCGTCAAAAGCAGCGCAGCCCCGGCAGCATGCTGCGTGCGATAGGCCGCCAAAAGACCATCAATGGCCAAGGGCAAGGTCGCCTGATCATGATCGGCAAACAAAGCGATCACACCCAGATCGCCCATAGACAAAGCTGCCCCTAATCCCAAAGCAAACCCAAGTGGAGCGCGCAAGCGTGGCAGCAAAACGATCCACCACAACTGAAGCCCTGTGATCCCAAGACTGGCCGACAAACGGGCAAAATCACGCAGAGCGTCACGCAAGCCGGGCACCAGAATACGCAAAGCAAACGGCAATGCCATTATGGCGTTCACCACGGCAGTGATGCCTAACGCCAAGGATGCTGGGTCCGCAAAGGGATAAACGATGATGAATGCTCCTGTGCCAATCATCAAAGGGGACGTTGCCATGCCCAACAGCCCGATGGTTTCTGTTCCACCAAACTGGGCTGCCAAAGCAGCCAGCGGCAATGCAAGCACCATCAGTAATCCAGCACTTGCCAAAGCGGCTATCACAGATCTTAAGGCTGCCTCCCACACCAAAGTGGGCAGACCGGCGATGGCAGGAAGTCCCGCGCCCAATATGCTAAGCATCGGAGTAAGTAGGAACGCGGCGCCCAGTACAATCAAGGGACGATCCCAAGCCGCTTGATCCCATCTTTGCGGCTCACGACCCAAACCATGACCCGGCGTGTGCTTGGGTAGAGCGCGGAACAACATCAAGCACGCACTAAGTGCGACAACCATTTGGATCACAGCAAGTAAAGCTGCGCGGGCAAGATCGAATTCTAAGCGGAACGCGTGATAGATTGCGAGCTCTATTGTGGTCGCACGTGGCCCGCCGCCTAAGATCAAGGCAACGGCGAAGCTGGTCAGGCACAGCACAAAAATCAAACCCGCAGCGCCGGGAACAACTTTGCGCAACATTGGCCATTCAAGCAGCTGGAACTGTGCCCAACGGTCCATCCGCACTTGTGCCGCGATGCGGAAGTGTTCTGCTGGAATGTCTTGCCACCCTTGAAGGATCAGCCGAGTCGCCAGCGGGAGGTTGAAAAAGACATGAGCTAATACAACGCCATGAAAGCCATAGATGGATACATTGGGCAATCCGAAAGTGTCCAGTAGAGTGTTCACCCAACCGCTCCTGCCAAAAATTGACAAAAGTCCCATGACAGCGACGATAGCAGGCAACAAAAACGGCGCGCCCAACAGCATGATCATCCAGCGCCGCCCTGTGAACTGCGTTCGCGCCAAAGCGCGTGCCAGTGGGATAGCCAAAATGACACTGATGATTGAGGAGACCAGCGCTTGCGAGATCGTAAAGCGAATAGCCGCCCAGTCGCCCGATCCGAGGCCACGCCCTGCTTCAGCACGTAACAGAACCGCTGAGAGAGCGCCAAAAATGACCGCCGCAACAAAGGCGGCGGCCAAAACACCGGGAACCCGGTTTATTGAGAGAGCGCGGTGCGCCATTCGTCCAATGCCGCGTCACGAAGGCTTGCCGCATCCGCAGGCGAAAGCAGCAGGGATTTTTCAGGCGACACAGCTGGGGCAAATCCATCTGGTAAACCACCTTCTGGCAACACAGCTGGGAACATCCAATTCGTCGTCGGGATCACGGATTGAAACGCATCGGTCACCATGAACTGCAAGAACTGATGCGCCAGTTCCGGTTGATCGCTGGCTGCCAATTTTGCGGCGACTTCCACCTGCATGTAGTGGCCTTCGCTGAATGTCGCGAATGTCTTGGTGTCGTCTTCTTCCGCAATTCGGTGATAAGACGGGGACGTTGTGTAGCTCAATACGGCATCAGCCTCGCCGTCTAGAAACAGGCCGTATGCTTCTGACCAGCCTTTGGTTACGGTCAACACGTTGTCCGACAGTGCCTCCCAAACAGCGGGGGCTTCGTCGCCGTAAGCTGTCTTGACCCACATCAAAAGACCAAGGCCCGGCGTAGAAGATCGTGGGTCTTGGATGACAATCTTAAGATCAGATGCGCCCAGCGCCTTAAAGTCCGTCGGAGTGGCCGCATCTTTCTTCATCACAAATGCAAAGTGACCCCAATCGTAGGGAACAAATGTGTCATCGTTCCAAGCGATGGGAAGATCAAACTTGGCATCCACATCATGTGCTGTGAAAAGACCAGTCTCCATGGCGGTGGCGATCAGGTTGGTATCAAGGCCAAGCACAACGTCCGCATCAGACCGCGCGCCTTCAAGACGCAGTTTGGCAAGCAAGGCCGCGCCGTCACCAGCGGCTTCGAATTGTAGATCACAGTCGCAGATGGCTTCAAATGCGGTTTCGACTGCGGGGCCCGGGCCCCAATCCGTGACAAAACTGTCATAGGTGTAAACAGTCAAGACGGGGGTTTCTGCAAAAGCTGCTGTTGTCGCAAGCAGGCCCGCAGCAAGGATCGTGTACTTCATCACATATCTCCATAGCTGGCGGATGGTCAGATATGGAAAGAGATCCAAACCTTCCCTCCGCCGGTGTTAACCGGTTCAGGTTCTACGGGTCCGCCTTTAAGACATCTCAGCGCAAGATCTTCCCCTGCGCCCCCCGAGGTATGTTTGGATATAGAGCGGTCGCTCGCCCGTAACAAGGCCATGTGTTGTTCGTGGAGAGCTAGGACAAAATGTCCGCCAGATCCAACGCCCAGAATGCATGGTCTTCGATCAACAACGTCCAACCCGCGTCACTCGAAACTTGCAAGTCAGATCCAATGGTCGAAACGACAACATCCTTGCGCGCCAAATCAAGGATTTTGATCTCGTCGAAGGCAATATCAAAATCCTGAATAGTGTCAGATCCAGATTGGCCTGCATAAAACTCAAAAACGTCCCGTCCAGTTCCCCCCGTCAACGTGTCATTGCCCAGCCCGCCGAACAGCCGATCATTGCCTGCACCACCATCCAGAACGTCGTCGCCGGCTTGCCCTTTGAGCACATCATTACCGGTATCACCTTCGATCAGGTCATCGCCCTTGTTGCCCAACAGCATATCCCGTCCGGCCCCACCGTTGAGCTGATCCATTCCAACGCCGCCACGTAAATCATCATTGCCGGACTGTCCGAGCAAGATGTCATCGCCCTTGTTTCCTTGGAGAATGTCGTTGCCCTTCCCACCTTGCAGTTCGTCGTCACCTTTGCGGCCATAAAGTTCGTCATTTCCCTTACCGCCCCAGATGAAGTCATCAGAATGCGTGGCAAACAAATAGTCACCTGCATCTGTTCCGCCGACACGGTTCAAGGCTGCAAAGACATCCGATTGGATCGCTTCAACATCTGTGTTGCGCAGGATGATATCTGCAAGAGTTGTGTCCCAAATTGCCGCTTGTGCGTCCTCAGATAAACCTGCTCTGCCTTCACTCCAAAAGGCGTCTCCATCCCGTAAACGGGTGAATTGGTCGATCATGACAATCGAAAAGGTCTCTCCCACAAGTCCGCCATCCACAGCATCTTCTGCCAGCCCGCCAATCCACGCATCGATCAGGTCAACATCGCCGTAAACCGCTTCCAGTTGAGCCGCAAAAGCTATGTCTGATGTAATGTCTGCGAAACTTTGGACCCTATCAAGACCGATGGCTTCGCGTAGATTGTTGTAGCTTGCCACACCCAGATCACGACCGCGTTGAATGTTAAGGGCCGCCAAATCAAAGCCCCCCGCCCCGGGTGGGCCAAACAAGAAGGAGCGCACATCTTCGACGACTTGCGTATCGACGGCTTGCGACGTCTGAGTTGCCGCGCCACGTAAGATATCCGAGATCATATCCGGCTCTCGTAGCAAAGAAGGTCGGAAGAAGGCGTCTCGAAGCGCAAGTTGGCCGGTTTCTTCGCCACCCTCTGCAACTTTGAGAAGGTTTGGCGACAGCAAGGTGTGTCCAAGCCGATATACCGCCGTCGAAAACTCAATCGAAATGCCAGCGTTCACGGTTTCATCGTAACCCGCATAGTTGTCAAACGCGCCCTCACCTAGCAAGATGGGCAAGAAATCATTGAATGTGATCGCCTGAACAATCCCTTCGACACGTGCGCGAGCCGCTTCGAAGAGTTGATCGTCGCTCAAGGTTGGGTCTTCTACGACAAGCTCATCAACCAGCCTATTATGTTCACGCGTAAAGATCGTATGCATCGACGAAAGTGCAATGTTCTCAGCGGCGCGAACATCCCCTGTTGTTAAGTTTACACCTTCCAACATCAATTGTGCGTCTTCGGTCATGACCAGTTTGCCACCCTCGATCCGCATCTGTGTCAACGTCTCTACGTCAGAGCCATAGATCATGGAGGCGTCGATATAGGCGGTGATGTCATTGTGGTAGGCACCGTTTTCATCCGTATCAACGCGAGAAAAGGGAATAACAACTTCCCCTGTTCCAAACGGATCGAACATTGAATCCCCAACCGGAACTTGGATGTTTGCGTTCGTTGTGTTCCCGGATTCTGTCAGGGAAAGGTCGTGATCAAGAAATTGGCCCCAGATCCATAGAAAGTCAGAGGCGCCAGCAGAGTTGATGGTTTCGCCAGATTGTGTTGTCACTGCGTTGGAAATTTCGCGTGCGCCGGGGCGGTCCTCACCGGACATGCTTCCATCTTCACCACGCTCGTCGATGGCAAGGCGTAATAATTCCGCCCCAGAAGCGCCCCATTCTGGCATAGCAGAGTTAGCCCCGGAGCCTTCAATGGGACGTACAATCAGTTCGTCTTCGGACATGGTAATTTCCCTGCAACTCTTTAAAAACAAGCACGAACGACGAGCCAAATTGATGGTCCAAAGCGCTATCACAGAACCGTGATGTCGGGGAGTAACAAATCGTTAAACAGTTTGTTCGCAATTTCGCAAAAATGTGGCGCAATTGTGAATGATCTTGGCAATGACCAGAGCGGCGCGTATGTCGCTGCTCAATACTTACGGAGCGACACATGAGCCTGAACACATTCGGTCATCTTTTCCGCGTCACGACATGGGGCGAAAGCCACGGACCTGCTTTGGGCGCAACTTTGGACGGTTGCCCTCCCGGCGTTTCGATAAGCGAAGACATGATCCAACAGTGGATGGACAAGCGTAAACCGGGGCAAAATAAATACACCACGCAACGACGCGAAGCCGATCAGGTCAAAATTTTGTCTGGCGTATTTGAAGGTCAAACCACCGGAACGCCAATACAGCTGATGATCGAAAACACCGATCAACGCTCCAAGGATTACTCAGAGATCGCCGAAAAATTTCGCCCTGGCCATGCCGACATTACCTACTGGCAGAAATATGGCATCCGCGATTACCGCGGCGGCGGGCGATCCTCTGCACGGGAAACTGCAGCGCGCGTTGCAGCTGGTGGTGTCGCGCGAGAAGCAATCAAGACGCTTGCGCCGGGCTTGCAGATCACAGGCTACATGACCCGAATGGGCGCGCACGAAATCAATCGCGACAATTTTGACTGGGATCAAATCGAACAAAACCCGTTTTGGACACCGGATGCCGACGCGGCTAGCACATGGGCAGACTACCTTGATGGTTTGCGCAAATCGGGATCCTCAGTTGGCGCTGTCATCGAACTGACGGCCCGCGGCGTCCCAGCTGGCATCGGCGCACCGATCTATGGCAAGCTGGACACGGACCTCGCATCCGCAATGATGTCGATCAACGCCGTAAAAGGCGTGGAAATTGGCGAAGGCATGTCAGCAGCGATGCTTACCGGCGAACTGAACGCTGACGAAATCACCATGGGGCCCGATGGCCCTGAATATTCGTCCAATCATTCGGGGGGTATTTTGGGCGGTATATCCACCGGGCAAGACGTGGTTGTGCGCTTTGCAGTAAAACCAACATCCTCGATCCTAACAACACGCAAAACGATCACGAAATCTGGCGAGAATACAGAGATCATCACAAAAGGCCGTCATGATCCCTGCGTTGGTATCCGCGCCGTGCCTGTTGGCGAAGCGATGATGGCGTGTGTGATTTTGGACCATCTGCTTTTACATCGTGGTCAAGTCGGGAAAAATCGCGGCAACATCGGGTGAGCCTGTCAATCGCGGGGTACACTGCGGACGCGGCAAGCCTTATGTCAGAATATGACCGCATCGATCCAGCGGTATTGTATCAACACGTCGCTGAATTCATGCCTAAAGCGGGCGAGCGTGTTTTGGATGTGGGTGCTGGAACCGGCCGCGATGCTGCCTTTTGGGGTGCTATGGGGTGTGATGTAACAGCCGTTGAGCCGGTTGCAGCACTCTGGACCCATCCAGAGCTTCCCTTTATCGAAGATAAACTGCCGCATTTGGACAAAATCCAAGCCTTGCAGTCGTCATTTGATGTCATAATCCTTACAGGGGTTTTCCATCACTTGCCCCCGGATGCGCGCGAAACTGCCATTCCCGTGCTCGCGTCGTTGCTGAAACCTGCTGGTCGCTTGGTCATGTCACTACGGCATGGTCCGTCCCCACGGGGAAGACCTGCCTTTCCTTTCGATCAGAAAAGTGAAGAGAAAATCACAGCAAACCATGGACTAAAAAAAAATTTCCAGAAATCCACGCCTTCGATTGGTCCGGCCAACATCGCAGCAGGTGTCACGTGGACGTGGCTGGTCCTGGGTAAAACCAAAAATTGAAACAATTGCGCACGCGCCCGTGCAGCAGAGTGATTTGAATTACGCGCGTCTGTCTGGCTTGATGAGGTTAACCAAAAAGGGAGACACTCATGCCACCTCATATCATTCGCCTCGTCACGTTGACCTTGGCCATTGTTGTCGGACTTGCAGTCACACCAGCATCCGCTGACCCATCGGTTTCATTCACCAGCGCAAGCGGACACGTCACGAGTGGTGCAATCTCGGTCATCAAAAACCACTGACGGCACTGCAATGGTCACAAAGGGCGCAAGCTTTTCCTTTGACAGCGTGCCAGACCCCGCTTCGGCTTCGGTGAAAACAGCAAGGGTATCGCAGCATTCGATATTGGCGTGCTCAAATAGAACACAGGCGCGCAGACATACACCGTTCCTGCAAGCATCGACGCGGACAGCTTCAACGAAGTATAGGTTTGGTGCCCTGGGTTTTCAGTTTCTCTGGGTGTCGCTTCACTGAAATAAGTCTGACGTCGTTAAAAATAGTTTATGCGACCAAAAAGGATACATCGCCGGGTCGGACCACCGCCGCCGAGAGGGTCCCGGTAGCATAGGCCCCTGTATCGACACTGATGCGGCCACTCTCTGCGATTGCATTGTCTACGATTGTGTGTCCGTGAACGATCCAGAGACCATCTGTTCGGTCTTCCTCATCAAACCGACGATGCCCCCAAACCAGAACATTTTCGTCTTGTTCTATCATCGGCAACTTTGGATCGGCACCTGCGTGCACCACAGCGATGTTACCGGTTTGCCACCACGCGGGAAGCGCATATAGCCAACGGATCATATCCTGCGTCATGGCTTCGACCAAAACATCCCGCGCAGCAATCCATTCATCTTCTGGGGCAGTCTGCGCCACGAATGGTGCCTTGAAACTCGCCATTGTTTCCAACCCACCATAACGCAACCAACGCGGTCCGTGCTGCACCGGATCTTCAATGAAGTTCAACATCATTTCTTCATGATTGCCGCGCAAGCAAATCAACTGTCCAGAAGGCGCCGCCTGAGATCGGACCATCAGATCGCGCAAAACTATGGCGCTGTTTTCCCCACGATCGACGTAGTCACCAACAAAAATGATGGGCAGATCGGCATATGGCCCACTGGCAACTTTCTCAAGCAAACGGGTCATCAAATCCGCGCGCCCGTGGATGTCCCCGATGGCGATAAAGGCGCGTTCTGGCGAAAGCTCGCCCGAAAAGCGGTGTTTTTTGGCAATAATCCGTTTTAGAAACTGCATGATTGGGAACTAATCCATTTATTCTTGGTCGCCAAGTCGGCATTAGAGGGCATTACGTTTCTATCCTAATTTTGGTGGCCCATGACACAAGAAGCGACGAAATCCGGTACACGTATGGCGAACCGCTGTAGTGTGCTTGCTATGCTTTGCGTCTCCCTTGCGCCAATTTCTGTATTTGCACAGGAAACATCGCAACGTCCATGGGCACGAACACCTGTAAACACTCTGGGTGTTCCGGGAATGATTGATACGCCGACTGCGCATCCACTGGCTGACGCAGATATGGTTTTGACTGGAAGTTACTTTAACAGCACCTCGCGTCAGACGTTCTACTTCCAGATCACACCTCGGTTATCAGGTGTTTTCCGCTATTCTGGGATCGATGAATTTTTGGGCAGAGGTCAGTTCTACGACCGGAGCTTCGATTTGCGCTATGTTCTGGCGGAAGAAACCGGGCGTCGTCCTGCTATCAGCGTGGGTTTGCAGGATTTTGGTGGAACAGGGATCTACTCCTCTGAATACATCGTCGCGACCAAAACATTTGGGCGATTGCGTGCTACAGGTGGTATCGGTTGGGGCCGACTCGGGTCACGTGGCGGTTTTGACAACCCGCTTAGCATCCTAAGTTCGCGGTTTGACTCGCGACCTAACGCGATTGGCGGCTTGGCAAGTACTGGTCAGCTTGATTCAGGTAATTGGTTTCGCGGTGATGCTGCGCTGTTTGGCGGAATTCAATACCAACTCAACGATAGAACAATCCTGACAGCGGAGTACTCGTCAGACGCCTATATCGAAGAAGAAGCCAGAGTTGGATTCGATCAAAAAATTCCTTTCAACTTTGGTGCCAGTTACAGCTTCCCAAGTGGCGTCGAAGCCAGCGGGTTCTTACTTTATGGCGACGCAATCGGCGTGCAGTTTAGCTATGTCTTGAACCCCAAAGGGTCTCGAGTGGCTGGAGGTGGTATTGATCCAGCACCAAGCCCTGTCGGCTTACGGGCCCCCGGTGCCGCACGCGATCTTGGCTGGACCACTCAGGCGGACGCGCCCGCAATCTTACAAGACAATGCGGCAAAGGTGTTTGAACGCAACGGCCTTTCGCTTGAAGGCATCAAAGTATCTGCACATCAGGCGGAAGTCAGGTTCCGCAACGCAACGTATCAAAACTCAGCGCAGGCCGTGGGTCGTGCAGCCCGTGTGATGTCATCAATCATGCCCGCCTCTGTTGAGACATTTGTGATTATTCCCATCACCGAAAATGGTTTGCCTGCATCCAGTATCACATTGCAACGCCGCGATCTTGAAGAGCTAGAGTTGGCGCCAGATGGCACATGGCAAAGCTATGCACGCGCGGAAATCAGCGATGCGCCAACACGGACTTTCGATCCAGCGGATCAATCGTTTCCTCGGTTCAGCTGGGGGATCGGACCCTTTTTAGACCTAAGCCTTTTTGATCCCTCGAGCCCCATCCGGGCAGATTTTGGGATCGCCTTGCGTGCCCGCTATGAGCCGAAACCGGGCTTGGTGTTCTCAGGACGCGTGAAACAGCGATTGAATGGGGATCGCGGTGACTTGCCAGCAAGTAACTCGGTGATCCAACGCGTGCGGTCCGACACTGGTTTATACGCCCAAGAAGGCGAAACAGCGATAGAACACCTGACTGGTGCCTATTATTTCCGCCCCGGCGCGGACCTTTATGGCCGGGTGACCGCTGGGTACCTCGAAAGTATGTTTGGTGGGGTTTCGGGTGAATTACTTTGGAAGCCTGTCAGCAGTCGCTGGGCTTTCGGCGCAGAGATCAACTATGCCAAGCAACGCGACTTCGACCAACAGTTTGGATTCCAAAGCTACGACGTCGTGACTGGTCATGCCTCCGCCTATTTGGACGTCGGAAACGGGTTCCACGTTCAGGCCGACGCTGGTCGCTACCTGGCTGGGGATTGGGGCAGCACGTTAACGTTAGAGCGCGAGTTTGCGAACGGTGTCCAAATCGGTGCCTTTGCTACATTGACCGACGTGTCTTTCTCAGATTTTGGCGAAGGATCGTTCGACAAGGGAATTACCATTACAGTCCCTTTGGCGTTCCTGACCGGGCGTTCGACGCAAAACAAACTCAGACGAATTATTCGGCCGGTTACACGCGATGGCGGCGCGCGATTGTTTGTGGATGGTCGCTTGTATGAATCGGTTCGGTCGTACCATCAGGTTGGACTGCAAGATCAATGGGGAAGGTTCTGGCGATGATGGGACTGGTTAGATGTTTCGGGCTTCTGGGTCTGGCGGTTTTGACTGGATGCGGTACGGACCGCGACGCGTTTCAGTCAGAGCTCTTGTCGCGCGTGTCTACAATTGGCAAATCAGCACCAGAGTTACCGCCGATCCGTGCCAGATTGACGCCGACGCTCCTTGCTGCCATCCCCGGAGCTATTTTGATCGTAGAGGTGCCAAATCGGGGTGCTGAGGCCGGTGCTCAAATCATCCGCGAGGGTCGTGGGCACGTCATTTGGTCAACTTTGAACGAGATTCAGTTTACCTTCCGCGACGGCGTTTTGTCGTCAACACGCGGCCTTGGCGGCGATCTAATCTCATCCGATCTCGACGAGGTCGTTCCAGCCGTAAGAGGGGCAAGGTCACAAGCGACACGCGTTCATCGTTATTTGGACGGTGAAGATCAGATCGTCGCGCGCGCTTTCATCTGCACATACGAACGTACTGGCGGGCAACGTGTGAGCACCGTAACGAGGTCTTTTAACACAACTTTGGTCACCGAAACATGCAACAGCACGGACCAAACCATTGAGAATCAGTATTGGATTGATGGCGCAGGGATCGTGCGTAAGTCGAAGCAATGGGTCGGTCCTTACCCTGAATACGTGAATACAGAGTGGGTAAAAGACTAGATTTCAGACGTTTCACTTCAATTGGTCGACATTTTGGCCAAATTCGGCCTATTGATGCACAGAACTGATTGAAACCGAGTGATCACTGGTTTATTGATCATTTAAACATATTTGGGAGCAGTTTTATGAAAACTTCTATGATCCTTTCCGTAGTGGCACTCACAGTGTCCGTTGCAGCTGCGCCTTTGGCCGCTCAGGAAGTAACACCTGTTGAAGCAACTGTTGTGACACAAGCTGAAGTCGCTGCCTTGGGCGCACTGACGCAAGCACAGATTTTGGCGTTGATTGCTGCTGGTGTACTTACAGCTGCCGCACTTGGTGGGGGTGGGTCTTCTGGCGCCACATCCGCGACGTCCTCGACATCCTCGACGACCAATTAATAATTTGGGGGCCTCGAATGGTGATGTCTGTCACCATTTAGCAACCTATGATTCTATAAAGAGCGGCGTAGCCTTTGTAGCCACGCCGTTTTTTTTGTGTTTTGAGCTAGATATAGCCATGCCAAAAGACACACCAAACTAAACACTTGGGGGCCGCGTAAATGGTTCGACATACTTTGATAGCTTTTGTGTGCCTTGCATTTTCAGGGTGCGGGATTAGCTACCACTCTCCTTCCGTGAACCCCTTGTCTGATAGCGACAACAAAGTACGCGTTATTGGCATGTCGCCAGAAACTGTACTGGTTGCGAATAGGTCGACCTACCAACCAAAATCTTTGCCCGGCATCTTTTTCCAAACCGCTGGCACTGGTGGAAGTGCTGTGGCTGGTTCGGGTCCCCTGCCACGCCCTGTCTTTGACGAGCGTCAAAAACCGAATGCGTTGGATACACGGGTTCCACCACCGATCAATCCCGGCCCCTATACCATCGGCATCGGGGATGTGATTCTACTTGCGACCCCGCGCGGTGGTTCAACAGTTGAGCAACTGACCGGTCTTTTGGCAGCGCAAAACTCGCGCCAAGGATACACCGTTCAAGACGATGGCGCGATTGCGATCCCAAATGTTGGCCGAGTCCAAGTGTCTGATCTAACTTTGGAACAAGCCGAAGACGAGTTATTTCAACGGCTTGTTGAAAATCAAATCGACCCCACCTTCAGTCTTGAGATCGCTGAGTTTAACTCCAAGCGTGTTTCAATCGGTGGGGCAGTCCAAAAGCCAAGCGTTGTGCCCGTTGGATTGACGCCTGTTTTTCTTGACGAAGTCTTGGCCGCAGCAGGTGGTATCACTGCCCCAGACGTAGATTTTGCGTCCGTGCGTATCTACCGCGAGGGCTCTCTGTATCAGATCCCTGTTGAACAGCTATATTCCAACTCTGGGCTGCGCCGCGTTCAGCTTGTCGATGGCGATAGTGTTTTTGTCGACACCGCCTTTGAGCTTGAGCTGGCACAGGCTTACTTTGAAGAGCAAATCAAACTGGCTGAGTTCCGGCAGCAGTCGCGCACTTTCGCACTAAACCAGTTACGTACAGAAGTTGACCTGCGCCGAAGCTCATTGAATGAAGCCCGTCAGAATTACCGCACACGCGTCGAATTTGGCGATGTCGCGCGGGACTATGTGTATTTGACCGGTGAAGTCGGCAATCAAAGCCGCTTCCCACTCCCCTTTGGACGACAGGCGACATTGGCTGATGCGATTTACAGCAGTGGCGGCATTCCGACTGAAACCGCGAATGTAAGCGAAGTTTATGTTCTGCGTGGCTCGAACGACCCCCGAGAGTTCGGCTCCGTGACGGCATGGCAACTGAACGGGAAAGACGCCACGAATTTCCTGCTCGCCACCCGCTTTGAACTGCGCCCGAACGACGTTGTGTTCATCGCAGAACAACCTGTGACGCGTTGGAGCCGTGTGATCCGTCAGATTACCCCATCACTCATTAACACAGGCGTCGCCGCAGCCAGCGATTAACGCAGCGGTGGCTCTTAACATAACTCAAGGTTGAAACTGCATTTTTGTGCAACTACACCAGTGAGATACGCACATATTGCAGTTTGATTCGAATTCGACACATGCACACCGATTGATTGTTCGGCAAATTGTTGCCGCTTGCTCAATTATTTAGCGCAATTTGTTAACTAATTTTCGCCTTTAATCCCATCAATATAGGTTACCGCAGACCCAATAGTGAACAAAAATACCAGTCAAAAGTGGGCGATCTGATGGATTTTATTAAATCTGATCAACAACTTACACAATCCCTTGATCTCTTCGTGCGAATTTTTCATCGAGATTTAGTGCAATAACCGACACAAAATCGGTGAAAAACGTAGGTTTTTCCCTACTCGACAAGAAGATTTGCACCCCTTACGACCGTAATCAGAGCCGTGGGGGCTCCACAGAAGAACATCGACGCCCGATCATCGGGCAAAGGCTAAGGAGCCTAATGTAAGAATTTTGCGGGAGCAAAACCCTTGAAACATGTGGATTTTACACATTCAGTAGACGTACTCAGTAGCGCAGATTCCCTGCGCGTTGCCGGACTTAAAGGCTCTGACACGTCTGTTTATCGCCGTTTTGGCAAACGTTTTTTCGATTTAGCATTAGTACTCATATTGGCACCCGTTTTGATGCCTGTCATTTTGGTATTATGGCTGCTTGTCCAAAGAGACGGAGGTGCGGGATTTTTCGCGCATAGCCGGATTGGACGGAACGGCGTTCAATTCAACTGTTGGAAGGTCCGCACCATGGTTGTGGACTCCAAGGAACGCCTTGCTCAACACTTGAACGAAAACCCAGAAGCGGCAGCGGAATGGGCACGCGATCACAAGCTTGCTAACGATCCTAGGATCACGCGTCTCGGCTCTTTGCTGCGCAAGACAAGCTTGGATGAGCTACCGCAGCTTTGGAACGTCCTGCGCGGCGATATGAGTTTTGTCGGCCCTCGCCCAGTTGTTTTGGACGAGATGCCAAAATATGGAAAGCATCAAGAAACATACTTGTCCATGAAACCAGGCGTCACTGGTTTGTGGCAAGTGTCCGGACGTAACGATGTATCCTATGAAGAACGCGTTTTGATGGACGTTGATTATTCGAGGCGTATTGGCCTTCTATATGATGTTTCGTTAATTCTCAAAACAGCAGCGACGGTTATGAACCGGACGGGTAAGTAAGCAATCCCCTAGCAGTGACCGATCAGTATCACAGAGATAACAGGCTCGCCCTTGAACAGGCGAGCTTTTCCATGAAATCCGTTGCAATCGAATACAAGAGGGCAGCATGCGCGTCTTAGTTATATGCATCAATTACGCCCCCGAGATTATTTCGACAGGCGTTTATGCAACAGGCATGTCTGAATACCTCGCCCGCGAGGGTGTAGAAACCGACGTTATTACGGCTTTGCCATACTATCCTGCATGGCGTGTCTTCGACGGTTGGCGACGACCTTTTTGGAAAGCACGAACCAGCGAAAACGGCGCGCGGATCGTGCATTGCCCAATTTACGTTCCGAAAAACCCCACCGGGGCGCGGCGCATCCTGCACTATATTAGCTTCGCGTCGGCGGCACTTCCTGTGGCTCTGTGGAAAGGTCTTAGCCGACGCCCAGACGTTGTGATAATTGTGGTGCCTTCCATGATCGCTGCACCTGTCGCATGGTTAACGGCACGAGTTTCTGGCGCAAAAGCGTGGCTGCACATTCAAGACTTTGAAGTCGAGGCAGCCTTCGCGACGGGATTGCTAAAGGAAGATAGCCGGATTGGCCGAGCAGCCAAGATTTTCGAGAGCTGGATTTTGCAGCGCTTTGACCGGGTCAGCACCATCTCTGAACCGATGCTTGAAAAACTTCGCGAGAAAATGGTCCCAACCGATCGCATCTATGAATTTCGCAATTGGGCCAATTTAGAAAAAGTGACGCCTTTAACAGGTCCGTCTCCCCTTAAAGCCGAGCTTGGCATCGAAACTGAATACGTCGCGCTTTATTCTGGCAATCTGGCGAACAAACAAGGCTTGGAAGTCTTGCCGGATATGGCACGCAATCTGCAACACAGGGATGACGTGACAATCGCCATCTGCGGCGATGGCCCGATGCGGCAACCGCTTCAAGAAATGTGTAAGGATGTTCCGTCGATCCGGTTTTTTCCGCTGCAACCTTTGGACAGGCTGAGTGATCTGTTGGGTATGGCGGATGTTCATCTGTTACCTCAGATTGCAGATGCCGCCGACTTGGTGCTGCCTTCAAAACTTACAAATATGCTGGCTTCGGGTCGCCCAACACTGGCCACGACAGACGAAAACACTGCATTGGGGAAAGAAGTCCTTGGTGCGGGACGCATCGTCCCGGCTGGCGACGCCAAAGCAATGGCAAAAGAATTAGACGCAATGCTGAATGACTCCGAGAGCCGAACGCGGATGGGTGAAGTCGCCCGTACACGTGCTTTGGAACGCTGGGATATGGGTTCGATCTTGTCACGCCTCAAGAATGAGTTCCAATCTATGTCCAAAGCCGTTACGGCAAGTTCGTCAGCCCAACCCTCACTTGAAGATCAAAGAGATACGCAATGAAAAAAGCCCTGATTACTGGTGTTACTGGACAGGACGGTTCCTATCTGGCGGAACTTCTGCTTGAAAAAGGCTACGAGGTGCATGGCATCAAACGCCGTGCTTCAATGTTCAACACGCAACGCGTGGACCACATTTATGAAGATCCTCATGCCGATCACCAGAGTTTCAAACTTCACTATGGCGACTTGTCTGACACCTCAAACCTGACACGCATCATTTCTGAAGTGCAACCAGATGAGGTTTACAACCTTGGCGCGCAATCTCACGTGGCGGTTAGTTTTGAAGCTCCGGAATACACAGCTGACGTGGATGCTATCGGAACCTTGCGCCTGCTCGAAGCAATCCGGTTTTTGGGCATGGAGAAAAAGACACGGTTCTATCAGGCCTCAACTTCAGAACTCTATGGCCTAGTGCAAGAAACGCCGCAGAAAGAAACAACACCTTTCTATCCGCGTTCGCCTTATGCTGTCGCTAAGCTTTATGCCTACTGGATCACAGTTAATTATCGTGAAGCCTATGGCATGTACGCCTGTAACGGCATTTTGTTTAACCACGAAAGCCCACGACGTGGCGAAACCTTTGTCACTCGCAAGATCACCCGCGGTTTGGCCAACATCGCTTTGGGCATGGAAGACTGCCTTTACATGGGCAACATCGATAGCTTGCGCGATTGGGGCCATGCGAAAGACTACGTGCGCATGCAGTGGATGATGCTGCAACAGGACCAAGCCGAAGATTTCGTGATTGCCACAGGCGTTCAATACTCTGTGCGGGAATTCATCACTTGGACTGCAAACGAGCTGTCTATCGAACTTGAGTTCTCAGGCGAAGGTGTCGACGAAATCGCGACAGTCAAATCAGTCGACAACGCAGTTGCACCATCGGTTAAAGTTGGCGATGTCATCATGCGCATTGATCCGCGATATTTCCGCCCTGCCGAAGTCGAAACATTGCTTGGTGATCCGACCAATGCAAAAACGAAACTTGGCTGGGAACCTGAAATCACCACCCAAGAAATGTGCGCTGAAATGGTCGTAGAAGACCTGCGCAGCGCTAAGCGGCATGCGCTCCTAAGAGAGCACGGGTTCCAAATGCCAATTTCCGTCGAAGAGCGTTAATTATGGGCTACGATCTGACAGGAAAACGCGTCTGGGTGGCTGGACATCGCGGGATGGTTGGCGGCGCTGTCGTGCGGCGGTTGGAAGCAGAAAATTGCGAAGTCATCACAGCTGGGCGCGACGTCGTCGATCTGGTTGATCAACGCGCAGTTCACGCGTGGATGCATGACACCAAACCTGATGCGATTGTTCTTGCCGCTGCCAAAGTAGGTGGGATCAAAGCAAACAATGATTTCCCGGTAGATTTCCTTTATGAAAATCTCATGATCGAAGCCAACATCATTCATGCTGCACATGAAGCAGATGTGGAACGGCTGTTGTTCCTTGGGTCATCCTGCATCTACCCTAAACTTGCACCGCAACCCATTCCCGAAGACAGCCTTCTTACAGGGCAGCTGGAACCAACAAATGAATGGTACGCCATTGCTAAGATTGCAGGGATCAAGTTGTGCCAAGCCCACCGCATTCAGCATAAGCGTGACTGGATTTCAGCCATGCCCACCAATTTGTACGGGCCAGGCGACAACTACGATCTGAATTCCAGCCATGTGCTTCCCGCCTTATTGCGCAAGTTCCACGAAGCGAAAAAGGCAAATGCGCCGAGTGTCGAACTTTGGGGCTCTGGTACGCCGTTGCGCGAATTCCTACATTGCGATGACTTGGCAGATGCATTGGTTTTCCTGCTGAAGGATTACTCTGGGTACGATCATGTGAATGTCGGTTCCGGTGTCGAGGTCACAATCCGCGAATTGGCTGAAACCATTGCGGATGTGGTCGGATATGAAGCTGAACTGGTGTTTGACGCGACCAAACCTGATGGCACCCCGCGCAAGCTGATGGATTCATCTCGCCTGCATGATTTAGGTTGGAACAACGCGCGCGCTCTACGTGAAGGAATTTCCCAAACCTATGCGCATTGGCTGTCGGAAACGGCGTCTTAGGACCATTCGATGTCAATCAGCTCAGGATCAACAAAGGGAACTCTTGCATGACAAACCCGCAAGCGCTCCTGTCCCGATCCAAAGTAGACGCAATAGTTGTGGTCCCACCCCCAGCGGAAGGGCAGACGCTTGTGACCGAGCGAATATGCACGGCATTTGACACTGCCTTTCCATTCAAACTACGCGCTGTTCGCAATTCTTTTGGCCTAAAGGGGCTGACTTGGCGGGCTTTCAAACACATCTTGTTGGTTGTGCATTTGATTGTTGGGGCCTTTGCATCCTTGGGTCGTCGGCGTGCGTATTTCGTACCGGACTCCAATGTCGGTCTGTATTGCAATCTGATTGAAGCCCCAATCTTGAGATTAGGATATCGGGATGTTTGGCTACATCATCACGTCTTTCGATACATTCGTCAGACAGATTGGCGAATGCGTGTGATCTTGAAGATCCTTGGACCAAAAGTGCATCATATCGTTTTAGGCGAAGCAATGGCGGACGGATTGCGCACCCATTACGGCGCGGAAAACTTCCATGTGCTGGGCAATTCAATCTTCGTCGAAGACGTGCCGCCAGCACGGCGCCGTGACACGCTAAACACAATCGGCTTTCTGAGTAACATCACCCCCGAGAAAGGGATCGGTTTGTTCATGCGCACAATCCGTCGCGTTCAAGAGACCCATCCAGAAATGAAATGTGTCGTTGCAGGCCCAATCTCTGACGCGAATCTGCGTGCTGAAGTTGAGGCCTTTTGCGCCGAAGCCCCTGAAACGCGCAAGTGGCTTGGCCCAGTTTATGCCGACCAAAAACTCGCATTCTTTGGTGAAATCGATCTACTGCTGTTCCCCTCTCAATACCCCAATGAAGCTTTACCAGTGACCATTTGCGAAGCACTGGCGGCCGGTGCGCCAGTCTTGGCAACCGACAGGGGATGCATTCCAGACCAGCTTGCAGGCCAAGGTTGGGTTTTTGGTGAGGTCAATTTTGTTGACGAAGCGACAAGCCAGATCGCAAATTGGGCGACAGACCAAATTGGCTTTGCACGTGCCTCCGAAGCCGCCGCAGCAAGGTATTCCGCCCAACGCGAAACGGATGCCCAGTCATTGGACCGGTTGACCGATAGGATGCAGATTACATGATGACACATGTCGATACATTCTGGCTGTCTAGGAATCCAATTTTGCGGGCAATTCGGCGGCAAATTTCGGTTTACCCCGCACTTTACATTCCGTTTCGAAAACTGCGCATGTCAGACACCGTTGTTGAATCCGATACCGGGCTTTTGATCGAGGGGTTTCCACGCAGTGGTAACACGTGGACAGAGGCCCTTGTTCGAGAGGCCAGCGACGACACACTAAAGCTAGCCCACCATGCCCATGCTGCGGCACATGTTCGTCTCGCACTGTCTTTGAAAGTCCCTTGTTTGGCGTTGTTTCGCGATCCTGATGACGCCGTTACATCGCTTTTGACGCTCTACGAAAACCAGTTGGACGCACGGGGCGCTTATCTGGAATATGTACGCTTCTACCGGACCATTTGGCCATTGCGCGGGCCGTTGTTGCGTATGTACAGCTTTGAAGCTGTCACTGAAAATCCTGATGCAGTTATTGAGGATCTTAACAATCACTTTGACCTCGATCTGACCACGGAAAGCTTGGCCTCAACCGAGGGGAAATCCCGTGTCTTTGCGCGGATGGATGAAAAAGCGCTGCGTCTTAAGCGACGCAGAACCGAAATGTCCAAAAGCCGCCCCGAGACTGATCTTGGCAACAAAAATGAACGCAGAGCCAGTGCACAACGGGCAATAACGTCACCAAAAGCGGCATCCGCCCGTGCACAAGCCTATGACATCTACAAAACTATGACTTCCGATGTTGCGGGGGCTAAGGCCGCTAAATGAAACGTTTAAAACGTCTTCTCCACTCGGATACCGGCAAACTAATGGTGCCGTCTTTTGCAATCGCCTTCTTGGCAAGGTTGATGCAACTGGCAATGGCTGTGCTTGCTGCGCGCATCTTGTTGCCGGAAGGGTACGGCGTATTTACCTTTGCCTTGGGGGTCGGGCTATTAGGTGGACGCATCGGCGCACTGGGTTGGCCGATGCTCATGAACCGCTTCATCCCACGCTATAGCATCGATCAGAAGTGGGGGCTTTTGCGTGGGTTTATGCGCGCCGCCCATGGCGTGATCAGTCTGTCTGGACTTGTCGTCTCAATATTATGCATTGTGACTGGCTTCTATCTTGGACCCGACAGCCACTTGTATTTAGGTTTGATTTTGGGCGGCATCCTACTGCCAATCATGGCCTTCCGCGCGCTCTATCGCAATATTCTGGCAGCACTTCGATTGCCGCAAAATGGCATCTTCATCGACGAATTAATGCCGTCAACGATCATGACAGCATGTTTGCTCGTTCTGTTGAACCAGACGATAGCGCCTCACACGGCCATCGGGCTTTATATCGCGGCAAGCGTTACTGCCGTTGGTTTTGGTGCGTTTTGGATACGTCGCAAGCTGCCGCAGGAAATGGCGGAAGCTGAGCCGATTTATACCCTGAGATCGTGGATGCGAATTGCATTTCCGGCGCTCGTTGGGACATCCTCTAAGCTACTGATGAACAAAACAGATGTTCTGATGCTGGCCCCATTGGCGACTATGGCAGATGTCGGCCTTTATGGAGCAGCGTTGCGCGTGACCTCGATCCAAACCGCGCCAGTCGTTGTCTTATCCACAGTCATCACAGCCCGCATCAGCGAAGCATTTGCTGCGGGGCGTGATGCACAAGGAAAGCGGCTATTTTATTTGGCCTATGGTTTCGCAGCAATTTACGCCACAGCCTTCGCCGTATTGGTGATTTTGTTTTCCGAAACTGTCATCATTTCGCTATTTGGCGCAGCTTACGCTGAGGGCGCGACCGTTCTGTCGATCCTCGCAGTTGCGCAAATTGGGTCAGCCGTAAACACCCCTGCGAGTGCCTTCATGCTCATGACCGGACGCGAAGGTGCATTCGGAAAAATGACGAGCTTTGCATTGGTGATCAATGTCGCTCTGAACCTCTGGCTGATCCCGACCATGGGCGCAGAAGGCGCGGCTTTGGCGACATGCTGTTCGATTTGGTTGCTCGGCGTTTTGCAAATGACAGCCTGTATGAAAATTGTGCGCAGTGGAGAATTTAAGGACAAACCTCAGACATGACGGCCCCATTGATCCACATCGGATTTCACAAAACAGCTTCGACATTGCTGCAACGAAATTTATTCCTGCAAGAGGAACTGGGTTTCCATCTGCCGACCAAAGGCCGTGTTGGAATTCACCGCGCGTTTATTACTCGATTTGGCCTTGATCCCCTTCCAACTGACGCTGTCAGTGAGATGCAGGCTGAACAAAAAACTGCTTCCTCAAAAGGTGGTGCTTTGGTGCTGTCTCATGAGCGCTTGTCTGGTTACCCAGCCTCGGGCGGTTTTGACCAAGGACTGATTGCAGAACGCTTGAAGGAAGCGTTTCCAGACGGAAAAATTGTCATGTTAATCCGTGAACAACGTCAAATGATCTATTCGATGTATCTTCAGACCATTACGGACGGCGGCACCTTGTCACTTGCCCGCTTTCTAAAACGACCAGAACCCATCCTTCTTCGCAAACCTGCGTTCGACTTAGGATACTACGAATACGATCGCGTGATCGCGAAGTATCAGAGCTTGTTTGGACCTGAGAATGTCTGCGTAATCGCATTCGAACAGTTCAAACGTGACACCGACACACACGCGCGTGCTTTGGTTGACTTTGCTCTGGGACCTGAAGCCGCCTCACGGTATGTCGATGGCTGCCTTGATGCTCCGGTGAACAAAGCTCGTCCCCTCGCATTTCAAGCGCTACGTCGGCAACTCAATCGACTGATCCGCAATCAACTCAATGAAAATGGACTATTGCCCATTCCAAACGAGTACATCGAATACGGGTTCCGAAAAATCATGCCAGTTTTCGAAGTGTTGCGCCCCTTCGACAGGGTGATCAAACAACGTCTAAAGGCCCATATCGCGAAGGCCTGCGATGGGCGTTACGCGGAATCTAACCGTCGCTTACAAGACCTGACCGGGTTGGATTTGGCCGCGCTAGGATATGACACATGACACTTCCCAACTTCCTGCTAATCGGTGCAATGAAAGCCGGCACAACGACACTGTACGAAGACCTGACCCATGTACCCGGCGTTTACCTTCCGCCTGAAAAAGAACCAAACGACTTGGCCTCAAGCGACGTAGAAACAGACGACGGGCTGCAGCGTTATAAAGCCAAGTTTGCAGCAGGCGCACAGAATGTTGCACGTGGCGACGCCTCAACGGCGTATGCAAAACGCCCAACCTATGAAGGGGTGGCGGAACGCGCGCTGAAATTGCTTGGGCCGGATGTGAAAATCCTATTTCTGACCCGTGATCCTATCAAACGTATTGTAAGCCAGTATCATCATTTGCATGGTTTAGGCCTAGAAACCCGAGGCTTCAACGAGGCGGTGCTGAACGACGAAAGCTATGTCGCCTACAGCCGGTACGAATGGCAGCTGGAAACGTGGCGCGCGGCCTTTGGCGCTGAGAACGTTCTGGTGTTGAGGTTTGAAGATTACATCGCTGACCGGCTAAACAACTTGCAGCAGGTCTGCGCTTTCATTGGTGTTGCCCCGCCAGAGGGTGTCGATGACACCCACCGCAATGCCTCTGAAGGCAAACACGTGGTGAAAGATGGATCGGCCTGGGCACGTTTTGCGCATTCCAACTTCTATTTGTATCGTATCAAACCCCTGATCCCAACATCAGCGCGCGACAAGATCAAAGCGATGCTCTTACCAAAGACCAAGAAATTGGATGAAGCGCTGACACAAGAGACACTTGCAGAGCTGCAACGTCGGTTAAATCCTACGCAATAGTGGCGCGGTGCCGAGCGAGAGAGGCTTGCCGCTGGGCATCCTCTTCGTCCTCTTCGGATTTCGGCGCAACCGCAAACAATGCCAGAACGATAGCGATGCAAATCCATTCCGGTAAGTTGTAGTTCCCACCGCTACCGCTGATCTGAGTTCGAAAGAGCGGCAGAACCAGAATAGCCAACAAACAAATCTTCGCTGGTTCACCAATGTAAAACACCAATCGCTTCACATACAGCGTGACCAGGAACAGCTTGAAGCAGATCGCAATCGCGAGGCAAAACAGCCCGCCTTGAATCCATGCGCCAAGGAACAAATTGTGGACTTGGTGCTGCTTGTGACCGCCATAGTCATAGTAAAACCCAGCGCCATAGCCGAGCAATGGGCGATCGTTCACAAGACCCATAGCAATGTCGAACATCGAAATTCGCCCGTCTTCGCCCAAAGAGCTAAACCGCTCTTCAACGATCTGCGAAACTCCGCTGAAATTCGCGACATATGGCAAAAGAAGAATGGAAAGTACCAAACCCAAAGACGCGAACATCGTTGTCGCCGGGAACTTTCGAATAAGACCAAAACCCAAGGGCGAGAAAGCCAGCAATACAGTGATCGTCAAACTGCGGCTCACACTGATCAAGATGATCGATCCGGCGATAAACAAAGCTGTCCACGACAAAACACTGCGACGCGCCGTTGCTGCGGCCAACATGAACCCAATGTAAACAAATCCAAGCGAAGTATGGCGCAGAGCCACGCCCACTGTGTTTCCATCCAGTGATTCCGGGTTGTTGAACAAGTTTCGGAACACCATGAATTGCAGAAGCCTTGGGTTGCCTGTCAGCAATGCGCGCGTGATGACCTCGACCAAGTTGACGCCTTTAGCGGCTAGAGTAATCGCAGCGACACCAATGAAGAACAAGCTTGCAGAAGTTCCGGACCAGAACAAAAGGCGCATCAATTCGTCATGCTCATAAGTGGACAACAAGAACATGAAACCCAAAGCACAGACGAAATAGATGGTATATTTCAGGGTGAACACAAGCGTTCCGCCCCACAAGACCGACAAAAGCAGGATCGTCAGGTACGACCCGTACAAAATGATGAACGGCAAAACAGCCCGCACCAGCTCCATTGAAACGCGGCCTTGGGAAAAGCGAAACCAGCCAATGGCGGCCGCGAGAAAAAATGGAGGGTGCATAGGCTTAAGGGCCAAGCCCACATCAAGCAACGTGATCCACTGTAAGGGACCAAGCGCAAATGTAAAAAAGACCGCGAGCCATGCCATATCCTGTCTTACGCGCAGCGGGCAGTAAATGCCACAGATGAGTCCTGCGGCATTTACCTGATTTTTTAAGAAAGAAGCGGGTTTTTGCTTAAACTGACAGAACTTTTTGCACAATAAAGCGACTCACGGTAAGGGCTGCACTGCTCGCGCACTGCAATCCGATCCGATCAGCTGTTGATCCCGCAGGAACGTCTAAGAAGACGACCTTGCGACCCGTACCCGCCAAATGTTCAAAACTTGCCGTGACCGTACCGGGTGTACCGCCTGCACTGTCAAACAATGCCACAGTGCAAGTACCAGATGTGAAGCTGTCCACAGTGACGTCGACACGAAGACGTTCACCCGCAGAAATAGGCACCGGAGCATACCAGTTTCCGACACCACCGGGTACTTTTACAGCCGTCCCACCTGTCGCGGCCTGACAGTTTCCAGTTCGGCTAATGCCGGTCATGTCGTCATCATTGCGCAGATTTGACCCGGCTTCAAAGCCGCCTCTTTGCCCCACAGTATAAGCTTCCTGGGTGCCAACTTTGCCAATCATGTATTGGGTACGCCCGTCGGTGCAACTTAAAGACACGTTGTAACCTTCCCCAAGACAACCTGTGTTGTTTTGCCATGTGCCCAGATGATCACTCTCCAGATCGATCACACGCACAGGCTGACTTTTGCTCCACGCGCCACGGGATGCACGCACTGTTAGATCAACCAAACAATCACCAAAACTGACGCCCGGATCCACAAGATTGGACACGCCAACGATTGCCTTCAATTCATCGTTATCGATGGATCTGTCATGCAGGTTTGCGATAACCGCCGTTTCTGCCAAGCCCGTCAAAATCACTGCGGTGTTGTAACGCGCACCGAGCAAACCGTCGGATAACTTCAGACTTTGACAGTCCAGTACCGCTTGATTGTGTAAGCGGATCGGTGTGTCATGACATTCCTCAGCATACACATGCTGAGCCACAAGGCTGGCATTAGACAAAAGCAAGGACGGCGGGTTGATAACAAAAACCGCATTCGTCAGAGTCCGCTCCGGAGCAGATTCCAATGTTAGCGTTGTCCCGTTCCGCGCTGCAATTCTCGAGACGAATGGGATCGAATTGGTATCTCCGAAGTCACGGTTTGCATCTTCGACACAAATTATATCCCCTTCTGAAATATAGGGGCTACCGACAGATAACGTTGCGGTCGTCGATCCTGCAGTCGTGAAAAGTGTCTGAGGCTCCTTGTCTTTTTCGAAGTTCAGCCCGTTTAAGAAAATCGAGTTACACACAAAATCCGTCCGGATTGTGCCATTATTTTCATTTCTTGTAAGCCGGACATTGTTCCAATTTCCGTCATCAAACGCATTGCCCGATGAACCACCATTTATCGCATTTAGGCAGAATTGGATTTTAAGGTAACGCACCGACCACCGTGTATAAGGTAGGATGTTGGCAGCAGATCCACGCTGATCCCCTTGCCACAAACCTTGCCCACACCCAAGAATAGACAGACCGTCCCAAATCATGTCTGCACTAGAATTTTCTGATGCTGTGATTGCGATAAGGGCGTCTGGGATAAATGCTCGGTTTGACATGCCCATGTTGCCGGGCGAAATGCCTCTGATGTTCAACAGGCCAGTGTTCACGGACGACGTGCAGTCCTTCGTGTCAAATAACGTGTATTTGCCACTTGGCTGAGGTGTGGTCGAACCGTCTGGATTGAACATGACTTCTGTCAAAGTCGTTACATCTGAACCAACCCAAAGAAGTTGCGTGTTGCCCCAGTCCCAGTTGTACGTTCCACCCGGTGCGATCGTTCCGGTAAGTCGATAATCCCCAGACGAGCGGCCCGGACGGTCAAACGTTGCAGAAAATTGCAACGCAGCATTCACCGCGTATGTGGCGTCGACACTAAGGTCGCTGGCAAAATGCTCGGGCGTCACGATCCCTTCTGGCTGCCAGCCCGGCAGATCGTCCGGTCCGTCCAGATAGCTCGCCCCAACATACATGTATTGACGTGCGGCTACCGTTTGTGAGTGACCCTCGGGTGGTATCCAGCCGCGCGCGACCGCATCTACGAATTTTGAGCGTGACGAAAATTTGTACCGTTCATAGACCTTGACGCCACCTGCTGTGATTTCATGGTGATCCGTTGCTGTTTCGTCGGCGACTTCGTAACCATAGTTAGAGTCCGTCACGCGTAAAATTTCGCCAACAACCACACGAGAATAAACTTGCGCTGTCGAGTACGAAAGGCTGGCATCAGATAGCAAAGCAGGCAATGTCAGGAATTCGCGCTGACCAGCTGAGTTTTGGGTGACATGCGCAACCGTCACTTCTTGCTGCACCATAATTAGCTTTTCGGTTTGTGACCGCAAAACCAATTTGTATACGCCGTCCACAAGATAAGCTGGCGCAAAATTGCCGTTGTGATCAGCCTCCAACGGATTGGCCGTCGAAGTCGTTAAATCTGAATCCTCAAACAGCGGTACGAAGACTTCACTGTTTAATGCAAAAACATATAGCCGCCCATTGACGACGGGGTTCTCAGGATACCCCGGAACTTGAAGTGGGTCGTGGACATTTAAAATACTCATTGGGCGCTCCTTGCGAAAAAGCCTGAGTCATGACAGGGGCCATGACCATTGCTCGCAAGGAAGATGACAATGATTGGTAAATTTGGGCTGGCGTCAGCGTGCGGTGGCAGTAACACGAGGTTACCGCATCGCACACCGCGTTAAGGCTTTAGTTGGTGTAGTACTTGGAGCCATAGGCTGAGTAGGTGCCGTATTTGTCGCCATACCCATAGCGTCGCATGCCACGCAGACTAATTTGGTTAAGCACCAAACCACTGACTTGAGTGTTTACACTTTCAAACTGACGTAACGCATCGATAACCGCTGGCTTGATGGTTTTGTCCCAATGCACAACAAAAACGATAGCATCCGTGTTCTGCGAAATGATCCTCGCATCCGGCACAACCAGAACAGGCGGCGTGTCGATGATAACGTGGTCATATTGCTCGCGCGCTTTCTGAAGCAACTCCGCGAATTTCAACGAGGAAAACAGGTCAGCTGCGTTCTCAGTGGACGTGTCCGCTAGAAGAACATCACACCCAACGCGGTCTTCCCGGACAACAACGTCTTCCAGAAGGCTGCCTTCGGATAGGACGCTGACAAGACCTTTGGCGTTTTCGTGCCTCATATATTGACCAAACACGCGTCGACGCACGTCGCCTTCAACCAACAGGACTTTCTTGCCCATCTTGCTCATGTTTTGCGCCAAAGCCAAAGCAACGGTCGTTTTGCCTTCGCCTGGGAAAGATGAGCAGGTCATGATAACTTGCGGCGGCGTATCGACATTTGACAGTAGAACCGAAGTTCGCAAGTTTCGAACCGCTTCAGCCGCTGCAGAAGTTGGTTTCTCAGCGAGATATGACAAAGCATCTTTGCGTTTGCGAATTGGTAGCAGGGGCAGTTGTCCGATCACAGGATAGTTCGTGATCCGCTCTAATTCATCCGCAGCGCGGAAGGTATTTTTGCGGGCTTCGCGCAAAAGCACAATCCCAGAAGACAGCATGAACCCGATCAAGAAGCTGACAGCCAGTAAGAGTGGCTTACGCGGAGATGCAGGGAATCCCGGAATAACAGCATCCGACAATACCCGGCTATCTGCTTGCTGAACGCCCTGCTGCGCTGATGTTTCTTTTAACCGCGACAGAAAATATTCGTACAACAACCGGCTGGCTTCTGCTTCGCGTGTCAATTGCTGCAACTCGATCAGATCTGCGCTTTGGCTGTCAATTTGGCGCTGCAGTTCAACTTGTGATGTCGAAAGCGCTGCAATCTGAGTTTCGCTACGTTGCAGTTCCAAATTTGCACGGGCAACAATCTGACTAAAACGCGTGTCAAACAAGGTGATGATGCCTTCTTGCTCGATCCGCGAAATCAAACGTTGCAACTGGGGGTCGTTGGTGGCTTCCAGTTTCTCTTGCGGAGTTTGCAATGCAGCCAAGCTTTGAACGCGTTCAAAGCTGATTTCCCGGACAACTTCTGTGTCCGAGATACGCGTCCGCAGATCCTTCAACTGGACCTCTAAAGAGGTCAGCGCCTCTGGGCTAACCAGATCCGTACCGGCACGAAAACTCTTCGCCGTGCTCTCAGCGGTTTCCAACGAGACTTGCAGTTCGGCAACCCGTTCAGATAGCCACTTCGTCGCTTGTTCGGTTGCATCGAATTTAACTTCGAGTTGATTGAGGATGTACAATTCCACAATCGTATCGGCGATCGCTGCTGACTTGCGCGGATCCGTTGTTTCGACGGTGACTTGGAACACGAGGCTCAACGGGACGTTGCGAATGGTGATGATCTCCAAGAGGCCATCAATTGTCGCATTGCGCTGCCGCATCAAGCGCACAGCATCATCGGAGGAAGGTGCCGCCCGCTCAAGACCGATAGCTTCAATCACTTGGTCTTTCACGAAATCCAGCATGTTGTCTTCAGCCAGCATTGGATTGAATTCAACGTCTTCAACCAATTTCAACTCGTCTACGACTTTGCCCAATAAGGATCGGCTTTGCAGAACTTGGACTTCTGTGGCGATTGCCGAGGAATCTGCTGGCAAACCGCTAACCACACTTTCAATGTCCACGACTTGCTGTTGCTGTGTGTTCAGCATCACGACTGCAGTAGATTTGAATTTGGGCGTGGCACCCACATACGCATAGTAACCGCCAGCAAGTACCGCGAGGCTGGTCAAAAAGACGATTACGAACTTGCCGCGCCACAAAGTGCGCAGCAACATATTCATGTTCACGACACCGCCCTGTGCATTGTCGGCATCCAATTGGCGCGTATCAACATCGATAGCGCCGATGCGCTTTGCCTGCAGTGTTTTGTTCATGTCAGCCCCAACCCATCTTCTTCACACTTAACCACACTGGGCAGACGCCCAAATGCACTCGTTAGCGCGGTCCATTTCTAACCGCGCGAATAAACATCCTCGTAGCGCACAATGTCGTCTTCACCGACATAGGCACCAGTTTGAACCTCGATCAGAACCATCGGGACACGTCCCGGATTCTCCATTCGGTGTACAGCTCCCAATGGTATATAGACGCTTTCGTTCTCTGTGACGAGTTTGACGTCTTCGTCCACAGTTACCTTCGCCGTACCTTCCACAACGATCCAGTGCTCGGAACGATGGAAATGGCTTTGCAAACTCAGCGACGCCCCCGGATGCACAAGGATACGCTTCACTTGGAATCGATCGCCAACGACGAGGCTTTCAAACCAACCCCAAGGGCGATGGTCCTTTGGAAAGGCAACGGCTTGTTCCGCGCCCTTGGCCTTCAACGCTGAAACCGCTTTCTTCACTTCTTGCGCCCGCGACATGTCCGCCACCAGCACCGCATCGTTCATGGCCACAACCATGATGTTCTCAAGCCCGATGCCAACAACTTCCAGCCGCTCGCTTTCGGACCGCAACAAAGAGTTGCTACATTCAATCGCCGTCGCACTTTCAGAGGTGACAACGCCGTTTTCATCGGGCCCACTTTCGCGCCAGACAGCATCCCAACCACCAAGGTCTGACCATGCGGACGCAAATGGAACCACAGACAAGTTTTCCGCGTGCTCCATGACCGCGTAGTCAATGGAAATATCTTCAGCTTGCGACCATGGTTCTGCTGCTAGTCGCAAGAAACCCAAATCAACTTTCGCGTCACCCAAAGCCGCCTTGACCGGGGCCACCAATTGTTTCGCGTGCGCTTCAAACGCCGCGATGATGTCCTTGGCTGCGAATAGAAACAGACCGGCATTCCACATGAATGTTCCAGCAGCTACCATCTCAACGGCTTTGTCCGCGTCAGGTTTTTCCACAAACCGCGATAGCTTCACTGGCGCGCCAGAAGACTCCGGTTGAGCCGATAATTCAAGATAGCCATAGGCCGTTTCCGCGTGAGTGGGAGCAATCCCAAACGTCACAAGGTCGCCTTGCCGTACGGCTGCAACGCCTTTGGCGACAGAGGCGCGGAAAGCATCTGCGTCTGGAACGACATGGTCAGACGGTGCGACCAACAAAATGGACTCGGGGTCATTTTCAACGGCATGCAAGGCCGCCGCAAGAATAGCAGGTGCTGTATTGCGACCTTCGGGTTCGATCAGGATCGCACCAGGATCGATACCGATGGCTTGCAATTGCTCTGTAACAATGAAGCGAAAGTCGGAGTTGGTCAGCACCACTGGGTCTGCAAAAGACACCTCCGCTGTGTCACCCGACAAACGTTTCGCAGCCGCTTGAAACAATGTTTCTTCGCCCATCAAGGGTACGAATTGTTTCGGGTAGCTCTTTCGGGACAAGGGCCAAAGCCGCGTACCAGATCCGCCACATAGCAAAACAGGAACAATCTTCATAAATTACTTTCTCCACACGTCGGGCGGGACTCATTTGCGTCCTGTTATCAGCTAGCTGCACAATAACAAGTCATGAGGTCCGTCAAGAGCCGGAACTTGCCGACACTTTCTCTAATTTCAGTTCAAAACTGCCACCAAAAGCAGCAATTACCAATGTTTCTTGGCCGGAAAAGGCCACCAAATCAACCGTGCAATGCGGCCACCGTCTTTAGTTTGGAGAATCCATAGAGCGCTTCAAAGCCCTTTTCCCGTCCATGACCAGACAATCCGGTCCCGCCAAACGGCAGCTCCACGCCTCCACCTGCTCCATAGTTGTTAAGAAAAACCTGTCCCGCACGCAGTTGCTTGGCCAAGCGCATCTGACGCGCACCGTCACGCGACCAAATCGAAGCCACCAACCCGTATTGTGTCCCATTGGCGATGTTCACGGCCTCTTCTTCGCTATCAAATGGAATGATCACCTGAACCGGGCCAAAAATCTCGTCTTGGGCTAACGTATGGTCAGCTTGGACATCCGCAAACAAGACTGGCGCGACATAAGCCCCACCAGACGGCGCATCCGCATTTACATGCCCCGTCGCCGCGATCTCAAGGTCGGACCCTTTGGCAAGGAAGCCTTCCACAATCTGTTTTTGACGCATGGACACTAAGGGCCCCACATCTAAATCTTGCAGTGCTGGTCCAGCCTGCAACGCTTGATACCGTCCCGCCATACCTGACACGACTTCATCATATCGAGATCGGTGCACCAATATCCGCGATGATGCCGAACAGGTTTGGCCTGCATTTTGAATGCCCGCGTTGGCCAAGAAGGGCAAAGCCGCGTCTATATCTGCGTCTTCAAACACGAGTTGGGGTGATTTCCCGCCAAGTTCCAAAGTAACAGGCACAACATTTTGCGCAGCTGCAGTTTGGATCAGCTTCCCGACCCCAACCGATCCCGTGAAGGAAATATGATGCACGCCGGGATGGCTCGTAAGTGCTGCTCCTGCCTCATTCCCTAGGCCCGGAACCACGTTCAATGCCCCATCAGGAAGGCCAGCCTGTCGCGCGAGTTCTGCGAATGCCAATGCGGTCAAACACGCTTCTTCCGCGGGTTTCAGCACAGCTGCATTTCCCATCGCCAGTGCTGCCCCGACCGAACGGCCAATGATCTGCATTGGATAATTCCACGGTACAATATGTCCGGTCACACCGTGAGGTTCGCGGATTGTATAGACTGTGTACCCATCCAGATAAGGAATCGTCGTTCCGTGGATTTTGTCAGCCGCTCCCGCGTAAAACTCCATGTAGCGCGCCAAAGCTACGACATCTGCGCGCGCCTGCTTCAAGGGTTTACCGACATCCATCGCTTCCATCTCAGCGAGGGCATCAATGTTGTCCAAAACCAACGTCCCGATACGCTGCAAAATACGACCGCGTTCGAAGTTTGGCATTTTGCCCCAAGGCCCGCGCAAGGCGTCCTCTGCGGCGTTCACCGCGCGGTCGATATCTTCTGCGTTGCCTTTCGCAATGGCACAGATCGTACTGCCATCTGATGGGTTTCTCAGGTCAATTTGCGCCCCAGACACAGACGGGACCCATTTGCCGTTGATTAGGCAGTGACTGGGATCAACACCCAAAACGCGCATGTGGTCTCCTTAATTTGCGTAGGCAACCGCGGGCAACCACGTCACCAGCTGCGGTATCTTGAATACGATGAATAGCCCGAGCAATTGCACCAGCACAAACGGGATCACACCGCGATAGATGTGGCCCAAAGTCACGCCCGGAGGGCAAACCCCCTTGAGATAGAACAGCGCAAATCCCACAGGTGGCGTCAAGAACGACGTCTGCAAAGTAACCGCCACAAGGATCGCGAACCATACCACGGAAGGATTATCGACGATGCCATAGCCGTCGATCGGAATGTTCAACCCTATCACCACAGGCAACATCAACGGCATGATGATCAAAGTGATTTCGATCCAATCGAGCAGAAAACCCAACAAGAAGATGATGAACAGGATGAAGGCGATGACCATGTACGGGTTGTCAGACGAACCCAGCACCAAATTCTCGATAATCTCGTCGCCTCCAAAAAGACGAAGCACATAAGCAAAAAAGTTGGCGGCGATGAAGATACCGACAATATAGCCCGCAGTATTCAATGTTTGCCGCATAACGTCTTTGAAGACTTTCAGATGCAGTCTCCGATTGGCGATCGCGAGCGCCATAGCACCCAATGCGCCAAGACCGGACGCTTCTGTGGGCGTTGCGAAGCCAAAAAAGATCGACCCCAGTACCAACAAGATCAATAACATCGGGGGAATCACAGACAAACCCACTTCCAACACAATTGCCATCGTGACGGGTTCACGGTCCTTTGGTAGTGGCATCGCTTTGGGATTTAACAGCCCGTAGATCACGATAAATGTAATATAGAGGCCCCCAAGTAGTAGCCCCGGAAACAAGGCCCCCATAAACAAGTCACCCAACGAAATCGCAAGTTGATCTGACATGATAACAAGCATGATCGACGGTGGTATGAGGATGCCCAGCGTACCAGAGGCCGCAATAGTCCCCGTAGCAATTTCCTTATAGTAATTTTGTTCGAGCATCGCGGGCAAACCCATCACGCCAAGCAGAACGACCGACGCGCCGATCACACCCGTTGACGCAGCCAGAATGATGCCAATAAACATCACAGACAGCGCCAAACCACCACGCAATGCACCGAACAGCACTTGCATCGATCGCATCATACGTTGGGCAACCCCGGATTGATCCAACATAAAACCCATAAAGATGAACATCGGCAGGGCAACCAAAACCGGGTTTTGAATCGTTCCGCCAAAGAACCGTCCTGCGTTCGCAAACAACTTTCGGTAAGCAATCCGCGTTTCGTCAAATTCGATGTATTGCTGAATTGCATCCTTATTCGGGTCAAGAATGAACGCAGCCAGCAAGATAAAAACAAGCGACACGCCGACAAGCGCAAAGGCGACAGGGATACCGCGAAACAGCATCCAGATGAAAACCCCAAACATGAGCAAAACAGCCCATTCGTTCAGGGAAAGGAAAGACATCAGCGACAAAATTTGCATAGATCAGGCCTTTTCGCGCCGGTTCATCATCATCAAGACAAGGATGAGGGCTATGATGGACCAAAAGGCGATCATCAGTGTATAATCAAAGAAGGGTTCGCGCGAAATGCGGCGCGGTTTGATATCGGAGTTGGTGAAAAAGATCACCCAATATGCGGCGTAGTGGATTAACCGCCACAGCACAAAAACTGCCGTCGGGAAGGCCCAGATCAACTGGTAGCCAAAGCTCACACCCGTAAAGACAGCCATGTTGCGACGCATCACAGACAACGCGGCGAGACCCGATAAGAAGAACAAAAAGGGCAGTGTCGCCTTCAACAGGTACACTCTGTGCAACCCGTTTGGACTGCTTGAGCCTTCACCGGCCACAATCGATGTCCACCCGTAGTGAAGGAGCACGTCGGTCATCAGCGCAATGAACGGCAAAAGCAGCCAGCCTATGGCAAGCACCTCGATGCGCGCTTTCTTTTGCCGTGAGAAGTTTTGATGGAGTATATCGACCCTAACATGGGAATCTGTCGTGATCGCATACCCAAAGGCTGTCAGCATCGCGAAGCCATAAATCCACCATTGAGCATCGTCCAACCATGCTTGGTTGTGACCTGCTGCTCGCAAAAATACTTGTGAAACGATTGCCAACATCAGCAATGGAAATGCCCAAGCGACCACATTGCCAACATTGATCATCAAGCGATCGATCGGTCCGTGGTGATCGCGACCGACCTCCCCCGGGTCGGTGATCGCAAGGACCTCTTCGACGTCAGGTATTTCAGCTATGTCTGGTGTGCTCATGTCCGACCCTTTGCCCGCATCAGATGCGCAAGGCGGCGCTCGTCCCGGAGCACCGCCTCACGTGTATTAGGTCATTAACGTTACCGGCTACGCGGCAAATAAATGTTAGACACCCACGTCTTGTACCCTGCGCGGTAATCTTGCAGATCGTCCCATGTCTTCTTGAAGTGTGGGTCTTCTGCTGCCAGTTCGGCGGCCACTTCGTTCCATGTGGATTCAAACAGGTCCAGCATTTCATCAGGCCACTGCATCAGGGTCACGCCGTTCTTCTCTTGGTTTTCAACCATCGCCGAGAAGTTCACCGCTTCGCCTTCTGCGAGGGATGTCGTGACGTTCGCAAGGCAGGCTGCTTCAATCTGCGCTTGCCCGCGTTCGGACATGTCTTCCCAAACGTCAATGTTCACGATCAACTCAAACAAGGTCGAAGGTTGGTGCCAGCCGGGGAAGTAATTGAACTTGGCGATCTTGTGGAAACCCAAGCGTGCGTCGATCACAGGCATGGAGAATTCGGTCGCATCAATCGCGCCGCGCTCTAGAGCAGGAAAGATGTCGCCTGCTGCCAACAATGATGTCGAAACGCCCAAACGTTGCATGACCTCAGCACCAAGGCCAAAGAAGCGCATGTTCAAACCTTCAAGGTCGCTGACCGAGTTGATTTCATTTTTGAACCAACCAGATGTCTCTGGTGCGATGATACCACACGGCATAACCTTCACGTCATAGCCAGCTTGGTCATACATTTCCTGCCACAAAGCAGCGCCGTCATCATAAAGAATCCATCCAAGGAATTCGCCCGCTTCTGGACCAAAAGGTACAGCCGCAAACAAGGATGCCGACGGAATCTTACCTTGCCAGTAACCAGATGTCGCAAACGCAGAATCAACAGAACCGTTGGACACAGCATCAAGGGCTTCAAGTGTTGGAACCAGCTTGCCGGGATCGAAGTGTTCGAAGTTGACCTCTCCGGAGATCGCGTTGATCCGGTTCACGAAGTCCACCGAAGACGTGCCCAGAATTGGCAAGTTCGATGGGAATGACGAGGTCATCTCGATCACGTCTTGTGCCTGTGCGGCACTAACGCTGACAAAGGATGCCACGACGGCAGCAGTCAGATTTTTCAGTTTCATATAAAGTCCTCCCAAGGATCGTACTAATGGCCATTTGGTATTTGATGCTCACAGACTGCGCTTGACCACACGCGCCGCAATTCGTTGTTTTGAACTTCGCTTGCTTGCGATGTGCAAAGCGTGTCTCCCGGCACGCTTGACAGAGAGTATGTCTCTCTCTCGCATTTACGTTTCGTCCAATTATTGAGCAGACTAACCACCACTTCGTGCAAAGGGCTAGTCAAATTTTGCGTGATTGTATAAATCAATGTATGCATTGATTTGCTTGCAAGAGCTGATTTAGTGAAACGACGTTCCGTTATGCGGTATTGGCAGCACGAATTTTCCGCACTACGCTTCCCCCAATAAGAGTGATGTGCCGACGTCGAAAAACAAGGACGCAGTGCATGATTTATGGGAGGAGATCACTATGCCTTGCTTCAGGTGGACCGTGCTGCGGCGCGACGAGGGCTGCGCACAATGACAGCGATGACGCTACAACAAGCCGTAGAGCATGTCACAACGACCAACCCCACCTTCGCCATGACCACTGCGACGATCCGGGGCGTAGAATTCCGCGTTTTCGAAAATATTCCTCAGACTGTCGGCTCCCTGTTGCGCGCGAGCTGGGCCCCTATGGGCGAAGGTGCCGCCGAATATCTGGTGTTCGACGATGAGCGTTGGACCTTTTCCGAGTTCTGCGACGATGTGAAGGCCATGGCACATGTGTTACAGCACGATCTGGGCGTGAACCAAGGTGACCGGGTTGCCATCGCGATGCGCAACTACCCCGAACTTATGGTCCTTATGATGGCGATCACGTCTGTGGGGGCTGTAATTGTCTTCGTGAACGCTTGGTGGACCACTGAAGAGTTGGACTACGCCCTGCGCGATTCCGCCCCAAGCCTTGTCTTTGCGGATGGGCCACGTGCTGAACGCATCGCACCGCTGATTGAACCGCTCAATCTTACTGTTGTCGGTGTCCGCGATGGCGAAGTCACCGCCGACAAATCCTACACATCCTTGCGCGATTCGGCCAAAGGCGCGGATTGGCCAGACGTGTCTGTCGACAATGACGACGATTTTGCTGTGATGTATTCTTCAGGCACAACTGGACGCCCCAAGGGCGTGGTGCTAACTCATCGCGGCGCGGTGAACGCCGTGTTTTCTTGGCTGATGCAAGCGGTGATCGCGCCTTTGATGGACCCACCTGCGCCCGATGCACCCGAAGCTGCGCGGCCATCCGTTTTGGTTGCGACGCCTTTATTCCACGTCACTGCAACGCACCCTGTCTTCCTGCTCAGTCTGCCAGCTGGCGCCAAGGTGGCACTGATCCCAAAATGGGACCCGGAAAACGCAGCGCAAATCATTCAAGATCACAAAATCACCCGCTTGTTAGGCGTTCCAACCCAGTCGGCAGACCTTATGCAGACCGCAAAACGGCTTGGTTTGACGCTGCCTACGCTCGACTATGTTGGTGCTGGGGGCGCAAAACGCCCACCCGTTCAAGTCGCCCAATTGGCAGAGACGTTTCCGAACGCCAACATCGCGACGGGTTGGGGTATGACAGAAACAAACGCGCTTGGGATAGGCATGATTGGGCAGGAATATGTGGACCGCCCTGATGCTGCAGGACGCCTCCATCCGCCTTTGCAAGAGATCAAGCTGCTCGACGAAGATGGCGCTGAGGTACCGATGGGCGAGCCCGGTGAAATCACCGTAAAAAGCCCAAGCAACATGCGCTGTTACCTCAACAAGCCGGACGCCACGGCTGAAGTGCTGCAAGATGGCTGGCTGCGCACGGGTGATATGGGTGTGATCGATGCCGAAGGGTATGTCACGATTGTTGATCGCAAAAAGAACATCATCATTCGTGGCGGTGAAAACATTGCCTGTTTGGATGTTGAAGCGGCAATACACCGCCACCCGGATGTCATAGAGGCTTGCGCCTTTTCGGTTCCCGATGAACGCCTAGGAGAAATCGTTGGCGCGTCTATTCATCTTCGCGATGGCGCGAATTTGGACAGCGACGCGATGCGCGCCTTCCTTGACGGGCACTTGGCCCACTTCAAAATCCCAAACCATCTATGGTTCCAAACGGACGCGCTGCCACGTGGCGCAACAGATAAACTTGATCGACGCGGGGTGCGTACTGCGTGCCTCGAAACGCTGTAAACAAGAGGACTGTATGAAGAGCTTCACCACAGAAGAAATCGGCACATATATCGCCACAGCAGGCGCTGCCGCATGGGATGTACCGGGCATAACGGAGACCACTCCACGTCGTGAAATCACCACGGTCGGCATCATTGGTGCTGGAACGATGGGCGGCGGGATCGCGATGAACTTCGCGACGGCTGGGATCAATGTCCGCATCATAGAGACCGCACAAGACGCCTTGGATCGCGGTCTGGCCGTCGTGCGCGGCAACTACCAACGCTCTTCCGACAAAGGTCGTTTCCCACAAGACGAAGTAGAAGCACGTATGGGTCGCTTCGATGGACGTTTGGCGTTAGCTGATTTGGCTGATTGCGATCTGGTGATCGAAGCCGTGTTCGAAAACATGGACCTCAAGAAGCAAATCTTCACAGAATTGAACCGCGTGATGAAACCCGGTGCGATTCTTGCAACGAACACGTCCGCTTTAGATATCGATGAGATCGCAAGTGTGACCGATCGCCCGCAAGACGTGATCGGACTGCACTTCTTCTCTCCGGCGAACGTCATGAAACTGCTTGAGATTGTCCGTGCTGCCAAAACAGATGATGACGTGGTCGCGACCTGTATGGATCTTGCAAAGAGGATCAACAAGATAGCAACCTTGGTTGGTGTTTGTCCGGGCTTCGTTGGCAACCGCATTCTGTTTGCTCGACAAATTCAAGCAAACAAACTGATCTACCAAGGTGTGATGCCATGGGATGTAGACGCTGCATTGAACCAGTTTGGCTTCAAAATGGGCCCGTTCCAAATGTCAGATCTTGCGGGCCTCGATATCGGTTGGTCCAAGGGTGCAACGACCAACAACCCGATCCGTGACGCACTTTGCGAACTTGATCGGCGCGGACAGAAAACCAAAGCTGGGTTTTATGATTACGACGCGTCGCGCACACCGATCCCATCAGATATCACCGCCGCGATCATCCGCGACATCACTGGCGCACAGCCAAGCACCATGCCCGCAGATGAAATCATCAAAGCCTGCATCCATCCGATGATCAACGAGGCCGTGAAAATCCTCGAAGAGAACAAAGCGCAACGCCCCTCTGACGTCGATATTGTCTGGCTCAACGGGTATGGCTGGCCTGCCGACAAAGGCGGGCCAATGCTGTATGGCGATATGGTCGGCGCGGCTGAGGTTCTTGAAACAATGAAGAAACTTGGCGCTGAGGACGCAGCGTTTTCGCCGGCCAAACTTCTTGAAGATCTCGCGGCCAACGGTGGCAGCTTTACTGATATCGACACAGGCGGACTGAAAGTATGAGCTACGAATTTATCACGACCGAAAAACGCGGACATATCCTACTTGTCACGATGAACCGACCCGATGTCTACAACGCCGTTCACGTGGATATGCACCACGAGATGGCCAAGTGCTGGGACGACTTCGCAGCGGATCAGGACCTTTGGGTCGCAGTTCTTACAGGTGCCGGAGACAAAGCGTTTTCGGCAGGCAATGACCTGAAAGCCACCGCCCAAGGTGGACGCAAAGACATGCCAACATCTGGTTTTGCGGGCCTATCATCCCGCTTTGATCTAGAAAAACCCATTGTCGCGGCCGTAAATGGTTTTGCGATGGGTGGCGGGTTCGAAACCGCGCTGTCTTGCGACATTATCCTTGCCTCCGAGAACGCAAAGTTCGCACTTCCAGAAGTGAAAGTCGGCTTCTTTGCGGCGGCGTCTGGCGTACAACGCCTGTCCCGCTACATTGGACGCCTCGCCGCGCAAGAAATGATGCTTACGGGTCGCACGATAGATGCCCAAGAAGCGTTGAAGATGGGCTGCTGCAACGCGGTCTTACCCCATGCTGAACTCATGGACGCGGCGATGGCAAAAGCAGAAGAGCTTTGCTCTGTGTCGCCATCTGCTGTGAAATCAACCAAGCGCGTGCTGAACGATATGTATGCCCGCGACGGCATGCAGGGCAGCATCGACTTTTCGCGTGAGGTGATCGCTGACCTGTCGAAAACCGAAGATTTCAAAGAAGGCGTAAATGCCTTTGTCGAAAAACGTAAACCCAATTGGGTCAACCGCTAAATCGAGGAGACGCCACCTATGTCCCACACCCATACCCCGTTCGATATGAACAATCTTGAGATGTCAGAAGGTGCCAAGCCGCTCCTGAATGCCGTCATCAAGCACATCAAAGAAAACGTTGATCCCATCAGCGAGGAATACCACGCTTTGGGCGAAGGCCGCACAGAACGCTGGTCTTACGCACCCGGTCAGCTTGAATTGCTGGAAACTGCAAAGCAAAAAGCGCGCGATTCCGGGCTTTGGAACTTCTTTCTCCCGAATGCTGAAACCGGTGAAGGGCTTAGCAATCTGGATTATGCCTATATCGCTGCTGAACTTGGGAAAAACCCCCTCGCACCTGAAACACTGAACTGTTCCGCGCCAGATACTGGCAACATGGAAGTTCTCGAACGTGTTGGCACGCAAGAACAGAAAGACACATGGCTGAAACCACTTCTCGCTGGTGAAATTCGTTCTGCTTTTGCCATGACTGAGCCAGATGTGGCATCAAGCGACGCGAAGAATATCTCGACATCGGCGGTTCTTAAGAACGGCGAATGGGTCATCAACGGGGAGAAATACTACATCTCGGGTGCTGGTGATCCGCGTTGTAAGATCATGATTGTCATGGTGAAAACCTCACCGGATGCCGAGTCATTCAAACAGCAGTCGCAAATCCTTGTGCCAATCGACACTCCCGGCGTCGAAATTGTTGGTCCTATGCATGTCTTTGGCCATGATGATGCGCCCCATGGGCACATGCATATCCGTTTCACAGATGTTCGCGTGCCAGAAAGTGCGATGTTGCTTGGCGAAGGTCGCGGTTTTGAGATCAGCCAGTTGCGCCTTGGGCCTGGGCGGATTCACCACTGCATGCGTTCGATTGGCCAAGCAGAGAAAGCGTTGGACCTGCTATTGGAACGCGCCATCCATCGTGAAGCCTTTGGGAAGAAAATCATCGATCTCGGCAAGAACATGGAAACCGTGTCACGGATGCGGATCGAGATCGAATCTATGCGCCTGATGGTTCTTAAAGCCGCCAAGGCAATGGACGTTCTGGGCAACAAAGAAGCCCGTATCTGGGTCAGCATGATCAAAGCTTTGGTACCAGAAAAAGTGTGCGAAATCATCGATCAGGCGATGCAGGTTCATGGCGCCACAGGTATCTCTCAGTGGTCCCCTTTGTCGGGCATGTATACAGGACAACGCACCTTGCGGTTTGCCGATGGTCCGGACGAAGTGCATCATCATGTTGTCGCCCGCGCAGAAGTCGCCGCATACCGCGAAGACAATTTGCGCCGCCACCCCCTGCCCAAATCGGCACCGGGCAAAATCTTCTCGGGGCCATAGGGTATGATGTTTGATCTTACAGGTAAGGTGGCGCTGTTAACCGGCGCCTCCAAGGGCATGGGTCTTAGCATGGCCAAAGGGTTGGCAGAGCATGGCGCGACAGTCGTCATCTCTGCTCGCAAGCAAGACCAATTGGACATCGCGGCGAGTGAAATCAATGCGTTGGGTAAAGGCAAAGCAATCCCTGTCGCGTGCAATGTGGGTCACAAAGATCAGTTGCAAGCTTTGGTCGACGCGACCCATGCGCAAGCCGGGCCGATCGATATTGTTGTCGGCAATGCTGGGGTGAACCCTTACTATGGGAAAACCTCGGAAATCCCGGATGACGCCTATCAAAAAACGATGAACGCCAATGTGCAGTCTAATCTATGGATCGCGCAGATGGTTGCTCCTGATATGGTGGCCAAAGGGTCCGGGTCGATGATGTTCACGTCCTCCATCGGCGCGTTCAAACCATCTGTGATGTTAGGCACTTACGGGATGTCGAAACTGGCGCTGATTGGTTTGGTGCGCAATTTGGCCGAGGAATTTGGCCCAGCCGGATTGCGATTCAATGCGATTTGTCCGGGTCTCGTAAAAACTGACTTTGCCCGTGAGCTGTGGGACAACCCAGAGGTCGCGAAGCGGATCGAGGAACAAATCCCCATGCGCCGCCTGGGAGAACCCGAGGATTTTGCAGGCCTTGCTGTGTACCTCGCTTCAGATGCCAGCCGCTACATGACAGGCCAAGCCCTGACGGTTTGTGGCGGCTCTAATATGTGGACTTAAGTCATGGAACTAAAAGGTAAGATTGCTGTTGTTACCGGGGCGGCAAGCGGCATTGGGCGTGCATTATGTCAGGCCTTTGCAGCCGAAGGCGCACGCCACGTTGTCTGTGTCGACCTGAACGGCGAGGGTGCAAAACAAACTGCAGCAGATGTCGGTGGAACGGCTTTCACTGTGGATGTGTCCGATGAAACGCAGATTACCGCGATGATCGACACCGTTGAAGCCAACATTGGGCCGATTGATCTTTATTGGTCTAACGCTGGGATTGCAGTTGGCGGTGGCATGGATACCCCCAACGACGAATGGCAGCGTGTCTGGGATATCAACGTGATGTCGCATGTTTGGGCGTCGCGCAAACTGGTGCCTTTGATGGCAGAACGCGGTGGGGGGTACTTACTGAACACATCTTCGGCTGCGGGTCTTTTGAACCAAATCGGATCGGCCTCTTATGGTGTGACCAAACATGCGGCTGTTGGGCTGGCCGAATGGTTGGCGCTGACCCATGGGGATCAAGGCATCAAGGTCTCTGTTCTTTGCCCTCAGGCGGTCCGCACCGAAATGACACGCGGGCATGAAGACCATGTGGCAGCGATTGACGGCATGATGGACGCAGAGCCTGTTGCCCAGATTTGCGTGCAGGCCATACGCGATGAGAAGTTTTTAATACTCACGCACCCGCAAGTGCTTGATTACATGCGCCATAAAACGGCGGATTATGAACGATGGGTTGGCGGGATGCGAAAGCTGAACCGCAAATACGACACGTTGCCCTCCAAAGACTAACGACACGGGCGGGATGAAACGCCCGCACGTTTACACCACAACGGGGCTTAACCCTTTGGTCTATAAGGTCGCATCAAACCTTCTTGCGCGACAGACGCCATCAACTGACCATTCTGATTGAAGATACTACCCCGGTTGAACCCGCGCGCACCGCCCGTGAAAGGTGCGTCCATTGAATATTGATGCCACTCTTCAAACTGAGCCGGCCCATGGAACCATAGCGCGTGATCTAGGCTGGCTGTCATGACTTCCCCGGTGAACCAAGTCAATTTATGCGGTCGCAATGAAGAGCCGAGCAAATTCATATCTGACGCATATGCCAACAGACAATGCTGCATTTGCGGTCCCTGCCCCTTGGCCGCTTCCATGCGGAACCAAAGATGGTTTGTGTCATCTGCGACAGATGGGTTGAACGGGTCACGCGGATCAACTTCGCGGATCTCAATAGGTCGTTTGCGCAAGAAATCCGCGCGCAACTTTTCCGGGATTTTGTCGATGTATTGGTCGCGCAATTCGGCCCGATTCAACAATCCATCCGGCCCTTTTACATCGGGCTTGTCGTGTTGGTATTCCCAACCCTCTTCTTGGACATGGAACGAAGCCGACATGTTCAAAATTTGCTTGCCGTGCTGGATCGCCACCACCCGGCGTGTGGTAAAACTACCGCCGTCCCGGGCGCGATCTACTTGGTAAATTACCGGAATCGAAGGATCACCGGGGCGAATAAAATAGGCATGCAAACTGTGGCACAACCGATCTGGCACAGTGCGATAGGCCGCTGCCAAAGCTTGCGCGATAACATGACCACCGAAAATCCGCTTGCTGGTTTCGCCCCCAGCGCCTGTGCCGCGGAACATGTCGACTTCCAGCTGTTCGATGTCCAGCAAGTCCAAAAGCTCAGCGGCGGCAAGGTCAGTCATAAGGATCGTCTTTCTGCCGCGTAGGCAATGAAGGTCTCGAAGCTTTCCGGGTTGGCCATGCTGTCACGATTGACAACACGGTCAGCATCGCCCCCAAGAAGCAGCTTTTTCACTGGAACTTCCAGCTTTTTACCAGACAACGTACGAGGAATTGCCGGAACCTCTATGATTTCGTTGGGTACAAATCGAGCCGAGATACCCGTTCGAATTGCGTCACTTATACTGGCTTTCATCTCATCATCCAGCACATGCCCCGGTTGCATCACCACAAACAGCGGCATGAAACTTTCGCGTCCAAGAAATTCGAGGTCAACAACCAAACTGTCGAGGATCGCATCCAATCCCTCAACGGCCTGATAAATTTCGGAGCTGCCCAAACGCAATCCTTTGCGGTTAATCGTGGCATCCGAACGACCATAAACAACTGACGCGCCGTCCTCGAAAATTTCAATCCAATCGCCATGCCGCCAAACACCGGGGTAGGTATCGAAATAGCTGCCATGAAGACGGCTGCCGTCGGTATCTCCCCAGAAATACAACGGCATAGCGGGCAAGGGACGGGTGCAAACCAGCTCGCCAACTTCCCCGATCAACACATTACCTTCTTCATCAAACGCTTGCGTGGCCGTGCCCAAAGCGCGCGATTGCATTTCGCCCGTGCGCACCGGCATGCCCGGATGACCAAGCACAAAAGCCCCCGCCAAATCGGTACCACCAGAGATAGGAGCAAGCCAAACATCTGCTTTCACATCGCGGTAAATCCAATGATATGCGTCGGCTGTCAGCGGCGATCCTGTTGAGCCTAGTTCACGCAATGCGCTCAGATCCGTGTCTGTTACCGGCGTAACATTCATTTTACGACAGCCATCAAAAAACGCCGCGCCCGCGCCAAATATTGTCAGCTTTTCATCTGCAACAAACCGCCAAACCACACCCATATCCGGGTGATTGGGCGCACCATCAAAGAGCGCAACAGTCGCGCCTTGACCCAATGCCATCCACTGCGCGTTCCACATAATCCAACCCGAAGACGTCAGCCAAGAAAAGCGATCTTCAGCGCGTAAGTCATGGTGTAACGATTGTTTGGATGCCTCCAAAATGATGCCGCCATGCCCATGTACGATAGGTTTCGGCGCACCCGTTGTGCCCGAGGAATATACGATCCAAAGCGGATGATCGAAGGGAACAGGCCGCGGTGAAAATGGCACGTCACTGTGCAACAAATCCCCCCATGCCATGTGCGCTTCTGGCAATTCGCCCACAACACAATGCGTCACAATCTGAACGAGGCTTGGCAAGTCAGCCGCAATTCCCGCCAACGCTTCGCGACGGTCGATTTGTTTGCCCGCATGAACGTAACCGTCCTGACAAATCAATACTTTGGGTTCGATCTGGCGGAAGCGATCAAGGATTGCGACATGCCCCATATCCGGGGCGCAAATTGACCAGATAGCGCCAAGACTGGCTGTAGCCAAAAACGCGATCAACGCCGTTTCCGTGTTTGGTAAAACCGCGACGACCCGATCACCTTGTCCAACACCCATCCGCTGCAAATGCTGGGCCACACTTGCCACTTGCTGGCGCAATTCCAGCCATGTCAGCGTGGATCGCCCGAAAGTTTCAGACTGAACGATGATGGCCGTTTTGTCAGGCGTGTGTTCGGCGTGATGCAACACTTGATCGGCGTGATTGACCGTCGCACCGGGGCACCATTCTATTCCCGGCATCTGGTTTTTGCTAAGCATTGCGGTCGGTTTCGTCGTGCAGCGAATGTCGAAGAATTCCCAGATCGCAGTCCAAAATGCGTCGGTTTCAGTGATGCTCCATTCCCAAAGCGCGTTGAAATCTTTGAAGATTAAACCATGCTTGGCTTCAACCCACCGGGTGAAATCCGCCATCCGATTGTCTTCGATTTGCGCCGCACTCGGCTGCCATAAAATTTCACCCCGTTCGGTCATGTGATGCAGGCTCCGTGTACCAACGCCTTGAGTTGGGGGCGGCCGGGATAGCTGCTGGATGGCGAAAGTTGGGTAAAGAACACCGCCGTCAAATCGAGAACAGGATCGATCCAAAAGTAGGTTGAGGCCATGCCGCCCCATCCAAAATCACCCAGCGACCCCGGCGCCCGCGCAAGCGCGGAATTCAACACCATCGCACCGCCAATTCCAAAGCCCATTCCATCCATCGGGAGTTCCGCGAAACTTTTCGGACCCATGGATGCGATATCTCCAGGCAGGTGGTTGGCTGTCATGAACTCCACTGTTTTTGGGGAAAGAAGTCGGTTGCCGTTCAGTTCACCACCTCGGCGCAGCATTTCAGCGAACTTCGCGTAATCGTCGATGGTGCCGACCAATCCCCCGCCGCCAGAGAAACATGATGTGCTGTTGTAAGGGCTTTCTTGCCATGTATCGACGCAGCGCAGGGTTTCCGTGCCGGTTTTGGCCGAATTCAAATCAAAGCTGTTTCCGGCCAACGGTGTGTAAAGCGAAGCAAAGCGATCACCTATACCGGATGGAACCTGAAACGCTGTTTCGGTCATGCCAAGCGGTTCGAACACTTCCGTGCGAAAGACTTCATCCAACGGACGGCCTGTCGCTACTTCGATCACACGGCCAATGATGTCGATGCCCACGGAGTATTCCCAGCGTTCACCGGGATGAAATGAAAGCGGTAAAGCAGCGGTTTGGTTGGAGACCTCTTCGAGCGTTGCATGGTCGCCGCGAAAGATAATGCCTTGGGCGTCCATCTCTTCGCCGAGGGGGCCGGGATTGAACGGGTAGCTGGTACCAGACGTGTGCGTGAGAAGCTGGTGCAATGTCGGCGTGGCGCAGGGTTCAGTTTGCTCAATCGATGTTGCATCTGGGATTAGGGCACGCATGTCATTGAAAGCAGGGATAAATTCTGAAACTGGCGCATCAAGGTGGAACAGGCCACGTTCGACCAACATCATCAAAACACTCGATGTGATCGGCTTGGTCATCGAATATATGCGAGCCAGAGTGTCGCGTTCGAAGGGCAAATTGTCATCGATATTGCGAAGACCAACCGCATCGAAATAGACTTCGTCACCACCACGTAGGATCAAGGTCGAACATCCGGCAAAGCGGCGGCGATCCACATAGCTTTGCATCCACTCTGTAATGCGTGTCAGACGATCTTCATCAAATCCCAGCTTCATAATTTCACACCTTCATTGCCTACTATCCATTGAAAAGAGTAACGTTTCTGTGGCGGGACACCACCCCGCAGCGCGAGGAGGCGCGTTATTCATGGGAAATAATTTTGCTATTTTGAACGGGATCAGCCTTGGGTCGTTTTACAAGGTTTTAACGGTATGAGCGGGACGGTTTTGATCGTTGGGGCGGGGGATTATATTGGTGCGGCGATTGCTAAGCGGTTCGCGGCGGGCGGGTTCACTGTTTGTTTGGGTCGGCGGAACGGGGATAAGTTGGCGCCGCTGATTTCCGAGATCGAAGCGGCGGGGGGAACGGCGTATGGATATACCATGGATGCGCGCAAAGAAGAGAGCGTGCAGAGCGTTTTTTCACAGGTGGAACAAGAGGTTGGGCCGCTTGATCTGGTGATCTACAATGTCGGGGGCAATGTGTATTTCCCGATTTTGGAAACGACAGAGCGGGTTTTCCGGAAAGTCTGGGAAATGGCGACTTTGGGCGGTTTTTTGACCGGGCGTGAAGCTGCAAAATACATGGTAACCCGTGGAAAAGGCGCGATTTTCTTTACCGGCGCATCAGCGAGTATGCGGGGCAATGCTGGGTATTCCGCGTTTGGCGCTGGTAAGGCCGGGTTGCGGTCTTTGGCACAAAGCATGGCACGAGAATTATCGCCTAAAAACATACACATAGCTCATTTGATTATTGATGCGGGTGTGGATACTGCGTTTGTGCGGGAGCGGATCAAGGCGTCGGGACGGGATCCGGCGGATTTGCCCGAGGATAGTTTGATGAATCCAGACTCTGTCGCGCAGGCATATTGGACGATGTATCATCAGTCACGAGACGGGTGGACATTTGAGATGGATTTGCGACCTTTTGGAGAGAAATTCTGATGCAAGATATTGAATTCTATTACGATTTTGCCAGCCCTAATGTGTTCATGGTGAACGCTGTTTTGCCCAAGATCGCGGCCAAACACGGGGTTTCTGTGATCTATAAACCAATGCTTTTGGGGGGCGTTTTCAAGGCGACAAACAACCAAGCGCCGATGATTGCGTTCTCGGGGGTGTCTCATAAGCTGGACTACATGCGGTTAGAGATCGCCCGGTTTCTGCGCAGATATAGTGTTCCCTTCAAGATGAACCCGCATTTCCCTGTTACGACAGTGGCTATTATGCGCGGGGCTGTGGCTTCTTTGGGGACAGAGTGGGAGCAGTCATATTTTGACACTGTAATGCGCGCGCTTTGGATCGACGGGGAGAAGATGGACGACCCCGAAACTATTGCACGCGTCTTGGGGGCTGCCGGTCTGCCCGTTGCTGAAATTATCGAAAAAAGTCAGAGTGATAGCATAAAGAGCACATTGCGGGACATGACGGAAGCCGCTGTGGCGCGAAAAGTGTTCGGCGCACCATCCATGTTTGTGGGTGACGAGATGTTCTTTGGCAAAGATTCACTGGATGATTTGGATTGGTTTCTGGGGCAATCAAGCTGATAAAACCGCCCCATTCCCGGCCATAACAGAAACACTAGATGTTGTGGTCGGGCAACGCACGGTGTTGCATTAACCACCGTTCGGTGCCCCATTTTGTTAATCTTTGTTGCGTGAAGCACCGTTCGTTGGGTGCGAACGTTGCGTGTTTTGGGAAATTGCGTTCGCAGCCACAACCGTTTGGTGACAAAGCTTAACGGGCCGAGAGCATTGCGCCCGGCCCGATTTTTCCAAAAATGCCGTCGTTAAACTTCGAGCCATTCCTTGCGAACATCTTCGCGGCCTTTGAGTTCTGCCGGGGTGCCCTCGAAGACAATTTGTCCGTGGCCCATGACGTACACGCGATGCGCAATATCCAGAGCGATGGAAAGCTTTTGTTCGACCAAAAGTGTCGATATCCCGCGATCCGCAATTTCTTTCAAAACGTCGGCGACCTTTTGAACCATTTGCGGGCTGAGGCCTTCGGTTGGTTCGTCGATCATCACGAAATCAGGGTCACCCATCAAAGTGCGACACATGGTAAGCATTTGCTGTTCGCCGCCGGACAAAACCGAGGCTTCAACATCCGCGCGTTCGTTCAGATTGGAGAACATGTCGAACATCGATTGCAACGACCATCTGCCCGCGCCATCTTTTTGACCGGGCTTGAGGCCAAGGATCAAGTTTTGACGCGTTGTCAGACCGGGAAAGATATCGCGGTTTTCTGGCACGTAGCCAATGCCAAGATTTGCGATCTCGAAGGCTTTCTTGCCCGCGATTTCCTGACCCTTGAACACAACTGATCCATGGGGTTCAACTTCGCCCATAATCGCTTTGCAGGTCGTGGATCGACCCACGCCATTGCGGCCCAAAAGGGCGACAATTTCGCCTTCGTTGATCTTCATATCCACACCCTGAAGGATGTGGGATTTGCCGTAATAGGCGTGCATGCCGGAGACTTCGATCAATGTTCTTCCTCCAGTGCTGCGCCCAAGTAGGCTTCTTGCACCTTAGCGTTTCCACGCACCTCTTCGGGTTTGCCCGTCGCGATGATTTCGCCGTAAACCAGCACCGAAATTTGATCCGCAAGACCAAAGACAACGCCCATGTCATGTTCAACCATGATGAGGGTTTTCCCCTCGGTCACGCGCATAATCAGGTCGGTGATATAATCGGTTTCGGTATTGCTCATGCCAGCCGTTGGTTCGTCTAGCATGATCACATCAGCGCCACCCGCAATCGTGATGCCAATTTCCAGCGCGCGCTGTTCTGCGTAAGACAAAACGCCCGCTGGAAGATCACGACGCGCTGTGAGGTTGATTTCCTCAAGGATCGCTTCGGCCCCTTCGGTCAAGTCACGCGAGCGACCCACCAGATTCCAAAACGAGTACTTATAGCCCTGCGACCACAGCAACGCGCAGCGGACATTTTCGAACACAGACATCTTTGGAAAGATATTCGTAATCTGGAACGAGCGGCTCAGGCCAAGGCGGTTAATCTGGTAAGGCGCCAAGCCAGCAAGGTTCTGGCCATGCAAAGACACCTTGCCCGAAGTCGGTGCGAACCGGGCCGTAATCAGGTTAAACAGTGTGGATTTCCCAGCCCCGTTTGGCCCAATAATCGCATGGCGTTCTGCTTTGCCAATCGACAAGTCGATGCCGCGAATAATCTCGGCCTTGCCAAAGCTTTTCTTCAGCCCTTCGATGTGAAGAGCGGGGGCATTCATATCGGTCATAGCGTTCATATCAGGCCCCTTTCGCATCATTGGCATCATGCCATGTGGCCACCAATTCGGGTAAATTACGGCGCATCACAGTGAACGCCGCAGTCGTCACAGCAATCACAACAAACCACGGTATCAAGCTATGGGAATCAAACGTCGTCCAGAACAACGTCATCTCATGATCCCCCGTGCTGGAATGGCGGATATGGAACGTCATCTCGATCAGGCAACACACGCCCAGAATGCCAATCGCCGCCGGAATCAGCGCCTTGATATACGGCATAATCAGCATCTTGCCATTTCCCAGCCTTAAGATCGGAACATGCATCATCAGCACACCCGCAAGGCCACCCGGGAAATACATCACCGTCGCAACAAACAGCACGCCTGCGTAAATCGCCCAAAGTTCCGTTTGCAGCGACAACACCGTCTGCAGCAACGTAAACGCAATCGCGCCAATAATCGGGCCAAAGAAGAAGCCAACCCCACCCAAGAACGTCACCAGAAGGATCACGCCAGAGGACGCGGTATTCAAGTTCTCCTCAGTCACGATTTCATAGTTAATCGCGAACAACGCCCCGGCGATGCCGCAGAAGAAACCAGACGCCACAAAGCTATAATAGCGGACCCAGCGGGCGGAATAGCCAAGGAACTCTGCACGTTCAGGATTATCACGCACCGCATTCGCCATACGGCCAATCGGGGTGCGGGAATACAAGAACATCAATCCAGCAGAGATCAGCAACCACAAGGAGATCAGGTAATACACCTCAATCTGTTTGAGGAATTCGACACCAAAGAACGGAAGGCCATAGGTGCGATCGCCAGAGATACCCTCTTCGCCACCAAAGAACGCAACGATAATAACCGAGCACGCCGCAATCAATTCACCCACGCCAAGGGAGATCATCGCGAACACCGTACCAGCTTTGCGGGTAGAGAACGCGCCAACAATCATCGCAAGGCCCATGCCAAACAAGCCGCCAAAGATGGGCAGGATTGGGAGCGGGATCGATCCGAAAATATCCCAGTTCATAATATGCATACACGCAAAACCGCCGACGCCCATATAGACCGCGTGGCCAAAGCTAAGCATGCCGCCCTGTCCCAGCAGCATATTGTAAGCCAGCGCGAAGATCACCGTGATCCACATCTGGTTCATAATCGTAATCGCGGAGTTCTGCTGGAACACCAGCGGCAAGATCAGCAACAAAACAGCACTGACAATCCAAGGGCCAAACGTCAGCATCACGGACGGCGATGCAACCGCGGGTTTGGTCGGGTTATTAGCCATATCGGTCATGCGTCACGGTTCCCCAAAAGGCCATACGGGCGGAAGATCAGGATCAGCACCATCAGGATATACGGCAGGATATCTGCAATCTGTGGGCTGGTGACTGTCCAGAGGTCTCTCCAGATTGAGTCATCCATGTTTTCAGGCATCGACAAGCCAACCCCCTGTAGGATGTCAGACATCGCGATGTTGTAGGACTTGGCGAAAGTTGTGATCCAGCCAATCAGCAAAGAGGCCACCAGCGCGCCCCAGAGCGAGCCGAGGCCGCCAATCACAATCGTCACAAACACGATGGAGCCAAGCACAAACGCCATGCCGGGGAATGTGCCAAGGACCGGGCCTGCAATCACGCCTGCGACACCCGCAAGGGCCGTGCCAACGCCAAACACGCCCATGAAGATCAGCGGGACATTATGGCCCAAGGCTTCGACGGTGCGCGGATAGCTAAGCGCCGCTTGGATGATCATACCAATCCGGGTTTTGGTCAGGACGTAAAGCAGACCAATGAAGATGCTGATCGAGATGAAAATCATGAAGATCTTAAAGGCAGGGATAGAGTTGCCCGCAATCGAGAAGGCCGTGAAGTTCAGAACTTCTGGGATTTCATAGGCCATCTGGTTCTTACCCCAGATGAACTGCACCAGCTCTTCGATCAACAAAGCGAGGCCAAAGGTAAAGATCAGTTCGGGAACGTGGCCATATTGGTGGACCCGTCTTAACCCGTATCGTTCAACCCCTGCGCCCATCACGCCGACAATCAGCGGGGCAATCAGGAGGCCCATCCAAAATCCAACCGCGAGGCTAATGGAGTAAGCAAAATAAGCGCCAAGCATATAAAAGCTGGCATGGGCGAAGTTCAGAACGCCCATCATCGAGAAAATCAAAGTCAGGCCAGCGGACAGCATAAACAGCAAGAGTCCGGTTACCAGCCCGTCGATCAGATTGACGAGTATGAGGTCCATAAGCCCCCCCTAGGGATATCTGAGAAAGTCGCAAAACAGGGCCATTCGTGGGGCGCACCGTCTTGATTTACAAAGTCTTCGCGTAGATTGGCCTGCCCCACACATATCGCGGAGCAGGCCGGAAAAGCTGCCGTTATGGACGCTGCATCTCGCAAGAAGATGGAGACGCCGCAGACGCCATGCTGACCGTTTTGATCACAGAGACACCAAAGTCGGAACCATCATACGTGTAGGAGATGTTTTCGTTTGTGTGCTCTTGGATGTGAACATCCTGGATCGCTTGGTGATCATTTGGACGCATCATAACCTTGGAGCCAAACACGGACTGATATTCCATGCCTTCCAAAGCATACGCAACCTTAACAACGTCATCCGCTGTACCCGCTTCGTCGATGGCTTGTGCCAACATGCCGAGGGTGTTTGCGATACGCGCCTGATCGATGTTGCCATCTGGGAACTTCGCTTTGAACGCATCATAGTAAGCAGATGCTACATCGCTGACCGGTGGGTTGATCTGACCTTCGCCAACCAAACGGATCGCGCCTTTGCCAGATTCACCAAATGCACCTGTGATGCCGGAACCCGCTGCGTAATACGTGTAGATCGGTCCGCCATAGCCATTTTCAACGATGGACTTACCAAGGCCAAGCATGTCTGCACCCCAGTTGCCTGTGATAACCGCTTGAGCTTCGGAGGCGACGATTTTGCGTGAATACGGTGTGAAATCTTTCACTTTGCCGATTGGGTGCAATTCGTTGCCAACGATTTCGATGTCTGGGCGTTTTTCGCCAAGGAAACGGACCGCAGCAGCGGCAACAGCCTTACCAAAGGAATAGTCCTGACCAATGATGTACACTTTTTTGATGCCATCATCTGCCGCAATAGAATCCGTCAGCGCATCCATTTTGATGTCTGCATTGGCGTCAAAGCGGAAGTGCCAGAAGTTACACTTGTCGTTGGTCAACGCTGGGTCAACAGCTGCGTAGTTCAGGAACAGAACGCGGCTTTCTGGGTTACGACGGTTGTGCTTGCTGACAGCTTCGGTCAACGCGTTTGCCACACCAGAGGAGTTACCCTGCGCAATATAGCGGATGCCTTGGTCAATCGCGACCTGAAGCTGAATCAGAGATTCTTTGGGGCTGATTTTGTTGTCAAAAGCGACAATTTCGAATTCCGTACCACCCAGAACACCACCGTTTTGATTGATCAAGTAATCAGCGGCGAATTCAAATTGGTGCAGACCGTTTGTACCGGTGCTTGCAAATGGACCCGACAGCGGGTCGATAAATGCGATTTTGACATTTTCAGCGAACGAAGCCGTTGCGGTCAATGCCAACGCCAGCGCGGCTGACAAGCCGAGTGCCGTTTTTGCTTTCATGGTGTCCTCCCAAGGATATGTAGCAAGCCCGGTGTTTTTGTGCTGTCCGGGTCTAATCAAAAGGATTTCATACTGTGGGGATAAGTCAAGGCTGGCCTGCTTCCCTGATCTGGGACGTGGAGTAAACCAGATCGTATCACCCGCCCCCGTTTGTTCGGTAAATGCCGAGGCGCCGGAATTTAAGTCGCTGGAAAACAAGGAGAAAACGATTGAAATTACGATAAAGTGATCGAGATTAACCATTCCTTAATTTTGAATTTCAATTTTTCGACATTTTTTCCGTTCCGTCACTTCGACTTAGGGTTGCGTTAACGCGATTTTTGAAGGTGACGGGAAAACTGCTTTTGTTCCGCATAGCGGAACTTAAATTCATAGCAAATGCACGATTCTGAGGCGCGATGATGGGCAAACCACATTTCGGCTTGAAGATGCCAACTGGCCACCCAGAGGCATCACATCAAACGCGCATCATTCGCAAATATCAGCTTTCAGACGACCGGCTATACCGCAGCAACGCCAATGCAATCAGCGCCGGAATCGTCTGGATCACAAGCGTCTTAGCCGTCACCGTCACCGCACCCACTCCCCCAGCAACCGCAACAAAAATCAAGAAGCACGTCGCAACCTTAACCTGCCACGATGCGTCCTTAATCAGCAACGCCCATGCAAGACCCGCCGCGAGGAACGCGTTATAAATGCCTTGGTTCGCAGCCATCTGGACAGTCTGCGCAAACAACTCGGGTGGAAAGGATGCAAACACCTTAGGCCCACGGGATTCCCACGCGAACATCTCAAACCACGCAATATAAAAGTGCAAAAGCGATATAACCGCTATCAAGACCAAAGCTGCAATGCGCATCAAATTTCCCCCATTTGGTAAGCATATCATTCGTCACAGCTAACAGAAATTTGCCAGTCTGTTTAGGTTCAGCCCGTTGGTTTATGGCCAATGCTCAAGCGTTCTGCGGCCTCAATCAACATCGGGGCGTAAATCTTTTCGAGCTGTTTTTTCTTCACATGGAATGTCGGTCCACCCACGTTCATTCCGTAGATGCGCGGCCCCTCAACAGAAAAGACAGGCACCGCAACCGCATTCACATCCGGGCGCCAATCGCCATATCCCGTGCAATACCCAACCGCTTCATATTCCGACACCGCGCGATCCGTGGAAGCCACGCGTTTCTCATGGCCATCCGGGTCCGCCGTTTTCGCCTGAGATAGCAAATGCTCGCGTTCCGCTTCATCGCTGCCAGCCAAAATCGCGCGTCCCACAGACGAATAAAACAGCGGTAAGCGAGAGCCAATGCGCATCGACAAGGCAATCTCTTCGCGTGAACGCTGCACAGCAATATACACCGATTGAAGCGCATGCCGCTCACCAATCGCGGCCGTAATAAAGGAATTCGGACCATCGCGCAGCGCCCGCAACTCAACATCCGCGCGCTCATCAATATCCATACTCGACAACACGCCAAAGCCCAGCTCAAGCACACCCGCGCCCAGCCGATACGTGCCCTTACGCGGATCAACTACCAAATAGCCCAGCTTAACCAACGTATACGTCAAACGAGACACCGTCGCCTTGGGCAAGCCAGTCCGTTCTGCGAAATCCGTATTACTCAGTTCTTTATCGCCACATTGAAAGCTGCGCAGCATATCAAGGCCACGCGCAAGCGCCGTCACAAAATTGCGGTCCTTTGTGTCTTCCTCAATGGGGAGGAAGGGCGGCAAGTCCATAAGTTAATCCTTATTCAACGCATCAAGGCCAGCCTGCGCGAAAACCGGAACATACTGGCCAACCTTCATCGCGCGTTCCGGGTTAGACGCATTCCCATCCAACGCACGCTTCAAAACACCCTGAATAATTCCAGCCATGCGGAAAAAACAAAAGCCGAGATAGAAACCAAAATTTTCGATGCCCGGCAAGCCACGGCGTTCACAATATTTGGCGATAAACTCTGCATCCGTGGGCAAACCCAGTGCGGCACGATCAACCCCTGCAAGGCCACGTCCCTCAGAGCCCGCCGGCATCTGCCACTGCATAATAACCGAGGCAAGATCAGCAAACGGGTGGCCAATCGTGGAGAGCTCCCAATCGAGCACCGCAAGGCAATTCGTGCCATCCGCTTCAAAAATCATATTGTCGATACGGTAATCGCCATGCACCAGCGTGCGCTGCCCATCATCCGCCGGGATCGACGTGGCAAGCTGCGCCATCAACGCATCCATCGCAGGGATCTTCTGCGTCTCAGAGGCAAGATACTGTTTAGACCAACGCCCCACTTGGCGTTCAAAGTAGTTACCGGGCGGGCCATAATCCGCCAAGCCAACCGCATCAATATCCACCATATGCAGCGCGGCCAGCACGCGGTTCATATCGTCAATCACCGCGCCACGATCCTGCGCCGTAAGATCGCTCATGGTGGGGTCGTTGAAATTGCGGCCCTCAACGTGGTCCATCACGTAGAACGCAGAACCAATCACATCATCATCTTCACACAGCAGATGCATCCGCGCGACCGGAACCTGGCTGCCCGCAAGCGCCTTTTGCACCCGGAATTCACGATCAACCGCATGGGCAGACTTCAGCAAAATCCCCGGAGGTTTGCGCCGCAAAACATATGACTTAGCGGGCGTCTTAAGCAAAAAGGTCGGATTGGACTGCCCGCCTTGGAACTTTGTGACCTCTAGCGGACCCGCGAAGTTGGGCAAATTGGCGGTGAGGTAGTCAGTGACAGCCGGGATATCGAGGGTCTGGGTATCTGCAGTCATTGTCTGTCCTTAGCTATAGCTTAGCAAGTCGGGCTGAGCGTCAACATACGGGGTGGTGTTGAATTCGGTCAACATAATGCGCCCCGGAGAAAACACGAAACGCGTGATAGAGGCATTTTTGATCTGGAGGTTCAGCTCCATCATCATCACGGATGGGGCCGACAAAGCAGCGGCGACCATCTGGCCAATCACCCCACCCGAGGCCACCACAAGCACCTTTTTGGCACCCGGTTGCGTGGCGTGATCTTGGGCGGATTTGATACGGGTCGTGAAGTCCGACCAGCTTTCTTGCGCGCCTTCGATCCCGCCGCCCTGCCAGTCGATGATTGTTTCGCGCAAAGTCCGGAAATGGGTTTTACGGTCTTGCATAACGTCATGAGGTGCCTGCCCGCCAAAGCGCGTGTGCAACAGGTCATGAAAGTCGTATTCGTTGAAGCCCGCATGCGTGTCATCAGGTGTCAGGCCCATCCCAAGGGCTGTGTCCTTTTGACGTTCAAGCGTTCCTGTCACAACACGATCCGGCACCCATCCTTGCGCGCGCAAATACGCGCCCACAGCTTGGGATTGCTTCACGCCAAGATCAGAAAGCTGGTCATAATTATCCGCGCCAAAAGAGGCCTGACCATGTCGTATTACAAGCAGTTCAGCCATGCTTAATCCGAAAACTCTGCTGACAGTTTCTGTCCTGCGGCCTTATATTCGGCTGCCATGCGATCCACGATTTTTGCAGCAGGGCCGACTTCTTTGATCGCGCCGATGCCTTGGCCAGACCCCCAGATAGACTTCCATGCTTTGGGTTTGGACGAGCCATCCGAGAAATTCATCGAGCTTGAGTCCGCTTCGGGCAGGTTGTCGGGGTCCATACCAGCCGCTGCAACCGAGCCTTTGAGGTAGTTGCCCCAAACGCCCGTGAACAGGGACGAATAGATGATGTCTTCGGCACCGGAGTCCACGATCATGTCTTTGTAATCTTGCTGGGCGTTGGCTTCGGTTGTCGCGATGAAGGGTGACCCTGTGTAGCCGAAATCAGCGCCCATAGCGCGGGCCGCAAGCAAAGATTCCCCCGTGGCGATTGCCCCAGATAAGGCGAGCGGGCCATCAAACCATTCGCGGATTTCGCGGATCAAAGCCAAGGGGGATTGTTGGCCTGCGTGCCCACCAGCCCCAGCTGCGACAGCGACCAATCCATCCGCCCCTTTGGAGATCGCTTTTTTGGCAAACGTGTTGTTGATGATGTCATGCAGGACAACCCCGCCGCAGGAATGGGCGGCTTCATTGACCTCGACGCGCGCACCTAGGGAGGTAATCCAAATCGGCACCTCGTGCTTCACGCAGATTTCCAAATCGCGTTCAAGTCGCCCATTGGAGCGGTGCACAATTTGGTTCACCGCATAAGGTGCGGCGGGTGTATCAGGGTTGGCTTGGTTGTGGCGATCAAGTTCTTCTTTGATTTGGGTCAGCCATGTGTCGAGCAACGGATGTTCGCCTTCGCCCTCGCGTGCGTTCAATGCAGGAAAGGAGCCGACAATACCCGCTTTGCATTGCGCAATCACCAATTCGGGGACCGAAATAATGAACAAAGGCGATCCGATGAGCGGGATGCGCAGACCTTGCAGGGCTTTTGGCAAATGGGAATCGTCGCGAGACATCGGTGTTCCTTTGGGAAGAGTGACAGAGAGGCGGGCTGTGAACCCGCCTCGTTTATTTGCAAAGCGCAAAGCTTAGAGGACTTCGAACAAGCCCGCCGCGCCCATGCCGCCACCCACACACATTGTGCAGACAACGTATTTTGCGCCGCGGCGTTTGCCTTCGATCAACGCGTGACCCACCATGCGGGCACCTGACATGCCATAAGGGTGACCAATAGAGATCGCGCCGCCATTCACGTTCAGGATTTCGTCTGGAATGCCAAGACGATCACGGGACGCAAGAACTTGGCTCGCAAACGCTTCGTTGAGCTCCCACAGACCGATATCATCCATCTTAAGGCCATGCGCTTCGAGCAATTTAGGGACTGCATAGATCGGGCCAATGCCCATTTCGTCCGGTTCACAGCCCGCCGCCATCACGCCAACGTAACGACCAAGCGGCTGCAAGCCTTTTTGCTCAGCGACCTTGGCTTCCATGATCACCGCAGCGGACGCGCCATCAGACAATTGGGACGCGTTGCCAGCCGTGATAAACTTGCCCTCAGCCAAGTTCATGCCGTTTTTGAACACAGGCTGAAGACCCGCGAGGCTTTCGGCGGACGTGCCGGGACGGTTGCCTTCGTCTTTTTCGAGCGTGACCTCGTGGGAGGTGATTTCTTTGGTTTCTTTGTTCTGAATCATCATCGTGGTCGTCATCGCCACGATTTCATCGTCGAACTTGCCGTTTTCTTGACCCTGGTGTGTGCGTTCTTGGGACTTTGCGGCGTAGGCATCCTGCTCTTCGCGGGAGATATTGAAGCGGTCCGCCACGTTTTCCGCTGTTTCCAGCATCGTCATGTACATCTCTGGTTTGTTGGCTTTGATCCACGGATCCGCGCCCACGCGCATTTCTGCCGTTTGCACCATTGAGATCGAGTCGACGCCGCCGCCAATCACAACATCCATGCCATCCAAAACAACCTGCTTGGCCGCCGTTGCAATCGCCATCATGCCAGAGGCGCACTGACGATCAAGCGACATACCAGCAACCGTGACAGGCAAACCCGCACGGATCGCAGCCTGACGGGCAATATTGCTGCCCGAGTGACCCTGCTGAAGCGCTGCGCCAACAACGCAATCACTAATTTCGGACGCATCAACGCCAGACCGTGCAACCGCATGCTCAATCGCATGGGCCATCAAAGCTTGGGGGGTCGTTGCGTTAAATGCACCGCGATAGGCTTTACCAATCGGGGTTCTTGCGGTGGATACGATAACTGCGTCACGCATAGGAGTTTTCCTTGTTAGGGCCTGTTTTAATGCAGGGCTTGTTCAAAAATATTAGGACCAGACATCACATTAATGCCGCCCGAAACGGGGATAATCGCGCCAGTCACGTAACCGCCACCTTTGCCGCACAAGAACAACATGCAACCCGCAATATCTGTATCAGTGCCAACCCGGCGCAACGGTACATCCGCGCCGACTTTTTCGCGCATCGTTTCTTCACCCGTTGCAAACGCCGTCATGCGCGACACAAACGGACCCGGCGCAAGTGCATTCACAGTCACATGGTGGCCCGCCAATTCTTTACCGAGAATCTGGGTCAAATGATGCACAGCCGCCTTGGAGGCCGAATAACTATACGCGCCATCGCCCATCGCACGTTCGCCCATAACAGAGCCAACATTCACAACACGGGCAGGATCGTCGAGCGAAGACGACGCAATCAACAAAGGAAGCAACTGTTGGGTCATCTCAAACAGGCCCGCAACATTGACGTTCATCACCTTTTCCCACGCTTTGTGAGGGAACTGGCCCATCGGCGCGCCCCAAGTGATACCTGCGTTATTCATCAGGATGTGCAGCGCATCAGTGCGAGACTTCACCTCAGCGACAAGAGCCTGAATACCCTCATCAGAGCCAACATCACCGACAAAACCTTCGGCGGACCCACTTGCGCCCAGCGCATTAAGCTCAGCCGCGACCGCCTCGCACGCACCCGGTTTACGCGATGCAATCAAGACACGCGCACCCGCGCGCATCAAAGCTTCGGCCGCCATCCGACCAATGCCAGTCGCACCACCAGTGACAAGAGCAGTTTTGCCCTCAAGCCCGAATAGAGACTGTATATCCATGTTTAGAACCCTCTGAGAGCGGCGATTTGTTCCGCGTGATAGCCATAATCCCCAAGCCATTCGGCAGAGACGCGGGCGCGTTTCATATAAAAACCCATATCGAAAGCATCCGTCATGCCGATACCGCCATGCATCTGGACACCCTCCATTGATGCCAAGCTTGCGGTGTCCGTCGCGCGCGCCTTGGCGAGAGAAACCGCTAAAGTGGCGTTGTCAGGGTCTGCGTCCAGCATCCGGCCCGCATTCAACACAGCAGACGCCGTAACTTCGATTTCGCACCACAAATGCGCGGCACGATGCTGTAACACTTGGAAGTTGCCAATGGTGACACCGAACTGCTTGCGTTCCTTGAGATACCCAACCGTCATGCCAAAAGCACCCGCTGCGAGGCCCGACATTTCGGCCGCCAATGCGGCCTGCCCAGCTTGAAGCGCTGGTTTGAGGACATCCATCGCGTTGTCCACCTGGCCCAAAACGTCCTCGCCGGTGGCTTCAACGTTTTCAAAGTCGATCCGGGCGGAATCGCGGGAGTCGATCATGGATTGCTTGTTGCGGGTTATGCCATCGCGATCCGCGGGGATGTCAAACAGGGTCAAACCCTCATCCGTTTTGGCCAAAACCAACAAACGATCCGCGAGCGCACCATCGATGACGAAGGTCTTAGCGCCATCCAACCGGAAGCCATTGCCGTCGCGTTTTGCAACCATTTCTGTCTGATTAGGGTCGAATTTGGATGTTTCATCGACAGCCAATGCGTAGGTCGCTTTACCTGACGCAATGGCTTGCAACGCAGATTTGGCGCGCGCGTCGCTGACCTGTTTCAAAGCCGTCGCTGCTATGACGGCTGTGGACAAGAAGGGACTGCTAACAAGAGTTTTGCCAAGCTCAGTCGCAAGAACGCACGCCGCAGCGTTGCCCATGTCAGAGCCGCCCGCGCCTTCTGGAACCAAAATTCCGGTCCAGCCCATTGCGGCCATCTCGGACCAGAGTGCCGCATCATGCGTTTCGCCTGCATCACGCAAGGCGCGCAGATGGCTTACGGGCGCTGCACCATCCAGAAAACCACGTGCCGCGTCGGCAAGCATCGTTTCTTCTTCGGTGGGAATAAGTTTTGCCATTGGTGTTACCCCGGAAGTCCAAGAACGCGACGTGAGACGATAGAGAGCATCACTTCGGAGGTGCCCCCTTCAATGGAGTTTGCTTTCGTGCGCAACCAATCAGCGGGACGATTGCCCAAGGGACCGTCCCATTCAAGCGCGTCAGAGCCACCCGCAGACATCAGCACATTATGGCGCTGCTTGTTCAGCTCTGTGCCCATGTATTTCAGCATCGCGGATGCGTCGCCGATTTCGCCGCCATCTTCGACTTGGTCTTTGTAGCGCTCAATGGTCAGGCCAATCGCCAAACCGTCAACTTCACAGCGCATCGCGTCGGCGCGCAGGGTTGCATCGGTGAGGTCTCCGCCTTGGGTGTCGGCCAGAATAGCGCCAAGACTGCGCCCACCAGACAGACCCGCACCGCCTTCAGAGATCATTTCACGTTCATGGGTCAGCAAGTATTTCGCCACATCCCAACCTTTGTTCACAGTCCCGACCATTTGGTGTTTGGGCACCGTGACATCATCAAAGAACGTTTCGCAGAACGGGGACGCGCCAGAGATCAATTTAATCGGACGCGTGGTCACACCATCGGACGTCATATCGAGCAACAAAAAGGAAATCCCTTTGTGCTTAGGCGCGTCGCTGTCAGTGCGGATCAGCGCGAAAATCCAATCGGCTTTGTTGGCATATGACGTCCAGACCTTTTGGCCGTTCACCACCCAATGATCGCCGCCATCTGCGCCCTTGGTTTGCACGCTTGCCAGATCAGAGCCCGCACCCGGTTCGGAATAACCCTGACACCAGCGCACTTCGCCGCGCGCAATTGGGGGCAAGTAGTGCAGCTTTTGCTCTTCAGTACCAAAATGCAGCAAGGCGGGGCCAAGCATCCAAATGCCGAAGCTTTCCAGGGGAGAACGCGCATCAATGCGGGCCATTTCTTCTTTGAATATCTTTTCCTGATCACGATTCAGGCCCGCACCACCATAAGCTTCCGGCCATGTCGGCACAGTGTAACCCTTTGATGTCGCACGTTCTAACCACACACGCTGGGCATCGCAGGTGAATTCCCACTGCGTTCCGCCCCAGCAAATCGTGTCTTCCGTGTTTTGCCCATCGCGCATTTCTGCGGGGCAATTCTGTTCAAGCCAATCGCGTAACTCTGCGCGAAAAACGTCCAGATCGACTGCATGCGTCATCGGACCTCCCTTTCCTTTGACTATGACCGTGCGTCACATGTTCCGCTGTGCAGAATTGCATTTCGATATATTGTTGACAACCTGTGGCACGAACGTCCCTATGACAACCTAACGTCATTTCGGGAAGGGAGAGCCTATCATGATGAAAGCCATGTTAAGTACAGTTGTTGGTGGGCCAGAAACCCTGGAACTTACCGAATTACCCATACCAGAACCCAAGAAGGGTGAAGTGCGGGTCCGGGTCCGTGCGGCAGGGCTAAACTTCCCTGATACGCTGATGATCCGCGATCTGTATCAAATGAAACCACAGCGGCCCTTTGCGCCCGGTGGGGAAATCGGCGGCGAAGTAGAAGCGCTGGGCGAAGGCGTAACCAATGTTGCCATAGGGGACCGCGTTCTGGCGTTAACCGGGCATGGCGGGTTCGCGACACATATTTGCGTCGAAGCGGGCAAAGTCATCAACATCCCAGACGCCATGCCGTTTGAAGACGCAGCCTGTTTCATCTTCACCTATGGAACCTCGCATCACGCGTTAAAAGACCGCGCAAACCTGCGCGCCGGAGAATCCGTTCTGGTCCTTGGGGCCGCCGGCGGGGTCGGTGTTGCAGCAATCGAGCTGGCCAAAGCTGCAGGGGCGAAAGTTATCGCCGCCGTATCATCGCAAGAGAAAGCGGATTTCTGCAAAGAATGCGGCGCAGACGAGACCATCGTGTATCCGCGCGACATGGACCGTGATGCCCAGAAAGAGTTTTCAAGCCAGATCAAGAAATTGTCCGGCGGTGAAGGCGTGGACGTTGTATATGACGCGGTCGGCGGCGACTATGCCGAACCGGCCATCCGGGCCTTGGCATGGAAGGGTCGGTTCTTGGTCGTTGGTTTCCCAGCAGGCATTCCCAAGATTGCATTGAACCTTGCGCTCTTGAAGGGCTGTCAGATCGTCGGAGTCTTCTGGGGGGCATCGGTGTTCCGCGAGCCTATGGGCCATGCAGAAAACATGAGCGAGCTGTTCTCAATGTATGCGGATGGGCAAGTAAAGCCGCGTATTAGTGCCTCATTTCCACTAGAGAAGGCCGCCGACGCGTTGGTCATGATGCAAGATCGCAAAGTGTTGGGCAAAGTCGTCCTGACGCTAGATTAGGCATCCACCAAATGCGTGCAATCGTTGAACCCGCGCACGATCATCTGGTCGCCTTGCACCACAAGGCGGCTAATCGATCCATTGGCCGCGCCGTTAAATGCAAACCCACGCGCGCCACTCGCGCCACTCAGCGCAGCACCAACCACGCCACCATGCACGACCACCGCCACAAGTTGGTTCGGATGCGCCGCTGCAATCGTCATCAAGCCACGTTTGACACGGGTTTGAAGTTGCAAAGTCGTCTCTGCGCCGGGGATTTCGCCCCATTCATGGCCATCGCGCGCACGTACAAACGCAGGATCGTTGCTCGCGGCTTTCATCCGGTAGAGACCACCATCCCAATCACCAAGGTGAACCTCGTGCAGATCGGGGTTCTCAGACGGGGTCAAACCCAACATCGCCGCCAAAGGTGCGGCAGTTTGATGGGTGCGGCGCAATTTGGTAACGTACATCGCCATAATAGGCTCGATTTTCAGGCGTTGCGCCACTTGCAGCGCCTGAGCCTGCCCTTCGGGGCGCAATGCCGGGTCGCCATGACCGTCTTTCATCGCGAAGTTAACGCCCGGTTTGGCGGCTTCGGTTTCTCCGTGGCGGATCAAAAGCAGGTCTGCCGCGCCTTCGGGCAGGGTGAAGCGGTGCTGGCGGTATTCTTGACTCATGTGGCTCTAATAGAGGGAATTTCATTCAAATGACATCGGAAAATCTGGATCTGGGAACAGATCACGTTCTGTGCGACATTACTGGCCCCATTGCCACCGTGACCTTGAACCGGCCCGAAAAGCGCAATGCGTTTGGCCCGGAAATGCTCACGGGCTTAACGCGGGCATTGGACCTAACATCAATGAATGACACCGTGCGCGTTGTCGTGTTGACTGGCTCTGGCACCGTGTTCTGCGCAGGCGGTGATATGGCGGGCATGGGTGGCAACGGTGCAGACGCACCAATGGACGAAAAAGTGCGCGCGCTAACGGAAATGCAGGAAGCCGCCACGCTGACATTGTTCCACCACCCCAAGCCCGTCATCGCCGTTTTACCCGGCGTCGCAGCAGGCGCTGGAATGTCGCTGGCCTTGGCATGTGATCTGCGGATCGCTGTTGAAGGTGCCGGTTTTGTGCCAGCCTTTGGCGCAATCGCGGCTTCGGGTGATTTCGGGGGCAGCTGGCTGTTGCCCAAACTGATCGGGCCTGCGCGCGCCAAAGAAATCTACTTCACAGGTCGGCGCGTTGATACCGCCGAGGCAGCGGCATTGGGTTTGTTCAACCGGGTCGTCAGCACGGAGGCCCTGAACGCCACCGTGCAAGCCACCGCCACCCATATTGCAGCACAAGCGCCCATCGCGCTTCGCAACATGAAAGCAAACCACAATCTTGCGATGGCGACCGATCTGAAAACCACAATGGAACAAGAAGCCAAGAACATGATGCAATGCCTGCACACGCAGGATCACATCGACGCCGTTCAGGCGTTTTTTGCCAAGGAAAAGCCCGTCTTTCACGGACGTTGAACACATAAGGACACCACAATGAGCAACCAGCAAATTCTGATCCGCGAACTGCCCAAGGGAAATCTTGAGCCAACCCATTTCGAAGTCAAAACGACAGACATGCCGGAAGCCGGAAATGGTGAGGTTCTGTTGAAAGTCATCTTGATGAGCATCGACGCGGCGAACCGGTCATGGATGCAGGGAGCAACCTATCGCGCGCCAGTCCTTCCCGGCGACGCCATGCCGACCTATGCGATATGTGAAGTCGTACAGAGCAATTCGGCACGCGTCGCGGTTGGCGACATCGTGGGATGTGAAGCCACGTGGTCTGAATACATCGTGCAGCCCGGTCACAAAGTGCAAAAGATGCCACGCGTGGCGCAACTGTCTCATCTTATCTCAGCCTTTGGGATCGCGGGCAAAACTGCGTTTCACGGGTTCATGACGGTTGGCCAGCCGGTCGCTGGGGAAACTGTGTTGGTCTCGGCCGCGGCTGGGTCTGTTGGCGGGTATGTCGGGCAAATGGCGAAAGCAACCGGGTGCCGCGTTGTGGGCATCGCGGGTGGTCCCGAAAAATGTGCTTGGGTCGTAGACGAGCTTGGGTTTGATGCCTGCATTGATTACCGCGAAGCGGGTCTATCCAAAGCAATCAAAGCCGCCTGTCCTGAAGGCGTGGACATCTATTTTGACAACGTGGGCGGCGCGATCCTTGAATCTGCGTTGTTCTTTATGAACGAGCGCGGGCGCGTGGTCTGCTGTGGTGCAATCAGCCAATATGACACAACAACACCATCAGGCCCGCGCAACTTGCCGGGCATGGTCGTGGTCAAACGGCTGCGCATGGAAGGGTTCATCGTCACAGATTTCACCAAAGACGACGCCAAAGCCAACCGCGCTTTGCAACATTGGGTTGGAACCGGACAAGTCAAAATCTTCGAAGACATCGTTGAGGGCCTAGAGAACGCGCCAGCGGCATTGATCGGACTGTTGAACGGCGACAACAAAGGCAAGCGCATGGTGCGTGTCGCCGCAGACCCAAGCTAAAGGGACCCACACATGTCAAACCTGCAAAATGCCATCGCGCATCTGGAGCCCTTGGTCGGAACCGAAGTCGGGGTCTCAAGCTGGATCACAGTTGATCAAAAGATGATCGACGAATTTGCGGTCACCACACGTGACGAGCAATGGATCCACGTGGACCCCGAACGCGCCGCCAAGGAAACCCCGTTTGGGGGGACTATTGCGCACGGGTTCCTCACGCTTAGCCTTGCGAGCAGCTTCGTTTACGAGTGCTTCCCCGTGTTGCCCGGTCAAGTCATGGGGATCAATTATGGGATGAACAAAATGCGCTTCTTATCCCCGGTGAAAGCAGGGGCAGAAATTCGCGGTCGGTTCACATTGCAAGGCGCCAAGGCGCGGTCGGACACCGAGTTGATGCGCGAAAATCTGATGACCATCGAAATCAAAGGACAAGACACCCCTGCCTTGGTCGCAGAATGGTTAGGTTTGGCAATATTTGACGGGTAAATCCCGTCACGCCGACTCACGAAAGTTGGAAATTACACCATAGGTATCAATGCATTGACGCCACCTCACGCAGGCTTGACGCCTAACGTGTTTCCTTTGCGCATCCCGCTGACCTTCGGCGGCATGAATTAAAGCGAGGAATAGTAAAATGGCTAACATTATTGGTACGATTTTTAATGACACCCTGAACGGAACAGCAGCAGACGACGTCATCACGGCGTTGGCTGGCGACGACACAGTTTTTGCAAATGACGGCGATGATGTTGTGTTCGGCAACGATGGCGACGACATTTTGTACGGCCAACTCGGGAATGACAGCCTTTATGGTTTGGCTGACGACGACACATTATACGGCGGCGGAGGCAACGACTATCTGGCGGGTGGGTTTGGCAATGACACCATCTACGCAGACACAGGCGACAACCAAGCATTTGGCGGTGCCGGGAACGACACCATCCGATCTTCCGGCACCGGGTCGTATTATGGCGGCACAGGGAACGATTATATCTATGCCGGGCTCGGCGTGAACGAGACGTTGAACGGCGGTTCCGGGATCGATTGGCTCAACACAACCACCTTTAGCGGCGCCTACAGCATCAACATGGCAACCGGGGTGACAAACTTTGCCCCCGAAAGCTTTGTGAACTTCGAAAACATCGTGACTGGCAGCGGTGACGACACCATTGTCGGAACCTCTGGCAACAACTTGATCTTCACCGGAGACGGTGACGACACCGTAAACGCAGGCGATGGCGACGACCGCTTGTATGGCGGCAACGGCAACGACACCCTGTACGGTGAAGGCGATGATGACACCCTGTACGGCAACGCCGGGAACGACCGTCTTTATGGCGGGGACGGGGACGACTTTCTGTCAGGCAGCACCGGGAACGACTACATCGATGCGGGCACCGGAACCAATACCGTTTATGGCGGGTCCGGCAACGACACCATTCGCTCTTCGGGCAACGGAACCTACATTGCGGGATCAGGCAACGACTATGTTTATGCAGGCAACGGTGGCTCAGAAGTTCTGAACGGTGGCACCGGCGTAGACTGGCTAAACACCACAGCTTGGACCGGAGATTACACCATCGATCTCGCAACAGGTGGAACAAACTACCCAGGTGAATCCTTCGTTGGGTTTGAAAACCTTGTCACCGGGTCTGGCAACGATACCTTAACCGGGACAACCGGCGACAACCGTATCTATGGCGGCAACGGCAACGACACCATTCGTGGTGACGACGGTGACGATTTCTTGATCGGCGGCAACGGCAACGACAGCCTTTATGGTGAAGCCGACGACGACTATTTGTCAGGTGGCGCGGGCAACGATTACATCGATGCGGGCACCGGGACCAACACAGCCTATGGCGGATCCGGCAACGACACCATCCGCTCTTCTGGCAACGGCACCTACAACGCTGGCAGCGGCGACGACTATGTCTATGCAGGCAACGGCAGCACCGAAACGCTCGACGGATCCTTTGGAACCGACTGGCTCAACACGACCAGCTATTCCGGCAACTACACAGTGAACCTTGACACAGGGGCCACCAATTTCGCGTTCGAGAGCTTCGTGAACTTTGAGAACATCATCTCTGGCTCGGGCGACGACACATTGACCGGAACCGCAGGCGACAACCGGATGTACGGCGCGAACGGCGATGACACCATTCGCGGCGGCGCCGGTGACGACACAGTGGTCGGCAGCAACGGCAATGACCGTCTTTATGGTGATGCAGGCGACGACTATTTGTCAGGCGGCGCGGGCAACGATTATATCGAGGGTGGAACAGGCACCAACACAGCCTATGGCGGGTCCGGCAACGACACCATCCGCTCTTCTGGCAACGGCACCTACAACGCTGGCAGCGGCAACGACTATGTCTATGCAGGCAATGGCGCCACCGAAACGCTCGATGGATCAACAGGGACAGACTGGCTGAACACCACCAGCTATTCCGGCGATTATTCCGTGAACCTTGATACTGGGGCCACCAATTTCGCTCTCGAGAGTTTCGTCAACTTCGAAAACCTCTCCTCTGGAGCCGGTGATGACACACTTGTCGGAACTTCGGGGGCCAACCGCATCTATGGCGGTGACGGCGACGACATGATCAACGGCGGTGCGGGCAATGATTTCCTGTATGGCAGCAACGGCAACGATCGCCTTTATGGCGAAGCAGGCGACGACTATCTGTCAGGCGGCGCGGGCAACGATTATATTGAAGGTGGAACAGGCGACAACACCGTCTATGGCGGCAGCGGAAACGACACAATCCGCTCGGGCGGCACAGGCACCTATAACGCAGGCAGCGGCAACGATTATGTCTATGCGGGGCTTGGCGTCAACGAAACGCTGGACGGGTCCACAGGGATAGACTGGCTGAACACAGCAACGTTCAGCGGCAACTACACAGTCAATCTGGCGACAGGCGGAACCAACTACGTCGGAGAAAGCTTCGTCAACTTTGAGAACATCTTTAGCGGAACCGGAAACGACACGCTGACAGGGACATCAGGCAACAACACGATGTATGGCAGCTCTGGGGATGACACAATCGACGGTGGTCTCGGAAACGACCTGCTGGATGGTGGCGCAGGTGCGGACCGTTTGGTTGGTGGTTCTGGCGACGACGTTCTGCGCGGACGAGCGGGTGCTGACGAGCTGGTTGGCGGCTTTGGCGAAGATACCTTCCGGTTCTATTCGACCACAGACTCCGAACTGGGCAGCATCGATACCATTGAAGGTTTCGACGGCGCTGGCATCAACTTCACCTTCGTAACAGAGGATACCATCGACGTGTCCTTCATCGATGCAGATACCACATTGGCTGGCAACCAAGCCTTTACGTGGGTGGGAACAGCCGCAGTTGGTAAAGGTGAGCTGGGTGTCTTCAACTCAGGCAGCAACACCTATGTCCGAGGCAATGTAGACAATGACGCGTCAAACGAATTCTACATTTTGATCGAAGACGGCACCACTGTTGCAAGCGACTACTGGGGGGGCGACTTCGTACTCTAAGGGTACGTGGCCGCACCAGTGGCAGGCGCGACGAGAGATCGTCGCGCCTGTTTTTGGTTCAGCAGGTCCGTAATATCAACCGCAAGGCATCATCAGATCATGGAACATATCGACCCAAGATCAGCGCACAACAAACGACCATTGAACGGCAACGCTCAACGGTCTGTCTGTCTAATTGGGAACTTAAAGAAGGCCGCTTTTGGTGACTTCCATCAACGGAGTGCCACGCATAGAGGCCACCGGATACGACCGGTCCGCCATATACGCGAGCGAGAAATCAGGCTCCAGCACTTTGATCCGGGCCAAAGCCTTTGCCGCGCCCGCTTCATCACCCGCGTTAAACCGCAACCCGCTCAGAAAGCGCAAAGGGGGGCGGAAATCAGGGGCTTGGAAATGCGCGATCTCAGCGTGTTTGAGCGCCAGATCACAGTCGCCACTGCGCATAGCTGCGCCCGCACATACGGCGTGCCACCAACTGCGATTGGGCATGCCAGCAGACAAGCGCAGCGCCCTTTGTGCCATAACAGAGCCTTCTTTGATCTGACCACACCGGATCAAAGCTTGCGCATAAATCGCCGTGGCGAACGGGCTGCGGGGATCAAGTTCAACACTGCTGCGCGCCAATTCAGCGGCGACTTCGGGTTGCGCTTGCAGTTGCAAGGCGACCTCTCCGGTCAAGGCGACAACCATTGGATTGCTGGGATCAAGTGCAAGCGCTTTGCAGCAGTAGGCTTGCGCTTCTTCTGCGGCCTCGGGGCCTTCGCGCGTGCGTTCCAACATCGCAACCACACGCAACCGAGCCCGCCACGCGAGATGCAACGCGGTGGATTGGGGATCTTGCAACGCCGACAACCATTGATCAAACGCCTCGGCTTGTTTGGATTGCTGAAACGGGAAATGGGCGTAAATCTGATAGGGGAGGCGTTCTGGGATCAATGCGCCATCCTGAGACAACTTGCCAAAATGCTTGATCGCTTCAAAGGATGCGCGCGAACTCAGGTCAACAAACATTTCGGGTTCGGTCAACGGCCCATCTGGACAACTGTCGCACGCCCCTGTCCAAATCGCTTGGCGCCGGGCCATGTCGATCAATTGCACTTGATACCGCACTGTCGCACCGATCCGCGCGGACCGAACTTGCACACCCAAACGATCCGGAGCACCCGGTGCGTTGGGGTCCATCTGGACAACTGCATTTCCATTGCGCGCCACCTGAGACGCGATATCGGACGTCAATATTTCTGTCGTCGCGCGCAATCCTTGATCCGAGCAAGACGGCGGCAAGGTCACCAAAACAGCCAACCGGCTAGGTTGCGGGCGACGCGCAGGGGCAACACCGCGCGACAACCGTTCAAATTCGGCCCGGCGGTCACGCAACCAGTCTTCAAATTCAGGATCAGGGACATCAAGGCCGCTTGCGAACTCGGGTGTCTCACCCAAATTGGCATCGCCTTGCAGATCGATTGTGATCCGTTCTGGGTTCAAACCAACACTGGTGTTGCCCGTGATCAAAACATCTGGTTCCAACGCGCGGCGCAAAGTCGACAAGGCTTGGCGCAAGCTCGCCGCGCCCTTCGCGGGGGAGGCCTCGCTCCAGAGTTTGTCTTGCAAAAAGGCACGCGGTCGGCACATGCCTTGCCCTGTCGCAATCAAGATCAACAGCGCCTGCAACTTAGCAGCGCGCGGAGTCACGACATAGCCGTCCGGGTGCATCAAAGTCACTGGTCCGGCAAGTCGCAATATCAATGGCGCATCGAAGATACGTGTCATGCTCTGTCCCATCGCTGAGGTGGTTAACCAAAACACAATGCCACTTAGAGGGGTATGATCGCTATGGATGAATTCCTTACCTTCTGTCTCAGGCCGCCCATCGGTTAGGCTTTTGACAATTTTTTAAAAGAATCGGCGCGATTTATTTCTATGCGCCAAGCACAAATGAGGCCAAAATGTCCGTTCAATCCGTCCAAGCGTTGATTTCAACGCAGTCCACACAATCCACTCAATCGACACAGTCAACGCAAGGCGGCGGCGGTGGAGGAGGCGGGCTAAGTCCCCTTCTGGCATCAGCCCTTGCCGCCAGTCATGACGGGATCGTCGGGACAGAAACGCTAGACACAACCGCAATCGCGCAGCGCCTTGAAGCCTTCAAATCGCTAGAAGCCAGCGAGGCCGAGCGCCTGCAAGACCCAAGCGCCCTGCCCCGCATGCCAGACGCGACCTATGCCACACAAGCCGTGACCAGCGGGTTGCTGCAGACAGTGCGCGTTATCACAACCAAGACCAAAGCCACTGTTCATGCACGCATAACCAGCGCCGAGGGCAGTGTCGCAGACTCCTTTGGCGACACCCCAATGAGCGTTTTGATCAGACCCGCATTGGCGCAATTTCCGGATCAGTTGAACTACGTGCGCAGCTATGCGGACTTGCGCGATGAACGAATGCCCGAGATTCTTGTGCAGCTTGGGGACGTTGTTTCCTTTTTTGCTGCCATCGATCAATTGGACGGTTCACGCACGCCCAATACGCTGAAACTTCTGCATGCAGCCGTCGGGTTTTCCGGCGCGATCACACAGCAAATCAAGCTGGCCTTTGACGCACCACGCCCGGCTGAGTTTTCACCGCGCATCCAGCCGATCATAAAAACGCCATCGCATGGAAGTCTGCCAAGCGGGCACGCGACCGAGTCCTATTTGATGGCCTCAATCCTGACTTTATTGCGCGGCGGTCGGCCAAAATCCGCCGTTGGGCATATGGAACATCGCTTCCGACTGGCCGCGCGGGTGGCATCCAACCGCACCGTTGCTGGCGTGCACTACCCAGTCGATAGCGCCGCCGGAGCCGTTTTGGGACTATCGCTCGCAGAACATCTTGCTGCTGTCGCGGGTCATTCAAGCGACATCGGTCAATGGCGCTTTGACGGCACTGCATGGGCAAACGCGGACTTTCACCAAGGCACCATGGCTGACATGATCGGCAACGCAGTCGATTCTGGTGGCGCGGCTATCATGCGCCGAGACGAAGCCGAGACACGGGCAACCGACGATCTTTGGGCGCGGATGTGGCACAAAGCCGTCGCGGAATTGGTGCAAGACAATGGATGATCATGCGCCCATTGGCCCGCATTGGTCCCGTTTGGGGGCAATCGCTGACACAGACCCGCAATCACCATATTTGCATTGGGCCAAGTCCCCTCCGGGTGGTCCAATTGACAACAGCACGCCAGACGCAACCCATGCGGACCTGCTGAACGTCCGTTCCAACTGGCTTGCGAAAGCGTTGGACAAAACAATGGGGGCCGCGCCCAGCGCTTGGCCGCCGCTCTTGCGCCAAATTTTGCCCACGTCGTGCTTTGGGCCCGCAGCCGACAAACCCAGTGGAAAGCGCAATCGGTCGCTTCCGCATGCGCAAGACAAGGTCATCATGGCGTTGATCGACGACGGGATCGCATTTGCGCAAGAGCGCTTTCGCCTTCCCGGATTACAAACGCGGGTCGACTATCTTTGGCTACAAGGTGCTGCACACAGCGGAACAGCCAGCGACATCCCGTTTGGACGTGAATTCAGCCAAGACGACCTTAATAGTTTGCTCCGGAAGCACCGAACCGGGCCAAACGGCGACATGATCGATGAAGAAGGGTTGTATCGCGATGCAGGCGCTTTGAACATGAGCCAAGGCAGCTTTCAATCTTTGGCACGTCGCGCTGGGCATGGAACAGCGGTTCTGGATTTGGCGTCAGGATTTGCGTTGGACACAGACCGGCGGGATCGCACCTTCCAAAGCTTGCCCGACCGAATGGGGATCGATCCGCGCACCTATGATCTGGCGTTGGTGTCTTTGCCCCAAACGGTGACCGCAGACACATCTGGGACCTATGCAGAGATTTTCATCATTCTAGCCCTTGCGCGCTTGTTAGATCATGTTGAGCAACGCTGCCTGAAAGACGGCAAGGACTATCCGGTGATCGTAAACCTTAGTTTCGGGTTAAGTGCTGGACCCAAAGACGGATCCAGTCTTTTGGATCGGTTTATTGACGCCATTCCCAAATTTCGCGGACCAGATCGTGCGCCTGTCCGCATGGTTATGCCTGCTGGAAATCACCGTCTTGCACGCAGTTGTGCACGGTTGGAGGCCCCCTTGGACGCTTCAGCCCCGCCGCTATTTTGGTCGTTGTCACCAGATGACAAGACACCGAGCTTCCTTGAGATTTGGTCGTCTCGAATGAACAAACGCCCAGAAAACCTCAATATGTCCATCGCGTTGATCTCGCCAATGTCTGACACAGGCGCGACATTGTACGGGGCTGAAATGGATTCAGTTCATTCCTTGGGCGATGAGACCAACATGCAAGCGCGCGCCTATGTGCAATGGGTTCCCCAAGAAGAAGTTGGGCGAGTTCGGATCACATTGGCAGTGCCACCAACAATTCCGACATCCCCCGGCGCGCCCTATGTGACTGCGGGTGACTGGCGGCTTTTGATCGCACCGGAAGGCGCCACCCCCTTAGGTTGGCCGCTTGATCTGATGATCCAGCGTGACGATATGATCCCCGGATTTCGCAACGGCGGACGTCAGTCTCGCTTCTTTGATCCGAGGTATAGTGAGCAACATGCAACCGGACGCGTGATGACGTCCGATCCTGTTTCCGCGAGCCCGGCGCATATTCGCCGTGAAGGTACGCTCAATGCGTTGGCGACAGCAAATGACACGATTGTCGTCGCGGGGTGTTACGCCGACACTTTGAAACCCGTCAGCTATTCCGGCACGGGTTCTCGCGCGATGGGTGTTCGCATGCCAGATGTAAGCGCACCCGCATCCGTCAGCAGATTGCGCGGGGGGATCAGCGCGGCTGGGACTCGCAGTGGTAGCCGTATCGGTGTCGAAGGGACGTCTGTCGCAGCACCCACGATGGCACGGGAACTGGCAAAAGCATCGCGGCCCATAACCGAAAGGCCAAAGTTAAGCGGGGTCCCAATGTTGCGCACATCCATGTCAGAAGACGCCGCACCGACAGTGCTTCCCGTTGGAGAAGACATGTTGGACTCTGGTGAAAAATGGGCGGCGTCGGGTTACCCATTCAGCGCAATTTAAAATGCTTTTCCCCGAGCTGAAACAGGCCACAAGGTTTCAACCTTACCGTTACGGATAGCGACATACCAATCATGTAAGTTGCAAGTCGGGTCACAGTGGCCCGGCACCAACCGCAACTTTTCGTTGATCTTGAGAACGCCATTCGGGTCTTCAACAATGCCGTGCTCGTCCGAACATCTTACGTATTCAACATCGGTGCGGCCAAAGATCGTCGGCAAGCCGCTGTCCAAGGATTGCACCTTAAGGCCCGCATCAACAATGGCCCTGTCTGCTTTCACGTGGCTCATCACTGATGTTAGCAAGAACAATGCGTTTTCCCATTCACCCTGATCAAGACGCACGCCATCCTTGTTTAAAACGCGTCCATAATCTGCATCCATGAACGCGTAAGACCCGCATTGCAGTTCGTTGAATACCCCAGAGTTAGTCTCGAAATGATAAGACCCGGTGCCGCCACCGCTGACGGTTTCGCATTTGATCCCTTCCGCGTTTAGGGCCTGTATGACCTCGTGCACCATCGCAACAACGGTGGCGATTGACGCTTTGCGATCCTCAAAGCTGTTGAGATGCTGCATCTCTCCTTGGTAGGCTTGAAGGCCCGCAAATTTCAGACCTTCCGCGTCTTCAAGGGCTTTAGCGATTGCGATGACGTCAGCGGGCGAGGTCACGCCGCATCGTTCCGCGCCGCAATCAAGTTCCACAAGGCACTCGATCTGCGTTCCGTGTTTGACCGCTGCCTCTGACAGCTCGGCGACGTTTGCGATATCATCGATGCAGCAAATCGTACGGGCGCCAAGCTTGGGCAAACGCGCCATTCGGTCGATTTTCAAAGGATCGCGCACTTGATTGGACACCAGAATATCCTTGATCCCACCGCGCGCAAACGCTTCCGCTTCTGACACTTTCTGACAGCAAACCCCACATGCAGCACCCATTTCGATCTGTAATAGAGCCACATCAACAGACTTGTGCATCTTCCCGTGGACACGAAGCTGCATGCCGTGGGTTTGTGCATAATCGCCCATTTTCTTGATGTTACGTTCTAGCGCGTCCAGATCAAGGATAAGCGCGGGTGTTTGAATGTCGGCCTCATTCATACCCGGCAACGCGGGAATATCATATCCAACGTCCAACGACGTCAAGTCGACAGGTGTTTTCATCTTAGGTCTCCGTGGGTCCATTCACCAAGGGTAGGCGGTCAAGACCAGCATGCCCACCAAAGATCCTTGCATTTGAAGGACTATTTGCGATGTCCCTCAAAACACCTTGGATCGGCTGATTGACCCCAATCAGCAATAGCCGCATTACTTTGTACAACTTAAACGACAAGATTTGGCGAACACATGACCCATCCTGCCCTTGAGAAAATCCGCGCTATCGTGAGCGAAGGGTCAAAAGACCTCGTGCAGCGACGTCTTGTTTTCGAACTCGTGGTGCTGGGCGTTCTGACCCGTGAACACGTCTTGATGATTGGCCCCCCTGGCACAGGGAAATCAGCCGCTGTGCGAGCCGTTGCGCAGCACTTTTCTGGCAAGCATTTTGAATATTTACTGGGTCGTTTCACTGAACCGGCAGAATTGTTTGGCGCGCTGAACATTGAGGCCCTGCGCGACGGTCGTATCGAAGCAGTGACAGAGGGTATGTTGCCGCAAGCAAATATCGCCTTTCTCGACGAGATTTTTCTGGGTTCCACCGCGATCTTGAACACATTGCTGGGTTTGCTCAATGAGCGTGTCTATCGACGCGGTGCACAGGTGGAAGACGTCCCATTATGGAGCTGCATCGCCGCGTCCAATGCCCTTCCCGAAGACCCCACACTGGCAGCCTTTGCCGATCGCTTTTTGATTAACACCTTCGTTGATCCCGTGGATCCCGACAACATTCCAGAGCTGCTGCGTGCAGGATGGGCTTTGAACAAAGAGACCCAAAGCGAACTGCAAACGCTCTCGGCAGAAGATGTGGACACGTTGGTCGCGCTTGTGCTTTCGGTTGATCTTAGTGACATCACCGACGCTTACACCCACATCATCGCCAAACTGTCGGTGCGCGGATTGCGGTTTTCTGATCGCCGCTTGGTCCGAGGCCAAAAGCTTATTGCCGCCGCCGCCTTGTTGGCGGGACGTACGAAGGCCAGTGAAGCCGATTTGTGGCCCGTCGTTTACATGATCCAAGATCGCACGTTGCAAGCACAGGCCAAAGAGCTTTTGGCGGAGGAGCTTCAAAAAGGCGAAAACGCCGTACTGGATGAGGCGACAAAGCAAGCCGCCTATGGTCCTGCGGCCTATGCGTCCGATCTGGCGCATGCGGCCCAAACGCATCTGGAGGAAAAGCCGCAAATGCGAGACGATCCTTCCTATGCGCGGTGGTGCATCAAAGCGGAAGGGCAATTGGCGCGCATAGATGCTGGATTTGCAGACGATACGCGCCCGGAAACCCTAACGCTGGCCCGCACCGCATTGCTGGCTGCGTTGAAATAAGATGACCCGCCCCCTCGCGCTGTTACCTTGTGAAACTGTGGTCTCACCTTGTGGTTTGATCGCGCGGAACACGGTTTTGTCCAAGCTCATCGGGCGCCAAATAGGGTCAGACGGCTTTCGCATCGCGTTGCTTGGGGATCGTTTCATTTTATACCACCCAACCCTGATAGAGCCTGATTTGCCGTGGCTCGGCGACGATATCAGCTACTTGCGTCGTTACGGGCCGGGCCTTTTTGGGCCAATCAACACGCAGCTGAACGTCCCGGAGCGATTGTTCGGGCCGCTGCATGGCGCGCTTGGTCAGCGATACGCCTTGGCGGGGGACATTTTGCTGGAACGCGGCCCCCCTGTATCCGTGTGTGATCTGGCCCGAAGCGTGCCGTTTGAACGCGCCAATTTGGAAGCGCTCGCATGAAGGATCAAACAGCCCCGCGCGCGACGGACGCCATCGATCAAACAACCGCGCTTTTTGCTGAAATGGAACCGCCATTGCAAAAAGTGTTGAACGGGTTTCTTGCGGAACTGTCTGGCTTTTCCGATCTTGTTGCACAATTCGCGCAACCCGGTCCCGGGCAATTCCACGGATATGACGGCATTGAAAACCGAGGCGACGTCTCGGATATTCTGGCATCAGATTGGGCGCTTTATGATCTGGATCAGACCGAATTTTTGCGCCGTCTTGCGATGCGAGAAACGATGTTTCGGCGTAAATCCTACGAAACAGAGACCTCTGATCGGGCGATGTGTCTGATTGTGGACAGTGGCGCGTGGATGTTGGGGCAAAATCGACTGCTTGCTTTGGGTGCGTTATTTTGGCTCGCGGCCGTGGCTGCGCGGCAAGGTCTTGAGTTTTTATGGTGCGAAACAGCTGATCAGACACAATGGCACGCAGGGTTGGAGCGCGGGCAGATCGCAGGATACCTTGGGCATGTGGCTCAACGCGAATTAGATCAGAGCATGCTGAACCGCATGTTGGGCAGACTCCCCGTGGACGCGGGCACTGAGACGGATGTTTGGGTCATTGGACCTGCCGGGTTGGAACATCGCGTTGATATGGGCGACGTGCGGGCTGGATTACTGGCGGAATTGCCACGCCGCGCTAATGATCAAACTACGACGACAAGTGACGTGACTTTGTGGTCGAACGGTGTGTTGCGACGCACCCTGCCTATCGTCTATCCGGACGATGGGTTGTGTGTGGGTGCCCTGCGTCGACCTTTTGCGTATTCGAGTCTTGCCGCCAAGACGCCCACGGCACATTTGCAAACAGGATGGGCCGCACAGCATTGGGTGGAATTGTCCGGTGAAAAACTGGCTGTGCGTTGGCCTGAAGGTCTGTTGGTCTTGTCGAGCCCGCAAAGCCAAGACAAGGATGCGATTTGGGTGCCTTTGGACAAAGACACACGCATCATTGGGTTGTCTTTGATTGCGTCGAAACTTCTAATTTTACGCAGTACGGAAGACAACGCGGCGTTGGTTCTGTCCTCACTCAACACCAAAGAGCGCCGCCGTGACGACCACCTCTTTCGTTTTGATATTAGTGCTGATGACGTAAACTTGGATTTCACAACGACGGATTTACCGGTTCAATCGTTCGGACAAGACGGCAATCTAAACAAGGATTTGCCGATGTATGACAAATTCGGCAAACCGTTCTTGTTCAGTGTTAAAACGGGCATTGTGCAAATCGTTGAGGACGACGCACATGTGTTGGCCAAAGACGCGAGTAATGTGCTGACAACCAAAACGGTGCAGGATTTCACACAGCCCCTTTTGGAGATATCTTCGAAAAATGGCATTCGATATGCCAGCTTGAATATTTCGGATTCTGAAGTCCTGCGGCACGAACCTGCACATGTCTTGCTTGCAACCAGCGACAAGGCTGCAATGTTGTCATCGGACGGTACGTATTATCGGTTGTGGGACACGACAAGCGAAGGGCAAATCCAAATGCCCTTGGGGATTGTTCCGATCCAAATGATGGGCCCCAAGAAGGGCTTTGCCTATGATTTCGGTTCAGGCGCCATCGTGCAATACCGTGCATATCCTTCTGGCAAAACGCAATTGTCGCCCAAAACACACAAGGGCACGTATAAAGGATTAAGTCATATCCGGTCTGCTATCAGTGGGCGCTTCGCGTACGGAGTAAAGTTGACAGACGGTAAACCGGAGGAATTGACCCTGTTGCGGCTTGGCGGCAAAGGTCCCGGGTTTGAGACCATCGATATCGCCCAAAAGATCGCGGAGGCGCGTACGGTATGGTCCAAAGATTGACACCAACAAAATTTCGCAGCTCCAAGCCAGTACCGCCCCGCAAATGGGTTTGGCCCCTGCCCGGACTTTACGACGGTGTTCTTTTTGCCGATCAGAATAGCGCAACACTTGGCGCGCGCATTGAGCCCATTTTGGATCACGTCAGCGAAACCTATGACACGCCCGTGGGGCTCATTGTCTTCTTTCACAAACCCATTGTCCTTGACGCAGACACCCTTGGCCCTGCCTTGCCTTTGCAAAAAACAACCAGTGGCGGGTTAAGCAGTTATCCCGACGCATTGCCCCCACCCCGCGATGTGTTGACCTGTTTTCTTGCAGGTCAGCATCGCCGCATACATCGAAACGATTGGGTTGCCGTGGATGTGATGCAATTTTGGGACCTAGACGGTTTGGCCGCTTTCACCGCCACGTCCATGCCAACTCAGTCGTTGGATTTGCCGGTCGTGCACAAGGCGACCCCAGTCAAATCTGTAATCACCACACTTGAAGCTTCATCGCCGCTGCAAGACATCCGCGACCAAATTAGCAAAGGTGCAACCTTCGAACCCAATGGCGTAAAACGTGTTGGAGATTTGGCCTTACGTCTGACTGTCACGGTTGCAGTCTTGGGGATCGCTCTTGTTGCCGTTTTTGTTTTGATCCTTTTCACAATTGTCACCGGGGCAAGTGGCGGGTTTGCGTGGTTATTGCCCGCATTTTTCTTAGTGGTCGTCTTAAATTTGTTGTTCCGTGTGATTGGTTTTCCAACAACTCGCATACTCAAACCCGGGGGTGGGGGTGAGACCCGCAACGTATTTGGACGCCGAGCAGAGCCGAAATATCGCACGCCCGGATTGATCGACAAGCTCAACAGTTGGATGATTTGGAATACGTCAGCGGGCAATAAGTTGCGTCGCGGGCTTGATGACCGGATGAAGAAAATTGACCGCTTGCTGCAAGATGGAAAGATTGACGAGGCTCTAAAGCGCGCGTTCTCAGTTGCTAAGTCGGGCGAAAAAACAAAGCAGCCCATGGCCTCGCGGATGCCCGAGATCCGCAGCGCACTTGATCTGAATTTCGGCGCAAAACCAAGCGGTGGCACCATTCCATTCAGAGGTGCCGCCTTTCAAGAAATGCGCGCGCGTTACAAAAAACTTGCCGACGAATGTGAGCAAAAAGGCGATTTCAAACGAGCCGCATTCATTTTGGACGAGTTATTGGGGGATCACCTTAACGCCGTTCGTGTACTTGAAAGCGTCAAACAATTTGAAGACGCGGCAAAGCTGGCAATGGCACGTGACTTGGCTGGCGGTGAGATTGTCCGGCTTTGGTATCTCGCTGGAAAGCGTGACATCGCAATTGCACTGGCAGAGCGGTACAGCTCATTTGATATTTTGGTCACAAACGCCGAACATAAAAGCCTTGAGGCCGGGCATTTCATTCGCAAGATCTGGGCAGAACGGCTGGCACAATCAGGCGATGTTCTAGCCGCTTTGCAAGTCACCGACACAGTGGCGAACTTTGACGAGCCCCGTTTGCAATGGTTGGCCAAGGCTGTCGGTGACGGGGGTTTGCAAACACCCGAAATTTTGCACCGCGCAGTTATACTTTTCCCATGGAACACCGAAGTTTTGGCTGGCGGACCTTCGGGTGATCCCAACACGGTTGGCGGCGCGGTTGAAACCCATTTGGCGCAACTTATGAACCCAAGTTCAGAGGCCGCGTCACGCCAAGCCCTGCTACAACATGTGTGCAACTTCGCGCAGACAACCAAGGATAAGTCGTTTTTTACATCGCCTCGGGGCGTTCTTTTGAACGACATTTTGATCCGCCAAGTGTTAAGCGACGGGGTCCCGCTAACTCGAAAAACGCTGGAACAGTTTTCGGCCGTTGCCCGTCAGTGTGACCTGAACGTTCTGGCTGCGGACTTGCATAAAATTCAACGTGCCGACCCCAAAGCGATCCCGAAGACGGATCAAGCGCTCCGGTTGCCAGAACGCGCGGCGGACCAACCCAAATGGCAGCACGTCACCTGCTTGCCCCATGGTCGCATTTTGTTGGGCGATGGCGATGGAGTATTGCGGATTGTTGGGCAAAACGGCCAATTGGAGTGGGGTGATCACGTTACCGATTTGGCGGGTTTTGTCCGCGTTCGATCCGGGCGGCATGTTTTGATCATCCTTGGGTCTGCGGATGCGCCACGCCGCATTGTGCGACTGGACACTTTACACCATCGCTACACCCCGCTTGGCCGTTTGGTCCTTGATGCGTGGCACAGCGACTGCAACGAACAGGTTTGGCTTGTAAAAGCGAGCACCCGAATTCAAGCATTGTCGGTTCCATCGCTGCTGGGGGACGCACCGGATTTCACCGAAAGCTGGGGGGTGACGATTACGGAAGACGTTGTGATGAACCAATTCATCCACAACAAAAACAACGTCGGTTGGTATATGCAACGCCGCCTCGGGCCTGATCAATATGGGCTTATCGAATTCTGGACAGCCAGCACAACAAACCTAAAGTTCCATGCGTATTTGATTGCGCCGCCCTCAAAATCGGACATGAGCACCGCTTACATCCACAAAACGGCGATACAAAGCGGCATGGTTGGCGCCGAAGAACCCTTCATTGGACGCCATATTGGCGGAATACTCTCGTATTCATGGCAACAAGAGCAAGATATTTCGTCGACGCATCGTCGGTTTTTCCAATCCCTGACAAAACCTGCCCCTATCCGTTATTGTGGAACTGGGCCGCTGGTTGTCGATGAGGCGGGTTCATCAATACCATTGGTCCGGTTGACTTGGGCGCAAGGTAAAGCGCGGATTGTACTTGATGGAACAACATGGCGGGCATCCGGTCACAGTCACGATGACACCCACATTGCCATAATTGAGAAAGATCACCGAGTTGTCGTGGTTGACTTGGAAAAGCAAGGAATGCGGCTTGTCGGATAAAGGCCAAGCTTGCCCCATTGCAAAAAAACGATCCCTCGTTAACATTCGCAGGCAGTTACAAGTATTTTCGGTGCCAACGCGACGCAATCGACCAAGGGGTGCGATATGGCCATCAAAGGCTTGACCGAAGAGCAAGAAAAATTCGTTCGCCAATATCTGGGCAACAGCATCTTTACGCGTGGAAGCGACAAGAAAAAGACAAAAGAATACAAAGCATTTCTTGAGGCCGCAGCCAAAGTTCACGAAATCATCGACAGGATTTCTGACCTGACCCCAAACACCAGGCCGATTTTGGACGTCCTCACAGACGCAGAAAACAAAAACGAAGACGGTGACTTCAAGACAGCAGCCGCAGGCGCTGCAACCGCTTTGGCCATGGCAAAAGATGTCGAGACCGCAATCCATGCGGCGCAAAGCAAGTCACGGGCAATCCTAACCTTGCTCAACGAAAAAACGGCGACGCCCGACAACGCCACCGTCGAGGAAACCGCGGCCCTTGAAGCGACGCGTGTGGAAATTCGCGCGCATCTTGCGGGCATAGTGCCCTCTGTCACGGGCCTGCAAAATGCCGAACAGAAAATCAAAGCGCTTATCCAGACCGACATTCCGGCCGTGGTTGCTGCCGTCGCAGATCGTGAGGTTCGCACCAAGCGCAAACTTGAATTGCGGACGCTTTTGGATACCAACACCGCAGATCCCACAGGCAGCAGCGACACCACGAAGGCGCATTTGGAAGGGCTTCGCGATGACATCCGCGGTCTTTTGGCGGACGCGTTTCCCACAACGCCCGACCTCGGCACAGCCGAACAGAAACTAACAACGCTGATCGATACTGAAATTCCAGCTGTGGTTGCCCGTATCGAGAACGCGCGCAAGGACATCATAAAGCAGGTCGCCCAAGCCAAACCCCGGTTGGCCGAACAGGTCAAACGCCTTCCTAAGCTGCTCGGCCATGATGACTATGACGACATGAAGCGGCTTGCAGATGAGGTTATCGCAACCCTTGATACGGCGACCCAGTCCGAAGCCGCAGCTCTTGAAGTCGATTGCCTGCAAGCCGTGACAGATTTGGGCGGGGTTCCCGGCAAGTTGGACGAACTGGAGAAACAGACTGGTCCGGCTTTGATTGCCGCAACCAAGGTCTTGCTGAAGGACAGTGGCGTAACTGACAGGCAAAAGGACGCTTTGGCCAGTCTTGCTGCTGGAAGCGTTGAAGCCTTTGATGCGGCCAAGAAGGTATTGGACGACCTAAAGGGCGACTTGGGTGATCTTGAGGTCACGCCCGTCGTTTTGGATACCAAGCAAAAAGCAATCGACGACAAGTCCACTCTTTTTTTGGCGAAGAAAGAACAATGCACTGAGTTCTTAGATCAAAAGAAGGAAGCCGCGACAAAATGGAAATCTGCAAAGGCGGAACACGACACCCTGACGCTTGAGATCACTGCCAAGACGAATGATGTCAACGACTTCAAGACTGCCAACAGTACCATCCTCAATGATACGGCGCATCCAGATCACACGCGTATCAAGGAAGACTTGGCAGCTTTAGAGCTGGCCGAACAACAGCGCACAGATAGGAAACAAGAGCTAGATGTTGAGCTGGCAGCGCAACGCCTAGCTTACGAAACAAATGCACAAGCCCTAACCGTAGCCGCCGCCGCGCATAATATCCTTCTTGACGAAGTAAGGGCCGCCCGAAAAGAATTCGAACAAGCCACCGCAAAGAAGAAAATGGTGGATGCCGTGTCGTTTGGGCCCCTTAGTGCGACGAACGGACATGCGATCGACCCCGCAATCGCAGCCGAGTTGATACCCCTATATGGGAAGAATGCGGCAATTGCAGATAAGGCGGTAAAATCTGCCGCCACTGCAAAATATCCCGAATCCGTTGCCAAATGCGCAACTCTTGTCGCCGATCAAATGGATACCGGGTTCGCACACGGCACGGATACGTGGTCCAATGACAAATATTGTCAGGCCTATTCCGAACAACTCATCGGCGTATCAGGCACGTGCGACGCGGCAACAATCGGCAAGTTGGACGGATATTTGGCCAGCGGGCGACAGCACGTAACACATGACAGCTTCTCAACGGGAACAAGTAAAGAGCGCACCAAGGCACGCACCGATCACGTCGGCACAGAATTGATGAAGCGCGACGGCAATGGTGATCTTAACCTAGACGGTGCCCGCGACGCCGTTTTGGATGTTTTGTTTAATCCAAGTGCTGCCATGAGCGGCACAGACACCCCCGTCCTTGCCAACCAAATGCTCGAAACACTCGATTGGCTAGAGCAAAATCCTGACGCCCAAGACAAAGTAAATAATATTGGTGATCCAACAGGCCCTGCTGTGGGTTTCCTTGCACGCGCAACTGGGAAGGCCACCAATCAGGTCAAAAAGGAAGACGCCCAGCAAGCCGTGCTCCAAGCTATGATGACGCCGGTCTATCAAGGGAATGTCGGATCTTGCTTTGCCACTGCGGGGGTTGTCCGCATGCGTAGTACAGAGCCAGAAAAGACCCTAGACACCTATGTAGAGATGGCAACAACGGGCATATTCACACCGACCAAGGGTGACCCAGTGCCGATTGTAAAAAATGTCGGCTTAGATGAAGACCCGTTGGTGCGCAGCCTTGAATACAGCGCCGCGGCAGCGACCGCGCGGGCCGTTGGCAGCAAGCAAAAGGCCACCCTAGAATCCCAAGCCAAAAAAGGTGCTGCGACCTTTGAGCAAGACATCAAGCCGCAGCTTTGGCCAGAGGTGCAACAACGTATCGCCAATGCTGTGCAACAGGGTTTTACCTTTACCTATGACCCTACAATCAAAGTGGCCCTTGCTGGCGATGGTCGGTCTGAAAACGGTCGTCACGTCCTGCTTGAGGCATCCAACAAAAATCCCGTCACCGACCTTGCAAGCTTCATTGCAGCTATTGAAAACATCATTATTGCGACGGTCCGCCCGGAGGATTGTGTTGCAACAATGACCCCGCAAGAGTTGGTAAAAACTTGGGAACCCGCCGTTTTCGCTGAAACCTTCAAAATCAAGGGCAAATTCCCATGGGAGCTGTCAAGCGGCGGCCATACAGATGAAGCCACTGCGACGCTCTTTGGGGGTGATGTCCAAACACTTCCTTTCCTGCCGGAAGTGGACAAAGACACCGTCGATGTGCAAGCGCGGACCGAACAAGTGATGCAAGGCTTCCTTGATAACTTTGGTGGGCGCGGTGAGGACATGATTACGATGCGCACAGTTGGCCAACATGGCTTCTCAGCGCTGCCCACGCACCCCTCTCTAGAGCCGTTGCTAAAAGGAAATCCGCCAGATTTTGCAGCGAACATGCGTGACGCCTTGTTGACACCCGGAGCAGCCATTGCGGATGCAGACCTGCCGCTTGACCGGGTTTTGTACATGTTTGAAGAAGACCTTCAGGGCTTCACGCGCCGGGATAAGGATGACAAAAAGAAGGCGATTATTGCCAAAGTGCGTGCCAAAGCCCCCACAAGCGCACTGAAACCAGCCGCCTACAAAGCACTGGTCACGCAGGAATTCGCCAAAGCGCGCGCCGAGGTCGACGCGGACCTTTGGAAGGCAAAGCAAAAAGCAGACACAGGCGCAGATCCAACACCTCAACAAGCGGCCCAGTATCTTGATGAGCAAACCGAAAAGCACAAAAAGAAGAGCGAACAGATCGCTGCAACGCGATTGGTAAACGACCTTGATGTGCCCGAATTCACGATTGCTGATACCAATTGGGGCAGCGGCGGACGGCACGATTTCTTTGTCATCGCGCCTGATCCTGCAACGGGCAAACCCCAGCTTTACCTCAAGAGCGATCCCCCCGGTACGTTGATCCCGCAACCTAAAGACAACGAATGGGTCGCAAAATCATGGGCCCGCGTCGAATGACACAGTACCTAGCCATACCTTGCCAATACGGAGCATTCAGATGACCGACACGCTACCCGAATTCATCCCCGGCACAGATTTCGAAACAGGCGCGCCAACTGCTGTTACAGGGGAAACGACATTCCAAAGCCTAAACGCGCTGATAGAAGCTTTTGGCTCAATTCTTGACCCCGAAAACCGAACCGCGTTGGCAACGCTCTTTGTGCATTTCGCGCGGCCCTACGCATATTCGCTGATCACAGACCCCGCTGAGTACGAAGCGGACTACCGCGCCCGATTGGCATCCGAGGACCCCAGCCAACCTTGGAACGAAGGTCCTGCACGATTAAGCGATTTTGGTATCCCCGAATTTTCCGACGTGAAGGCCCCAACGCTGACTGGCACGGTTTTGCAATGCTGGGTGCGCGATAGCTATTCCGATCTCGCCTATGTTGCTCAAGGGGAAACCAGCGATCCAAAAGCCGCAACATTCAATCCAATGCCTTTGACGGCCATTGATCGACCTGAACCAGTCCGACAGGAAGAAACATCGGTCCAAGAACCCAGCAGGTTTGATGGCCTTCAGAAAAACCTGAATGAGAGCGACGCAGAAGTACCCTTTGATGAGGGCTCGCTGGATGATTTGCTGTCACCTTAGATCGTTGGCAAGGTGATTGCTCCCGACCTTTTTTACATATGTTGAAATTGTGATTTGAATAATCACAATCTCTTAATCATGTTCTGCATAAAAAATCAGGGGCAATAGTCAGTCAATCAAAACTCTTATAACCATTGGACGATGCCCAGTCAGCCAAGCCAACACTAACTGACGTTGCACTATCGGAACAAGGCTCAGCGAACTTATGAATAAAACCAAATTGCTCAACACAAGCGATCTTCCTGATCGTGACCCGCAATACGCCATAGTGGGGGAAGTTGATCTGGTCGTCGTGCGTTTTGACGACGAAATATCCGTATTTTATGGAAGATGTCTGCATCGCGGAGCGTTAATGTCTGATGGCTTTGTACGCGGCCAAGACTTGATTTGCGGCGTTCACGATTGGGACTATCGCTTGGACAGCGGCGTGTCGTCTTATGCCAATGAAGAAGCCCTGCCCAAGTTCAAATCCTGGGTTGAAGGCGGGGAACTATTCGTCGACGCTGATGAAATCAACCAATGGGGTTACGACAATCCGCAACCCTATGATCGGGACGCTTACCTTGGCCTTTACGCCGACCCAAGCCATGGTGACACCGCCGAACCCTACACCGGTATGATCCAGCAATATGCGCGGGATGGTTTGAGCAAAACGGGCCATCACGGCATCGTTGACGCAATGGGTGTGCCACGCGTTGAACTGCCTGATTGGGACGATATCCAATTGCTCACAGCCCAACTTGCGACGCCGCCTTTGCTGGACGACCACGCTGTTGGCACTGATGTGGTGATTGGTCCCAATGCGCAAAAACCGCTCCGGTTGAAGATCCCTTTGTTTGTGTCCGACATGTCATTCGGCGCATTGTCGGCCTCTGCCAAGGTTGCGCTTGCACAGGGTGCAGATTTGGCCGGTACGGGAATTTGCTCTGGTGAGGGCGGAATGCTGCCCGAAGAACAAGCGGCGAATTCACGTTACTTTTACGAATTAGCTTCCGCGAAGTTTGGGTTTGATTGGGACAAGCTTTCCAAGGTGCAGGCCTTCCACTTTAAAGGGGGGCAAGGGGCCAAAACCGGGACAGGTGGCCACCTTCCGGGATCAAAAGTCACTGGGCAAATCGCCCAAGTACGTGGATTGCAAGACGGTCAGGACGCGATTTCGCCATCACGGTTCCCCGATTGGACAGATGTCGCGCAGATCAAAACTTTTGCCGATGAGGTCCGGGATCGTACAGGCGGCATTCCAATCGGTTACAAGCTGAGCGCTCAACATGTAGAGCGAGATATCGACGCCGCACTTGAGGTCGGCGTCGATTATATTATCCTTGATGGTCGCGGCGGTGGAACAGGCGCGGCACCTGTTTTGTTCCGTGATAATATTTCCGTCCCGACGATTCCTGCGCTTGCACGCGCTCGGGCGCATTTGGATCGCTTGGATCGACGGGATGTGTCCTTGGTGATCACAGGTGGTCTGCGCAAACCTGCCGACTTTATCAAAGCTCTAGCGCTTGGGGCAGATGCAATTGCGGTCTCCAATGCAGCGATGCAAGCGATAGGCTGCCTTGCTATGCGCGCATGTCACACCAACAATTGCCCTGTTGGTATCGCGACCCAAAAACCACATCTGATCAGCAGACTTATCGTGGACAAATCTGCCCAGCAATTGGCGAACTTTTTTGATGCATCCGTCGAGCTAATGCAGGTTATGGCCCGCGCTTGTGGTCATGATCATCTCTCGAAATTTAATCACGATGATCTGACAACTTGGAAACGAGACATGGCAGAGATCTCGGGTGTCACCTTTGGTGGCATGTCATGAACGAAGCCGAAGCGGTCCTGATGTTCGTTCGGATTTGGGCAATGGTCGGCGCAGTTGTCGCGGCTGTGTTCCTTACGATTGGCATGGATCGGATCGATGAAGACGCACAAGACGCGTATGTTTTTCGACCCCTTCTCATCCCGGGTATCTTGGTAATTTGGCCGTTGGTTCTGTGGCGATGGTATCGTTTAGAAACTGACTCCGATGCGTGGCAACGACGTTATGAACCACCGCGCAAGGCCCATTTCGTTGTTGGATGGGTTTTGCCAATTGGCATCTGCATCATCATCTTGATTGGACTGTCTTTGCGCCAAACATGGCCCTCACACATCGCACCCCAGATGTTGTCTGCACCTGTGGAGGCAGAATCATGAGCGTGAAGTACATCCCCGTTCAATGGAACCCAAACAAGTACGTCTATGACGGCGTTATGCTCGTCGGGGTCGCCCTGTTTCTCTACATCTTCCTATATGCCTCTCCTGGCATTCTGAGCTATGAACGTCCGATCAATCCGCAGATTCATAACGCCCGTGCCTTCGGGGCCTGCGCCTTTGTGATGTTGACCGTGATCTTGTGTATCGGCCCACTTGCCCGTTTGGATACGCGCTTTCTGCCTTTGCTCTACAACCGCCGCCATTTCGGAGTGATGACAACCTTTGTGGCGATCACACATGCCTCCTACATTCTGGACTGGTATTTCGCTTTTGCCCAATCCGATAAACTGGAAGCTTTGCTGTTTGCCAACACATCTTTCAGCCAATTGTCTGGGTTCCCGTTTGAACTGTTTGGCATCTTCGCCCTAACTGTGTTGGTCATCTTGGCTGCAACCAGCCACGACTTTTGGCTGAAGTTTCTGACTGCCCCTGTTTGGAAACGAATCCACTACCTTATCTATCCCGCCTACTTGTCGGTCGTAGCCCATGTCAGTCTTGGCATTCTGCAGGATCAACAAAATCACGCGTTTACAGTGATCTTCATGGGTGGCGCAGGTGCCGTGGGCATTTTGCATTTAATGGCAGCTTTGAAGGAACGTCGCATGTCACGTGACCAACTTGGGGCGCACGCCGATTGGGTCAAAGTCTGTGATGTCTCAGAAATGACAGAGGGGTTTGCCAAGATCAAACTGCTCAACGATGGGGATCGTGTCGCAGTGTACCTAAACGAAGGCAAGCTAAGCGCTATTTCCAATGCTTGTGCGCACCAAAATGGTCCCTTGGGCGAAGGGCGTGTTCTGGATTGCCTTGTGACCTGCCCATGGCACGGCTTTCAATATGATGTGACCTCGGGCCGCTCACCCGCCCCGTTCACCGAACGCGTCCCAACTTACAACCTTAAGCTTGATGATGGATCTGTCATGGTTGACCCAAATGCGAACCCGCCCGGAACATTTGTAGAGCCGATCCCTGTTCCCAATCTTGCGGAGGCTTCATCATGAGTGACAAGAACACATCTTTCTTCGTTGGTTATTTGCCTGTCCCGACGGGTTTGCGGGCCATATTGTTGGTGGTTTGCGTCTTATTTGTTTCTGGGCTTGCTGGTTTGGGCCTCGCATTGGGTGTTGCGCAAGACGATCCCGGCCCGGGTGCGTTTCGCTTTGACTATGGCCGCCAGACTGTAACAGGCGTGATCGAATTAACGCCCTACCCTTTGATCCGCGTCACGCAAGGCAATGACCGCATCGAACCTGGGGACACGCTGATGCTATCCGCTGGTGGTAAAAACGGTGTCGAAAGCCGCGCGAAGCCGCTAGAGGGCAAGTTGGCAAAGGTGTCCGGCGTCGTTCTGGAACGAGGGGATCTTTTTATGTTGCAATTGCGTGGCGGTCGACAAGGCCTCAGCGCAGTTGAAGGTGAAGCCCCCCCTCAAAGCACTGAAGCCTTGGGTCGCTGGAAGCTTGCAGGTGAAATCTGCGACGGAAAGTGCCTAGCTGGCGCGATGCGTCCCGGGCGCGGCTTGGCCCATAAAGCCTGCGCAAACTTGTGTCTGATCGGCGGCGTGCCCCCTGTGTTTGTAACAACACAACCGGTGGAAGGGTCGGAATTTCTGTTGATCACGGGCCCTGATGGGACTGCATTGCCGGAAAGCGTTTATCATCACGTCGCGCAATTTATCTCCCTTGAGGGAGACGTTGAACGTCGCGGTGATCTTTTGGTCCTAAAGCTGGATCCGGACACGATCGAGGTTTTGAACTGATGCGCCGCTGGGTCACACTCGCGCTGATAGCCGTTCTGTCGGCTATTTTGTTTTACCTGTCGCGGTTTTGGTTTTTATCGCTTTGGCCTCGATCAGGTTTGTTTGGAATTGAAGCTTTGCGACCAACTGGCGGACTTGTGGGTCGCTGGTTGCGAGGAACAGACTTCGCGCCGTTCGAATTGCTAATCTGGGCGATGGGTTGCTTTGTTCTGCTAACCCTTGGCCAGAAAATTTATGATGCTGTCAGCACAAATGCTGACGAAGGAGACTCTCATGACGGATGACACGCTTAACTGGATCAAAGTTGGTCACACGGATGATTTGCCTGAAGGTCGTGTGAAGACGGTCACGGCTGGCACAACGTCTATCTGCCTTGTTCACTTCGACGGCCAATGGGCCGCGATGAACAATCATTGCCCGCATCAACGCGGACCGTTGGGCGAAGGATCAATCGAAAAAGGCATTGAAGACAAATGCTGGATTCGCTGCCCATGGCACGGTTGGGATTTCGACCCGCTTACGGGTAAGCCACCCGGTGGTCATGAAGATACAGGGCAAAAAATGTATCCTATCGACGTTAGGGATGGCGACATCTTTGTTGGATTGGATCCGGAACCAGAGCACACGCGCACTGTGACAGATGTCATGGTCGAAACCATGAGCAATTGGGGCGTGCAATCTGTTTTCGGAATGGTGGGCCACTCAAATCTGGGACTGTCCGATGCGATACGCCGCTCTGTAAAAGATGGCAAAATGCACTTTTTTGGCATTCGCCATGAAGGGGCTGCTGCTTTTGCCGCCTCGGCTTATGGCAAACTGACCGGCACGCCAGCCGCATGCTTGACCATTGCAGGTCCCGGGGCGACCAACTTGTTAACTGGCTTGTGGGACGCAAAAGTGGACCGATCCCCAGTGATTGCCTTGACCGGGCAAGTGCAGACTCAAGTCATGGGACCCGGCGCGTTTCAAGATATCGACCTGTCATCCGCTTTTGAGGCCGTGACCACGTTTTCTCAACCCGTTTTGAGTACATCAAAACACGCTGAACTGGCGGCTTTGGCCTGTAAAACAGCCATCGTTGAACAAAACGTCGCGCATCTGATTTTTCCGGACGATGTGCAAACAAACCCATCTGATGAACCGGCACGTGAATCAAAAGGGCGCATGACTGACGCGCCTGTTTTGCCAGCCGAAAGTGCATTGCTTCAAGCCGCAGAGATGATCAAAGCTGCGAAACGCCCTATGATCGTCGTCGGTCATGGCGCCTTTCCTGTCCGTGATGACGTGATCAAGCTTGCTGAACATCTTGGTACGCCAGTTGTCACTACATTCAAATCCAAGGGTTTGATCCCAGACGCCCACCCGAACGCCGCCGGAGTTTTGGGACGTTCAGGAACACCAATCGCCAGTTGGTTTATGAACGAAGCCGACCTGATTATCGCATTGGGTACCAGTTTCTCAAACCACACTGGGATTGAAGCCAGTAAACCGATTATCCAAGTCGATCATGAGCGCATGCAATTGGCGAAGTTTCATCCTGTTGACCTTCCGATATGGGGTGACGTTGGCGCATTTTGCACGTCGATTTCGAAAATGGCCGACTTGAAGGAAACTGGAACGGATCAAGTCTCCGAAATCTCTGAACGCTGGGATATCTGGCGTAACGAAAAACGGCTTCGCTTGGCGGAAGATCAAGGCAAGGGTATCAACTCAGCCTCAATTTTCGACATCCTTGGCAAACTCGTGCCAGACAATACAATCTTTGCCGTCGACGTTGGCAACAACACCTATTCATTCGGACGGTATCTAGAGACCAAAGGCCGTCAGCGCGTGTTAATGTCTGGCTACCTTGGTTCTATTGGGTTTGGCTTCCCTGCCGCCATGGGCGCATGGGCTGCGACGCAGGACAAAGACGATTTGCGTGGCTTCAAAGTGGTCGCGATCTCTGGGGATGGGGGTTTCGGTCAATACCCGATGGAATTCACAACGGCAGTTAAATACGGAATGGATATCACGCATATCCTCCTACATAACGGCGAACTGGGTAAGATTTCCAAAGAACAGCGTTCGGGTGAATGGCCCGTTTGGGAAACTGATTTGCAAAACCCATCTTTCGCGACTTTCGCCCGGCTATGCGGTGGGCAAGGCGTAAAAGTCACAGAAGTTGACAAGCTTGAAGAGGCAATCAAAGACGCTTTGGCTCATAAAGGCCCGGCTTTGGTTGAGATTATGACGGATGCAAATCTCGTGTAATCGCGTCGATCTAAGACATCGCCGGGGCGGTTTGCCTGCCCCGGCTCAACATTGTGTTGGTTATTTTTCGTCTGAAGTTGCGACCTCAGCCTCTGTCACGGCAGCGTCAATAATTTCCGCATCCGTCACATCATCTTCCGGCTCAACAGTGTCGTCCTCAAGCGCACCAACGATCAATGGCAGCATTTGCATCCCCGTTGGGGTCGCGACTTCTGCGGTATGAGGTGTTTTCCACGTCAGCGTATCAAAGCTCTCACAATTCTCGCAAACGGGCGCCCAATCCGCATGGATATGAGAGCAATTGTCACAAACCCATTGCGGGCCACGTGACACACTTAGAGCTTTCGCAAGAAAGCCTTTCACCACTGTATCAGAAGCGCCTTCGCCACGTTCAATAGCGGCCATTATTGTCACTGACCGCGCGGTTGGATCCGTCTCGACCAGATCGCCCAAGGCACGACGCGCCGCAGGAAAATCTTCGGCTGCGATATTCAACTCAGCCAAAAGCATGCGGCTTTCTGCATGATCAGGTTGTATGCGCGTTAAAACTGCAAATCGCTTGATCCGCTCTTGTGGCGATTCATTGGGTGCAATCTGGGCAAACGCCGCCGCGAGATCAGGATGCGGTTGTGTTTCCCATGCCTTTTTCAAAAGACGCAAAGCCAGTTTCGGTTTGTTGGTTTCAATATACGCTTGCGCGGCCATGACCGCTGCAGGGATAAGATCAGGCGATTGCTTGTTGGCTGCAATCGCAGCTTCATGCGCTTCGGTTGTTTTGCCTTCAGCCGACATTTCATTGGCTTTCGTCAGCGCCAAAACAGCATCACGACGTTTGTGCACATCACGCGGTAAGGAGCCGTGCTTGAGTTTTGCGCTCAGTGTTTCGCGCGCGCCGGACCAGTCTTTTGTCTGCGCCTGCAATTTCAACAACACGTCTTGCGTGTCTTCGTGTTTTGGTTTCAACGCAAACGCTTTTTGCGCCAGTTTCATCGCTGTTTCCGTGTCGCCGTCTGCGAGTTTCTGCTTCAGAATTCCGCGAACGCCGACGAAGCGTGTGCTGTCATGCTCTACAAGCTTGCGATAGGTTTCTTCGGCTTTACGTTTGTCGCCTGCCAGTTCGGCAGCTTGCGCTGTCAACAAATTGGTCAGCTCAGGTTTTTTAAGATACTTCTGCGCTTTTTCGGCTTTCGCCATTGCGACGCGACCTTCACCTGAGGCCAAAGCCATCATGCCTTGCGCCAAAGCGTCATAACCCTTGCGTTCCCTATTGCGATCAAAGTAGCGCGACAGGGCAGTTTCATCACCGTTCATGAACTTCCAAACAGCAACCCCTAGCGACAGCAATTTGAGCAGCAACCATACGCAAACGAAAAGCGCCATGAACCCAAGTACTGAATAGAACGGGTTAATGTAATATTCCCAACCGCCAGCGGTGATCTGAATACCACCTTCATAACCAAGCAGAAATTCGACACCAAGCGCCAAGGCCGCAACAGCGACCATGAAGATGATTATTTTTACCAAAGACCAAAGCATTACATCATCCTCAATTGGCGGCCAGTGCCGTCATTAGTTCATCCGCTGCAACTGAAGCCGCATGACGTGTTTGCGTCAACGAAATCCAGTCAGCCATGACTGTTTTTGCAGCGTCAGGCAATGCGTCAACTTCGGCCATAGCATCTGCCAAGCGTCCCTCAAGGATCGCGGCTTCTGCACGGCTTAGCACTGCATCTGCGTCATCTCCGTCGCGTGGGGTTACGGAACGAGCGCCAAGTTGCTTTTGCAAAAAGGAGCCAAACCCACCGTCGGTGTCATCAGACCGTGCAACAGCCAGTGCGGCACGTGCCGCCGCTGGAAAGGCTGATTGAATCTCGGTCAAAGTTGGTACGCCGGTCTCAGCTGCTTCAGTTAGAATTGAAGGCACGTCGCCGCCATCATTGTTAACAAGCTCTGCAAGTGCTTCCGAATAAGGTTCACCGCTGTTTAAAGCGTTAATAATCCGGCTCATTGAGGCGCGTGCCAAAGCAATTTGGGCTTTTTCTTCTGCGGAACTTTCTGTGCTCCGCGCTTCGCCCAACAGGCCTTCGATCTTGGCAAGCTGCGCATCTACCGACTCTTGCAAGCCAACCAGCTCTGCTTGGTATGCCGCGACGGCTTCTTCGGACAGGCCTTCGGTCATTGGGCGCTTTTCGACGACTTCGATCCGCTGTGCCAATGTCGAGATTTGATCCGATTGCGTGGCGATATCAGCTGTCACACCCGATAAATCCACCTCTGGAATTTGCTCGGCAATGGTTGCTACCTCTTCCAAGCGTGTGGTCAACGCTTCGATAGTGGCCGATTGGGACTCCAACGTGGCGGCCTGTGTTTCAACGATTTCAGCCAATCCATCATCGTCAGCAAGGCCAAAACGCTGCTCAATTGCGTCTATTTGTCCCGCAAAAAATCCAAAAGCGACGGCGACTGCTCCACCAAATATCAAAGGAACAAAAGTACCACGATCATCGGACCGTTCGGTTTGCACCTTTTCTACACCTGCGGGAGCAGCAGACGCCTTATCATCAGACGTATTTTTCTGTTCTGCCAAGGTATTCCATCCTTCGATTCTTTAACGGTCACAAACCATTTCGACGAACTTACAGCGGAGCGTCGCCCGCCTCAACCCGACGCAATGCCTCATAGACAGACGCTTTCATTTCCAGCGCATCTGGGCTGCGTGCTATTGATTTTGATATCGATTGCATCGCGTTGATTTCTTCCGACACGGCCTCACTCATCGCAATAAAATGTAACCTTGCACAGCCCTTATATTGGCTTGCGAAAATCTTAGCCGTTCGGGGTGAAAAAAGCGGAACAATTACGTCTACCGCCAAGTCCAGAAGCGCCATAGCTTCAGGTGAAAATGTCTGCTCGACTTGATCATAAACGACCGCTTCGTGTGTCTCAAGACCGGCCTGCGTCAATCGATCTGCAACTCGATTCCGTTTATGACGTCCACCGATATGTAACAGAGGATATTGGGGATTTTGTTGAATTAGGGTCGCAATAATATCCTCGGCTGTATCGCCAAGATGATATGCTTCCCATCCTGCTTGCCTCGTGGCTCGGGTGGTTTCACGTCCGACACAAAAGGCAGGGTGAGCCCCAGAAGGTCCGCCGAAAAGAACGCCGTTAGAAGATGTGAAGATCACTCCGGCATAATCGTTCAAATCATGATCTGAAATCACCGGGACAATCTTTAGCAATGGCGATATAATCACGTGGGTTTCAGCGTTCAACATTGGCATCAAATCCTGCGCAAACCGCAGTGATGCGTCATGTGGACGCGTTAACATCACAGTTGCGTAAGGATTGGGCATTCGCGTTAAGACCTATCGCTGGGATTGTTTGACCCGCCCTTCAGTGGTAGCTGCGCTCGACCCGTCTTGCAACGCGGAGCCCAATTAATGACCGGCCCTTTGATCTGCCTCGGAATAGAAAGCAGTTGTGATGACACAGCTGCCGCTTTGGTCCAAGCTATACCCGGCCAAAAACCAACTGTTTTATCATCAATCGTGCATGGGCAAGCTGATCTTCATGCTGCGTTTGGCGGCATCGTCCCAGAAATTGCGGCCCGCGCTCACGCTGAAAAGCTAGATACCTGTGTAAAACAAGCGCTCGTTGATGCTGAGATACCTTTGACAGCCATTGATATGATCGCTGCGACATCTGGCCCCGGCTTGATTGGCGGTGTGATGTCTGGTGTCATGTGTGCCAAGGGTTTGAGCGCCGCAACGGGTGCGTCCCTTTACGGAATAAACCATCTTGCAGGGCACGCTTTGACGCCGCGGTTGACCGATGACGTGCCCTATCCATACTTGATGCTTTTGGTATCAGGCGGTCATTGTCAGTTCCTGATCGTCAAAAGCCCGATGAGCTTCGTGCGCCTTGGCGGAACAATCGACGATGCCCCTGGAGAGGCTTTTGATAAGGTTGCCCGCCTGTTGGGATTGCAACAACCCGGTGGCCCATCCATCGAAAAAGTGGCTCTAATTGGGGACAACACACGCTTTAAGTTCCCTCGACCTTTGGCGAATCAACCCAATTGCAACTTATCATTTTCGGGATTGAAAACGGCAATTTTGCGGGCCCGTGACGCATTGATCGAGACTCAGGGCGGTTTAACGCGACAAGATCAAGCCGATCTGGCGGCCTCGTTTCAAACGGCTGTTGCGGATGTTCTGGCTAGAAAGTCACGCAGGGCGCTAGATCAATACTTTACCCTGGAGCCGCAAAACCGCAATTTTTGTGTTGCTGGCGGAGTGGCTGCAAACAACCATATCAATAGCTTTCTGAAAGCAGCTTGCGCAGAAACGGGAACGAATTTTGTCGCGCCCCCGCTGGCACTTTGCACTGACAACGCAGCCATGATCGCTGCGGCCGGACTGGAGCAAATGCCTTACCGCGACCCAGATGGCATGACATTATCGGCCCGACCCCGTTGGCCACTGGACACATCACAGCCCGCGTTGGTGGGCAGCGGCAAGAAGGGTGCCAAGGCATGAACATCACGGTTGCTGGCGCAGGTGCTTTTGGGACGGGTCTGGCGATTGCCTTGGCGCGAACAGGTCGCGTGACATTATGGGGACGCAACCCCGACCAGATGGCAGAACTTCAAACAACGCGTGAAAACGCCCGTCATTTACCAAATTGCAGGCTACCCAACGCCTTGCAACCGACGGCGGATACAGCTTGCTTTGAAACGGTTGAACTGGTTCTTTTGTGTATTCCAACGCAACAAATCACATCGTTCTTACGCGCGAACGCAGCTGCTTTGGCCGACAGATCAATCATTGCGTGCTGCAAGGGAATAGACCTTGCGACCGGCAAAGGCCCTGCCGATGTCATCCAAAACGAATTGCCGCAAGCAAAGGTCGCACTTTTGACCGGACCCAGCTTTGCGATCGACATTGCGCAGGGCTTGCCAACAGCATTGACCCTCGCGTGCTTAGATCCAGAAACGGCGGAAAACTTGCAACGGGCACTTACACGTCCAACTTTGCGTATTTATCGCACCACTGATGTCAGCGGGGCGCAGCTTGGTGGTGCCTTAAAGAACGTTATGGCGATCGCCGCCGGTGCCACGATGGGTAGCGGTCTGGGCGAAAGCGCGCGAGCCGCCGTGATCACGCGCGGGTATGCTGAAATGCAAAAATTCGCCGCGAACCGGGGGGCAGACCCGGAAACTATGATGGGGTTATCAGGGCTTGGCGATCTGGTCCTGACATGCACTTCGGAAACATCGCGCAACTATAGTTATGGATTGGCGTTGGGAAAAGGTGAGCCATTTGACCCATCCAAGACAGTCGAGGGCGCACATACCGCCAAGGCTGTTGCGGCTCTGGCCGCCGGGGAGGGGATCGATATGCCTATCTGTGTAGCTGTGGATGACCTTGTGCAAGGTCGGGCCAATGTGTCAGAAGTTTTACGAGTCCTCCTCTCACGACCTTTAAAGGAAGAATGATGCCAATTGCTTTGATCGCACGCGACAAATCCGGCGCGCTGCAAACACGACTTGATAACCGTTCCGCGCATCTTGAATATCTGGATCAAACCCCATCCGTTATGCATGCCGGGCCGTTGTTGGGCGATGATGAAAAGCCATGCGGTTCAATCATCATTCTTGATATGGAAATGGAAGATGCAAAAATTTGGGCGCAAAATGACCCTTATTCCAAAGCAGATTTGTTTGCCTCTGTTGAGTTGGTCCGCTGGAACAAGGTTATCGGCTGATGGCGTATTGGCTGTTCAAATCCGAACCCGCAACTTGGGGCTGGGATAAACAAAAAGCCAAAGGCGAAGCCGGTGAAGAGTGGGACGGCGTGCGCAACTATCAAGCGCGCAACTTTATGCGCCAAATGGCCGTTGGGGACCTTGGGTTCTTTTATCATTCTCAGACTGAAAAAGCTGTCGTAGGCATTGTGGAAGTGTGCGCAGCCGCGCATCCTGATAGCACAACAGACGATGCGCGTTGGGAGTGCGTTGATATCAAAGCTGTGGTGGACATAACACGACCTGTCACACTGGATCAGATCAAAAGCGATCCCAGACTTGCTGACATGGTGTTGGTCAAAAATTCCCGCCTATCAGTGCAGCCTGTTACAACAGATGAGTGGAATTTCGTGCTGGAACTTGGCGCAACCACGCTCTAACCTCCCAATCCAATTCGCTCCACATTGCGTCCATCTCCTCTAAGCGATGGAGATCAAGATCGAAGTTTTGAACGTAGTAGTTGCCGAATTCGCCGCGTTTTTCACTCGGGAGATTTGGTGCATGGATTTGAGTTCAGCTTAGATAAAAGCTTCTGGCGTCCCTATTGACGAGGAAGGCAAACCTGTAAATGCCAGCGTCCCAATGACCTATATCATAGGTTTGGTTTGTGCGATTGTTGTGGCCGGAATGATGCGGCACATCTTTGCGTTGGCAGATATTGATACAGTGGGAAAAGGATTGGTTGCAGGGCTAGGTGTAGGGCTACTTTTGGCCGCGCCGTGGCTTGTTACCAATTACACCTTCACCGCTCGATCGCTGCGTTTGATGTTGATCGACGGCGGGTATGCCACTTTGGGCTGCACAGTTATCTGTATTGTTTTGACGTTATTCTGAAACTATTCGGGACTGACACTAAGATCACGGGCTTGCCATCAAAAATCGAAGGGTTCCAAACATAGCTGTCCGGAACCCTTCGTCACCCCACGTGTTCGTATCCACCACACGTGTACATATAACTGGTTCCGGCCATACTAGCCGAGAACTCTTTAGTAGCTCATTCACATAGTGAGAACAAATCTTAAGTATTTAAAAACTAACACAAAACGAGAACACCCGCCGATACATTCAGCGGGCGCCTGTAAAATGTATCTGTGTGTTTAGCCGTAGATTGCTTCTTTGCCGAAGTGTTTTGTCAGCATGTAATAAACCACAGCGCGGTATTTATTGCGCTCAGATTTACCGTAAACTTCGATCACGGAATTGATCGCTTCCATCAATTCTGGTCCGTCTTTCAGGCCAAGTTTTTTGATGAGAAAACTGTTCTTCACAGTCTCAAGTTCGCTTGCTTGGCTGCCTGCAACAGTCGATGCATCTGCGTTATATATCGCCGGACCGCATCCGATTGTTACCTTTTTCAAAAGGTCCATATCTGCTGTCATATTGCATTTATTCTTCAAATCATCCGCGTATTGCGCGATCAGATCGTCACGTTTGCCCATATTGTTCTCCCACCGTTGAGTTGATCATTATTGATCCTGCAAACGAAGCTACTGTCTAATAAGGCCAAAACAAAGGGAAATTTTTCGCATTGTTTCCCCTAACGACACAGCCCCCAGCCCGTGTGCTGTAGATGGAAGTGATCCGCGTGTAAGGCGTTGTAATCCGGCCCTAAAGTCACACGAAACCAATCACATGCACTGTCTCTAACATCGCGCAGAAATGCCGAGGCTGCCGGGTCCGAGCTGTTCCAATCCTGCAAAAGCGTGATTTTTCGTCCATCCGAGAGCGTAAAACCTGTGATATCAATCGCGTCCGCAGTCGCATGCGTGCTCATGCGGGCGCCTGTTCCGGCGCTCGTGCGGATCTGGCGACAACTGTAGCTGGACAGGTGATGTAGGCGTGTCACGGATTGGCCAAAGTGTTGTTCCGCGGCTGGTTGAATCCCATGCTGCATCCACATCGCAATACGCAAAGCAACTTGGCACCTTGTATTTACTTCGGACATGCCCGCATCCGCGACACCGCGTAACGCAACTTGACTGCGAATGTTGCATTGCGCGTTATGCGCAAAATCAGGTTTTGACGAAAAAAGTGCACCGCTCTCTAAAGCCGCAAGACACTGTTCCCCAGTGGCGAGGGCTTGCGTCAGCTTCCACGGGGTCATCCCAGTGATGGGTTCGCGCACGTCTAAAGTACGCATAGGGTTCCATTCCTCTGGCAGAGGGCTGTCTGGATAAAACACCAAGAATGCGCCCATAATCAAAAGCGCCAGACCAACGGAAAACGCCGCCCCGAGCAAAGCAAGAAGGCGGCGTTTTAAGGCATTCAGCATCGAACGTTCACACGTTCGGTGTTGTTAGTAGCGGTAATGTTCTGGCTTGAACGGGCCATCAGGACTCACACCAATATATGCCGCTTGCTCTGGGTCCAACTTGGACAATTTCACGCCAATCCGATCCAGATGCAGGCGTGCAACTTTCTCGTCCAGATGCTTGGGCAGGATATAAACTTCGTTCTTATAGTTATCACCCCGTGTCCAAAGCTCAATCTGAGCCAAGACTTGGTTCGTGAAGGATGCTGACATCACGAAAGATGGGTGTCCAGTCGCATTTCCAAGATTCAAAAGACGGCCTTCAGACAACAAGATCAAGCGATGGCCATTTGGCATCTCGATCATGTCCACTTGCTCTTTGATGTTAGTCCATTTGTGGTTCTTCAAAGAGGCAACCTGAATTTCATTGTCGAAGTGGCCGATGTTGCCAACAATCGCCATGTCTTTCATTTCGCGCATGTGCTCGATGCGGATGACATCTTTATTGCCGGTTGTCGTGATGAAGATATCGGCGCTGTCGACCACCTCTTCCAAAATGACAACTTCGTATCCGTCCATCGCGGCCTGTAACGCACAAATTGGGTCAACTTCCGTCACTTTCACGCGCGCGCCCGCACCGCTCAAGGATGCAGCACACCCTTTGCCCACGTCGCCATACCCCATCACAACAGCAACTTTGCCGGCCATCATGGTGTCTGTCGCGCGGCGGATACCGTCGACCAAGGATTCTTTACAGCCATATTTGTTGTCGAATTTCGACTTGGTGACAGAATCATTCACATTGATCGCAGGGAATGGCAGCTGGCCTTGCTTCACCAGATCATAAAGACGGTGCACGCCTGTTGTCGTTTCCTCAGAAACGCCAACGATCTGACCACGCATTTTGGTAAACCAGCCTGGGCTTTCTGCCATACGCTTTTTGATTTGCGCAAAGACAGCGGTTTCTTCTTCCGATGTCGGAACTTCGATCAGGTCGGTTTCACCGTTTTCGACGCGTGCACCCAAAAGGATGTACAACGTGGCATCGCCACCATCGTCCAAGATCAAGTTCGGGCCATCCGGGAACATAAACGATTTGTCCAAGTAATCCCAATGCTCTTCGAGCGATTGACCTTTGATTGCAAAAACCGGCGTTCCACCTTGTGCGATTGCCGCGGCCGCGTGGTCTTGCGTCGAGAAAATATTGCAAGACGCCCAGCGCACATCTGCACCCAAAGCAACCAAAGTTTCAATCAAAACTGCTGTCTGGATTGTCATGTGCAACGAGCCGACAATCCGGGATCCAGCCAGCGGTTTGCTTTCACCATATTCATCCCGCAGCGCCATAAGGCCCGGCATTTCGGTTTCTGCAATATTCAATTCTTTGCGTCCGAATTCGGCCAAAGAGATGTCCTTAACGATATAGTCGTTCGCCATGATGCGTATCCTATCTCAAGCGGTTTGAGCGGGCGGTATCACAGCCTGTGGTTGGTCTCAACGGGTGATGCTGGTTTCTATGAACGCGGCGCTACCAAGAAAGACTGCATTTGCTTCTATTCGTGTGTTTCGCGTGATATGGTTTACCCTAGGGTAAGGGAGCTAATCTATGAATCGAAGTTTAACGCTATTGGCGGCGACTGCATTTGCTGCTTTCGGATTGACCAGCACACTGAGCGCCGCAACGCTCGCGTCCGGTTCTGTCTCTGGTGATTACGACATCGTCACCACACCAAATTCAACAACAGGCGGAACGTCTGTTTTCAGTATTACAAACGGCCAGTTCAAAGGTAGCATCGATCCACGTTTGTTGCCCACAGGCCTTGCAGACTACACCGTGTCCGTTGAGGCGACATTGAACGGCGATACAGTAAGCGATTCCATTAGCGGACCACTCTCACTGGACCAGTTCGAAGAACTCGCCTTCTTGGGCTTTGTACTTTTTGACGTGATCGATAGCATCGAAGACGTTTTAACCCCTTTGCCAGATGGCATGGGTGATTTTTTGTTCAATGTCACAAGCTTTTCTACAGGCATAGACGGGCTTTCTGCGATGGGCACATATGAGCTTACAATCAATACAGTCATTCCAATTGGCACGTTGGTTGACGATCTTATTGCATCATTGTTGCCAGAGCTTGGTTTGACGACAGCAGACTTGAACGGCTTTTCGTTTCCAAACAATGACAAAGGCAGCTTTGCTGTAGCGGCGTCGATCGGTATCGCACCTGTTCCAACCCCGGCATCTTTGCCGTTGTTGATTGTTGGCGCTGGTGCTCTCGTGATGATGCGACGCAAGAACAGGACCGCCTGAAAACGGACCAATCCAAATAGAGAGGGGCGCGGGACTTTTCTGCGCCCTTTTTCTTTGAGCCACCCCCTGTTATCGAAGACCTCCGAACTGCAAGAGGTCCTCATGAAACAACCGCGCGCATGGCAACGCATGATGTCTGGACGCAGACTTGATCTGCTGGATCCAACCCCCGTCGATATAGAAATCGAAGACATTGCTCATGGGCTATCCTTTGTCGCCCGTTGGAACGGTCAGACGCATGGCGATTACGCCTATTCTGTCACCGAACACTCTTTACTGGTTGAAACGCTATATTCTCGTTTGGTCGCAAATCCGAAATCAAAATGGCAGCTTGCTGCGTTACTGCATGACGCACCGGAATATGTGATTGGGGACATGATTTCCCCCGTGAAAGCTGCGGTTGGTCCAGGATATGGTGTTCTTGATGATCGCCTGACTGCTGCGATCCACTTGCGATTTGGGCTTCCAGCGCAACTGCCCAAGGATGTGAAACGTCAGATCAAACAAGCCGACAAAGTCAGCGCTTGGATGGAGGCGACACAAATTGCAGGCTTCTCAACATCGGAGGCTGACAAGCTCTTTGGCAAACCAGATGCTGCACTTATGCACGGTTTGACCATCACTTTGCGCCCACCCATGCAAGCGCGGGTTGCGTTTACCGACCGGTTTGCTGAGGTTTTGGCGCTGTGTTGAAGCACGAATTTCCAATATTGGAGCACCTATCATGACCATTTCTATCCGACGCGCTTTGGAAATTGATGCCCGCCAGATGGCAGAGTTGTTGAATGCCATTATCGCGCAAGGCGGGACCACCGCTTTGACCCGTCCTGTCACAGGTGCAGACATCTCCGACTGGATGAACAATGAGATCGAGAAATCCGCATGGACCGTAGCTATTGATGACGCAGGTGAAGTTGTTGGCTTTCAATGGATCACAACAGCGGATTATCTGCCCGCCGAGGCGGCGGAAATTGCCAGCTTTGTCAAACTTGGCCGCAGCGGCTTAGGGATTGGGTCGTCCTTGTTTGATGCGACCAAAACAGCCGCACGACAGCTCGGATATCGTTGGATCAACGCAAATATCCGCGCCGACAATGAGGGCGGACTGATCTATTACCAAAGCCGAGGATTTCGCGACTACGCCCGATTAGAGGGCTATAAGATGCAAAACGGTCAACTGGTCGATAAGCAGCTGAAGCGTTTTGATCTTTATTAAATCTGGCCTCGAACCTACCGAGGGGATCGTTTTGCCAGAATTCGCTGTAGTGTCCGCCGGTGCATGCTCAGGCGACGTGCTGTTTCACTGACATTGCGATCACACAGCTCATACACACGCTGGATGTGTTCCCACCGAACCCGGTCTGCACTCATGGGGTTTTCAGGTGGCGGCGGCATGTCATCGCCGGTTGCCAGCAGCGCGTTCGTTATATCGGTTGCATCCGCAGGTTTGGACAAATAATCCGTCGCGCCGATTTTCACAGCGGCAACAGCCGTAGCAATGGCACCATATCCGGTTAGAACGACAATGCGCGCATCTGGCCGCTTGTCTCGTAGGACTTCAACGACATCCAAGCCATTGCCGTCTTCAAGCCTCAAATCCACGACGGCATATGCCGGAGGTCTTGCTGTTGCGATGGCTTTTCCAGCCGCTACAGAACCTGCCATTTCAATCTCAAACCCACGTTTTTCCATGGCTTTTGCCATTCTACGCAAAAAGGGTTCGTCGTCGTCAACAAGTAACAGGGATTTATCTACTCCGAGATCTTGCGCGCCAGCGTCCGCCATACATTCCCTCCAGAACGATTTTCTTATTATTTTACCGCACTATGCGCACGGCAGGGGAAAAGGTCAAACCGACTTACGAATTCTCAGCGAAGCATGTCACGCTTTGCGCCATTTGTTCTGCAGTCACATCACGACGAAAGAACTCGACAAACCCTTGTTTTGGAAGAACTAGGTAGGTGAAAGTTGAGTGATCGACCAGATACTCGTCGGTCCCATCACGCTGCGCTTTATAATACGTTTTATAAGCTTTGCTGGCTGCATCGACTTGTTCTGGAGAACCGGTCAAGGCGATCATTCGGTCATGCATGTTGGACGCGTAATCTGCAACGACATCTTGTGTGTCGCGTTGCGGATCAATCGTGATGAACACGGGCGTAGCGTTAACGCCTTGTTCGGCGAGGATATCAATTGCATCTGCGTTTCGCGCCACATCAAACGGACACACATCTGGGCAGTACGTGTATCCAAAGTAGACCAAAGACGGCTCGGTAATCACATCTGCATCCGTGACAGTTTCCCCTGCCCCGTTGATCAATTCAAAAGGGCCGCCAATGTCGGCGCCAGCAACGGACGAACTTGAACATTGCTCTAGCCCGGCTTGTTCAAACGGACCTGATCCCAAAAACCATGTTGCCCCCAGCACACCAAGCACCGCGATGACCGCTGCAATTGCGACCGTTCTAACCATGATTTTCACCCATTTGATTGATTGAGAGACCTGTTCCGGCTACCTAAAGATTATGGCACTGTTTTCAACCAGAACGGCATAACAATGACGCTACCTGATCAAGGCAACGACACGGCTTTTGATGCTAATGTCTTGCCTGGCGAGGATCGAAGCAGCTGGATTCGTTTAAGAACGCTGATTTTTCTGCGTTGGGTCGCCATTTGTGGACAGATCGTCGCGCTTACCGTCGCGCAACGCATTTATGGTCTGCAATTGGAAATGGGGCTTTGCTATCTGGCGGTTGGCGTGTCCGTTATTGGTAACTTGATCGCCATCTTTGTCTTCCCTGAGAACGCTCGATTGAGCGAAACGCAGAACTTTCTGATGATCGTGTTTGATCTTTTGCAGCTTGGCTTTTTGCTGTTTCTGACCGGCGGGTTACATAATCCTTTCGCATTGCTGTTGCTTGGACCAGTGTCCGTGAGTGCATCGGTTTTAACGCTTCGTTCGTTTTTGATCGTCGCAACAACTGCCATCCTTATCGCATCTCTCTTGGCGTTATATCATCTGCCACTGCGAACCGAGGATGGGTTCATCCTGCGTGTGCCGCAAATCTTCATCTTTGGAAGCTGGCTGGCTTTAATAATTGCTGTCGTCTTTTTTGGCGCTTATTCCCGAAGGCTGAGTACGGAAATGCACTCCATGTCCGACGCTTTGTCCGCCACACATATGGCTTTGTCGCGCGAACAAAAACTGACCGATCTTGGCGGGGTTGTCGCAGCCGCAGCGCATGAACTGGGAACGCCGCTTGCAACCATAAAACTGGCCAGCGCAGAGCTCATGGAAGAATTGGTCGAATACCCAGAACTGCATGAGGACGCTGCATTAATTCGCGAACAAGCTGATCGATGCCGCGATATTTTGCGCGATATGGGGCGTGCCGGGAAAGACGATTTGCATTTGCGCCAAGCCCCGCTTAGCGCTGTGATCGAAGAAGCGGCCGAACCGCATGAAGATCGCGGCAAGTCGGTTTTGTATACGTTTGGCTCCAAAGGTTTAAACGATCCCCTTCAGCCCAGCATTTTGCGCAAACCTGAGATCATCCACGGTATACGGAATTTAGTGCAAAACGCGGTTGATTTTGCGCATTCGAGCGTCTGGATTGAAGCGCAATGGAACGATCAAGAAATAGCTGTCCGCATCGCTGATGATGGCCCCGGCTATCCGCAACATATGATCGGGCGGCTTGGTGATCCCTTTATGCGTAAGTCAAAAAGGTCCAGCTCAGGGCGCTCAGAGCGGCCCGGTTATGAAGGCATGGGGTTGGGCTTGTTTATCGCAAAGACATTGCTTGAACGTACAGGCGCGCAGATGACATTCGCCAATGGCCGTGAACAAGGCGATTCGGATCACCCGCGACGAGCAGAGGTTGGTGCAATTGTCGAAGTGGTTTGGCCACGGCACATGATCGACGCACAAAGTGCTAAAAACGCGATTCCAGCCGGTGAGAACCAAAGAATTGATGCATAATTGTTAAAGTCTTATTAACCTAACTCTCGCCATAGTTGGTAAACGCAACAAAGGGGTGGCGCGAAAATGGTGTTGCTAGATGCCTCAACAGCGATCTTAATTGGAACGCTCACTGCCCTCGGTGCGCTGTGGTGGATCACGCGGTCAGGCCCGAATTCGTCAGGTTATGGGTTCGGAAACGACACAAGCCTTAGTTTTCTGTTCGAAGATGGCCGACTTGTCGATGCCTCTGAAGACGCAGAAGCCCTTCTTGAAGCCGCCAACGAACCCGCCGACTGGAGCGGCGTAACAAACCTGTTCCGCAAGCGATTTGCATTGCCACAAGGCAGGTTAAGGTTTCCCAAAGCAGACGGGGTTGAGTTCTACCGTGCCCGAGATGGCGGCGATACCGGGCTGCTAGAGGTCAGCAAAACCGGACGGCGCGTCAGACTGGATCTTGGCCACACCGATCAAAGCGGTGGCGCGAGCGGGCACAAGTTGCACATCATCAAGCAAGAACTCGAAACCCTGCGAAGTGCAAACAAAGCTGCGCCTTTCCCAGTTTGGCAAGCAGAGATCGACGGCACAGTCATTTGGCACAACCCGGCCTATGCCGAACTGTTCGAAAATGTATTCAGACAAGAACCCGCTCCGGATCGCCCTTTATTCCGACTTCCCGAGCGACAATTGGAAACTGGTAAGTCCCGACGCGTGCCAGTGACACCACCAAACACGCGAAAAACTGTTTGGTACGATGTGCAGCGCGCGCAGACAGAAAACGGCGATTTCTACTCAGCTGTGGATGCTAATGCGATTGTGCATGCCGAAGCTGCCCAGCGCAATTTTGTACAGACGCTCGCCAAAACCTTCGCGCATCTAACAATTGGCTTGGCGATTTTCGACGACAACCGTCAATTGGTCCTGTTCAACCCTGCCGTGATTGACCTCACTGGATTGGGTGCGGATTTCCTGAGCTCTCGGCCAAATCTCTTGTCCTTCTTTGATGAATTGAGAAATCGGCGTCTCATGCCGGAACCAAAGAACTACAATTCGTGGCGCCAACAGATTGCAGACCTTGTCGCAGCCGCCGCAGATGGCCGCTACAGTGAGACATGGACATTGGATTCAGGAAGAACCTATCGAGTGAATGGTCGCCCGCATCCAGATGGCGCGATTGCGTTCTTGATTGAAGACATCAGCGCAGAAGTATCTTTGACGCGACAATTTCGGGCCGAATTAGAACTTAGTCAGTCAGTTTTGGATCACCTGGATTCATCCGTCGCCGTATTTTCATCCAATGGCGTACTTGCCATGTCCAACGCGGCTTACCGCCAGTTGTGGGACGTTGACCCTGACCTCAGTTTTGCAGACGTTACGATCATCGACTGCATGCGTGATTGGAAAGCTCGATCTAAGGCGTCTCCTGTTTGGGGCGATTTGCGCGATTTTGTCGTTGATTACAGTGAACGCACCAATTGGTCGGCTGAGGTCGAAACAATTGACGGCAAAACACTCTTTTTGGATGCAACGCCGTTGGTGTCTGGGACAACGATGGTTCGTTTTAGGATTTCAGACGCCGAAAATGAGGCGATTGAACCAGAGCTAATTAAACTGGCACCGACGTTAGAGACTTGATGCCACCCCGCCCCACGGTACTGTGCGGGCATGACAACATCACTGCAAACTCTCTGTGTAAACTCATCTGAAGCAACATCGCTGTTCGCTGAACGCCTAGGCGCATGTCTGAGGCCCGGTGACACATTGCTGTTAGAGGGGGACATTGGCGCTGGTAAAACACATTTTGCCCGCAGTCTCATTCAGTCCCTTCAAGACACGCCAGAAGATGTTCCTTCCCCAACGTTTACCTTGATCCAAACCTATATCACGCGAGTAGGCGAAATCTGGCACGCCGATCTTTATCGTCTTAACGGCCCTGATGAAATTTTCGAAACAGGTTTGTATGATGCAATGGAAGACGCGATTTGCCTGATTGAGTGGCCGGACCGCTTGGCCTCTGATCGACCAGAAGATGCGCTAACGATCGAGTTTACGACAGGTTCGGCTGCAGATACACGCAACATCACCATGTCATCTGCACAAGCAGATAAATGGGTTAACAAGTTGGAGACGTGTTTTGCCGACCACCAGACTTGAGCAAGCACGGGCTTTCGTGGACAAGAACGGTTGGTCAGGACGCGATCTGACAATCGTCGCGGGTGATGCGTCAAACCGTAAGTATTACAGATTGAAGGATACAGACGAGAGTGTGATCCTAATGGATGCGCCCCCCGAAACGGGTGAAGACACCAAGCCCTTCATAAACATTTCGATGTATCTTGAGGGATCAGGACTTAGCGCACCTCGTATAGTAAAGGCAGACACGCAAGCAGGGTTCCTGTTGATCGAAGATTTTGGAGACGATCTTTTTGCGCGACTGCTTGAGCGCAATTTGGCCCTTGAGTCAGACCTGTACGAAGCCGCCACAGACGTCTTGTTACACCTTCACAAACAGCGTGCGCCGAAATTACCAAAGTACGATGCCGCGTTAATGTCTGAGTTGGCCGCGTTGTCGGTAGTTTGGTATCGATATGGGGCAACAGGCATTGAAGACACGGTTTTAGCGGAGGAGATGCAGGCCAGAATTTACGCATTGCTGAACCCTTTGGACACAGACGCCCAAGTATTGATTCAACGCGACTATCACGCAGAAAACCTTATCTGGTTACCAGAACGCAAAGGCGTAAGACGCGTCGGTCTCTTGGACTTTCAGGGCGCTATGTTAGGGCACCCAGCCTATGATCTTGTCTCTGTTCTGCAAGATGCTCGTCGTGATGTTGGCCATGACGTAACGCAATCCATGTGTACCCGATACGTCAAAACTTCAGACCGAAACGAAGAAGACTTTATGGCCGCATATTACGCGCTGGGGCTTCAACGGAATTTGCGCATTCTTGGGGTCTTTGCGAGGCTGGGTATTCGCGACGGCAAACCACAATACCTTGATTTAATGCTTCGCGTTTGGGGCCATATCGAAACCAACTTGAACGCGTTGGGTAATCGTGCCCTGTCAGATTTTGTCAGGAGTTGTTTGCCAAACCCAACCCCACAATTTCTTGAAACGCTAAGGTCGAAATGCCCGAAATCCCCTCCTCAATCATGATCTTTGCAGCGGGTTTCGGCACGCGTATGATGCCTTTGACGCGTGATCGGCCGAAACCGATGGTACGTGTTGCGGGTGAACCCATGATAGATCGCGCACTGTTTTTGACCTCAGACGCTGGTATTTCAAACGTCGTTAGCAATCTGCACTACAAGGCCGATGTTTTGGAAGCTCACTTACATGGGCGCGGTGTCACAATCTTAAGAGAAGAGCCAGACATTCTGGACACTGGCGGCGGTCTGAAAAATGCCTTGTCTTTGTTGGGGTCTGACCCTGTTTTAACCATGAATCCCGACGCCATTTGGAACGGCCCTAATCCTTTGACGTTTGCACAATCTCACTGGAAGCCCGATCAGATGGACGCGCTTTTGGTCTGCGTTTCGCCTGAAAACGCTCTTGGAAGCAACAACACTGGCGATTTCACGTTAGATGAAAGTGGTCTCATCAGCCGTGGTTCTGACGCTCTTTATGGCGGTGTCCAAATTATCAAAACAGAACGTTTGAAGGAAATTTCAAACAAAGTGTTTTCGCTCAATCAGCTATGGGATCTTCTGATTGAAGACTCTCGGTGTTTTGGACAATTTTACCCCGGCAAGTGGTGCGATGTTGGTCATCCGGGCGGTATTTCCATCGCGGAAGAAATGATCGGGTGGCAGTCCAATGATTGATCTAACCAGCACAGGTCCAAACGTTTTCGCGCAGCCTTTGGGAACGGACTTCCCCCAAGCGGTTGTCGATGGATTGCGCGCACGCGTTTGTGCGGACGCGCCGGAAGCGATGGCGCGCGTGACATTGATAGTGAACACATCGCGTATGGCCCGGCGGATCAACACGCTCTTCGCAGCCGCGCCTGCCGGTTTTTTGCCACGGGTTTTATTGCTCACGGAACTCGACAAACTGTTGGCTGTGCCGGTTGCGCCCTCCAGAGCGAAACTGGAACGCCATCTTCAATTGGCACAATTGATCGCCCCTGTATTGGAGCGGCGGAAAGAACTTGGACCGAAATCTGCCGTGTTTGCCCTGAGTGAAAGTCTTTCGGCGTTGATGGACGAAATGCAAGGCGAAGGCGTAACAGCCCAGGACATTGCAGCTCTTGATGTGACCGATCAGTCGGGACATTGGCAAGCAGCCCAAGCTTTAATTGGGGTGGCACATGATTATGTCAGCGCGCTTCAAAACGGACGCGATTCAGAAGCGCGTCAAAGATTTTTGGTTCAGTCTTTGATTACGCAATGGGACGTTTCAGCGCCTAAGTCACCGATTATTCTGGCTGGTTCAACAGGATCACGGGGGACAACGGCCCTTTTGATGAAAGCGATTGCCAGGTTACCAAATGGCGCGGTGATATTGCCGGGGTTTGATACCGACATGCCACGTCACGTTTGGTCAGCGCTTGCCCACCCAATGACGGGGGAGGACCACCCGCAATTCCGCTTTGCAAGTTTGCTGAACGAATTAGATATCGACCCGATGAATGCGAAAATTTGGCATGATACAGTGCGAATTTCACCTGCCCGTTCCAAACTTGTGTCCCTTGCGTTGCGACCAGCGCCAGTTACCGATGCTTGGCTGAGCGAAGGCCCGCGCCTTCCGGAATTGTCGGAAGTCACAAAAGATATCACACTAATGGAAGCTCCCACGCAACGCGATGAGGCTTTGGCAATTGCTCTGCGATTGCGCAAAGCCGCGGAAACTGGGCAAACGGCTGCTTTGATCACACCGGATCGCATGTTGAGCCGTCAAGTTGCCGCGGCGCTTGATCGTTGGGATATCGTCCCGGACGATAGTGCCGGTGCGCCGTTGCATTTGTCGGCCCCCGGTCGGTTTTTGCGCCATAGCGCAGAGCTGTTTATGCAGCCTTTGGATGCAGAATTGCTGCTAACCCTTTTGAAACACCCGCTTACCCAAAGCGGAACGTCAATGCCGGCTCATGGCCTTTATTCTCAATTGTTAGAAGAACAATTGCGCCGTGATCGCGTCCCTTATCCGGACGCCGAAAGGCTTGCACTTCTCGTGGCAAAGGCCTCGGAAACGATAAAAGCAGGCGATACGATGCGGGAATGGGGTACGTGGCTTTGCGCCTCCCTTCCGGCAGAACCTGACGCAAGACTTCGCCCTTTAAACGAATGGCTTGCCGATCATAAGCGACTGGCAGAACTTCTATGCGCTGGATCAGCCGTGGGCAGTGGCGGCCTGTGGGACAAGAACAGCGGAATTGCCGCGCGCGCTGCTTTTGGATCGCTTGAAGACAACGCACATCACGCAGGCGACCTGTCTGCTTCCGACTATGCACAACTTCTACAGTCCATCTTAAGTGGCGGCGAAGTTCGCGATAGGGATGAATCCCACCCCGATATCATGATCTGGGGCACTTTAGAGGCCCGCGTCCAAGGTGCTGATCTTGTGATCTTGGGTGGTCTTAATGATGGGGTCTGGCCAGAAAGTGTCACGGCAGATCCTTGGCTGAACCGCCAGATGCGCCACAATGCAGGGCTGCTTCTACCGGATCGACGCATTGGGCTTGCCGCCCATGATTTCCAACAAGCGATTGCGGCTCCCGAAGTTTGGCTTACGCGTTCGACCCGGCTGGATGATGCAGAGACGGTGCCGTCCCGATGGATCAATCGATTGACCAATTTAATGTCCGGCGTTGCCAGCAAGAACGGACCAGACGCTTTGAAGCAGATGAAGGCGCGCGGACAAGTTTGGATTGATACCGTTGCCAAGCTGGAATCAGTTTTGCCCGAACCACCTGCTGGCCGCGCGGCACCTCTCCCCCCTGTAGATAAACGTCCCCGCGACTTTTCGGTGACCGAGATCAAAACGTTGATCCGCGATCCCTATGCGATCTATGCAAAGCACTGCCTCAAACTTCGCCCTCTTGATCCGATTGTTCAGGAACCCGACGCCCCCATTCGCGGTATTGTTGTGCATGAAATCATGGAACGGTTCATCAAATCCGTTACTCAAGAAGGCGCGTCGCTTGGTGTGGATCAACTGTTGGTCGTAACGGACGCGGTTTTAGATGAACACGTGCCTTGGCCCACCGCCCGAATGTTGTGGTGTGCGCGTATGGCACGCGCGGCGCCTTGGATTGTCGAAACCGAAGCTGTGCGCCTTGCTAGCGGTCAACCTGCTGCAATGGAAAATACCGCGCGGGCGAAACTTATGCTCCCCGAGGTTGGCGGTTCAATCCGGGGTGTCGCTGATCGCATTGATCTAACCGATCAGGGCAGCGCTATTATTTATGACTATAAAAGTGGCTCACCACCCTCGCCCAAACAACAAAAACTCTTCGACAAGCAGCTTTTGATTGAAGCGGCCATGATTGAAAACGGGGCCTTTGAGGGGCTTGGTCCAAGGACTGTCATCGATGCCGTTTACATTGGTCTTGGCGCGAGCCCCAAAGAAGCTGCGGCACCGCTAGACAAGGAAACACCAGCTGACACATTGGAAGGGCTAAAGGCGTTGATTGCGTCATACTTACAGCCCGACCAGCCTTTCGTTTCGCGGCGCATGTCAGAAATGGATGCGCATGGCGGGAACTATGATCACCTTGCTCGATATGGCGAATGGGATGATGCAAGCCTGCCAGCACCTGAGGATTTGGAATGAGTGTATTGCGCGATGATGCCACCGAAGCACAGGTCCGTGCTGCCGATCCCGGCAGTTCAACATGGCTGGCAGCAAATGCCGGGTCGGGAAAGACGCGCGTTCTAACGGACCGTGTGGCGCGGCTTTTGCTGCAAGGTGTTGATCCACAACAAGTACTGTGCCTGACATACACCAAAGCCGCCGCGTCAGAGATGCAAAATCGATTGTTCCAGCGCTTGGGCGCATGGGCCATGCTTGAAGACGATCCCCTTCGCGCGGCCCTGCTGGAATTAGGGGAAGATGAGCAGATCGAAGCGTCTTCATTGTCTTTGGCGCGAACCTTGTTTGCACGCGCCATCGAAACGCCGGGCGGTTTGAAGATTCAGACCATCCACTCTTTCTGCGCTGGCTTGTTGCGACGTTTTCCGTTGGAAGCAGGTGTGAATCCACAATTCCAAGAAATGGAAGATCGATCCGCTGAGTTGTTGCGCGCGGAGATCGTGGATGACATGGCCACCGGGTCAGATACAGCGGTGTTGAACGACCTCGCGTTTGCTTTCACGGGAGAGTCTATCGACTCCCTCACGCGGGATATTTTGAACAACCGTGAACTGTTTGGCGCTCAGAAGGACCTCGCTGACATTTCCACCCGTTTTGGCGTTGCCGCGGACTTCGACGATCACGATGTTATTGCGAGCCTCTTTGATGGTCGCGAAGCTGCATTGTTTGAACGCGTCCTGCCAATTTTTGTCAGTGGTACAGTCACCGATCAGAAAGTCGCCAGCGCCTTAGCAAGCGTCAAGACATTTGATGCTAGTGCAATCCCCGCATTGGAAAAAGCGTTTCTGACTGTGGCGAAGCAACCGAAAAAAACCATTGCGACCAAGAAGACCGCTGAGACCCTCGGCGCTGCTCTGTCCGAAATCGCTGATCTGGTGGATCGCCTGATGGACACGCGCGATAAGATTATGCGCTCGAATGCGGCGCGTCGGACATTTATTTTAAACAGCTTTGCGGTTCCGTTTTTACATCATTATGAAACCGCAAAACGCTTGCGCGGATGGTTGGACTTCGATGACCTGATCCTGCGCACGCGGGCTTTGTTAAGCGATCAAAAAGTGGCCGATTGGGTTTTGTATCGTCTGGATGGGGGCATCAGCCATGTCTTGGTTGACGAGGCACAAGACACCAGCCCAGCGCAATGGGACGTCATTCGCAAACTAACCCAAGAATTCACCTCCGGGTTGGGCGCGCGGGAAGATATGGCCCGAACCTTGTTCGTTGTAGGCGACAAAAAGCAGTCGATTTATTCGTTCCAAGGCGCTGACCCAAGCGCGTTTGATGACATGGAAGCCGAATTTCGCGACAAGTTCCAAGCTGTGGACGCGCCTTTTCAAAGTCGGTCCTTGGATTTTTCGTTTCGCTCATCAGATGCAATTTTGAAACTGGTTGACACCACTTTTGACGGCTTGGCGGATGCTGGGTTCAATGGCGATCAGATGCATAGGGCATTCCATGGACAACTTCCGGGTCGGGTGGATGTTTGGCCTGTCGTAGAACCTGTTTCCAGCGATGAAGACCGCCATTGGACTGATCCGATTGATCGAAAATCTGAAACGCATCACAGCGTATTGCTTGCAAGACAAGTCGCCGATCAGATTGAGGACATGCTAAAGTCAGGCACTCTACCGGACAAAGGTAACAGAGACGCCACCTTCAAATTGAGGCCAGTTGAAGCTGGCGACATTATGATCCTTGTGCAGCGACGGTCGGCGTTGTTTCACGAAATCATCCGTGCCTGCAAACAACGCGAACTGCCAATCGCTGGTGCTGACAGATTGCGTGTTGGTGCGGAACTCGCTGTGCGGGATTTATTGGCGTTGTTGTCGTTCTTGGCCACACCTGAAGACAGTTTGTCTTTGGCGGCTTGCCTGCGATCGCCCTTGTTTGGATGGTCTGAAAAGGACCTGTTTCAACTGGCAAATGGCCGTCCGGAAACGCATTTGTGGCAAGCCTTGCGCAAAGCGACAGACCATCATGCCAGCACCTTGCACATATTACATGACTTGCGCGGGCAAATTGATTTTTTGCGCCCTTATGATCTGCTTGAACGCATTCTTACGCGGCACAATGGGCGCAAACGTCTACTTGCACGTTTGGGTGTGGAGGCACAGGACGGGATCGATGCGCTTTTGTCCCAAGCTTTGGCTTATGAACGCAATGCCATTCCCAGCTTGACCGGGTTTTTGACGTGGGCGCGTGCGGACGACCTAGAAATCAAGCGCCAAGCAGACAGTAGCGGTAATCTCATTCGCGTAATGACCGTTCACGGCTCCAAAGGGCTAGAGGCGCCAGTCGTGTTCCTACCTGATTGCGGACAACGAAAGTTGACGATCCGCGATGAAATTCTGCGCGATGACGAAATGGCTGTCTGGAAGACCAAAGCGGATGCCACGCCTACAAATGTGGCGACGCTTATTGACGCTGAAAAAGCCAAACAAGAACAAGAACGGTTGCGGTTGTTATATGTCGCTATGACCCGTGCAGAAAAGTGGCTCATTGTTGGCGCAGCTGGCACCTTAAGCAAGGACGGTAGTGACTGGTATCAACGGATAGAGCAGGCAATGCGCGACGTCGGCGCGGTTCCACATGATTTTTCGGGTGGTACAGGGCTGCGATACGAATTTGAATCTTGGGCGTTGGACACGAGTTCTCATGTCCTTGAAGCTTCGAAATCGGACGTGACGATGTTTGATTGGATGACGCAACCGTTGCTCAAGATGCCAGATCGGCTTGATCCTGTGTCGCCCTCAAACCTAGGCGGGAGCAAAGCGCTGCCTTCGGTTCAAGGATTGCCCGAAGACATCGCCCTCGCGCGCGGAACCTATGTTCACCACCTATTGGAACATCTGGTTGATGCGCCCAAAGACCAATGGCTTGACCATGTTACTCAGATTCCATGCCCCAGTGATCTAACCGATGCCGCTTTGATAAATGCAGCGCAACAAGAAGCGCTCGCTGTTCTGCGTTCGCCCAATCTGGAATGGATTTTCGCGGATGATGCGTTGGCCGAAGTGTCCATTCATGGAGACGTGGGCGGTACGCCGATGCTTGGGATTATCGATCGGTTGGTTGTTGGCAGCGAAAAAATTATAGTCGTGGATTTCAAAACGAATGTTGAGGTCCCCAGCACCCCCGAAGCCTGCCCTGAGGGAATTTTGCGTCAAATGGGTGCATATGTTGCCATGCTTGAGCAGATATATCCCGGTAAAAAGATCGAAACCGGAATATTATGGACGACGGACGCTTCGTTTATGTCATTACCACACGGTACGGTGATGGAAGCTGTAATGCGCAGCCCGCGCCTTGACGTGGGGCATCCGGCTTCATAGGTTCAGCCTCCAAATGACATCCTTGTAGGAGACCCCGAGATGGCCACTCTTTCCGTGACAGACGACACGTTCGACGCCGAAGTTCGCAATTCAGAAATCCCAGTTGTTGTCGACTTTTGGGCAGAATGGTGTGGCCCCTGCAAGCAGATCGGCCCAGCCTTGGAAGAACTGTCTGCTGAGATGATCGGCAAGGTAAAGATCGTAAAAGTGAACGTTGATGAGAACCCAAATTCGCCTGCTCAAATGGGCGTACGTGGTATTCCTGCCTTGTTCGTCTTCAAAAACGGTGAAGTCGTTTCCAACATGGCCGGCGCAAAGCCCAAAGCGGCGCTGCAAAGCTGGATCGAAGATTCCATCTAAATATCAGGAGGTGCAGCAACACTGCACCTCTACTCTACCGGCCAATTGAAGCGCGCTAAACGCGCTTTAATTTTGTCTTTCGCATCTGAGCGGCTGACATTGATCGATTGATCCTTCCAAAACCACCACAGGTATTTTTCATAGGTAGACGCTGGTAACTTATGCGCCTCCAGGAGGGCATCGCCTATGGTTTTTACAGTCGCTTTTCGCGCAATATGGTGAAAGTCGATTTGTCCAAAAAGAACCGCGGGTTTTTCAAAGAAATATCCATTGAACGCGACTGTGGAATTTTGTGTCACAACCATATGGCAAGAGGGCAAGTGTTGATCCATTCCCCCAACCTCAAGACGTGCATTTTCGTGCCGCGATATCAATGTTTCAAGTTGCGCAGCTTCTTGTTCTGAATAGCTTTCATTTGGGTGTAGCGTGATGATTACAGGTCGATCTGTTGCGTTGAGCACTGCGGCAACCATGTCAATCGGACTGCAGGATTGGAACGACCTTTGCCGCAACAGGTGCCCTTGCAAGGGGACATAAATCACATCCCCTAACGTGGTTTCTAAATCGGGAAAATGTCGATTTCGCCAGAAATCAGCAAAGCGCTTTGCTTCTTTTTCACCGATAAGTTCAGGCTCAAACGTTGCCTTTGCAACACTCCAATCCCATCGTTTCTCTGTCTGTTCGATTTGCCAAAACGGCGGGTGATACACCCGGCGAAAAACCAAACCCTGACCCAATTCAGGTGCTTTCATGTGTGTAAGGCTCAGCCCGATGGCTGTATGGCGCTCTGACATCAAGCGATATTGCGCAGTCAGGCCAGCCTCAGACAGCACTTTCGCAAGCAATCCCAAAAACTTATGATTTCCCGAACGCACAGAGCGTCGCAGCGAGTTTTCCACAAAAATCTGTACGTCTTGCGTCTTTGGCATGGTCAGAAACTACGCATCCTGTTGCAACGCAACAAGCCCCGGTCTTGTGCCTGTGCTGTCGCGCGTCCATATATCTGCACAACACACAACAAGGAGCCAGCCTTATGGCGGATACCGATTTTCCTGGATGGCACGGAACAACCATCATCGGCGTGAAGAAAGATGGCAAAGTCGTCATCGCTGGTGATGGACAAGTGTCCTTGGGACAAACCGTCATCAAGGGAACTGCTCGCAAAGTTCGACGGTTGTCTCCCGGTGGTTATGACGTCGTGGCTGGGTTCGCTGGATCGACTGCGGACGCCTTTACGTTGTTGGAACGTTTGGAGGCAAAACTGGAAGCGACGCCCGGACAACTCGCGCGGGCAAGCGTTGAGCTGGCAAAAGACTGGCGAACCGACAAATATCTGCAAAAACTGGAAGCGATGTTGATTGTAACCGACGGCAAAGAGCTGTTGGTGATTACCGGCGCGGGCGACGTGCTTGAACCGGAACATGAAGTGGCAGCAATCGGATCTGGCGGGAATTACGCCTTAGCCGCCGCCCGAGCTTTGATGGAAACCGACAAAGGCGCGGAAGAGATCGCTCGATCCGCCATGCAGATCGCCGCAGATATTTGCGTTTACACCAACGGAAAACTAACTGTTGAGGAAATCTCGGCATGATCAACTCACAAGAACAACGCAAGGCGATCTTCGCATGACAGACCTGACCCCCCGCGAGATCGTCTCGGAATTGGATCGCTTTATCATCGGGCAAAACGACGCCAAACGTGCTGTCGCTGTGGCCTTACGCAATCGCTGGCGGCGCAAGCAGCTCGCTGATGATCTGCGCGACGAAGTCTACCCAAAGAATATCCTGATGATTGGACCAACCGGCGTTGGCAAAACAGAAATCAGTCGACGCCTTGCCAAACTGGCACATGCGCCATTCATCAAGGTCGAAGCCACAAAGTTCACCGAAGTCGGCTATGTTGGGCGCGATGTCGAACAGATCATCCGCGATTTGGTCGATTCTGCCATTTCTATGACCCGTGACTTGATGCGCCAAGACGTGACTGCAAAAGCTCGTTCCGCTGCAGAAGAACGTGTGATCGAAGCCATCGCTGGGGCAGACGCCCGCGAAGGCACCCGCGAGATGTTTCGTAAGAAGCTAAAAACTGGTGAATTAGACGATACGATGATCGACCTTGAATTGGCCGACACATCGAGCCCGTTTCCAACCATGGAAATTCCCGGACAGCCTGGCGCAGGTATGGGCGGGATGATGAATTTGGGCGATATGTTCGGGAAGGCCTTCCAAGGTCGCACAGTGAAGCGACGTTTGACTGTTGCTGATAGTTACGATGTGTTGATCGGCGAAGAAGCGGACAAGCTTTTGGACGACGAGCAAGTCACGCGTTCTGCGCTGGAAGCCGTCGAACAAAGTGGGATCGTGTTTCTGGATGAGATCGACAAGGTCGCAACACGAAGCGATGCACGCGGCGGAGATGTCAGTCGCGAAGGTGTTCAGCGCGATTTGCTCCCATTAATCGAAGGAACGACAGTCAGCACGAAACATGGTCCTGTGAAAACTGACCACATCTTGTTCATTGCCTCCGGCGCGTTTCATATCGCAAAGCCGTCGGACTTGTTGCCTGAGCTTCAAGGACGGCTGCCAATTCGCGTTGAATTGAGGGCTTTGAACGAGGAAGATTTCGTACGCATCCTGACAGAAACTGACAATTCCTTGACCAAACAGTACACTGCTTTGATGGGAACCGAGGACGTCACGGTGACATTCACTGAGGACGGTATTGCGGCTTTGGCAAGGATCGCCGCCGAAGTGAATCAAAGCGTGGAAAATATCGGGGCGCGGCGGCTTTACACGGTGATAGAACGGGTTTTTGAAGATCTATCTTTCGCCGCCCCAGATCGCGGGGGGGACGCCGTTACAGTAGATTCTGCTTTTGTAGAGAGACATTTGGGCGAGTTGACCAAGTCCGCAGACATAAGCCGCTACGTTCTGTAATATAAGATCAGTAGATAAGGCGCTTGTGTTGGCGCATGACAGTTTAAGGCGATGCTTAATGCGGATCTTGTTTGTCTTTTGTCTTTCGATACTCGCTGCTTGTGCAGACAGGATTGATGCGCCAATTCTACCTGAAGCCACCCAAATCGGCACACCAATATCGATTTATGTTGGAACAACACGTCTGAAAGAAAATGGGGTTTACGGGATAGGGCGGTCTCCACAGTTGACGTTCATGAATTTGACCGTCAGCTTGCCGCCAAATCGGGAGGCCGGCAGCATTTCTTATGGACGCGCCAAGCCAAAGCCAGAAAAGGACTTCGTTCTGGCAAGTATGGAAGAATTCCCGTCATCAAAAACGTTCACTGGCAACTTGCGGCGCGACTTACGAAAGACGTCATCCAACGGCGGGCATGAAGTAACGGTCTATGTTCATGGCTTCAACAACAGCTTCGCCGAAGCCGCCTTTCGAATGGCACAATTGTCCCATGACTTAGAACTTGAAGGCCCTGTTGTCAGCTATGCTTGGCCAAGCCGCGGAAATGCCTTGGGATACGAATATGATGCGGACAGCGCATTGTTTGCCAGAGACGGCTTGGTGCAGCTTTTGCATGCGATCAATCGCGCTGGCAACAATCGCATTGTTTTGGTTGGCCATTCCATGGGCGGGCGTTTGGTCATGGAAACACTGCGAGAACTGGAATTAACAAGGCCGGGATGGGCCGCAAAATCCATGGCAGGTGTCTTGCTGATTTCCCCTGACGTTAACGTTGACGTGTTCCGTTCCCAAACGGCGAAATTCACCGAATGGCCACAACCCTTCGTAATTTTTTCTTCCCGCAAGGATCGCTTCCTGCGTATTGCAGCCGCCCTTCGTGGCGAACCCAAAAGGTTGGGGAATCTAGACGACGTCACCGAGATTTCTGACTTGCCGATTGCCTTTATCGATGTGACCGCCTTTGACGATGGCGATATCGCACACCATTTTGTGGCGGGATCATCAGGAAGCTTTTTACAACTGATCAAGTCATCTCAAGACTTGGATGACGCGTTTTTACAGGGCCAGACTTCCGCCAGTATTTCTGTGCTTGGCAGCGGCCATCACATCGGCAGATCCGTGACGTTACGACCGCAAGCGGAAGCCCGGTGACAACAAAGGAATTTCTTAAGCAGAATGCAAAATGGCTTAGTGCAGGTGCGTTACTGACGTTCTTGTCGTCCTTTGGGCAGACATTCTTCATCTCGTTGTTTTCTGAACCAATTCGCCATGATTTCAACCTGACTCACGGGGAATGGAGCAGTATTTACTCAATCGGAACTGCAGCATCCGCCGTTGTAATGGTTTGGGCGGGTGGTTTAACTGATCGCTTCAGAACACGCGGATTGGGCGTCCTTGTGCTAGCAGGGTTGGCTTCCGCTTGCGCATTCATGGCCCTTAATCCAACGCCTTTGCTTCTTATCGTTGCGATTTTCCTACTCCGTTTCTTTGGGCAAGGCATGGCCAGTCACACGGCGGTTGTTGCCATGTCGCGTTGGTTTGTGGCGACCCGGGGCAGGGCATTGGCAATTTGCGCCCTTGGTTTCACCATAGGAGAGGCAATCTTTCCAATCTTGGTCGTCGCTTTGATGGCCCTGATGGATTGGCGAATTCTTTGGGGGGTTGCTGCATTGATCACCCTTGCGGGTCTCCCGTATCTTTTGTGGTCGTTGAAAACCGAACGTAGTCCACAACAAGTCGCAGATGATAACCAAAGCGAGGGCATGAAAAAACGGCATTGGACGCGAAAAGATGTGCTGTCACACCCGTTGTTTTGGTTGATGATACCTGCGCTTCTTGGTCCAGCGGCGTTTAACACCACGTTCTTTTTCCACCATGCCCACTTTGCTGAGATCAAAGGTATGACGCAGCTAAAACTTGTCACGTTTTTTCCAATATACACCGTCGTCGCCGTCGCGATGATGGTCGCATCTGGATGGCTTGTGGACCGCTATGGCAGCGCGAAGACGATGCCATTTTACCAAATGCCTATGCTCGGGGCATTCGTATGTTTTGCTTTTGCGACAGGCCCAACATTGATCATAGTCGGGCTGGTCTTCTTGGCGATGTCAGCGGGGGCGAATTCCACACTGCCAAATGTGTTTTGGGCGGAATTCTACGGCACCCGACACATTGGATCGATCAAAGCAATGGCAGCGGCCGTGATGGTTTTGGGATCAGCAGTTGGCCCTTTGATCACGGGTCGCTTGATCGACCGTGGGCTTGCTTTGGACACCCAATATATTGCAATTGCAGGTTTTTTTGGCCTGTCCACGATTTGTATGGCTTTTGGAATTTCGACGTACAAATCTTCGGTTTCTAGCTACTTAGTTCTACGTAAATAGACATAATACGCGCCACCACCACCATGGCTGATATGTGCCTCAGTGATCTGAAGCACCGCAGAAGACAAGGGCGGCAAACGCAACCATTCGGGCACCTGATGGCGTAGAACCCCGTTGCGCACAGGGATGGGACCGCCGTGATCTCGGTTCTTACCCTTGCCAGTAATGATCAAAAGTAGCCGCTTTCCAGAGCTATGCGACGACAATATGAAACGGGTCAGGGCTGAATGAGCGCGGTCTAGTGTCATACCGTGCAAATCAATGCGCCCTTCTGGGCGCAACTTGCCACGTTGCATTTGTTTGAAAGATTTTCGGTCCATTTGGACCGGCTGCGCAGCCATTCGAACCTTAACATCGGGCGCAAAATCATGCGCTCTTTGGGACATTTTGCCAGTTAGGCGGAACACCTGTTCAGTAACCCTCCGCCTTGGTTCAACCGACATCATAGGTAGTTTTGGAGGGGGAACAGGTTTGGGCGCAAGGGCCTTTGGCAACGGTTGTGTTTGTCCCGCGACCTTCGCCCATAGCTCTAGTTCATCCTGTCGTGGTTTACGGCCGCTCATATCGCGCTTTCTGGCAAAAGTGCATAAGCGCGCTGGATCGGTAACAGAACCAACATTCGACCGGGGTCCTTGAGTTGTCCAGCCGCGCGACCGGCTTCATCACCTGTCCCGAAAAAGATATCCGCACGTTGTGCCCCTTTGATCGCGGACCCTGTGTCCTGTGCGACCATTAAGCGACGCAGCGGGTTTGCGCCATCTTTCTCGATCCAAACGGGGGCGCCTAAGGGCGTGTATCTGCGATCGACGGCGATGGAACGCATGGTGGTAATCGAGCGATTCATCGCACCAAGCGGACCTTTGTCAGCAGGTACACGATTCACTTCGCGGAAGAACACGTAAGATGGATTGTGATATAGGAGTTCTTTGCCTGCAGCCGGGTTTCGACGAACCCAATTTTTAATCGTTTCTGCGCTGGCTTGATGGGATTGCAGCGTTCCGCGGCGGATTAATTCCTTGCCGATAGACCGGTATGTGTGGCCGTTGTTGCCACCATAGCCAACCCGCAATACGCCACCTTCATTCAAGCGAACGCGTCCAGAGCCTTGAATTTGCAAGAAAAATAACTCAACTGGGTCGTCGACCCAAGCTATTTCCATTCCGCGACCCGAAAGAATCCCGCCTTCCAGAATCTCACGTCTGGTCAACCAAGGCTTGTTTGCTGCCGAAGATGGATAGCTGTAAATTGGATAACGGAACCGGGACGAACGGTAGCGTGAGCCATCAAGTTCTGGTTCAAAGTAACCGGTAAAAACCATCGGTGCGCCATCTTGAATCAGAACGGGGCGGAAAAACAGCTCAAAAAACTGTCTCGCGTTTGTTTGGTCCTTCGAAGCGGCACATAATGATTGCCAGTCTGGTTCTTTGCGATCTTTACATGTGCTTTTAAACACTTCGAAGGCCGCTTGATGATCGTCAGTCTTCCAGCCTTCAAGGTCACTGAAGGCAAGAATTTCATGTGTCACATCAGGAGATTGGGCTGAGACCATTCCTAGCCCCAACCCCAATACCGCAGCAATCCAGCCACAAATTAAGCGTCTGTAGATACAAGAAGCCAATTTGGATCATCACTGCCCATTTTGCGCGCAAAGGCCCAAGTGTCTTTTTGGCGCTTCACAGATGTTGTGCTGCCTTCGATAATTTCGCCGGAGTTATCACGCACAGCTGAGGTCAACTCACCAATAAATCGAATGGAGATTTCGGCTTCACGAGTGTCTTCATCAAAACTCGCACCGATGACCTTAACTTCACGAACGCCAGCAAATTCGGCTTCGATTGTGAGACCTTTGGCTTCACGATCTTCAACGACCTCAGCAAAGGTTTCATAGATGTCGTCATTCAGGAAAGGCTGGATGTCGGCCAATTCGCCGCGTTCAAAGCCCATCACAATCATTTCGTAAGCACCGCGCGCGCCGCCAACAAATTCACTAACAGAAAAGTTTCCTTCGATTTCTTTCATCGATTGCAAAGCTTGCGCAGACGCAGACCCTTCCTCGACGTGATCGGTGATGTCGCGATCAGGACCACCTTCAATAACTTCAAATTCCTGTCGGCGTGTTTGCTCAACAGGGGCTTGCTTGCTTTCAGATTGTTCGAAACCTTCGCGGGTTCCCAAAACATTTTTCAGGCGCAAAATCAAAAACACGGCAATTCCTGCCAAAACAAGCAGCTGCAACAAAGGCGAATTCTGCATAAAGACCTCGTATCAGGCGTAAGTGGTAAGATGGGTTCTAGCACCCTATGTAGGTGTGCAAGGCGGCCAAGTCCACTGGCAGCCAAGACTATGGAGCATTGTCTGATGTGGCTATTGATCGCGTTTATCGGCGTACCCTTGATTGAGATCACTTTGTTTATCCAAGTTGGCGGGGCGATCGGCCTCTGGTCAACATTGGGAATCGTCGTGCTGACGGCAATTTTGGGGACATATCTTGTGCGTCAGCAAGGAATGATGGCTATATCTCAGCTTCGAGGTCAGCTTTCTAACTTGCAGGATCCGACTGAAGCTTTGGCAAACGGGGCCATGATTTTGTTTTCCGGTGCGCTTCTACTCACACCGGGTTTTTTTACAGACGCGGTTGGTTTTGCGCTTTTAGTGCCCGGCATTCGCAAATCTATGTTTGAGGCGGTTCGAAAGCGGATCAAGTTTCAGAACTTTTCTCATGGTGCTCAGGCCTCCACGCGTCGCGACGACGGCATAATTGATGGTGAATTTGAGGATTTGGGCACGCAATCACATCCGAAAGCGGAACCAAGGCGCACCACAGGTCCTTCGGGATGGACGAATCCAAATCAGAAGGATTGAGCGTCCTAGCTGGACCTGATAATGGGGATTCAACAATTTTTTAGGGAGTTTCTAAATGGCAGATGAACAAGCCACTGCGGCCGAACAACAATCACAGGTACAAATGCGTGTGTTAGGGCAATTTGTCCGCGACATGTCTTTTGAAAACATCATGGCGCAAAAAGGCGCAGGTGCTGATGTTCAGCCTGATGTTCAAGTACAAGTGAACCTCGACGCGAAAAAGCGCTCGGCGGAAAATCAGTATGAAAGCTCAATCAAGCTTAATGTGACGTCCAAAGCCAAAGGCGGCGACGAAGTATTGTTCGTGCTTGAAATCGACTATGTCGGTATCTTCAACATTGAACACGTTCCAGAAGATCAACTGCACCCATTCTTGCTGATCGAATGCCCACGCATGATCTTCCCATTCCTGCGCCGTGTTGTCAGCGACATCACACGTGACGGTGGCTTCCCGCCGCTCAACCTTGAAAACATCGACTTCCTGAGCATGTACCGCGCCGAAATCGCGCGTCGTCAGGAACAGCAAGGAACAGAGGCTGCGCCAAAAGCGGATGCCTAATACCTAATTCTTAGACGACCAAAGCGCGCCGTCCCCCAGCTTTTCAACAAAGGCTGAATGGGCGGCGCGCTCTTCTTTAGTGATACGGGATTTCAGCTCAGTCGGGCGCGGTGGTATAGTCCATGCTTCAGAAGGGCTGTTCGATTTTGTCTTCGTCTGTGTGCTCAACCCGAAATCTGGTTGGCGGCCGCCAATCAACTCAAGATACACTTCCGCCAAGATTTCGCTGTCTAGCAAAGCGCCGTGCAAGGTTCGCGAACTGTTGTCGATATTAAAGCGGCGGCACAAAGCATCCAAAGACGCAGGGGAGCCAGGAAATTTCTTGCGCGCAATGAGCAATGTATCAAGCGCTTGATCGAACGGAAGAAGCGGCAGGTTCATCCAGCCAAGTTCGGCGTTCAAGAACTTCATATCGAAAGCGGCATTGTGAATTACCATTGTGGCATCGCCGACGAAATCCAAGAACGCTTGACCAATTTCAGCAAACTTTGGCTTATCGGCTAAAAATTCGTCACCAAGTCCATGAACTTGAAACGCCTCTTGCGGCATGCTGCGTTCGGGATTGATATATTGGTGGTATGTGCGGCCCGTTGGGACGTGACCATCCAACTCAACTGCTCCGATCTCAACAATCCGATCACCACTTTGTGGATCAAACCCCGTCGTTTCTGTATCAAGAACGATTTCACGCATCTGAAAGGCCTTCCCGGATAGTTTTGACTATAGCTTTAACCTGAGCGCGGGCGTGCTCTAGGGTATCTGTTTGGATCACAAAATCCGCTTTGGTACGTTTTGTATCCGCAGGCATCTGCTTGGACCGTATCATCTCAAACTGGTCTTCGGTCATCGTTCCGCGATCCAAGACACGTTGCTTTTGAGTGTCCGTATCAATGTAGACACAAGCGACCGCATCTACTTTTTTCTCGCCGCCTGTTTCGAAAAGCAACGGAATGTCGAGGACAACGATGTCAGTGATCGCAGCATGCATGAATGATTGTCTATCGATCGCTACCAAAGGGTGCACAATCGCCTCGATTTCTTTCAGAACGGAGTGATCTTTGGCGATCATTTCCTTCAAACGAAGGCGGGAAATTTCGCCATCTTCAACTGCGTCTGGCAATCTGTCTTCGAAGACTGAAACCGCGGCGCCGTCCTTTGAATACAGCCTGTGAACCGCTGCATCCGCATCCCAGACAGCACATCCAAGGTCTGCAAACATCGCGGCTGTTGTGGATTTACCCATCCCAATAGAGCCAGTTAGCCCAAGCTTAAACATCAACGCAAAGCCGCCGCGCGGGTGGCGCTATCTACAACAGGACGATGGCCAAACCAACGCTCAAAGCCGGGAATAGCTTGGTGAAGCAACATGCCCAAACCATCCACGACAGTGCATCCAGCTGCTTCAGCTTCAATCAAAAGCCGGGTTTTCAACGGTGTGTAGACCAAGTCAGTCACCAACATACCTTTGCGCAAACCATCCAAAGGAACACGTAGTTCTGCTTTTCCAATCATGCCAAGCGCTGTTGTGTTCACCACAAGAGATGCCATGTCGATCATGTTTCCGACCTTAACCCAGTCATAAACCGTGACGCGATGACCGAAATCACTAGCTAGCTTTTCAGCACGTACTCGCGTGCGGTTTGCAATCATCACCTCTGGCACGCCTGCGTCCAGCAATGACGCGACAACTGCACGTGCGGCACCACCTGCACCCAACACAGCAGCGGGCCCTTCCTTGGGATTCCAGTCTGGCGCACCAGTTTTTAAATTCTCAATAAACCCGTAACCATCTGTGTTATCAGCGTGGATCTTGCCATCTTTACGAAAGATCAATGTGTTTGCGGCACCAATAACGGTCGCACGGTCCGTCACAAGATCGGCTATCCCGATGATGGATTCCTTATGCGGAATGGTGATATTCACCCCGACGAATCCCATCATGGGCAGTTTTCGAATCACATCTGCTAAATCTTGGGCAGCAACATCCATAGGTATGTAATGTCCGGGCAAGCCCATCGTTTTTAACCAATGGCCGTGCACTTGCGGGGATTTAGAATGTGCAATTGGTGAGCCAATGACGCCGGCCAGCGGGATTTTATCGATCATCACGTTTCCAAATCTCCACGCAGGACAAGATAGTTGAGCAACTCCACCAACGGTAAGCCAAGCACGTTGAAATAGTCACCATCAATGCGCGAGAACAACCGCACACCTTCTTCTTCCAGTTTATAGGACCCCACTGCCTCTTTTATGCTGTCCCAATTGCGTTCAACATACGCATTTATGAAGGTGTCTGAAAGAGTATGCATCCGCAGTGTGACCTTACCAATATGGCGCCAGATCGGTTTTCCATCCTCGCAGATCACCGCCGCTGAAAGAAGTTGGTGTCTTTCCCCGCTTAACGCACGCAATTGAGCTTTCGCGTCATTTTCTGTGGCTGGTTTGGATAAAAGCGTTCCATTCAGGTCCAACACCTGATCGCACCCTAGAACAAGAACACCAGGGTTTTTGGCGCTGATTTTTTTTGCTTTCGCTTCCGCCAGACAGTCAGCGATGTCTCGGGGGGTGGAGTCCTCTGCTAAAAGTGATTCTTTAATCGAATGTTCATCAATAAAGGGCTTACTGACGGAGAAGCTCAAGCGTGATTGGCGCAACATGGTGGCGCGGATTTCGGATCCGGAAGCAAGGATCATGTGGATAGACATGGGTGCAAGCCTGTGGACAAAAGTGGCATTTATCTGGACAAGTTCAGTGTATGCCACCGTTAGCTTGGAACCACCACAAACCGGTGGGATAAAACTGCGTTTACTACAATTTTTCCAACAAGGAATAAGAACAAGTCCTTGCCTGTGATTTGTACTTTACGCGCTGAAGATGTCCTTAAGTTATCAACAGAGATTTTTTTTCTTAAATTATTGTTTTTAATATAAAATATCTGAAATCTGAGCACTTATACGCTCTGATGAAATACCGTCATTCACATGTTATTAACCGTGTGGGCAAAACAATAATCCACTGATTTTGGACTGCCTACTACATCATCATTTCTTTTCTTTACTTATATTATTATTAATAAGCAGAGAACATCGGAGGACTTCATGACAAGCTGGCAAGATCTGGCCTTCACCGTCTATCCATGGGTGAAATCGCTGCACATCATGGCTGTCATCTCTTGGATGGCTGGATTGTTTTATCTGCCCAGACTTTTTGTCCATCACACAGAACGCGCGGGATTGGCTGGCGGAAGCCATGAGACGTTTGTCATGATGGAGGGTAAGTTGCTCCGTTTGATTATGAACCCTGCGATGATCCTTACGTGGCTTTGTGGCCTTTTGATGGTATTCACCCCAGGAATTGTAGATTGGGGTGATCTATGGCCTTGGACAAAGGCTGTGGCAGTCTGTGGAATGACTTGGTTTCACCATTGGCTGGCTTTGAGACGTAAAGAATTCAAGGCAGGAACAAACGCACGAACTGGGCGAACGTTCAGGATCATGAATGAAGTCCCAACGCTGCTAATGATTGTGATCGTGATTTCTGTTGTGGTGAAGTTCTAAGAACGCTGGTTTGCGTTAAACGTTGACTTGAACTGCATTGAAGTTTAGCTGAACCCTGCACCTCGTTCGAGGATCGCGTCTTCAATTCTATCACAAGAGGCACTGGGCGTTCGGCTCTGTGGGTTTCATTATGTCCGTCGAAAAATTGAATCTGTCTGATCTTAAGGCGAAAAGTCCCAAGGATCTTTTGTCAATGGCCGAAGAGCTAGAGATCGAAAACGCATCTACTATGCGTAAAGGCGAGATGATGTTCCAAATTCTGCGCGAACGTGCGGACGAGGGATGGGAAGTTTCCGGTGACGGTGTGTTGGAAGCCCTTCAAGATGGGTTCGGATTCTTGCGGTCGCCTGAAGCAAATTATCTGCCGGGACCTGATGATATTTATGTATCGCCAGAAATGATCCGCAAATTTTCGCTTCGGACAGGCGATACGATTGAGGGTGTGATTAGAGCGCCGGAAGAGGCGGAGCGGTACTTTGCGCTGACAAGTGTTGCGAAGATCAACTTTGAAGACCCGGAGAAGGCGCGTCACAAGATCGCTTTTGACAACCTCACACCGTTATATCCCGACGAACGTATGACGATGGAAGTTGAAGACCCAACTATCAAAGATCGTTCTGCTCGGATTATTGACTTGGTAGCGCCGATTGGTAAAGGACAGCGGTCTTTGATTGTTGCCCCGCCAAGAACTGGTAAGACTGTTCTCCTGCAAAATATCGCGAGCTCAATCGGCAAAAACCACCCTGAATGTTATTTGATCGTTCTATTGATCGATGAACGTCCAGAGGAAGTCACGGATATGCAACGGTCGGTTAAGGGCGAAGTTGTGTCATCGACCTTTGATGAGCCAGCGACCCGTCACGTGGCTGTGTCCGAAATGGTGATCGAGAAAGCGAAACGTTTGGTTGAACACAAGCGAGATGTTGTGATCTTGCTTGATTCGATCACCAGACTTGGTAGAGCATTCAATACTGTAGTGCCATCATCGGGCAAAGTTCTAACCGGTGGTGTAGATGCGAATGCATTGCAACGTCCGAAGCGTTTCTTTGGTGCGGCTCGAAACATCGAAGAAGGTGGATCGCTGACGATTATTGCGACAGCACTTATCGATACCGGTAGCCGCATGGATGAGGTCATCTTTGAAGAATTCAAAGGTACGGGTAACTCTGAGATCGTGTTGGACCGGAAAATTGCGGACAAACGTGTCTTCCCAGCGATTGACATCCTTAAGTCGGGTACCCGTAAGGAGGAATTGCTGGTGGATAAAGGCGATCTTGCAAAAACATTCGTTTTGCGTCGAATCTTGAATCCAATGGGTACGACAGATGCCATTGAATTCTTGGTATCCAAGCTCAAACAAACTAAGACAAATGGAGAATTCTTCGATTCGATGAATACCTAACTTCGTTTTCTGAGCGATGGGTTGAATATGGATACGATCTTTGCTTTGGCGACAGCGCCTGGGCGGGCAGGCGTCTCTGTTATCCGCGTCTCCGGTCCTGAAGCGTTTGCGTCGCTATCTTCTATCGCGAAAAGCACCCCGAGTCCGAGGACAGCTGGCTTAACAACTTTAACCAACACCAACGCAGAAGTTTTAGATCAAGCACTCATTCTGACGTTTCCCGGCCCGGGCAGTTTTACCGGTGAAGATGTCGTTGAATATCATACCCATGGAAGTATCGCTGTAGTTGAAGCTGTCCAACGCGAACTTGCCACCCATTATGGACACCGAAGAGCGGAAGCCGGTGAGTTTACGCGCCGTGCTTTAATGAACGGGAAGATGGACTTGACGCAAGTGGAGGGGCTTGCTGACCTAATTGAAGCACAAACAGAAGTTCAGCGCCAGCAAGCACAACAAGTCGTATCCGGAGCATTTGCGAGTTTTGTTTCTTCAGTTCGTCACGATATTGTTCGGGCCGCAGCACTTCTAGAAGCAGCGATGGATTTTGCGGATGAAGAAGTTCCTGTTGATGTAACGCCTGAAGTTGTGGCGTTGTTGGACAAATCAGTTGAACAACTGAATAGGCATATAGAAGGATATCGGTTTTCGGAACGTGTACGGAGTGGTTTTGAAGTCGCTATTATTGGCGAACCAAACGTTGGAAAGTCGACTTTGTTAAACGCTTTGGCTGGGCGCGAAGCTTCGATTACTTCGGTTTATGCTGGTACAACACGTGATATTGTCGAAGTTCAGATGAATTTGGATGGAATTCCTGTGACTATTCTTGATACTGCAGGATTGCGTAAAACGGAAGATCACGTTGAAAAACTTGGAATAGAACGCGCTCGATCAAGAGCAGAATCCGCCGATCTACGAATTTTATTGGTGGAACAAGATGTCCCCGATGGTATCAAATTGATGTCAGGAGATCTAAAGCTTCACGCCAAGGCAGATACTTATGAAGGCGAACTTCCCAGTGTATCAGGGAGCACTGGATTGGGACTTGATGCGTTGGTTTCGCATGTGACAAGTGAATTAAGTAGACGTGTTCAGAAGGCTGGCTTGGCGACACGGCATCGGCATTTTGAAGATATGAAACGTAGCTTGATATACATTGCGGAGGCGAAATCTGTGATGTTGGGAAAAACGTCACAGTATGATATTGCCGCCGAAGAGCTTAGATCAGCTCGTCATGCGCTTGGGTCCATTGTTGGACATGTAGATGTGGAGAACCTTCTCGATGTTATTTTTTCAAGCTTTTGCATTGGTAAGTAATGGAGATGTTTCACGTGAAACAATCTGACTTCGACGTTATTGTAATTGGTGGGGGTCATGCCGGTTGTGAGGCAGCTCACGCTTCCGCGCGTGTAGGGGCCAAGACTGCATTGGTTACGATGTCTCGAAATGATATTGGCGTAATGTCTTGTAATCCGGCGATTGGCGGATTGGGAAAAGGCCATCTGGTAAGAGAAATTGACGCCTTGGATGGCGTTATGGGTAAGGTTGCCGATGCGTCAGGAATACAATTCCGCCTATTAAATCGGCGAAAAGGCCCGGCAGTTCAGGGTCCACGAACGCAATCAGATCGGTCACTATACAAAAAAAGTATGTTGGCGCTGACTGAAGGACAACTTAATCTAACAATAATTGAAGGAGAGGTTGTCGATCTAGGTGTACAGAATGGAAAAGTAGAACAAGTTTTCTTAGCTGATGGGACAGTTCTGTCATCGCATGCCACCGTCTTAACCTCCGGAACGTTTCTGCGCGGAATGATACACATTGGTGATGTTTCTCACTCCGGAGGACGGTTAGGCGATGCTGCTTCGCTCAGATTAGCAAAACGAATGGACGATTTTGATCTTCCCTTAGGTCGATTAAAAACTGGAACGCCACCACGATTGGATCGGAAGTCAATAAACTGGGATATCTTGGAATCCCAGCCTGGTGACGATAACCCGGTTTTCTTCTCCTTTTTGACATCAAAGGTTGCGGTGGAACAAGTGTCCTGTGGAATAACGCACACAAATACAAAGACCCACGAAATTATCGAAAAAAATTTGTTATCGTCTGCAATGTACGGCGGTCATATCGATGGAGTTGGGCCAAGATATTGTCCATCGATAGAAGATAAGATTGTCCGTTTTGCGGATAAAGATTCTCACCAAATTTTCTTGGAACCAGAAGGACTTACATCAGACGTTGTTTATCCAAATGGGATCTCAACGTCGTTGCCGGAGGTTGTTCAAGATGCCTATGTTCGTAGTATCGTTGGTCTGGAAAACGCGAGAATCCTTCAACCGGGTTATGCAATTGAATACGATTATGTTGATCCTCGATCTTTGGACGCAACGCTCAAAGTCAGGGATGTTGGGCAACTGTTTCTTGCGGGTCAGATAAATGGAACCACAGGGTATGAAGAGGCCGCAGCGCAAGGTTTAGTGGCGGGTTTGAATGCGGCCCATTGCGCCTTCGGGAAAGATCCCGTGTATTTTCATCGTTCCGAAAGTTACATCGGTGTGATGATTGACGACCTTACAACACGAGGTGTTTCGGAGCCTTACAGAATGTTCACGTCGCGGGCCGAGTACCGATTGACGCTTAGAGCTGATAATGCGGATCAACGGCTTACCCCCAAGGGCAGAAACCTTGGCTGTGTGGGCAATGAACGCTATGATGCTTTTAGCCGGAAAATGAATCGCCTCGACGCAGGCAGAGCAACTTTATCTGAACAAAGCTACTCACCAAAAATACTTTTGGAAGCGGGCATACCAATTAGCCAAGATGGACAAAAACGAACTTTGGGACAAGTGTTGGCATTTCCTGACGTTGGCATCGATGCCTTGGCCCGAGTGAATCCCTCTATCAGCGAAATGGATCAGGAGACAAAAGAGCAACTGACGCGAGAGTGTTTGTATGCAAATTATATTGAGCGTCAGCGCCGAGATATCGAAGCGCTTCAAAAAGACGAAAATGAGAGAATTCCTTCGGATTTTGACTTTTCAGAAATCGGAGGCCTGTCAAATGAGTTGCGTACAAAGTTCATCGCGGCACGGCCTGAAACCTTGGCGCAAGCTGCGCGCGTCGATGGTGTGACGCCTGCGGCTCTCGCTCTACTTCTTTCCAAATTGAAGCACGGAAGAAGGCGCTGTGTTTGAATTCCCAAAATCCGTAGGCAATGTTTCACGTGAAACAGCCGAAAAGTTGGTACATTTTGTTGATCTGGTCAAAAAATGGACGCCAAAGGTAAATCTAATTTCCAAAAACTCTGTGGCGGATATCTGGAGTCGACATATAGAAGACAGTATTCAAATCGCTACATTAAGTCCTAACCCAAGACGATGGATCGACATAGGGTCGGGAGGTGGTTTTCCTGGAATCATAGTTGCAACGGTGTTGAGTGAGGACAAAACGCCTCAGAAGATGACCTTGATCGAAAGTGACAATCGTAAGTGCGCATTTCTACGAATGGCTGCTAGGGAATTAGGCTTGGAGGTTGATGTTGTGGCGCAGAGGATTGAAAATATAAACGGACTTGCTGCAACCACTTTATCTGCACGTGCGTTGGCCCCACTGAATGATCTTCTTGCATATGCTGACCGGCACTTACAAAAAGAAGGTACTGCCATATTTCCTAAAGGGGCAAGCTGGGAGAAAGAGTTAAAACATGCATCCAGTCAGTGGTCTTTTCAATACGAGGCGATTACAAGCAAGACTGATCCAAGTGCGTCAATCCTCGTGATTCAAAGCATTGAAAAGAAATAGGTCCATGTTTTACAAGACACCTAAGATCATCGCAGTTGCCAATCAAAAGGGCGGCGTTGGGAAAACCACTACATCTATCAATTTGGCCGCGGCATTAGCGAAGAGTGGACATAAAGTGCTTCTTGTCGATCTTGACCCACAAGGAAATGCGTCGACTGGTTTGGGGATTGAACCAAACAATCGCGCACTCACTACCTATGATCTTCTTCTAACTGAAGATGTGCCTCTTGAAGATCTAATCCAAGACACGAATTTTGGGCAATTGAGTGTTATACCAGCAAATGTGGACCTTAGTTCAGCAGACATAGAGTTGGTTTCAAACGAGAAACGAAGCTTTCTACTTCATGATGCGTTGCGACAGCCCAAAATTGAACAATACCAATATGACTTCATACTCATCGATTGCCCGCCATCACTTAATCTATTGACTGTAAATGCAATGATTGCCGCGAACTCTGTGCTGGTTCCCCTGCAAAGTGAATTTTTTGCCTTGGAAGGTTTGTCACAATTGATGTTGACCATTCGTGAAGTGCGTCAGATTGGAAATCCAGACCTAAGAATTGAAGGTGTAGTTCTGACAATGTTCGACAAGCGAAACAATTTGTCGCAGCAGGTGGAGCAGGATGCTCGGGGAAACTTGGGTGACCTTGTGTTCAAGACTATCGTCCCTCGAAATGTGAGGTTGAGCGAGGCACCGTCCTTCGCGATGCCGGTCTTGAACTATGATCCTGATTCCAAGGGTGCGGTTGCATATCGCCAATTGGCTCAAGAAATTCTCGAACGGCAAAACTAAAGGAATACAGACATGGCAAAAGTTGAAAAGAAGCGTGGTCTGGGCAGGGGTCTGTCCGCATTGATGTCTGACGTCTCTTTAGAACAAACCCGAGAGGGTGTTGACGCAGGGAATGTGGCAATCGATACTCTTCCTATCGAGATGGTTCATCCTAATCCAGATCAACCTCGTAAAACATTTCCCGAAGCTGACATGGCAGATTTGGTGTCTTCGGTTAGAGAAAAAGGCATTATTCAACCACTTGTCGTTCGTAAAATTGATGATCAAACTTATCAGTTGGTGGCGGGTGAACGGCGTTGGCGCGCAGCGCAGACTGCAAATTTACACAATGTGCCAGTGGTCGTGCGGGAATTTTCCGACGTTGAAGTGCTTGAAATTGCAATTATCGAAAACATCCAACGCGCTGACCTAAATCCGATGGAGGAGGCAGCCGGGTATCGCCAGCTCATGGATAAATTCGGACATACACAAGAAAAACTGGCAGAAGGGCTCGGGAAAAGTCGCAGTCACATCGCTAATTTAATGAGACTTTTACAATTGCCTGTTGGCGTACAAAGTCTTGTTGAAACCGCTGAGTTGTCGGCAGGGCACGCCCGTGCGTTGATCACAGCTGATAACGCGGAACTCCTCGCAAAGAAGATTGTCGCAGAAGGTTTGTCTGTGCGCGCAACCGAAGCATTGGTGAAAAAACAATCTGAACACTCGGAAAAGAAGACTTCAGTAAACTCTAACATAACTGAGAAAGACGCTGACACTAAGGCTTTGGAAGGTGACTTATCGGCGGCGCTAGGCATGAAAGTTGTGCTGGACCACAAGGCAGGATCAGAAAAAGGCTCGCTTTCCATCAAATACATGACGCTCGAACAGTTAGATGAGTTGTGTCAGAAGTTAAGCTCTTAATCGGGCGCAAGTTCTGCAATAATGGAGTTGGTCACGTTTACATAGTTGCGGTCAATTTGGATAATTCCATCATCAAGATGGATCACTCCTTGTTTGACCAAAGCTTGCAAACCTTCGTTTGAAATCGTCGACCCAGACAAAGTTTCAAATCGGTGGAGTGACAATCCTTCTCGCAACCGAAGGTTCATTACCAAAAACTCTTGGCCCTGTTCATAAAGCGTTAGAGGTATTCTTGATTGTTCCCCGGAGGTTTCTTCGGCCGCGCGCAACCAAACCTGTGGGTTTAACCAAGTTTCTGTGGCGATCTTTGAGCCATCAGGCAAGGTGAGCCTTCCATGTGCGCCCGGTCCAAGTCCCAAGTAGTCTCCATACCGCCAATAAATCAAATTGTGGCGTGACTCCTGCTCTGGTTTCGCAAAATTTGATACTTCGTAATACGGGAGACCAGCAGTTTCGCAAATGTCCAAAGTCAGTTCATACATATCTGCGGAAACATCGTCTGTTGGCAAGCCTTTCAACTTGCCAGCTTTGTAGCGATCGCCAAATGCTGTTCCGCCTTCAATCGTTAACTGATATAATGAAAAATGCGAAAAACCCAATGTTAGAGCCTGTTTCAATTCGATCTCCCAGTCCTTGAGAGATTGGTTCTGACGGGCATAAATTAGGTCAAAGCTGGCGCGTTCGAAGCAGGATTGTGCGATGTCCAATGCGCGAAAGGCTTCTTGGGTGTTGTGTAGACGCCCCAATGTCTTGAGGTCATTGTCATTGAGCGCTTGAACTCCTAGGGAAACACGATTGACACCTGCGGACCTAAACGCCAAAAACTTTTCCGCTTCTACAGAAGACGGATTGGCTTCCAAAGTGATCTCCACATCGTTGGCCAAAACCCAGTGGTGGGAAATCCGATCAATGATAAGTTCAACAGTTTTTGGATTCATCAAGCTTGGTGTTCCACCGCCAAAGAAGATGGACCGTACCACTCGCCCTCGTAAATTTAGCGCTGCCCGGTCAATTTCCTTCAAATATGCTCGAGCCCACCGCTCTTGATCAATTGATCGAACGACATGACTGTTGAAGTCGCAATACGGACATTTGGCTTCACAAAACGGCCAATGCACATAAATGCCAAATCCTCCATTCTGCCAATCTTCAATCAAAGAGCTGCGCAACCATCTTTTCGACAGCACGTGCCCTGTGGCTGATCTTGTTTTTTTCTTCCCAAGCCATTTCGCCGAACGTTATGTCGTACCCTTCGGGCATGAAAATGGGATCATATCCGTGACCTTCCCGACCTCTGGGAGGCCAGATCAAACTCCCAGGCATTTCGCCGACAAAGACTTCATCATGTCCATCTGGCCAAGCCATCACAAGAGTTGCGCAAAACCGCGCCGTTCGAGGGAGAGGGGCTTCCTTCTCATCTAACAGGCGGTTGGTTTTTTCCATCGCCATCATAAAGTCACGACCGTTAGGTGTTTCGGACCAATCGGCAGTGTAAACACCGGGCGCACCATCAAGAGCATCAATTTCGATGCCGCTATCATCAGATAACGCTGGCATGCCAGTCGCTTGGGCCGCTGCATGTGCCTTTATGCGGGCGTTTCCAACAAAGGTCGTCTCTGTTTCATCGGGCTCTGGCAATTTGTGATCCGCGGCCCCGGTTACAGTTATTCCCATCGGCTCAAAGATGCCGCGCATTTCGTGCAGCTTGCCCGAGTTGTGAGTTGCGATCAAAAGCGATGTATCGCGAAACTTACGCATCATGACACGGCGTCTTTTTGAATCTTAACGAGCTCAGAGACACCTTTTTCAGCAAGATCCATCAGATTGTTCATCTGGTCCCGCGAAAATGTTGAACCTTCGGCCGACATTTGCACTTCGATCAACTTGCCGGAGCCAGTCATTACAAAGTTTCCGTCAACACCGGCTTCACTGTCTTCTGGATAATCTAGATCGAGAACCGCTTGACCCGCATAAATCCCGCAACTTACAGCTGCAACGGGATCGATTAGTGGATCAGCGGTAACGTTTCCAATTTTCATCAATTTGTTGACAGCTAAGCGTAGAGCGACCCAGCCACCGGTAATAGAGGCACAACGAGTTCCGCCGTCGGCTTGCAACACGTCACAATCCACTGTGATCTGGCGTTCGCCAAGGGCCACACGGTCCACGCCAGCGCGAAGGCTTCGACCGATCAAACGTTGAATTTCGACTGTTCGGCCCCCTTGCTTTCCAGCAGCAGATTCACGGCGCATTCTGGTATTCGTTGCGCGCGGCAGCATACCATATTCGGCCGTTACCCAACCCAAACCGGACCCTTTGATGAAAGGAGGAACACGATCTTCGATTGTTGCTGTGCACAAAACGTGTGTTTCACCGACCTTGATCAGGCATGAGCCTTCTGCGTGCTTTGTGAAGCCAGTTTCAATGGAAACTGAACGCATTTCACTTACGTCTCTTCCTGATGGTCGCATGATGTCCTCCTTAATGTCTTTGCTTCGGATACCGCTTTGGGGATCAAGGGCGCAACCCCGATTGACCTTTTCGGCTACAGGACTTTAATGAATGCTCTGTTTGAGGTCAGATTTATGAATGAAACACCAAGCCTTTTAAACGATATGAATGACCGTTCGCGGGAAGTGTTTCGGCGTATTGTTGAAGGATACCTCGACACAGGTGATCCGGTTGGGTCTAGGACGTTGACCCGTGACTTTAGCGAAAAAGTGTCTGCGGCAACTATTCGAAATGTTATGCAAGACCTTGAATTCCTGGGACTTCTTGATAGCCCGCATGTAAGTGCTGGGCGCATTCCGACGCATTTAGGTTTACGGATGTTTGTCGATGGCATTCTTGAAGTAGGAGTGCCCGACAACACAGATCGCGAAAAGATCGATGCAACGATGGGGGAGAGCAACAGCGATGTCGGGACTTTGCTTGATCGCGTTGGTTCTGCCTTGTCGGGTGTGACGAAAGGGGCGTCTTTGGTTCTTGCGCCAAAACAAGAAGCGCCCATCAAACACATAGAATTTGTGCCTTTGGCCCAAGATAGAGCCTTAGTAGTGTTGGTGTTTGCGGATGGAAACGTCGAAAACCGACTGTTCAGCCCGCCACCGGGACACACACCCAGCTCTATGCGTGAGGCGGCAAATTTTTTGAATGCCGTGATTGAGGGTCATACGTTGAGCGACGCACAACGGGTGGTACGAACGGAAATCGAAAGCCGGCGACAAGAGTTGAACGAATTGGCGCGGGGTTTGGTCAAAAATGGTTTGGCGATATGGTCCGATGCCGGGGCCCAGCCAGAACGTTTAATCGTTCGGGGCCGTGCGAATCTTTTGAACGATGACGATCATGGCGCAGAGTTGGAGCGGGTCCGGGTCTTGTTTGACGACCTTGAACGTAAGCAAGATATAGCTGAATTTCTTGAACTTGCCGAAACTGGCGACGGTGTGCGCATTTTTATTGGTTCAGAGAACAAACTTTTCTCACTTTCGGGTTCCTCTTTGGTGGTTTCCCCATATATGAACGCTGACCGTAAGGTTGTTGGTGCCGTAGGAGTAATCGGACCGACTCGTTTGAATTATGGGCGCGTGGTGCCCATCGTGGATTATACGGCACAGCTGGTCGGAAAGCTGTTGTCTGATCGAAGCTAGGGGCGACGCATGGCAGATCCGAAAGAAAATGATTTCCTGGATGATTTCGCAGACATGGAAACAGATGGCGAATTCTCACTAGATGAATTGGCCGAAGGCGCAGATCAGGTGTCTGGCCTAGAAGAATTTGAAGCGCTTAAAGCAGAGCGGGACGAACTCAAGGACCGATTTATGCGTGCTTTGGCGGATGCTGAAAACGCACGTAAACGGTCCGACAAAGACCGTCGTGAAGCTGAACAGTATGGCGGCTCAAAACTGGCACGCGATATGTTGCCGGTCTATGATAACATGAAACGTGCTTTAGAAGCGGCAGAGACTATCAAGTCCGAAGAAAATGCTGCTTTGATCGAAGGCGTTGAGCTGACCATGCGTGAATTGCTGAATGTGTTCAGCAAGCATGGAATGACATTGATCTCGCCAAATCCCGGCGACAGTTTCGACCCACAGCAACATCAAGCGATGTTCGAAGCGCCGGTACCGGGCACGAAAGCGGGCGATATCATTGATGTCGCGGCTGAGGGCTTCATGTTGCACGACCGCTTGTTGCGTCCTGCTCAAGTTGGCGTTTCTTCGATGCCAACCAGCTAAGACGTGTTTGCGTCTTTCAGTTTATAAAGAAGATCCAATGCATCCCGGGGAGACAACTCGTCGGGATGTATTGATTCCAGCATATCCAAGGCCGGTGACGTCTGCATCTTAACAGGCTGAGGTGGCGGACTGATTGCAAACAACGGAAGATCGTCGATAACAGCGGCAGGCGATGCTTTGCCTTCCCGATTTCCAGCTTCAAGCGCGTCAAGAACCATGCGGGCGCGGTCGATCACAACTGATGGCAATCCAGCGAGTTTGGCAACTTGTACGCCATAAGATCGATCAGCTGATCCTTCACGCACTTCATGCAAGAATATCACCTCACCCTCCCATTCTTTGACGGCGACAGTTGCGTTGCGCACCCCAACTAGCTTGGAGGCAAGTGCGGTCAATTCGTGGTAGTGGGTCGCGAAAAGCGCGCGGCAAGAATTTACATCATGCAGATGTTCCAAGGTCGCCCAAGCGATGGAAAGCCCGTCATAAGTCGATGTTCCGCGACCTATCTCATCTAAAATAACTAAAGCGCGATCATCGGATTGATTGAGAATGGCCGCAGTTTCCACCATTTCGACCATGAAGGTCGATCGGCCCCGGGCTAGGTCGTCAGATGCACCAACACGGCTGAAGATTTGACTGACACAGCCGATATGAGAGCTATTTGCGGGAACAAAACTGCCCATTTGCGCCAGTATTGCAATCAAAGCATTTTGACGGAGAAAGGTAGATTTACCTGCCATGTTAGGGCCAGTTAAGAGCCATACATGCGCGCCAGTTGATTCGATGGACAAGTCGCATGAGTTAGCAACAAAATTGCCACCGGATTGTTTGCGTAACGCGTGTTCAACAACTGGATGTCTGCCGCCTGCAATATCAAATGCACGACTGTCATCCACTTTGGGACGTGTCCAGTTCTCTCGTTGAGCTAGCTTTGCTAGGCCGACAGCGACATCGATGGTCGCTAGTCCTTTGCTCATTTGATGTAGTTGCGCAGCTTGCCCCAATACCTCAGCCCGCAACGTCTCGAACGCGGACTTTTCTAGTTCCAAGGCTTGGTTGCCGGCGGATTGTATCCGAACTTCCATTTCTGACAGTTCGACCGTTGTGAACCGGACTTGATTTGCCGTTGTCTGACGATGGATAAAAGAGTCAGACATGGGTGCGGACAACATTTTTTCGGCGTGGGATGCCGGCGTTTCCACGAAGTAGCCAAGTACATTGTTGTGTTTGATTTTCAGAGAGCTGATTCCAGAAAGAGCCTGATAATCCTTTTGCATTTTCGCGATGACCGATCGTCCTTCATCCCGAAGAAGCCGCGCGTCATCAAGTTCCGGGATCGCACCCGGCGCAATAAATTCACCATCACGAGTATTCATTGGAAGGTCTGCAACCAGCATATTCTCTAATCGTTCCGATATCGTCTCGTGATCTCGTAAATCCTCAAGTGCTTTGGCTATTTCGCCGGGAACATTCGACTGATCTCGCATAGTTTGGGAAATCAGATCCGACTCAGATACAGCATTGCGAATTGCACCCAAATCCCTTGGCCCGCCTCTATCTAGAGACAATCTAGACAGGCTTCGATCAATGTCAGGTGTGCGTCGTAAATGCTCAGTTAGAGACATATTTAGGGTCGAATTTCCCAAAAAATACTCAATGGCATCCAACCTTCTTGCAATAGTTTCTATGTCACGAGAGGGGCTGGAAAGACGTGCTTCCAAAAGACGTGCGCCGGGTGCTGTGTTGCTCATATCGATGACGCTCAACAGTGAACCTGCTCGACCGCCTGATAGGCTGTGGGTCAGCTCCAAGTTGCGGCGTGTTGCGGCATCGATTTGTACGACTTTCGACGATGTTTCTGACTTTGGCGGCAAAAGAAGGGGAATTTTGCCCTTTTGGGTTAAATCAATATAGGCAACCAACCCCCCTAACGCACTGGTTTCCGCCCGTCCAAACTGCCCGAAGGCGTCCAAACTCTGGATGCTATATGCTTTCTTCAATCGATCCTCTGCTGCAGTGCTGTCAAAGCTGGACCGAGACAATTCTGTTAGTGAGACGCCAAAATCTGTCTCTAGATATAGCATATCTGCGAATTGTGACTCTGACAGGATCAGCTCAGCAGGAGCCAAGCGCGCAATTTCGGCGCCAAGTCGGGACTGCGTCAAGGGCATAACGTAAACTTCGCCCGTTGAAACATCGGCCCAAGCCAAAGCCGCATCATCCCTAACTTGCGAAAAAGCGGCTAGAAAGTTGTGACGTCGAGCTTCTAATAAGCTGTCTTCGGTGAGCGTGCCCGGAGTAACAATTCGCACAACGCCGCGGTTCACGACCGATTTAGAGCCTCTTTTCTTCGCCTCCGCAGGACTTTCTAGTTGTTCGCATACAGCAACGCGGAAGCCTTTTCGAATAAGTGTTAGGAAATAACCCTCGGCGGAATGGACTGGAACGCCACACATGGGGATGTCAGCGCCGTCATGTTTGCCGCGTTTGGTTAGGGCGATATCCAAGGCTTCAGACGCGGCAACGGCGTCTTCAAAAAACATCTCGTAAAAATCGCCCATGCGGTAAAACAGAAGCGCTTCCGCGTGCTCAGCTTTAATTTCCAGATATTGTGCCATCATTGGTGTGACGGTCATGCTCTTGCCCCCAGTTAGATGGGCAGACCATACAAATGCTGGCGAGCGGGTGAAAGGTCGTAAATCCTGATGGTTGAGGCGACAGGCTGCTCTTGGTAAGGGTCGAAAGCCCTAGGAGAGAAAAGCGTCATGTCAAAGAACCGTGTTACCGATGAAGAGGCGTTGGCCTTTCACCTTGATCCGACACCTGGCAAGTGGGAAGTGCAGGCCACCGTCCCAATGATGACACAGCGGGATCTTAGCCTTGCGTATTCGCCCGGCGTTGCTGTTCCATGCTTGGCCATCGCCGAAAATCCCGAGACGGCATATGATTACACTAACAAGGGAAATCTGGTGGCTGTGATCTCCAATGGGACGGCGGTCTTGGGACTTGGCAATCTTGGTGCGCTTGGCTCTAAGCCTGTGATGGAAGGCAAGGCGGTCCTGTTCAAGCGGTTCGCCGACGTGAACTCGATTGATATCGAGCTGGACACCGAGGACCCAGATGCATTTTGCGAAGCGGTCAAGTTGATGGGTCCGACCTTCGGCGGGATCAATCTTGAAGATATCAAAGCCCCTGAATGCTTCATCATCGAGCAGCGCCTCAAAGAAGAAATGGATATTCCCGTCTTTCATGATGATCAGCACGGGACAGCTGTGATCTGCGCTGCAGGTCTAATCAACGCGCTTCATCTTTCTGGCAAGAAGATCGAAGATGTTAAAATTGTTCTCAACGGTGCGGGCGCTGCCGGGATCGCGTGCATCGAACTTCTGAAATCCATGGGTGCAAAGCACAACAATTGCATCGTTTGCGATACGAAAGGTGTCATCTATCAAGGCCGCACCGAAGGTATGAATCAATGGAAATCAGGTCACGCAATCGGAACTGAACTTCGGACGTTGGAAGAGGCAATGGTGGATGCGGATGTCTTCATTGGTGTCAGCGTTAAAGGCGCGGTGACCCCTGCAATGGTTGCTTCGATGGCTGATAATCCCGTGATCTTTGCGATGGCAAACCCAGATCCTGAAATTACGCCGGAAGAGGCACATGAGGTTCGCGTCGATGCGATCGTGGCCACGGGGCGGAGCGATTATCCGAACCAAGTGAACAATGTGTTGGGCTTTCCGTACTTGTTCCGTGGGGCGTTGGACATCAATGCACGTGCAATAAACGATGAGATGAAGATCGCATGCGCGCATGCTTTGGCGCGTCTCGCTCGTGAGGATGTTCCTGACGAAGTGGCTTTGGCATACGGTCGCAATCTGACCTTTGGGCGCGATTACATTATCCCGACGCCGTTTGATCCGCGTTTGATCCATCGTATTCCGCCAGCTGTTGCGAAAGCAGGTATGGACACAGGTGCAGCGCGTCGTCCGATCATTGATATTGAATCCTATGAACTAAACCTAAAATCACGGATGGATCCCACGGCCAACATTCTGCGTGGGATTAATGCGCGTGCGCGTGCGAACCAAGCGCGGATGATTTTTGCTGAAGGCGATGATCCACGCGCGTTGCGGGCAGCGGTCATGTACCAAAGGTCCGGCTTGGGCAAGGCATTGGTCGTTGGTCGTGAAGAGGATGTGAAGGAAAAACTCGAAGCGGCGGGACTGGCGGATGCTGTTCGCGAATTGGAAGTTGTAAATGCAGCCAAGACGCCACATTTGGATACGTTTAAGACGTTTCTTTACGACCGATTGCAACGGCGCGGGTTTGACCAAAAAGATATTCACCGTTTGGCGGCGCGTGACAGGCATGTATTTTCTGCTCTGCTTTTGGCGCACGGACATGGCGATGGTCTGGTGACTGGCGCGACGCGCAAGTCAGCTCACGTTCTTGAACGGCTCAACCACGTCTTTGATGCAAACGCGGAACATGGCGCGGCTGGGATTACAGCCTTGTTGCACAAGGGTAAGATTGTTCTGATTGCGGATACATTGGTTCACGAATGGCCCGACGAAAATGATCTTGCCAATATCGCGGAACGCGCCGCGACTGTGGCTCGAAACTTGGGATTAGAGCCACGTGTGGCTTTCGTCAGCTTTTCGACTTTTGGCTATCCCGTGTCTGAGCGCGCGGAGAAAATGCAGCGTGCGCCTGACGTTCTCGACGAACGCGGTGTTGATTTTGAGTACGAAGGTGAGATGACAGTCGATGTCGCGCTGAATGCGTTAGCTCAAGAAAGCTACCCATTTTCCAGATTGACTGGGCCTGCCAATATTTTGGTTGTACCAGCGCGCCATTCAGCCAGTATTTCGGTAAAGTTGATGCAGGAAATGGCAGATGCCACCGTGATTGGGCCAATCCTAAGCGGCGTTGATCAATCTATCCAAATTTGTTCCACGACTGCTACGGCGACGGATATCCTGAATATGGCCATTCTTGCAGCGTGTAAGGTCGGATAGCCCAGCTTAAATATCTAGGGGCGGGGCATTTTACGACATCAATAAAATGCCCCGAACCGCAAACGATAATTTTGGTTGCGCTTAGGAACCTGCAAACGGCGCAGCATTGCCCCAAAGGGCTTTCACTCGTTTGTCTCGACCGCAAGCATCCCGGTAGAGTTTGTAAGCTTTTGACTTTTTGCGGATTCCAAACCGTGTCACCACGCGCTCTGAGCTTTTATAGTAGTTCTGATGGTCCGCGCCTGCTGGATAAAACGCGCCTTCGGACAGCACGGGCGTGACAATCTTTTGGCCCAACTCAGTTTGTGCCTGAGCAATAGCGGCTTTGGCTGCTTGTGTTTCGCTCGCACCATCCGCGAAAATCGCAGTTCGATAACTTGCCCCTCTGTCACAGAACTGTCCGCCTGCATCTGTTGGATCAACAGATCGCAAGAACATGGACAGCAATTGCGCTCGACTTGTTTTGCTTGGGTCGAACGTAATTTGGACTGCCTCGTAGTGCCCTGTTCCGCCGTTGGTTACTTGCTTGTAGGTGGGGTTTGGGGTCTTCCCGCCTGTGAATCCAGATACAACTTCTTTAACGCCGCTGACTTTTTCGAAATCAGCCTCTACGCACCAGAAGCATCCTCCGGCAACTGTAAGGACATCAGTTGATTGTGCACTGGCTGGCATGCTGACAAAACCTGTCAAAGATGAGATGACGAGTGTAGCAAAAAGAGACCGAAACATTTTTGGATCCTCCTGAGTTTTTTAAGACTTGGGTCAATCTGTGTTGCAGATCAAATCACGGCAGGGTTAGGTCACGAGGAGTTGATAACCTACGGAGAGCAGACATGAATATCGCAATGTGGTCCGGGCCGCGCAATTTGTCGACGGCGATGATGTATAGTTTCGGCGCGCGCGCGGATTTCAACGTGGTCGATGAACCGTTCTACGGCGCTTATTTGAAGCTAACGGGTTCCGATCACCCGGTGAGGGACGAAATCATCGCGGCAATGGAAACCAATCCGGAACTTGTTGCGGCTGATTTGAAAACCAGCGGCTATGTTAAACACATGACACAACACATGGTTCCAGGGATTCCGCGAACCTGGTTTAGGGACGTAAAGCACGCGTTTCTCATTCGCCACCCTGCGCGCGTTGTCGCCAGTTATCATGTTAAACGCGAGAAACCGGTCCTAGAGGATATTGGCTTTCGCCAACAAGCCGAGATTTTCCAAGAAGTTCGTGCTCTTGGTCAAACGCCAATTGTCGTGGACAGCTTTGACATTCGCACGGACCCAGAAACGATGTTGCGCAAATTGTGTGGCGCTTTGGATATACCTTGGGATTCAGCGATGTTGTCTTGGCCCAAAGGCGGCCATTCATCTGACGGTGTTTGGGCCAAACATTGGTACGGGGCAGTGCACACTTCAACGAGTTTTGCCGCGCCTGAAGGCGCTTTGCCTGTGCTAGAACCCGATCTACAGGAAGTTGCGGACGCCGCCATGCCTCATTACGAAGCGCTGGCGGCGTTCAAAATTTAGCTGGTGCGTTTGTTCCGCGCGGCCAACAACTTCAGACGTAAAGCGTTCAATTGGATGAACCCAGCTGCATCGGCTTGATCGTAAGCGCCAGCGTCGTCTTCAAAGGTTACGTGCGCTTCAGAGTAAAGCGAGTGGTCAGACCAACGGCCCACACACGTTGCGCTGCCTTTATAAAGTTTCAAGCGCACGGTGCCTGTGACGTGTTCTTGGCTTTTGTCGATCGCCGCTTGCAGCATATCGCGTTCGGGAGAGAACCAAAAACCGTTGTAAATCAGTTCTGCATAACGGGGCATCAGCTCGTCTTTAAGGTGGGCTGCGCCGCGATCCAAAGTGATGGATTCGATGCCTCTATGTGCTTCGAGCAACAAAGTCCCGCCTGGTGTTTCGTAAATACCACGGGATTTCATGCCAACAAAGCGTCCTTCGACCAAATCAAGGCGTCCGCAGCCATGCTTCCCGCCAAGTTCGTTCAGTTTGGTCAGAATTGTTGCGGGCGACATCGCTTCGCCATTGATCGATACCGCATCGCCTTTTTCAAATCCGACTTCGACATATTCAGGCGTATCAGGCGCTGCTTCGGGATGAGCAGTTCGCTGGTAGACGTAGTCTGGTGCCTCAACTGCAGGATCTTCCAGAACTTTGCCTTCAGACGAAGTGTGCAATAGGTTCGCGTCCACACTGAATGGTGCTTCGCCGCGCTTGTCTTTTGCGATTGGGATTTGGTTCTTCTCGGCAAAGTCGATCAGTTTGGTCCGGGACGACAAATCCCATTCACGCCACGGCGCGATGACTTTGATGTCTGGGTTCAAAGCATATGCGCTTAACTCAAACCGCACTTGGTCGTTGCCTTTGCCCGTCGCGCCGTGGGCGACCGCGTCAGCCCCTTCGGCTTCAGCGATTTCGACCAAACGCTTAGAAATCAAAGGTCGCGCAATTGACGTACCTAGCAAATACAGCCCTTCATAGACGGCATTGGCGCGAAACATGGGGAAAACGAAGTCTCGGACGAATTCTTCACGCACATCTTCGATGTAGATTTTGGACGCGCCCATAACTTCGGCTTTTGCGCGAGCGGGTTCAAGCTCTTCGCCTTGTCCGAGATCGGCTGTGAAGGTGATGACCTCGCAGCCATATTCTGTCTGTAACCATTTAAGGATGATCGAAGTATCTAGGCCGCCGGAATAGGCCAGCACGACTTTTTTTGGCGCGGACATTGTTCATTTTCCTATGTCTGTATCGGGCGCGTCGGTAACGGGTTTTCGTGACCAGAGCAAGCGATGCGGCAGCCATTGGTTGCAAATAGCGTTGCGCGAGGCGTAGGTGAAGGGAAGATAGTGCAAAGGAGCGCCCTTTTAGTGTCCGATTTTAAAACAGCCGCGGATGCAGCGACCAAACTGATGCGCGGTGTGTTTCCTGCAACGCCTTTGCTTAGAAATGACCATCTATCTGCGAAATATGGTGCAGACATCTGGTTGAAACGCGAAGATCTTAGCCCTGTACGTTCTTACAAATTGCGTGGCGCGTTCAATGCAATGCGCAAAGTTTTGGCGACGTTGCCGGGCCAAAGCCTTTTTGTCTGTGCGAGCGCTGGCAACCATGCCCAAGGTGTTGCGTTTATGTGTAAACATTTCCAGAAACGTGGCGTGATCTTCATGCCAGTCACAACGCCCCAACAGAAAGTCATGAAGACCCAGATGTTTGGTGGGGATTTTGTGGATATTCAACTCATCGGTGATTATTTCGACGATACCCTTGCAAGCGCACAAGAATTTTGCACCCGAAAAGGGGGTCATTTTTTGTCTCCTTTCGATGATGATGATGTGATCGAGGGTCAGGCCTCCGTTGCAACAGAGATAGTTGACCAGTTGGGTCGTTTACCAGATTTGGTCGTTTTACCCGTAGGTGGCGGCGGATTATCGTCAGGAATTTTCAGTTACCTAGGAGACTCAGTCGACTATCGACTTGTGGAACCTTCGGGTGCACCAAGCCTGAAAGCGGCGCTAAGTGCCGGCGGGCCGATAGATGTGTCGCCAGTCAACAGTTTCGTGGATGGGGCGGCTGTTGCTCAAATTGGGCAAAAAACCTTTGCACGCTTAAAGACATTCGATGCGACAAACGTATTGGCGATACCTGAAGATCGCATCTGCACAACAATGATCGAGATGCTGAATGTCGAAGGTATCGTGCTGGAACCCGCTGGCGCGTTGTCCATTGAGGCCCTCAAAGATCTAGAAGTGCAGATCGCAGGTAAGACAGTGGTTTGTGTCGCATCTGGTGGAAATTTCGATTTCGAACGCTTGCCGGAAGTCAAAGAGCGGGCTTTGCGCTCTTCGGGCATCAAGAAATATTTCATCCTAAGGATGCCGCAACGCCCCGGCGCGCTGAAGGACTTTCTGAATATGCTTGGCCCGCAAGACGATATTGCTAGGTTCGAATATCTCAAGAAATCTGCCCGCAATTTTGGTTCTGTTTTGATCGGTATCGAGACCACCCATCCAGATAATTTCGCCGCTTTTTTGGCGAAATTGGACGCGGATGACTTTTCTTACACGGACATCACCAACGATGAAACGTTGGCGCAATTTGTGATTTAGGGAGCGCAGATGAATTTTTCTAACAAGATAATCGCGATCACAGGTGGTGGCAGTGGCATCGGTGCAGCGCTTGCGTACAAAGTTGCCAAACTAGGTGCGCGGGTGATTATTGCTGATCGCAATCATGATGCCGCCCAAAGCGTTGCCGCGCAAACAGATGGATTGGCGTTGGCCTGCGACGTGTCGGAGGAAACCAACATCCAAACAATGATTTCCGAAGCGGAATCGCAGATTGGTCCGATAGATATTTTTGTGTCGAACGCAGGGCTTGGTCGGGGTGATCCGAGTCACGCCGCATCAGCACCTGATGAGGATTGGATGTTGAATTGGAATGTCCATGTCATGGCTCATGTTTGGGCCGCGCGAGCATTGTTGCCGGGTATGATTGAGCGAGGGCATGGGTATTTTGTTAATGTGGCATCTGCTGCGGGCCTGTTAAATCAGATTGGCGACGCGGCTTATTCGGCGACCAAACATGCTGCTGTTAGCTTTGCTGAGTCGATTTCAATTGCCCATGGAAAAGACGGTATAGGTGTGTCTGTGGTATGTCCTCAATACGTGGCGACACCACTTATTGGTCTGTCGGAAGAAGACGCCAAAACACGTGAAAGCCTGATGACGGCAGCCGACGTTGCAGATGTTGTTTTGCTTGGAATTTCTGAAAACCGTTTCCTAGTTTTGCCTCACCCTCAAGTGGCAGATTACACTAAGTTGCGTGGCGAAGATCACGGACAGTGGATCACCGGAATGCAGTTGCTGCGCGCCAAAGCAATTGCAACCTATGGCAAGGCAAGCGCCGAAGAACTGTACAAGATGATCTAACCTGTCAAACGGTTTTCAGTGTCGGCCAAGAACGCGGACTTAGATGCATGATAGCTCGCGATTATCGCATTGGTATCTATGCTATCTACAGCACCGTTTGATGCATTGGTTTCGCCAACTTGGCAGAGATCCGAAAATTCAGTGAACCCTAAATTTAACGCGCTACCCTTCAAGAAATGCAGATCATGCTCCAACGAGCGCCCGGGAACGCCCAAATTGCCAATTGTTTCTTCGACCTCGTCCAAGAACAACTCTACAACTTCTTCAAAGTCCTCAGCGCCGACTTCGTCGCGTAGCTCAATTACTTTTGGCCAATAGATCATCGCAAATCTCCGTTTTGCGTAGGGCTATCAAATCAAGATTTATGCCTCGTTACTTGCTAAAAATTGAGACATTAAAATTCTAACATTGAGAGATTGTTCACGTCGGCGAGGCAGGTTGGCGCTTGGAAATAATTTGGTTGAACCATGCTCAAAGCCCAAAATATCGAAGACAACGAACTCCCACAGAAAAATGCGGGTTCCCGCAAAGTTTTGGTCGTGGATGACAGCAGGTTGATGCGTAAAATCTTGTCTTCATCGTTAAAAAAGTGGGGGTACGATGTTTCTGTAGCTGAGAGTGCGGAACAGGCGATGGAACTAAGCGCAGAAATAATGCCAGAAATTGTGGTTAGTGATTGGATGATGCCCGGTATGAGCGGCCCTGAATTTTGCCGCGCGTTTCGGGACTTGCCATCCAACCAATATACTTATTTTATTTTGCTCACCTCAAAGTCAGACAAATCTGAAATCGCGCTCGGCCTTGAGGCTGGGGCGGATGATTTTCTAACCAAACCACCGGACAATCACGAACTTCGTGCGAGAATTAGAGCAGGCGAACGCATTCTTGATATGCAGACGCATCTAAAAGAGAAAAACCGCGAGCTTGGTGATGCCTTGCGCGAGGTTGAGCGTCTGAATGATGCGCTAGACCACGATCTACGCGAGGCTAGGCAGTTACAACAATCGCTTTTACCCGAACGCCACAGCAGCTTTGGGGCCTGCGATGTATCGGTTTTGTTGCAATCTAGTGGATACGTCGGCGGGGATCTGGTTGGGTTCTACCCTGTTGGGAAAGATCATCTTGGCATGTACGCCATCGACGTTTCTGGTCATGGAATTAGTGCTGCGTTGATGACAGCGCGGCTTGCCGGGTTCTTGTCCTCTGTTGCGCCTGACCAAAATGTCGCGATGCGCAAAACTGAAGATGGTGATTACCGTCCAATCCCACCGGCTCAAGCGATCGAAAACCTGAACAACCTTGTCCTCGACGAGATGGAGACAGAACATTATTTTACAATGCTTTTGGGTGACCTGAATTTGCGAACCGGCTTGTTGACGCTTGGTCAAGCGGGTCATCCTCATCCTCTTTTGCAACGTGCGAATGGTGAAATGACGCAAGAATCGCCGGGCGGCTTTCCTGTTGGGTTGATGTATGGCGCTGGGTTTTCACAGTTTGAAGTTCAATTGAACCCAGGCGATCGCATTTTATTCCACTCAGACGGCTTTACCGAGTGCCCAAATTTGGAAGGCGACATGATGGGCGAAGCGGGTCTGGAAGAAATCATCGAAAAAATCGGCGATTTACAGGGTACGTCGTTCATCGAAGCTTTGGTCTGGCATCTTGGCGAATTCGCCGGTGGCAGTAAGTTTCCTGATGATGTGTCAGCTGTCCTGCTTCAGTATAACGGAGCATAAAGCTTTGCATATCGCTGTAACATAAGGCGATCACCATCGTTCCCTATGGCGTCAATCGCCTCGCGCAATGTTAGCCACAAGATCTCATGATCTGTTTCGATTGGGTCATGAATTCGCCGAGCGGGCCGAGCAACATAAACCATGCAGAGCTTCTCGGCCCAAAGGTCATATTCGGGCATAAAGACAAACCGTCGGACGGCGCCAAGACGTCTGGGCATTGAAATTGACCAACCAGTCTCCTCTAGGACTTCGCGATATAAGGCATGGCGCGGCGATTCTCCGGGATCGATTCCGCCACCTGGCAATTGAATATCGGGCACTTCATTCATCTGTGCGGTCAGCAAAATGGATTGACCGAGGGGCAAGATAACGTAGGCGCCGGGCCGAAGTGTGTAACGCTGGCGGCGATCGGGTGTTTCACCAATACGAGGTATCATATCTGGCACCGTATCATTGCTGGGGTTTTTCTTTTGCTTAGTGTGTCTATATAGCCTCGATATGCCAACCCGTGGCGCGTAAGGAAACCCCATGAATAACGGTCAAAAGCTCGCGTGGGACGATACGGTCCTACCTTTTCAACTTGATGCAGCGGATATTCGCGGTCGCGTCGCCCGTCTGGATGGCGTGCTTGGCGGAATATTAAAGCAACATGACTATCCAGCCCAAGTCGAAGCGCTTGTGGCCGAGATGGCTTTGCTGACAGCGTTGATCGGTCAGACTATTAAGCTGCGTTGGAAGTTGTCGCTTCAAGTTCAAACCAACGGTCCTGTTCGTATGATTGCGACCGACTATTACGGTCCAGACAAGGATGGGCAACCTGCACGCATCCGCGCTTATGCCAGCTTTGACAAGGATCGTCTGACTGAAGCGTCTTCGTTCGAGCAGCTGGGCGAAGGATATTTTGCAGTTATGATCGACCAAGGACAGGGCACGACGCCTTACAAAGGTATTACGCCGATTGCAGGCGGATCACTTGCGGCTTGTGCGGAGGCGTATTTCGCACAATCCGAACAGTTACCCACACGGTTCCAACTTAGCTTTGGCCAATCGACCGAAGCTGGTGGTGATGAGCATTGGCGTGCAGGTGGAATCATGTTGCAGCACATGCCAAAGGCGTCTCCCTTCGCTGCGCAAGCCGACGGCACTGGTGATGTCTTACAGGCGACCGATATTGTTCAAGGGGATGAAGCCGAAAATTGGACTCGGGTTAATGTTCTGTTGGATACTGTCGAGGATATCGAACTTGTTGGCCCGACGGTTCCGCCGAATGATTTGTTGGTACGTTTGTTCCACGAAGAAATTCCTCGTGTATATGAAACTCAGCAAGTGCAGTTTGGCTGTACCTGCTCTGAAGACCGAGTGAGGCAAAGCCTGTCGATCTACTCGTCTAAAGATATTGAGAAAATGACAACGAAAGAAGGTCGGGTCACGGCTGATTGCCAATTTTGCGGCGCTCATTACAATTTGGATCCAGACACGCTGGGCTTTGAAAATGACCAAAAGCCTGCCGTCTGACCTGTTCACACGTGCAGTAAGTGCAATCGCTTGGGCGGGTGAAGGCTCTTCTGATTTTGACCTGAACAAAGATGTCGAAATGCCTGAGGGCCGAAAATTGCGCGACGCAGGTGTCTTGGTTCTGCTTCACGAAGTTCATGGCGCTTGGCGGATGTACCTAACAAAGCGCTCATCTGCCTTGCGCCATCATCCGGGTCAGATCGCTTTCCCGGGCGGCAAAAAAGACGAGACGGATCACGATATTGATCAGACAGCCATGCGTGAAGCATGGGAAGAAATTGGGCTGCCCATAAATTCTGCGCGTGTCGTTGGACATCTTCCTTCTCACATTACGGTGACAGGATTTCGTGTAACGCCTGTCGTCGCAGTAATAGACGCCCCTTTCGAAATACGACGTGAGCCAGGCGAGGTGGATGAAGTTTTTACTGTACCGCTGTCCCATGTGCTTGACCCAAGAAACTACTCAATTCAATCGCGACGGTGGCAGGGGCGACGACGCCACTATTATTCGGTTCCATTTGGCCCGTACTACACTTGGGGCGCGACGGCTCGAATTTTGCGCGGTTGGGCGGATGCGACACTGTCATGACCAAAATTGTAGGTGAATGGCTCAACAAAGCAGAAACTCAGACGTTATTCGACCTTTATGAGGCTGAAGGGTATCAACTTTTCTTCGTAGGGGGCTGTGTGCGCAACGCGCTTCTTGGGGAAGATGTTTCTGACATTGATATGTGTAGCAATGCACCACCTGATGTCGCTGACCATTTTTTGAAAACGGCCGGTATACGGGTTATCCCGACGGGATTGGATCATGGTACGCTGACAGTCGTTTCCGCTGGTACCCCGCATGAGATTACGACGTTTCGAAAAGATATGGCAACGGATGGTCGGCGTGCTGTCGTCGCTTTTTCAGATAACATTGCGGATGATGCGCGGCGGCGGGATTTTACGATAAATGCGCTTTATGCAGACCGTTTCGGACAGATTGTCGACCCGCTTGGTGGTCTAGAAGATATTCCAAGTCGGAGGATTCGCTTCATAGAAGACCCTCACGCGCGCATTCAGGAAGATTACCTTCGTATATTGCGATTTTTCCGGTTTCACGGGCGGCTCTCAAGGCAAGCACCTGAGGCTGACACATTAGACGCAATTGCGCGAAATATTGAAGGTCTTGGGCAGCTCTCCGTCGAACGCGTGACGTCAGAACTGTTGAAAATACTTGGGCTAGCTGATCCTGCTTTTACGGTTGGCATTATGGAGCAAGTCGGCGTGCTTCAAGCTGTTTTACCGGGCGCAAACATGAAGTACCTTTCCCTATTAATTCACTTTGAAGATGTTTTGAACTTGCCGCCGGACCCTTTGGCTCGGTTGACCGCGCTGGGTGGCGAAAACATGGTAGACGCTTTGCGGCTTAGTAAGGTGCAAGGCAAAAGTGTATTGTTAATGCATGACAACGTTGGTACCGGCTTGTCACCTGCTGCACTTGGGCACGCATTTGGCGCACAAACAGCTCTGAACATTATCGCGTTACGCAGTGCGATCTTTGAGACAATACCGCCAGAAAATGCGACCTCGGAAGTGGAGCGAGGTGAAAGCGATGTGTTTCCCGTCAAGGCAAGTGATCTGTCGGAAGCCTTTTCAGGCGTCACTATGGGGCGACGATTGAAGCAGTTGAAAGCCGCGTGGTACCGCTCGGATTTGAAACTGTCCAAGGCCGCGTTATTATCTTTGCCAAACGACGCGTAAGTGGGATAGCCATTCGGACTGTTCTGTTCGAAAGTGAACCTCCGCGAATCCTAAATAAATGGCGATAAAAGTGTTCAGATTCTTTGAAAATCTGGTCGACCCCTATGTTGAGTATCCTGATCTGGATACTCCGCCGCAAACGTTGTGGCTGTTCATGAAGGATTATTCGCAGCCATTTAAACGCGTGTTCCTGTTCACGGCCATTATGTCTGTCTTTGTTGCTGCGATAGAAGTTTGGCTGATTTCGTATATGGGTCGGCTTGTTGATCTTCTATCGGGTGCACCCGAAGATTTCTGGGACAGCTATGGAACAGAAATAATCTGGGTTGGCTTGTTCATTCTTTTAGTTCGCCCGGTGCTGCAGGCGCTTGACGTTGCGTTGCTGAACAACGCGATCATGCCAAATTTTGGAACGCTGATCCGATGGCGTGCGCACAAACACGTTTTGCGCCAATCTGTTGGTTGGTTTGAAAACGATTTTGCTGGTCGCATCGCCAACCGGATCATGCAGACCCCTCCGGCGGCGGGCGAGGTTGTGTTTCAAGTGTTTGACGCCATTGCGTTTTCCTTGGCATACGTTGTCGGTGCTGCATTTTTGTTGTCGTTTGCAGATCCGCGCTTAATGCTGCCTTTGGCTATTTGGCTCGTTCTTTACGCAATGCTCATTCGTTGGACAGTGAAACGTGTTGGACCCGCTTCACAGGCGGCGTCGGATGCGCGTTCAACTGTGACGGGGCGTGTGGTCGATAGCTACTCAAATATCCACTCTGTGAAGATGTTTGCGCATCACGATTCTGAACTGACTTACGCCAAAGAGGCCATCGAAAGAACACGACAAACATTTCAAGTGGAAATGCGGATCTACACATTGATGGACTTGATGCTTGTCACCTTGAATGGAGTGTTGATTGTCGGGGTTGTTGGTTGGGCTTTGCTGCTTTGGATACAGGGATCTTCCAGCGTTGGCACTGTCGCGGCTGCAACGGCTTTGACTTTGCGCCTGAATGCGATGACAGGTTGGATCATGTGGGCGTTGACGACCTTCTTTCGTCAGCTTGGCGTGGTGGCCGAGGGGATGGAAACGATCGCGCAACCAATTGGTCTGGTGGATACCAAGTCCGCGCATCCCCTGAAGATGAGCGCTGGTGAAATCAAAATTGAAGGTTTGACCCACCACTATGGGCGTACGACCGGTGGACTGGACAACATTTCAATGACCATCACATCAGGTGAAAAGATTGGTCTCATTGGGCGTTCGGGTGCTGGTAAATCGACGCTGGTTAAATTGCTTCTGCGTTTTTATGACGCTGAACAGGGCAAAATTGTGATTGATGACCAAGACATCTCATTGGTTACACAAGACAGTTTGCGCAGTCATATTGGAATGGTTCAACAAGACAGTTCTTTGCTGCACCGCTCGGTGCGCGACAACATTCTATACGGCCGTCCTGATGCCAGCGAGACGCAAATGATCGAGGCTGCTAAACAGGCGCAAGCACATGATTTTATCTTAGGCCTGTCTGACCCTGAGGGGCGAACGGGCTATGATGCGCATGTTGGTGAGCGTGGTGTGAAACTGTCAGGCGGTCAACGTCAACGGATCACCCTTGCGCGGGTCGTTTTGAAAAATGCACCGATTTTGTTGCTGGATGAAGCGACAAGCGCACTTGATAGCGAAGTCGAAGCTGCAATTCAGGACACACTTTATGGAATGATGGAGGGGAAAACCGTGATCGCAATCGCTCACCGTCTGTCTACGATCGCACAAATGGACCGCATTCTGGTGTTAGATCAGGGTCGAATTGTTGAAGAAGGTGGGCATGAAGCACTTTTGGCGCAAGAAGGCCTATATGCGAACTTCTGGGCCCGGCAATCTGGCGGTTTCCTCAACGCTGAGGCGGAATAATGATTAAGATCGAAAAGTGGATTGATGCATTTCAACCCGCAGATGGACCACCTCCCGAAACGCTTAGCCGCTTTATGCGGTGGTGCTTGTCCGGCAGTTGGCCAGCATTGTGGTTGGCCACGTTTTTGTCTGCCCTTGCGGGTGCGATGGAAGCTGTCACGGCCTACGTCATGGGTGCGATTATCGACAGCACCAACACAACAACACCGGCGGCGTTCTTCTCGGGTGAAAACGCGGTTCTTTTGTTGGGTGGCGTCGCCTTTTTCCTGATTGCGCGCCCAGTATTTTTTGGTCTCTCGTCAGCTGCGAATTCCATCATTGTGGGGCCAAACTTAAATCCATTGGTCTTGTCGCGACTTCATCGATGGACGCTTGGACAATCGGTATCGTTCTTTGATGATGATTTCGCAGGTCGGTTGGCGCAAAAGCAAATGCAAACAGCGCGTGCGGTTACAGATGTTCTGACGGAAGTTATCAACGTTGTCGCCTTTGCATTGGCGTCTTTGTTCGGGACGATTTTCATCCTTGTTGCGATCGATCTACGCATTGCTCTTTTGTTTGGCGTTTGGCTGATCTTCTACTTTGCTTTGATCAGGTGGTTTTTGCCGCGGGTGCGTTCGCGTGCGGCAGAACGAGCCGGATCGCGGGCCATGGTTTCCGGTCAAGTTGTTGACACGATCACTAACATCAAAACAGTCAAATTGTTTGCCCACGCAGATCACGAAGACAAAGCTGCGCTGGGCGCGCTGGGGAATTTCCGCGACCGCTCCATTGAGTTTGGGTACTTGGCGGCAGGCTTTCGGTTTTGCTTGATGACTTTGGCGGGTGCGCTTCCTGTTTTGTTGATCGGGGCAAGTCTTTGGTTGTGGCAACGCGGGTTGGCCACGACAGGTGAAATCGTGGCTGCTGGCACAGTGTCGATCCGTATCTCGCAGATGACGGGTTGGGTCAGCTTTACGTTGATGCAAATTTATTCGAACCTCGGAGAGGTCGAAGACGGCATGAAGACCCTGACACCCAATGTTAGGGTTGACGATGCACCAAACGCCAAACCGTTGCAGGTGCCCCAAGGTGAGATCGTTTTGGACAAGCTTTGCTTTGCCTATGGTCGCGATTTCGGCGGCATTCACGAGATTTCGCTGACCATTAAACCCGGTGAGAAAGTCGGTATTGTTGGGGCTTCTGGGGCGGGAAAGACGACCTTGGTGTCATTGCTGCTTGGTCTTTATGGCGCCGAACAGGGCGACATTCGCATCGATGGGCAATCCATGGCAGATGTGACGCAGGACAGTTTGCGGCAACAAATCAGCATGGTCACGCAAGACACCGCGATGTTCAACCGATCCGCGCGAGACAACATTATGTATGGCCGACCGGACGCCACAGAGGCCGACATGATAGCAGCCGCCGAACAAGCAGAAGCACATGTCTTTATTCAGGATCTAAAAGATCATCGGGATCGCGTCGGATATGAAGCCCATCTTGGCGAACGCGGTGTGAAATTGTCAGGCGGACAAAGGCAACGCATCGCGTTGGCACGAGCAATCTTGAAGGATGCACCGATCTTAGTCTTGGATGAAGCAACCAGCGCACTCGACAGTGAGGTCGAAGCTTTGATCCAAGCTGCCCTCACTCGCGTTATGGAAGGTAAAACCGTCCTTGCAATTGCGCACCGCTTGTCGACCTTGTCCGAAATGGATCGCATTATTGTTATGGATTCCGGACAAATCGCGGAACAAGGCAATCATGAAGACCTTCTTAAGAAAGATGGGCTTTATGCTCAATATTGGCAGCGTCAATCTGGCGGGTTCATCCGTGCGGATGTAGCGGAGTAATGTGACCTAATGGAAGAAGTGACAATCACGCATTTGGGGCGGCATGGCGATGGCGTGGCCGACGGTCCGACTTACGTGCCGCGCGCGCTGCCCGGTGAAATCGTAAAGGGCCTTCGCAAAGATGACGTCCTAGGTGACATTCGCATTGTTGAACCATCCCAAGACCGCGTGAGCCCACCTTGCCGGCATTTCAAAGCTTGTGGGGGGTGCAATATGCAACATGTGTCAGACCCCCTTGTCGCACAGTGGAAAGAAGGCATCGTAAAAACCGCGTTGGAAATGAACCACCTAGAGACAACAACGCGAGCCATACTGACATCACCTGACAGGAGCCGACGTCGTGCCAAATACGCCGCGCGCCGGACAAAATCAGGCGCGATGGCAGGATTTCATGGCCGTGCATCTGGAACGATTGTGGACATTCAGGACTGCCCGCTTGTGGAGAATGGATTGCAATCTGCCCCGGAAGTTGCACGAGCGCTGGCAGAGATTGGCGGAAGTCGAAAAGCAGAATTGTCGGTGCAGTGCACAGTAACATTGGATGGGCTTGATGTCGCTGTGGAGGGTGGCAAACCTTTGGATCAGACATTGATCCAAACGTTACCTGTGGCGATGACCCGGTTTGGGATGGCTCGACTGACATGGAACGGTGAACTGGTCGCGCAGAACGCAGCGCCACGACACAAGATTGGCAGTGTTGACGTCATTTTGCCGCCGGGCGCATTTTTGCAAGCAACCGATCACGCTGAACAAATGCTGCAGGCCTGCGTCGTCGAGGCGTTGGGGAACGCGACCAAAGTTGCCGATCTTTTTGCTGGCTGCGGGACGTTCGCTTTGCATCTTGCTCAAACACGACCCGTTTATGCGGTTGAAGGTGACGAAGCGATGACGCGAGCGCTTCAAGATGCGGCTAACCGTTCGAACCTGACCTATCCTGTTACCAGTGCGACATGCGACTTATTTCGAAATCCTTTGTACCCAGACGAGTTGAAAGCCTTCGATGCTGTTGTGTTGGATCCACCTCGTGCAGGGGCGATTGCACAGGTTGAGCAGATCGCGCAAGCGCAAGTGCCCGTCATTGCGTATGTGTCTTGTGATCCGGGAAGTTTTGTACGCGACGCGGCTATTTTGGTCGAAGCCGGATATGTGCTTGATTGGGTGCAACCGATCGATCAATTTCGATGGTCGTCACACGTGGAACTTGCAGCACGTCTTTGTCTGCCGCATATGCTACCTGCATAGTAAGAAAGAGATTTCATGACCCTGCCTGAAAAAATCGGCGAATTTATCGCACGTCCCGCCTTCGCTAATTTCATAATGGCCGTTATCGTGGTGAATGCGATTGTCCTCGGGATGGAGACTTCGGACACGCTGACGTCATACGCAGGTTGGTTGATCTCCACGATAGATGACATCTGCTTGGGCATTTTCATCATCGAAATCATCCTGAAACTGATCGCGCATCGGTTCAAGTTTTTCAAAAGCGGCTGGAACATCTTTGACTTTATCATTGTCGGGATCGCACTTGTTCCTGCGGCACAAGGCCTGTCTGTTTTGCGTGCGCTGCGCATTCTCAGGGTTTTGCGCGTCATTTCTGTCGCGCCAAGCCTGCGGCGCGTGGTTGAAGGCTTTGTAAAAGCGTTGCCGGGGATGGGATCTGTGTTCGTCCTGATGGCGATGATTTTCTATATTGGCGCGGTGATGGCGACCAAATTGTTTGGGGACAGCTTCCCGGACTGGTTCGGCGATATGGGGCGGTCTGGTTATTCGTTGTTCCAGATTATGACGCTGGAAAGCTGGTCAATGGGCATCGTACGCCCCGTCATGGAGGTTTACCCCTATGCTTGGGCGTTCTTTGTGCCCTTCATCATGGTAACAACTTTTGCGGTGGTGAACCTGCTTGTTGGTTTGATTGTGAATTCGATGCAAGATGCGCATCAAGCCGAAGATAACGAACGCACCGATGCCTATCGTGATCAGGTCATGAAGCGTTTGGAGGCTATCGAAGCACGGTTAACCGAAACACCTAAATCATAACACCCGCGTGAGGCCGCGTGATTTATCTAGCCTCACGTCTAAAAGCGGTGCTAAATCGCCGGAAATTTAAGTTCGTAACGAGCAGCAGGTAATTGATGCGTAGAAGACAGTTTTTCGTCGGAACAGCAGTGGCGGCGCTCCTTGCAGGATGTTCGACAAGACCTTCCAGCAAATTCAAGTCTTACGGCGGCCCGCGGGTTACACGAGTCATCGTCAACAAAGGCGACCGTAAGATGTTTCTTATGAGTGGACGCCGCACCCTAAAAGCCTACGAGATCGAGCTGGGTTTCGCGCCAATCGGGGACAAGAAGTTCGAAGGCGATGGAAAAACGCCCGAAGGTGAATATCTGATTGACCGGCGCAATCCTAACAGCCGATTCCACCTATCCTTAGGTATCAACTACCCCAGTGCGCAAGATGTCGCCGAAGCGCGTGCAATTGGCAAAGATCCGGGTGGCGAAATCTTTATTCATGGCCAGCAAAACCCGTTCAAACGCGGGCGCGGTGATGATGATTGGACGTGGGGCTGCATTTCTGTGACGAACAGGCAGATGGAAGACATCTATGCTATGGTGAAAAACGGAACTCCGATCACGCTCAACGCTTAGGCTGTTTTGCGCGACGCGCGAGTAACAGGCATGATCCGGCCAGCAACCAAAGTGGCGCTGGCAAGGGAACAGGTGCAAGAGCTGTTGCATAAGTAAGGTTTGAAACGGTCACCTGTTGCACTGCGTTGTCAGCAAATGGATCTAGATCCTCGAAACTGAGATCACCGGAAAAACCATAAGCCAGTTCTAGCTCGCTTAAATCTGAGCGGGCAAAAAACAAATCTGCTGTTCCATCTTCAATTGCGCTAGCCGACAGGTAATTGATCAAAACATGCTCAAAGCTGTGAAATCCGGATTTCCATTGCCGGTGTTTGGCAGCTTCTGTGTCCGCTTCCCCGGAGGCTGTATTTACTGAGTCCCAGATTCCGCCATTTTCGCCATCGACAAAATTCTCCAACCAATAAGATTGCGTGGCGGCCAGTGTTTCACGCAGGCTAGGATCCTCGATTGCGAGTGATGCCGCGTATTGGTTTAATTCAGCAAACCCCCACCAGTGCGATTGATCTGATGGAATTCCACTATCATCCAGGTTGGTGTGCCAAGCGCCCATGTCTTCGCGGTATGCGGTTTCAAACAGGGCCTTTGCGGCGTTTTGCGCAAAACGTGATAGTTCGGTGTCGCCCGCAAGCTTTGCGGTTTGGTCAATGAACCAGAACGATTTGATCGAATGACCATAATCAGCGTTCGCCAGTGATCCATCCTCAGTGGTCAGAGTTGGTTTCATCAGGTTTGTAGTCGGATCATAAAAGGCATCACGCAAATATTGGGCAGTTTGCAATGCATCAGCCTGTAGTGTGGATCTGTCTGCTAGGGGCGCTTGCGAGGCAAGTAAGGTTTGATACGTGTTCAATTGATCCAGATGGTGGGCAATTGTATCGGCTGGCAGCGCTTGCGTCAGCGATGGTCGATAACTGCCAACGCTTGGATCACGGTAGGATGTTTGAATGGTCTGTTGGATCGGCGCAATACGCGCATAAAGATCTGCATCTCCGGTCAAGTAATGGACAAAGCTTGCACCAAGTAGGCCATAAGCTTGTTTTTGGCTGTTGAACTGAGACGACAGAGTGCCGGTTGAGATGTCCAAAACCTCATGAAACAAGCCAGTATCCGCGTCTAAAAACGTGTCGAATTGATATTCTAAGCCCGCTTGCGCCAAATCCAAATAAGCTTGCTGACCAGTCATGTGGAAAGCAACCGCATAGGAAAAGACCTGTCGCGACTGAGAAACAAGGGTTTGTTGTGGATGAGACGCCCGAAATGACGACACGCCGGTACAGCTCGTTCCGGATAAAGGCGCGGTTCCATCGTTGCACAAGTTGCCAGCAAAGCTGCCGATGGGCGTGCCAATGGCGGCTGGATCGTCCCAGAATGGCAACAAGTCTTCCGTTAGATGTATTTGCCACCGCTCAGGTGAATCAGAAACACCTTGCGCGACAGCAAGATTCGCTGCGAACGCCGCAACCAAAAAACTTATAATTCTCAAACGTTCAGCTCCCTAAAAAGCTGGCGTTGGCTCAATCGTTGTTTGCGGTCCCGTGCCTATGACCAACGTCCACCATATTTTTCCGTTATTTTCCTGAAACCAAGAAAAGCCCATGCGTTGTGCTTCTGAGGCCAAAATCACACGACGCGTGTCGGGTTGTTCTGTCCACGCGGCCAACGTTTCCAACTCGGTTTCGTAAGTTTCGGAGATGAGTTCCCCGACCAAACCACCATCAAAATCAACGCGATTCACGCGATCCACAGGGGACGATCCATCCGACCCAAAATGCCAAGGACGGTTCTGAATCGACATGTCGCGCGAATGGGTCGCAGCGGCAGCGTTCAATTTGGAATCGAACGTAAGCGGCGCTAAAGCAGACGCTTGGCGCAGCGCATTAACCGAGTCCAGCATGCGGAATTGAATTTTGGCTGCATCATTGCGACCAATCTTGTATAGTTTCGGCAGCGGTTTGCCGTCATTGCCCAGTTGCGGTGTAGATGGCGTGCAGGCAGACAGTGCAATCAGCAAAGCGGACATGAGTGTCAGGATGCGGAACATAGATCTAAATCTCCGAAACGATTGTCTCAGTCCGGATACATTGATGCGCGTTGCATTACAAACGCACATCGGCGTCAGGTTGCAATCTCACACTCGTTTGATTTGCAACTGCGTCTTTCGGGCAATAATTCTATCGCAAATTGCACATAATCGTGACTAGAGGAGTGGCAGATGACTAAGAAAATTATTGGCACACAAACGCGCCGCGGATTTTTGGCCGGCAGCGCAAGTTTGCTGGCATCACCCGTGATCGCACAAACATCTGGGGCTTTTGAAAACGGCGCCACCACAGAAGTTGAGCGCGACTTGGACGATTCCGTTCGTCGCAACATTTCCAGCTTCCGCACCTTGGAGTGGGAGCCATATTTCACAGATCTCAAAGGGGGTGCTATCCTCGTCGATATCGATAGCCGCGCTGTTCACTATTGGAGCGAAGATCGCTCTATCTATAAGTTGTACCCATCCAGCGTGCCTTTGACAGAAGAATTGACGCGCCGTGGACGCACCAAAGTGACGTTGAAAGATCCGTCCCCAAGCTGGCGTCCGACACCTTCAATGAAAATCCGTAATCCAGAATGGCCAGAGTTTATTGGCCCCGGTCCGGACAATCCATTGGGTACACGTTCGCTGCACCTTAGCTGGACGTATTACCGAATCCACGGCACACATGACACGCGCAAAATTGGCCGCAGATCGTCCAATGGTTGCATCGGTTTGTACAACCAACACATCGAAGAACTGTATGAAATGGCTAATCTTGGCACTCAAGTGTTGCTAATTTGACGACAATGGGGCGAACGCGCGGATTCTCCGCTCAAAGCCATTTGCATTTGCTCAAGTTTGCTGGTTAGAGAATAATACTAGGTAAGTCTTGGGTGCGAACCGAATAATTCGGCTTGCTCTTACTGGAGGTTAACATGAAAAAACTCGTTCTCGCCGCCGCATTGGCCGGTGCCGCTTCTACTGCTTTCGCTGGTAGCGTTGCTGATCCGATCATTGAAGCGCCTGTTATCGTTGAAGAAGCGTCCAGCTCTTCGACTGGCATCGTTTTGCCATTGATCCTGCTTGCAATCGTTATCGCAGCAGTCGCTGACTAATTTAAGCTTTTCGGAAACACGATAACGGCAGTGGCGTGCAGACTCGTTTGCATTGTGCCCTTGTAACTGTTTTGGCGAAGCCGCTTAGGTGGCTTGTCCGTTTCGAAAATCCGAAGCGCCTTTACTGGAGGGTACTATGAAAAAACTCGTTCTCGCGACTGCACTGACATTCGCTGCTTCCACGGCTTTCGCTGGTAGCGTTGATGATCCGATCCTTGAAACGGAAGTTGTCGTTGAAGATGCGTCCAGCTCCTCGACTGGCATCGTTTTGCCATTGATCTTGCTTGCAATCGTTATCGCAGCAGTCGCTGACTAAGCTAAAATCTACGTTAGACTTTTAAAAAAGGCGGTGCTTGGGTGCCGCCTTTTTTGCGTTCAATACCCTATTTTGCGGGAAAATCAGTCGATCCACCCTTTAAGGTTTTCTTCGATCACTGCCGATAGGGCGGTGATGTGGGCCGCGTCGTCGTTGAGGCACGGAATATACGTGAAGTGTTCGCCGCCGGCATGCTCGAAGCTCTCTTTGATTTCTTCATTGATCTCTTCGAGTGTCTCAATGCAATCCGCTGAAAACGCCGGGGCGCAGACAGCGATGTTCTTTTTCCCATCCTCAGCCAATCGCGCGACGTGCTCGACCGTATAGGGTTGAAGCCACTCTTCAGGCCCGAACTTTGACTGAAACGTCGTCACGATATCCGTATCAGCCCAACCCAAACGTTCCTTCACAAGGCGCGTCGTTTTATGGCAATGGCAGTGATAAGGATCGCCCTGCAAAAGATAGCGCTTTGGTACGCCGTGGTAAGAACACAGCAAAACATCCGGGCGCGTTTCAAGCTTATCGTAGGCCCGTTCAATAGATTGCGCGAGTGCTTCAATATATAGTGGGTGCGAAAAATAAGGCTCGACTGTGCGCGACACCGGTTGCCATTTTTCCTCTGTCAAAGCCCGGAAAAATTCATCATTCGCGGTCGCAGTGGTTGCGCCCGCGTAGTGAGGGTAGAGCGGGAAAAATAATATCTTACGGCACCCAGCTTCGACCATTGCGCGGACTTTGGATTTCGTCGACGGATTGCCGTAGCGCATGCAGTAATCGACCATCACCTGATCGCCATAACGTTCCTTCATCGCTTCAGAAATTTTTGCGTTTTGTTGCTTGGTAATCGTCAAAAGAGGGCTTTCGCCTTCTTCATGATTCCAAATCGATTCATACGCCTTACCACTAGAGAATGGGCGTTTGGTCAGGATCACTAACTGCAACAGCGGTTGCCATAACCATGGCGAATAATCGATGACGCGGCGATCTGACAAGAACTCGCCAAGGTATCGACGCATCGACCAATAGTCGTAATTGTCCGGTGTCCCAAGATTGGCGAGCAAAATGCCCACGCGTTCAGATGCCACGACCGGGTGATCGTCAGCGGAGTGTTCGGGGCGAACCGATTCTTTAGTGGCATCCAACATGTGGCAAAGCTTTCTTCGTTACTTGACCCTCACTTAAGTTCTTTTGAGCGTAGGTCAATCTGACAAAGACGTTTCGGACGTACCCAATGCTTGTGCCAAACGCGTCTTAGCGGACCCGGGTCGCAAAGGTTGTGGTTGGTCTGCAGATGGCGCCCAACCTGTGAGAACCATCAATTCAAAAGTTGCTTGGATTGGTTTTTGCGCTCCCTTGAAGTGCATGGCGTAATGTTCAGCCGTTCGCATCAACACATCGCGTCGTGTGGCATGACGATCCCGCGCCACCAAAGCGTTGCCTTCACCCATTGCCCGCAAGTCCCGCATCAATGCAAAAGCGTCATCATATTCTGCGGTCAGCGTGATATTATCTGCTACCGGAAGGGCAAATCCGGCACGTTGAAGCAAACCACCCAGGTCGCGAATATCACCCATCGGCAAAACGCGGGGAGACAATCCGCCGCGGGTCTCAGATTCTGCTTGGCTGAGACAGGCACGCAATTCATTCAACGTTTGCCCACCAGGAAAAACCGCCAACATCAATCCATCCGGTTTAAGTGCGCGTCGCATTTGGATCAATTGACCAACGGGATCATTCGCCCAATGCAAGGTCATGGCGTGGATGAGCAAATCGAAGCTGGCGTCTTCCAACCCTAGTGAATCTTCGTCTGCAATTATCTGTGCGCCTTCAATAATCTCCCAGGTCTCGGGGTGCCCGGTGACAATCCCCACCGTCGTAAATGACTTTTTAACCATGCTCAGGCGATCCTGCACATCGGCGATGGCTTCTTCATGTAGGAACATCGCAGCCTTTTGGCAGCGGCCACGGTTGCGCAGCAATGCGGCGCGGTCTGTCATCAAAGGGGTCTCATTCATGCGCGGAGAATAGTATGCTGTCGGCTCAGGTTCAAACCACCTTACGCGCAATTTTCCCGCCAAGTTGTCTCAGTTGCCGCGGACTTGTGGCCTCGGATTACGGATTATGCGGTGAATGCTGGCGTGACCTTCCGCTTATATCTGGTCCCGCGTGTCGAAGTTGCGGCATCCCCGTCTTAGCAGAAGCTGACGACGACACAGCACTTTGCGAAGATTGCACAGCGCGCCCGCGTCCTTGGCGGCAAGGGCGGTCCGCTTTACATTACAAAGATCTTGGTCGAAAACTAGTCCTTGGGCTGAAACACAATGATCGGCATGACATCGCTCCGGCGGCCGGGTTGTGGCTCTCTCAAGCGGCAAAACCCCTTTTGGAATCCGACACCATCATCGCACCGGTTCCTTTGCATTGGTCACGACTGGTCAAACGTCGATACAATCAATCCGCAGTCCTTGTGCATGCATTGGGGACCCGTGTGATGAGACGAACTGTTCTGGATTTGCTAATCAGAACGGAACGCACCCTTCCACTTGACGGTGTTTCGGTTGAGCAACGCTTCAAGCGTATGGCTGGCGTCATCCAACCTAACCCGAAACGGTTGGATCGCATTGTGGGCGCAAAGATTCTGTTGGTTGATGATGTGATGACCAGCGGAGCTACTTTTGCAGCCTGCACCGAAGCCTGTTTGGCGGCGGGTGCGGCGCGCGTTGATGTTCTGTCCCTAGCACGGGTCGCAAAAGATGAGCATTGAGGTTCAAATTTAATTGGAAAGACATTAGACAGTGGCAAACTGGGGCACAAACCAAGGACATGCCATGCAAACCGTCGAAATCTACACTTCCCCGCTATGCGGCTTCTGTCATGCGGCTAAACGACTTCTGAACCAAAAAGGTGTCAGTTTTTCTGAAGTTGATGTGCTTGCGAACCCGACTCGTAAGCCTGAAATGGTGCAACGTGCCAATGGTGGCCGGACGGTTCCACAGATTTTCATTGGCGAAATTCATGTTGGTGGCTGTGATGACCTTTTCGATCTAGAACGGAAGGGCAAGCTTGATCCAATGTTGGCGGCATGATCAAAGCGGCGCTGCTGCAGCTATCCTCTTCGGATGACCCCAGTCACAATATTGTGACGGTCCGGGACATGGTGCGATCAGCTGCTGCGCAAGGCGCACAGTTCGTTTTGACCCCTGAGGTGACGAATTGTGTGTCGACCAGTCGAACGCGTCAGATGGATGTGCTCGAAAAGCCCGATGACGACGCGTTTCTAAAGACGATGCAGGAAGAAGCACGCGATCTGAGCATATGGCTAATGCTCGGCTCACTTGCTGTGAAAACAGACGACCCAGACGGGCGCTTCGCCAATCGTTGTTATTTGATTGCTCCCAATGGAAGCATCCGCGCGGAATATGACAAAATCCACATGTTTGATGTCGATATAGACGCGAATGAAACCTACCGTGAAAGCAGCGGGTATCGCCCGGGCACGCGCGCTGTGGTCGCTGAAACGGACTTTGGGTCAATCGGCATGTCGATTTGCTATGATATGCGGTTTCCATTGCTCTATCAGTCTCTCGCGCGCGCGGGTGCTGAGATCATGACCGTTCCTGCTGCCTTTTCCCCTGTGACTGGGGCTGCGCATTGGCATAGCTTGCTGCGTGCGCGTGCAATTGAAACGGGTTGTATTGTCATCGCTCCAGCGCAAACCGGCGCACATGACATGCAAGCGGGCAAACCGCGTAGCACCTATGGGCATTCGTTGGTGGTCTCGCCTTGGGGCGATGTGCTGTTGGATGCTGGAACGGAACCGGGTGCGTATTTGTTTGATCTGGATGTGCAAACGGTGGAAGATGCGCGCCGAAGGGTGCCTGCACTGATGAATGCGCGAAAGTTTGAAAATCCGGAATGACCGACAGCCGAGACAGATCAGCTGCCATAGCCTTATTCAGCGAAGTGATCGCAGCGGATCAAAGCATCCGGAACAGGCTTAGCAAAGTTCTACCCAAAGGCATGGAGCTGTCGCACTTCTCGGTTCTTAATCATTTAGCTCGATATGACGGCGAACGTAGCCCTGCGCAATTGGCCCAAATGTTTGGCGTCACGCGCGGTGCAATGACCAACACTTTGTCCAAATTGGAATGGGCAGGTTATGTGCACGTCCGCCCCGATTGGGACGACGCGCGACGTAAGATGGTTGCTATAAGCCCGGCCGGGCGAAGTGCGCGCGACCAAGCATTGTCAGCAATTGAACCCTTGATCAACGCGGCTGTTTCCGAAATCGGCGATGAAGAAGTTCGCCGCGCTGTGCCCGTGTTGCGTGCATTGCGTACACGGCTATCGGGAGCGGGCGATTAGCTTGGCTTCAACGACGCTGTGACGTAGTTTACGCTTAGGTCTCTGGGGGATATGGACCAACTCCATCCCAAGGGATTGAACACAAACCCCTTCCGATCCACGGGTTCCAACCCTGCATTGCTGAGAAGGTCAAACAGCTCGTCGGGCGTGATGAACTTATTCCATTCATGCGTGCCTTTGGGCAACCATCGCATCACATGTTCGGCTCCAATGATCGCCATCAGGAAACTCTTTGGGTTCCTGTTCAGGGTGGAGCAAATGTGAAGGCCACCGGGCTTCAACAAATTCTGACACGCTGTCAAAAAGGCCAGCGGATCAGCGACATGCTCAACCACTTCCATGTTCAAAACGATATCGAACTGTTCGCCTTCATCGACCATGGCTTCAGCAGTGGTGTGCCTGTAATCGACATCCAGCCCAGATTGTTCTGCATGGATTCGTGCCACAGGGATGTTCCCCGCTGCTGCGTCCGCGCCAATGATTGTCGCGCCAAGTCGCGCCATAGGCTCACACAAAAGCCCGCCGCCACAGCCAATATCCAAGATTCGAAGGCCCTGAAACGGATTTGCCTGCGTTAGATCACGATCAAATTCTGAGGCAATTTGGCTGGTGATATAGTCCAAACGACAGGGATTGAGCATGTGCAAAGGTTTAAATTTGCCATGCGGATCCCACCATTCAGCGGCCATTGCTTCAAATTTTGCGATTTCTTTATCATCAACGGTTGTCTGTTGCGCTTGCATTCCACGACCTATGTGTTTCTTTGCCATTGAACCTTATATAGGCCGGTAATGGACAAGTACCCGGATCAAAAGCGCGCAGTGCAATATTTATATCCGCCCATCGACCCGTTCGATCAGCGGATGCTAAATGTTGGCGAAGGTCACTCCATATATATGGAGCAATGTGGAAATCCGCAGGGGATTCCTGTTGTTGTGTTGCATGGGGGCCCGGGTGGGGGCTGTTCCTCGGCGATGCGGCGATATTTTAATCCAGAAGTTTATCGGGTGATTCTGTTCGATCAGCGCGGCTGTGGCCGTTCGCGCCCGCACGCTTCGGTGAAAGATAACGATTCGTGGGCTTTGGTGCGCGACATCGAAACCATTCGCGATCTTTTGGACATTGAAGACTGGATCGTCTTTGGCGGAAGCTGGGGCGCGACGCTTGCGCTAATCTATGCGCAAACGCACCCTGACCGTGTGCTGCATCTTGTGCTGCGCGGTGTTTTCCTTGCGACACAAAGAGAGCTGGACTGGTTTTACGGCGGTGGCGCTGGCAAGTTTTGGCCCGACAATTGGGAAAAATTCCTCGCTCCGATTCCGAAAGACGAACAACACGATCTGATTGCAGCCTACCATCGTCGCCTGTTCTCGGGCGATCTGATGTTGGAAACACGCTGCGCGCGTGCTTGGGCCGCTTGGGAAAATGCATTGGCATCGTTTCAATCTGCAGGTCAAAGCGGCGATGGTCCGGGTGAATATGCACGCGCGTTTGCCCGGCTAGAGAATCATTACTTCATCAACGGAGCGTTTCTTGAGCGTGACGAGCAGTTGCTGGAAAACATGCCACGCATTGCGCATATTCCTGGAACCATTGTTCAAGGACGCTATGATATGATCTGTCCACCTGAAGCGGCATATCGATTGAAGAAGCGTTGGCCAGCGGCAGAGTTGAAATTCATCCATAAAGCGGGGCATGCTTTGTCTGAACCCGGGATCAGTGCCGAGCTGGTGCGTGAAATGGACAGGATTGCGACCCAATGACTCGATTCGATCCACGGCTAAATCGGCGCGCACTATTTGCGACAGGCTCTGCGGCCGCGCTTTTGGCGGCCGTTGGGGTTTCTGCGCAGGCGGCACCCACGCGGGGTGGGCATTTGCGCGTGGCACTATCTGGCGGGGATCGTACAGAAACATGGTTGGATGTGCCCGGTGGCCGTTTCCTTCAAGCCGCACGTCACGCTGTGTTTGAATGTCTCACTGAAATTGCAGCTGATGGTACTTTGCAACCGGGACTTGCAGATACTTGGACGGCTTCCGCGAACGGACAAACCTGGCTGTTTGACCTTAAACAAGATGTGAACTTTCATGATGGCACGATGCTGACATCTGATGATGTGGCTGCGTCGTTGAATGTGCATGAGATCATTGAAACAGTCACCGCGCTGGGCCGGTATCAGGTTGAAGTGACGTTATTCGATCCTGACCCAAGCTTGCCGGTCCGCTTAGCGGATGGCGGCTTTTCGATTTTTGCGGCGTCTGATCTGGCAATCGGTGATCTTCCTATGAATGGTACGGGTCCTTACAGCATCAAACGGTTTGATGCGGGGCGGGGCTTTTTAGGGGCACGCGTCGAAAATCATCGCAAGGATGGTACTGCAGGCTGGTTTGAAACTGTGGAACTAATTGCGATCTCGGATGAGGGCGTTCGGGCCGATGCGTTGCGCGAAGGGTTCGTGGATGCCGCTGATCTTAGCGCTGGGCATGGCCTTGATGCACATGATGATCTTGAGCTTCTCAGCGAGAACAATGTTGTGCACGCAGCTATCCGCACCGGTGTGACCCATGCGTCTCGTGTCGGGTCACACCCTTTGGATGCGATGCGGTTTGCCACACGTTGGTGGATGACCACCTGAAGCTGGTGTACGCTGGTCCAAACTGAGGGCTTGCAGACTCGAAGGCATCTGCGTATACGCATCTCAACAGCGGCGCGCTGGGGTCCAAACCCAACGCCCACCGGAATTTTTCACGGGCCGCGCGCCCGTTTTTTTGTGTTTGAAAGCAACAATGTCCAACGATCTGATCGCCAAAGCAGCCATCGACCGTCGTCTTGCCGGAATCATCACCCCGGTGATTGAGGATTTGGGATTCGAACTGGTGCGCGTCCGTCTTATGGGCGGTAAAGCGCCTATCTTGCAAGTGATGGCTGACCGCCCCAAAGGTGGGATCGAAGTGGACGAACTTGCTGAAATTTCAACAAACATCAGCGCAACCCTTGATGTCGAAGACGCTATTTCGGACGCATATACGTTGGAAGTTTCCAGCCCTGGAATTGATCGGCCTTTGACTCGAATTAAGGATTTCGACACGTTCGAAGGCTACGATGCCAAGATGGAAACGACGGAACTAATCGATGGTCGCCGTCGTTTCAAAGGCGTGTTGGCGGGTGTTGATGGGGACGAAGTCCTGCTGAATGTTGAAGAGGGCACGATCGGATTGAAATTCGACTGGCTAAGTGACGCCAAGCTCTTGTTAACCGACGAACTAATAAAAGAAATGCTGCGCCAACGTAAAAATGCGGGAACGCTGAACGAAGACGCTTTTGACGAAATTGAGACCGATGGCTCACCGGAGGACACCTGATGGCTATTACATCTGCAAACCAGCTTGAGTTGCTGCAAACTGCCGAGGCTGTTGCCCGGGAAAAGATGATCGACCCAGTTTTGGTCATCGAGGCGATGGAAGAATCGCTCGCCCGCGCTGCAAAGTCGCGCTATGGCGCGGAAATGGACATTCGCGTGGCCATTGACCGCAAGACAGGCAAAGCAACCTTTACCCGTGTGCGCACAGTGGTCGAGGACGAAGAGCTTGAAAACTATCAGTCCGAATTCACTGTTGAGCAAGCCAAGCAATACATGGCTGATCCAGAAGTCGGACAAACGCTTGTAGAAGAAGTACCGCCTGTTGAAATGGGCCGGATTGCAGCCCAATCTGCCAAACAGGTAATTCTGCAAAAAGTTCGCGAAGCTGAACGTGACAAGCAGTTCGAAGAGTACAAAGACAAAATCGGGACAATTATCAACGTGCTGGTTAAGCGCGAAGAGTATGGCAATGTGATTGTCGACTTGAATCCCGGTGAAGGCGTTCTGCGTCGCACCGAAAAAATCGGTCGCGAAAGCTATCGTCCAAATGACCGGATTCGCTGCTTCATCAAAGATGTGCGTCGCGAACAACGTGGGCCGCAAATCTTCTTGTCTCGGACAGCGCCAGAATTCATGGCCGAACTGTTCAAAATGGAAGTGCCTGAAATCTATGATGGCATCATTGATATAAAAGCCGTGGCGCGTGACCCCGGTTCTCGTGCGAAGATCGCTGTGATCTCCTATGACAACTCGATTGATCCAGTCGGCGCGTGCGTCGGTATGCGTGGTAGCCGTGTTCAAGCGGTTGTGAACGAACTACAGGGCGAGAAAATCGACATCATCCCGTGGAACGAAGATCAACCGACCTTCCTTGTGAACGCATTGCAGCCCGCCGAAGTGAGCAAGGTTGTTTTGGACGAGGAAGCTGGAAAAATTGAAGTCGTTGTACCCGAAGAGCAGCTGTCGCTTGCCATTGGACGTCGTGGACAGAACGTGCGTCTCGCGTCGCAATTGACAAATCTCGACATCGATATTATGACCGAGGAAGAAGAATCCGCACGTCGTCAGGCAGAATTCGAAGTTCGCACCAAGCTGTTCACTGACTCGTTGGATCTTGACGAATTCTTCGCGCAGCTTCTGGTATCCGAAGGGTTCACCAACCTCGAAGAAGTCGCTTATGTTGAAGTCGACGAGCTATTGGTTATCGACGGTGTCGATAAGGACACGGCCAGCGAATTGCAGGCGCGTGCGAAAGATTATCTGGAAGCTAAGGCAGCCAAAGCGTTGGAAAATGCTCGGGCACTTGGTGCAGAAGACAGCTTGATCAGCTTTGATGGTCTCAGCCCGCAAATGGTGGAAGCACTGGCGAATGACGGCGTGAAAACGCTGGAAGACTTCGCAACTTGCGCGGATTGGGAACTTGCTGGCGGCTGGACAACAGAAAATGGCGAGCGCGTTAAAGACGATGGCTTGTTGGAACCCTATGATGTGTCGCTTGAGGAAGCGCAGCACATGGTAATGACGGCCCGCATCCTTCTTGGATGGGTGGACCCTGCTGACCTCGAGGCCGATGCGGAAGAAGAAGACGCAGACGGCGAAACTGAGGAGGTGGAGGCCTGATCTCAGGCCTCCTTCGGGTACACATATGGGGCGCGGTGGCCACCAAAAGGACCGGGACACAGGTCCTGATCGCAAATGTCTGGTAACAGGCGAAGTGCGACCAAAAGTTGAACTGATCCGATTTGTCGCGGGTCCAGATGGTACCGTTGTGCCAGATATAGCGGGTAAGCTTCCTGGGCGTGGATTTTATGTAACATCTGATCGCGCATCCTTGGATCAGGCTGTCGTCAAAAAATTGTTTGCGCGTGGGGCAAAGTCCCCGGTCGTGATTCCAGACGGTTTGGTGGATCAAGTGGAACAGTTGTTGTCGCGTCGAGTAATTGATCTGGTTTCGCTAGCGAGGAAGTCAGGAAAAGCAGTTGCTGGGTATGAAAAAGTTAAAAGCTGGCTCGACCGGGAAGAGGCGCAAGTCTTGATGCAAGCCAGCGACGGATCTGCGCGTGGAAAGACAAAATTAAGCACGCCGCATTTTGGCAAGTTTATCGGTTGGTTGACGGCAGACGAATTGGGTTTGGCTTTCGGACGCCAAATTGTGATACATGGGGCGCTCGCCTCTGGTGGACTCAGCACACGTGTTGTAGAGGATGCCCAACGGCTAAAAGGCATACGCCTTGGCAATGGCGAGGAAACTCGCCGGGAAAGGACATAGAGCTTTATGAGCGAAGACGGCAAAAAGACATTGGGGCTGCGCGGCGGTGGACCTCGTTCGGGAAATGTGAAGCAAAGCTTCAGCCATGGTCGGACAAAGAATGTCGTGGTGGAAACCAAGCGTAAACGCGTGGTCGTGCCTAAGCCAGGCGCGGGTAAAGCTGGTGGTGCCGGGTCCGCAGCCTATGGCGATCCGTCCAAGAGACCGGCCGGAATTACCGACGCGGAAATGGAACGCCGCCTGAAAGCTGTGCAAGCTGCCAAGGCGCGTGAAGTTGAAGAAGCCGCTGCTCGGGCCGCTGAAGAAAAAGCACGTGAAGAAGACCGCAAACGCCGTCGGGCTGAACTTGAAGCCAAAGAAGCGGAAGAGCGGGCACGCGAAGAAGGCCTTAAGGCCAAGAAAGAAGAAGAAGAGCGCAAAGCTCGTGATGCCGCCGAGGCGGCACGCGCAGCCGAAGAAGCGAAAAACGCTCCGGTAGCGGCGCCAGCGCCTGCACGCACAACAGAAAACCGCGGTCCTATGAAGGCACCGGCAACGCCGGAACGCAAACAGGATCGTGATCGTGACGCACGTCCAAACCGCAATCGCGGTGACGATGGTGCACGCCGCAGCGGTAAGCTGACGCTGAACCAAGCCCTTTCGGGTCCCGGTGGCGGACGCCAACGTTCCATGGCAGCAATGAAGCGTAAACAAGAACGTGCGCGTCAAAAAGCCATGGGCGGTACAGTTGAGCGCGAAAAGGTCGTGCGTACAGTGCAATTGCCTGAGGCAATCACAGTAAGCGAACTTGCAAACCGGATGTCCGAACGCGTGGCAGACGTTGTTAAATCCCTGATGACCAGCGGGATCATGGCAACGCAGAACCAATCTATCGATGCGGATACTGCCGAGCTGATCATCGAAGAATTTGGCCACAACGTAGAACGTGTGTCGGATGCAGACGTGGAGGATGTGATCGAAGCGCAAGAAGACGCGCCCGAGAATCTGGAACCCCGCGCACCGGTCATCACAATCATGGGTCACGTTGACCACGGTAAAACATCGCTACTTGATGCAATTCGTGACGCAAAAGTTGTCGCGGGCGAAGCCGGTGGGATCACACAACACATCGGTGCTTATCAGGTTGAGCAAGACGGGAACAAGCTGACGTTTCTCGACACTCCGGGCCACGCGGCGTTTACGTCGATGCGGTCTCGTGGGGCTCAAGTGACCGATATTGTTATTCTTGTTGTTGCAGCGGATGACGCTGTTATGCCGCAGACGGTAGAAGCGATTGCACACGCGAAAGCGGCGCAAGTGCCGATGATCGTTGCGATCAACAAGATCGACAAAGAGGGCGCAAACCCAGACAAAGTCCGCACCGATCTTCTGCAACATGAAGTTATCGTTGAGAAAATGTCAGGTGAAGTACAGGACGTTCCGGTTTCGGCGATCAATGGTACAGGCCTTGAAGAACTGCTCGAGGCGATCTCGCTGCAATCTGAAATTCTTGAACTCAAAGCCAATCCAAAGCGTCCTGCTGTTGGTGCGGTGATTGAAGCCAAACTGGATGTAGGTCGCGGCCCTGTTGCCACGGTACTTGTTCAGAACGGAACCCTACGCCAAGGCGATATCTTCGTCGTGGGCGAGCAATGGGGTAAGGTTCGTGCAATGGAGAACGACCAAGGCAGCCGCGTTAAAGAGGCTGGCCCGTCGGTTCCTGTCGAAGTTTTGGGACTTAATGGCACTCCGGAAGCGGGCGATGTTTTGAACGTTGTTGAGACCGAAGCGCAAGCACGTGAAATTGCTGAGTACCGTGCGCAAGCTGCGAAAGACAAACGCGCAGCTGCTGGTGCGGCGACAACGCTTGATCAACTTCTGGCGAAAGCCAAGGCAGACGAAAACGTATCCGAATTGCCAATTCTTGTGAAAGCGGACGTTCAAGGTTCTGCCGAAGCGATCGTTCAAGCGATGGAAAAAATTGGCAACGACGAAGTTCGCGTCCGCGTGCTGCACTCAGGTGTTGGCGCGATCACGGAAACGGATGTGGGTCTGGCTGAAGCGTCTGGTGCGCCGATCATGGGCTTTAATGTTCGTGCAAACGCATCTGCGCGCAACACTGCGAACCAAAAGAGCGTTGAGATCCGGTACTATTCGGTGATCTACGATCTGGTTGATGATGTTAAGGCGGCTGCTTCTGGTCTTCTGAGTGCGGAAATTCGCGAGACGTTCATCGGTTACGCTCAGATCAAAGAGGTCTTCAAAGTGTCCAATGTGGGCAAGGTTGCAGGTTGCTTGGTCACAGAAGGCGTCGCGCGTCGCTCCGCTGGTGTGCGTTTGCTGCGGGACAACGTTGTTATCCATGAAGGTACGCTGAAAACACTCAAGCGCTTCAAAGATGAAGTGTCTGAAGTCCAGTCAGGTCAAGAATGCGGGATGGCTTTCGAGAACTACGATGACGTCCGTCCAAATGACGTGATCGAAATCTTCGAACGCGAAGAAGTCACACGAACGCTGAGCTAAAGCTTGCGAACTTAAGAGAATAAAAAGAAGAGCTGCCAGATGGCGGCTCTTCTTGTTTTGGTCTTAGGCGGCTTTTTGAACGGGTTGACCGGAATAGGTCGAGGTCCCGACGCGAACTATCATACGACCGTCCGGTAGCGTTCTAACAAAAACGCCCTGAACGGAACTATGACCGCCAATTGTGATCGTTCGCAGCATAATCAATCCTCCCCGATGAAACGACGCTGCATTAATAACCATTGAGTGGTTCCGACCAAATTAACATAAAGTTCGCAAGAGCCAACACTTATTAGTTGAATCTTTCGTCGTAGATGGTTTTTTCGAAATTTTGACAGCAATCGACCCCTGGAATGGCGTCTATAACCAGTCCCTCAGGATTGGAATCAGCGGAATATCGGCTGCAGGCATTGGGTAATCTTTCAACGCATTTGGGCGTACCCAAGCCAGTTTTTGCCCTTCGTTAGAGGTGGGGGTACCCTTCCATTTACGACAGGCAAACAGGGGCATCATGAGGTGAAAATCATCGTAGCTGTGACTGGCAAAGGTCAGCGGAGCAAGGCAGCTTTCCCACGTGTCGATGGCAAGTTCTTCTTGAAGTTCGCGTATCAATGCAACCTCCGGTGTTTCGCCCTGCTCAACCTTGCCACCGGGGAATTCCCATAGGCCTGCCATAGACTTACCTACGGGACGTTGCGCCAATAAAACGCGACCATCTACATCAATAAGGGCAACCGCCGACACCAAAACAAGTTTCATGTCAGCTCCGGTAATCTGCATTTATTGAGACATAGCCATGCGTCAAATCGCATGTCCAAACGGTCGATGTTCCAACACCAAGGCCAAGGTCAATTGAAATGGCGATCTCTTGGTTCTTCATGTAAGCAGCACCGTCTTCTTCGTTGTAACTTGGTGCGACCCATCCGTCTTGTGCGACAATAATGTCACCAAATTTTATAGATAAGCGATCGCGGTCCGCTTCAGCACCAGATTTGCCGATCGCCATCACGACACGGCCCCAATTGGGATCTTCTCCGGCAATTGCAGTCTTGGTTAACGGCGAATTTGCAACAGACATGGCATGTGTTTTGGCTTCGGCGTCTGAAACAGCACCAGACACAGTGACTTCGACAAACTTTTGCGCACCTTCTCCGTCACGCACAACTTGATGTGCTAGGTCTCGCATGAGTTCATGTAGGGCGGTTTCGAAGTCAGTTGATTTGGCGGCATTCACACCCGACGCGCCCGTGGCCGCAAGTAAAACTGTGTCAGAAGTGGAGGTGTCGCTATCCACCGTAATGCAGTTGAAGGTCGTGTCGTTAAGTCGTTTTAACATGCTTTGAAGTTCGGATTGCTCGCATACTGCGTCTGTAAAGATATAGACAAGCATCGTCGCCATATCCGGCGCAATCATTCCTGATCCTTTGGCGATTCCGGCTATTTGAACAGTCCCGCCCGGCAACTGCACCGTTTGCGCGGCGCCTTTTGCGAATGTATCGGTCGTCATGATTGCGCGCGCGGCGTCTGGTATAGAATGGATGCTTTGTGCCTGTGCCAATTCATCCAATTTGTTTGTAATCCGCTCATCAGGCAAAGGTTCGCCGATAACACCGGTGGAAGACGTGAACACGCGATCGGCAGGAATTTTTAGTCTTTCGGCAACCTTTTCGACAATGCGCGCAACCGACTCAAATCCGCTTTTACCTGTAAACGCATTCGAATTCCCAGAGTTGACGAGGATTGCGGCCCCCGATTGCGCATCGCCAAGTATTTTGTCCTGACAATCTAGCACGCAGGCTGATCTTGTCTTGGACTTGGTAAAAACCCCGGCGATTTGAGTGCCGGGGTCCAAAGTTGCAAGCATAACATCCGTGCGACCAGCATATTTTACACCGGCTTCTGCCGCAGCAAACCGTGCCCCATTGATGATTGGAAGCTCGGGAAACTGCGCAGGCGCCAATGGGGAAATAGGGATGCCGGAACTCATGGTTGGATCGTCAAATCGATCTCGTTCATGACGCTAGGGTCCAGATTTTCTGACATTGATCTATCCACAACTGCCATTGATTTCAGTTTCTCAATGTGTGCTTGAACAGCTTCGCTTCGGATTTGTTGTTCCAGTTCCTCGCGAACGTCTTCCAGAGCAGGCGCCGCTTTCAAACGTGTTTCGTTCAGCATGATTACGTGCCATCCGAATTGCGTTTCAACAGGATCAGATACTTCGCCAGCTTCCAGTTCAATTACGGCCGCCTCAAATGAGGGAACCATCATCCCTGTGCCAAACCAACCTAGGTTGCCGCCGCCTGGACCAGATGGCCCTGTGGATTTTTTGCGGGCGGTTTCCGCAAAGTCTGCGCCTGCCATGATTTCTTCCTTGATCGCACCCGCTTCTTCTTGTGTCTCAACTAAGATGTGGGAGGCGTTGTATTCTTCGCCCGCTTCAGCTTCTGCGTATTTTGCGTCATAGGCTTCGTCTAAGTTTTTTTTGGTCACTGCGCTGCCCATGACACCTTCAACCACTTCGCCCGCAATCAAAGAGCGTCGCTCATTTTCAATCGCCAAGCGAATTCGTGTTGGGACTTCGCCTTCAAAACTTTGTGACAATGCGGTTTGCGAAATCAGTTGGTCGAGAATACCCGAAAATAGAACTTCGGCGGGAAGCTGTTGATACTCGTTGGGCAGAGTGGTTTTGGCGATCGCGATATGGCCCAATGTAATATCCACCCCATTCACAACCGCAACAACAGTATCGATCCCTGGTTTAGCGTCGTCCGCAGCTAGTGCTGGAGAAGCCAATAAAAAAGCCACCGCAGCAGCGGCGAAAGGATTGAGGCGTTTTTGCATGGATTAGTCCTTCGATGTGGCCGCGAGGCTTGGCGGCGTTGACACGGTTTCAGTGGACCCTTACATCCCCCTATGGGCGCGAGCCCGAGCCGCCTTTTCAACCCAATATCTATGGGCTGTATGCGAGGCGAGCAAGTCGATCTCGCACCTGTGATGACATTTGACGCGCACAACCGGTCGGAGAGCACATGCTAGGTTTTGGAACAATCGCCAAAAAAGTTTTTGGTACGCCTAATGACCGTAAGGTCAAAGCAACGCGCCCACTGGTTGAACAGATCAACGCGCTGGAAGACCAATTCGCCGCATTGAGCGACGAAGGGCTAATTGAAAAGACCGATGAGTTCCGCAAACGGGCGCTCGGCGGCGAGTCTTTGGACAAGCTGCTGCCTGAAGCTTTCGCCAACTGCCGCGAAGCTGCCAAGCGTGCGCTGGGTCTTCGTGCGTTTGATGTGCAATTGATGGGCGGCATATTCCTGCACCAAGGCAATATCTCTGAGATGAAGACTGGTGAAGGCAAAACTTTGGTTGCGACCTTCCCAGCGTATTTGAACGCGCTCACCGGCAAAGGCGTCCATGTTGTCACGGTGAATGAATACCTTGCCAAACGCGACGCCGAATGGATGGGCAAAGTGTTCGCTGCTTTGGGCATGACCACAGGCGTGGCGTGGGGCGGCATGGGCGAGGACAACAAGCGCGTCGCGTATTCCTGTGACATCACTTACGCGACAAACAACGAGCTGGGCTTTGATTATCTGCGCGATAATATGAAATCTGATCTCGAAATGATTTTCCAAAAGCACCACAACTTCGCCATCGTGGACGAGGTGGATTCGATTCTAGTTGATGAAGCGCGCACACCGTTGATCATCTCTGGCCCGGCGGATGACCGCTCCGAGCTATATGTGTCCATCGATCTGGTGATCCCAGACCTTGCAGATGATCATTACACGATTGATGAAAAAACGCGCTCTGTAACGTTCACTGATGACGGCAACGAGTTCTTAGAAGAACAACTGCACGCGCGCGGCTTCCTTGAAGAAGGCCAAACGCTGTACGATCCAGAAAGCACGACGATTGTGCACCACGTGAACAACGGATTGCGGGCGCATAAGCTCTTTCAAAAGGATAAAGACTACGTCGTTACGAACGGTGAAGTCGTGTTGGTTGACGAATTTACCGGACGCATGATGACAGGTCGCCGTTTGTCTGACGGTCTACATCAAGCGATTGAGGCCAAGGAAGGCGTCGGCATCCAGCCCGAAAACGTCACCCTCGCTTCGGTGACGTTCCAAAACTATTTCCGCCTGTATGACAAGTTGGCCGGGATGACAGGCACCGCGGTAACTGAAGCCGAAGAGTTTATGCAGATTTACGGTTTGGGCGTTGTCGAAGTGCCGACCAATCGCGGCATTTCGCGTAAAGACGAAGATGACAAAGTGTTTCGCTCTGCTGGTGAAAAATATCAGGCGATGATTGATGAAGTCAGCCAAGCCTATAAGCGTGGGCAACCTGTTTTGGTCGGCACAACGTCGATTGAAAAGTCCGAGATGCTCAGCGAAATGCTGACAAAAGCCGACATCAAACATAACGTTTTGAACGCGCGCCAACATGAACAGGAAGCGCAGATTGTTGCGGATGCCGGTAAGTTCGGGTCGGTGACAATTGCGACAAATATGGCTGGACGTGGGACTGATATTCAGTTGGGCGGCAATGTTGAAATGCGGGTTTTGCAAGCGCTTGCCAGCAATCCAGACACCGATCCAGAAGAGCTGCGAAAGCAGGTCGAAGCAGAAACTGACGAAGAGAAAAAGAAAGTTTTGGATGCGGGCGGTTTGTTCGTTCTGGCCTCTGAGCGCCATGAATCGCGACGGATTGACAACCAGTTGCGGGGTCGTTCAGGTCGCCAAGGTGATCCCGGACGCACATCCTTTTTTCTAAGTCTTGAAGACGATCTAATGCGGATTTTCGGATCTGACCGTCTCGAAAAAGTACTGAAAACGCTTGGTCTAAAAGACGGTGAAGCGATTGAACATCCTTGGGTGAATAAATCCCTTGAGCGTGCGCAAGCGAAAGTCGAAGGCAGAAACTTCGATATTCGCAAACAGCTGTTGAAATTTGACGACGTTATGAACGAGCAGCGCAAAGTGATCTTCGGTCAACGCCGTGAGATTATGGAAGCAGCGGATGTGTCTGAGATCACAGAAGACATGCGCAACGAGGTGATTGACGACCTTATTGATTCCTACATGCCGGACGGTTCGTATGCCGATCAGTGGAACTCAGAGGGCCTTTATGCGGCTGTAATCGATCAACTTGGCATCGATGTCCCGATTATAGACTGGTGCGAAGAAGAAGGCGTTGATGACGAACAAGTCCGCGAACGCCTAATTGAAGCGTCCGACAAGCTGATGGCCGAAAAATTGGTGCAGTTTGGCGACGAAAATATGCACATGATCGAAAAGCAACTTTTGTTGCAGGCGATTGATGGCAAATGGCGCGAACACTTGATGACACTTGAGCATCTGCGATCCGTCGTTGGCTTTCGCAGCTACGCGCAGCGTGACCCGTTGAACGAATATAAGAACGAAGCCTTCCAGTTATTTGAAACTCTTTTGGACAGCTTGCGTGCAGAAGTAACACAGAAACTGGCGCAAATTCGTCCGATGACACAGGAAGAACGTGACCAGATGGTTGCTGAAATGGCGCTGCAGCAACAAATTGTGCAAGGCGCTCCCGTTGAGGATGAAGAGCCTGCTCCGAAAGAGAACCCGGAAACTGGATTTGTTGAAGACGATCCTTCGACATGGGGCAAACCAGGGCGCAATGATTTGTGTCCATGTGGCAGCGGGAAGAAGTTCAAGCACTGTCACGGGCGTCTTGGATAACACGTAAATATTGCTGTAATTCTGAAACGAACGCCTTTTTGTTGCCCCAATGACTCCGCTTGGACGTCATAAACCGGCCCCGTTTTGATGACAATTTGTTGTCGGTGGGAAAATGAGTCGGGAGTGGGTGAATGTCACGTACGAAAGAGATCGCTACAGCTGTAGGCGCTTTAGCGTGTGCGCTGGGGATCGGATTTGTGATGCAAAGCACAGAGACGGCTTCTCAGCGATATGGGACGTCGTCTGAGCGTGGCACTGTACAAACCCCGTCACAACCGGCTTTGAAACCACAGGCCCAAATCAAAATCGATATGTCGCAGCAACAGCAAAAGATCGTTGATGTTCAGGACGTAACGTTGACGTCGGCCTTATCCAGCTTTCCAGTGCATCCCAAAGCGTTGCCATCGATTTTTGTGACGGCCGCTGCCGCAGAAGAGGTAAAACCTGAAATCGTTGAGCAGACCTGTGACATATCAGCGGCGGCCGCGCCGGCTATTGCTGCAACTGTATCACTTGTCTTGTCAGCGCCGTGCCACGCGTCTGAACGGGTCACCGTTCATCACAATGGTATGTTCTTCACAGATCAAACGTCGCCAAGCGGTTCGCTTGCCCTGACGGTGCCTGGTTTGGCTAAGAAAGCCGTCTATATTTTTGCTTTTTCTGATGGAAAGGGCGCAATTGCTCAGACTGCGGTGAGTGATCTCGAAACATACAAAAGAGTTGTTCTGCAATGGCGTGGAACAGCAGGTTTTGAATTGCACGCGCGTGAATTTGGTGCGGAATATGGCAGCACGGGTCATGTGTGGCGGAATGCTGAGGCAATGGACTTAGATTTGCTTACACAAGGCAAGAACGGGTATCTTCATAGCTTGGGCCGATTGGATATCGAAGAGCCGCATATCGCAGAAATTTATACATTTCCCGCGACCATCTCAGGGCGTAACGGGCATGTTGATCTGAGCATTGAAGCCGAGATTACAGCAAGCAATTGCGGACTGGAAATCGAAGCACAAACACTGGAATTTGACGCTGTTTCTGGTCTGCATACGCAGGATCTGACGTTGGCAATGCCAAGTTGCGATACGATTGGTGATTATCTGGTGTTGAATAATGTCCTCGAAGACATGAAAGTCGCCGCACGTTAATAATTGCGACGACTACGAGGTTTCCCATGTGGAGAAGTTGTGCGGCGATCAGTGCCGCACTTTTTACGTTGTGCATGCCCCTAAAGGCAGCAGCACAAGATGTGACGCTGATGTCTCGCGATGGCGGGGTAGAAATCAGCGGCAATCTGCTTGGCTATGACGGCGAGTTCTATCGCGTCGACACGGAATATGGTGAGCTGACGGTGGATGGCTCAGGCGTTACATGTGACGGGCCTGGGTGCCCAAATCTAAGTGACTTCGTTGCGGAATTGCGCATGTCTGGGGCTGCGGCGATGGGCGAAGTGATGATGCCTGCGTTGTTGGAAGCCTTTGCGCAGCGCAATGGGTACGAAACCACGCGCGAAAAGAACGACGGCGCAGATTTTATCTATTCATTGGCTTTGAAAGACTCTGGTGACACTGAGGCTATTTTTGAGTTTGGCGCCACGTCAACAGATGAAGGTTTCGCAGATTTGTTGGCGAACGAAGCTGACATCGTACTGTCGATGCGCGAAATTAGGCCGGATGAGCGAAAATTAGCGCGCGATGCCGGAATGGGTGATCTGTCGGACGGAACTCGTAGCCGGGTCATCGCTTTAGATGCGATTGTCCCGATTGTTTCGCCGGGAAACCCGATTCGTCAGATCAGCCCGCAGAATCTAGCAAAGACGTTTGCGGGGCAAATAGACAATTGGTCTGACCTTGGGGGGCCTGATGCGCCGATTACGTTGCATTTGCCTGACGCATCCACGGGGTTGGGGCAAAGTGTGGAAGATCGATTGTTAAAGCCAGTTGATCTGCCCTTCGCGACAAAAATCGTCCGACATGAGTTGAGTCCAATGATCGCGGAAGCTGTTTTGGATGATCCGTTTGCCCTCGGGATCGCGAGTTTTGCGGAAACGGCAGATGCGCAGGTTTTGACCTTGTCGGGCCCGTGTGGGTACACCATGGAAGCTGATCGCCAAACAATCAAAACCGAAGATTACCCACTTACGTCACCAATGTTCATGTATTTGCCTGCGCGGCGGCTGCCAAAAGTGGGTCGTGAGTTTCTAGCATTCTTGCGAACCCCAGCAGCGCAATTGGTGATCCGCAGGGCTGGTTTTGTGGATCAAACGCCCGAAGAGATATCGCTCAACGCGCAGGGGCAACGATTTGCAAATGCGATCGATTCGGCTGGTCCTGAAACCACTTTGGAAGAACTCCAAAGGATGACGCGGACTTTGGGTCCGATGCGTCGTCTAACAACTTCTTTTCGCTTTGAAACTGGATCGATTCGATTGGATGCGCAATCGCGTTCTAACGTGCAACAACTCGCCCGTGCGCTTGAAATTGGAACCTATGATGCCCGACGCCTGTTGTTTGTCGGGTTTAGTGACGGTGACGGGGCTGCGACGGCCAACCGAAATATCGCGTTGCGCCGATCTGAAGCTGTGCGGCGGGCAGTTGCGAAGGCCGCAGAGATAGCAGATTTGACACGCGTTACGATGGATGTTGATGCCTTCGGGGAGGCGCTGCCGATGGCCTGTGATGACAGTTCATGGGGCCGGCAAGCGAATCGACGAGTGGAGGTTTGGATCCGTTAAAGCAAGCCCTTGGCACGGAAGCTAACTTCCCGTGATTTTCCAATAATTAGGTGATCATGCAACGTTAACCCAAGCGCGTCGCAAGCAGCTTCGATTTGTTGGGTCATGTCGATGTCGGATTGCGACGGAGTCGGATCACCTGATGGATGATTGTGAACAAGGATCATCGCTGAGGCATTCAATTCCAAAGCCCGTTTTGCGACTTCACGGGGGTAGACAGGCACATGGTCCACTGTGCCTTCTGCTTGCGCTTCATCAGCAATTAAGATGTTCTTGCGATCCAAATATAGGACGCGAAATTGCTCAACATCGCGATGTGCCATGGTCGTATGGCAATAATCCAACAAGGCGTCCCAACTAGAAATGGCATGCATGTGCATGACTTTAGATCGTGCAAGCCTTTGTGCAGCCGCTTCGACGATCTTCAACTCGATGACAACATCTTCGTCGACTCCATACACATCTTTCAACCTTTCAGGACTGGCTGAAATGACACGATTGAAGTCTCCGAAACGGGTCAGCAAAGTTCTTGCTAAGGATTTCACATTTTGACCGGGCAACGCGCGGAACAAAATCAGCTCCAGCATTTCATAATCTGGTATGGCGTTCGACCCACCATCAAGAAACCTGCTTTGCAAACGTTGGCGGTGATCCGCGATATGAGAGGGCATCTTACGCGTATCAACCGCGATCGGTTTGGCGTTATCGATGACGAAAGGCAGGGGATCTTCAGCAAACAATGACATGAGGAGATCATGGTTCAAGTGTAGTAAATGAAGGGTTAATTTGGTGGTGTGACACGCAGAAATTCAAAAACCTCTTCAACGACACGTTCATGGGTTTGTTGACCCAAGCTGGTAAAACCTACACGTTGCATCAATGCGCGAGACGGCAAGTTGCGAAGGTCCGCATAAGCAATAATCCGATCTGCCTTTGTCGTCGAAAGCACGTCGCGCATCGCCATCCGTATCGCCCGCGTGGCGTGACCTTTTTTGTGATGGTCCTTGGCCAAGGTGATGCCAAGTTCAGCTTCATTTCCATCTGTCGACAGATGCCAACCCATGTCTCCGATTAGGGTATTCGTTTCCTCCTCGGCGACGCCGATTTGCAACCAATGGATTTGCAACCAATGGCCGGGGCGTATCAAGGGTGTCACTGTTTACATGTGAGTCAAAAATTCGACCGCTTCGCCCCGATCCATTGCTTCCCAACTTTGGTACTGAGCGGCATCAGAATCAGCGCGATACCCACAAAAGATATCAGCATCGCTTGGGTGTAAGCGGCGAAGGATGGTTGTTTGGTCCCGAGCAATCATATCGGGAAAGTAGTATAAAATCTGGGCGAAGTGAAACTTCGCCCGGATTTTTAACCCTTCATAGAATCCCAGAAACTTTTCACAGAGGAAAAGAAACTTGTCCCTTCGGGGTTGTTATTTTCGCTAAGCTCTTCGAATTCCAGTAAAATTTCTTTCTGACGCGCGGTCAGATTTACAGGTGTTTCTACAGCCAATTCGATGAACATGTCGCCTGCAGGGCCACCGCGTAGTGCTGGCATCCCTTTGCTGCGCAGTCGCATTTGGCGTCCAGATTGGGATCCTGCAGGTATTTGAACACGACCACGTCCGCCGTCTATTGTCGGAACTTCGATTGATCCGCCAAGAGCTGCGCTGCCCATGGACACAGGCACACGGCAGTACAAATTGTTGCCGTCGCGCTCGAACAGTTCGTGCTGGCTAACTTCGACAAAGATATAAAGATCGCCAGCCGGACCGCCACGCATTCCCGCTTCACCTTCGCCCGCGAGGCGAATGCGTGTGCCGGTTTCGACACCCGGTGGAATATTTACGGACAAAGACCGATCTTTTTCAATCCGACCAGTGCCCTTGCATGATTTGCATGGGTTTTTGATGATCTGGCCTAAACCGGAACATGTCGGGCAAGAGCGTTCGACAGTGAAGAACCCCTGTTGTGCCCGCACTTTGCCCATGCCCGAACAGGTTGGGCAAGTGGTGGGTTCTGCGCCACCCTCGGCACCTGTACCGGAACAGCTGTCACAGGACACAGAAGCCGGGACATTGATGGTTTTGGCCAGCCCTTGGAATGCATCTTCAAGAGTGATTCGCAGGTTGTAACGAAGATCAGACCCGCGGGCTGCTCTGCCACGTCCGCCACCCTGTCGTCCGCCGCCGCCCATAAAGTCGCCAAAGAGGTCATCGAACACATCTGAGAACGCAGAGGAAAAGTCACCGCCGCTGCCGCCACCAAATGGGTTGCCGCCAGGTCGACCGCCGCCGCCGCCTTCAAAGGCAGCATGACCATAGCGGTCATACGCAGCTTTTTTGTCGTCGCTTTTCAGGACTTCATAAGCTTCGTTTGCTTCTTTAAATAGTGTTTCGGCGTCTGGGTTGTCAGCATTGCGGTCAGGATGGAGTTCCTTGGCCTTCTTACGATAGCCTTTTTTGATCTCATCCGCCGATGCGCCTTTGGCAACACCAAGAACGTCGTAATAGTCACGCTTAGACATGGGTTATTTCCCCTTTTGGAACGCGACAGGGCCAGTCCGGATTTCGGACCGGCCCCTTGATTGGTTCCACGCAGTCAAAATCAGCCGCGTTTATCGCCGTCGAGATCCTCGAACTCGGCATCTACGATGTCGTCTTCCATTGGGCCTGCATCGGCGCCCGCTGGTTCTTCATCGCCTTCACCCTGCGTCGACTTGTAGATCGCCTCGCCGAGTTTCATTGCAGCTTCGGTTACGTTCTGAACGCCAGACCTGATCTTTTCGGCAGAGGAATCCTCTTTCTCCAGATCATCTTTGAGCGCAGCAATCGCAAGTTCGATCGCTTCAACAGTTGTTGGGTCGACCTTGTCAGCATGCTCTTCGACGGATTTCTCAGTCGAGTGGATCAAGCTTTCAGCTTGGTTGCGTGCTTCAACACTTTCGCGGCGTTCTTTATCCGCTTCTGCGTTTTCTTCAGCGTCTTGAACCATTTGATCGATATCAGCATCCGACAAACCACCAGAGGCTTGGATCGTAATGTTGTGCTCTTTACCGGTACCCTTGTCCAAAGCGCCGACGGATACGATCCCGTTGGCGTCAATGTCGAAGGTCACTTCGATCTGTGGCAAGCCGCGCGGCGCCGGTGGGATGTTCTCAAGGTTGAACGCCCCCAACATTTTGTTGTCCGTTGCCATCTCACGTTCACCTTGGAAGACCCGGATTGTTACAGCGTTTTGGTTGTCTTCAGCTGTGGAGAAAATCTGGGATTTCTTCGTTGGGATCGTCGTGTTGCGGTCGATCAGTCGGGTAAACACGCCACCCAATGTTTCGATGCCAAGGGACAAAGGTGTAACGTCCAAAAGAACAACGTCTTTAACGTCGCCTTGCAGAACACCCGCTTGGATTGCAGCGCCCATGGCCACAACTTCGTCAGGGTTCACGCCTTTATGTGGCTCTTTGCCGAAGAACTTTGTGACTTCTTCCACAACGCGCGGCATGCGGGTCATCCCGCCAACCAGAACAACTTCATCGATGTCGTTCGCGGACAGGCCAGCATCTTTCAACGCAGCGGCACAAGGCTTCATGGACGCTTTGATCAGATCGCCAACAAGCTGCTCTAGCTTCGCACGGGTCAGTTTCATAACCATATGCAGTGGCTGACCAGTTGAACTCATGGAGATAAACGGTTGGTTGATCTCAGTCTGGGAGGCAGAAGACAGTTCGATCTTCGCTTTCTCAGCAGCTTCTTTCAAACGCTGCAAAGCCATCTTGTCTTGCGTGAGGTCGACAGAGTGTTCTTTTTTGAACTGCTCAGCGAGGTAGTTCACGATGCGCATATCAAAGTCTTCACCACCAAGGAATGTATCCCCGTTGGTGGATTTCACTTCAAACAGACCGTCATCAATTTCAAGGATCGTCACATCGAATGTACCGCCGCCAAGGTCATAGACCGCGATAGTTTGCGTATTTTCTTTATCCAGACCATAGGCCAAGGCAGCCGCTGTCGGTTCGTTGATGATACGCAGCACTTCAAGACCGGCGATCTTGCCTGCATCTTTGGTTGCCTGACGTTGCGCGTCGTTAAAATAGGCTGGAACCGTGATCACGGCTTGGGTGACTTCTTCGCTAAGATAGCTCTCAGCGGTTTCCTTCATCTTGCCCAAGATAAACGCGGAGATTTGCGAGGGCGAATATTTTTCGCCTTTTGCTTCAACCCATGCGTCGCCGTTGCCGCCATCTACGACTGCAAACGGAAGGTTCTTTTTGTCTTTTTCAAGAAATTCGTCGTTTGCCCGACGACCGATCAGACGCTTTACGCCAAAAACGGTGTTGTCTGGATTTGTTACAGCCTGCCGTTTTGCAGGTTGTCCGACCAAACGTTCGTCATCTGTAAACGCGACGATAGACGGTGTTGTGCGCGCGCCTTCGGCGTTTTCAATGACGCGTGGCTGCGAGCCATCCATGATTGCAACGCAGCTATTTGTAGTACCAAGGTCAATACCAATGACTTTTGCCATGTTTTCGATCCCTTTTCATAGTTAAGGCGATGTCGCGAGGCGCGGGCCCGTGTCGGCACCTTTGCCCCGGTGGGTGAGACGCCCCGATAAGAAGTGAGGCGCGGTTCGAAGGGTATATAGGGAGGGGAAGTGTGCCCTGCAACACTCAGCTTGTATCTGATATCGGTAAATTTCGGACGAAATCCTTAGGAATTGGGAAAGGTGCCTCGAAATGACGGTGTTAACGTTGCGTGGCTTCCAGCTTCACAAGGGCTATTTGTCACAAAAAGAGCAAGCGAATCTTGTAGATGATCTGCGTCAGGTCATCCGCGTGGCACCTTTGTTTTCGCCTCAAACCCCTTATGGCAAGCCTATGTCGGTACAAATGACCAGTGCGGGGCAGTTTGGATGGTATTCTGACAAAAGCGGCTACAGGTATGCAAATCAGCATCCAAACAAGACCGATTGGCCTGCGATCCCCGACTCCGTGCTTCGGATTTGGCAAAATCTCTCCAACGCATCACGTGAGCCTGAGTGTTGTTTGATAAATTTCTATCAAGAGGGCGCCAAGATGGGCATGCACCAAGATCGAGATGAAGCCGACTTTCAGTGGCCTGTTGTTTCAGTTTCGTTAGGGGATTCGGCGCTGTTTCGTGTCGGGAACACTGAACGTGGTGGAAAAACCGAATCGGTCTGGCTGGAATCTGGGGATGTGATGGTCATGGGTGGGGATGCGCGTTTGACCTATCATGGGGTGGATCGCATACGTTTTGGATCGTCGAACTTGTTGGCAAAAAGTGGGCGGATCAACTTAACAATCCGAGTCGTGACGTAGTTAACGTTTGATCTGATGGAATGACCTGCGGTCATGCGACATTACTATATGCACGACGACCGCTCAGGTGGTCACATCGATTACCGTCGCGAGCTCCAAGAGATAGAGGCGTGGCGTCGCGTGTAAAACTCGCCCATCAATCCCAGCATTAATAAGATGACGCCGATCGTGAAGGAGTACTCCCAAGAGCTATACCGTGGATTATAGTTGATGAAGACGAAGCCGCGAGATTGATCGATAGCATGGAAAAGTGGGTTCCAATCGAACATAGCCAACATGAAACTTGGCAACGTGTTGGCCACAAACATTTTGCCAGATGCAATCATGTTGGCACGTGCATAAATAGTTTGGAAAATCTGCACAAAAGTCGGAAACCAAGGCTTCAAGGCCAATAAAACAAGACCCAAGGTCGCACCAGTAAACCACGCAATCATCAACATTCCAAAGGCGTGGAAAGGATCTTCTACTTCAAACGGTGTAAAAGCCACGTGGTAAATGAACAGAATCATGAACAGCGACAAAAGCTGGATATAGAGCGCACCAAAGGCGGCAGCGAGGATCGAAATGATCGTATTCATCGGGGCATGCTGCATCATTGGACTTGCGGGCCCTTCCGAACCGACCACAGCGCCCATCGTCTTTGTGTGAGTCATATACAGGAAAATGCCGGACATAATGTAGAGTAAGAAATCGCCCCTGATCGCATTCCCGCGCAGTCCGAGCACCGAGAACATGATGTAAAAAGCCAACACGAAAATCACAACTTGCAGCATGTTGGTCGCAATCGCCAGAAACGCATTGTTGTGGGTTTTGCGAACCGAACGGACGATAGTGTGATAAATCAGCTCGCCCATTGATAGGGCGGCGCCAAATCCACTACGTGGTCGTCGGGCGGGTTGAAACATTGTGCAAGTTGCCTCTGCTTTAAGTATGTATGTCACGGAATTCTTGCTGTTCCGTTAGGACCGCAGCATAAGGCAATCGAAATACAGATCAATAAAGGCGGCATGCTTGAACATGGACTATGGTAAATTAGCAGACGTGATGCGGACTTTGGCCTTACAGGCAGGTGACGCGATCATGGATATTTACGGCCAAGATGATTTTGAGGTTGAGTCGAAAGACGACGACAGTCCTGTGACGGCAGCCGACAAGGCAGCGGACGCGATCATCTCTGACGGACTTCGCGCTGCATTCCCAGATGTGATGCTTGTGACGGAAGAGCAATCTGACAGCCATTCGCAATCTGGTGATACGTTCCTGATCGTCGACCCATTGGACGGAACCAAAGAGTTCATTCATCGCCGTGGTGACTTCACGGTTAACATTGCTTTGGTTGAAAACGGGATTCCAACGCGGGGTGTTGTTTACGCGCCAGCAAAAAACCGGATGTTCCTAACATTGGCAGACGGTCAAACCGTAGAAGAAGACGGTCCGTTCGACAAATCGCAACTCGGCAACACAACAGCGCTGAACGTAGCGAGCAGCGACAACACAGCATTGATGGTCGTGGCGAGCAAATCCCACAGAGATCAAGCCACTGACGACTACATCAATAAGTATAATGTTAAGGACATGAAAAGCGCCGGATCGTCCTTGAAGTTCTGTTTGGTGGCAACAGGCGAAGCGGATTTGTATCCGCGCCTTGGCCGCACAATGGAATGGGACACCGCCGCGGGACACGCGGTTCTGACAGGCGCAGGTGGTAAGGTCGTTCAATTCGAAGGGTTAGAGCCACTTACATACGGTAAAGCGGACTTCGCCAACCCGTTCTTCATTGCTTACGCACCCAGTGTTGATTTGAAACCAGCATGAGCGTTCTGATCGCCATTCCCGCTCGTTATGCGTCTCAACGTTATCCGGGCAAACCACTTGTGGAATTGCGTGGAGCAGGCGGCGGCGCTCAGTCGTTGATTGAGCGCAGTTGGCGGGCGGCGATGGCGGTGACTGGCGTCGACAGAGTTGTTGTCGCTACCGATGATGAACGGATTAAGGTCGCAGCAGAAGCGTTTGGGGCAGAGGTCGTTATGACTTCGGAAAGCTGTGTGAACGGTACAGAGCGTTGCGCGGAAACGTTGCAAAAGCTTGGCGCGCAATTTGATATCGTCGTGAACCTGCAAGGCGATGCGCCGTTAACGCCCGCTTGGTTTGTTGAAGGCTTGGTTGAGGGATTGCGCAATGCACCGGACGCCGAAGTCGCGACACCGGTTCTGAGGTGCGATGGCGCTGCCCTAAATGGGTTCTTGGCAGATCGAAAAGCGGGACGTGTCGGTGGCACCACCGCGGTTTTTGATCAAGCCGGGCATGCTATGTATTTCTCCAAAGAAGTCGTTCCGTTTACAAGTGAAACTTATGCTGATGAAGCGGATACGCCTGTGTTTCATCATGTTGGTGTCTATGCATATCGTCCGGACGCATTGCTTTCCTACCCTGAATGGCCCGTTGGTCCACTAGAAACCCTCGAAGGGCTGGAACAGCTACGGTTCATGGAAAATGGGCGCAAAGTTTTATGCGTTGAGGTTGAGGCACGAGGCCGTCAATTCTGGGAGCTGAACAATCCAGAAGACGTTCCAAAACTCGAGAAAATGATGGTGGAAATGGGAGTCGAGTGACAGCTAAGTGCGCCTAATGGTTGCTGATAAAGTTTGGCTTTTTCAGTAAGCTTCGCTAGGTCTTCATTTTTTAAGGTGTATGCGCGGCGGGGAAATTACGATAGTTATTAACCTGTTGCGACTAATAATTGTGCGTTACATTGAGTTTACAGAATTTTGAATGCGCTGCTTATGCCGGTAGTTGAGGGAACAACTTACTCGTCATGAACGCATACTCAACCATTGGGGGCTATACGGCTGACGAGATGCGGAGGCTGGGTAATTGAGAGAAGTGCACACTTTTGCCTTGTTGTTGGCGCGCAAGCGCAACACTGCCTAATTCTAGCGCATTTTTACTTTATTTTTGACAAGCGTTACTTTTACACGCGTTGGATGTGTATACTGGAACGCAAATCCGCAGTATCAGCGGATTCTGACTAACGAGGGATACTATGCGGAAAAAAGTTACCAAGGCGATCTTTCCTGTCGCAGGTTTGGGGACGCGCTTCTTGCCTGCGACCAAATCGGTACCCAAGGAAATCATGACGCTGGTCGACCGTCCGTTGATCCAATACGCCATCGACGAAGCGCGGGAAGCTGGCATCAAAGAGTTCATCTTTGTGACGTCTCGCGGTAAAGGTGCGTTGGAAGACTATTTCGATCATTCGCCAACTCTGGAGCAAGAGTTGCGCAAAAAAGGCAAAGACGATTTGCTCGAAGTGCTCAAGAATACCAATATGGACAGCGGCGCGATCGCCTATATTCGCCAGCACAAAGCGTTAGGTTTGGGTCACGCTGTCTGGTGCGCCCGTCGCTTGATTGCAAACGAACCATTCGCTGTAATCCTGCCGGATGATGTAATCGCTGCAGAAAAGCCATGCCTTCAACAAATGGTAGAAGCCTACGAAGAAACGGGCGGAAATATGGTTGCGGCCATGGAAGTACCTCAAGCGAAAACAAGTTCGTATGGCGTGTTGGACGTACGTGAAGACATGGGCTCGATGGTGTCAGTCAAAGGTCTGGTTGAAAAGCCACCCGCTGATTCCGCGCCATCCAACTTGGCGGTGATTGGGCGTTATATCTTATCGCCAAACGTGTTGAGTAATCTTAATAAATTGAAAACTGGCGCTGGTGGCGAAGTGCAGCTAACTGATGCAATCGCTTCTGAGATTGATCAAGGTAACAACGTCTACGGCTACCGTTTCCGTGGTCAGCGCTTTGACTGCGGTAGCAAATCAGGTTTCTTGCAAGCGACCGTTGCCTTCGGACTGGCACGTGATGATCTGAGAGAAGATCTTTTTGAATACCTTCAGGATGTTGTCAACGTTGGTCAAGCTGCCGAGTAAATCTTGGCCGCATGACTGCACTAATGGAACTCGCGTCGGATGTTTGGGCGCGGGTTGACAAGAGCACGTTCCTGTGAGGCCGAAGAGCCATCGTCACGAAGGAATTTGATCGACGATGTATAGCGGCATAATTATGCGATACAGACGGCGCTGGATAAGGCGCAAACGGCTCTGGCAAGCATTTCGCAGTCGCCATCAACTGACCTTAACGCAAGACAACCGTGCAACCATTCCAACCGACGCTATTCTTGGCTTTACAACCCTACGCAATGAAATCATGCGGCTGCCGTTCTTTCTGGAGCACTACCGCAGGCTTGGGGTGGGACATTTCTTTATCGTCGACAATGGAAGCGATGATGGATCTGCCGAATATCTACGTGCTCAAAAAGATGTCAGCTTGTGGCACACGACCGCCAGTTATCGCGGGTCTCGCTTTGGTGTTGATTGGTTAAACTGGCTGAAAATGAAGCATGCGCATGGTCATTGGGTTGTTGTCGTAGATGCGGATGAGACCCTGATTTATCCGAAATGGGAAACGCGCGACCTAAAACAACTCACAGACTGGCTGGATGACAAACAGCAACAGATGATGGGTGCGATGATGTTGGACATGTATCCGAAAGGGTCTCCGGATGCACAAAGTTATTCATCCGGAGAAGACCCGTTTCAGGTGCTAAATTGGTTTGATGCGCATGGATATTGGGTCCAGCATCAGCACAAGCTGGATAACTTTTGGCTGCAGGGCGGTGTCCGCGCTAGATGTTTTTTTGCAGACGATCCCGCGCGCGCGCCAACGTTGAACAAAGTGCCCTTGGTGCGATGGAAACGTGGGTATGCATTTGTAAATTCAACACATTCCGCGTTGCCGTCTCGGTTAAATCACACCGTACATTCCGGTGGGGTGGATCAGATTTCTGGCGTTTTGCTGCATTCGAAATTTCTGCCCGGAACCGCAATGCGGGCGATTGAAGAAAAAGATAGGGATGAGCACTTTCAAGCCGGTACCCGCTATGGCGATTACTATGATAGTTTGGCCGACAGCCCGGATTTGTGGTGCCCTGAGTCGACCTGCTTCGAAGGTTGGCAGCAATTATGTGAGCTTGGCTTGATGTCACGTGGCGATTGGTAACGATTTGGCAACATAATCTGCAAAACACCTATGATTTTGCACGTTCAAGTGACAAGCGAATATTAAGGATAAACGACTAAACGGATTGCTTGTAAGGTAACTGTACCGGCAACATCGGATTGATAAACACGTGCGAATTTCATGGCACCCGACCTGCCTCAACTGGCGGTGGGGGTTCAAATGGGGGTTTTAGGCTCCTATCGTATGCGCCTAAAACGCAAGCGCTACCGCATTCGCGCAGTGCGCAAAAGACGTGAGCTGGACAATGTTGCGGACAGAACGTCAAAAATCAAACCTGACGATATCTTGCTCTTCTGCACGCTTCGCAATGAGCAGGTCCGCCTTCCCTATTTTCTTAGTTACTACCGCAAACTTGGGATCAATCACTTCCTGTTCGTCGACAATGATAGCGACGATGGAACTCGAGAATTTTTGGCGGATCAATCCGATGTGTCAATTTGGACAACATCGGCCGGTTACGCCAAATCCAGATTTGGCATGGATTGGCTAACTTGGCTCCATATGCGCCATGCTCATGGCCATTGGGCGCTTACTGTCGATCCTGATGAGTTTTTTGTTTACCCATTTTGCGATACACGCCCCTTGCGAGGGTTAACGGATTGGCTGGAATCGTCTTCGATCAAGTCATTCGGCGCGATGCTTTTGGATATGTACCCAAAAGGGCGATTAAGTGACCAGCCTTACCAGCCCGGACAAGACCCGATGGAGATCGCCTGTTGGTTTGACAGTGGCAATTACACGATTTCGCGCAACAAACGCTTTGGTAACCTATGGATACAAGGCGGGCCAAGGGCGCGTGTGTTCTTTCCTGACACCCCGGCCGAAGCGCCGGCATTGAATAAAATTCCTTTGGTGAAGTGGGATAGAAAATACACTTATGTCAGCTCAACACATATGTTGCTGCCTCGTGGGTTAAACCTTGTTTATGATGAATGGGGCGGCGAAAAAGCCAGTGGCATCCTTCTGCATACAAAGTTCATCGATACATTTGGTGCGAAAGCACAGGAAGAACTCGCCCGCGGAGAGCATTATGCGTCTTCTGTTGAGTACAAAGCCTATGCAGAGAAGATGGCGAATGATCCCCAACTTTGGTGCAAGTGGTCCGAAAAGTACATAAATTGGCGCCAACTTGAGATTTTGGGCCTCATGTCCAAAGGAAACTGGGCATGAGCAAGTTTTTGGGCATCGTAATGCTTGTGCACACGGCGCTGGGCAGGGCGGAGCAAGTGGCACGGCATTGGGCCGCGTCAGGTTGCCCCGTTGTGATCCACGTTGATCGAAATGTGCCGCGCGCGATGTTGGCGCGGTTCAAAGTATCTTTGTGCGAGGTTGACGGTATATCATTTTCGCGGCGGTATCGTTGCGAATGGGGCACTTGGGGAATAGCCGCAGCGTCGCAGGCTGCCGCAGAAAAGCTACTGGCTGACAATCCTGAAGTCAGGCACGTCTATCTCGCTTCGGGGTCTTGTTTGCCTTTGCGCCCAATTTCCGAGTTGGCGGAATATCTCGATGCACGCCCTCGCACGGATTTTATTGAAAGCGCGACGACCGAGGATGTTCCGTGGACAGTGGACGGCTTGGACCAAGAGCGTTTCACTTTGCGGTTTCCATTCTCTTGGAAGCGACACCGGCTGCTGTTTGACGGTTATGTTGAACTTCAACGCCGCTTGCGATTACGCCGAAAAATCCCAGGTGGCTTGGTGCCGCATATGGGTAGTCAATGGTGGTGCCTAACGCGTCAAACGTTAACTGCCATTCTTCAGGACCCGAAACGGCCCCAATATGATAGGTACTTCAAACAAGTTTGGATCCCGGACGAGAGCTATTTTCAAACGCTGGTCCGATTGTATTCAACGAACATAGAAAGCCGGTCGCTGACCCTGTCTAAGTTTGATTTTCAGGGTAAACCGCACATCTTTTATGACGACCATCTTCAACTGCTTCGACGCTCTGATTGCTTTGTTGCCCGTAAAATATGGCCGCATGCCAATCGACTTTATGATACGCTTTTGGCTGGTGACGCTGCCGCTTTGAACAAAACGGAACCTAATCCTGGTAAAATTGACCGTATTTTTGCCAAGGCTGTGGATCGGCGAACCTTGGGACGACCCGGTCTTTACATGCAAAGCCGCTTTCCGAACCAAGATTGGGAAAATGGCGTGACGGCCAGCCCGTATTCGGTGTTTCAAGGGTTTTCAGAATTATTTGATGACTTTGAACCTTGGCTGGCGCGCGCAACAGGCGCGCGAGTTCACGGGCATTTATTCGATAAAGCGCGCGTGCAATATGCCGAAGGGCAAACTGCTATAAACGGCGCTTTGGGCGATAGTGTTCGAGCGCGCGACTATAACCCGGGCAGCTTTTTGACGAACCTGATCTGGAATACGCGCGGTGAAAGGCAGTGCTTTCAGTTTGGCCCAACCAGCAAGCAAAAGATATCTTGGCGGATGGCACGAGATCCAAATGCTCAGATTTCCGTAATTTCTGGAGCGTGGGCCTTGTCGCTGTTTAACGCAAATCAGGACTTCCAGCTTATCCGCAAAGAGGCCGCGGCCCTGCAGCGGATTGAAAGCAAGCACCTTGATATTCTGCGCTCCCCTTATGCAAAAGCGCGTATTCGTATCTGGACCTTGGCGGAGTTCATAGAAGCGCCGATGGAGCCGATCCAAACGATCTTGGATGAAATCAACCCGGGTGCTGCGCGTCGTCTTTCGGAAGTTCCTCATATGGTGGAGCTCAGTGGATTTGGGCAATTTCTGCAAAACCTCAAGAACCAAGGCATGCACCCATACTTAATGGGCGACTTTCCCATTGAATCGGGGCCGCAGCGCGAGTCTAATTCCAACAAACGCAAACCTTACTTGGTGCAATAAAATCTGATGTCCGATCGTTTTGACTACTTCATCGTGTTTGCGGAAATGCGCACCGGGTCCAACTTTTTGGAAACAAATTTGAATGCGCTTGACGGGGTTTCATGTCACGGGGAGGCCTTTAACCCGCAATTTATCGGCTATCCCAAGACGGAGAAAATTCTGAGCGTAACGCAGATTCAACGGGATAAAGATCCAAAAGTGTTACTTGAGGCGATTAAGTCTGATCGCAAGGCTCTTGGCGGATTTCGCTATTTTCACGATCACGATTCTCGCGTGCTTGATACCTGCTTGGACGACCCGCGTTGTGCCAAGATTATTCTGACGCGAAACCCCGCTGAGAGCTACATTTCTTGGCGGATCGCGCAGGAAACCGGGCAATGGAAGTTGACCGATATGAAGGCGCGCAAAGATGGGAAAGCAACGTTCGATGCAAAAGAGTTCGATGCACATGTCACGGCTTTGCAGACTTTTCAGGTATCATTGTTGAACCGCTTGCAGGTTAGTGGGCAAACGGCGTTCTACATCGACTATGAGGACCTCCAGAGTGTCGAAGTGATGAATGGCCTCGCTAAATATTTGGGTGTTCAAGCGCGGTTGGATGGGCTGGATAAAACGCTCAAAAAACAAAACCCGAGCTCCTTGGTTGAAAAAGTTGCCAATTTTCAAGACATGGAAATTGCCCTTGCCGGGGTAGATCGCTACAATCTGACCCGGACGCCCAATTTTGAACCACGTCGTGGGCCTGCTGTGCCGACTTACGTTGCGGCGGCAGAAGCGCCTTTGCTTTATGTGCCGATCAAGGGTGGGCCAGAGGTCGTAGTTGAGACTTGGTTGGCCGATTTGGACGGTGTGCGCATCGATGATTTGCACCGAAAAATGTCACAAAAAGATGTGCGGCAATGGAAGCGCAGACGTCCCGGACACCGTAGCTTTTCGGTGTTGCGACATCCGTTGTCACGGGCGCATCACGCGTTTTGCACAAAAATCCTGAACACGGGCCCGGATTCATACCCACAACTGCGCCAAACGCTAAAGAGACGCTACAAATTGCCAATTCCCGATGGGGAGCCTGACGCAAACTGGGGGAAGAGCGATCACAAAGCAGCCTTTGCCGCATTTTTGAAGTTCTTGAAGGGCAACTTGAATGGTCAGACAGGCATCCGAGTTGACGCAACTTGGTGTACACAAGCGCAAGCGTTGCAGGGGTTCGCTGAGTTCATAATACCCGATCTTCTGATCCGCGAAGAGGATATGGCGTCCGACCTACCCAAACTGGCCGTTGGGCTTGGGCTCAAATCTGTCGAGTTGTTGGGCATCATCGCAGACACCCCATTCTTGTCGTTAGAGGACATTTACGACGGGGAACTCGAGGAACTTGGACAAGCGGCCTATCAACGAGATTACATGATGTTTGGGTTTGGTCCGTTTAAGCCGCTTTGACGGACTGGGCCTCGCTTAGAATTGTATAAAGCGTCGCTGAATCAAAGTTCGCCCGTAACTTCGCACAAATTGTTGGCTCGCGCAGCGTGCGTGATACAAGTGCCAAGGCTTTAAGATGTTCGACGCCAGCGTTTTCTGGGGCAAATAAAGCAAACGCTAGATCAACTGGTTCCCGATCAACGGAATCAAAATCAATCGGCTTGTCGAGTAGAATAAACGCACCAACCACCGAGGTAAGCCCATCAAGACGCGCATGGGGTAATGCCACGCCATGGCCGACGCCTGTTGGGCCAAGGGCTTCGCGTGCGCGAAGCGCATTGGTAACATCTTCGGAAGGTAGACCATACGCTGTATGCGCTAGATCGCCCAGATCTTGAAACAGGCGTTTCTTGCTGGATACCGAACCGGAAACCTTCACGGCCTCCGGTGTGAGGAGTGTTGCAAATTTCATGTCGCCCTACTGTCTACGCGGTGTCAACGCGCTCAACCTACCGCTTTAAGGGTCGATCCAGCCGATGTTCCCGTCCTCCCGACGGTATACGACATTCAACCCATCTTTATTCTCGTTCCGGAACACCAATACAGGCGCTCCGGCCAGTTCCATCTGCATAACCGCTTCCCCAACAGAGAGAGACTGAATCTTAGTCTCCATTTCCGCAACGATCATTGGCTTCAAACTGTTCGGTTCGCTTTCCTCTTGGTGCGCTTCCGATGCGAGGATATAAGAGGAAGCCCCGAAAAGTTCAACAGGTTCCGCACGGTCCTTATGGTGATCTTTCAACCTTCGCTTGTATCGCCTCAGTTGTTTCTCCATTTTTTCGCCGCAGGAATCAAAAGCTGCATAAATTTCGGGCGCATGTGCTTTGGCTTGGGCTGTCAGTCCAGTAGAGAGATGAACCGTGGCTTCGCAGACATGTTCGTGACCAGAGCGGGAAAATACGACATTCGCATCCGTGGGACGTTCAGCATATTTTTGAACTATGCTGCCCAACTCGGATTTGACGTGTGTTTGCAGGGCTTCGCCGATGTCGATCTGTTTTCCGCTGATTTGGTAACGCATGGTGTCTCCTTGTTGTTGACCTGACGCAGAATACTGCACCGGATGAATATCCGGTTAACGCGAGTGCGAAGTCAGGGAGTAGAGCAAGGTATTATTGTCTGACCGAAGCCGTCCTGCATGATGCAGGGCCGGCAATTGTCGACTGGTATTAATACGCAAGCCATGACCTATTGAGCGTCGAAAAGGGTCCACATGTCAATATGGTGAATCAATCTAAGGTAGAATATCGCTCAGCTTATTCGGAAGTTGTCGCCCAGATAAACTCTGCGTACATTCTCATTTTGCACAACATCTTCGGGCGTTCCGGACATCAAAACCTTACCATCATGCAAAATATAGGCCCGGTCGACGATACCGAGCGTTTCGCGCACATTGTGGTCCGTGATCAAGACACCGATGCCACGCGTTTTTAGATCAGCGACAAGATGCCGGATGTCTCCTACCGAGATCGGATCGACGCCAGCAAACGGTTCGTCCAGCAAAAGGTATTTAGGATCGGCTGCAAGACACCGTGCGATTTCAACACGACGACGTTCTCCGCCTGACAACGCCATTGCCGGGGCGCGGCGTAAATGTTCGATCGAAAATTCGCTTAGCAATTCTTCCAGACGTTCGCGACGTTTGTGCCGATCTCGTTCCGTAATATCGAGAATAGCTGAAATGTTGTCTTCGACGCTCAATCCGCGAAAAATGCTATTTTCTTGAGGAAGATAGCCGATCCCCAACTGCGCACGTCGGTACATCGGTAATGTTGTCGCGTCTGTTCCGTCCACAATGACCTTGCCGCCCTCTGGCGTGACCAAGCCCGCTATGGAGTAGAACGTCGTGGTTTTCCCCGACCCATTGGGGCCAAGGAGTGCAATAACTTCGCCTTGATCCAGCGACATGGTCACATCTCGGATCACGACTTTCTTGCGATAAGCCTTGCGCAGGTGATTGATTCGCAATCCCTTCGCGCCTTCAGTTATGGATAGATCAGGACGGGCCATCAGTTCTTTTGGTTGGGTTGCAGGATCGTCTTGACCCGCCCGTTCATTTGGGCCGTCCCGTCCCTCAGATTGACGGTCATGCGTTCCGCCGTCAGCGCGTTGATGCCTTGTGTCAGCAATACATCGCCGGACATCAAAATAGAGCCCTGATCAATATCGTAATCTGCGCGCTGCGCTTCCGCAGCATCTGGACCACTGACCAGTGTCACACCACCAGTGGCCTCCAAGCGCTCAATTCCAGTGTTGCCCGTTTTGTAAACGACGAGCACTTTTGCAGCTGACAACCGCATCTCACCCTGACCAATCAGAACGTTGCCCGTGAAAACGGCAGTGCCAGTTTCTTGATCAACAGATAACGCGTCCGCGCTAACCTCTACCGGGGCATCGGGGTTCTGTCGGATCGTACCGAAAGCGACAGAGGTGCTTTGTGCAAAAGCTGCTGGCGCTAAAAGCACCAGCGCCAAAACAAGAAAAATGGGGCGTAATAGGGACAAAAAATTCACTCTATCTGGATTCCTGAGGATCATATATCAGCTTAACCCCTTGGCTGAAAAGTAGTTGCATACTTTTCTCGCCTTCAATTGCGCCAATTCGCATCGTGCCAGCCGTCAAATTGCCTGCTGGACCCGTGGCGCGTACTTCCCCCGGAGAGACGATTTCCACTTTCTCCAGCCGTGTCTCGAGTGTGTCGCTGCGCATTCTATACCCCGTTGAGCTTTCGACTAGAACATTTCCGCTCAAGGTTGCTTCATCGTCATCAAGTCTGAATTCCCCGGTATCGGCGACCAGAACGAGGCTTCCACCTTGAGAAAAGTCGATACGTGCGGACAAATTGCCTGCCAGACTTTCCTTTGCTTCGCTGGTTTTTAGTTGGTCAGCCTTGAACGCAATCCTGTCGCCGTCGGCAGTCACGCCGGAAAACAGTGGCCCGGTTACTTGCTGGCCTCGAATACGGTCCGTCACCTCGCCTTCCGCAAAAGGTATCGTCCCGCCGGGTTCAATCCGACTTGAAACAAGGAACATCGTGGACAAAATTCCCAGGCCAATCAGGGGCAAGATCACCTTGAGAAACGCGACCAGCCGGGAATATGGGTCTCCGGCCATAGCTGTCATCCCAAACCGACGCGTAAGCAGTCGTGAATATGTAGCAACCCGAGAGGTTGAGTCCCATCAGCCACAAAAAGGCATGTAATCTTGCGCGCGTTCATAATGTTTACGGCTTCTTCTGCCAACGCATCTGACGTGATTGTCGTCGGTGCACGGGTCATAACATCAGCGGCAGACAAACTTAGCAATCCGTCCATATGTCGCCGCAAATCGCCATCCGTGATGATCCCGGCCAGATCACCTGTATCATTTGTAACGCCAACGACCCCGAACCCTTTTTGACTGATCTCAATCAATGTGTCCGACATTGGCGTTCCAAGGGTCACAAGAGGAAGTGCTGCTCCGGCATGCATAAGGTCTTGAACGCGGCTAAGTAGCGCGCCCAGTTTACCACCCGGATGAAATTCGCGGAACTTTTCAGGAGTAAATTGACGATGTTCCATCAGTGCGACGGCCAAAGCATCACCGAGCGCCAAAGTCATTGTCGTGGAGGAAGTTGGCACAACCCCAGTTCCACAGGCTTCTTCGGCGCGGGGCAAGACGAGACCAACGTCCGACTGTTTGATCAATGAACTCTCAACGCGGGACGCGATGCCGATCATAGGAATGCCAAATCGTCTTGAATATGCGATGATATCAGCCAATTCTGGCGTCTCACCAGAGTTCGACAGGACAAGGATCACATCACCTTGCGCCACCATGCCAAGATCACCATGCGAGGCCTCGGCAGGATGCACGAAATGCGCTGGCGTTCCAGTAGATGCAAGGGTCGCCGCGATCTTGCGTGCGATGTGCCCTGACTTGCCCATGCCGCAAACAATTACACGCCCGGTTGCGTCCAGCAGCAAAGAGATCGCGCGATCAAACTCGGTGTTGAGGGTCTGTTCCAATTGCGCCAAGGCGTCCGCTTCGATGCGGATCACCCTGCGCGCGGTATCAAGATAAATGCTCATGAATGTGCAAAAATATCGGTGTCTGGCCAGCCCGCAAGGTCAAGCTTCGCCCGTGTCGGGAGGAAATCAAAGCAAGCCTGAGCCATCTCCATGCGGTCCTCGCGGATCAATCGTTTGTTTAGCTCGTCGCGCAATCCATGCAGGTAAAGGACGTCAGATGCGGCGTAGTCGATTTGTGCTTTGGTCAACGTTTCGCTGCCCCAATCGCTGGACTGCTGCTGTTTTGAAACATCAACAGAAAGCAAATCATTCAGCAAGTTCTTCAACCCGTGACGATCCGTATATGTACGGATCAAACGGCTGGCGATCTTGGTGCAATAGACCGGCGCGGTGAGCGCACCAAAAGCATTGTACATCGCGGCAATGTCAAAGCGGCCATAGTGAAATAACTTCAAGACATCCGGATTCTTTAACATCGCGCACAAGTTTGGTGCGTCCGTCTGACCTTTTGCGATTTGCACGATATGGGCATCACCGTCGCCATTGCTCAGTTGCACCACGCACAATCGATCCCGGTGAGGGTTCAAGCCCATGGTTTCGCAATCGATGGCAACTATTGGGCCAAGGTCAAGCCCGTCAGGAAGGTCGTTTTGATAGAGATGGTTTGTCATGCACGTTCTATAGCGCCGTGTCGTGCGTTGGGAAAGGCGTCAAGATGTTTTCGGGCGTTCCTCTGCCATGAGCTCGGATAATGTGGGACGCGGAAGCACGTCCAACAGCGCGACAACTTGTTCGCGACACAAATGGCCGGGCCATGTGGTGCCAACAAGCGAGGGCGGCAAATAGGCATGGCGCAAGACAAGCCTACGCCAATTGTGCACGATCAAACATCGCAACAAAGCACGATCAAGAGCCGTCAAATTATCCGCGTCAGTCAGACGAAGTTTCACAGTATTTAAGGTCGTCAGCAACGTTGAGAATTGAGCTGTGAGTTCTGAGGGGATCACCTGATCTTGCGCCCAATCAGGCGCGACTTTCCCTTCGCTGACAATCACGCCAAAAGGTGCCTGAGCGCCATCATTTGCAACATAGATGCGGGGCGCGACTGGCACAAACCCTGCAATATCCAAAGCAGCTTTTTGTCGAGCATCATTAGATTGGAGGATTGCGATCTGCCATTTTGCTGGCAAATCCGAGACTGGTGAATAAATTAACGGCGCGGCAGAGTTTCTTTGCTTCAATCCATCTGAGGTTAATGCATGGCTCGCCGTGCGCCCTGATTTGATAGAGTTGATCCAATTGTCATTTCGAAGCCTGTGCAAAGCCACACGCACCGCCTCGGGCTTGATATTCATTCCGTCGGTCAGCTTGGTCAGCAGGGGACCATCAATGCGTGTGGATGCTTCTTGTTCTAGGTCGCCAAATATCGAAACAAGCATGGACCATACGCGCGGCGGTCCCAAAGACTTGAGTGCATTTAGGCTGGTTGTGAAATCGGTTCTAGAAGGCATTCATCGTCAGTAGCTCATATTCGGCCACAAGGGCATCATCCTGATTGGTCAGGGTTACATGCCAGCGTACTTCGCCGTATTCCTCATTGCGAGGAGTTTTCGCCTTCACCGTTAGACGGACTTTAATACTATCACCAGCTTGGACGGGTTTCATAAAGCGCAAATTGTCTAAGCCTGTGTTGGCAAGAACCGGGCCTGGGTCAGGCTGCACAAATAACCCGGCTGCAAAACTAAGCAGTAAATACCCATGTGCGACACGTCCCGGAAAGAACGGGTTTGCCTTGGCGGCGGCATCGTCCATGTGGGCGTAGAAGGTATCACCGGTGAAATGTGCAAACTGTTCGATGTCATCGAGTGTGATTGTCCGAGCCGGAGAATTCAAAGTGTCGCCAATGTCGACGTCATGGAAGGTACGTGTGAACGGATGCGGTTTTGAGGTTTCGGTTTTTGCACCCGGCACCCAATTGCTACCAATATGAGACAGGATTTCAGGGCTGCCCTGAATCGCCGTGCGTTGCATAAAGTGCAAAACCCCACGTATTCCGCCCTGTTCTTCGCCGCCGCCGGCACGCCCCGGTCCGCCATGAATCATATGTGGAAGGGGTGCGCCATGTCCTGTGGCCTCTGCCATGGAATCGCGGTTGTTGAAGTACAACCGCCCGTGAAACGCGCCGGATCCCAAAGCAACTTGCCGCGCGACTTCTGGATCATGGGTGATAACAGATGCCACCAAGCTACCTTGGCCTTTGTTCGTCAGCTCAATTGCATGTGGCAAGTCGCGGTAGCCCATGACTGTTGAGGCAGGTCCGAAGGCTTCAGTGTCATGCACCCTTTCGGATTCGTCTGGATTGGCGCAATGAAACAGCATCGGTGGCAGGAATGCCCCTGGGTTGTCGGCAAGTTCGAAATCGTTGGGGTTGCCGAACACGCGTTCGGATTCTGTGGCTAACAACCTGCATTTTTCCAACACGTCTCGTTTTTGAGAGCTTGATACGAGAGCGCCCATCTGCGTTGTTGCAGCTCGGGGGTCGCCAATTTTGACCTTGGACAAGTTTTTGCCGAGCTTGGTCAGAACCGCATCGACTTGCGCATCTGGTACAATGATGCGTCTGATCGCTGTGCATTTTTGACCGGCTTTGGCGGTCATCTCACGCTGAATTTCTTGCAAAAACAGATCGAATTCGGGCGTTCCGGGCACGGCATCCGGGCCAAGTATTGATGCGTTCAAACTGTCTTGTTCTGCTGTAAACCGCACCGAGTTTTCAAGAATATTCGGATTTGAGCGCAGCTTAAGTGCTGTATTTGCAGAGCCTGTGAAGGTTACGACATCCTGAGAACCGACATGATCCAACATATTACCAATGCCGCCGGCGACCAATTGCAAAGCCCCTGCAGGCAGCAGACCACTTTCAAGAATAATCCGAACGCAAGCTTCCGTCACATAGCACGTTGCGGTTGCTGGTTTGACGATCGCAGGCACCCCGGCAAGCCATGTCGGTGCCAGCTTTTCAAGCATACCCCAGACCGGAAAGTTGAACGCATTGATATGAACCGCGACGCCTTGCAAAGGCGTGCAGATATGACGCCCATGAAACTGGCCATCACGGCCAAGTTGCTCGGACGGACCGTCAAGATAGACATGGCCATCTGGCATCTCGCGCCGACCCTTGCTTGCAAAAACCTGCAAGGTGCCGATGCCGCCGTCGATATCAATTTTATGATCGCTCAACGTCGCGCCGGTCTCATAGCTCAGATCGTATAGCGTTTGGCGGTGCTCCCGTAGGTGCAAGGCAACTGCTTTTAGCATTCGGGCGCGGTCGTGGAACGTCATTTTGCGGAGTGCAGGACCGCCAACTTGGTTGGCCCAATCCAACATGTCGGTGAATGGTAGCGTGTCGTTTCCTGCTTGGGCAAATGGTTGTCCGGTGATCGCACTTTCGATCATGCGCGCTCCGGGCCCGGGCGCGAACCAACGGCCTGTTGCGTAGCTTTCGACGGCCCGAAGAGCGCTATCTGATGGCATGAAAAACCCCTGTCTGTCTCGCAGCGTTTATTAGTGCTGGTCGTAATCCAAAATGAGCGTGTCGCTGAGCGCGTAACACTGGCACGTCAGCACGAAACCAGCACGGACTTCATAATCTTCCAACGCGTGATTGGTGATCATTTCGGCTTCGCCCTTGATGACTTTCGCTTTGCAAGTCGAACAGACCCCAGCCTTGCAGGCAAAGGGCGCGTCCAAACTGTTACTCAACGCACCTTCAAGAACCGATTGATCTTTGGGCAGTGTGAATTGATGCGCAGTGCCATCAATGATCACAGTTGCATCTGTCCCCTTTGCACCCTTCGCGGCTTCTGCGCGTTTGGCTTTAGCAAGGCGACCTTGTTGGGACGCGCCAAAGAGTTCAAATTTAATTTGCTCTTTGGACAACCCGTGATCCTTCAAAGCGCCTGCGATTGCGAGCATCATGGGTTCAGGTCCACATATGAAAGCGGTGTCCACGCTTTTCACATCTATCCAATGTTGGAAGAACGCAGCACATTTGTCGCCATCGACCCGACCAGAGAACAACTCGATATCTTGATCACCGGATTCCAGAACATGCAGGATCGTCAGGCGTTCCATGTATCGGTTCTTGAGGTCTTCAAGCTCTTCGCGGAACATGATCGTGTTTGGGGCCCGGTTGGCATAAACGAGCGTAAAACGGCTGTCGGGTTCACGCATAAGCACAGTTTTTAAGATCGACAAAACCGGCGTAATGCCTGAGCCGCCCGCAAACCCGAGATAGCTTTTGCCCTTGTTGGGCTCAATATCCGTGAAGAAGGTGCCCATGGGTGGCATTGCATCAAGCGTATCGCCGGGTTTCAAATCTTCATTGGCGAAGGTTGAGAACGCGCCGCCATCAACGCGCTTGATGCCCACTTGCAGGACACCATCGTCCAATCCCGCACAGATGGAATAGTTGCGGCGGATTTCGGTGCCGTCAAAGTCGCGTTTAAACGTCAGATACTGGCCTTGTTTAAACGCGAACATGTCGGCGTTCTTGGCTTTCAATGTGACGATAACCGCATCGCGGATCGTCTTGCGCACGTCAGTGACGGTCAGGGGATAGAATTGAGACATTGATCAGATACACTTAAAGTAATCGAAGGGTTCCAGACAGTCCGTGCAACGCCATTGAGCCTTGCACGGAGTGGAGCCAAACTGGCTGATTTTTTCGACAGCGCTGGAACCGCAAAGTGGACATTTGGAGGGGCCACCTGCGGGGCGAGGTGGTGCAATGCCATAAGCTTCGAGTTTGACCTTGCCGCTTTCGGACAACCAATCTGTGGTCCAAGGCGGTGATATTTGGCGTTTTAGAGCCACTTTTTCGATGCCATGGCTTTTTAGGGCAGTCTCAATGTCCATGTTGATCACCGCGGTCGCGGGACATCCGGAATAGGTCGGGGTCACGGTGACTTGCAGCATATCATCAAGCCATTGCACGTCACGGATTACCCCAAGGTCGACCAGAGAGATCGCCGGTATTTCAGGGTCAGGTACCTGATCCAACCAGTGCATTATCTGGCAGACATCAGGTTTGGCCATCGTCACCATGACGCCCCCGGATAGCAACGTTGCAAGGTTTGCATCGTCGCAAGCATGTGGCCGAGATGTTCGCTATGCTGAGCGCCAGTGCGCCCGCCTTTGTGCGTGAAGCTACTGTCAGGAATTGTCAGGGTGGCTTCGGTCATAACTTGCGCCAACACTTTATCAAAGGCATCTCGTAAGCTCGCATTATCTGGCGCAATACCAGGCAGAGCTGCGTCAACCGTGTCCGTCAAAAACATCTCGCCTACGTAAGGCCAAAGGCGATCTAACGCAGACTGCATCCGCGTTTGGCTTACTTCAGTACCGTCGCCAAGCGCAATTACAACATCTTGAGATCGCTCTAGATGGTAGGTGACTTCTTTTAGCGACTTGTCCGCAATCGCAGAGATTTGGTCGTCATCTGCCTGTGTCAGGGCCTGTAAGTAGAGCTTATGCCAAACGTCAAATAAGAATTGGCGCATCATAGTCACTGCAAAATCGCGGTTTGGTTGTTCGACCAGAAGCAGGTTTCGAAACTCCCAAGCGTCCCTGAGGAATGCCAAGTCGTCTGCACTGCGCCCTTGATCTTCAATCTCAGCCGCGAGACCAAGCCAAAGCTGGGTTTGCCCGATCAAATCGAGCGATACATTTGCCAGCGCAATATCTTCTTCAAGCACAGGCGCCACCCCGCACCACTCGGATACACGATGTCCTAACACCAATGCGTTGTCGCCAAGGCGTAACAAGAATTCGACCTTCGCATCCATCACATGTTGCCTATTTCTTCAGGGATATCGAAGAAGGTTGGGTGTCGATACACCTTGCTATCCGCAGGGTCATACAGCGCTTCTTTATTAGATGGATCAGCCGCGGTGATCTGCGTGCTTTCCACGACCCAAATGCTCAACCCTTCCTTGCGCCGAGTATAAACGTCGCGCGCGTTTTTGATCGCCATTTCAGCGTCTGTGGCATGTAACGATCCAACATGTCGATGCGACATACCATGTTGACCACGGATGAAGACTTCCCAGAGGGGCCATTCACTAGACATGATTTACTCCGCCGCCATTTTTCGAGCACGTTTCTTTTCTGCGTGCGCAAGCATCCCATCACGGACCCAAGCCCCGTCGTCCCATGCCTTATTACGCGCTTCCAAGCGCTCAACAGAGCAAGGACCATTGCCGTTCAAGACATCAAAGAACTCGTTCCAATCGGGTTCAGAAAAGTCATACCCGCCTTTGTCTTCGTTCCATTTGAGATGCTCATCTGGTACGGTCAAACCTAGGTACTCTGCTTGGGGTGCAGTCTGGTCGACAAACTTCTGGCGTAACTCATCATTTGAGTTCATCTTGATCCGCCACGCCATGGATTGCGAAGAATGCACAGAGTTTTCATCAGAAGGACCAAACATCATCAGGGACGGGAACCAGAGGCGATTCAGAGCATCTTGCGCCATTTGCTTTTGGGCCTCAGTGCCGCTTGCCATCTTCATCATGATGTCGAAGCCTTGGCGTTGATGGAATGATTCCTCTTTGCAAATACGGACCATTGCGCGGGAATAAGGACCAAACGACGTCCGCTGGAGAGGCACTTGATTCATAATTGCAGCGCCATCGACCAGCCAGCCAACCGCTCCCATATCAGCCCATGTCAGGGTCGGATAACTGAAGATCGAAGAGAACTTCATGCGCCCATCGAGCAATTGCCGGGTCAGGTCATCGCGCGTCACACCCAAGGTTTCGGCGGCGCAATATAGGTACAAGCCGTGGCCAGCTTCATCCTGCACCTTGGCAAGGAGGATGGCCTTACGCTCCAATGTGGGCGCTCGCGTGATCCAGTTGCCTTCCGGCAGCTGACCCACAATTTCGGAATGCGCGTGTTGCCCGATCTGACGGATCAAAGTTTTGCGATATCCGGCAGGCATCCAATCCTTTGGCTCGATCTTTTCGCCTGCATCAATACGCGCTTGAAACGCCGCGAGCTTTTCGGGATCGTCGTTACTCGCTTCAGATTTGACCATCTGTGCATACATCGTTCAGACCCTTTCCAAAATAAGTGCAACACCTTGCCCAACACCGACGCACATCGTGCAAAGGGCGTAACGTCCGCCTGTGCGTTGCAATTGATAAGCTGCTGTCATCACAAGTCGTGCGCCAGACATCCCAAGAGGATGCCCAATTGCAATCGCCCCACCTTGCGGGTTGACGCGCGGATCATCGTCGGCAACGCCCAAGTCGCGTAATGTCGCGAGGCCCTGCGCGGCGAAAGCTTCATTGAGTTCGATCACGTCCATTTGGTCGATAGTCAGACCCGCCAGATCCAGAACCTTGCGACAGGCGGGAACTGGACCAATCCCCATAACGCGCGGCGGCACACCTGCGGCCTTCATCGCGACAACCCGCGCCATTGGGGTCAAACCATTCTTTGCAGCGGCACTTTCTGAAGCAAGCAACAAGGCAGCAGCGCCGTCATTGACGCCAGATGCGTTGCCCGCCGTGACTGTCAAATCTGGGCCGTTGATTGGCCGCAGCTTCGCGAGTTGTTCTACGCCGGTGCTGGGACGTGGATGTTCGTCTTGGGCCACAATAAGCGGATCGCCTTTGCGCTGTGGGATTGTGACAGATGTAATTTCTTGAGCGAAGGCGTCGGCTTCGTGTGCAGCGGCCCAACGTGCTTGGCTGCGCGCTGCAAAAGCGTCTTGGTCTGCGCGGTTGATGCCCCAATCGGCTGCGACGTTATCCGCTGTTTCGGGCATAGAATCGATGCCAAATTCGCTTTTCATTTTTGGATTCACAAAACGCCAACCGATGGTCGTATCATAGACTGTGTTGGCGCGTGAGAATGCAGCATCTGCCTTTGGCATGACAAATGGCGCACGCGACATGCTTTCAACGCCGCCTGCTATCACCAAATTAAGGTCGCCCGATTTGATGCCACGCGCTGCAAGCCCAACCGCGTCCATGCCGGATGCACATAGGCGATTGATGGTCGCGCCGGGAACGTCTTCTGGCAATCCAGCCAGCAACGCCGCCATGCGAGCGACATTTCGATTGTCTTCACCTGCTTGATTGGCGCAACCGAAGATCACATCGTCAACGCTGGCCCAATCCACGCTGGGATTTCGTTCGATCAGGGCCTTGATCGGAAGCGAAGCGAGATCATCTGCTCGAACAGAAGACAAACCTCCGCCGTAGCGACCAATAGGTGTCCGTTGGGCGTCGCAGATAAATGCAGTCATAAAGTCCTCCTGTTCGCGATGTCACCGTAACTGGAAGCTCGATTCGATGCAAGGAAATGTTACTGTATCCTGATTTTTGGTCATTTTGTGTAACGTATCGGAATTAAAGACGGACGGTTTGTGCTAACCTCAAAGACAAATCAACCAAACAATCGTGCTATCACTCGGTTGGAAATCTGTGGCTTCAAGAGAACCTGACGGTCTTCGGGGAGTTCCATTCTCGATATGATCGTAACTGATTTGGAATGCAGGGCCCCAAACGGCTAGGAAAGATGGCCGCTAAAACCAGAATTGGTAAACTTCGCTGTAACGTATCTAGTGTTGTCCATCTGACATCTTATTTTGCTACCACGTCCACTCGAAGCGCGTTGAATTTGAGACATCCAAAGGTCGTTTCGTCAAGAAAGATGCGGCAATATTCCTTAACCAGCACATCGCCCATGTAGTCCTTTTGGACAACTTGCAATTGTCGTGCAGTTTTTGTCACATTGGAAGATTGGGTCGCAAGTCTTGGGTGTAGATTTCGAACATGATGGAAACAATTGCTGGATTCATTGACTTAAACCACGCAACATAAAGCAGAACTCGCTGCCAGGATAGGAATCTAAAGAAAGGCAAGCTGGCTAATGCAACACGCGGTTTGACAATTTCGAAGGACTGCACGGGCTTTACGCATGGCCGTCAACATTCGAAGTCAACAGTAAGATTGCTAGGGACGTTCGCACAAATGGGAGGAAAGAATGTTTAAAAAACTATTGATAGCGGCTGGGACGATGGCGTGTCTATCCGCTTCATCCGTGGTCGCCCAGTCGATGGCCGATTTGAAAAATGACGGCGCGACGACAGGGGACATCCTGAATTATGGGATGAATTCACACCAGACGCGGCACAGTCCGCTGGACCAAGTCAACAAGGACAATGTCAAGCGTTTGGTTCCAGTTTGGAATTACTCTTTGAACGACTCGCGCGGACAAGAAACACATCCGCTCCTTCATGATGGCATGATGTACGTCACGACGCATGCCTCCACGATGGCCTTAGACGCTGCAACAGGCCGTCAATTGTGGAAAACAGAAGTGGACTACCCGGCCGAAACACCTCGTGTTGCATGCTGTGGTATCGTGAATCGTGGAGTCGCGATATTTGAAGGAAAGATTTTCCGCACAACTTTGGATGCAAATGTTGTCGCCATGGACGCGAAAACCGGGGAAGAAGTTTGGCGAAGCAAGTCGATTGATTTCCGTAACGGATACTCGATGACAGTTGCACCCTTGATCGCAGATGGTGTTGTCATCGTTGGGGTGTCTGGCGGTGAATATGGCATTCGTGGTTATATTGAAGGCTATGATCCTAACACCGGCGAGCAATTATGGCGCACCTATACTGTTCCTGCACCGGGCGAAGCGGGTTCTGAAACATGGCCTGATGGTGATCAGTGGGAACGCGGTGGCGGACCAGCTTGGTTGACCGGAAGCTACGATGCCGATCTCAACATGGTTTATTGGGGCACAGGCAACGCGGCGAGTTGGAATTCCCAACTGCGTTTGGGGGACAATCTTTATACGGCTTCCATGCTCGCGCTGAACCCAAAATCTGGCGAAATTCAATGGCACTATCAGTTTACGCCAAACGATGCATTTGATTATGATGGTACCAACGAACCTGTTTTGACCGAATTGGATGGTCAGAAAGTTCTCATGCAAGCGAACCGCAATGGGTTCTTTTATGTGATCAACCGTGAAACTGGCAAGCTCATCGCAGCTAACAAGTTTGTTGATCGTGTGAACTGGGCTGATGGAATTGACATAGCGTCTGGCCGTCCGGTTGAATCCGACGTCTCCGAGAAACTACGCGCGGGCGAACAAGTTGAGTACTGGCCATCCGCATTAGGGGGCAAAAATTGGTCTCATATGGCGTTTGACGGTGATCGCGGAACAGCTTTCATCAATACATTGAATGCCGGCTTGACCATGAAACAAGTCGAATCGCAGTACCGTGCCGGAACGTTCTATTGGGGCGCGGAATTTGCATTCGCATGGCCAGAAGGCCACCGTGGTGAACTGCGTGCAATCGATCCAACCACTGGTGATCTGAAGTGGAAATCTGAAACTGATGTTCCTCGTCTGGCTAGCATCATGTCGACGTCAGGTGGTCTTGTGTTCACCGGCGCTCAAACGGGTGAATTTGAAGCCTTTGATTCCGACACGGGTGAGAAGCTTTGGCAGTTCCAAACTGGTTCTGGGATCGTTGGTCAGCCTGTGGCTTGGGAAATGGACGGAAAACAATACGTCACGATCGCGAATGGCGGTGGCGGAGTTTATGTCTTGTTCAGCGGAGACGAACGTCTTGCCTCAGTACCAGGTGGCGGTAGCATCTGGACCTTTGCTCTGATGGATGAATGAGTCGATTGATGAAATTTATCTATTTAGCTTTCATGCTGGCCCTCTTTGGGGGGCCGGCAGTTTCTGATGAGTTGCTGACCAAGGGAACAACCACATACAAACAGCTTTGTTCCCGGTGTCATGGGTTTGACATGGTCAACCCGGGGACAGGTTCCTATGACCTGCGAAAATTTCCACGTGATGACAAACCACGGTTTGTTGAAAGTGTTTCAAACGGGAAAGATGGAATGCCCGCTATGGGTGATCTGTTGATCGGGGACGAGCTGGACGCTTTGTGGAGGTATGTTTCCACACGCGGAGGGAAAGAGCCTGCCGTCGAAGAAAGCAGCTTACAGGGTGAACAACATCAAACAGCGGGTCCGAAAGGGTCCGCTGAACTCAATTTAATGACCCCTGACACGCTGACGGCTTGTTTGCCGATAAATGGTGGTGTCATGTCTGGACGTCGCGCGTCTGGCGGAGCAGGACTGGACTATGATATCGCGCAAGAGATCGCCAAGACGCTTGAACTAGACCTGAAGGTCATTTGGTACGAGGGCGACATTGATGAAGACACCAATCCAATCAGAGCCACCTATGCCATGTTGTCCCGACCCCTTTGTGACGTTGTTCCCGGGTACGCACTTTATGCGCCCACTTTGGGAAAACCCAAGGGCGATAGAGCGGCGGTGCCGCGTTGGAAAAAACCACGGTTTCGCGACAAGTTTGAAGAACCCGAATTCGTCGATTTAAGGCCAATCACAACCACAATTCCATATGTCCGCATGGAGATGGGCGTTGTTTTGCGCGCACCTCGAGACGTACTGGGATTTGCGGATCTGGAAGGTCTGACGTTAGGGATTCAAGAAGGCACGTTGGCTGGGGCGATTTCGGTGGGGCGCATGCCAAGCTCACTGCGTGCAAATGCGGTGTCGCGCAATCCCGGCCCGGCTTTTTTGTGGGACATGGAAAAGGGCGACTTTGATGCCGCGCTTGTTGCTGTAGCTGAGTATGATTTTCACAAGCGCCAAAACAAAATCACAAAGCTGATCTTGTCTGATTACCGCCATCCTCTTGGGTTCAATATTGGATTTGCGATGCTTGAAGACAACAAACCGCTTTGGGATCATTTGAACGGTGCCGTCGAGGACCTGCTTTCAAACGGCCGCGTTGACGCTATTGCCCTGCAAAATAAAGTGCATATTGCAGTTCCACGCCGCCCATTTGTTCAACCTGAACTGCGCACTACAGATTTTTTGTCGCGATGACCGCAAGCTAAGGACGAATTTGGACAGATAACCCGTTCCATGCTAGATTTACGTCGGAGGAGATTTTTCAATGAAGCATTTTCGTAACGCAATGGCCGCCATGCTTGGCGCATGTGTTTTTGCATCCAGTATGGCGCTGGCGGGTGGGTTAAGCACATTCCAATTGCCCCCACACGCTGGTGTGCAAAATCCAATTGTTGAAGGCGAAATGTGGGAAATTTTGCGGGGTGACGTTGTTGATGATCACGTGGTTCTGCAAGACGGTGAAAATCTGCTATCGTTGGATGCCCCGATCTCGGCTTTTGACTCTGCGACTGTTCCTTTCAGCATAAGTCAGCGTCCGGGAACGGATCGGATCACAAAAATGACTGTTGTTGTCGACGAAAACCCAATGCCGGTTGTTGGTGTCTTTACGTTTGGACCCCTAATGGGGGAACTCAATCTAGAAAGCCGTGTTCGCTTCGACGTCTATTCTAATCTCCGGGTTATTGCCGAAACAGAAACCGGCGAGAGCTTTATGGCTGGCCGTTTTGTGCAGGCGGCCGGTGGATGTTCCGCGGCGGTTACGCGTGACATCGATGTGGCCTTGTCGACGATGGGCAAAATGAAATTGCGCCATCTGAACATCAATGAATCGCCGCAACAAAGCACAAAAGTTGAGCAGGTTCAGCTAATGATCCGGCATCCAATGTTCACGGGAATGCAAGTTCACAAAGGCACATTTGATCACATCGATCCACGGTTTGTTGAGGACCTAAAAGTCTGGCTGGGCGAAGATATGCTGTTCCACATGGAGGGTGGTTTTTCGATTTCAGAAGACCCGTCCTTCAGGTTTTCTTACATTAACAACGGTGCCCAAGTGATGCGCGTGCGCGCTGTGGATACTGATGGCGCAGTGTTTGAACATTCCTTTCCAATTAACCAAGGTTCCTGAGCGTACTCGTGTTTCGCATTATAATTGTATTGGCCGCGCTACTTGCGCAGACCAGCCTACTTTTGGCTGAAACAGTGCCTGAGCCCGAAGGCTATCGTACCGAAAACTATGACGCGCTAGTTCCAGAAGAAGCGCTGGGCGCACTAACGGTGTCCGACGAGACGGCTTTTGCTCTGTGGCGCACAGGCAAGGTCGCGGTTGTTGACGTGATGCCGGATATCAAAAAGCCCAAAGGGCTACCCGAAGGTACGATTTGGAAGGGTAGAACGCGGATATCCATTTTAGGCGCTCACTGGTGGCCCGAGGTGGGGTTTGGTGTTTTAAGTGATGACGTTGAAACGCAATTCAAAGCCTTGTTGGCAGCTCTTACCGAGGACGACAAAACGGCGCCCATATTATTTTTGTGCCGTGAAGATTGTTGGATGAGTTGGAATGCATCAAAACGCGCAGCATCTTATGGCTATGAGACTGTTTTTTGGTACCCTTCTGGAACAACGGGCTGGACATTTTGGGACTATCCAACCGAGCGTTTGAAGCGAGCTGACGGCAAATGATATTTGAGCTTATTGCGGCGATTTGCATCCAGAATGTGTGCCAAGATAGACTTATACCTTCTGCCGCTATTCAGACCAAGACCCAATGCGAGGCGCAAATTGGACGCGCGGACACTTGGGCCGAAGCACGACAGGGGGCAACATTACAAGCGGCGAAATGCGTGCCGCTGCTTGATCTGCGCGACCGGGCTTCCCCTGTCACCGAGATCACTCAGGGTGCATTTGTGCATGTGGGAAAAATCAAAGACCCAAGTCCCGAAAACAGTGGTGACACCTCAAATCACGGCTTCATTGTCGGTGCGACATCTGTCGCCGTCATAGATGCGGGATATTCACGGGCTTTGGCTGAAGCTTTGTATATCAGCATTCGCCTCCATACGGACAAACCAATCAGCCATTTGTTGCTGACACACATGCATCCAGACCACACCTTGGGTGGCGATGTTTTTCAGGAGGCCGGAGCCACAGCTATTGCGGCGGTGAAGTTCAACAAAGCCTATAGCGGTCGCGTGGATGGTTACCTTAACAGTCAGGCGACCCTGATCGGGCTTGAAGCGGCGCATGGGACTTATGGGCAATTATCGGTGACGGAGACCGATGGAATGCAAATCAATTTGGGTGACCGACCCCTGACATTGCAGACGTTTCCGACAGCACATACGACCAATGACATGATCATAATGGACCCAACCAGCCAAACGACTTGGGTCGGGGATTTGGTCTTCATCAACCACACTCCGGCGTTAGATGGGTCGGTCCGTGGCTGGATTGCGCAATTGGAAGAATTGAAACACGATGTGGGTCAATACGTGATCCCGGGGCATGGGCCCGCCAAGGCGAAGGTTCCGCAGGCGTTTGAGCCAACATTGAATTATCTCAAAGCACTCGCTTCACAAATGCGCACAGCGATAGCAAACGGCGAAAGTCTACAGGCTGTTCTGAAAGACAAAGGAGCAGACTTGCGAGGGTCATGGAGGTTGTTTGATTCACACCACCGCCGCAATGCAACAAACGCATATGTGGAGCTTGAATGGGAATAACGTCCCGTCGTAGCCAGTAATTTGAGAGAGGCTAAGACAGTCAGTTTGGACAGGAAATTTTACCTAGAGAGTGATTTCTTTGGTTAACGCTTTAATTTCTTGGGCAACGCGTTGTGGATCGTCCCAATGAATGGAATGTCCTAACCCCGTCAATTCGACCAAAGAAATACCGTTCAGGGACATTCGCGCGTCATCGATTGGCACCAAAAGATCATCCGGTGACAAGATCGCCCTGCTTGGAACTGACGGAGGTGTTTGGAACAGATTAGCGTCTACGTTCTGCAAAGCGTCGAGTTGTAATGCCATCGCCTCAGCACTTTGGGCATGGGGGTAAGCGAGTGATTGCTGCACGGCATTTGTAATCGCGTCAGGAGCAAAGAAGGCTTCTTTTCGAAACAACCAAGGAAACAGTAAGCGCAGCCAGGTGTCTTGCGGCGCGTTTGAGTTTCGAATGTTAATCAAAGCTCTGAACAGTTCGGTGTTGCGAGGGGTATTAATCGGCGCAGAACCGACCATCATAATAGACGCCACACGGTTGGGCGCGCGGATGGACGTGACCCAACCAATCAGTCCACCCAGAGAATGGCCAACAATATGCGCCTTTTCGTGGCCCAGATGGTCGAGCAAAGAAATCACATCCTGCGCCCAAAGTTCCATCGAGGCCGGAGCATCCCAAGGGTGGGTTTGCCCGCTTGTGCGATTGTCGGGTCGGATCAAAGTAAAATATGGCTCTAATAAGGGCAGCAATGGCGCCCAACTCGCGCTATCGGACATAAAGCCAGCTATCAATACCATCGGCGGTCCATTGCCCGAGATTTCATAATGTAAGGTCACATCGGGTAATGAGAGATCAGGCATTGAGTTGGCTCCAAGTTGGCAGCAGATCTTCGGGTTCTGGGCGAGCATGAAACACACCGCGTGCAATAGCGCGGCTCAGACAAACTGCGGCGGCATGGCCGATCATCGCAAGGTCGCGTGGTGGGTTCTCCATTTCGTGGGCGTCAGTTGATAGGGCAAAAATGAGATCGCCATCTGCCGGGCTATGTGCTGGAACTGTTGCACGACCAATTCCGTCGTGCGCCGCCGTCGCAACGCGCTGACATTGGGCTTTGGTCAGAGCCGCATCTGTGGCGACAATTGCGATCGTTGTGTTTGCACGCTCAATCATGCGGGATGCTTTGAGTGAAACCAACTCTCGACCAAGACCGGTTGCCATATCAGGGCCTAAACCGCCAAATTCGGCGTCTATCTCAAAGGGTGCGGCCCAGAAATGGCGATCGCCCGGCGTTGTGACGCTGCCCATAGGGTTGGCCGCGACCAGAGCTGCGACGGTGGTTCCGTTTTCCAGCACCAAGGATGCTGAACCCAAGCCGCCTTTCATCATGGCTGTCATCGCGCCCTTGCCCGCGCCTTGTGAGCCGATTGCGAAGTCGGTGCCTACAGCGCGAAAGGCATCTCGCCCCAAGTCACGGTAAGGGTTTTGGGTCCACGATTGATCCCCACCTGACAAGAGATCAAAGATTATTGCGCCGGGGACGAGAGGGATGACAGCAGGGCCGACACGATAGCCGCGGCCTTGTTCACGCAATAGGTCAGACACGCCAGAACATGCATCTAACCCATATGCAGACCCGCCTGACAGCACCAATGCGTCGACTTGAGCCACGGACTTGTCAGGTGCGAGAAGATCGGTTTCACGCGATCCCGGCGCACCGCCCATGACGCTGACTGACGCAGTAAACGGGGCGTCACCGAGCAAGACAGTGGACCCAGATTTAAGATGAGGGTCAGATGCGTTGCCGACTTTCAGGCCAGCCACATCAGTGATGAGATTGCGTGGTCCCGGAATCATCATAGTCTTGGCTTTGATGCTGCAGTTGTTGGATCGCCAGTGTTTGGTTCACCCTTCGGTTCGATCAGCAATACTTTGCATTCAGCGTCGGCACGTGGACGGTGTGTGACGCCCTTTGGAACGATGAACAGCTCACCAGCTCTAACTGGGTGACAAACATCGCCTTCTAAATCCATGACCATTTCGCCTTCAAGGACGAGGAAGAAATCATCGGTGTCTTCATGTAGGTGAAAAGGAAACTCGCCCTTGAACTTGACCACCATCACGTCGTTTTCGTTATAGTCTGCGACCACGTGCGGGTCCCAGTGTGTATCGATTTGAGCCAATTTGGAGGCTAGATTGACGGGGTTCATATGCACCGTCCCCCGTCGACTTCCATTGCGACGCCTGTGATCATGCTCGCTTCGTCTGAACAAAGATAACAAGCCGCGTTGCCCATGTCTTGGGGTGTGGAAAAGCGTCCCAAAGGAATTGTGGAGATGAATTTGGCCCGAACTTCAGGAGTGTCTTCGCCCATAAAAGACTTCAAAAGCGGTGTTTCGCCTGCAACCGGGTTCAATGCGTTTACACGAACACCATGAGGCGCGAGCTCAACCGCCATGGTTTTTGTCGCTGTGATCATCCAGCCTTTAGATGCGTTGTACCAGTTCAATCGAGGACGCGGAGAGACGCCAGCGGTAGAAGCAATGTTCAAAATTGCGCCGGTCTCGCGTTCTTTGAAGTGCGGGACAAAGGAGCGGGCCGTCAGGTAAACCGACTTCATATTCACGTTGAACACGCGATCAAAATCGTCCTCAGTCACATATTCCATAGATTGCGGTAAGTGAGTAATTCCTGCGTTGTTCACCAGAATATCCAAATGCCCAAGTTCCGAAAGAGCAAGGTCGGCCATTGCTTGAACGGATGCCCCGCTGCCAACATCGACCTGACAGGCCACTCCGTTCACTTCGTTGGCCACAACTTTCGCACCTTCTTCATTTATATCCGCGATCATCACCCGCGCCCCTTCAGCGGCGAACTTTCGGGCGATGCCTGCACCAAATCCGGAGGCGGCGCCGGTCACGAGAGCTGTTTTTCCTGTCATGCGCATGGGAAGTTCCTTTGATTAACGTGTTGGCGTCGCGAAGTCGGTTAAGACGGGCGCAGCATCGATTAGGGACTGTGTATAAGGGTGTTTTGGATTCGCGAAGACCGCCTCTGTTTGACCTTCTTCGACAATATGCCCATCTTTCATCACCAACACCCTGTCCGTGATGGAGCGAACAACCGACAAGTCGTGACTGATAAATAGATAGGTCAAACCGTAAGACCGGCAGAGGTCTGCGAGCAAATCCAAGATTGTGGCGCGAACAGAAACATCAAGGGCGCTGACGGCTTCGTCCAGCAAGATGAGCTCGGGACGGGTGATAAGCGCTCGGGCGATTGCGATACGCTGACGCTGCCCTCCGGAGAATTGGTGCGGATACTTGTTGGCGTCTTCAGGCGACAGACCAACGGCCGTGAGGGTTTCAGCGACCAGATCGTTACGCGCTTGGCCGACAGGGGCTTCGTCCCACAAATGGAATGGTTCTGTGACAATACGCTCAACACGATGTCGCGGATTGAAGCTGCCATAGGGATCTTGAAAGACGACCTGCATTTTGCGACGAACATCCAGATTCGGTTTGTTCTTGGTAAAGACAGGAATGTTATCCAGCGTAATCGATCCGCCTTGAATTGCTTCTAACCCAAGGATTGCCCTTGTTAGTGTCGATTTTCCGCAACCAGACTCACCGACAAGGCCGACACGTTCCCCCTTGTCGATGGTAAAGCTCACGTCATTGACTGCGCGGAAAGCACCTGGATTGGTGAACAACTTGCGACGAGGGAGACGGTAGTTCCGAATGACGCTAAAGACCTCAAGAAGAGGTGCTGGCTTCTGAGGTTCTGGTAAGTCAACAACATGACGAGACGCTGCAAACAACTTTTGGGTGTAGGGATGATTACGTTCGCGTAACACAGTCTGTGTCGGGCCGGATTCAACCACCTCGCCGTTACGTATAACGCAGATTGCGTCGGCTAGGTTGGCGACAACCGCGAGGTCATGCGTGATCATTAGCATGCCCATACCATCATCTTTGACCAACCCTTTGAGCAGGTCCAAAATCTGTGCTTGTGTTGTGACATCAAGCGCAGTCGTGGGTTCGTCTGCAATAAGCAGCCGCGGGCGCAAAGCAATAGCCATGGCGATCACCACGCGCTGCCGTTGTCCGCCAGAAAGCTCATGCGGATAGCGTGAAAGCGGAAACTGATCCGAAGGCAATCCAACCCGAACAAGGACCTCTTTGGCACGTGTTAGAGCAGCTTCGCGCGATGTCTTGCCGTGAATCAGGATCGTTTCCATCACCTGAGCGCCAATCGTTTTGACCGGATTGAGCGCAGTCATCGGTTCTTGAAACACCATGCCAATATCTTTACCACGACGCGCGCACATATCCTGCTCAGTCAGCGGCAGCAAAGCTATGCCATTCAATTGAATATCACCAGATACAGTTGAGCCTTTGGGTAACAGTTGCATGACGCTAAGAGCCGTCATTGATTTGCCTGATCCGGATTCCCCGGTAACAGCCATGATCTGCCCTTGCGCAATGTCGATCGACACATCCTTTAAGATCGGAATTCCTGAGATCGACAAGTTAAGGTCACGTATCTTCAACAGGTTCATACGCGTGAAACCCGCAGTTTAGGGTCAAAATAGTCGCGTAATCCGTCCCCCATGAGGTTCAAACCCAGTACTGTAAAGATGATCGCGAAGCCCGGAACAAGCGCCATGTGAGGTGCGATACTGACCATGGTTTGGGCATCTGCGAGCATTCGTCCCCAACTTGGCGTGGGCGGCTGCGCGCCAAGTCCGACGTAAGACAGACCTGCCTCTGCGAGAATACCAAGTGAGAACTGGATCGTGCCTTGTACAATCAGCAAGTTCAGGATGTTGGGGACGATATGTTCAATGCTTATGCGCACAGCATTCTTACCTGCGACCCTGGCTGCTAAGATGAATTCACGTTCCCAAATCGACAAAGCGGCGCCGCGTGTGATGCGTGCAAAAACGGGGATGTTGAAAATACCAATCGCTATGATGGCATTGATTGCACCTGCGCCAAGGATTGCGGTGATCAAAATTGCGATGACCAAGGAGGGGAACGCAAAAATCAGATCGTTGCTGCGCATGATCAGTTCATCCATCCACGAACCATTGCGCGCGGCCGCCCATAGGCCCAGCGGAATTCCAAGACACATACCAATACCTACGGCGACCAACGCCACGGCAATCGATGTGCGAGCGCCAACCATAATCATCGACAATATGTCCCGGCCAAAGTGGTCGGTTCCAAGAAGGTGGGTCCCATTGGGACCTTGCAACTTGGCGGGTATGTTCATTGCGGTATGTTCAAAAGGCGTCCAGATAAATGAGACAGCAGCGGCAGCCACAAAAATCGCAGAAAGCAGCAGCCCAAGTATTAGAGTATGTTTCATGTACGCAGTCTCAATCGTGGATCCACAGCTGCATAAGCAAGGTCGACCAAAAAGTTGACGAGGATCACGGCGAAGACCAAAAGCATAACGATACTTTCGACGACGATCAGGTCTCTGGCTGAAATGGATTGGAAGATTAGGCGACCTAGCCCAGGTAGGTAAAACACTTGTTCTATGATGATGCCGCCCGCGATCAAGAATGCAAATTGCAAGCCAAGGATCGTGAGAACTGGGATCATGGCGTTGCGTAAACCGTGTTTCCAGAGGGCTTGGCGTTGAGTGAGGCCCTTTGCGCGGGCAGTCCGCATATAATCCTCACCGAGGACATCCAACAAAGCGGATCGCATAACCCGTGCAAGGATAGCAGCCTGCGGGAGTGCAAGAGCGATGGCGGGCAAAACCAATGAATGCAGCCCCGCCCAAAGTCCTTCATCCCACCCCGCGAACCCACCGGACCGAAACCATTGAAGGTTTATGGCAAAGATCAGCACAAGGATCATTGCAAACCAGAAATTCGGGATGGCCACGCCAAGTTGGGTCGCCCCCATGACAGTGATGTCGCCGGGGCCACCACGTCGAGACGCTGCAAATATGCCAGCAGGAATGGCAATGACTGTAGACAGAAGTAGTGCGAAAATCGCCAATGGAAGCGATACCCACAGGCGATCAGCGATCATCCCTGATACAGGCGTGCGGTATTGATAAGACGTTCCAAAATCACCAACCAGCATTCCGCTGACCCAATTCACATAGCGTTCAGATTTTGAGACATCTAAGCCAAGCTCGGCTTGCAAGGCCGCTAACGTATCTGGGCGCGCATTTACACCAAGCATAAAGGATGCAGGATCACCGGGCGCAATCTCGATCACAGCAAAGATGACAAGGCTTGCGATGGCAAGGCTTAAGATCAAAGAGATCAAGCGTTTGAGAGTATAGAAAATCATCCCGCTAAGGTTAGGCGCGGACCACGCCATGGTCCAGAGGGGTTGTGTCCGTCGCGCGCCGCGTTAGCTGTAGGGGATGTATGACAAACCGATTTTTCTTGGACATGAAATCTATCGCGGTTCGAGCTATGGGCATATGCACCCGTTGCGAATTCCGCGCGTCAGCACGGTCATGGATCTATCGCGCGCGATGGGGTGGTTGGGGCGTGAGAATTTCCGGCTGTCGCCTCGTGCCAAGCCAAAGGCTGTGTCTCATTGGCACAGCGAAGCGTATCTGGACGCACTTATTCTCGCGGAATCTGAGCAATCCGTAACGGAAGCGACACGTGCTCGACATGGCATTGGAACGCACACCAACCCAATCTTTCCCGAGATATGGAAGCGGCCTGCGACTTCAGCCGGGGGATCGTTGCTGGCCGGTGAACTTTTGTCGCAAGGTGGGATCGTGTATCATCCTGCTGGCGGGACGCATCACGCGTTTCCAGATCGCGCGGGCGGATTTTGCTATTTGAATGACCCGGTTCTGGCGATGTTATCCTTGCGCCGCAACGGAGCACAGCGACTGGCATACATCGACATCGATGCGCATCACCCTGATGGGGTCGAACACGGTTTTGCAAGAGATATGGAATGCTTGATGATCTCTGTTCACGAGGAAAGGCGTTGGCCATTTACGGGACAGATTGAATTTGATGGCGGTGGCAACGTTTTCAATATGCCCGTACCTGCCAAGTTGAACGACACTGAAATGGCCGCAATCCGTGATGACCTGATCTTGCCGAGAGTTCAGAACTTTCGCCCTGATGCCATCATAATCCAATGTGGTGCGGATGCGGTGGAAGAAGATCCACTGTCGCGACTGACCTTATCAAACAATGCGCATTGGGCAATCATTCAAGCCTTAATGAACATGTCGCCGCGGACTCTCGTATTGGGCGGCGGAGGGTATAACCCTTGGTCAGTTGGTCGTTTGTGGACGGGCGTGTGGGCCACGCTTAATGGGTTTGAAATGCCAGACAGGTTGCCGATGCCGGCTGAAAAAGTGCTAAGGGCGCTCGAATTCAAAGGTAACAGCCGGGGGCGCAACCCCCCAGAGCATTGGTTTACCACCCTGCGTGATCCTTCGCGGGACGGCCCAATTCGTGATGACATTCGTGCGCGGTTGTCACAGCTCGCAGGGCGATGAAACGGTTCTAGGGTTGGTAGTCAGCGTCTATGACCTTATCGAGCCACGTGGCGGCTGAACCTGTTTCGTCCATTTCCTGCATAGCCATGTGAACCATGCCAACCTCGGGGGATGCGCCATGCCAATGCTCTTCTCCGGGTTCAAACCAAACCGTATCGCCGGGGTGGATTTCTTGTGGAGTTTCCCCACGTCGGCAGATCAAACCCTTGCCTGAAACCACATGCAGAGTTTGACCTAGCGGATGTGTGTGCCAAGCGGTGCGCGCGCCCGGGTCAAACCTGACCAAGATCGCATTCAAACGGGCAGGATCAGGCGCTGACATGACCGGATCCATCCACACGTCACCTGTGAAGTAATCGCGATTGGGGCGCATTGAGGGGCGTGACCCTGCAGGGATGTGTTTCATCTTGGACTTTCAAAGATGAGCCCCGGGATAGACCCGGGGCTTGTTGGTATTTGAGTTATTTCCAACTTACGACGGTCAAGTCTGTTGCTGCGGTCGGTGCATTGGACCACAGACCTTGAACACCTTCTTTTGCAACAGTCAGGGCGGCGAGTTGGAACAAGTAGCCGTTCACATAGTCGTTCGAAATGATCTTTTGTGCGTCACCCATCAGGGATGTGCGCATGTCAGGATCGGTGGTTTCGTTCAACTTTGTCATCAACGACTGCAAATCCGCATTGTCGTATTGGAAGTAGTAATCAGGATTAGCGTAAATACCGATATCCATTGGCTCTGTGTGGCTAATGACCGTCAGGCCAAAGCTTTTGCCCCGGAACACTGTTTCTAACCACTGAGCCCATTCAACATTGATGATCTCTGCTTTGATGCCAACTTCTGCCAGTTGAGCCGCAATGATTTCTCCTCCGCGGCGGGCGTAGGAGGGCGGCGGAAGATGCAAGGTCGTCTCGAAGCCATCTCCGTAGCCTGCTTCAGATAAGAGCTGTTTTGCCTTCTCAGGATCGTAGTTTGACCCAGATTTGAGATCGACATAGGCAGGATTATGTGGCGCGAAATGCGTGCCAATCGGCGTACCGTAGCCGAACATCGCCCCGTCGATAATTGATTGCCGATCTATGGCATGCGCCAATGCTTGACGGACCTTCACGTCATCGAAAGGGGGCTGCTTGTTGTTGGTCGAAAGGATCGTTTCACCCTCAGTTGATCCGACGAGAACCTGAAAGCGAGGGTCTGCTTCAAATTGCGGCAGGTTTTCTGGGGCCGGGAAACCTGTGAACACGTCAACGTCTTCGGCCATAACAGCGGCAAAAGCGGCTGTCGGGTCAGAGATGAACTTGAACGTGGCTTTTTCCAATGCGGGGGCATCGCCCCAGTAATCCGCGTTGCGTGTCAGCGTGATCTTGTCGCCCTGCACCCATTCTGTGAATGTGAAGGCCCCTGTTCCGACAGGCTGTTGCTTAATGTTCTCGATGCTTTCAGGTGCAACGATCACAGCATCGCCCCAAGCCATATTGAACAGAAAGTTGCCATTCGGACCGTTGAGTGTGACTTTAACAGTCGCAGGGTCAACAATTGTGACATCTGCTATTCCGGCGAATAGAGCTTTCTGGGCGTTTGTGGAGTCTTCGGCGCGGGCGCGATCCAAGGAAAACTTAACGTCTTCGGCGTCCATTGCTGAACCATCATGGAATGATACACCCGTGCGCAGTTTAAACGTATAGACTGTGCCATCGTCGCTAATCTCCCAGCTTTTGGCAAGTCCGGGAACAACGGAACCATCTCCCATGAAGCGGGTCAGACCTTCGAACACATTGGAATATAGCACCGAATCAATGGCTTGAGCCGCAGCGGACGTGGGGTCCATGTGAGGCGGTTCAAGTTGCATCGCAACAGTGATGTCAGTCTGAGCCTGCACGGCGAAGGCGCCAACAGCGAGGGCTGATGCCAACGCGAGGCGGGATGTGAAAAATTTCATCTAGTATCTCCCCTTAGGTGACCGGCGCACTGCCGGGATTGATTTGAGTGTCCGGGTAAATGGTCTTGGGATCAAGTGGGCAAGTGCAACGTTTCTAAGGTCTTGCCCATGGTTCCAGAATTACCAGCGTGTGTTCGGTGACAATCCATCCATCTCGTTTATTGGCAAGTTCCAACACGCCAAGGCCTTAGACAATTCAGTTTTCAACGTTCAATCGCGGTCGATGCGCTCTTGATCATCACTTCTGGGCTGGGCGCCAAAGTTTAGATCGGTGCTAATCACATTACGGGTTGCGTCTGACACTGCACTGCAAAAGTCTCGACATTCTTCGAAGCCTGTCTTTGCCAAACGGTGATCAAGGCCATGGCAAATCGTTGTATTGTCTGCGCTGGGTGTGTTCAGCCTTGGACTGCGCAGGGATTCTTGCGGCAAGGCGATCAGGTTATCGCGCATGTTGTCGATAAGGTCTAAGAGTGTCATGAATTCGACTTTTGCTGCCAAGGTGGGGGATGGCCAGTGGAATTGACGCAGTTGACCTTTGTAAGAAGACTGCCCTTATGAAGCTGTGCAGGAAAATTGAGCGGAACAATGCCACAGGATTTCTCATTTCAGGTTGAAGGTCTCAGCTGTGCGGCATGTGTCGGGAGAGCAGAAAAAGCGCTGTCTGGTCAGCGCGGCGTTCTTTCTGCATCCGTTAACCTTGCAACGGGTACGGCCCAAGTTGCTGTGCAAGAAGGCACCGTCGATGCATCTGGACTTGCGGCGGCCCTATCTAATGCTGGATATCCGGCCGAGCTGCGTATCGATCCAACAGTGCGTCCAGTTCGCGAAGATGTGAGTGCCGTGTTATGGAGCAAATTTTGGCTTGCGGCGTTTCTAACAGTGCCAGTCTTTGTGATCGAGATGGGTGGTCATTTGGTGCCAGCCTTTCATCATTGGGTTATACAGACGATTGGTCTGCAAGTTTCGTGGGTTGCACAATTTGTGTTGGTAACCTTGGCACTGGCCGGACCTGGCCGCATGTTTTTTACAAAAGGCATCCCGGCTTTGCTGCGAGGCGCCCCAGAGATGAATTCGCTTGTTGCATTAGGCGCAGGCGCGGCTTGGTCGTTTTCAACCGTCGCCACGTTTTTTCCAAGCTTTTTGCCTTTAGGAACCCGTACCGTTTATTTTGAAGCGGCTGCCGTGATTGTGACCTTGATCTTATTGGGACGTGCGCTGGAAGCGCGTGCTAAAGGACAGGCAGGGGCTGCGATCGAAGCTCTGATAGACCTGCAACCTGAAACTGCGCCAGTAGAGGTGGCAGGCAAGGTGATCTACACACCTTTGGCACAAGTTCGCGCAGGTGATGTCCTTTTGGCCAAAGCTGGCGTGCGTATCGCCGTTGATGGTGAGATTTTGGAAGGTCATGGTTTCGTTGACGAAAGCATGATTTCGGGCGAACCGCTTCCGGTTGAAAAGTTTGTCGGTGCGAACGTTGTCGCGGGGACGATCAATGGCGATTCTTCGTTGCGGTATCGTGCTTTGGCGGTCGGCGCGGATACGGTTTTGTCACGCATCATACAAATGGTTGAAAAGGCGCAAGGCGCAAAGCTTCCCGTACAAGCCCGCGTGGACAAAATCACAGCGGTTTTCGTCCCAGTGGTCATGGCACTCGCAGCTGTGAGCTTTTGGGCTTGGTGGGTTTTTGGTCCGGAGCCTTCTTTTTCCTTCGCTTTAGTGGTCGCAGTGTCGGTGCTAATTGTGGCCTGCCCATGCGCAATGGGCTTAGCAACGCCAGTTTCAGTTGTCGTTTCGACAGGGCGTGCCGCACAATTGGGGGTGCTCTTTCGAAAAGGTGACGCTTTAGAATATCTTTCAGACGTGCAAGTCGTTGCTTTCGACAAGACCGGGACGCTGACCACCGGAAAACCAAGTGTAGTTAAAAAAGAGTTTGTTGGAGACGCAGATAAAACTCTTGCTGCAATCGCGGCTGTCGAAACGCAAAGCGATCATCCGATCGCGAAAGCAATTGTTGGTGTAGCTATAGGTTTAGACATACCCAAGGCTTCCTGCATTCGTGCGATACCGGGCCAAGGCACGCGGGGGATAGTTCAGGGGTCTGAGGTCTTGGTGGGTTCAAAAAGGCTCCTACAAAACGAAGGCGTTGACGTAACACCTTTGATTGTAATCGAAGATGCGTGTCTAAAATCTGCGATCACTCCGGTTTGGGCGGCGCAAGATGGTAAAGTTGCAGCCGTTCTGGGTATCGCAGACCCAATCAAACCGGGTGCCTTCGAAGCTTTGGCGGAATTGAAAGCAATGAGCTTGGAATTGGCACTGATTTCAGGAGATCGGTACGAAGTTGCGCATAGCATTGCGGCGCAATTGGGCATTGATCACGTTGAGGCAGAGGTCTTGCCGGAAGACAAATTGAAGGCAGTAGAGCAACTTAAGGCAAAGGGGAAAGTTGCCTTTGTTGGCGACGGTATCAACGATGCACCTGCCTTAGCGCATGCCGATGTAGGGATTGCGATGGGAACGGGTACGGATGTCGCGATCGAGGCAGCAGACGTTGTTTTGATGTCAGGTGCTGTCGATGGCGTTGGGAAGGCGATGCGCATCAGCAAAGCGGCCATTCACAACATTCGGCAGAACTTGTTCTGGGCCTTTGCCTACAATGCCGCGCTCATCCCTGTCGCGATGGGCGTTCTGTATCCTGCAATGGGTTTGCGGTTGTCTCCAATGCTGGGCGCGGGCGCAATGGCTCTTTCTTCAGTCTTTGTGGTTGGCAACGCGCTGAGGCTGCGTAAAGCTGGTTGAAATGACAGCAAAAGGGTGCGCGATTTGAAACGCTCAATGGTGAATGAAATTTTGCGCGAAGGTGACGCGTTTATTCGATCTTTTGGTTATGTGTTGCCGCCGTTTGCGCATCTTAGCCCTGATGCCCTTAAGCGTGGGGCGCACGATATGATCAAAGCACGTCGGATGGGCTGGGACATAACTGATTATGGGGAAGGTCGTTTCGATGATTTAGGCTTGTTCCTTTTCACAGTGCGCAACGGCCTTATGAATGATCTCGATGTGGGGCGTGGGATGCTTTATGCGGAAAAAATCATGATTTCGCGCAAGAACCAGATATCCCCGATGCACAAACACTTCCAAAAAGCAGAAGACATTATCAATCGGGGTGGCGGCACGCTGGTTCTAGAATTATTCGCCGATGCAGAGGACGGTTCAGTTGATCGTGTTGCAGACGTAAGTGTTCCAGTGGATGGACAGATGCGAAATATGCCAGCTGGTTCGCATCTTGCTTTGGCACCCGGAGAAAGTGTGACTTTGATGCCTGGCGTTTGGCATGCGTTTTGGGGTGAAGGCAGTGACGTGCTAATCGGAGAAGTGTCGACAGTGAACGACGATTTGAATGACAATATGTTTGAGCAGCCCATTGGGCGGTTTTCAGATATTGAAGAAGATGAAGCTCCCGTTCATTTGTTGGTCTCTGACTATGATAGATGGCTGAAATGACAAATAAGGTTTGGGACCTCGTCGCCGACATTGGCGGTACAACGATGCGGGTTGCGCAGGTTATAGAAGGCAATATTGTCCGGCGTCATGATTTTAAAATGGATCCTGATCGCTCCGTCCCGGACAATTTGGTAACATTTATGGCAGGCCTAAAGGGGCTTCCTAAGGCAGTTGTTTGTGCGGGTGCTGGCCCCCTAATCGACGGCCAAATTCGCCTAACAAATGGCGGGTGGTTGTTGTCTGAACCTGATATTGCTGCGGCAACTGGTGCTCAAAAAGTCCATGTAATAAACGATTTCGAAGCGGCCGCTTGGTCGTTGGCGACCGTACAAGATAAGGACGTAACAGCGATAGGAGATGCGCAACCATTGCGGCATGGGCACAGAGTTGCTTTGGGACCCGGTACGGGTCTTGGGGCCGGTGCGTTGATTTGGGACGGCGCAGCATATCGAGTTGTTCCGGGCGAAGGTGGGCATGTTGGGATCGGACCGCGAACGTCTGAAGAGGTGCCAATTTTCGAACGCTTTGGTGCTCTGTGGCCTGAAACTAGGTTTTCTGGGACATTCACTTTCGAAGCAGAGGCAATGTTAAGTGGAACAGGTTTGCCATTTCTATATCAAGCGGCTGGTGGCGAACCTTGCGTGAAGGCCGCTGACGTTTTTGCGCGTGCGAGTCTGGGTGAGCCTGCGGCGCTTAAAACAGTTGATATCTTTCGAACTCATTTGGCTGTTGTGGCTGGAAATCTGGCAGTGACTTTAAGAGCGACTGGCGGAATCTTTCTTGTTGGTGGCGTGGCTCAAGCTAATCCGGGGATGTTTGATAACATGTTCTGGGATATTTTTTCAGCCGGAGGTCGATTTTCTGAGTTGCGAAAAGAGTGCGGTATTTATTTGATAAATATAGAGGATTTTGGTTTGCGTGGATGCGTGAATGCTTTGATGTCTAAACAGGGGGCTATGGCACCGCACGCCTAATTTAACCAATCTTTAGCAAAGAAAGCGAGTCTCCCAACTAGGAATTCAAACCTTGGGGGACCCCATGTCGAACGCATCCATGCACCTGTCTTTGCCTTACATTGAAGGCGGGCAAGCTCAGAAACATGTAACTCATAATGAAGCTTTGCGTAATTTGGACAGCGTTGTTCAATTGAGCGTGCTTGCTCGTGCGGATGCTCCCGGCGCAATTGTCGAAGAGGGCCATCGTTATGCGGTAACGGGGGCCCCAACTGGTGACTGGAGCGGCCAAGTTGGCAAGATTGCGCATCGCGATGGAGGGATTTGGCTGTTTACCGACCCAAAGGTCGGATGGGTTGCTTGGGATCAAGGAGCGCAGGCTCAAATTGTTTTTGATGGAAGTGATTGGATAGAGCTTTCCGCGGGTGGTGGAAGTACCAGTTCCGCGCCTTTATTTGGCATCAACAGTACGGCGGATTCAACCAACCGGCTTTCTGTTTCGAGTGATGCAGTTCTGTTGAACCACGCCGGGGCGGGACATCAATTGAAGGTCAACAAGGCTGCGGATACAGACACAGCCAGCCTGTTATTTCAAACCAACTGGTCTGGCCGCGCTGAAATGGGTTTGGCAGGAACCGATGATTTTGAGATTAAAGTAAGCGCCAACGGGACCGCGTTTTATTCTGCCATTCACGTGAATGGACAAGATGGGTCAGTCAGTTTTCCTAATACTGAACTCAGTGATCCTGACTTTGGCTCCACTTCCTTGCTGACGCAAGATTACGCCATTTCAAGAGCTGGTGGTATGATCACCAACGCAACTGGATATCTTGGCAACGCCTTCAATTTCCCAACTGGCTTCCTTTTCGATTCCGGACAAACGCCAAATTTACCAGGAGCCTTTTCTTTTGCTGGATATTACGCAGGTGTTCAGGAGATGCAGGAGCATATCGCGATAGATCCAAACCGGCTGTATCGCTTGTCGTCCTACCTTCGCCAAGAGAGCGCGACTGGGGATTGGTCAGGCTTTTCGAACGAAGAGCGTCACGCGCATCATCTAGGTTTCATTTGTTATGACGCGGATGGCCTGGTTATCAACGCGAGCCATCACGCACGGTTTCGACACAACGGTGTGGACAGTTTGACGACACTTACCCAACCTTTGGCGCCGGGTGATGCGATTGTACATGTTGCGGACGCGGCTGGATGGAATGAAAGTTTGCCAAACATCGAGAGATGTGGCCTGATCATCTTTGAATACAAAAATTCATCCGGGCAACACTTTGATCATTACAGCCGCCTTGAGCAATCGGATCTATTTGATTTAGGTGGAGTCAACAAAGCAACGGGTGTAATTACCCTAAACAAACCTTTCCCTTCGTTTCTTGGAAACCCTGACGATGCAGGTGGCGTTTGGCCGGTCGGGACAAAATTGGCCAACCGGACATCAGGTTTTCACTACAAGTTTGGGTTCTTTGAGGACCTAATTCTTCCTTCGACAGATGCCTGGTTCCAAATTTGCAATGCTATTGGTGGCATTGATACATCCGGCCGAAATATTTCTAACAACTTTGCGCCCGGAACTGCGAGTGTCAGTCCAATCAGCCTCTTGAATTTCACCAACCGTAGTGGCGGTTATTCTGGCTACCCAGACACTGGCGTCGGTCAAAGGGTTTGGATCAGTGGATTGTCAGTCGATTCAGATTCCACAGGAAAAATTCTAAAAGCAGGTGATGGATCTTGCGAACTTTACGTAATGGAGGGTGATACGACGACTGGTGAGGTTTCGTTCACACCCGCGCTCCAAACTGTCGAGTTGATGTAAACATCTCAGCCCTGTATTTCACACTCTCTTGCACTCATGGCACGCATCGTATTCGCATTCACTTTGGTCGGGATTAAGTTCGATGCAGTGATCTCGACCGCGTCAATGCATCAATGCAATTTTCCACTTGTTGCGCTTCGGTTTCGTTCCATTGCACAGCCAAGATGGTTTCAGCGGCAAGAGTGGTAAGAATGCGTGCACCTGAGATCGCGAGCAGAGGTGGCGAGGCTATTAGAAAAAAATAAGGTACTGGCACTCTTCTTGTAGAAGTTTTCCACTCTTCCAAGGTAATCTCCGCTAAGATTAATGGTGTTCAAAAGTAGAATTTTCTCGGCAATATTTCTGCAGAGATTTACGATGAGGAATGGATGATACAGCGACGCGCAGAGCATGGGCATCTTGAAGCAAGCGGAGGGCGGTGTGC
>JBDWAL010000030.1:0-92694 GCA_039978895.1 Aliishimia sp.
GGCCAACACTTCAATACGGTTCAGCTCGCGTTCGCTCATCATCACCCATCCCATATCCGCTCACCCTCACATCGTTTTGCGAGGAGAGTGACACTTCTGCTTTGCTCATGGGTGACATTATCGCTTTGCGGCTACAGTGTGTGATCGTCATAATTGTGATTATGGTAAGTGAGTGCCGTCGTCGCTGGGGGGATTTTCGAAGATTGGGCTTGAAAGTATGGCCTTTATCGCCGAACGGCTTAAAGGTTAGGTTGCGTGCGGCACTCATCGATGGAGGTCTGGCCGATTTGGGCCATTGCGATGCTCAACTCATCGCTTAGGACATCCCATAAGCGTTCCAAGCCTTGTTCGCCGGCAGCGGCCATTGCGAATTGCAGGCTTCGGCCAAAGAACGTGAAGTTGGCACCATGGATCAAGGCTTTGAGCGCATCTTCCCCGGAGCGTAGACCGCTGTCAAAGAAAAGTGGGTAGTCCGCCCCGACGGCCTTGCGGATGTTGGGTAAGACAGCAAAAGGCGACGGGGCGCTTTCGAGTTGGCGAGAGCCGTGGCTGGACACTTGAATGGCGTCCACGCCTTCGGATTTCAGGCGTTTTGCATCTTCGGGATCAAGAACACCCTTCACGACAAGATTTCCGGGCCAAGCATCGCGTAAGCGTTTTAGGGTGCCCCAATCGGCCTTGGCGCGGCTTTCTGTGCGCTCAAAGTGATAACCGGGCATTTGGAAATTTGCCATTTGGGGTTTGCCAGCCGCAAGGGAGGTTAAGGACCAAATGGGGTGCAACGCGAAGTCGATGAATTGTGGAAGCCCGATATTAAAGGGCATTTTGAAACCATGGCGCAATTCCCGTGGGCGGCGGCCAACTTCGGGGACATCAACCGTCAGAACAAGGGTTTTGTAACCGGCTTGTTTGGCGCGCTCTACCAGTTGAAACGTGCCGCTGCCGTCACCTGTGAAGTAAAGTTGGAACCATGCAAAGCCCTCTGCGACCTCAAAGATTTTTTCCATTGGGGTGGACGCAACGGTAGAGACGCCGTGCGGTACTGCGTATTTTGCGGCAAGGCGTGCCAGCATCAAATCGGCACCGGGCGCAGAGAGATTGCACATGCCCATTGGCGCAATGCCAAAGGGGCGTTTGGTGTCTGTTCCAAAAACGGTAGTGCCAAGATCGCGCTGCGAGACATCCCGCAAAATTCGGGGGCGCAAGGTGGCAGCGTCAAGGGCGGCACGGTTGCGGTCCGCCCCAGTTTCAGAGCCTGCCGCGCCGTCAATATAGTCGAAAATCATCCACGGGAGCCGCCGTTTCGCCAATCTGCGAGCATCTGCGGCGGAATGGATATGTGCGGCGGCCCCCATGACGTTAGGCCTGAACGGCTTTCATGAAGCGATCACGGATCACCACTGGATCCATAGTGATAACTGGCAGTTTGATGTTCCCGCTGTCGCACTTACATACGATCACGGTCATCTTTTTGCTGTCGATGGCACCTTGCAAGACGGGACCCAAATCTTTGTCCTGCACTTCGATCACAGTGTCGCACCCGCATGCTTTTGCAACTGCGGTCAGGGATGTTTTCTTGCCCGCATATGTCGGTTGGTCGCCAGTTGACCCATAAGAGCCATTGTCGATGATCAGCAGAACATAGTTGTCCGACACGTTGTTGGCGACGGTTGGAAGGGTGCCAAGGTTGGTCAGAACAGAGCCGTCACCATCGATGGAGATGACAGTTTTGTCTTGCGCCAATGCAAGACCAAGACCGATGGAAGAAGACAGACCCATTGTGCCCAACATGTAGAAGTTGGTGGGCTGGTCATCGATCATATGCAGTTCTTGCGACGGGAGACCGATGTTGCACACAACCAAGTGGTCACGCAGGATCGGGGCGATTTCTTTCAGGATTTCAGAACGGATCATTGGTCGCCATAGCCTCCCCAGAAGTTCGCATCGGTGAGGATCGCGACGGGTTTGTTGCACATAAATGTGTATTTCAGGATGTTGTCGAACTCTTCCACGTCAGATTGTTTGTGGAAGTGGTATGTTGGGATGTTCATCTGGGCGAGCAACGCCTTAGTGTGTACTGCCATTTCAACCTGACACGCGACAGGTTCGCGCAACTCGCCACGGTAAGAAATGAGCATCGGCAGAGGCATCCGGTAATACTGGATCAACGTCGCAAGCGTGTTGATTGTCACACCGATCGCAGTGTTTTGCATGATGATCGCCGGACGTTTTCCGCCCATGAAAGCACCAGCGCACAGACCCATGCCTTCGTCTTCTTTGTTGGCTGGGATGTGGAAAATATCATCGCGGTTTTCAACTTCTTCGATCACGCCAGCCAGCTGTTTGCACGGCACAGTGGTCACGAAAGAGACATTGTTGGCGACAAGATCATCGGCGATCTTCTTGTCAATATTCATCTGTTGGATGCCTTTCGGGATTGGGGCCTAGGCCCATGGGTCTAATATGATTTTCGGGGCTGCGACCGTTCCAGAACGCAAATCTTGGAACGCCTTTTGACCGTCTGCGAGGGGGCGGGTTTCGGTCCAATCGAGCGGACCAAGTTTACCATCGAAAATAGCTTGAGCCGTGTCGCGGAAGTCTTGCGCAGTATAGGTGTACGTTCCGATGAACGTGATTTCCTGCAAAGTCATGCGACGAGTATCGAGACCGCCCAAATCTTCGCCAAGGCCCACATGCGCGATCACACCACCGGGTTGCGCAAGTATGGAGGCCGTTTCGCGAGTTGCAGCGTAGCCCACAGCGTCGATCACGAGGGGGTAGGTTTCAGTTGGCTTGGCAGTGGTCGTCTGGGCGCAAGTCTGAGACAAATAGGCACGTCGGCCATCGTTCGGCTCGGCGATTGTAACATCCTCAAGACCCATCGCCTTAAGGGCAAGAGCCGCCGCAAGACCGATAGCACCGCCGCCCAATACCAAGGCGCGCCGATCCATGCTTGGGTGTAGCGCTTCCATGGCAAGACGGGCCGTGTGCCAGCTTACCGCAAGAGGTTCCGCAAGCGAGGCCTTGGTCAAAGGCACATGTTCAGGAACCGTCACAAGGTTGCGTTCAGGCATAGTGATAAACTGGGCAAATGCGCCTTCGCGTGGTGGCATCGAAATAATCTGGCGATCAGGGCACAAGTTTTCACGCCCGGACACACAAGCTTGGCACGTTAGGCAGCTTACAAGCGGGTTCACCGTGACGCGCGTGTCATGAAGGGGGCCGCCAACAATGGTGCCCGCAGCCTCATGACCAAGGATCAGCGGCGCTGGACGGCGTGCATCATGGCCAAGATAGGCATGCATGTCAGATCCGCAGATACCAACCGCTTCAACCTTGATCAAATGCGTTTCGGACGTCGCAACAGGGTCCGGCATATCGCGGTAACCCAGCGTTTCGACGCCATCATAAACAAGCGCTTTCATTTTGCGGTGTACCCTCCGTCTACCATCAAAGTTTGTCCGGTGACATAGCTTGAACTTTCAGAGCAAAGGAACAAGAGCGGGCCATCAATGTCTTCCATACGGCCATTACGTTGCAAGCACGTCTGCGCCGCATTGCGTGCCGCGCGTTCGGGGTCGGAAAACACAGCTTGAGTCAATTCCGTCGGGAAGAAGCCGGGGCCGATTGCGTTGGCAGTAATCCCAAAGGGCGACCACGCCTCAGCCATGGCGCGTGTCATTTGTGCGATGCCCGCCTTGGTCGTGCCATAAGCAATGCCACCCGGAAACGCACGGTGGGTTTGCAATGAGGCGAAGTTCACCACCCTGCCCCAGCTCTTGGCCTTCATTGCGGGTGTCAGCGCTTGGGTCAGGAAAAACGGCGCGGACAAGTTCAGAGCTATCGTTTGATCCCAACCCTCAGGGGTTACATCGTCCGCACTTTGGCGGGTGTTGATCCCTGCGGCATGAACGATAATGTCAGGCGGACCAAAGGGGTCGGACACGGCATTGCGCAGCGTTTCAATAGCGTCCCTGTTGGCCACATCCGCGGCAACAATCGCTGCATTAGAGCCTGTTTCCAGTCGCCATTCTTCCAAAGCCTCAGCCCGGCGGGCGACCCCAACAACTTGTGCGCCTGCAGCGGCCAAAGTTGACGCGGCCCGTCGACCTAGGCCGGAACTGGCCCCGGTCACACAAGCCACACGGCCCGTAAGGTCAAACAATGAACGTGGATCAACCATTGGCAGACAGGTCGAAATTTTCGTCAGGGAAGTATTTGGCGAGGCGCACATCGGCGGCGCGGGCGTGGCCCTCCATGCCTTCAAGGCGAGAAATGCGCGCAGTGGCTTCAGCGACTTTCTTGGAGCCATCGCGTGTGGCACGCTGCCACGTGACGATTTTCATGTATTTGTGCACAGACAAACCGCCCGTGTAATTGGCCGCACCTGAGGTCGGCAAAACATGGTTGGTGCCCGTCGCCTTGTCGCCATATGAGACAGTGGTTTCTTCGCCCAAGAACAGAGAGCCGTAACAGGTCAGTCGGTTCAACCACCAATCAAGATCTTCGGCTTGAACAGTTAAATGTTCAGGGGCGTATTCGTCAGAGCACGCGGCCATGTCTTCGCGGTCTTTGCATACAATGACTTCGGCATAATCGCGCCAAGCTGCGAAGGCATTTTCGCGGTTCACATCTGGAAGGTCGTCGATCAAGCCGGGGACCATTTCCATGACCTTTTCGGCCAAGATATGGTCATCTGTTACCAACCAAACGGGGGAGTTATATCCATGCTCCGCTTGCGACACGAGATCCGTTGCGACGATATGGGCATCCGCGGTTTTATCGGCCAAGATGAGGCTATCTGTTGGGCCCGCAATCATATCAATGCCGACTCGGCCAAACAGGATGCGCTTGGCTTCTGCGACAAATTGATTTCCGGGGCCGACAAGGATGTTCGCTTTGGGCAGACCAAACAGACCAAACGTCATCGCCGCAACACCCTGTACCCCACCGAGGGCCATGATCTTGTCTGCGCCGGAAATATGAGCAGCATAAACAATGGCAGGTGCGACACCGACATCTGGGCGTGGGGGAGAGCACGCAGTGATGTGGTGGCAACCGGCGACTTTAGCCGTTGTTACGGTCATGATCGCGCTTGCAATATGGCTATATCGGCCGCCGGGGACGTAGCACCCTGCGGCATCTACTGGGATGGCTTTTTGACCCGCGATCATGCCGGGTACAATTTCAACTTCGACATCCGACAAAGTTGATTTTTGCGCTTCGGCGAAACGCTTCACATTGTCATGGGCGAACTGAATGTCAGCTTTGAGTTTTTCCGGAACCAAAGCGCAAGCCGCTTCGATTTCGTCCGCCGTGAGCATCACGTTGCCTTCATAGCGGTCGAATTTCGCAGCATATTCTAACGCCTTGGCGTCGCCGCCGGCTTCAATATCAGCAAGGATGTTTTTGACCGTGTCATGCACTTCGGTTGCATCAGACTTCGAGGTCAAGGTGGCCTTCTTTAAGTATTCACGGGTCATTCTTGGATTGTCCTGTCTGAAAGTGTCTCATGGCAAAGTGCCGGTTAGACTCGGCCTTGTTTGATTTGTAAGCGCTTACATAAGCACTATGCAAGCGCTTACATTGTCGTTAGGCTAAATAAACTGCAATTGGATGCCACGCCTGCCGCGCGGATTCGGGACGAGTTGAACCATGACACAAGACAGAGCAATTCCGACGTTGGATGACGTAGCAAAAGCGGCTGGTGTCTCAACTGCGACGGTTTCGCGGTGTTTGAATGCGCCTGATCGGGTTGTTGAAAGCACGCGCAAGAGGGTTTTGGCCGCAGTCGAGGCGCTTGATTACACGCCGAATTTTGCCGCACGTGTTATGGCTGCCAAGCGAAGTTTTACGATCGGGGCAATCATCCCGACGATGGAAAACGCAATCTTCGCGCTTGGATTGCAAGCCTTTCAAGAGGAGCTTCATGCGCGGGGGTATACGTTGCTTGTGTCCAGTTCTGCCTATCAAGCAGAGTTGGAAAAAGAGCAAATCCGAACACTCATAGCACGCGGCGCTGACGGGTTATTATTGATCGGTCAAGAGCGCGACCCTTCTGTCTATGATTATTTGAAACGCCAAAATGTGCCAACCGTTCTTGCTTGGACCTATGACACGGAAACCGAACACCCGTGTGTGGGCTTTGACAATCACGCCGGCATGGCACGGTTGGCAAATGAAGTGATCGCGCACGGACATCGCCAGATCGCCATGATTTCAAGCACAACCCACGACAATGACCGTGCGCGAGAGCGGGTTGAAGGCGTGCGTTCGGCCTTGGCTGAAAATGGATTGAACCCTGAAGATCTTGCGCTCATAGAGACACCTTACGGCATAGATACGGGCGCCGATGCGTTTGCACAGATTATCGCGCAGCCGTCCCGGCCAACAGCTGTCATCTGCGGGAGTGATGTTCTGGCAGTTGGGGCGTTGCGGCAAGCACGCGAGATGGGGCTTCGGGTTCCCGAGGATGTCTCAATCACTGGGTTTGACGACATGGAGTTGGCCAGCATCGTTTTTCCAGCTTTGACAACTGTACACGTTCCGCACCGGCAAATGGGCCATGCGGCTGCGACGGAACTTGTCACGATGGTTGAACAAACGCGCGCCGGACAATCAACGCTGTTGGAAACCTATGTCCAAAAACGTGACTCACTTGGTGCGCCGCCGTCTTAAGTTGCGCTAACACCGTTGTAACTGGCGGCCTCGACGATTGGTGTCCAGAATTCCGGATCAAACCGCATATGACGTTTGCGCCGGATCAAGTCAGTGTCGGTATGTTCCGCGTTTTGATGCCATAGATCGGCGTCTTCTTGGCTCATGCCGGTTACAAAAACAGGCCCTGTGATCCGCGCGCAGGGGAAGTCTTTGCGCGGCTCGAGAAATTTGGTGTAGGGCGCAAGGATTATCGTGCCCAGGCGGGCTTGTTCGATGATGCGGTTTTGCATTTGGCTTAGTAAATCATCGTCAGAAATCGGGCGATAGAAATAGATCACATCATAGTCGGCATAAGCATCGAATGTCAGCGCGTCACCATGGATGACTTGGCCCGTTTCAGGCGCGGTGAGTTGCAGCGTGCGTTTGCCCGCCTCTGCATAACCTTGATCATACTCAAGGCCGTCGCATTTCGGAAACACACGGCTGGCTGCAAGCACCTTGGTGCCGCCGCCACAGCCCACATCAAGGAACCGAGCTTTGTCTGCACGACCCTGCACAAGCAGCAATCGATATGCGGCCGATAGCAGCAAGTCGAACAGTTGGATGCCCATTGGGATGTCGGCAAAGCAATTGTGATCAACCGCGTCTTGGTCTTGCGAATTGGGGTTGGCCAACAGATGCAAGGCAGCGTGCAAAAAGCTCAAGGTTTCATCTGCTTTGGTGTGGGTTCTGTGCATCTGAAGTTCTGATGCTTCGGGGGTGATATGGCGCCAGATCATGTCGTCCATCTGATCCCATATCCGCAAACAACGGTTGAGGTTGCGGACTTCGGATTGTGCTTCGCGTTGGGCGTCTGACTTGTCGGAGTCACGCGTAGATTTGCGTAAGCGGCGATAGATTGAATTCAAAGGGGCATGTAGGCGTTTTATGTCGTTCCATAGGACGGTTGCAGCATCTGTGTCTCGTTGGCTTGCAGGTGCCGCAATCAGTTTTCCGAGTTTCGTCGTGAGTTGCAATAAGTCGGCCTGCAAGGCGCGTGCTTTAGCGAGGTCACGTGAATTCTCAGACATTACAAAGCCCCTTCAGCTATCCATTTCTCGACCAGAGTACGGCTAACTTCGAAATGCATCGAATCTTCTCGGGAAAAACTTGCACCCCAAAACCATCCTTCGGTGCGGAAAAAATCCGCAAGGATAGTCAGGCCCAACTGTGTTTTTCCATCACCCAAACGATCCAATTGTCCATCAATGTTCAAATCTAGCGATAATCCAAATGCGTGTGTCGACGTCCGTCCCGGTGCGCCGCGAATATGTCTGACGCACAAGGCGCCAGCGGTGTTCACACGCGCGTACAAATCAGGGTCAGTTTCCTTGATCTTATCAAATATGCGTCCCAATGAATCCAATGCTGGACGTAACATCCGAACCCGGATCGGCCCGACTTGTTCGGTAAATAATTTGCTGGAAAGCCGTTTATTCGTCATTCCCTGACATTTGCTGGTCAGGGCTTCGCGCGGTTTTCCGAACACGCCTTCAAGGTAAGATGGCGATGCGATCTTCAAGCCTTTGTTCACATTACGGCGGTTCGCGATGAGCACCACTTGAGCATATGCGTCGATAATTTGATTGGGCCCATCACGCGGAATGGCTGCCTGTTGACCCTGTCCGGGCAAAGGTGCGGTGGTGGACGGCCCGCTATTGGAGGCAACGGACGCAATGCGTTGTTCAAGTTCACCCATTTGGGCCGTTAACGCGTCGATTTGGCTGCGCAGGACTTCGATTTCAATACGCGCGCCACTGTCGATTGCGGGTCCGGCAAATTCCGTATCTCCGTCGGCTTCGTAGCGGATTTCTTTCTCAGGTGCGAATTGCAGGTACACAAGAACGCCCAAGCCAATGGCGAGCGCAACCATGATTCCTAGAATGGCGGGGATTATACGGGAATCCATTAAAAGAAATGCGCCTTTTCGTTAAAATCCTGACAAGTCTGGGCGAAAGACCAGCTTAGGTCAACAAACTGTGGATCGGCTCACAGCACGTCGACGACGATGATCGAAATATTGTCCGCGCCTCCGCCATCCAAGGCAACTTGCTGCAAAGTGTCTGCAACGGTTTCGATGGGTTCGCGGTTCAAAATGCGTTCCAGCATGTCGAATGTCGCGTATTTCGTCAGGCCGTCTGAACATAGCAAAAAGCGATCACCGGGCAAAGTCTCGCCGCGGATTTTGTCCAACTCCAATTCATCGCCTACACCAACTGCGCGTGTGACGGCATTGGATTGCGGATGTTGTTCAGCTTCATCCCAACTCATCTGACCTGCCATGACAAGTGACGCGACCATAGAATGATCCGTCGTCAGCAATTCGATGGATTTGTTTTGAAGGCGGTAAAGGCGGCTATCCCCAGCCCAAAAAGCAGCAAAGTGGTTGCCTGAAATCAGCATGGTGACAATCGTTGCCCCCATTGTCGCGCCGCCACGGCTATCTGCTTCCATCCGGATCGCATCATGGGCACGACCAATAGAGGTGCGCACTTGGGTCATCAGATGGCTTGGCTCAAGGCCGGGGTCGATCATCGCGATGCTGTCGACCACAGCTTGAGACGCGAAATCGCCACCTGTGTGCCCGCCCATGCCGTCGGAAACGGCCCAGACATGCTGATCGGACAACGTTAGAATTGAATCTTCGTTGATCTCCCGCCGATGGCCCACATGGGTTGTGGCAGAGAAACGGATATGGGGACTTGAATTCATATAGTTGGGGCCATGCTCATGTTGCGCCATAATGGAGCATTCAAATCGAAAAGCGCAAGGAATTCTTGTGCATTTGGCAACGCAGAACACAGCATCATGCGGCTGTCTCCATCCATTGTGGTGGTCCAGATGCCCTTGTCAGGATGTTTTTGGCTTAGAGCCTCAGCGGCCAACAAGGCTTCGGCGGGAATAGCGCCCGCGTAACTGTCGCCATTTACCGGTGTGCCGGGCGCCAAAAGAAGGTGTTCTGAGGATATTCGAGCCGCCAAATCATCCCGCCCAAGGTCTTGGTCCAAAACATGCAAGGCCAAGGCTTCAAGACGTTCGAAAACCGGGCGATTGGCAAAATGTGTTAGCGCGGAATTGCCCGGCGGATGTGGCGAAATCAGTGAAACCGGGTATTGGCGCCCCACCCTATCAACCGACGCCATAAGGATACCGGACATCGCCGCAGCGCCAGTGTGATGCGCGGGCATGGTGAAACGCCAAATTGGGGCCGATAGGTAATTGTCGCGCCACGCAGTCCCAAGGCGATCTTGCGCCGCGAGCATATTGCGTTGCATCCATTCGTCCCAAACTTTCACAAAGCTCGCAGACAAGTTGAGCCGCAGAAAATCCCCCATTGAGGGGATCTTACCAAAGGCGCCAAACCCTTCCGCCATTAGAACGACTTCGGGCAGCTGAATTTGTTCAGCGCCGGGAGGGCAAATGGGTTGAGCACAGAGCCAGATTGCAATTGGAAGATTGCGATACGCCCGCCAACGTTGAAGATCACACGAGAGCGATCCGACACATTGGTGCGTCGCAATTCAGCCGCACTGAGCAATCGGAACCAAGCCCACGGCCCGTCACGCGTCAGAACATTTCCTGCGTTTGCCTCGGCGGGTTGGAACGTCACTTGCGCGACACCAACTGAACCCGGCCATGTGATCGCGGCAGGTTTCGGGGCCGCAGAGTGTTTAAACACAACCTGTTGCCCGTCAATATCCAGCGTCACTTCTTGCGCTTTTGGGTCAAGCGCTTCGGGTGTGATCTGGAACTTCACCGCAGGCGTTTCCCCGCCAGCAAAAAACGCATCCCGTATTTCAGCGGCGTATTGCATTTGCTGCAAAACCGCTTGGCTGATGCCAAGATCCGTGTCGTTTACACGCTTCCAAGCCCACGGCCGGGCGCGAGTGTCCACATATTCGCGTAAGTTTTCGTTGAAGAATCCATCAACCAGCCCGCCGGGCGCAAACAGGCGTGCAAAATCACCCATGGCGACATCCGCGCGCGCACGTCGGTCAAACGGATACCGACTGGTCAGAGCTTGTTCACAAAATGGAAGCACTTGGGCTTGCCACTTGGCATTGATAGACGACCGTGTGCCGTCGGCTGTAATGCCCGAAGACCCTGTTGCCACCTGTGTGGACCACCGTTGAATTGGGCCAGGCAAGCGGTTGGCGAGTTCCTGGAAGCGCACAATTGCAGAGGCATCACCGGACCCGGCACCAACACCACCCGCAAAGGAGAGCTTGTTGAGTTCTTGATAGACCTCAGTCAAGCGGCCCATCAATTCGTCCAACTGTGACGGTTGACCATCAATCTGTGCAACCAGTTCGTGCAGCCAAACAAAACGTTCCTCAACATATTCGCCGGGGGCTTTTGGTGGCGGTCCGTCATCCGTTGAAGTCGAAGATTGCAATGCGTTGAGGAACAGTTGGCTTCGGCTGGAGAGGCTTGATTGCAGTTCCAACTGCCCGATTTGAGCGGCGCCTTGCGCCAAACCTTCAGCCCCAACACCCGTGCGATCTTCGGTCAGTTTGGTTTCTTGTGAAATCGCGTTGAGGATATTCGCCAAAGGCGATGTCGGCCCAGAGAGGACATTTGTGACTTCGACCGCATGGCTTAGGCTTTCCATCGGGATGATGTCGATATCCCCAAGGATTTTATCATAGCGAGAGATGTAGTCGTTATAATACAGGTCAAGAACGTCCCGGCTCATGGCAATCAGAGCGGTTTCACTTTGCTCACTTTCGCCGCGTGGACCCAGAACCCAACTTTCGCGCTGGATACGTTGGGTGACGCCAAGGGCTTCATCAAGGAAGACGTTGTTGAACCCTTCATAGGTGAAAATACCTTCGACGCCATCATTGAGCGGCTTGCCAGACGATCGGACGATCACCCGGCTGATCGCGGGCCCGCCAATATCCGTCAGACGCCATGAGGGCAGGTCTTTGGCACGTGGCGAGTTGATAATGCCGTTATAAATGCGTTGAGCTAATGGCATTTCTGAAAGCAAACCCTGAATTTGCTCGACCAATGGGCCGTTCAAACCGATCTCGTCCATGGGCGCAGAGAGCAGGGTCTCAAGGTGCACGACAAGGTCATTGCGCATCTCGTCGCGTCCTTGGCCTTGGAATGCGACAGACCAGTCCAGCGCCATCCATTCTTTAACAAGATCTTGGCTCATCGGTCCCTGTTGACCCAACATCAGATAGATTTTGAGTGACTCGTACAGGAAGTCGGGATTGTTCATGTTTGCCTGCATCTGATCTTCGAGACGCAGCAAAAGGCGGGGCAGGAAGTGTTCGTTCAACGCAGCACGGTAAGATTGCGCCGATTGGTTGCCGATGACCTTACCCTGATACAAACCCCATTTGAGCGCACCTTCCGGCTCGGGATCGTTCACAGACGGGTTTCCGGGCATATCGCGCAGGATGTTCAGCGCTGGAATTACGGATGGCAGATCGCTGTCTTCAATTGGACTGCCGGGAATTTGGGACGATGCCGTGCGATAATCTTCAACCTGGGTGGCGGCCGTATCTAGCAGATCGGAATTGCCCAGATAACTGCGCGCCCACATGCCTGTCATACCAAAACCGCCAACAATTGCGGCGGCGATAGCGATGCGCTTGGACCATTTATAACGGCGCTCGACCTTGTCATCTGCACTGACGAGGCCGGCTTCGGGAAAGATCACAGCTTCGAACAGGCGGGTCAGAAAGAAAGATCGACCTGTACCGCGCCCTGTGCCGATTGCTTGACGTCCGATGCCAAACGTGCGGGCCATGCCCATCATCAAACGGTCAATCGGTGTGCCTTCTTGCGTGCCAGACGTAAAATACACCCCACGCAGGAGGTGGCGTTTTTCAAAGCGATTGTCTTGGAAGACGTCTTCGAGGAACCCACGTGCCGTGGCCCGAACGGAGGCGACCTGCGGCGGAAAGCTAGAGATAAGAGCACGTCGCTGATGATCGGTTTCCTGCTGCATACGCTCTAGGGACTGGGCGTTGACCTGACCAAGTATCGCGCCAAATTCCTCATCAAAAGTTGCAACAGGTGACAGTTCCGCTTTGGTCTTCTTTTGCATCGGCAGGGTGAAACCCCAAACCTGTTCGCGCTCTTCTTTGCCCAATGTGTCAAAGAATTCCGAAAAGCCTGCAATCAAGTCGGACTTTGTGAACAAAACATAGACCGGGAAACGCACACCAAGCTTTTCACGCAACTCGTGCAAGCGCCGCCGGATTGCGGCGGCATGGCTTTTTTGCGTGTCTTCGTCTTGCATCGATAGGTCAGAAAGCGAAATCGCAACAATTGCGCCGTTGATTGGTTGGCGTTTTCTGTGACGCTTCAGAAGGTTCAGAAAGCCGAGCCAGCCAGCATTGTCTTCCGCCTCAACGCTGTCTTGCGTCGTGTAGCGTCCAGCTGTGTCGATCAGAACGGCATTATTGGTGAACCACCAGTCGCAATTTCGCGTCCCACCAACACCGCCGATCGCGCCTTTGCCCATTTTGTCTGCAAGGGGAAATTGCAGGCCGGAATTCACAATCGCCGTTGTCTTCCCAGCACCCGGGGGGCCAATCATGACGTACCAAGGCAGCTCATACAGCGATTTGCGGCCAAGCTTGGATTTACGCAACGCCCCAAGCGCTTCACGCAGCTTGCCCTTTAGCTCGCTAAGTTCGGCCTTGACCAGCTCGTCTTCTTCTTCGTCTGTGTCATCGCCAACTGCGTCAACGATATCTTCGGCCATCGCCTTATCTTTGCGCGAACGGCGCATCAGAATAATGAGCACGGTGAGCAAGGCGACAAAGATGATCACGCCAATGGTGATCATGCGCGCAATCGGGGTTTCTAAGGGGTGGCTGTCCCCGATCCCAATGACCGGCCCAAGGAACCAAACCATGATGGAGAACGCGAAAGCCACCAGCAAGGTGAGGGCTATCCCAGACTTTATCTTCCGCAGCAAACGAAGGATCATGTGGCGTCATCCCTGACTAATAAAATTTCGATGCGTCGGTTCTTGGCACGCCCCTCGCGGGTATTGTTCGGCGCGATAGGTTCAACGTCTGCGCGACCCTCTGCCTTCAATCGATCGGGTTGTTGAATCTGTCCGGCAAGCGTCCGCATGACAGATTCAGCACGGGCCAGTGACAGGGCCATATTTGACGGGAACCGGGAAGATCGGATTGGAACATTGTCGGAATGCCCTGCAATGATGATCGGGCCTTCTTCTTTGTTCAGAGCGTCTGAAATCTTGCTCAGGGCGACGTCGTAATTCGGGTCCAACCGGTCAGAACCAGAGCCAAACATGCCAACTCCCGCAATACGAACCGTGATGATCGTTGTGGTTTGGAAGACTTCAACGAAGCCATCTTCGATTTCTTGACCTAGGAAACCTTTGACGCGCTCAACTTGGTTTGTGTTCAACGCAGGCGGCGGCGGCGGTGGGGGCGCGCGGCGCATCAGTTCGGCGACTTGACCTGAATTGATGACAGAGAGCTGCCCTAACACACGATCCGTCGAGCGGTTTAGCAACCATGACAACGTCATAAAGGTGACAGTCAGCGCCACGGCAACCGTCGCAGAGGTGATCCAGACCGGTTTCCAAATCGAGAGAACCCTGTGCGGTTGATCCAATCCCTTCCAGCGTGGGGACAGGTCTTTTTCAACAATTCCGCGTTGCCCACGAATGATCCGCGCAAGGCCAGCACGGATTTGAAGGTGTTTGTCACTGCCGTTTTGCTCAACCCGAAGACGGCCCTCAAAACCCAAAGAGAGGCACATATAAAGGAATTCGAGCAGATCGATATTCTTGCCCGGCTCTTTTTCCAACCGGGCCAGTAGATCGTAGAATCGATCCCCGCCAACGGTTTCTTTGTGAAAGGTGCCGACCATGGATTGCTGCGCCCAAATCGATTGACCGCCCCATGGCGTGTTAAGCACAACGTCATCCAAAGTCGCGCAGATCGAATAGCGGGCGATCTTTACCTCTTGTGCTTCAATACCTGACTGCAAGGCACGGTTTTCAAACGCGCGAACCTCTGCGACAACGGAACGGCGGAGTTTTTCTGGGTCCATGTGTTGAGCACGGTTGCGGATACGGCTGACAAGAGAGAACAGCGTCGCGGCCGCCGCATTGATCCGGTTCATGCCGGTCATGCCTTGTTCGACAGTTGGCTCTGTACTGGTCGCGGATGGGCTCACGGAAGGACTTGGCACACCATAATTTTGCTGTTGGGCAGGGACGTGGGCGTGCGGCTGTGTTTGATTTTGAGGCGTCCCAAACGGATCCTGCGCAGGAGCGGCCTGAGGCTGTGGCGTCGGCGGAGGGGCCATAGCAGGCGTGCGTCGACCACCCGGATTGGGTTTGATTATCGTGCGATCGGGATCGTCCGGTTCAGCAAACGGGTCATTGTCAGACATGGAAACGCTCCCTTTTCAGCGACGTGGGCAGGATCATCCTTGGCGGATGGCCCAAAGCTCCATTTTTAAGCCGGGAAATTCACCCGACACGTGAACGGCAACGCCGCCGGATGTAGACATTTTTCCCCAGTGTGGGCTGTCTCCATCCAGTTCAAAATAGACGACCCCGGCATGGTACGGAATTTGGCGGGGTGCGACCGGCAAAGGCCGCAACGGTATACCGGGTAAAGCGGAGTTGACCAGTTGTCGAATTTCTTCAACAGGGCCAATCTTGGCTTGGTTTTGGAAGTGACGCCGCACGTTTTCCGCGGGAATGTCCGCGCGCACAGATAAAACGAACCCTGCGGTCGACAGCAATTTGCGATCCGCAATAACGCCCACGCTAATGCCATATTTACGTGGATCGAGCGGGATCGAAATCGCGGTTTGTTCAAGGACCGACGACAAGTATTGACGCAAAGCTTTGATAACCGGACTGAATGTTTCCGTCAGATTGTCGTGCATGTAGGGCGGGAAATCTGGTGCTGTCTTCTCTGCGGCCATGAAGGTCGCAAGGCGCCCCGCAAGTTCGATGCATGTTTGGTAGAAGGCTTCGGGATGCAAGTTTTCGATGTTGGCCAAATGGCGCAGCACGGGTTGTGATGAATTCACGCACATCAATAGCAAGAAATCGGAAATCTCGGCGACACCTTTTGCATTGCCACCTTCTGATAAACGGCCTGCCAGTGCTGTTTTGCGGTGGTTCAACAAGCCATCCAATTCTCGCACAAAGCCGCTCAACGGGCTGGCGGCACGGATATCCAAGCACGATGGGATAAAGGCTTTGTCCAACAAAATTTCGCTATCTGGGCGGACTTCGATGATCTTCGCAATTGGAATACAAAGCCTGTCCGAGAGATCGTCGACCTCCAGCGCGAATTGCAACCGCAACTTGCCAACGCCCATGGTTACAGACTTTTTGCCGGTGCTGGTGACATCTGTGATATCAAGTTCAGAAGGGCGCAGACGGGCAGCGGACAATTCCGCACCACTCATGTCGACTTCTAACGCGCCTTGGCGGCGTTGGGGAACCGTCAGATACACAATGCAGTCTTTGATCGTGTCGGGAACGTCCAAGGCCGGGGGGTGATCTTCGGCAGTTGGCACGCGAAATACTGTGCCATCTTGCGTCAAACCTTCGCAGGATTTGATCGCGAATTGGCCAATTTTCAGAACTTCTTCGTCAATCTCGAGCTTGCTGAGGCCCCAAGCATATGGGGAAATGCGTTTCGCCAAACCGGCCACAAGACTTTCCATATAGCGGTCAGATTGCTGGAAATGGTGCGGTTGAAGGAAAAGCCCTTCGCTCCAGAGCACTTTACTGTCCCAAGACATCAGGCTGTCCACTTCGTGTTGGTAATCGTCATTTCAGTTTGTCCAGCTGGTCCTGATAAGCCCGCGCGAATTCCCGGGCAAACAGTTCTTGGAAGTCGTTTTCGGCCTGATCTGAGATCTCGGCATACCGGCTCTCGTAGATTTCCCAATAGCGTGCCTTTTTGTTTTGCAACATAGAGCCAAACCCGGTCCCAACATCGAGCTTTTCCTCAAGTGATGCCGGATCTAATTTGCGCAACACGCCTTTTAGCGCCGCTTCCATGCCGCTGATCGTGGCAACTTCGTGGGCTTTGATGTCTTCTAGGGCTTCGGCGGCAGCTTCCGTCGCACCGAGATATCCACGCGCCTTGGGTTTCACCATAGCTTCAATCGCTTGATCAGGATTTATCGAGAACTTCAGGGGATTGTTGCCCCCTGCCCCAATCATCGTTTGCTCAATGCGAAACTCAGATTTGATGGATGTCCGCGTCATCAGAATTTCGCGTAAACCTTCGATCATTTGCCGGGTGACGTGACCCATGCGTGTCATCGTTGTCATCAGGTCAGCATCTGGAATGACGACTTCGTCAGCGCCAAGGGCTTTTAGATATGCACGCGAAGCCGCATCCGCGCCACCAACTGCCGGGGGCATGCTCGTGGGGGGGATGCTTGCGAGCGGTGCGCTTCCTGGTGGGGCTGTCGGTGCAAGAGGTTGAGTTGCCTCAGCCGCCGGAGGTGCCGTCGCCATGGGGGGGGCCGTCGGCTCAATGAGAGGATCGGTTTTTTCGTCTTGGTAAGTCGGCTGTTGGGTTGTTTCGAACAGCTCTTCTGCCTTCGGTATCGGCTGTGCTTGCCCCGGCACCGCAAAGGGATCAACAGGATTACCCACAGGAGAGCCACCCACTGGCCCGAGCAAATCATCATCCCAATCGTCCGGAATGACGGAGCCATCATCATGGCTTTGCGGCATCGCAAAGAAATCGTGTCCCGCTGCATTGTGCATGCCAGCACTTGCGCCTTGGCCTTCAAAGGGGTCAATCGCACCAGATGGAAGAATAGGATCTTCATCTCCCAGCGGGGGTAACAGCCCATCATCATCAGGCTCAGAACGGTCAACACTGCCTGGTCCCGCAGGTGCATCGCGCCCACTTAAAAGGTCATCTAAGAAATCACCACCATCCCCGGGAGCATCCAGAAGTTCAGCCGCTGAAGGCGCGTTATCCGCGAAACCATGCGAAACTTGCATATCGGCCACTGGGTCCGCGATTATATCGTTGGCGTCGGCAGAACTAATGCTGATCAGAAGCTCATAAGGTCCGACAGACAGAATATCGCCGTCATTTAATGGGGTCGGTGTTGGGCCAAGCGCAAGTTTCCCATAGTTCAGAAACGTGCCGTTGGTTGAAATGTCGACGACCACGACATTGCCGTTATGGTCTTCAATCATGCAATGCCGTTTGGACAAAACGCGATCGGGGTCTGGTAACACCAGATCGTTTTCTGGGCTGCGACCCATCGTAAGACTCTCACCGACCATGCGGATCGGATCACCGTTGGTAGGAATGCTGCCAGTGGACTGGAACTGAAGCGAGATTGCCATGCCTGTGTAGACCCTACCCGCCTGTTAATACTGTTGGGGCACCAGCGATAATGCTGCCACCTAAACTACACATATCGCCGATACGTGCTGCTGGTAGTTTGCCGATCAACACGGTTGCAGAGCCCTTGGCAATTGGATGCGGCGGGAAATTTGCGGCAGGTGGTGCGATCATGCCAAGACAAAGGTCCGTGACGCGTGCAGCAGGCAATTTACAAACCAAAACAGTTGGCATGCCCGGTGACATGATCGGCAGCGGTGAGCCGAGGGTGCACGGGCCTGTGTGCATATCTGTGAGGCGGGCTTGTGGAGGACCGGGCATCAGGAGGCTTCCTCTTTTACATCTTCGTTGCTAGTCGGCGCGGCGGCTGGTGCTATTTTGCCATTCCCACCGCGAGCAATATCAACCGCGCGGTCGATGAGCAAATCCATTCGCGCTATTGGATCTTTGTCCACTTTCAAAGACTTCAAGTTCATCCCAAATGCGCAATTTGCGACCACCCCAATGGGTGCAGGTGTGTCCTTCATGTCGTCAGAATCGCCAAGGTTGCCTGGTGCGTAAAGTGCTGCAGTCGCGCTGAGTACCGTTTTATCGCCCGGATCCGCTGCATCTAGCGCGGCTTGAATACGCTGGCGATTTTCAGTGGTCGGATCGAAAACCCACGCTTCCGCTGCTTTCAGGCATGTGTTCGAGTCGCCGTCTTCCAACACATCTCTGGCTGCTAAACAGGCCCACCAAACAGATTCGCGTGACGGCAAGGCGGCCGACAACAAGCGAAGCATATCAACATGTCCGCCGACCGCTTCGAGTTCTTTCAACACCACGTCTACTGATGCGTTTGCAGGTGCTTTAAGTTTGGTTTTCAACTTTGCATTGGCCACAGCAAGCAGTCGTGCAGCGGGTTGCGCTGGGACTTTATGTAGCTTTTCAAATCTCTCTGTCATAGCTCGCTGCCCTAGTTGATCATGGTCGTGGCACCTTCGAGCGTCAGAACGCCGTCGGCTGATACAGTTGTCATGGGGGATCCAACGTCGACGGTGGCATCACCCGTCACAGTGATCATTGTTCCCGAAATGGTGATCCCGGACATATCAATGACGATCGAATTGCCGCCCACAGTCAGGCTGATCTCAGTTCCCGCTGTTATCGCAAGCGTGCCACCTGTCACATCTATCGTGTAATCCCCAGATGCAACGCAATGGTCCTCGTTGCCAGAGGAGACTTCGCGCGTCACGTCTCCGGTCTCAATTGTTTGAGAATAACTACCTGTTGCCACAACATGGGCTTCATCGCCTGCTTTCACCGTCCGCGTTAAACCGCCTTTGAGGATGGTTTGGCTTGTATCACCCGTAATGGTTTGATCTGCGGTGCCTTCAATTTTTTCGGTGTGGTTGGTTTTGATAAAGACGCTCTGATTGCCTGTTTCGACGGTAAACGTGTGATCGCCGGTTTTGAGCGTCTCGGTTTTGTGGCGGTGGATGGTTTGTGTCAGATCACCATCATCTTGATGCTCAAGCCCAATCGTGATCTCGGCGTTGTTCTTGATGGTCTCTTTGTAATCCCGTTCGGACTGCAAACGCACAAATTCCGCAGAGATTTTATCTTCAAAAATCAATTCGTTAAAGGTATCCGTCCCACCGCCCTTTGTTGAGCGTGTGACAATGCCCGTCTGCGTCATGTTCGCAGGAAGTGCATAAGGCGGCATTGTCTGGTCATTATACAACATGCCCGTACAGATTGGCTTGTCAGGGTCGCCTTCTTCAAACTGGATCGCGACCTCTTGGCCGATACGCGGCACCGAAATCATGCCCCAATTTTTACCCGTCCACGGCATAACGCACCGCACCCAACAGGTTGTTTTCTCGTCCTTTTTACCCTTTCGATCCCAGAAAAACTGGACCTTGATGCGGCCATACTTATCCGTGTAAATCTCGTCGCCCGACGGTCCTGTCACAACGGCTGTCTGCATTCCAGGAATTCCAGGCCAAGGTGTTATCAGCGGGGCACGGAAGGGTTCGCTTTTAGGAATGACTTCGAACACGCAGCGATAGGTATCGTCGCTCTCTTCCTCATCTAAAGCAGAACTTAGGATCGGCTTGTTGGTTTGCTGGTTCACATAATCGTTGTCGACCTGCAGATAGTGGGTCGCACGCACAATCAAGTGCTCTTCGCTTTTCTTCACACGTGGATGGTCTTGCATTTTGAAGGTTTGGCCAACACCAACGCTGCGAATGTTGCACTCCCCACGGGATAGCAAGTGCTGCACGGCTTCGGCTTCCATACGCACACGGGCAAAACTGTCTTCAGTGCCTTTGGTGCGCAAGTGTCCCGGATAGTCGTAGATCTCACGATCTTTCTTGTCATAGGACCCTTTGGCGATGTTCTTAACGGATTTCAGCTCGCCGGTGGATTTCTCAAAATTGTAGTCCAGCAACGTCAGTTTGCCCGAGCGGGCGCGCGTGCCTTCCGTCCAATCAAAAATATGGTCGTCTTTTTTGCGATAATCGTTGTGTTCCGGGAAATGGAAGTCGAGCAACGGCCCGTCCGGCGTTGGTTTATGCGCGGAGATACTGTCGGCCAGCACCATTTTCAGTGTTTTTTCTTCTTGGACGAAGTAGAAATAAATGCCTTCTTCTTCCATCAGACGACAGATGAAATCGTAGTCTGTTTCGCGGTATTGCACGCAATATTCACGCGCTTTGTATGTCTGAGACAGGTTCTTCGTCAGATCAGCGGAGAAACCGTAATCATCCGAGAGAATTTCTGTGATGATCTCGACCACTGTTTTGGCTTGGAAAATCCGGGAGTCCTGCTTGCGCGTCAGGAACCACAGCCATGGGCGCAACTCGGCGACGTAGTGGTCGGAATCCTGATAGAGCCCAAGATATTCAACAGAAACACACGTGCCGGTGAAAAACCTTTCCCCGTTTTCGAGCATCTGAACCAAGGTAATTGTTGACCCCAAAAAGTCTTGTAGATCAAGGTTCTTCTTCGTTGAAAAGAACTCAACTTGGGTCTCCGTGAGCTTGCTGAAGCCTTCGGTGATCTTGGCGTTTTTCAGCATGACGGGAGTGGAAGAATAGGTGCCTTCCATCCGCGCCACACGGTTTTTTAGTTCTAAAGGTGCTTTTGCCATATCGATCATCCTCGGGCCAAGTTTTGGGCCTTAAGCGTCAGTTTCAACCAGTGTTTTCGTTTCGCGCATGCGGTCGATGATTTCGGGGTGAATGCCCCAGCAATCGGCCAGACTAAATGTATCGCCGATAACCCGTTTTGCATCAAATATCGTGTCAAAGTGTACACACAAAACTGGTTTGGGATAGGTCCCATCTGTGAGTAGAATCTGGCTCAAATATTGATCGCCTTTATAAAGATAGAACGACTTTTTTTCGAAGCCGATCACGATGATGTCGGGCTCTTTGGGTTGTTTAGGCTGTTCTGGTTGTTCTGACATCGCGTTCATCATAATCCCTCCAACAAAGCGGCCAATTCTGGATCCATGTCCTCTGTGCCCGCGTCTGTGTTTGCATCATCGTCAAAACCAGCGAGTAGATCGTCAAGCGACTCCGCGCTTGTGTTGTCCTCACCGGTCGTAACCAGTTCCATCTCAATATCGCCCTGCGGCGTTTCCGGTGCTTTGCGTGGTGGAGGAACACTTCCAGACCATGGTCCAGAAATTTCGTCCCCACTTAAAGAGCGGAACGAACCAAGACGAATTTCATTTCGTCCTTTGACCCATACCACTGGCATAAACCCACGTCCCAGCGTCACATGCGCCGGATCGCTTGTCAGATTTCGTTCCGTACACGGCAATGCAACCTGATCGCCATACCTGTCCATCATATAGTGGAATGGCATGTCCCCTAGCGACATCATACTGCCCAGATCCATGGCCCTTCCGTCTTTCTTATACGTGCCTGCCAATAAAATCGCCACCAAAACCACGGGGTTAGCCCATAGCATACCTGATAACCCTTCTTGTGGGGTAAATTCTTCAAATTGGAACGGGTAGATTGGATCGCTTTTTGCGCCATAAGGCTGACGAAGTAGAAACCGCGGAGTTGTTAGGCCGAGATAAGCCGCCTCGGGCAGTTCACGCAACGTGTCCCATGCTTTGGCGACCAACGGGTGGCGTTCTTCTTTGGGGGTTTCGAGATAACCGGGCGTCATAGACGCAAAGAACGGAGCGTCCACATGTGCAGCAACCGATCCAATCCGGGCCAACAACTCTGCATGGGGCGGGGTTTCTTCAAATGTGTACAGTCCAAACAATGCCGAGAACCCGCCAGCGCCGGTTTCAGGATCGAGCACGCCAGTTAGCAATTCAAATAATCCGCTTTGTGACAGATCTTCGTTCGCAGCGAGGTCCGCTGCCAACTCTTCGGCGGAAACATCATACAAGACGATTTGCAGTTTGGAATCTGTCTCTATCCGTCGTGCCAACAAGTCCAAGGAACGCCACTGCGATTCAACCGCTTGAAAATCAGGGTGGTGTAAAACCAAACGCATTGCTGAACTCAGCGCCTCATCAACCGCCTTGAGCATCGCGTCGCTTCCCGCATCTGGGGCTGCGACAATGTGTGGGCCAACAATGCGCGCGATTATTTCTTCGGCGGGAGAGGCTTGTGTGAGCGAGCCAGTCGTGTCGCCAATCAGAGCCTGAAAATCGCTTAACTTTTTATTGGCAGGCACAGAGGTGCTCGCAGAATGCTTAGGCAAACGGATCGGCGTGCCAAACTCCGCGCTCCAACCTTGCAGACGTTCACGGACTTTGTCCGCCATGGACCCTATGCCCAACTGTTGGCGTAATCCGGTCAGAGCCTCAAAAATCTCGACGTTGTCATACAATTCATCGGGATGTAGGTCGTCGAGCTCTTTGAGTTTCACTTCGATCCCGGTGCCGTCTTTTCCTATCGGTAGGGTCAGGGTTGTGCCAAATCCTTCGATGACCTCTTCGATCGTGTCGACGTCCAATTCGATTGGTTTTCGCGCCGCCAAAGCCGCCCCGGTTTCTATCACACCGCGCGCGGCACGACCGGTAAAGTCGCCAAACACAGCCATACGGAACTTACCCCGGTTTAACTCTTCGCGCGCAGGACGTGGGGCGGAAATCAAACCAAAAGGTGTTTGCGCAGGAACTGAGGGTTTTGTGGGTTCTGGCATTGGGTCTTCCGCTATATCGGCCAACAAGGAATCGAGATCATCGGCATCTTCTGTGGGGGGGGCGGTGTCCAGATCGGCCAACAACGCATCTAAATCATCGTCTGGCGCGTCATCTTCCGCGGGCGGTTCGGGCGTCTCAACGTCCAAATCCGCAAGGAGCGCATCAAGATCATCTTCAGCCGGCTCGGGTTCGACCAGATCGGGTGTGTCTTCTAAATCGGCCAGAAGAGCGTCAAGATCGTCTTCTACAGGATCAGTAGGCTCTACTTCAAACGGAGCCACGTCTGCTGCGGCTTCAGGGGCTGTCGTTTGCACGTCGCTTTCCAAATCAGCCAACAACGAATCTAGATCATCACTCCCTGAGCTTTGCTCTGGTTCTGACAGGACCGGGTCTTCTAAGTCTGCAAGCAAGGCATCCAGATCGTCAGCTTCGGCCTCTGCAGGCTCATCCGATGGGCTAAGATCAGCCAATAAACTGTCTAAGTGGTCGCTCGTATCTTCGTCATGAACACTCTCGGGTTCTTCTGGTTCAGACGGTGTCAAATCTGACAGCAATGCATCCAGATCATCTTCTGCGGCATCGACTTCTTCTACAGGCTCTAATGCGTTTAGAATGTCGTCGAGATCATCACTGGCGGCTGTGTCTTCTACTGCGCCATCTAACCCCGCAAGAATGTCATCCAATGGGTCCGGCTCGACGTCCGCTTCCGGAGCGGTCTCCAATCCGGCAAGAACGTTGTCGAGGTTGTTTTCCGTGACTGCTGTATCCGGTTCTGGCATGTCCAAGGACGCAAGCAAATCGTCGAGATCCGCGTCATCTGAACGTGCTTTTACCGGGGCATCAAGGGATGCCAAAATATCATCGGCGTCAGGTGCCACCTCTGTTGCAGGTTCAGGCGCTTCGAGATCACCCAAGATATCATCGAGATCATTGTCGGGGTTTTGCGCGACAGGCGCGCTTGTATCGATCGATGACAATACGTCGTCTAGGGTCGTATCGTCCGCTGCCGTTTCAGGGATCGCAGTGTCGAGCGATGCGAGCACATCCTCGGCAGAGGTTTCTTCTGGAGTTTCGAGGGTGCTCAAGACATCATCAAGATCGTCTTGGGACGTCTGAATAGGTGTGGCGTTCGTGTCGATAGATGCGAGTGCGTCATCCAAAGCACTGGTGGCCACAGGTGTGTCAGCAACCGCCTCTAGTGATGCCAACACATCGTCCAATTGCGCCGTTTCAGTAACTTCTGGTTCCGGAGCATCCAACCCAGCAAGGATATCATCCAAGCCATCTGTCGCTTCGTTCTGATCCGGGGTGATTTCTATCGCGCCTAGGATGTCATCCAGATCGTCCGCGGGTGTGTCCTCAATTGATGGGGCATCCAATCCAGCCAAAACGTCGGTAATTGAATCGTCTTCAATGACGGTCTCTTCGGGCACATCCAAATTGGCGAGGATGTCATCTGTCAGATCGGCAGGCTCGATATCCTCCGCCGGGGTGTCCAACCCGGTTAAGATATCGTTCACGTCATCCTGTGGGGGTTGTACATCAGGTACGGCGTCTAGTCCCGCCAGAATGTTTTCGGTCTGATCCTTCACTTCATCTGCGGTCTCAATGCTATCTAGTCCAGCAAGGATTGAGTCAGCGATGTCAGTTGTTTCGTCATCAGGATCAGCCAACGTTTCGATGGCGGACAGAACGTCGGCGATGTTTTCGCCGTCATCGACTTCGGGGGTAACTTCCTCAAGATTGGACAAAATATCGTCAGCCGTATTGGCTTCTTGCGCGTCTTCAATGTGCTCAATTGTCGACAAGGCTTCGGCTACGTCATCCTTCGTTTCAATGGGGGCTTCGACGATCTCAATCGCTGCCAAAACATCTTCCGTCAGGTCCTGCTCGACTTGATCTTCAACAACTTCGATCCCGGCGAGGACATCAGCCGCTTCGTCACCTTCCGGGGCCTCATCAATTGCTGGCTCAATGGATGAAAGAATGTCATCCGTTCGATCCGCCGCTTCGACCGGTTGTTCAATGATATCAAGGTTCGCTAGAACTTCGGCCGTTACATCGTCTTCAACAGTAGCGTGCACATGCTCTATGCCCGAGAGGACATCAGCGGTTTCATCATTTTGAACCACTTCTTCGACCGAGGGCTCAATCGAGGCGAGGATGTCATCAGTTACATCTGCGACCTCAGCTGGGATTTCTACCGCGTCTAAATTGGCGAGAACATCGCTGGTCGTATCGGTCTCCGCAACGGCTTCGATCTGTTCAATACTGGACAAAACATCCGCCGTTGTGTCTGCGGCATCTTCTTCGGGCGTAGCTTCAATCGTTGAAAGAATATCGTCTGTTTGATCGACCTCTGCTGTCTCTTCAATCAGCTCAATAGACGCTAGAACAGCGCTCGTTTGATCATCCGGCGCGTCCTTTGGTGCGGCTTCAATGCCCGATAAAATGTCATCTGTCTTATCTACCAGCTCAGCAGTCTCTACGTGGTCAATCCCAGACAAGACATCCGCAGTTTCATCGTGAATGACGTCTTCCCGAACGGCTTCGATGGATGCAAGAACGTCGGCTGTTGTGTCCAATTCCTCGACGGCTTCGACTCGCTCGATGCCGGATAGAACATCTGATGCAACGTCTTGGGGCGCGGTTTCCTCTGGTGGAGTTTCGATTGAGGACAGAATGTCATCTGTCTTATCTACAAGTTCAGCAGTCTCTAAGTGGTCAATTCCAGACAAGACATCCGCAGCTTCATCACGCACGGCGTCTTCCGGAACAGCTTCGATGGATGCAAGAACGTCGGCTGTTGTGTCTAATTCCTCGACGGCTTCGACCCGCTCGATGCCAGATAGAACATCTGATGTGACATCTTGGGGTGCGTCGGTCTCTATTGGTGCAATTCCAGAAAGTACTTCCGCAGTTTCGTCGCGGGTTTCTGCTTCGGTCACGGTTTCAACACCAGCCAAAACGCTGTCTGTCGTGTCTTCGGCAACGGACGTTTCTACGTGTTCAATGTTTGCCAAAACATCAGAGGTTTCATCTGGGTTCGGCGTAGCTTCTATTGTCGGTTCGATCCCGGCTAAGATTTCATCGGTTTGGTCAACAGCTGGTGTGTCTTGGATCCGTTCAATGCCGGACAACACATCGCTTGTTTCGTCGATGTCTTCGGTCTCGAGTGGGGGTTGCAATGTGTTAAGGGCGTCGGAAATGCTGGTATCTTCGGGTGCGTCTTTTGGTGCATTTGCGGCCAATTGCGCCAATGTGCCGGCTGTTTCATCCACCGGTACATTTTCGGTGGGCATGTTGGCTTTCAGGCTTTCGAGTGCCTTGTCGGTCTTGTCGGAGGTGTCAGCGCCGTTGGACAAGGCCTCCAGCAGAGCAGGTTGATGAAGCAGGGTTTCGATCAGTGTTTCGGCCCCGGACTTGCCGTCCATATAGGCCATCAAGTCGCTTAATTGTTTGCGGGCTTGCAATAAGGGGCGCAGACTGTCGACGTTCTCAGCTATGGCTTCGGGTGAGAAGTCCGACATCTTTTGGAACGTGAGGTCGACCTCAAGATTGCCCTCACCCGTGAGCGTATTGGGAACGCTAAATTGCGCCTTTGGGGCCATGGCTTTTAGGCGGTCGTCGAAATTATCAACGTCGATTTCCAGAAAGCTGCGTTCGCTGACGGGGGGCTGTGCAGACTTGCCTGACAGATCAGACATGACGCCCATCACAAAAGGCAATTGTACCTTCTTTTCGGCACCATAAAGTTCGACATCATACTCGATCTGCACCCGTGGCGCACGGTTGCGAGCTATGAATTTCTGACTACCGTTCATGGTTCACCGCCGCGCGCTTGTCGCAGTTCCTCGCGCAAGGCCCGAACTTCTTCGTGCAACGCCAAGACATGCGCATCAACTTGATCCGTTTCCCTCCGAACGAGATCACGTAATTTTTCGAACTCAGCTTCGGTTTCTTCTTCCACAGCGGATTGCATGGTGTTGACCAGCAAACCGATGAAAAGGTTGAGAACAGAGAACGCTGTAATCACGATAAACGGAACAAAGAATGCCCAAGCGGTTGGATGCAACAGCATGACCGGTCGGACAATGCCCATGGACCAACTTTCTAACGTCATGATTTGGAACAAGGAATATAAACTTCGCCCGAGCGTGCCGAACCATTCGTCGAAATTATCGCCATACATAATTGTAGCCATCACGCCGAAAACATAAAACACGATGGAAATCATGACGATAACAGCGCCCATTCCAGGCAGTGCATCCAGCAAGGCTTGCACAACAGCGCGCATTTGCGGAATCACCGACAAAAGACGTAATGCGCGGATCACGCGCAAACCACGCAAGGCGGACAGATTGGCTGTTTGTGGCAGAAGACCGACGCCAACAACGAACAGATCAAAAATATTCCAAGAGTTTCGGAAAAATTTGAATCCGTAGGCGTACAACTTAAGGAGCAACTCAAGCACAAAGATTGTCAGGACCAGCTTGTCCAACATCAAAAGCAACGGACCCACCATCTCTTGCACCTTGTCCGAGGTGCTGAGACCCAAAGTGATCGCGTTGAAAATGATAAGGCTGAGAATTGCATTGCTGACGCGCGGCAACTCAAGGAACGTCCTTAGTCGTGCGCGAAACGATGTGTCTTCTACCTCTGTCGTTTGATCGGTCATCTGGATTTACTTCAGTTTCTTTTCGATCTTCTTGAATTCGGTGGCAAGTTTGCGCATCTCGGCCAAAATCGCTGTGGCGGTGCCCTTCTTCTTGTTGTGCTCGCCTTTGAATTTGGACGCTTTACTTTTGACGTTCTTGACGTCCGTGTCGCCCTTCGCGAGGAAGTTCACCAAGGCATCAATGTCTTTACCCATGCCGCTGATGTCTTTGCTCAGCGTCTGAAGGTCAGATTTGATATTGCCCTTGGCGATGCTCTCACCAAATTTTATCAGTTCTTTGTCAGCGCCTTTGTCTTTGGCCATCTTTTCGCCGAGCGCGATGAACATCTTGGCTACTTTGCTCGTGCTTTTCGCAATGAGATCATAGTCACTCTCGACGGCACGCATGTCTGTGAGTGCGTCCTTGAAGTAGGGATCGGTGTCGCCCTTGGCGTTGGTCACATTCGAGGCCAAATTATCGAGAATTCCGGTAACCTCTGCGATTGGCAGCGCGAACAGTTCTTTTGTGTCGAAGCCGTTGAAAACCTTGAGGGCTTGTTTGCCGACTGCAATGGCTTTCTTGTTGTCGCCCTTGTCGCTTTCAACTTCGTCGAGCGCCAGAGAAACCTTGTCGTTGATGGATTTCGACACCTTTTTCCAAAGTGCCGTTACCTTCTTCTCGGCTGTGGAGAGGGCGGCGCCTTCTTCTTTGGTTTCCGTCTTATCGTTGGATTTAAACTTCTTGTTCTTTTTCGCCTTGGGATCGATCGCCTTGTCGATGTCCTTTTGCATACTCGTCAAAGCCGTAGAGAACAAAGCTAAGTCATATTTGGCGACAGCGTAAACACCGTCTTCGAGCACTTTTTTCTTCCACTTACGGTCGTCCAGCATCATCGAACGCTTGATCTGAATGTCTTTGACGATCGACATCAACTTCGGGCGCGCTTTAAACCACTCAGGCACTTTACTGCCTTTGCACTCACCAAACGGATTGATCGTTACATCAATCGAAAAGTTCTTTTTTCCATCATCTGCCATTTTGTTCTCCTATCGCGTCGTACTTGTCCGAACTGCGGTTAGATTTGTTCTGCCAAAACACCATCAACCTCGACGCCAACTGCGTTGATAAACACCAGAAGTTGATCCAACTTGCTGAAATCGGTAAATGCAGCCCCAAGGGCAAGGTCCCCCAAAATGATGAGCTTTTCGACCTTACCTGCCCACCCAGGTTTTTTATTGTTTAGTTCTTTGATCGCCGTTCTATAGCCTTTTTCCCGCTTACGCGCGCCATCAACTTTGCCGATGCCTTGACTGACCTCAGCGATTTTCCGTGCGGTTTGCGTGTGCAGCTTGGACATTTTGGCTTCCAGCTTCGGTAGTCTTTTGGATTTGTAATCCCGTTGAGCAAGTTGTTTCTTGATCTTGCGGTCGACGTCTTTCTGCAAATCTTCTTGCGCATCGATCAATTCGTTTAACTTGGTCGACAGGTTGCTCAGGCCTTTTTCAACCCGGTCCAGTTTGCCTTTGAAACTGTCAAAGTTTGTGTTCAACCCATTCAGGTTCTTGATCTCTGCCGGGCTCAAGCTGTTGAGAAACTCTGTGGCAAATTCACGCCCGACGACTTTCTTCTTGGAGGCGTCTTTGTACGTTTTTATCAGACCGGCGGCATATTTCTGCAGCGCTGCTTCGGCTTGATCCACGTCCTTGCGTTGTCGGTTGATTTCTTTTCCCAGTGCCAAGACGGCTTTGTAGAGACCATAAATCGCGACGACCCCGCCTACCCCGCCGCCACCTGATCCGAAGGCAACGACCGTCCCCAAGGTCGCGGCCGCGACACCCAAGGTACCAACAGCAACTTTGAAAACACACCTGACGACATATTTGTTCGAGTCGCCCTGAACTTTTTGCCAAGTCTTAAGATGCCCTTCTGCCTTTTTTTGCAAAATTGGTTCGAACTTCTCAAGAATAGCGGGTGCCGTTTTCTCCCACTCGCTGATCACCCAAGCTCTTGTCTTGTCCTTGGCAAAGAACTCCTTTTCGATCCGTTCGGCTTCCTTGGCCAAATGAGACGCTGCCACTTTGTAGATCTTCGACACCTCGCCGAACATTTTGTCGGCAAGGAATCCATCTAACTTGATCTTCTCGAACAGATCATCGTCTACCTGCAACGAGACATCGAATGTCAGACTTTTAGGTGGCAACACGATCTGCAATTTTGATGCCGACCGCACAGCAGAGGACAGATCATTCGTGAGAAGGGGTATCGTCTTCATAATCAGACTTTCTGCTGGTTAAAATGAGTAGGTGAACTCACCATCTTTGGCGTCGATTGCGACCTTAGTAATCTCATCGCCTTCCATCATGCGCCGTAGGAATTCAGCGGAGATGTCTGGCAGCATTGTATTCGTCACAATTGCGTCGATCATCCGGCCACCGCTTTCAAGCTCTTGGCAGCGATCCACAATTTCTTGAACCACAGCGTCCGAGTATTCGAACGGAACACCATGTGCAGCTTCCACCCGTTTCTGGATACGCTTGAGTTGCAACACTGTGATCTTACCGATCATATCTGGGCTTAGCGGATAGTACGGAATTGCGACCAAACGACCCAACAAGGCTGGTGGGAACACCTGCAACAGTGGATCACGCAACGCCTTGGCCATGCTTTCAGGATCAGGCATCAATTCAGGATCTGCGCACAGGTCCATAATCAAGTCCGTGCCTGCGTTCGACGTCAGCAAGATCAACGTGTTTTTGAAATCAATCGTGCGCCCTTCGCCGTCTTCCATCACGCCCTTGTCAAAGACTTGGAAGAAGATCTCATGCACGTCCGGGTGGGCCTTTTCGACCTCATCTAGCAACACAACCGAATAGGGTTTGCGCCGCACAGCTTCCGTCAACACGCCGCCTTCGCCATAACCCACATATCCGGGAGGCGCGCCTTTCAGCGACGAAACAGTGTGCGCTTCTTGGTATTCTGACATGTTGATCGTGATGACGTTTTGCTCGCCACCATATAGAACTTCGGCCAACGCCAACGCAGTTTCGGTTTTCCCGACACCAGACGTCCCCGCAAGCATAAACACACCAATCGGCTTGGAGGGATTGTCCAATCCAGCGCGGCTTGTCTGAATACGTTTGGCGATCATTTTCATCGCGTGGTCTTGCCCGATCACTCGCTTTGCAAGATGCTCTTCGAGCTTCAAGATCGTGTCGATTTCATCCTTGACCATGCGCCCAACTGGAATGCCGGTCCAATCGCCCACGACACCAGCGATGGCCTGATGGTCCACGATGGGCAAGATCAACGGCGTGTCGCCTTGCAGCTCTTCAAGTTCGGCATTCTTCGCCTTGAGCTCTTCCAACAAAGCCACGCGGTCAAATGCGGGCGCTTCGCCTTCACCGCTTTCAGCTTCAGCGGCACCCTCTTCGATTTTGGCCAGATCATCATCCACGGGCTGCGCGCCTTCACGCAGCTTGGCGCGAAGCTCAAGTATCTCCTCGACGACCGCTTTTTCAGCGTCCCACTTTGCAGTGAGTTCCGCCAACCTTGCGGCTTCTGCGTCTTTTGCAGCGGTCACTGTGTCGCGTCGCGTTCCAACATCGTAGCCTGCGGTTTCATCACGATCGATGATTTCAAGTTCCGTTGTGAGTGTTTCAATGCGACGCTGACTGTCGTCAACTTGGGCGGGCACAGCGTGTTGGCTGACCGCCACGCGCGCACAAGCGGTGTCAAGCAAACTGACGGACTTGTCGGGCAATTGCCGTGCGGGAATATAACGCGCAGACAATGTGACCGCAGCCTCGATCCCTTCGTCCAGAACCTGCACTTTATGGTGATTTTCGAGCATCGATGCGATGCCGCGCATCATCAGGATGGCTTTTGGAATATCCGGCTCATCGACTTGTACAACTTGGAAGCGGCGGGTCAGTGCAGGGTCTTTTTCGATGTATTTCTTGTACTCGGCCCAAGTCGTGGCGCCAATTGTCCGCAAGGTCCCGCGTGCAAGTGCTGGTTTCAGCAAGTTCGCGGCGTCACCGGTTCCGGCTGCTCCGCCGGCCCCAACAAGTGTATGCGTTTCATCGACGAACATAACGATGGGCGTTGGGCTGGCTTGCACTTCATCGATTACTGAACGCAGGCGGTTTTCAAACTCGCCTTTCATAGACGCACCAGCCTGTAACAGTCCCACATCAAGAACCAACAAGCGCACGCCTTGCAGCGCTGGCGGCACATCACCGCGTGCGATCCGCAAGGCAAAGCCTTCGACCACAGCGGTTTTCCCGACACCGGCTTCACCTGTCAAAATCGGGTTATTTTGACGACGGCGCATCAACACATCGACGATCTGGCGAATTTCTTCATCCCGGCCCACGATTGGGTCGATTTCACCGTTACGGGCTTGTTCCGTGAGGTCTGTGCAGAATTGGTCAAGCGCTTCGGTTTGGCCGCCTGATGGTGCCATTGCCCCTGATGCTTCGCCCGGTTCTGCGCCGCCCCCGGTGACTGAGCCGTCTTGTGGGCGCATAGCATCCTCGGGGGAGCCGTCGGTTATGTTGTGGAAATCATCGGCCAAAGCGTCTGGTTTGATGCTGGCCAGCTCTGGGGAGATCGACACAAGGATGTTCTTAAGGTTTGGGGTTTCCAACATGCCCAAGATGATGTGTCCGGTGCGAACTTGGTTGGACGAATAAAGCAACGACCCCCAGACCCAAGCTCTCTCCATGACGTCTTCAAGATGCGCGGAAAGGTCACTAACCGAACTTGCACCGCGCGGGAGCGCGTCTAATGCGGCGGTCATTTGCGTGGCAATCTTGCCGTCATCTAGATCAAAGTGGCTGATAATGCGGTGAATATCACTGTCTTGGTTGTTCAAGATCTGATGGATCCAGTGCACGACTTCCACATAAGGATTGCCCCGCATTTTACAGAACACGGTGGCCCCTTCGATGGCTTTGTAACCAAGGCTGTTTAGCTTCCCAAACAGGGCAACGCGGCTAATTTCGGTCATAGATGGTCCCTCTCACTGTTGGGCACGGTGCTCGTCTGGAGGTTTGGTTCCAGATAAAGATCATCCGCGTCCTTGTCGTTTATTCTGTCTCCGATCCAGCCAGTCTGTCCCAGCTGCACCGTTTCCCCAAGATTCGGTTCGGGAATTTCGTCCTTGTGCAGGATCAGGTTCACTTCCCAATCCAGCGAGTCGCCGATGTAATTACGCACGATAGCGCGCAGCCGTTCGAGCGATGACCCGCCCGGAAGAAGGCGACGGTATTCGTCCAAACTGAGCGGTCCAATTACGAGGCGAAATTTGTCGCTACGGGTCCACACTTGTTCACCAATAGATGTCGTTTGTCCCAATCCAGCAGGACCGCCTAGAACCCAACGATCATCTGATTCCAGCTCTAACCACGTGCCAATAAATTGCTCTATTCGCACGCTTGTCCCAAAGAAAGCGGACAAAATTGAAACCAGCCCTTCTGCGTTTTTGGGTCCTTGCGACAAGATCCCCGCGAAGTGTCGTTTGGCCAAGTCGGGTAATGCATCGGTCTTACGTAAATGCGTGCCGTGATACCCAGCAATGGCTGCGATCTTGCGTTCAATGCCATCATTTTCGCCGCGATCAAAACTGGGCGCAGGCTGACCTGAGCGCCACGCCCGATAAAGCAGCGTCATCAGGCGGTGCGTCATAATATTGGCGAATTCAACGAAGGTCGGGTCGCGGTGCTGGCGCAACCGAGCACGCGCGAATTCTGTCATATGCAACGGTAACGGGCCTTGCGGGCCGAACAGACCAAAGAAACGGTTGGTTAACTTGCCGGGCTGTGTGCCCTTGCGCGGCTTGTATCCTTGAACGCTTGACGGCGGAAACGCCAGTTCAGCTTCTTGACCAAACCGGACCATGTCTTCGCGCGGACGGCGCGCGTCACCAATGCGTGGCGCGTCTGGATATGCCCCTTCCAACACCCGAAAGGCATGGAAAATATGGTGTTTTTCTGGGGCGTCTGTCAGCCGATCAAGGTGACTTAGATTATCCGTCCCAGACCCGTTTCCGGCCGCCATCGGGTAATCTCCCCGCGTTGCTGGGTGACAAGCACCGTTTCGGTAAAACTGTTGATCGATACATACTTGCGGAAGAACCGCTCAAGGACAGCGCCCAGCAAATACACGCTGGTGCCTTCAAAAAAGCTTTCATCAAAGCGCAGCTGAATTTCTATGCCGCGCACGGCTGTGGACAGCACTTCGTCGGCCATTCGTCGCACAATAGGACGAGTTGAAACCCCGTTCAGACCTTCGAGTTGTTTTTCCAGAACTCGATTGCCCGAGGGCGCATAAATCCCAATCAATTCGCGCAATGCCGCAACACTTTCGTCTTCTTTGCTGCCAGCAATGGATAAGTAGTTAAGGCTAAGGTGGCTGATCAGTCGCCAAGCGGTATCGCCTTGCGCCAAGGACGGGCGCGGACGAGTTGGATTTACCGGGGTTGATATATGACTGATTGGGCCACCATCAGGCAGATAAAACACATCACGCGACCCTGTGGGCAGCAATAGCGGAAGATCGCGATTGGTTGCCATGGCTGTAACCGCCAACTGGTCGAGCGTGGCAGAATATGGTGCTTGTTGTGGGTCAACCAGTGACAAATACAACTCAGAACCAAGATACGATGTTCGCACACCTTTGAGACGTTCGCGTTCTGCTCTTTGGCGCATTTTCCGACTTTGCGTGAAATAAGCGGTATGCATGTCGCCAGCAGCCGTTAGATCGTCCGCAGAATAAAAGGCTCTGAATGGCACATCCTTTTCGCCGTCACCGCTGATGCCGGTCACACTTTGTAAGGCGTAAACTTCATAATCAAGTGGCGCCGTCCGGTCGACAACGACGTGTTGTTCCACATCTGATGCAGAGACGTGTACCCGGTCGCACCGCTTTGGAAACAGATTGACGGCGGCAACTGCGTTTAACGTAAAGGCCGCTGGCGTGACCCCAGCAGATACATCTTGGGTGCCCTCTTTCAGCAAAATATAGATGTCGACATCGTGCCCATCGCAGCGACTAAGGGCCATGCTTAACCCTTGAAGCTCAACGAAATGGTAGCGTTCTGGCATTGCAAAATACTCTTGCAGCAAACGATACCCATCGAAACTTTGTTGCGGCGTAGGAAGCAAGGCTTCGTCCTGATCGTACCCGCGAGGGATAACTGCGCCATTGGGCAGATCAGCAATCCAATCCGCTCGCCGGTTGGTTGAGCGGGCCACCAGTCCAGTAACTTGCGTCGAAAGTAATTCGTGAAGCTCCCAGTTCTTACCTTCTTGCCCATTCAAAAATAATACAAGTTTGTCGAGCGAGAGTTCCCCGATTGGCTGGCCACCAAAACGGCTAAGACGTAGACGGATTGCAGCACGTGCTTCCGTGTCCCTTGAAACACCCGCGGCGACCAATTCGCCACGCCCGTCAATATATTCGGCTTCTGAAATCGTTATCGGCCACAAGGTGACATCGTCTGAAGTTCGAAAGACGCAAGCTGTTTGGTCATCATCGCGCAACGCACTGCGCATCTCAGAGTGACGCGGTACAACGTAACCGTCAGCAAGCGCCGCGTTCTGCATATCTGGCTCAAACGCCGCAATCATCATCGAGGGCGTGGGCGCAAGGTAATGTGGGTAAACGATCTCAAGCAGGTGGCTTGTTAGGTTTGGGTATTGCAGTTCAAGTTCAAGCTGCACGCGCGCAGACAGGAATGCGACGCCTTCCAACAAACGCTCGACATATGGGTCGACGACTTCGACGCCATCCATGCCCAACCGGGTCGCAATCTTGGGGTAAGCTTGAGCGAATTCAGCGCCCATGTCGCGCATGAACGCCAGTTCACCTTCGTAATGTTTGAGCAGCCGTGTGTCCATTGTTTGGTCAGCTGACCCTTTCCAGAGCGAGTTCTCCTGTAGTCACGTCGACTTCGCTGCGTAAATAAAGTTCCATTGGCATCGGTTGTGCCCACATGTCCGCACGAATGTCATAGGTGACGACGCTGGTGCGGCTCTCATGCCCAACGCGTAATTGTACGTCAATTGAGCCTGGGTGAATACGCGGCTCAAAAGTTTGGATCGCAGTCGCGATAGATTTTCGTATGTTTTCCGCGCGTTCCGCGGTTGAGTAATCGCCTGCCACTTCTCGGATACCAAAATTCAAAACTGACTTAGCGGCGTTGGGATACCGATCTTCGTCAATAATGTTGTTGCTGTCGCTTGTGTTGAGCAGCCACGCCAGATCACGTTGAATGATATCGCGCAGTTGACGAATATCGATGACCCGATCTTCGCGTCGTTCTTTCAGCTCGGTTGGATCATCATCTGTCAGTCGGTCCAGCAATGAAGGCTGGAGCCGTTCTGCAATCATCTTGTCAGACATCTGGGTCGCCACCCTCGACGTCAGCCTCCTCGGTGGGGCCGGTTTCCGCTTGGATTTCGACGTCCAGTTCTAGCAACCGGATATCCATCAATGCATGATCGCCTAGATCCGTTGCAAGTAAACGCTGCCCGATCCCGGCATATGTTTCTTCGCCAAGGTCGGCCCATTCGGTCGAACGCGCAAGCTTATCCGTTTCGCTGCCGTTCTCGATAGTTCCAGCGTAGCGGGTTGGAATGAGCGCCACGATGTCCCCGCCATTGGCCAACTTAACATTGGCTGGCGTCCAAACAGCGTCTCGCAAATCTGCCGGGTCATCGAATTCGATTTTTGCTATGGCGGCAAAGGGCATCCAGAAGTACCGCCCGTTTACAACGGCTTCCAAGAGGGGGCCTAATCGCATATCCGCGTCGGCAATCCATTCAAAGGCTTGGCCATCAATCTTGCCAGATACTGCGGGTGCAGCTTCAAATGCGCGCGCGCGTATTTCTGCGGCGGCTTCGGCATTCCCGGCAGCGTTGGCCTTGAGCGCTTCAACCATCAGGGCGATCCACTCTTGCGGTTCGCCAAATACTAGAGGGTCTTTCTCACCCTTAAAAACTTTTTCGCGATAGACTTCACAAACGATGCCTTCACGGTAGGTTTGAGCCATGGGTAAGGCCAACGGATCCATTTCAGCGGAAACTTTCAGCTGTTGGATCGCACGTTTCCAGTCCCCGCGAACGCAAAGAAGTTGGAACAGAAAAACACGCAGGCTTGCACTGGCTGCATTTGCCCGCACTTCAACTTGAAGCGCTTCTAACGCACCGTCCAGATCGCCGGCTTTTAAAAGGTCTACGGCTGACACCGGGTTCTCCTGCAAAGTGAAAATAAAGGCGCACAGGCCCCCAAAGAGAGGGCCTGCCGCATAGCGTCATCGCACCATTTGGTGCAACATATATTACTCGACAGCCAAGTTGGCTTCGTTGAGTACGCGGCTCCATTCGCCAGACGTTTCGCCGGCTGGTTTGCCTTGCTTGTCTTGCTTTGTGTAGGTCACTTTCATCGCGCCATACTGCATCACAACAGTTTCTTCGCAGATGTCATCACCATCGGAACCAGACCAGCTGATGTCTTGGATCATGACCAGTTTGAATTCCCACAACAGGAATGTCGAACCGGATGCGGAGCTACCTTGGCCGCCAGAGCGACGCAGTTCGATGACCATGTCATCAAAGTGGTTGCCTTCGCATAGCTTTGAGAACATCGCGCAAGACGCAGTGTCTGTTTTCTTGGTAATTGTCAGTTCTTTGAAGGTCGCTTTACCAGCGCCACCACCGGCTGTAATCGAGCCAATGTTGATGTTGTTTTCCGCGCCAATTTCAAAACTTAGAATTTCGAAGGCGTTGTTGTTCTTCATTGCTTTGTCTTGAGTTTCCCCTGAAACGTCGGAACCGGTAAAGTAGCAAAATGCGTCAAAAGCCATGGTTGATCATCCTTTCATGGTAAATTGTAGTTGGTGGGTGCTCGTGCGGGGATTACCCCTTCTCGCTTGGTAGTTTGGAAACCAGCCGCAATGATACGGACAAGCCCTCCAGTTGGTAATGTGGGCGCAGGAAGAATTTAGACGTATAGTACCCCGGATTTCCTTCCACTTCTTCCACCACAACCTCGGCGGCTGCGAGCGGACGACGCGCTTTTACATCTTCCGGCGATGTCGCCGAATTCAGGTCAACATACTGATTGACCCATTTCTGCAACCAAGCCTGCATATCATCGCGCGATTTGTAGGAACCGACTTTGTCGCGCACGATGCACTTGAGATAGTGAGCGAAGCGGCACGTCGCGAACAAATACGGCAAGCGCGCCGCAAGATTTGCGTTCGCGGTCGCGTCGGCATCGTCATATTCAGCAGGGTTGTGAAGAGACTGCGCCCCAATAAAGGCCGCCAAGTCGCTGTTCTTGCGATGGATCAACGGCATCATGCCGTTGTTTGACAGCTCAGCCTCACGCCGATCAGAAATCGCGATTTCTGTTGGGCATTTTTGGTCCACACCGCCATCATCTGTTGGGAAAGTATGTGACGGCAGATTTTCGACCGCACCACCGCTTTCGATGCCACGGATACGCGAACACCAGCCATATTCCTTGAAGGACCGGTTGACGTTCACCGCCATGCCATATGCCGCGTTGACCCAGCCATACTTGCTGGAATCTGCGCCATCGGTTTCTTCCTCAAAAGAAAACGCCTCGACTGGATCTGTTTTGGACCCGTAAGGCAAACGACCCAAGAAACGTGGCATTGCAAGGCCAACATATTTGGAGTCTTCGCTCTCACGAAGGGAACGCCAGCTGGCATATTCCGGAGTTTGGAAAATCTTGGTAAGGTCGCGTGGGTTGGCCAATTCAGACCAGCTGTCCATTTGGAACAAGCTTGGGTTTGCACCCGTCAGCAAAGGTGCGTGCGCGGCAGCCGCAATTTTTGCCATCTCCGTCAACAATTCCACATCCGGCGGGCTGTGATCGAAGTGATAATCGGCGACAAGAGACCCATAAGGTTCGCCGCCAAACTGGCCAAATTCTTCTTCGTAAATCTTCTTGAAGATCGGCGATTGGTCCCAAGCGGTCCCTTTGAACTTCTTGAGCGTCTTGTGCATGTCCTTTTTGGAAATGTTCATGACGCGAATTTTCAGCATCTCGTCTGTTTCGGTGTTGTTCACCAAATAATGTAGACCGCGCCATGCGCTTTCAAGCTGCTGGAAATCCTGATGGTGCAGGATCTGGTTGACCTGTTCGGTCAGCTTTTGGTCGATAAGCCCAACAATGCTTTCAATGGTGCGCAAGGCATCGTCCGAAACCAAAGCCGTGTTTGCCAGCGCTTGTTCGGCCAATGTTTTGACGGCTTGTTCAACAGCAGTCTTGGCTTGGTCGGATTTCGGGCGGAATTCTTTTTTCAGCAGGTTCTCAAAATCTGAGGACCCAAATGCCGTGGCTTCGGCACCACCGGCTGCTTCTGTTTCTGCTTCAGCCATGGATTACTCCTGCTCTTTATCGTCAGTTGCGGCGGGCTGCGCCGCGAGGGTTTTCAGCAAAGCTGGGTCTTTCATGATCTTAGCGATCAGATCCTCTGCGCCACTTTTCCCGTCCATATAAGTCATCAGGTTGGACAGTTGCGTGCGTGCATCCAGCAGTTCTTTGAGTGGCTCAACTTTCGCAGCGATTGCCGCTGGGCTAAAGTCATCCATGGATTCAAATGTAATATCGACGGCCATGTTGCCTTCGCCTGTTAACGTGTTGGGCACGGTAAAGGCGGCGCGAGGAGCCATGGATTTCATCCGATCGTCGAAGTTGTCGACGTCGATTTCTAGGAATTTGCGATCCGCGATCCCAGGCTGTTCCACCTCGGATTTACCTGCAAGATCAGACATAACGCCCATTACGAATGGAAGCTGCACCTTCTTTTCGGCTCCGTAAAGCTCCACATCATATTCGATCTGGACTCGGGGAGCCCGGTTCCTTGCAATAAACTTCTGTGAACTACCGGACATCTTACTGTCTCCTTCGCAACCTGTTGTTACCCATGTTCAGCCACAGATTTGTGGCGTTATCGTATTAGTATTCTTCTTCGTCCACCGTGCCGCTTACAAGGTGCACATTGTCGATCCCGCCGGGTGCCATGTCTTTGACAATAGTCAAGAAATCGGCATTCACTAGCTTTTTGGCACGCAGCAACAAAAGCGGCACTGGGCTGGAAGGTTCAAACCTTTCATAATACCCAATGATGCGATCAAGCGCGTTTTGCACATCATTCGGGCTGGTGATTCCGCCTCCACCGCCGCCGCCCGTCCCGCGTGCAGCAGGTGCGTCACCGCCGTCACCATCCACGCCCTCGTCGGACAACTCTTCATCACCTTCCTCAACTGGATCCCCCAACGCATTGGACATGCGTGTATTAATCTGCTTGAGCATCTTGATCACCGGATCAAGGTCAGGACCCTGCCCCGGAGTTTCTGCATCAAACTTGTCGTTAATCGAATTCAAATCCGCCAGCGCGGTTGCTGCGGCCTGCGTCATGGTGCGCAGCTCATCTGGATCGGTGTCTTGGAACGCGGCCGCAATGGAAGCCACATCTGGCACTGACTCCATATCACTGGGCGGTGTTATCTCCCCCTCGGCCACAGAAATATGGCGCAGGGAAATCATGCCAAACATCCGGCTTTTGGTCATTGGTGCTGTGCGCAACCCCCTTAGAATGCGGTTGGGATCAGATAAAGCAAGCACAGCATTTACACGCATAGTTGGGTCGTTGTCGTCATCGGCATCAAGCTGCGGATGGCACGTGTCCCAATATTCCGTCAGGCATCGATTCACATAGCTGGTCGCCAATGCAAATCCCGGCAAGCCCTTAAGGCGTAGGTTTGCTTCGGCAAAGAATATACCTGCCCGCAAGTCATGACTACGTCCCATAACGTCTGTGGCGAGTGACGCGACTTCTTTAAAGTCCGGGTCCTCAGCAGCGAGGATTTCATCCCCTGCCTGACGTTCTTCTCCTGGTTGAGCGGCGATCTCCAACTCGGTAAAAACCGGATCGTATTCAAGATCGTCACCGCTGGGAGCATCTTCTCCATGTGGTTGAAGAAGCGCGTCTAAATCCATGTTTCCCCCTAGGGTCGGCTTATTTTTTTCGTACACACCGGGCCTTTAGGTGCGTTTATATAATCGGCCCAAATCAGCTTACACGAGAAATTACTATTGACTAACCTCGACACACTTACAAATTGCACTAACTTCGGCAAGAGGTATGTGACTCTGCGTCAAGAAGCGTGTTCTAGGTTCGAAAACCTTACAGATATATTGCTTTTTGCCGCCTCAGACGCGATATTTTGTACAACCTAAAAATTTTTTTTCAGTTTGCCGTTTCGATTTTGAGTGCAATACAGCAACATGCGCAAACACAGTGGGCCCAATTTTCGGAGTTCAGCGAATCAACCCTGAGTGGTAATTCAAAGACGCTCTGCCACTAAACCCATCGGAGGACGTCCATCATGGCCATGCAAGACCAAGACATCGCTGAGCTTGAAAAGCTCGTCAAAAAGGCCCGTCAAAAGCCTTTGCCGTTTGGGTTGTGTCTGGGCAAAAAGCCAGAAGACAACGTGATGTTTCTTGACCTCAAGAAATCGCCTGAAGTCATGATGCGCAAAGCGAAAGCAGAAGGTGAGACCAGCAAAGTCACCTTCGGTCACTGTGACGTGCAGGGCAAAATCATGACCTTGTCGCTGGACGGCAAATTGCTGCCCGGCATGGCAAAGAACATGAAAAAGTTCCTCTCGGGTATCAAGCTCAAGATGAAGGTCGTTATTGCCGATCCTGACGGAAATGTTCTGGAAGATGATGGTGAACCAGAGGAAGAAGGTCTCGAAAACGAAAACGACGACAACAATGAAGATGATGCAATCGACGACAACACAGTTGCAGACTCAGAGAACATCGAAGCCGAAGACAACACATCTGACACAGTAGAAGAACAAGTCGCAGAAACAGAGAATGACACGCAAGACGTGGACCCTGCCGCCGAGCAATGGGGTAAAATCTCTGGCGCTCTGACACCATTGGTTCAACGCTTTGCCGCCGGACAAGACCCGCGCGCCGCCGCAATCGCAAAAGCTTGGGATGGCGCAGAAGCCGCCGCTGGAAATGGCGACTTTAAATCTGCCATGGCCGTTGCGGGCAAGTTGCGCCCTATATTGACGGCCCCTGCCGCTGCGGCAGAGCCTGCGAATACCAGCGAAAACACCGATGCAGATACGGCTACGCAGGACACCAAAGACCCAAATGCCGCCAAGTGGCAACAAATCGAAGCCGCGATCACGGCACTCTATACTAAGGCCATGGGAAACAACCCACCGAACCGCAGCAAACTTGAAGCGGCATGGGGTATGGCTGTTGAATGCGCCGAAATGGGCGATTTCACCAAAGCCTTGACCATTGCCACACGTCTTAAACCACAACTAGATACAGCGGCGGCCGCGACCACATCCGGCCAGGATGGCGAAATCCCAAAAGACGTCGTACCGTTCCAGAAGTCCCGCATTTTGTGGCAGAGTTCACGCAAGAAGATGTTTGAAGAAGTCGGGAAACTGGAGAAAGCGATCGTCGATGCCTGCGCGGGTGACGAAGAACTTGCCTCTGTGGCACAAGCGGCGTCATCACTGACAGACCGTTTGAGTGGCTTTGATGAGAAGCTAGAAGACATCCTTGAACAGATCACTGTGACACCCGAAGGGGCCGAGCGTTCGAAGCTGAAACAGGATGCTGTGGGCGCGATTGAAACGTATCAAGCGGCCCTACAAGACCCATTCTTTCAAGATGTTGACAAAAAGAATGGCTTTGTCGAGGTCAAGGTCGCAGCCACTGCAACCGCGTCGCTATCATCTATTGCGAAAGTTTTGGCGGCATAGGGGCAGCAACGCCGAGGCCCGTTCGACAAACAGTTTTCGAAACGTAAATTTTCGGAAATTTGGGGATTTCACAGCCGTGGCATGCATGTCGCGGTTGAAAAGTGCGTGATTCCCGGCGCTTGACCCAAGCTCCAAGAGACGAAAAGGTTGCAACCAAAGGCCCGTGAGCAGCGCGAAACAGGGTCATCGGAGCAGTAAGCCAAAAAGTCGATGGATATGAACCAGACGATCCCGCCAAATGCGCTTGCGCAGGCAAAAGAAGCAGACAGCACGCAGCCCCCCTTGGGCGCGCTGCGTTTTGAGATGCCGCAAGACTTATACGCCGCGATCCCACAACTGTCCGAGCTGACCCAAAAGCGCCCCATGGCCGACGAAGACGCACTGGATTACCTGTGGCGGCTGCGCGCCAGCACGACACCGGAAGAAGCTGTTACATATACGGCCTTTGCCGCCTTGCCCCAGATGGCGATCTGGTGGGCTCATGAGTGTTTGCGATTGATGCCCGAGACATTAGACCAAGCCGATCTAGACATGATGGAAAACGTTGGGCGCTGGATCAGCGCCCCCAACAAAGACATGCGTCATCAAATTATGCGTCAGGCGCTTTGGGCCTCTAAGCGAAGTCCGGCGGTTATGTTGGGCTTGTCCGTTGGGTGGTCAGGGGGATCAATCGCTCCGAATGACCCGGCTAACGTGCCTGTGTCGCGATCCCCGAAATCCATCAACTCCGCTGTCTTGTCCTCTTTGGCACAAGCACAACTCTCGCGCCGGTCCGTGCTTTTGGCAAAAATCATAGACATGGCTGAATCCTTGTTTCGGGTCTATTAGGGCGGCTTGGGTGTGTCAGTGAGTTTTCGCCGAAATACAGGGCATAGCGTAGGGTGCGTGCAGGCATGACATTGGTCTTGCAGATCGAAAACTATAGCGTGTTGGAGGATGGCGGGCCCGTGCAATTCGCCGTGCCACCACAAGGCGCGCAAATCGGTCGCAGTCCCTCTATGCACTGGACCCTGCCAGATCCCACCCGCCATATCAGCAGTCACCACTTTGATATCGCCGTACAAAATGGGACATATTATCTGCGTGACGTTTCAACGAATGGCACCTTCCTGCAAGGCAGTCGGTATCGTTTGGACGGATTACACCAACTCGCCAATGGGGACCGCTTTCAGGTGGGGTCCTACTTCATCATTGCAATGCTTGGTGCAACGGCCTCTGTCGCGCCATCCGCGCCGTCACCGCAAGTACCTTCTGGATTCAGCACTCCGCCACATCATGCAAACAAGTCTTGGGATGATGCCGCCGACCCTTGGGATGTTGGCGGCCCGGCTGAACCGATTGATCCCCTGCCGCCGCGCCCGGGCGCGCGTGCGGATGATTTCGCTGACGATTTTATCGACTTGCCCCCAGCAGGTGCACCTCGTTCGCCCCTGCAACAGCCTCCGTCCGCGGCCCATGCGACGTTTGCTCAACCGGCACCAGTTTTGTCGCCGCCGCGCACGACACCGCCAACATCTTCAGAAATCCAGTCGCCACCTCGCCCGGCGCGTTTGCCTGAACCACCAACCCCAGCCCCTGTGCCACCGGTAGCTCCGCCCCCTGCACCACCGGTAGCTGCTCCAGTGCCAACACCCGTTGCCGCGCCCGAACCCGTCGCCCCCATTCCTTCAGTTCCGCGCCCCGATGTTGGCCAAGTATCACGTCCAACACCGCAAGCGATCTCGGCAGATGTCGCAAAAGCCGCCCCTGTGGCTGTACGCAGTGATGCATTTGTGCGCGCCTTTTGTGATGCCGCGGGCCTCCCGGCGGATTCTTACGCTGACGTCGATGGCCTCGCCCTCGCCAAGGCATTGGGGGAAAGTACCCGCGTTGTTGCTTCTGAATTGATTATGTTGCTGCAAGCCCGCGCGTCTGCGAAACAATTCACCCGTGGCGGCGAGCGCACAATGCGACGTGCAAGCGACAATAACCCGTTAAAATTCTTGCCAGATGCCGAACAGGCCATCGAAACCATGTACCTCAAACATCGTGCCGGGTTCCTGTCGGGACCGGAGGGGCTAAGCGAAGCCTTAAAGGACATCCGACTGCACCAAACAGCCGTGTTTGCAGCGATTCAACCCGCCTTGGCCGCACTCCTTGAGGGATTGAGTCCAGAAGATGTGGAAGCGCAAGGAAGTGCTGGTTTGGGACTTGGAAGCGGCAAGCGAGGCAAGGCATGGGACACATTTGTTGAGCGTTGGGACAGCAAGGCTGCACCGCATGAGAACGGGATGCTCGACGAGTTTTTGAAACATTTCGCCAAAGCTTATGCCGATATGGTCTCTGGCGACGCAACCTAATGCACGTTGGCGGCGACCATGCACTGTCCGGTATTCCTTACCTGTCACACCGCCCGCGAACCTGTTATTTAAAGTCGAAATGTGCCGTCGGGCGCTTCGGGTCAGGAAGAAACTAGAATGGCATTACCTTGGTTGCTGGAAGAAGTGTCGAAAGATGCGCCTTGTGGGCCTGACCTAGAACGCGCTGACGATCCTGCATTTATCGATTACTACTTTGAAGCCGAAGGCCGCCTTCCCGACAGATATTTCACACCGGGCACGAGATCAGAGGCCAATCCCGAAGGCTCACTGGACGTGTTGTTTGATCCACGCAGCGTGGATCGTAAGACAGAACGCGACGCGATCGAAGCACTCTTAAAGCGCAGTCGCGATGTGCGCCTTTTATCGTTGTTGGCACGTTGGGAAGCGCTGGCTGGGCGCAGCGCAGGGTTTGCACAGGCCATCGCCGGGATTGCGGATTTGCTGGAAGCCAATCCTGATGACGTGCACCCGAATATCACGCCCACACCTTCTGACCGCCGCGGCGCACTCGAAGAACTCGGCAGCTCTGTGACGGTCATTTTCCCATTGCAGCACATGCCATTAAATGGCCAAGTCGACGTCACCTTGCGGCGCTACATGGTTGGTTCCGGCAAAACTGCGGCGCGGTCCTACGAAGAAGACGCAAATGCAAGCCAGCTTGTCAGCGCCTTGCAAGATAACGGCGGCAAAGCCGCGCTTGATCAGACCCATTCCGATTTGACCATGGCTGCGGACGGGTTGGGGCGAATAGCGCGTGCTTGCAAAGCACATCCCGAGAAACCATTCAATTTGGATTTCTCCAACGTGTTAGATACGATTTCCGCGATGCAGGATGTGATCCAGCAAGCGCGCCCGGATTTGGATGTCTGGTCCTCAGATGCTTTGGACGATGTAACACAAGATGACGACGCGCCTGAGACAGCGCAAACCGGCGATGCACCCGTAGCGTCCGCCACATCGGTGGCACAGGTCGACGCAGCAGATGCTGTCACGGATCAACCCGCAGCACGTGTTACCCTGCAAGCCATCGAAAAGTACCTTGCCCACAACGAGCCGTCATCTGCCGCGCTATTGTTGGTCACGCAAGCGCGGCTTCTAATTGGTCGCCCGTTGATCGAAGCTTTGGAAACTTTGCTTCCAGGCGAAGCGGGCAAGGCCGTGATCGATTTTGGCCCGGCACACGGGTTTTCTCTGCCCATGGAGCGATTGAGGTCTTTGGCCGCTGAAAATGCGCAAAGCGCCAGCCCCGAAGCGGAACTTGCAGCACCCACCGCGCCTGACTTGAAGACACGAGCAGATGTTGCGGCACATATCCGCAGTGTTGAAAATTTCTATAGAAAAAATGAACCTACAAGCCCGATCCCCTTGCTACTTGTTCGCGCAAGAAGCTATCTAGACAAGGATTTTGAGGCAATTGTCGCAGAACTGCTTCCCGCTCCGAAACAGAGCGGGGACTAACTGCAATACACTAGTGATTTCTCGCCCAGAGTGTGTCATTCTGGTTGACTTGCAACAGGCTGGAAGTTTCATTGTTATCAACGAGGGAGTGATTGGTAATGGCATCTGATAAAGCGACCGATTTTATTAAGCGTAACCGCCCACCACGGGTGAATATTGCCTATGAAGATCCGTATGACAGCGAGCAGATGGTGGAATTGCCCTTCGTGATGGGTATCATGTCCGACCTATCGGGCAACGCGCCAGCCGTGGAGAAAGCCCCTCTTGAGGAACGCGATTTCGCCGATGTAACCGCAGCAACGCTGGATACATACATGGAAAGCGTCGGCCCCGGTGTAAGCGTAAATGTCGACAACAAGTTGGATGAAGACAGCAAGGATCGCATCGGCGTGAACTTGTCCTTCAGCAGCATGAACGATTTTGGCCCAGCCGAGATTGCCAAGCAGGTTCCATCCCTGAACAAATTACTGGAAGCGCGCCAACACCTGGCGAACCTTCAACGCTATATGAACTCCAAGCCAAAGGCTCAGGAGAAAATCAAAGAATTGCTGAACGACCCAGACCTGATGTCGGCGCTTGCCGAACGGGAAAAGGCGGATGGTGAGGGAGACAGCTGATGAGCGACGCAACATCCCAAACAGCGGGCCAAACCGAAGGCCTCTCAGAACTAGATGAATTTTCGGACATCCTGCGCCAAACGATCAAACCGCGCAGCGATGTGGCCGCCAAGGAAGTCGACAACGCCGTTGTTGCCCTTGTGAAAGAAGCCATGGATGACGAGACAGTCATCGCCGAAGACGTGATTGACACAATCGATGCAATCCTTGCCAAGATCGACAAAAAACTGTCCGATCAAGTCAACGAGATCATGCATAACGAGGAATTTCAAAAGCTGGAAAGCAGCTGGCGTGGCCTCGCGTATACGATCAACAATTCGGAAACCGACAGCACCTTGCGTGTGAAAGTCATGAACGCGTCCAAGACTGAGCTTCAATCCGAAATGCGCCGCTATCCGGGTGCCAAATGGGACAAGAGCCCACTGTTCCAAAAGATTTACGAGCAGGAATTCGGCACTCTTGGCGGCAAGCCTTATGGTGCTTTGATTGGGGATTACTACTTTGGTATGGGCTCTGGCGATGTGGCGCTGTTGCGCGATATTTCCAAGATTGCTGCTGCCGCCCACGCACCTTTCGTCTCTGCTGCTGCGCCTGAACTTCTGGGTATGGACAGCTGGAACGAAATTGGCACGCCTCCGGATCTATCGGAAATCTTTGATACCCCGGATTATGCCGCGTGGAACGGTCTACGCGACAGTGAAAATAGCCGCTATCTGGCGCTGACCGCGCCGCGCGTTTTGTCGCGTGAGCCTTATGGCCAAGATGGCACCTCTGTGGTTGAAGAGTTCAACTTCGAAGAGGAAACCGACGGACATACAGGCGAGAAATACGCTTGGATGAATGCGGCCCATACTATGGCCGTAAATATCAATCGCGCTCACAAGGAACACGGCTGGACTGTGCAAATTCGTGGCGTGAAATCGGGTGGGGAAGTTCTAAACCTTCCAACCCACAACTTTGACACGGGCGATGGGTCGCAAGACCTCAAATGCCCCACCGAAGTGTCGATCACAGATCGACGCGAAGGGGAGCTGTCTGCGGCGGGTCTTATGGGGTTGATCCATCGCAAACACACCGACAAAGCGGCCTTTATCGGGGCTCAGTCCTTGTATCGTCCGAAGAAATTCGCAGATGAGCTGGCAACAGCGTCTGATGCGATGTCGGCGCGTATTCCCTATATTTTCGCGGTGTCGCGCTTCAGCCACTATCTGAAGTGCATGGTGCGCGATAAAATCGGGCAAAGTCCTGATCGTATCCAGTTGGAGCGTGATCTCCAGACCTGGATCAATAAATATGTCTCTGGGAATCCAGAAAGTGCGAGTGAAAAAGAGAAGGCTAAAAAGCCGCTCGCCGGTGCCAAGGTCGAAGTGATCGAGGACGAGGAAAACCCGGGGTACTATGTGGGTAAGTTTTTTCTTAAACCACATTTTCAGCTGGAAGGAATGGATATCGGGATGTCTCTCGTGTCCAAACTCTCCGGTAAGAAGTGAGCGGAACTGGTTAACAATCTCAACACACCCACCAATGGAGTGACACATGGCTGTCGATATTTTTCTTCTTCTCTCAAACAATATTAAGGGCGAGTCTCAGGACGCGACACACCGGGACAATATTGATGTCCTACAATGGAGCTGGGGCCTGACACAAAGCGGCACCACACATATGGGTTCTGGCGGCGGCGGCGGCAAAGTTGACGTTGGCGACATCCAATTGACGAAATACGTGGACCTCGCGTCCAACGATCTGATCAAGCGCTGTACCTCTGGTGAGCACATCGAATCCGGTCAGCTTATCGTGCGCAAATCTGGCGGTGGTACTCCTGTTGAGTACTTCATAATGCGCATGGAAAACATCATGATCACCAACTATTCCACAGGCGGTTCCAAAGACGGTCTTGACCGTATTCAGGAAAGCCTGACGCTGAACTTCCGCAAATTCGAAGTACAGTACACAATGCAAGAAGAGTCCGGCGCACCTGGCGCGGAAACTCTGTCTGGCTGGGACATCGCAGAAAACCTGGAGTGGAGCAGCTAAGCCCCTCTGTTTTCTTGAGCCGAGAAGATCAAGGCCGGCGCAGACGCGTCGGCCTTTTTCGTATAATTTCAATTGGTTGATCTATGTCCCGCACCTTTGATGACAACAAAACACGTCCCCCCCGCACCCCTGAAGGTCGACGGCAGGTTTCTTTGATGCATGTGTTCCGTGCCTCAGCGGAATCGCGCAGCAGTCGTTTCACCGGATCGCAACGGCAAGAAGACGGGCGAACTGTCACCGTGCGCACCAAGCAAAAGCGCGAAGGTGTCGATGAAAGCGAACTGCGCCGTCATCTGAACATGGACCTCAATGCGTTAATGAACACCATTCGATTAGACGCCGTTGTGAACCTCGACACGCATCCTTATGTCGCAAAATCGATCCTGAACTATGGCTTTACCGACATGAGCAGCCTGACCCGGTCTGAAAAAACCGACCATCAGATTGCAGCTTCCATCCGTCAATCGTTGATCGATCACGAGCCACGGCTGATCCCGGAATCCATTGAAATTACCATCATCCCAATCAACGAGGCCGCGGCGCAAAAAGTGTCGTTTGAAATCAGCGCAGAACTCGTCGCGGAGCCTGCGGATATCCCCTTGGACTTTGTAGCCGAAGTTGATCTTGGCGCAGGAAAAATGAAGTTAAACCGCTTCCGGGTGCAAGGATGAAGCGCGCGTTTCGAGATGCCTATAACCGTGAACTCGCGTTGCTCTATGAGCGTGCCGCAGAATTTGCCGCAGAATACCCCGGCATTGCAGATCGCCTTGGCGGACTACTGCGCGAAAATACAGATCCGGCTGTAGCTGGTTTGCTTGAAGGCTCTGCGTTCCTTGCTGCGCGTGTGCAGCTCAAGATGGATGAAGAATTTAGCAACTTCACCTCTGAATTGCTGGACCAAGTCTTCCCCGAAGCCCTCGCGCCTGTCCCGTCAGCTATGCTGGTGCGGGCCAATGTCCCGATGGATGGCAAAGAACTTGCCGAAGGTCTAACCCATCCCGCAGGCACCTATATCGATGCGCGCTTCGTCGATGCGGACCAACGTGTCAGCTGCCGTTTTCGTTTGACCAGCGACCTGACCCTTTGGCCAATCAAGATCAGCAATGCGACCTATCACTCGATACCGGCACCGATTTCGGCACTTGGGATCGATGCGGCCAAAGGCGTGCAAGCGGGTTTACAATTGGATATCGAACGCCCTGAAATCTCGGGCGGGTCGTTGTCGAACATTGACATGGACACGCTGGATGTTCACCTCACGGGTCCCTTCCCTGAGGCTGTGAAGCTATATGAACAAATCAATTGCAATCTGGTCCGCGCCCATCTGCGCTATTTGAATGCCCATGGTGATCCTGTCTTCCAACGCATCAAACCAGAAGACATCGAGCAAATTGGATTTGACCGGACCGAACGTTTACTGCCGCAATCTGAACGTCTATTTGATGGCTTTGCTTTGCTGCGTGAAGCTTTTGTCTTTCCCCGTAAGTTCCTAGGATTTCAGATAAAGGGAATGAAGGATCATCTGAAACGCGTCCCCGGACGAAACGTTCAGATCATCTTTGAATTTGACACCTCCGACACCACCCTTGCAACGCGGCTTGATGCTGATCATCTGTCTTTGCATTGCGTGCCTGCGCTGAACTTATTTGAAGATAACGCCGCCCAGTTGAGGTTGGATCGAAAACGTCATGAATTCGTGATCACTCCGGACAGCAATCCTGTCACCCATTACGAAGTTCACGCGATCACTGAAGTTTTCGCACATTACGCAGGCTCGCAAACCAAAGTTCAGGTGCATCCGCTTTATGCCGTCCCGGATGGGCAAACCAACGCGCGCGCGGCCCTTTATTTTACGGCCAACCGCAAAGCGCGTCGCCTGACGGAACAAGAACGCAGGTTTGGCAGACGGCACCGGTATTTGGGCACAGAAACCTTTATCCGACTCTATGAGCCGCCAGAAACGACGGATGAAAACGCAGCGCAGCGGCTTCAGATCAAAACGATGAATTCGAACCGCCATCTGCCTGAATATCTGCCAATTGCGGGATCAGAAGATGATTTCTACATCGCGGACGACAAAACGATTACCTTTGCTTGTGTTGCCGGACCTACTCCACCACGCGAACCACTGACGGAACTCGATCAGACATCGCCGCATCGTGCTGTGCAGGGCCATGTGAATTGGCGGTTGCTGTCTTACTTGTCCTTGAACCACTTTGGCTTGGACGATCGCCCAGGTTCGCAAGGCGGCGCCGCACTTCGCGAGATGATGTCCTTGTTCTGCGACTTGTCGGACTCTGTCACAGAAGCGCAAATCAATGGGCTTGTCGGTATGCAGACCCGCCCTGTGACACGCGCTATCCGTCGCGGCGATGGGTTCTTGCCTGCACGAGGAATTGAAGTTGAGCTCACCTTTGACGAGGACGCCTTTGAAGGGTCCGGCATCATTCTGCTTGGCGCAATTCTTGATCGCTTCTTATCAGAATATGCCTCTGTGAACTCGTTTGTGCAGACGACAGTGACGTCGCGCCAACGCGGCAAAATCAAAACTTTCCCTCCTCGCAGCGGCAGCGGGCCTTTGCTGTGAACGCCCCGGAAGACAAAGCCCGCGAGGACGCTCTGGGCCGGGGGTTGTTTGCCACGTTGCGCGCGCTTGAACGGCGTCACCCCAACAAACCACGCATTGGCCATTCCCGGCGGATGTCGGATGAATATGTTGAACTGGGTCAAGACCCGCACCTTGCCTTTCCCACATCTGATCTTGCCGGATATGAAGACACGCCAGATGGAGGCGCTAAAATCCGCGCGCAGGCTCTTGGGTTTTATGGCCCGTTTGGGGCTCTCCCCCTGAATGTAACCGAGGAAGTCTTGCAATGGACCCAATCTGGTGACGACGCGTTCGTGCGCTTTACCGATTTGTTATCAGCGCGTTTCATCCAATTGTTTTTTCGCGCGTGGTCGGATTCCCATGCGATCACACAGTTTGACCACCCAGACGGGGATCGGTTTCGCGAATACCTGCTTGCGATTTCTGGTGTGGGCACGCCGGGGTTTACCACGCATGAGAGTCAGGCTGACCCGCTTCGGCCCTCCATGGTGCCGCTGCATGCTGGCCGAATTCGAAGCCCTGTGCGACTGCGCCAGATGATCGAAAACCTGCTGGATGCAAATGTGCGTGTGACCGAACATGTCCCAACATGGTTGGAATTCGAAGACGGCGATCGCAACAAGCTTGGCCAACGTGGATCTGTTGGGCGCGATTTGTTTGTTGGACGTCGTTTGCAAACAGCCAATGACCGTATCACCTTGTCGATCCGCGCCAAGTCATTCAGCGATTACCGCCGGTATCTGCCCGGTGGTGCGTCTCATGCCTCCCTTGCGGATATGGTGTTTTGGTATTTGGGCAAAACGATGGAGGTCGGTGTCGAACTGTCCCTGCCCGCCAATGAAATCCCCGCCGCAAAACTGGGTGCAACGATTGAACTTGGCTGGATGGCTGCCTTTAAGCCAAGACAACAAACACCCGCATCACGCGAAGAATTTGTAACTGTCGCCCGGTTTACGCTTGATCCCAATGGGTCCGAGCCGCAGCATGCCACTGGGTGAAAAGACATTAAGACTACATAAGGGTTTGGGTAGTGACCGAAATAACAATTGAGAAATACGCCGGAAAAATGAACCGCGCAGGCTACGACGCCTTTCTTCAAGCCATGCGCTACGTGCGCGGCGAAGGAAACCGTCATGTGGATCTGGTACATTGGTTGTTCCACGCGATCTCTAACAAGAATTGCGATATTTCCATCACGCTTGGTCACCTTAAGGTCGATCGCGGCGCCGTTCTGAAATCCCTCGACAAGTCCATGGCTGCCCGCGCTAAAAACGTCACCGAAAACCCGCAAATCTCTGAAGCTTTATCCGACACGCTAAATTCAGCTTGGGTCTATGCCACGCTGTTCTTTGGTGAGGCGCAAATTCGAACAGGCCATGTTTTGGTTGCTGTTCTCAACGACCCGGCTTTGCGTCGCGAAGTGCTTGCCGCGACGCCAGAAATGTCATCGATCTCTGTTGACCAACTTAGCAAAGAAAGCCGCACGCTTTGGGCTGACAGCGAAGAAGAAGACATGCGTCCGATGGACGGATCCGGTTTGGTGTCCCCGGACCCCGGCGAGGCGAGCGAGGGGCGCGATTCTTCGACGGCCCTTGGGCGGTTCTCAAATGATATGACGGCCGAAGCCGCGTCTGGGAAGATGGACCCGATTGTTGGGCGCGACGACGAAATTCGCCAAATCATCGATGTTTTGCTGCGCCGTCGCCAGAATAATCCAATCCTGACGGGCGAAGCAGGTGTTGGGAAGACCGCCGCTGTTGAAGGCTTCGCGCAACGTCTTGCGGCGGGTGACGTGCCCCCCAAATTACAAGGCACGCGTTTGCGCGCGCTAGACATTCAAGCCATGCAAGCGGGTGCCTCGATGAAGGGCGAATTTGAGCAACGCCTGAAATCCGTTATCGACGAAGTGCAATCTTCACCCACGCCCATCATTTTGTTTATCGACGAAGCCCACACCCTGATTGGCGCTGGGGGCGCACAAGGCACGGGCGACGCGGCCAACTTGCTCAAACCTGCTCTTGCGCGCGGCACGTTGCGTACAATCGGCGCGACAACTTTCGCCGAATACCGCACCTATTTCGAAAAAGACCCCGCTTTGACCCGCCGCTTCCAACCCGTGAATGTGGACGAGCCTGATATCGACCGGTGTTGCTACATGTTGCGCGGTATCCTTGCCCCCATGGAAGCGCATCACGGGGTGCGCATATCGGACGAAGCTATCGTGGCAGCGGTCAGCCTGTCCGCCCGCTATATCCCTGCGCGTCAATTGCCCGACAAAGCCGTGTCACTTCTGGATACCGCTTGTGCGCGCGTAGCTGTGTCACAAGCCAGCACTCCGGCTCGTATTGGCGACATGAAAGCCAAGATTGACTCATTGGAACGTGAAATCGCTGCAAAGATTGCGCAACGCGATTTGGGTGAAACCAATGAAGAGCGCAAATCAGAAGCCGAAGCCGAGCTAGACACAATCCGCACCGACTTGGCCCAAGCTGAAACGCTCTATGGCAAGGAAAAATCGGTCGTCGATGCAATTTTGGAATTGCGCCAACGCATCGCCGAAGATGACGGCGAAACCAATTCCGAGCAGGACGCAGACGCCGCGCGCGCCGAGATGGCCACCAAAATGACCGAACTTGACGACACGGACCCTGATGATCGCATGGTTTATGCGCATGTGGATGAACAAGCCGTGGCCAGTGTGATCTCAGACTGGACCGGGATTCCAGCTGGGCGAATGGTCACGGATGAATTGCAACAAGTTCTGACATTGGCGGATCGGTTGAAGGATCGTGTGATCGGGCAAGATCATGGTCTGAAAATGATCGCCAAGCGGATCGAAACATCCCGCGCAGGTCTGTCCAACCCCAACAAACCTATCGGCGTCTTTATGTTATGTGGCCCCTCTGGTGTCGGCAAAACGGAAACGGCCTTGGCGCTGGCGGAAAGCCTTTATGGCGGTGAGCAGAACATCATCACGATCAACATGTCGGAATTCCAAGAAGCCCATTCGGTGTCTTTGCTCAAAGGCGCGCCTCCGGGTTATGTCGGGTATGGCGAAGGGGGGCGGTTGACCGAAGCTGTGCGGCGCAAACCTTATTCTGTTGTGCTGCTCGACGAGGTCGAAAAGGCGCACCCAGATGTGCATGAGCTGTTTTTTCAGGTCTTTGACAAAGGCATCATGGAAGACGGCAACGGTCGCGCGATCAATTTCAAGAATTGCTTGATCTTGCTGACATCCAATGTCGGCACCGAAGTTATCATGGAAATGGCCCAAGGCGGAGAGACCACACCAGACCAAAATGAGTTGGACGCGGCGATGAAACCCTTCCTGCTAGATGTGTTCCCCCCTGCGTTGCTGGGCCGCATCGTCACCATTCCGTATTTCCCCCTTGGGACGGAAGTTTTGGGTGGGATTACAAAACTCAAAATCGATGCGGTGGGAAAGCGCCTACGCGACGCCCATGGTGCACAGCTTACCTATACAGACGCGGTGCTGGCGCATATTGTAGATCAATGCCGCGACCCAGACAGCGGCGGACGCATGGTGGACAACATAATCACCAATTCAATTTTGCCTGACTTGTCGCGACAAGTGCTGGCCCGCATGGTGGCCGGAGACACAGTTGCTGGTGTCACGATTGACGTGGACGCCAACGGTTTCAAATACGATTTTGCATAAGGGAGTTAACAACCAATGGCTGACATAGAATGGATCGAAGTCGAAAAGTTCAAACCCATTGGGGCCGTGGGCTTCATTGGCAACGATATCGTCGCTATCCTTGCCTATTATGATGACAAGGATGGCAACCAAGACGGAAAGGTCTCTATCGGCGAAAAAGTCGCTTCCTTCTTGTTCCCAATCAAACTCGACGGTCAACATGTGACAGAAGTCGCGATGCAAGCACGCGTGGAAATGAACATTGCGATGCGCGACCCCTCTATTTATCAAATTTCGGGATCAATGTTCACCAGCTTCGCATCCGGTCTTGTGATCCAAGGGGCATACGCCGCCTATTTCGGGCGCGGTGTTTCCGTCCTTGGCAAGGGCATCGCAAAGCAAGTGACAAGCGGCATGGTTAAGGAATTTGTCGTTCGCAAAGGCTTTGAAGCCGCGGTCAAAGAAGCCTTCATGACCACCGCCGGTATGTAAACGAACAGGCGGGCAGACCTTGGTTAGCCCGTCTCACCCACCATCTCATCGATAAGCTGCATATATAACTTCAACTCCGGTGGGATCGGTTTGGCGGGGGCCTGTGCGATGACGCCGCCACGCTGCCCTGTGCCGCCCATTTTACGATCCGCCCAAGCTTCCAGATCATCAGCCGTGTAGTTGCTCAGAAATGGGTTTGCTTTCACAACACCAGTCCCCATCAGATCCAAAATCGTTTGGCTGCCCGGCGCGCGCAGCACCTTATTTGCGCCTTCAGGCCCGAGAAAGTGGGACAGGTATAAACGCCCCGCATTAATCGCATGACCCCGGCTTTTCAGATAGGTTTCGTTTTCCTGTGCCAACCGCGTGACCATTTCACGTGACAAGGTCGGGTCAAACCGTAAATTCAACAGGTCCTGTCGTGACATGGTCGATGCCAGTTCAGGGCGATACGTCCGCATCATCCGCAGCCAAGTGCTTGTGATGAACTGCCCCAACCCCGTGGCTGACGATAACGGATTCTTTGCGCGCGCGTTCCCGGCACTTTCGACCTTGATGATCTGTGCCACCAAAGCCTCCACGGCACCTGAGGCAACAACGGTGCGACCGCCAGACAACAAAGGCATTGGGTCTATGGGTTCACCGCTCAACCGGGTTTCAAAATGCAAATGCGGCCCGGTTGAGCGCCCTGTAGTCCCCACATAACCAATGATATCGCCTGCTTGAACTACAGTTCCCGTCCGGCCCTTTGCGGAAAACGCGTTCAAGTGAGCGTAGCGCGTTTCCAACCCACCCGGATGGCTTATGATCACAAGATTGCCATAGCCTTTGCCGTCACCCGCATGGCTGACTTTGCCTGCCGCCGCTGCGTGAACCGGTGTGCCCGTCGGGGCCGCCCAGTCAACCCCAGCATGTAAACGAACCACCCTATGAATTGGGTGTTTCCTGGGGCCAAACTTTGATGTCAAAATCCCCGAAACAGGGCTGACCATTGCCCCCGTTCCCGCGCCACCACGTCTTTGAGACGGATCAAAACAGGTATAACCGCCCGCTTCGCGATCCGGCACCACATAACAGAGCATTTGCCCGGAAGGCCCGTTGATCCCGACATAAGCGATTTGTCCAGATGGCGTTCCGTTTGGGCCATGCTCGGGGCTATAAACCAATGAAACCCGGTCTCCGGTCTGTGCGCGACGCTCAAGATCATGCGATTTCGACATCAGACTAACCACTTCAGCAACCAACACGGACGGCACCCCGTTGCGGATCGCAGCGGAATATAACGCATCCAACATCCGAAATTCGCCAGATGTGTTGGTGTCTTCTGGTTGATCCCCTGTCGTTGCAAGGTCTAGCAGGTCTCGGTCGATCCAAGGATCAGCCGCTGGCAAAACCTGACCACGCGACGCCAAGGCCACTGAACCCACATAACTGTCAGGCGCGTAATAGGATAATTGCGCCAACTGCCGGGTTTCGCCGCTTCCAAGAAACCGCATGGCAATGACTGACCCCGTTTCAGCCGTTTCCACGCCCGGAATGATCGCCGATATTTTGGTTGCAAGGATTTCAGCATTTGGGATGTCGTTTTGATCCAGAACATCGATCAAGCTGCGCTCGTATTTGTTCTCAAGCACAACATCCGAAAACAGATCCACACGCGCAGCTTCACGCCGCACATAGGCCACAGATGTTGTGTTTGCCACGCGCGTGGCGGCTATCGCATCGTCAGTTTGATCTTTGTCGGCTTCCAAACTCGCCCCATAACTGTCCGACAAATCACCTAAATCAACATCTGTTTGAAGCGCCGCCAGCTCGACATCTGTCGATTGCCCAGTGCTCAAGCCGATTGGACCCCCAACCAACGCTTGATTTCGTTGACTTTGAAAGAACGCAAAATCCTCGCGGGTTGACGGCAAAGCTGTCATCAAACTTCGCTCACGAACAACCAAGGCATCTTGCACGGAAACCATCCGCTCCGGGTTTGGAAGGCCAAACCGCACGACATCCAAAACAGGTGACCCCGCCAGTCTTTGCGCTTGCTGTCCCGTGTCATCATTGGAGAACCGTAGGATTACGGGATCGCCCGCAATGTCCAAGAACACATCAGGGGGCGTTTGCGCCGCGACGATGATCTCAGGCTCGATTTGAACCAGTGCGAAACCGTCTTCTCCCAGACCAAACCAATTTTGGACCGACAGTTCCAAATCTGTAAATCGAACCAGTACCACAACCACGAATAAAGCGGGGATCGCCCCAAACAACACTATCCGCAGCGCGCGGCGTTGATTGCGCCGTTTTCTTGCGCCTGTTTGGGCCTGTTTGAACCGGGGATCGACGTCAAACATAGCCCGTCAGATCAGCGAAAAACACCGGAGCCAAGGTTGTTTGTGTTGATGCCGCCACTGCTGGCCGCTGGTCTGCGTGCGGCGGGCGCTGCCGCTCTTGGGGCCGCTGCACGCGGCGCGTTGTTGGTCGTGGCACGACGCGTCGTTGTTCCTGTTGAACGTTGCGGCGCGACGGCTTGACGTACCACAGGACAAGTCACGTCATCCTTCAAGATGATCTTGCGATACAAATCAATCGTTGGTTCCCGCCCAGATGCTGGCTCGTTGATTTGAACAAAGTAACGATCCACTGAACCGCGTGATCCATTGCCCCAAACTCCGTCAATCCCAGCGGTATAACACTGCATCCGCGCCAATTCTGTTTGGATAGCCCGTGCCAACCCACGCTCAGAATTATCGTCTGGATCAAACACGCCGCTGTTCACAAACCCTTCGTATTGGGATGGGTTGTCGCCGCGCATCTGGTTTCTGATTTCGAAGTTGGACGTGTCAACAGATGTCCCGGTCACATCAACAGTTTCCAACGGGTCAAAAGACGCGTTCACAACGCGGATTTCGCCGACAATAATATAGGGGTCAGGCAAACCTGCCGCAGTTGCGACGGCGGCTTCTGCCACACCGCGAACCACAGGGTTAAAGATTTGCACCCCGTTGTTGCCTGCATTGCCACGATTAACGGTCGCAGGTTCAACAGGTTTGATCCGCCCGGCAACCCGAACACCCCCCGGGGCTGTTTTTGGAATGACCGGACTAACAGGCGTCGCAACTGGCGCAATGATTGTCACGCCACTGGAACTGGCTTCAGGCGCAACAAGTATCGTTGTCGTTGGCGCATTTTGCGCCGCACTTCTGCTGATTATCTGACCTGTCGCATCAATCAGCCCTGCGCTTTGCCATACTTCGCGCATTCTGGCTTGTTCCGCCTCAGGCAGTTTTTCAAGCATGGCCAAAGCATCTTCGGGCAAAGCAGAACGACTTTCTGCTTCTTGTGGCCACATGTAAATCGGCGCGCTCAAGGTTGAGATCATCCACCCCGGGCCGGCTGCGTCTTCGAAAGCCGTCGCCAAAGGAACATCAGGCGTTGCGAGCGCCAACTGCACACGATCTGAGAACCGAGCCTCGTTCTCATCACCGTCTTCTTCGACTTCAGCCTCAACAACGCATCCCACCTCTGGATCATGCGACAAGGCGACAAAGATGCCGTCCATATTTACGTCATCAGTCAAAGAGGCCAAAGTGTCTTCTGCAACTTGGCAGGTTTCCACGAACACAAGGACTTCTTCTGCACCCGCATCGCGAAAGGCTTGTGCCGTTTCAAACAAGGGCCAGCCTTGCGTCGCGGCATCCCCAAGCTGAGCACCGCGTAACAAAATGTCGCCATCTTCGGTTACTTCCGTGCGCCCGGAATAATATAGTGCCACAGTTTGCGCGGCACGCGAGCCGATCAAAAACTCGACTGCGTTCGTATTTTGACGACGGACGACATCAAATCCAAGCCCAAGCAATGCGCGTGACATTGCGACCGCGTCTTTTGTTGGTTGGCTCAAGGCTTCACCACCGAACCGCGCGTTGCCAATAACATAAGCCAAACGATCCTGCGCTGCGGCTGCCACCGGCAGACAGCTTGCGAGTAATCCTGCGATGAACATGCGCCTTAGCGTCATGTGCCTAAACTCCTGCAAAGTCCTGATGCTCTTACTTTGCTAATCTTAGCTGATCCCAGAGCAAGCGCAAAGCCGCTTATTCAGGGCGCGCGGTCACAAATAGCGTCCAGCGTTCGGTTTCTTGGGTGTCCACTTCTATGAAACGGGCCGGAAGATGGCCGCGAACTAAGCAATCTTGCTCGCCATCGATCACAAAGCGATCTGGTGCGACACACATTGGCACGGTCCCGTTAAAGATTTCCTTACCGAAGACATCCTTGGCAAAAACGTAAACATACCGAGTCGAAATCTCGTCTCGGATCACGTTTGCACATTGATTCGGACCAATGCGCCACCAGCCCCTTGTTCGGAACACTTCCCGCTCAAGTTGACCTATGGACACATTCACCACATCAAACGACTGATTGCAGACTGCGAACTGTGCTTTTGCGGGCACTACAAGCACCGCCAGCCATGCTGCAGCGCAGAACAAGCTCAAACCCTTAATTTTCATAGTCCAACGGCCCATCGCCTAGTTTTTCAGCGTCTGATGTTTAAAATTTTCATTACTACCATCCGCGATATTCCGCCAAAAAACGAGGGGTTACAGCCCCCGTCATTGAAAAATTAGGGCTCTTTCCTTAATTTACCAGCGGGGGCCAGTTAGTGGGAGCCGTTATGATACGTGCCATTACATATACTGTACTGTTTTGTGGGATCTCTGCGGGGGCCGCGGTCGCGTTGGCTGTCGCACATGATGCACGCAACGACATTACCCCAATTCGGGCCGTGATCTCTAAACCTGCTTTGATGGAGCCGGAATCTACAGACGTTCAAGCGCCTTTAGCGTCGATCGCTGAGCCTATTGCATACGAACCTGCCCCGACTTTAGCGATCATAGAGCAGCCCGTTTTACCGACTGTAACCCAGATAGAAAACTTGGAACCACGCAAGATCACAGTGGCGCCAAAAGCAGTCAAACGCAAAGCGGCGCCAAAAGTGACTGCCGTTGTGTCCACGCGCAACTCTTTGGAAGTGACACAACGCCGGGCGAGCACTCCGGAAGCAAATGGCATCGAAATGGCAAGAAATGTCACGGCGTTTGCACCGCGCAAAACAAGAAAACCCATGGATATTGGATCAACTTGGGCCACCGGCGTTTTCCGCTAGGTACACATGTCTCGATTGTTTCGACGTGTTCTTGTTAAGTTGCAGTTGACACCTTCGGTCAGATTTGACCCAATTGGGTGATTGAAGCTCGGGCGGTTACTCGCCTGAGCCGAACTTGTCCTAGCCGAAGGAGTGCCCATGCGCACGTTAGTCACATCCGTTGTTTGCTCTGCGCTGGCCGCAATTTCTTTAAACGTGTCATCTGTCGCAGCACAAGATGCCGGTTCTCAGCTACAGCTTGAGCTTAATAGCGCTGCAGTTATCGAAGGTGGCGGGTGCCGCCTGACCTATGTCGCAACCAATCAAAGTGACATACCCTTGTCTGACACAGCTTACCGCGTGGGCGTTTTTGATGCTGGCGGCGTTGTTAGCGCGATCTTAGTTCTGCCATTTGGCGCTTTGCCGTCTGGCAAAACACGCCTCGTGCTTTTTGATCTCGCGGGTCAAGCTTGCACAGATATTTCACGTATTGTTGTTGACAGCTCGGACGCTTGTCTGCTTGAAGACGGCTCCGCAAGCGATTTCTGCATGACCGGTTTGGCCACTGCATCGCGCACGGATATTCAATTCGGTCTTTGAGCTCTGGTGCCGTGCTTGCGGCCCAGAAAACCTATCATTGGGGGTAGGACATGTTTGCAGAGTTAGATCCGGCTACGATTGCCGTCTTCATTGGGCTTGGGACCTTGTCCCTGATGGCGATAACTGTGACCTTCTTCAAGATCATTCAATTCGCACGTCTGGGTGTCGGCCGCCAAAAGCGCGCCGAGGCGATCATCGACAATTGGCTAAACGGACGTCCCGATGAAGCTATGCGAGCGGCGTCAACACGTGAAAACGTTTTGGCGCGTGTGCTTCAAGCGGTTCTGTCTGGTTTGCGGGCACGCCCAAACGAACCTGATTATGCAGAAGAACTTGGTCGTCAAACCGCCCTTGTTGAGCTGGCCGCGATGTCCAACCGGATGCGTTTGCTCGAAGCTGTGGTTCAAGCCGCACCGATGCTTGGGCTGCTTGGCACGGTGATCGGGATGATCGACGCCTTTGCGACACTATCGATGAGCCAAGGCGCGGTTGATCCCGCACTTCTGGCAAGCGGCATTTGGACGGCTTTGACGACAACTGCTGTTGGTCTGTCGATTGCTTTGGTGACCTTCTTTATTGCCAACTGGCTTGAGTCTCGCATTGAAGGCGAACGGCATTCTATTGAAACACTCATCTCTGCGGCCATTCACGGACGGGTCGATACCACGGCTCCGGCCCGCTAAGGGCGTTTGCAATGGCCGGTCGTTCAAAAATTGAACTTCCCCGCAGCAAGCGGCGCTATGTTTTTGCGCTGACCCCGCTGGCGGATGCGATGTTTCAGCTGTTGATTTTCTTCATGCTGACCTCATCGCTGACCCCCTACTCGCTGCTCACGTTGCGCAGCGGTCCGGGGCAGGAAACGGCTGCGGGTGAAACACAAGAACCGCCTCCAGAAGATCCCGGCACGCCCCAAGAACCGGCAGCCACTTGGACCATTGAGAACGGGGCCGTCTTGGCAGGTGGCCAACGTTTTGGCTTTGACAGCCTGCCAAACCTTGCAGGAATCTTGGCCCAAAGAGACGCCCCAAACGTCCTTATCATTTCGACCCCACGAGCACAGGTGCAAGACATCGTGACCGTATTGGAAACACTGGCAGCCGCACAGATTACATCTGTGCAGGTCGTCAGCCTTGTCGAGAACTAGGGTCGCACCATGCCATTAAAACGCCCCCTGCCCGTTCCAAAAGAGAAACAGCAACTGGATGTTTCGCTGGCAATTGTGAACATCGTCTTGTTGTTGATCTTCTTCTTTCTTGCCACAGGTCGCTTACTCAATCCGGTCGGCCCTGACCTTGATCTGGCAGAAACAACCGAATTGCCTTTGGACCAACTTCCGTCTCCCATTCTGGTGGTAGGGGCGGACGGCTCTTGGCAGTTGGACGGCGAAGACGTTGCGCAGGATTTTTTGGCAATTGCGCTCGACACTTTGGAACAACCCGTCACTCTGCATTTGTTGGTGGATCGTTCCGCCCCAGCAAACGCAATGATCGCTGTGCTGAATCGCCCGGAACTCGCATCACGCGAAGTCAAACTTGTCACACTGCATCGCAGGCTTGATCCATGAGTTTGTTGCGTCCGCATCCCGAGAAAGCCAGCAATTGGGTCGGGGCCTTTATCTTATCTGGTGCACTGCATGCTGCCGTTGGGGCATATATGTTTGATCTAATCTCGTTTGAGCGACCGCCAGACGCCCCCCCGATATCATTTCCAAATATCGCGATTTCAAATATTGTTTTGGAACAACAAGAGCTTGTGGCTCTCGAACCAAACGACCCGAGCGCCCAAGACCCCTCGGACGTCGAAGCAGACACGCCCGAAACACCCGAAACCGAACGCCTAGAACCATCCGCAGCGGACGAAATCGAACCTTCCGCAGAACCGGACACGCTTGAACCCGTAGAGCCCGAAGCGCAAGAAACCGTCGAAGCCCAAGAGGCTGAAGAACCCGAAATTCCAGAGACTGCCGAAACGCTTGAACCTGTCGAGGCCGACGAACCAGAAACGCCAGAGATCGCCGAAACGCTCGAACCGATTGAGCCCGAAACACCAGAGACCGCCGAAACGCTTGATCCGGTCATTCCAGATGCACCTGAAGCCGTAGCGATTGCACCGGTTACCCCAGACAATACGCGCTTGACCCCAATTGTGCCGAACGCCGAAACCACCGTTCAGGGCGCTGTCGTCCAATCAGTCGCACCGGTTGCGGCGACAGTGACGGCGGTTCAAACAGTGACGCGCGTTGCGCCGGTTGCATCCCCGTCTCGACCAAAACCTACACCGGTTGTGCAAGCCCCTGCCCCGCCGCCTCCACCGCCACCCTCGCCCGAAGATTTGGCGGTGCTTGAACTTATTGATCGCATCCGCAACCGCTTTGGCGACACCTGCTTGATTGCGCTGCCGCAGAACCAAGGCAGTGGTATCAACCCGCTGGTGACGATCATCTCGGACGAAGACCGCACAATGGCGACCTTCGCCACCGAAGTGCTCAGCGATCCAGATTTGCCGGTGGATGATCGCCAAGTGCTGATCGACAACCGCCAATGTGCAGCCTTGGATTTCGCACGTGCGCGGCCAAATTATCCAACCTTCCGCATCGATTTGGCCTTGCAAAGCCGTCTCGTGTCTAGCGGAGATCGCTTGGCAGGACGGATCGGCGGCATTGCGGGGCGGTACACATCGCTGCTGCTCATCGACAGCAATGGCGTCGTGCAAGACTTGCGCCGCTTCACGCGGTTCACCCAAGGTGCCGCGGAATTCGATGTGCCGGTAACGGTAAATGGGGCCGGACGTGACACAAGCCAACTGTTGGTTGCTGTCGCTACAAACGGACGCCCTGTCACGGTAACGCAACGCGCTGGACAGCGCGCTCAAGATTTCTTTCCCGCCCTTGGTGCAGAGATCGGCAATCAAGCAGTCATCGCTATCTTGCCGTTCGACGTGCGATAACTCTTAACCGGGTGGCGTAAGCAAGACCCATCCAAGACCCGCCGCGGCGCCACCCTGCTTTGCGGAAATCTCATTCAAGATCAATGGCATCACTTGGCTTGCAGGTTCACCATCGGTGATCGCAGCCAGCGATAAAACCGGGTCAGACGCGGCAAGTGCGACCAAAACCTGAGGGGCCGCCTCAGCATTTGCGCCTAAACCGATGCCAAATTCGAACGTGACAGATCCATCTGGCTGCGATTGCAAACGTGATGACAGATCGAACACTTCACCCGTCGCCGTGACCAAAGCCAACCACAATGCGCGACCACGCACGTCGCCAATACGGCCCACAATGAAACCACCGCTTTCAACCGTGTCAGTGTCCAAAGTGACGACAGGTTCGATATCTTTGCGGCCTTGCAATCCACGCACAAGATCCGCCGTTGCACATTGCGCCTGCGTTATTTTACGTTCAACCAAAGCGGGTTCAGCCCCAAAGGCTGTGCGGTAATCTTGCGACAAAGTCGGCATCGCGTTGGCGTTAGACGCCACAACTTCCAATTTGCCAGCATTGATCCCCGATGTGATCCGCGTCGCATATGTGCAACCAACATCGGCCTTATAAGCTGCCAAAAAGCCTTGCCGCGTGTTCACATCCGGCGCAGGCATGCTGACGTTTTGATCCCCCGGCGTTTGGGCATTATCCGCAGGGTCTTCCGGTTCTGCGACTTCCGTCGTTAAGCCCTCAATCTCAATCAGACCTTGCGTCATCGCATACCACCCGCCGCCGCCCAAAGCGGCCAATACAGCAAGTATCGCGATCCATTTCCCAGCCCCACCGCTTTTTTCTTCGGGAATGGGCGTTGGCGCATATGTCCGTTCTGGCGGCGCAGTTGTTGCAAACGGAGTCGATGTCCCGCCCCCAAATGGCGTCTGGGACAAGTCCTGTTGCGGCGGAACAGGTGCTGCGCGCGGTGCAGACAATCCCGGAGGGCTTTGAATCCCTGTCGTTTGTTGCAAGGGAGGTGTTGTATAACCGTCAACAACCGTCGCTTCCCCCGGAGGCGCAGTCCCAGGAGGGGGCATGGAATTGCCCGGCGGCAATGTCGTAATGACTGTCGCATCACTGTCGACATTCTCAGGCATCACCATGCCACCGGTATAACGGTTTGGTATGCGTGCTGGATTTTCGACCATAGCCGCCACATCCAACATCCGCGCAGGGCGCAGCGCAGGATCGGGTTCCAACATATGTGCGATCAGTGGCTGCATTTCGGGATAAATCCCGGTCAAATCTGGAATTTCACGCCGTGCGTTCACCGCTTCAACGATGGATGAGCCCATGTCGATCGCCCGGCCCCGCATGGCAGCAGCCATCAAAAGCGCCAGCCCATAGATATCTGTGCGCGGAGAGATAATTCCGTCGAAATGGCCCAGCTGTTCAGGACTGATATACTTGAACTTACCCGCAAATTGCCCGTGCAAGGTGCCTTCTGTCATCTCAGTGGATTTGGCGATCCCGAAATCGATGAGCACCGCGCGGTTCACATCCGCCCCGGGCAGCATAACGTTGTCAGGCGACAAATCGCGGTGGGTCACTTCGCGTTGGTGCGCTTTGTCGAGGCCTTTGGCCAACCGCACCAGAAGCAATTTCGCGGATGCCAGCGTGATTGGTCCGTCTTTGGCCACTTGATCAGATAGCGGGATGCCATCGATAAAATCCATGATCAGACAGAAGCGATCCAGCGCAGGATCGTGCACAAAGTTGAAATATCGAACGATGGCTTCATCGGCGAGTTGCGACAGAATCCGGGCCTCGCGTTTGAACAAGGTCAGGACTTTTTCATCTTGGGCCAAAGCCGGCAGAACGATTTTGATCGCCACCGGATCGCCTGTGAACACTTGTTCGCCGCGATACACTTCGCCCATCCCACCAGCGCTGATAAGCTGTTGGATTTTATAGTTGTTGTTGATGACGGCCCCGATCAAACCTTCATCTTTAGGGGCTTGTGTAGACGCGGCCGCCGGGGGGTCCTCGGGCGGTTGGGTCTGCATGACTGTCTTGTCGTCGTCGTCTTCTGGCATGTCAGCCATAACCTAGAATCCCTCGGCGCGAACGGTGCAACGCACCAGAACGCAAGTTACGTTATCTTTGGCACCGCGGTCCAGCACCTGTTCGATCATCTCATTGCACACGGTTTGCACGGGCGCACCATGGCGAATTTTGTCCAGAAAGGCAGATATCTCTGGATCACTCACATGTTCGGTCAACCCATCCGAACATAGCAGGAAAACATCACCATCTAGTAACGAACCTTCAACAACATCGCATTGGGGCGCGTTGGTGACCCCAACAGCCCGCGTGATCACATTCTTGCGAGGCCATGTCAGCGCCTCTTCAGCGTTGATCGCCCCTGTGTCCAACAAATGTTGGACTTCTGTATGATCACGGGTTTGTTGCACCAAATGCCCGCCACGACTTAAATAAATCCGACTATCACCCGACCAAATGCACGCATAGCTGTCCTCATAGGTCAGCAAGGAAACCACCGTCGCCCCGATGGTGCCGCTTCCCAGCGCTGCTGCATGAGCACGTATTGTATCATGCGCCCGCACCAAACGCTCCATAAACCGCGCCTCAAGGTCACTAAGAGATGAAGACATTCCAACAGAGGCGCTTTCTTGAGCAATCATCTGGCTGGCATAGTCGCCCGCGGCATGTCCCCCCATCCCATCCGCCACGACCCAAAGGCCGAAATCAGGTCTGGTCAGCAGACTGTCTTCATTATGTTCCCGAACTCGGCCTGTGTCAGTGGCTTGTCCGGTCTCAAAGGCAAAATATTCATTTTCGATCACAGGGCATTGTCCTCTGCTACGGGGTCCGCGTCTGGAATAAAGGGGCTATCCCCGTCTGGCGTCGTGTCTTGAGGCGGCATGCGCACCCCTGAAAGTAACCATGCAAGCGCTTGTTGCTCGGGAAGTCCAGTACAGGACCAAACCGCACCTGACCGTAGATCATCTGCGCGGCTCCACCAATAGCTGCGTGTACTGGCCGCGCGCGTGTAGTCTGCCGCCCCGATAGCATGAATCAAATCAGGCGTTTTCGCGTTTGCGTTCACAGCCCAAAGCGTGTCTGTCTCTGGCGTTCCCATTTGCGCCAACCCTTCAAGCGCCATCAACTCTTTGGGCTGACGTGCTTCGCTTAGCAAGGCTTCTGTAAGCCGGGCTTCCATGTCTTCATAAAGGCTCTGATCTTGGGCAATCGGTGGGGGGGCTGGGTTCGTTTCCGCCGCCAGCATCACCATAGGATAGCGCCGTCCGACTTTGTCCCGGCAGGGCCAAATCACCCCGCGCAATGCCCCTGGATCCGTCAAAACCGATGGGCCAATCCAGAACCGCACTGGGCGCGCGTGGTCATAAACCTGTTCCCACACTTCGCCCAAATGCTGTTTCGTGCGGGCCAAGGTTGCTGTCAGCCATGTTTCAAGTTCTTCACGCAAGGGGACGGGCAAACCATGGGTGATAAAATCACCAAACCCGGGATGTTTTCCAAAGAACCCTGCTTGCATACTTGCGCCCTCAATCCAAACTTTGCGGGCATTGGAAGTCAGCCAATTCGCGCATTGTGAAAGGGTTGGTGATCGCATTGATCGTGAAATCGTATGTGATCCCGCGGCCACCAATTGTGTAGGTCGCGCGCAATGTATCACCGCGCTGGGTACGCGACGTTGCAGCATTCAAGAATTGAATGATCGTCCAGGCCGAACCGCGCACTTGGAATGTGTTCTCTCGATTGCGCTGCTTGGGTTCGATTTCCAGCACTGTGGCCTTACCGGGGCCGGGCCACACGATTGTCTTAGGCAGATCGCCTTTGACCGATGGAATTTCCATATCGTTGATGATCAACCGCGCCGAGTCGATTTTGGAATTGCTGTCGACATGCGCCACTGTGATTTCAACCTGTGGTGATCTGCCGCCTGCGAAAAACGCCTGCCGTATCCGTTCGGCGCGTTCGAATTGGCGCAATGTGCCGGTGGACAACCGCCCTGCCAAGGGGCTATCCGGATCAAAGCTCAAACCTTCAGGTGTGCGCTGAACATACGGCTGAAGATATTCCGCGAAAAACCGATCCATATCGCCGCCGGGGCCAAAAAACTTGGCGAAATTGTCCAACGACAACGACCGCGAAGAGCGCGCGAATGGGAAGGACGAAACGATCGTTTCCTGACAGAAAAACGTGATCTGATTGGTCAACGCCCGGTTCATTGTGGTTAGGTTGGCATCGGTCGCGCCTTTGCGGAAATCCGATTCTGCCTCATCAACCAAGGCCGCCAGTGTTGCTGGCAATTGCGAATTGAACTGGGTCAGATTGTTGAGCAATTGCGGCATCATCGCAGCCGATTGTTCCGGGTTGGCGGTGCCAAGGCGCAGGTTGCTCCAGATCGAACCCAGATTGCCGAGCACCGCATCAATCGGGCGTTGCCCTGTCGCGCCGACCAAAAGGTCATGCCACATGGAAAACTCTTCTTCGATCCGCTCAATCGGGCGTGTAATGCTGTCTTCGCTACTGCCCCCTGTGACCCGACCCGACGCTTTTCCACCGCCAAGCGCGTCAAACAAAATCCGCTGAACGCCGGACGATCTGCTGCGCACACGCCCCAATACTTGCGAGCCGACATCCGAGGCCACGCCCTCCGCGCTCAGCGCCTCCGGTGTCAGCCCTTCAAGCCCTTCAAATTCGCGGGTCAAACGGGTTTCGGCTTCGACTTCACGTACCAACATCAAGATCGGTGAGCCTGTCGGTGACGCCGCCGCACCCAATGCATTGTATCGCGGCTTGTCCGCCGCCATCGAGGCCAGCGTCACATTGTTCAGCATCTCTTGCCATGTCGCAATAAATTCGCGGCGATACCTGTCTTGAAGCGTGCGATCCAAACGGTTGATTTGGTTTTCGAACTCTTCGCCCGCCCCGTCATCACCAAGCACCCATTGGTCTTCGCGCAACTTGTCCGCTACGACTTCAAGTTGCGGGAAAAAGTAACTCCAGAAGCCCTCATAGGTGAACACAGCCGGGATCGACAATGTGCTCAAATCCGCACCGTCTTGCGTAGAGAACACCAGTTCCGACGTGTTCCCGGTGCGATCCATAAGCGACCAATCCGGCAACCCGGTCTGATCCGCACCATCCATAATCAGCGCATAGGCCTGATCGGTCGGCGAGAGCCGCACGATTGCCGCCCGCGCGCGCGCCACGGTGTCGGCGTGGATATCGACAAGCAACGATCTGTCGTCATCCAGTTGCAACATCGCTTCTAAATGTTGGGTCAATTGCTCGCGGATATCGAGACCCGCACGACCTGTGAAAGCCGCCCGCCATTGATCGTCAAAATAGTTCAAGATCGCCCCATCATCGGTGCGATCCCCTTGCCCACCGAGCAACATGTAGACTTTCAGCGCGCGATAGATATCCGTGGTCTCGCCGTCCCGCTCGATGAAGGGCATCTGGTTTTCGAGCGCCAAAACCAACCGCGGGCGCAACATCTTTTCAAGCGCATCTGAATAGGCTTGCGTGGCCGCGGCCTGTACACGTTCACGCTGCCCTAACCCGAACGTCTCCCAGATTTCTGGCTCTTCGGTCGCTCCGTACCCTGCTGGCATCGCCCGCAGATTGTTGAGATAGGGCAGGATTGGTTCAAGCTTCACATCTGAAATCAACTCGCGCTTGATCTCGTCGTTGGCATCGCGCTGATAAGTTTGCGCCTCGATGTTGGCGAACCGCACAAGTGACGCGTTTTGCCAAAAACTGTATCCAAACGCACCCATCAATCCCAACGTAATCGCCGCAATCAAAGTCACCGCAGTTGTGCGCAAAATGGCAGAGCGGCGCACAGCTTTGCGGTCGTGGCTGACCCAGTCTTGCTCTGCAAAGATGACCTTTTGCAGCAAATCATGCAGGAAGAAGCTCTTGCCTTTGCCCGACATAAACGACGGCGAAAACCCAGCGCCGGCGCCTTCACCAATCCGGCTCATCGCACCAAGCACTTGGTCAAATGGCGTGCCTTCTTGGGTGCCCGAGGTGAAATAGAATCCGCGCAAAATGGCATTGGTTTTATAGCGTGTTGGCTCAAAAACACGGCGCAGAAATTCACCCACGTTGTTGCGCAACATGGCCATTTGCCCGGGCAGACCAAAGATCGCAATGCGGGCAATCCCATCGGGTTCTTCGTTCAGCCGATCGATGACTTCCGTGCTCAACCGCGAGACCAGCTTGTCAAATTCTGCGGGCACGCCCTCATGGGTTAGTGCTTTGCGGTCCTTGGTTTGGAAGGTCACACCCCAAACGGATTTACGCCGATCCAAGCCAAAGGACGCGAAATACTCGCGAAACCCAGAGATCAAATCCGCTTTCGTAAACAGCACATAAACCGGAAAGTCGATTTTCAACGTCTCATGTACTTCGGCCAAGCGCGCGCGCACGGTTTGCGCGTGACGCGCCAAGCTTTCTTCGGTGGCCTGCATCATGTCCTCAACGGAGAACGCAAGGATGACGCCGTTGATGGGTTGTTTGGGTCGCGATTTTTTCAGCAGGTTCAGGAAGGATTGCCAGCTAGCCTCATCCGCGACTGCGTTGCTGTCTTGCGTCGTGTAGCGTCCAGCCGTGTCGATCAGAACGGCGTCTTCCGCAAACCACCAATCGCAATATCGCGTCCCGCCAAAGCCCTCAAGACCAGCCGCCGCATCGCCCGCTAGTGGAAATTCGATCCCAGAATTGGCCAGTGCCGTGGTTTTTCCTGCGCCGGGCGGGCCGATGATCACATACCACGGCAAATCGTAAAGATAGGTCGATCCGCCAGCTTTCTTAAGCTTGACCATCGCCTCGTCCATGCGTTGCGCCAGCACTTTGCCATCGCCTTGCGGAACATCCGGGATCAACGCTTCTTCCAACGCGCGCGCTGCGCGGCGACGACGGATAGATCGGAAAATCGTGACGAGCAGGATGATCCCAAGAATGCAGCCGATCAACGTGGCGCGCAGCCAAACGGTGCCAAGGATCAATACCCCGGTCAAAGGCCCGCCAAACCAAATGGCCGCAACAAGACAGATCACACAAATCACAAGCAACAGAACTTGCAGCCATGGCCGCTGGCCGACTTTCAATCGGCGTGTGTTCATCCCAAGAAGTCTCAAAAGGTGCCCTCGCGCGCAATCTTCACGTCTACACGCCGGTTCAACGCACGGCCTTCTTCGGTGTTGTTGTCGCCGATTGGCTCGGTCTCGCCGCGCCCTTCAACGGTCAATCGGGATGGATCTTCCAAGGTTGTGCGCAGAACGGTTGCGACGGCTTCAGCGCGCGCCACAGACAATCGCGCGTTGGTGTTGAACGATCCACGCGAATCCGTGAACCCGATCACAGTGATCGCCCCCGGTTCAGAATTCAGCACTTCGGTCACACGCGATGCCAGCGGTACAAAGGCACTGTTCACGGTTGAACTGCCCGATGCGAACAACAGTTTATTGCCGACACGCACATAGATGAATTCGCCTTGTTGACCGACAGTGACCAACCCGTTGCTGATTTCGCTCGCAAGCCCGTCTTGGATACGTTGCAATTGTGTAATGGTGGATGTGGCCACAAAAACAGGCCCCGGCGTGCGTTCCAGTGTGACGCCAAACTCGGTTGGATGCATGGCGTATAACAGTTCTGAAACGTCTGACCCATCGCGATTAATCAAAGTCGACAGGGTCGCAAAAAAGGCCACGAGCACAGCAGCTGCGATCCCAAACACGCCCCAGACAGGGACGCCGCCAAAGCGTCGTCGCCCGCCCAAAAGAACGGGCCACCATGTGACCGAAATATCTTCGTCAGGACGGGGCTGAACTCGGCGCAGGGTCTCATAAATCGCAGATCGGATACGGGACAGATCAGAGGCCCCATTGGGCAACGTGCGATATTGCCCTTCAAACCCAAGATTGAGACACACAAGCATCAATTCCAACAGGTTATACCGCTGCCCAGGGGCCTGCATCGCCTTTTCAGCTTCCTGAAAAAACCCAACACCAGAATCCCGCTTTTGGAAGAACCGCGCCACCATGGAATATTGAATCCACATGCCCCGGTCTGCTCCGGGCAAGTTCTGCACGATATCATCCGCCGCCCCGCAAAGCGCGTATTTGGCCACCAAGGCCTCGTGTGGATCAACTCCGGCAGCGACCGCATTGCGTTCAAAAGTATCGATCTCGCGGGTGACGTGATCCATCAAAGGGCCCGCCTGCATTTCCACCAAGCCTGTGCGCAGACGGCCAAACAAGATCAGCAAGTTCGCAGCCGCCGCAACCAGAGGATTGGTAGAGCCACCCGCCCCCAATCCAGCAGCCCGCAAAGCTTGATCCAACGAAATACGCGGGCTGGACATGGGGTGTTGATGCGGCTGTTGGCCTTGGTGTTGGCCCGGCATATCTGGAAAAAACCCTTGGCCACTGGCCCCAGGCGCTTCGCCTATTCCGGCTCCAGATGCGGGCGGAACATACCCCGGTTGTGGCTGGCCAAATGGCTGTGGTGCATAGCTTGGTTGCTGAGGTGGCGGCGTGTTTTGTGGCAACGCGCCCCCAAGCCATGTCTGCCCGCTTTCTGATTGAGGTTGTCCAATCCCAGCCCCCGCAGCGGGGGGCGGTGGGGCAAAGGTTTGCGGCGGCGGCGCAGGGGCTGGTCGCGCATTTGGCGGCGGTGTGGGTAATGCCCCACCAACAATCGTGCGTTCATCCGTACCCGGAGCGGACGCAGGCGGGCTTTGCGGTGGCAACGCACCGCCAATGACGGTACGTTCGTCTGGCGCGCCGCCAAGTGCAGGGCGCGGCGTTGGGGCCACGGGCGGTGGCACATTCCGAGCCGGCGCAGGTGTCGGGTCCGGCAATTTACCGCCAAAAACGGTTTTATCGTCGTCGTCCCCAGCCATCACTTATCCACCCTCCGGGATCGCCCAAAGCTCTAGCTTCAGATCGGGCCAATCGCCCGCAAAATGCATCCCAATCGCGGGGGCTGTGCTGAACTCTCGCCAAAAAGGTGTGTTCTTTTCGAGCAAGAAATAAACGTTTGTGGACACAACTCGAATTTGTCGCGGCGGGTTTGGAAGATGTTCTAACCCAATCCCGGGCAAGTTGTTCTTCACAATTTCGCTCATACGGGTGTTCGGCCCGACTTTGCACAATTGTGGGAACTGACTGGCAACTTGGGCACGTTGACGGGTGCTTTCCACTTCGATCACAAAAGTCGCATCGCGGAACAAGTTTCGGTCTTGGACTTCAGCAATATACGAATTTTGCCGCACTTGGCGCAGATCCAGCCGGACTGCACGGCCTACATCACGGCTTAGCAATCGTTGGATATCCATGATGATTGGGGCAAAACTGGCCTTGGGATCATTGTGGTCATATGCGCTATAGGCCGGTGCCATGCGCGAAGCATTGTCAAAACTCGCCAACTCCCCCGCAAACCCGACAAGCTTTCGGAACAGTTCTTCGGGGTGAACAGCGTGTAGTTGTGCAAGGTGGCGCAATGGTCCGATCTCGCGGTTGAGCGTGATCAGCATCATGTAATCCGCAGCCTGCATACCCCCGCCAGACGTTGGGTCCGCCGCAAACCGCGCAAGGGTTTCCAACTTGGCTTCGACCCAGCCGATCACCCGGCTCAGATAGCCAAGCAGCACAGGATGCACCGCCAACACCAACCCCGGAGGTGGGTCAGTGTCATCCAAGGAAATCACCCCGTCGCGCACCTCGTTGATACGTGCGAGGCGCAAACATTGATATCCCGGTTTGGGCGTGCTGCGAATAGCCAGCTCCAGCCGTGGTACAGCAATCTCTAGGTCTTCTTCGATCCGCATAGAGGACGCGTTGTCGTTCACGGTGATCTTATCGAGCCGGTAGCGTGTGGTTGCGCCGTCCTCGTCTGGACCGACGTCGCGCCCGTTTTGGGCCACGTCCGGTAGGGTTAGCCAAACCGACAATCCCGCGCCATCACTTGGAACGTCTACTGGCAGCGGCAATGTCCCGTTTGAGGGCGCGTCAAAGGGCATGCCATCTGGCATGATCCCGGCCACACGGCGCAGCGCAATCTTACCTTGCTGCGCCATGTCCTTGTCGATCACGAGTTCCGTCAGGCCCCATGGATAGGGGCGCATCACGGCGGTGCGCGCTTCGATCAGCTTTTCCAGATAGCGATCGGATTGCTGCAGGTGTTGCGGTTGTAGAAAAAGCCCCTCTTTCCAAGCGACTTTGTTGTAGACTGACATCGCGATCCAATCGTGCTCTGCGAGGCTCTTCGGCCCCTTTATTGATCCGTATCTCGAGTGTGCTGATGCGTCCACCCGGGGTCAAGCACCGGGAAAACGCACTGAGAAGTATCAGCTTAGAACTGCCAGCGAATTTGCCCTGTTACACCGAAGCTTTGCAGGCTGTCTGAAACCCGCGCATCGCCCCGCACAGAGGCGTTGAATTGACGGGCTGCTTTTTCACCAGGACCTTGTTCCAAGATCTTGATGTAGTTCCACCCGGCACTGATTTCTGCGTAATCCCCAAGGTTTTCAGATGTCAGTGTCTCGGATATTCCACTCGATGGTGTGAAGACTGACGTCAGATCGCTTGAGAAGTCTTTATAGTAGGTGCCTGTGACAAAGTAGTTGTTCGCAGATAGCCCGTCTTCTGCCACTTGAACACGTGCAGCGGTTGCACCGATGAACCCGACTTCAGATGTGGTGTCGTTCACCTGAAGTGTTCTTGTGGATGATCCGCTGCCGAAGGTGATCAGATCGGTGCTGTTATCTGTGATCGAGAAACCCGCAGTTGGCACGAAGCGCCAGCCGTTGGCATCCTCGGGCACAATCGAATAGCTGACCGCGCCACTTACTGTGGTGCCGTCCACGTCGAACTTGGAGTTGTTCAACCCAAGCTGCGGGTTGTTCACGGTGAACTCTGTGCTTTCTGAACGGACCTGCAGGTCAGCTGTGAAGCTGCCTTTGGCCGCGGTAAGGTAAAAGCCACCATAGACTTGCGACAGGTCTGTTTCCGTAGTCGAGATCAACAGATTGTTGCCACCACCGTCGACCACAAACACTGGCTGCGATCCGGATGCTTCGTTGAAGCCCGCAGAGATGCCCAAGCTCAAATCCCACTCGTTGAAGTGACCCTGATAACACCCGATATCTGCGCCGAATTGTGCCCCAAAGTAGGTTGCGCTGATTTCGGATTCGTCTGTCCCGGTTGAGCTTGTTGTGCTGCCGTCAGCGTCCGCTGTACCTGCTGTTGCACGCGACCAAACACCTGGCCCACATTTGTCTTCCGATGGAACCGCAAGACCAGACACAAATGGGCTGGTTGGACGGTTGATAACGGTACCGATCAAAGATTGGGTCAAAGCAATGTTGCCCGCCAGTCCCGAAATACCGGGGTTGATCCGAGGAACCAAAAGCAGATCGCCTTCGTTGCTGACTGTCGTGCCTGTCTCCAAGGTATAGATGAAGTCACTCAAGAAGGGTGACAACGTGTCTTCGCCCGCAGGGTCAGGAAACTCTGTGCCAAGCGCGCCAGCCACAGATGGGTCAAACACGACGAACCCGAATTCCGCTGTATAGGCGCTTCCTGCACCGTCATCTGTATCGATCAAAACGATGTCATTCGTCTGATCGCCAAAGTCTAGCGACATCAGGTTCAAGTTGATCGTGTAATCGCCTGTGACCGCACCAGAGACCGCCAACGAGTCGCCCCGCGTGATGCCCCCCGCTCCTTCAGCCAAATCAATGTTGAACGTAAGATCAATGCCAGTGCTGGCAAGATCGCCCGTGATGCTACGTTGACCACCGCTTAGGTTCACAGTGCCCGCACCAGACACATCCCCGATGATCGAGCCACCGAATTCTAGAATGCTGCCAGTCTGAAGAGCCAAAGGCGACGTTAACGTCCCCGCCAAATCGAAGGTCGTCCCGGTCTGCAAAATCGTATTGCCAGCCGTCAAAGTTTGTCCGGCAGCAACACTGGTATCGACCCCAAAGGTGGCCGTCCCAGCAACAGCGCTATCTCCGGTGAAGGCAAGCGTACCGCCACTTGCTGTCAGATCACCCGTAAAGGTGCCCGCAACATCGGCGCTGCCATCTGTGCTTGTCAAATCACCCGTCAGGCCGTTTGCCAGATCAAGATCGCCAGTATTGGCGATGTCACCCGAATAGCCGCCAAGCACATTCAACGTACCCGCATTGGAGGTCAGCCCCGTCACCGTCAACACTTGTCCGGCTTGAACCAATCCAGTGCCCACTGCGGCAATTCCGAGCGTTCCGTTGATGGTGCTGTCCGCTGTAACAGACACGGCCCCATCGTTGGTGACGTTTCCGGTCACGGGACCACCCGCCAACGTCAAAGCGCCCGAGTTGGTCACATCACCCGTGACAGACCCGCCCGTGTTCACAGATACGATGCCAGTGGCCGCGTTGGTCACGTCGCTGGTCAGTGCTCCGTTAACGGAAATGGTTGCGCCGGCTGCGTTTGTTGTGCCGCCAGCAATCGACACGGCATCTCCTGCGGATACGATCGTTGTGCCCGCATTGGACAGGCTCGCAAAGGTGCCCGCCCCACCGGTCGTCAGCGTGCCGTTGGATTGGTTATCAACCGCCCCGGTCACTGTGCCCGCAAGTGTCATCGCGCCGTCATTCGTAACCGCGCCAGCAACACCACCTGTGGATGTTGTGGTTGATCCCGTTTCAGCTGTCAGATCCCCATTGATCGCGCCAAGGGCCGTTAAGGTCCCGGTGCCTTCATTGGTCACAGGTGCCGTCAATGTGGTGCCTGCGTTCAAGGTCGCTGTGCCCGCATTCGTCAAACTTGTGGCTGCCGTGTCTGCGTTCATCACAAGCGTCGCGCCTGCGTTATTGTCCAGAATGCCGCCCACAGTGCCAGCAAGTGTCAACGCACCATCATTGGTCGTGGCACCACCGACGCCGTTCACGACTGTCGCGGTTCCGCCTGCTGCGTTGTCCAATGTGCCACCCACGGTCCCTGCCGAGAATGTCCCACTGTTGGCAACATTGCCCGTCACACCTGTCGTTGCGGTCACTGTGCCAGCGCCGCTGTTGTTCACATCGCCGCCCACAGTTCCAGTCGTCGATACTGTACCAGTGCTCGCATTGGCCACATCGCCCGTAATCCCCGCCGTGGCGTTGATTGTTCCGGTGCCCGTGTTAGTCGCATCACCGCCAATAGTTCCAGCCGTTGTCACGGTCCCACTATCATCGTTTGTTGCATTGCCACCAATTCCGGCTGTTGCAGACACAGTGCCTGACCCGGTGTTTGCAGCCGCACCCGAGATGCTGCCGCTTGTTGTGACCGTCCCGGCATCGTTGTTGGTCACAGCGCCAACAATCCCAGTGCTCGCCGTTACATCGCCAGAGTTAAGCACATCGCCCGTGATCGTTGCTGTGGTGTTGATCGTACCACCTGCTTGGTTGGTCACGGCCGCCGTGATGTCTGCGCCCCCGGTGATATTGCCTGCAGCTTGGTTGAGCAGCGTCGTCGCGGTAATCGACGTTCCCGCACCTGTTGCAATCGCACCGCTGTTTGTCAGCGCGTCAATACCTGTCAAAGACCCAACGGGGTTCAGTGTCACCGTGCCACCGTTGATCAAGTCATTGCCGTTGAAGTCGACCTCGGCGGTTGTTGTCAACGTACCGGTCGCGTCGTTGGTTAGGTTCCCATCAAGAACAGTGTCTGTGGCATAGGTGATGTCACCAGAGTTGCTTGTGTTCCCGGTCAGAGACACCCCATCCCCAATTGCCGAACCCGCACCCAACACAATGGTGCTGGCTGTGATATCATAGCTTCCCAAACCTGTGCGCGAAACGCTCGCGTTGTTGTTGAAGGTTCCTGCGACATCAACCGAGCTGGCCCCCGCCCCGCTGAGGTTAAAGTTGTTGGTCAAATCGCCTGCGACATTCACAGCGCCCGAGGTCGTCATGATCCCGTCATTGAGCACATTCGCGTTAAACGTCGTACCGTTTGCTGTCAGCGTTGCGGTCCCGCCATTGGTCACACCACCTGTCACAGTGATGGCGTTAAGCGTTGCGTTGCCGGTGCCGTCATTGTCCAGACTTGCAATGTTGCCATTGGCTGTCAGCGACCCGGTGTTGGTCACGCCCCCTGCAACTGAACCCGTCGCGTCCACTGTCATCGTACCACTGTTGGTCGCGCTTCCTTGCACAGCGCCTGCAACAGTCGCCGTTGCCGCTGCACCTGTGTTATTCAGGTTGCCGGTGATTGTGCTGCCCGTCGCTGCGGACACAGCAGCCGTGTTGTTCACGTCTCCGTCGGCTTGTCCGGCAATCGCCAAAGTCCCCGCGTTACCGATATCACCCTGCACAGACCCGGTCGCTGCGATATCCGCCGTGCCGCCTGTTACTGTGACGTCACCCATCAACGTGCCGTCCACATCCAGATCATTGCTGCTGGTCACGCCCGAGGTCGATGTGAGCTGCGCGCCTGCAGCCACGTCCATGGTGCCCGCGTTTATGATCGCGCCGCCGGTGGTCGTGGTGCCGCCATATGTCAGGGTTCCGGTTCCACTGTTCTGAACCGTGCCTGTCACATCACCGTTGATTGCGGCTGTTGCGTTGTTGACCACAGAACTGATTGTGCTGCCTGTGTTCGCTGTGAGCGCGTTGTCGTTCTGCACGGCCCCCGCAATGGTCCCGTCCACTGTCAAGGTCGCGGCGTTGGTCACGCCCCCGGCTGCAGTCAATGTTTGCCCGGCATCGATGCCCATTGTGCCGTTATTTGTTGTAAGCCCGGTGACGGCAAGATCGCCAGTTACGGTCGAGGCCGCGCCGCTCACCAACGCCCCGGTCACAGCGCCCGCCAAATCTGCGGTGCCTGTTGTGGTCAGGTCACCGTCGACTGTCCCGCTTAATTGCGTTGTGGTGGATGTCAGATCACCGGTGAATGTCCCGTCGATATCGGCGGTCCCGGTGCTTGTTGTCGCGTTCGTGGCCGCCAGTTCCGCGCCTGTCAAAATGTTCAGGTTGCCCGCGTTGGTCACGCTGGTGACTTGCGTCACTCCGGCTTGCACGTTGACGTCACCGGTCGCCGCGTTCGCAATGGAGGTCGCGGTCAGCGCACCCGTGATGTTTGTGTCTGCCCCGGCTGCGTTGGAAATTGCCCCAGACACGGCCCCTTCAAGCGAAGCGGTGTTGTTGTTGACGAGGTTCCCGGTCAACGTCCCCGTTTGCGTGTAGGTCAAATCGTTGGTCAGGGTTGATGCGGTGACGGTCCCGGCATTGTCGAGGGTTCCGCTGTTCGTGAAGGCCGCGGTACCGGTCAACGCCGCACCGTTGGCCACGTTCACGGTTCCGTTTTGTGTCCCCACGGTGGTGGTGAGCGTCCCTGTGTTGACGTTCACTGTCCCGTTCGCATCGACGTTCAAACTCCCCGTTGAGGAGGTCCCGTCAATGGTTGTGGTCCCGGTCGCACCTGTTGTCAGGTCCCCGCTCACACTGCCCGCTAATGTCATGCCGCCGTCATTGGTGATGCCACTGGTAACGGTGCCGTCCACATCCAGTGTCGCGCCGTTGGCGTTGGTAAGTGCGCTGGTTGTCAAATTCGTCGCCGCGTTCACGGTCAAGGTGCCCGCGTTGGCGGTTGCTCCGGCGACTGTTGTGTCCCCGTCGATTGTCACATTGCCGCCGACTTGCGAATTCAGGACGCCGATATTGGTGGACGCGATGGTCATCGCGCCGCTGCTGTTCACGGTACCGCTTACGGTTCCGTCAAGATCTAGCGACTGGCTGCCACTATGCGTCAGATCGCCCGTTACGGCCCCTGTGACACTTGCCGCGGATGCGCCTGTGTTGCTCAGATCACCGGTCATGGTGCCCGAAACATCCAATGCCCCCGACCCGGCTTGTGCAAGGTTGCCTTGCAGATCACCACTGACGGTTACGGCGGCTGTGCCGGACCCTGTGATGTTCCCGTTGCCTGTGCCCGCGATGGTCACGGTCCCGGCTGAGGTTTGCAAGTTGGCAGCACCCAACGTCGCGCCTGCGGCTACATTCACCGCATTCGCAGATGTGGACGAGTTGGTCACAAGACCAAGCCCGTTCAACGTACCTGTGTTAACAGCCACTTCGCCTGTGCCTTGGTTCACAAATTCTGGCGTGGTTACGGCAACTGTGTTGCCGGCGCCTGCGTTCACAACGACAGATCCGTCATTGGTGATGACTTCATCACCTGTGCTGTCATCGTCTGACACCAAGGTGCCGTTACCGTTGAAGGTGATGGTCCCGGTTGCAAGATTGTTGATTGCGCCCGCGTCCGTCACGGTGCCCCCGTCAGCGACGTTGATCGCCATGGAGTTGTTCAACGTGTTCGCGCGCCCGCGTAGGGTTGATCCAGCACCAACACCAATTGTGCCCGTGTTGTCGATGGTCGCACCTTGCAAGGTTTGACCGTCTGCGATGATAATCGTGCCGGCGTTGTCAACATTGCCGGTGGCTGTGACGTCACCAGTGATGGTCGACACGCCATTGCTTTGGGTTTCAAATCTGCCCGACACGCTGCCCGCTAAATCAAGCGCACCGTCATTTGTCACGCGCCCTCCGGCCCCAGTGGTCGAAGACGCCGTGCCGCCAAGTTCATTTGTCAGAGCACCATCAAGGAAGCCCGTGTTTGCAAATGTCGCGCCGCTTTGGTTGGTCACGTCACTGCTCAACGTCCCGGCGTTGTTCATGACACCCGGACCCGTGTTGGTCACGCTGTTCGCTGTAACCGACCCACCGGCCGCGATATCAAATGTCGATGTGTTGTTCAGTACGCCCACCTCAACAAGAGACCCACCAGAATTGATATCCACATCGCCAGCATTGGTCAGATTGTTGCCGTTGAAATCGGCCTCTGCGCTCGCGGTGATTTGGCCACCCGCTGCGTTGGTGATAGAAGAATTCACCTGCGTATCGACATTATAGTCGATCAAACCAAGGTTGGTTGTTGTCCCGCTCAGAACGACTCCGCCGCTCAAGCTAGATGCCCCACCCAAAACGATGTTGCCCGCATTGATGCTGAAAGTACCTGTGCCAGCTGTGTTGTTGATCGTGGCGTTGTTGGTGAAGGTCGAGGTCACATTCACGATCGAAGACCCTGTGCCCTCAATCAGACTGTTATTGGTGAAATTGCCATTGGCCGTGACTGTGTTTTGCACAACGAACGTACCGTCATTGGTAATGTCACCAGTGAATGTCCCCGCATCCGATGTGATCGTTGCGGCCGCCGCGTTGGATGTCGTTCCGCCCACAGTTCCGGTTACCGTTACAGCACCCGTGTTGACTAGGCTGCCAACGCTGCCCGACACAGTGGCCGCGCTTGCATTGGTCAAAGACCCTGTTACCGCGCCTGCGATATTTGTGGTCGATGTAGCTTGCGTCTCTACGTTCCCTGTGACCGTCGCGGCCAGTGCAACATCAAGGTCGCCACCGTTGCGGTTCAAAATGCCACCGGTTGCTGTCACATCTCCGTCGATGTCCAGATCGTTGTCGTTGCGGACTTGCCCGGTGAATGTCGCACCATCTGCCGTCATCGCACCACGGTTAATGGTGATGCCTTCAACTGTCCCGCCAACACTAGAGACATTGTTGGACTCCAAAGAGGCCACGGTTCCGTCCACAGTTATGGTTGATGCAGACCGGCTCAAAACAGCGCCATCGATATCAGCCGTGCTGCCAATGGTAAGCGTGCCCAAATTCTCAACGCCGGATGTCACAGAACCGTTCAAGGTCGCCGTGCCGGTCAATTGGTTGGTAACCGTTCCCGCGATTGTCGAGTTCGCGCCTTGCGTCAAACTACCCGCGTTTCCGGTCCCGCCCGCGTTCGTTACATCGCCGTTTACGTTGCCGTTTATGATTGCGGTCCCGCCAGAGGCATTTGTCAGGTCAACTGTTACGACACCAGTTGTGGCCCCGACAGTGACAGTGCCGCCCGAATTGTTGGTCACACTTCCCGTAACAGTGCCTGCAACTTCGGTCGCGCCTGCATTGGTGATCGATCCAGTCTGCGACCCGACTGCGCGCACATTATATGTACCACCCGCATCAACCGTCGCAGCGCCGCTAAAGGCTTCGCGGATATTGGTTGTCGCGCCATTCTGTGTTGTGATCGATGTCGCAGATGCGGCCCCGTCTACATTCAGTTCGTTGCTGTTTATCACAACACCCGCGGCCGCCCCAGTGTCCAGTGACGCCGTGCCCGCGTTGTTGATGACACCCGTCGTGCCGTTCACAGTCAACGTCGCACCGGAGTCATTGGTCAAATCTCCGGTCAGACTGCCGGTGCTTGAAACCGTCAACGTCCCACGGTTGGTCGTGGTTCCGGTGACTGCGCCGCCAAGTGTTGCGGTCCCGATCGCTTCATTGACAACGTTTCCGCCGATGGTCGACGCCGCCCCTTGCGTCAGCGCTCCAGAGTTAGCAGTTCCGCCTGAGTTCGTGACATCGCCCGTCACATCCCCATTGATTGTCGCAGTCCCGCCAGAATTATTTGTGACATTACCATCCACAGAGCCAGAGGCCGCAACTGTGGCTCCGCCACCATTTTGGTTTGTCAGGTTCCCGGTCAACACGCCCTCAACCCGAGCCGTGCCCGCATTGGCAAGGTTGCCGATCAACTCGCCCGCGCCCGCGTTGTCGCGAATGTTCAACGTCCCGCCGCTGTTCACTGTAGCAGCGCCGGTCAAGGCGTCGCGCACATTGGTTGTGCCGCCGCTTGCAGTTGTCACGCCCGTGGTCGCGCCCGTCGCGCCATCGATGTTCAACGTGGCTGAGTTGGTCACAAGCCCGGTTAGCGTCCCGCCGTCAACGCCAAGGGTCGATGTGCCGCTGTTCACGGTTGTGCCCGCAATGGTCACGCCGCTCTCGACTGTGGTGTTGCCGCCGCTGGTTGCAAGGCCGTCTAGGTTCGCCCCAAGTGTGGCTATCCCGTTGCTGATCGTCACGGTTCCCGAAACGGACGCCCCAGAGTTCACATCAAGCGTGCCAGAGGATGAGCTACTCAGCGCGCCTGTTAGCGTGCCGTCCACTGTGGCACTGCCGCTGCCCGTAAGAGCAACTGTGTTGGAATCGACGGTCCCCGCCAATGAAGACGTGCCCGCGCTTAGCGTCACGTTGTCCGCGTCAAGTTGCGCGCCGCTTGCAACGCTCACAGCTGTCGCGTTGCTTGAGGACGATGTAAGATTGCCCGCCCCAGCACTTAGAAGAAGCGTTCCGCTGTTCACTGCAAGTGTCGCGGTTCCGGTGTTGTTGAATAATGCGGTGTCTAACGCGACTGAATTCCCCACCCCTGGGTTCACAACGAATGTCCCGGCCCCGCTGTTGACGATGCTGGTGCTGGCGGTGATGGCCTCGTTGGCGCCACCGGCCCCGGTGATCGTGAAGCTGGTCCCGCCTGTGTTCAATGTCACATTGGTGTTGTTGAGGACCGCGCCTGCCTCGATCGAGACAGAGGTGCCGGCCGCACCGGTAAATCCGTCCGCGCCGATGTTCAGGACTGCGCCGCTGCCAAGAACGGCTCCACCGGTGGTGAGCGTCAATCCGGTGACGGATGTGGTGGTGCCCGCGTCAAAGGTGACGTTGTTGGTGGTCGCAAGACCTGTGGTGGCGATGGTCAAGGCCCCGATGTTGGCTTGATCTGTGGTGAGCGTGAGTTGCCCTGCCCCGTTGACGTTAAAGTCGCCGGCAAGGTTTACGCCCCAGTCGACATCCACATCGTTGTTGAAGTTGAAATCTGTGGTGGATGTTCCGGCCCCGCCAACGTTCTCAATAGAACCTGCTGTGCCTTGAACAAAAGAATAGCCCGCGCCGTTAACGATAATGCTAGAGGGCTGGCGGCTGCCTTCGATGGTGATGGCTTCGCCTGCGCCCTGAAAACGTGCGTGGTTGCTGTTGGAAAATGTCGTCGCAGCACCACCCCCGGTTTGCCAGTTGCTGGTGCTGTTGTCCCAAATATCGTTTGTGCCACCGGTGTTCCAATCGATGGTTGCTTGACCCAAAACAGGCCCGGACGCCAATGCGAGGCTCACGGCCAGCAAGGCGGTCGTTTGGCGTAATCTCGCCTTGGCAATATGCGGCGCGATCCTTGTTCGTAACTGACCCTGAATACCCATGCCGAAAACCCCCTGAAATAGTATGACTAAAAATGTCCTTACGTCAGGGGACAAAGTCGGCGGATATCTTACAATCATCAAGTGAAAATTCGGTTTTGCCGCGATTTTGCCACAAACCGTGTCGTTGAAGCTTAGCTTGGCGACAAATCCGCGAAGGCGTCTGGCGACAGATCTTCCCAGAACACCCGTATAGCTTGGGCATTTAGTGCAGACATCCAGCCGAATCTCTCAAAATCAGCGCGCGCGTTGGCCTGCTCGATTTGTGACATAAACAACCGCTTGTCGGCGTCGCGTTGGGTTGGGGAGCGTGCGTTCACCAAGGCTTGCACAATTTTCAATTGCGCGGCGCGGTCGCTCAGGCCCCCGGTCTCGGGAACGGGCTCTTGAAAATCGTCGCGCAATGCCGCTGTCAAATACCGCACTGGGTTCTTCACATCGCGCTGCCCGGTCACATAGGTCAGCTTTTGGGCAACATAGGTTTCGCCGTGCTCGCCAATCCATTGCCGCGCCAAGCGATCGCTGACCCCAAGCGCACGCAATCTGGCGTAAACGGGTGCTGCGCGCAGCCCTTCGCCGTCATCCAAATCTAAGATCGACAGTTGCGGATTTTCCGTGATCTTGAACCGAATATGGCTGACGGCCCTGCCCTGTTTGCGCGTTTGCGGCGTGATCACGATGTTCGAAGATCGGTTTACCTCCGCGACAGCTGGCTTGATGATCTTGGCATTCAGATGTTTGAACGTCTCGTAATAGACGCTGTCCCCTACCCCCATAAGCCTGCGAAACAGCTCGATTGGCCACCATCCGGTCGACCCTGTGCGCACGAACCGATAACAGTTCTCATAAAGCGCCAGCGCATGCCCAGAGGTGAATTTGCGCTGAATGTTCAAATTGATCAGCGCAAAGACTTTGGGGTCATTCAACTTCTCGGCCAAAGCGGGCGAATAGCTGTACTCGCACACGCCGCCTTTCAGCTTGGCATAAGCCAGCAAACTCGAAACGCCCCACTCCTGCCGTCCGTCGGGATCAAGCATGTCCCATTCCGCCACGGTCTCGGCCAGTCCACGCAAAGACGCCTTCAACGTCTCCATGTCGTTTGAGTTATACCCGATCATCAAACACAACGTCCGCGCGTCAATCACATGGGTCGCTTGGCTCGTCAGCGTGTCATAGGCATTCAGCAACAACACGTTTGAAAGCTTACGCTGCAACAGCGTCAACTTTCCCGACACATGGATCGCTGCCACGTGTTTTTTCACCGCACCACGTCGCAACGCGCCCGCAAGCTGAGAGCGGTCGATCTCCGACTCCAGTGTTTCTATCTGCTCTTCCATGGGCCTGCTCTGCCTCACGATTTTATTATTGCCTGTACTATCGTCATAAAGGTACCACAGCGCAAGCCCCTTGCAGGTGCCTTCAAATCGAAAATATCGCCCCCTGTAAACGGGTTCCTTTCGCTGATGGCCTTGATCGAAAGGTACCAAGATACAGGATTGGATCAATGACGATGACTATAGATAGACCCTAAATAACCCACAAAGGAGTCTAAACCGTACTCAGGTGCTCTATCCCCCGCGAATCGGGGCCTTATCCCCTGCATTTGGGTACCTCAAACCCTGAATACGGGTCCCTTTCGTCCTGTATTCAGGTCCCAAAAAGAGTCTAACCCATTGGTCTACGGTTATTTTAATACGCTAAAGTTCTTAAAGACCTAAAAGAATCTAAAGTCTTTAGGCACAGTCCGGTTGTGTTCTTTTTTCTTTGTAAATCAACGCGACACTGTATCTGCGATTCCCTTTTCCTTCAGATGTGCGATAGAATGTTAGATATACTCCAAAATAGCGCATCTGCTCGAGGGATCATGACATCACAATCTAAACCGGACGTTCCGCCATATCTGGGACTCGATCCCGAAGCAGCCGCAGCCAAGCTCGGCCAGCCTATCGACTCTGCTCGATTCGCAAAAGCCGCCGCTTTCGCAGCGAAAGGTCGCGATGATCTCGCCAAACGCGGATACGCCCCTGATGGCAAAAAGCGATTGCGTAAGTTCTCCACATGGGAAGTTTGCCGCTATCTGATCCCCGTCGCTCCGGCCCATTTTCGCCGTGTCCTCAAAGCGAATCCAGACCTTCCCCAAGGCACAGGCGAGGGCAATTCCAAATGGTTCACCCTCGATGACATCTTAACCCTGCGTGACCACTTCGCCGCCGAAGGCTCCGCGAGCCGTCCCTACAAAGCATGGCGCCCGGAAGGGCTGCCTGCGAAGGTTCTCGCGGTTGCCAACTTCAAAGGTGGGGTTGGCAAAACATCCACCTGCGCGCATCTCGCAATGTCAGCGGCGCTTGATGGGTACAAAGTACTGGTCATTGATCTTGATAGCCAAGGCTCGCTGACCTCCATTATGGGCGGCGAAGTTGAGGACGAATGGTCCACTGCTTTCCCCCTCCTTGCCAAGGATTTCGCCCGCCACGTTCAGTCTGAAAACATCGTTCGCCGCGCAGATGGGCGCACCGAACTCCCCTTTGACGAAACATTAACCGAAGCTCTTGAGGTTTCGCCGCGAAACCTCATCCAATCCACACATTGGCCCAATATTGATCTGATCGGGGCGCAGTTGAACCTTTATTGGGCGGAATTTCAGGTCCCTGTTTGGCGGATGCAATCGGGATCATGGCCCCTTTGGGATGCCCTCACCAACGCCTTGGAATCTGAGGATATCCTCAACGAGTACGACCTCATTCTCCTCGATACCCCCCCTGCCCTTGGCTATCTCACAATCAACGCTTTGGCCGCCGCAGATATCCTGCTTGTCCCCTTGGGTGCATCGTTCCTAGAGTTCGATTCGACGGGCCGATTCTTCGATATGCTCTATTCCACTTTCGCCTCCATAGAGGACGGCGAAAACACCGCCAGACGTCGCGCGGGACTGCCGGAAATGAAGTTTGAATGGGACGCTGTGCGCGCCTTGATTACCCGATTTGACGCCTCGCAACAGACCGATTTGGCCAATGTTATCCAAGCCTATTTCGGGGATTTCATGGCCACGTATCGCCAAGAAGTCACGGCCATGGTGGGGCAGGCGGGTGAGCAGGTTAATGGCATCTATGAAGCCGATTACCGTCAGTTCAATCGCGATACTTATGTGCGGGGTCGCGAGACGTTTGATCGGACTTGGGCTGAGGTCAAAGAGGTGATCTTGGGGGCGTGGTGGCGTGATTTGCAGATGAAAAACGGGAGCGAATAAATGGCCAAACGTAGACGTCTTGAAGCGCCTTCGGCGGCGGATTTGGATAAGATCGAAACCGAGTTTCGCCGCGAAACCCCAGCTGTTGGAACGAGCCGTCCAAGCTTGCAACCGCCCATCGCACAGGTCGCAGCGCAGGCGGCGGGGGCGGGTGATCCACTACCAGCTGAGACGCGCGCCAAGCTGGCGAAGGCGGATAAGTTGGACCTCGCGGAGCAAGCGGGATTGCTGATGCAAGAGGTGGCGATCGACCAGATCGACAGCGAGGCAATGATCCGGGATCGGACGGTTTTGGTCGAGGCGGAAATGCTGGAATTGAAGCTGTCGATCCGACGAAATGGGTTGCGGTTGCCAATCGAGATTTACCCGCTGGAAACGCCGCGGGATGGCAAAATCTATGGGTTGCTGAGTGGTTATCGACGGTTGATGGCACTGCATGGATTGCGGGAATTGAACCCCGGTAAGTTCGACACGATCCGGGCCATTATCCGGCCCGCACAAGAAAGCGCAGATGCGTTCGCGGCGATGGTGGAAGAGAATGAAGTTCGCGCCCAGTTGAGCCATTTTGAGCGGGGTCGGATTGCGGTGATCGCGACGAAGAACGGGGCATTTGAGTCCGTTGAGGCGGCGGTGTCGGGATTGTTCCCGGTGGCCTCAAAGGCGAAGCGCAGCAAGATCAGATCCTTTGCGCTGATCTTTGAAGAGCTGGGCGATATGCTGGCGTTCCCTGAAGCTATTCGGGAGCGGGACGGGCTGCGGATCGCGACGGGATTGAGGGCAGGGGCGGAGCGGCGGATTAGGGAGGTTCTGGCCTCTGATCAGGGGATCGATCCTGAGAGCGAATGGGCGCTGATTGAGGCCGTGTTGGAGGAGTTTTCCGACAAGCCCAAGCATGTGCGACGAGGCGGGCGACCGGGGTTGAGCGTGCCCAAAGCGGGCTGGCAGGATACGGAAACCTTGCACCTGTCGAGCGGCATAACACTGCGCCGCGAAACCGATTCCCAAGGATATCTGATCCGTATGCAGGGCAGGGGGCTTAGTCCCGATTTGGTCGAAAAGGCGATGGAGCATCTGCGGTATTTGCTGGAAAAACCCGATAATTAGGGCGGAGGTTTCGCCGCGAAACCCAGGCGAAAAAATGTTTGTTTTCAGTAGGTTGAGTTTTGCGAAACCTTTACTGCCCCGGATAGGCTAGATAGGTTTCGCTGCGAAACCAAAGGCTTTTATATAATGTTATCAGGGGTTTGGTTTTGACGGGTCGGTTTTTTAGTTTCTACGAGAGCAGCATGCTTTGAAAACTCAACCCTTATGATCTTCAAGGCAATTCATTTGGCGATCTGCACGCCTTTTGGTATCTAAATCGCGCGCATGATCGGCAAGGGACAGCGAGTTCAAACGCCCGTCTCGCCATTCCAGCCGTTCGCGACACGCGCGGAAAATGTATCCAATAGTGTGCCCCCCCCATTTGCCTTTCAGAACATTTGCGACAAAGCCGCTAAGACGGTCTGACGCTAAGTGTCTAGGCGGGGAAACAACACTTTTAAATCACCGAAAGACGTCCCGGGCTGTAACGCGTTGATGGCAAAGCAATGATGACGGTCAAGATTGGCTTCGGCATTGGTGAGGGCCTTTAACCCCGCTTGTGCAATTAAGGGCATCACTGGGTAAAACGCCTCGAGCACCAGACGCAGGCAATCCAAAAGGACGTAGCTGGCACTTTGGGCACTTTCCACATGACCATTTTTAACCAACTTCCAGGGTGCGCGGTTGGTGATGTGGTCGTTTAGCCGTTCGATGGCTGTCATCAATCCCTGTGTGCCAGTGCGGATTGAGGGCAATTCGCATAAGTCTGCGCTGGCTTGCGTCACGATGGTGAAAAGCTCACTTTGTAACTTCTCGTCTTCGGGCAGTATCGTGCGTTGTGGCACACCCGAAAACGCGTTTTGCGAAAACTTGCAGATGCGCAAAAGTAAGTTGCCGAGCTTGTTGGCCAACTCGCTTGTATAGGCCTGTTCAATCAGATCAGTCGTGACGTTACTGTCGCTTGTCACATTGGCGTGGCGTGCAATGAAATAGCGTAATGCGCTGGTGCCGTAGGTCTGGATGACCTGCTGTGGGTCGATCACATTGCCAAGCGATTTGGACATTTTCAAGCCGCCTGTTCCCACCCAATGGCCGTGGACCGAAATGCGCCTGGGCAGGTCAACCTGCATCGCCATCAGGATGCAGGGCCAATACACGCAATGAGTTTTAACGATGTCTTTTCCAATCACGTGCTCGGCGCCGGGCCACCACTTTGCGCTGCGCGCGTCGGGCCAGCCGATATTCGTGAGATAGTTGAGAAGCGCGTCCAACCAGACAAATGTCACGTAATCCCGGTCAAAAGGCAGTTCGATCCCGAGCTTAACTCTATTTTTGGGCCGTGAAACGCATAGGGGTTCCAGTGGCTCTTCCAAGAGAGACAGAACATATTGCGCGTAGCTTTCCGGGGTGATCCAGCCCGGCTCGGATCGAATTTTGTCTCGCAACGCCGTTCGATAGGGTTCGAGTTCGAGGAAATAATTGACTTCGGTCAAACGGGTCGCAACCAAGTTGGGATGATCGGGACATGTCTGGTCGTCGTTCAGGTCTGTTTCCTTTTTGAATTGCTCGCACCCGGTGCAATACAAGCCTTCGTAGCTTTGGCGCGTCAGTAGGTTCCGGTCGAACAACTGCTGCTCGACCTCTGACACCACCTCTTTGTGGCGCGCATCTGACGTGCGGGCAAAGAAGTCATAGGAGATGCCCAGATTGTCAAAGAGGTCTTTGAACGCAGCCGAATTCTGGTCTTGATAGGTGGCGATCGTCAGACCGCTTTCTTGGGCTTTGGTTTCGTTCTTTTGGCCGTGCTCGTCGGTGCCCGTTGTCAGAAATATGTCAATGCCGTGCATGATACGGGCGCGTTTCATAACGTCCGAGAGGACCGAAGTGCTTGCATGGCCGATATGTGGCGACCCGTTGATGTAGTAGATTGGCGTCGTGATGTAGCTCTGCAATTCGGTCATGGGTCCTCGAGTGGGTGGTTCAGTGGCAATAACGTGTCTTGGATCAGAGAGAACAAATGGCGGACCCGTCTGGCCCGCTAGACATCCGTGTGGCGAGGGTGCCGGGCCAGTCAAAGGCCACGTTCAGCCTGAAGTGCTGGCGTTCGACCCGTTCGGTAATGGCCGCTTGGTGGGCTTGCAGGCTGTATCCCGTGGTGCCACCAATCTTTTCGGCGTCCAGATCGATGACGTTCGGGTCCCCGAGTACCGGATCGGAGTAGGGGGGCGCGAAACGAGAATGAGCGGCAATGGGAAATAGGACAGCTTCGTGCATGATCCGGTGTCCTCTGGGATGGCGCCGAAGATCTGCGACGTCAGGGTCAGCTATGATGCAGATTTTGTCAAAGCGCCAATACCCCTTGGGCACCAATCGCACCACGCTCACGTCTTTGTTCAAATATCCAATTGCAGCACCCGCTATCTTAGGATTGTCACAAAATTCGGCAGTATTTTCGACATATGTTTCCCCACTGCGCCACAAGTCATGGGGTGCACACACCGTGTCACGCATCTGAGCAAGGGTGATCTGGAATCCGCCACGTATACTATACAGGCGCATGGTGTTTGTTTCTGAGACATCAATTTCAAAGCGTAGGATCGTTGCCGGATGCAATATCATTTATCCTGACCACTTCTTTCTTTTGGAATACACTCAAGAATAGATGACGTCAAAAATAGTAGGGGCCCGTAGCGTGCCGTCGTCAATTCCATGGAAATGCAGGAATTCGAAACCCGCGAAATTTTTCTTATGGTTTTGGGGAAATGCGCAAGAATGCGCCAAGGGTATGGCGTGATTCCCGTCTGGGTTGATTAGGCCAATAGGTGTATTGAGGTCGGTTAGGTGATCTACAGCATGATTGTACCATTGGTGATCAGGGCACAAATCTGCTTGCGGACCCGTTAACTGCGGACGTGTTGGCCATGGGTAGCCGAACCGAGGCACAGATATTGCAAGCCTTTGACAGGACGCTTGCAGATCGGACGGTCGTCAAGATTGCGCATCGGTTGTCAATTATATCCAAAATGGGCCGTATCATCGTGCTGAGTCATGGATTTATCCTTGAGGAAGGCACGCATACGCACCTCACGCATGCCGCGCCTCAATCAGCGTCTCTGGACCACGCACGGCCACGCAATTCAGTGGTGCAGGCGTCGCGCGGGTCTTGAATCACTGACCCGGAAGATACGTGTGCAATCGGGTTACCTTGGCAAAAGTTTGCCCTCACCATCCGTAACAACGCGGACGTTGGCCCGTCGCGTATTTATGAGTTTTTGCCGTAAAGAGCCCGTTGCGACGATAGAGAAATGACATGTCTTGGGCTGATAGAGTGTTTGAAGGTTGTTCCGTGAAGCCAAAAAAAACGCAATAAAAATAAGGCTGTGATTTGGTGCGCGTGTGAAACTGTTGAGGGTTAACAAGTCCGATTGGGAAAATTGTCATACAATGATGGGGTGGATGTCCTTCCTGCCGGTTCACAACTGAAGCCGATGCGCTGAAACTGGCGCAGAGAAACGAAGGAGGGATCAAATGTCTGAATTATTCATGGTCGGCGTGGACCTGGCCAAGAATGTGTTTCAACTGCA
>JBDWAL010000031.1:0-39998 GCA_039978895.1 Aliishimia sp.
CGTGTCCTTTGGTGTTGAGCTGATCGCGCCAATCGCGATGGAAGACGGTCTTCGCTTTGCGATCCGCGAAGGCGGCCGCACAGTCGGCGCCGGCGTGGTTTCCAAAATCATCGAGTAATCGATACAAAGAGAGGCGCAAACAACACGCGCCTCTCTGTTCGAGATGTGGTGCGGCTGTCAGATAGTCTGAGGTCGTTTCCCATACATAAAAGAAAGCCATATCGGTCCTGCCGGTGTGGCTTTTTTGGTTTTGAGCGCGAGTGTTGCGCGGTTTTTATGCTGTCACGGGGCAGGGGCATGACCGGGTTTGTCGAAAGCAGCCAAGAGTTCGCGGCATGTAAGGCGTTAAAATCAATTGATTATTCTTGCGATTTTGACATGGTGTCCCAAGGCTGTGAGGGGATGGCAGATGGACGGTGTGAATGTAAACGACTGGGTCGGCCGCGCGGCGGATGAGCATGGCACAATCAGCCCGACCATTGCGGCGCAACTGCATGCAACCATTGGGGATGCGAACGAAGCCGCGCCACAGCAAGGTGATCTTGTGCCCGGACTTTGGCATTGGTGCGGGTTTCCACCGCTCACGCATGTTTCCGATCTGGGGCCAGAGGGGCATTCCAAGTCAGGCGCGTTATTACCACCGATTGGATCGAACCGCAGGATGTGGGCCGGGGGCGGTTTTCGGTTTCACGCGCCTTTGCGGGTCGGTGATCCGTTGCAGCAGCGCTCAAGTGTGCGTTCCATCGTTGAAAAGGAAGGTGCGACGGGGCCGCTATTATTGATCACCGTTGATCACGCGATTTCGGGGCCAGAAGGGCTGGCAATTGAGGAGCGCCAAGACATCGTGTTGCTCAATGTGCCCAAGCAATTCACGCCGCCAAAGACGCGGGCAATGCCGTCTGTGACCGAAGCCACCCATGCTGCGAGCGAGATCATTTTGTTCCGTTATTCGGCGCTGACCTTTAATGCGCACCGTATTCATTATGATCTGGGCTATGTGCAAAACGTTGAAAAGTATCCCGGTCTGGTGGTGCATGGGCCTTTGCTTGCGACATTACTGTTGCGTCACGCGGTGGAAAAGCGCGGGCAGATGCCGCGGCACTTCGAGTTTCGCGGCGTACACCCGTTATTTGCCGGGACCGATCTTGAGATATGCAGCCAAGAAGATGGCGACGCTTTGGCGCTATTTGCGGGTCAAAACGGCCATCAGGGCATGAGCGCGACCGCGACATGGAAGGATATTTAGCGGGGCAGGGGCATTGGGACGGGCGCGTGCAAAGGGGCCGATCAGGGCATTCAACGCTTGCGGTTGGCATGGGCCAGCACCTGGGCGGCGATCTTTGTTCGGCCAAGGCAGCAATTTCGCGGATTTCAGGCTTGCAAACTGATGCTGTCGCGCGTAATCCAACGGCGCGCCGTAGGGGTATAGCTCAGTTGGTAGAGCGACGGTCTCCAAAACCGTAGGTCTCGGGTTCGAACCCTGATGCCCCTGCCAAGCGCCATTTTCAGACATTGTGGATGATTTCGGGGCTTAATTAAGATGCTCTGCTTGTGCTGTTGCGCCGATTCCCTTGAGAATGCAGCGGGGGATCACAATTTTGCCGCAAGGTGGGAAAGACATCATTTGTGTGGGAAGGTATGGTTAATAAAGGATTTTTTGCACCATTCGCCATATCTCCGCCGCAGGACTGCCGCAATTCCGCCGCATTTTTTGTCTAAAAATTGCCTCAATGCTGCCTAAAACTTGTTCGAAGTCGCGCTGCTCGCCGATAGACCGCAATCCAGTTCAAAACAGCAGACATGTGAATTTGAGTGAGACGCTGCCATGCTTGAAGGAAAACCCTCTGGGGAAAATGATGTTGTAACGATGCGCGCAATCAAGAGCATCCTTTCTAACTTTGAAGACGAATTTGCACCAAAGAGCGTGGAAGACCATCGCGAAGTCGTTGCGCAAGCGTTCGAAAAAGAAGCCACGTTGCAGCTTGTCAAAGACGTAGAAACCAAAGTTCGCCCGGCAAAATTCACATCTGTGCCAACCGGGGACATTCCCCAAGAGCCCACACCCGTTGTGAGCGCTTCCGTGAAGGCGGCGCCCGTCAAGAAGACCGCGAAGCGCAAAGCGATGCCAAAAATCACGTTTCCCGCCGTGCAAGTGCCGGCCATCGTCCGCTTTGTCACGCCACGCGTCTTGGCGACGTTGGTTTTGATCGCACTCGCAATGCTGTACCCGGCTTTGATCGTATTCCCCTTTGTTTTGACGGCATTTTGCGTCATCGGCTCGTTCCTGTTTTTCGGATCAGAGCGGGTCTGGAACGCCGTCAGTCGTGGCTTGACCCGGTATGAAGCACGTGCGCCAAAGCGGGCCGCCAAGCTTTTGGATCGCCTTGATGCATTTGCTGTGCACTGGGATGCGCTCTTGGATCGTTTCCCCGAAGGTTCGGTTGAGGGGCTGTATATGCCCGACTTCGCGCATTACGAAACAGAGCAGCAATCGCGTGATGCAGCCGTCGATGCACGCCTAGAACGGATGCACAGCCAAGTCTAACGCGACACAGTAATTTACGACATTGCAGCCGGGCTCTTGAACTTGAGCGCGGCTGCGGCTACATCGCGCTTAACGTAAGTGCAAACAGGGGCACCAAATGGCCGTGACCAATCCGTTTCAGTTTATGCAGCAGGTCCGTGCTGAGGTCTCTAAGATCGTATGGCCCACGCGGCGCGAAGTTATGTTGACCACCGTGATGGTGTTTATCTTAGCTGCGCTGACAGCCGTGTTCTTCGCTTTGGTCGATTTGGCCATTCGTGGTGGGTTACGTGCGATTCTGTCAGGCTTCGGGTCCTAATCCGATCCGCCTGATTTTCTGGGGCGGAAACCCTTGAATTCACCTACATAGAAGAGTATCCGGCAACCCTAATCACAAGACGGGGCCGTCGCGATTCGAGTTGCGCGCCATGGTTTGTGTTTGGCGCGCGTGGGGCAACCCATTGAGCATATTTTGGAAATTCGGTCTTAGCCGCATCGGCAAGACCTCGTTCGAGGACAAGGCAGTCACATGGCAAAGCGGTGGTATTCGGTCAGTGTTCTGTCCAATTTCGAAAAGAAGATCGCAGAGCAAATTCGCTTAAACGCTGAAGAGCACGGTCTGTCTGACGAAATTGACGAAGTACTGGTGCCCACGGAAGAAGTCATCGAAATCCGTCGTGGCAAGAAAGTCACCACCGAGAAACGCTTCATGCCGGGCTATGTGCTTGTGCGCATGGATATGTCGGATCGTGGCTATCACCTGATCAACTCTATCAACCGCGTTACCGGTTTCTTGGGCCCGCAAGGCCGCCCAATGCCAATGCGCGATGCAGAAGTCCAAGCGATCTTGGGACGTGTTGCGGAAGGCGAAGAAGCCCCACGCACACTCATTCACTACGAAGTAGGCGAAAAAGTCAAAGTGGGCGACGGTCCGTTCGAAGATTTCGACGGCATGGTGGAAGAAGTGGACGAAGAGAACCAACGCCTCAAGGTGACGGTGTCTATCTTTGGCCGCGAAACACCCGTCGAGCTGGAATTCACGCAGGTCATCAAGCAAGTCTAATCGGCTGCGTGACACCTGTCGGAAACCTTGTCTTAAGCCAGAACGGTTAAGGAAAGCACATCGCGTTTTTTGACCGGGCTATCTGTGTTTTCGCTTATACATCTTATTCTTCCGACACTGTTTCCGTCTTGGCGGTTCTTTGAAGATGTCGGGCCAAGCCCGCGCATCGATTTTCGGTTGCTGCGCGAAGGCACTGCCACGCAATGGCGGGATGCAATCCCCCGCCCGGAGCGGGTTTCGCCCTTCGAAGCGATATGTCGTCTGTTCTGGAACCGACATCGAAACGAAAGCCTATATCTGACCAGTTGTTCAGAGCGGTTGATCGTTGAGCCGACCGATCACACCTTAGCGCAGATCAACACGCGCCTGATGCGCCGTCATGGGCAGGTGGGGGCGCAAATACAATTCAGACTGCGTCTTATCACCCGAGACGAAGACCGCATCGACACCACAATCGCCTATGAAAGCGAACCTGTGCATGTCGTTTGAAACCGCGCTGCGTTTGATCGAAATCGGGGTAAGCCTTGCGATCATTCAACGCGCAGCGGAGCATTTCAACAGCGAGCGGTTGCTCTTTGCCCCCAGTTTGGTGTTGGCGGTTTTGCTTTTGGCAGGCGTATTTGCAGGGCCATTGATTTGGGGGTTGTGGGGGCTGGCTGTGATGCAACTGGCGCGGTTCAACGGCCCTTACAACGGCGGGTCCGACAAAATGACCCTGTTGATTCTGAGTTGCCTGTCGCTGGTTTACCTGTCGCCCAGTCAATTCTGGGCGGATATGGCGTTGTCTTATCTGGCCGTGCAGCTGGTGTTGTCTTACTTCGTGTCGGGGTGGGTGAAAATCCGCAATTCAGAGTGGCGCAGCGGGCAGGCCTTGGTGGATGTCTTTGAGCTATCTGTGTACCCGGTCAGCGAAAACCTGACGACGTTGAGCCGCCATGCGCCCTTGTTGCTCACGGCGTCATGGTCGGTGATCTTGTTTGAAGTTGCCTTTCCGTTGAGCCTGATGCACCCCATTCTTTTAGGCGCGGCCCTATGCGCTGCTGCGGTATTCCACGTGAGCAATGCTGTGTGCTTTGGGCTGAACAGGTTCGTTTGGGCTTGGATCAGTGCCTTTCCGGCTTTGATCTGGTTTCAGGATCGCATGTTCGGATGATGTGATGGGCTGGCGCTTGCCTTAAGCAATCAGGACGCAAAATACGCCTCTGGTGTCACAAGACCCAAGCAAACCCCCTGTGCTAAGGCGGGTTTTGAGAGCGTTATCCCGCGAACACTTTGGAAGACATGCATGCCCATGGTGCTTGTTATCGTTGGATAATCGACGCCGTTGGCGGATTATTGCGTCATTCTCTTGCGCCGATTTGGTTGCTGTATGTCAAAAAAGTGATTTTGTGTTAACCTTTTGTGATAACGGGCAGGACGCCCAATCAATTTATTTTTTTAAAGGAAATTGCCATGCCTGTGGTTTTAACCGGATCCGTCAGTTCAACCTTTTCAGCGGACACCTCAAACACAGCCTATGTCACCACGCAATTCGCCGTGATCACATCGTCGGGTGAAGGTGTCGCCATCTCTGGCGGTGGATCTGTTGATTATATTCTTGCGGGCGCGCTCTATGCGTCTTCTAACGGGATCGGATTAAGCACCCTAAACACCTCTTCCAACAACCATATTTTTGTCGAAGAGACCGGAATTTTGTTTGCAGGGTTCGACGGAATGGATTTGAACGGCAACAGCAACCGGGTCACCATTCATGGATCGGTGATTGGCACAACCGATGCACTGGAACTAAGTGGAGACGCCAATCAGGTTGATATCTCGGGCTTTGTACAAGGTGGAATCGACGGGATCGAATTGCGTGGCGCAGCCGGGGAACTTGACGTCTCAGGCCGCCTTGTTGGTGGGGTTCGGGGCATCGACGCTGTCGGCGACGACGTTCAGATCAGAAACTCAGGAGAAATTGCATCGGATATTGTCGGTATCGATGTGACGGGCGCGGACGCTCTGATCTTCAACACAGGGCTTATTGTAGCCGAAACCGCAGTTGACGTCACAGGCTCGGGGCTGATCTTTACCAACTCGGGTCATGTGCAAGGCACCACACGCGCAATCTTGGCCAACGGCGATAACGGAACCTTCATCAACACCGGGCTGGTGACATCCACCGGTGTCGAAGGGGTCTTCGCGACAGCCGCGAATTTCGAGCTTTTCAACACTGGCGAAATCGTCAGCGACATCGATTTTGCAGCGAGCAATGGCACCCTCGTCAATGACGGGGACATCCTAGGCAACGTCGTAATGGACGGGGCCGACAGCACCTTGCGCAACAACGACTACTTGGACGGCAACATCGATACAGGCGCAGGCATCCAAACTGTGTTCAATCACGGCACCATCACCGGCGACGTAGATTTGGGGGACGGGTCCGACATCTATATGGGTCGGGGCGAAACCTTTGGGTCTGTCTTTGGCGGCGGCGGTTCAGATCAGTTGTTTGGGCGCACCGGTGATGATGTGTTATTTGGTGGCGATTCCATCGATATCCTGCACGGCAATGAAGGCGATGACACGTTGAACGGCGATGACGGCAACGACATCATGCGCGGTGGGCGCGGCGACGACAGATTAAATGGCGGCGCAGGTGGCGACGATATCATGGGCGGCTCTGGGCGAGACGTGATTTTGGGCGGCAATGGCGCCGACATCATCAACGGGGGCTATGGCGACGATACGCTAAGCGGGAACGGCGCGAAGGACACATTCGTGTTTGACCTTAACGCGGGCAATGACCGGATCACCGATTTCAGCAACGGCAACGACCTCATCGATTTGACGTCCTTTGGATTGGTCCCAGGTGATTACGCAAGCATGGTGGCCCCCGCGATCACGCAAGCAAGTGGGTCATCAGTATTGCTTGATCTGAATGACTTGGGCGGCAGTGGATCGGTTTTGATCCTTGGGTTGGCCATCGGCGACGTCGATAGCAGCGACTTCCTATTGTAACGCGCCACCAGCTACGCTTGCCAAAGAGGGCAAAGCGCTTTAGTGGCAAGCGCATCGCCTCCGTTTTCGGGGGCGATTCCCTTGTGGGAGGTAAGATGATCGCGATCATTCCGCCTGACCACATCACATAAATCCGTGCGGACGCGTCCAATCGGAGTTGAGAAAGGAACTGGCTCATGGCCAAGAAACTTGCCGGCACCATGAAATTGCAGGTGCCCGCCGGACAAGCGAACCCATCCCCGCCCGTCGGGCCAGCATTGGGTCAACGCGGCATCAACATCATGGAATTCTGTAAAGCGTTCAACGCGAAAACAGCAGACATGGAGCCCGGTGCGCCGTGCCCAACCGTGATCACATATTACCAAGACAAATCCTTCGCGATGGAAATCAAGACGCCACCCGCGTCCTACTATCTGAAGAAAGCGGCCAAAGTGAAATCTGGCGCCAAAACCCCCAGCCGGGAAGTTGTTGGCTCTGTGACCGCTGCACAGGTTCGTGAAATCGCGGAAGCGAAGATGAAAGATCTCAACGCCAACGACATCGAAGGCGCCATGCAGATCATTCTGGGCTCTGCCCGCTCTATGGGCATTGAGGTGAAGTAAGATGGCAAAATACGGAAAACGCACCACTGCGTCCCGCGCAGCATTCGAAGGCAAAAGCAAACTATCCGTCGAAGACGCAGTTGCTTTGGTCAAAGCCAATGCGACAGCGAAATTCGATGAAACCATTGAATTGTCGTTGAACCTTGGCGTCGATCCACGTCACGCTGACCAAATGGTTCGCGGCGTTGTTGGCCTGCCAAACGGAACCGGCAAAACCGTGCGCGTTGCTGTTTTTGCACGCGGTCCAAAAGCCGAAGAAGCGCAAAAAGCTGGCGCGGACATCGTTGGTGCAGAAGACCTGATGGAATCCATTCAGGGCGGCACAATCGACTTTGATCGCTGCATCGCGACACCAGACATGATGCCCATCGTCGGACGTTTGGGTAAAGTTTTGGGTCCACGCAACCTGATGCCAAACCCAAAAGTCGGCACAGTGACCATGGACGTTGAAGCAGCCGTAAAAGCGGCCAAAGGCGGCGAAGTTCAGTTCAAAGCTGAAAAAGCCGGTGTTGTGCACGCAGGCGTTGGCAAAGCATCCTTTGATGAAGCCAAATTGATTGAAAACGTTCGTGCTTTTGTTGGCGCAGTTGCGAAGGCGAAACCTTCGGGCGCAAAAGGCTCTTACATGAAGAAGATTTCGATCAGCTCAACAATGGGCCCAGGCGTCTCTATCGACATCGATAGCGCAGCTTCTGAATAATTTTTCGGTAATTTACGATTGCAAAGGGCGTCCCTATCAATGGGGCGCCCTTTTGCGTTCAGCTAATTTTAGCACATACCTGTCAAAAGACTTAGAACAGCTTTTTGAAAGGTTTCTGCGATGTTTTTGTCCCGTCGTTCTCTTGTTGCATGTGTTGCGAGTTTCCTAGCAGCACCCTCATTCGCAGCCTCTATGGCGAAACCTTCGGGTCGCATCGTGCTGACCGTAAGCGGGGCAATCGCGACGCAAAATGGGGACGGGGAAGCTGCTTTTGACCGCGCCATGTTGGAATCACTGGATTGGCGTGAGATCGAGACATACACATCCTTTACCAAGGGAAAGCAGACGTTTGCAGGCCCAACGCTGGCATCTTTGATTGAAGCGGTCAAAGCCTCAGGCGACACCGTTCGCGCGACCGCGATCAACGATTACGCGGTGGAATTTCCAGTGTCAGATGCGGCAGAACATGATGTAATTCTTGCGATGGACCACAACGGGCGGCCAATGCGTGTGCGCGATAAAGGTCCGATCTGGATTGTGTACCCGCTGGGTGAAGATGCTTCCAATCAAATGACATTTGATGCTCAAATGATCTGGCAATTGGATCGTATATTTATCAAATGACCGGGCGGTAGCACTTCATGTTCCGCATCGGTCGTTTCCCACGTGCTTTGATTGCCTTATTTTTGTGCTTGGGTTTGCTCGGGGTGACATTCTGGCATCGCAGTGAAATCGAGGACGTCGAAAACAATATCGGCGCTGCGATTGTCAGTACCTCGTGGAAAATCAGTGAATTGATCTACGAGGGCGAAAAGATGTCGTCGTCGATTGTTCTGTTCGATCTCGCTGATTTGCCTCTCGAAGACTTGCAAATACAAATGGATGTCTTCTGGAGCCGGGTGCTTATTCTTCAGGATGTCGAACTCCATCAAAATAAAAAGCTTGGTTGGGTTCTTTTCGAGACCATCGAACTTTTACTTGAAATGGATACGCTCCTCTATGCTGAGGGGCCCATTGACAGGGTCGTTTTGAATGAATTTCGGGCGGAACTGGAACAACTGGTTGTGCGGGCGCGGCGCGGCTGGCTTGAAAAGTACAATACAGTGAGCTTTGATCAATTGTCGCCCGCGACCGCCTATATGGCCATGAAGAAACGGCAATATGATGCGTTATCGGGCGCGATTCTGGTGTCGATCGTTGTCTATTTGATGTTGGAACTTCATCTGTCATCTAGTGGAATCGTGCGAGAACGTGCTTTGACGCGCGCAGCCAACGAAGCGAACCAAGCCAAGTCCCAATTTATCGCAAGCGTTAGTCACGAAATCCGAACTCCATTAAATGGAATTATTGGGACAGCGTCGCTGCTTGCAGAGACGGAACTGACCACAGAGCAACGAGAATACCTCACCGTATTGCAAGAATCGGGCGGGGTGCTGCTTGGCACCGTCAATGATGTCTTGGATTTCTCTAAGCTGGAGGCCGGAGAATTTTCAATAAAATCGGTGGAATTTGACCTTGGCACGATATTCAACGCGGCACAGGGATTATATCGGCCGCTGACACGCGAAAAATCATTGAGCCTTTCGGCTTGGCACGACGATGAACAGATCCCGCGGCTGTTTGGGGACGGTCGCAGATTGCAGCAAGTGCTGCACAATTTGATCTCAAATGCGATCAAGTTTACCCATTCAGGCAGTATCGACATCACGTCCCAGTTTCAGGCCGAGGGTGCGGATGGACGGCCATGTGGCCTATATATTCAGGTATCTGATACCGGAATTGGGATCGCACCAGAGGATCAAGCGCGGGTTTTTCAGCCATTTGGGCAGTCTAGTGGCGGGTTGGCGCGGGCGCATGGTGGAACCGGTCTTGGTTTGACGATCTCTTTAAATCTATGTCAGGCGATGGGCGGAAACCTAACCATAAAAAGTGAGGTTGGGACCGGCAGCACCTTTGAGATTTATCTTCCTTTCACAGCGGCCCCTTCAATCTTGGCGCCATCAGATGTCAGCTTGAGCGCTGCAGAAACTGCGTTGAGTGATCAGAAATTAGCGGAATTGAGGATTTTGATTGTTGATGACAACAAGACCAATCGGTTCATTCTGAAGAAATACCTGAAGCCATTTGGGTGCAACCTGATCGAAGCGGAAAGTGGTGTCGTCGCCTTGGAGAAAATCGAGAGCGAAGTGCTGGACGTCGTGCTGATGGACGTACAAATGCCCCATATGGATGGCGTTACAGCGACACAACTTGCGTTGGAACACATGCTTTCAACCGGAAGCACACCGCCCTACATTATTGGGGTGACGGCCAATACGTCTCCTGAGCAAGTGGTGTCCTACATTAAGGCCGGAATGGGGGAAGTGATCCCCAAGCCGGTTTCGAAGAACCTTCTTATCGATGCATTGCTGCGCGTGGCGAGTGGACGAAGCCAGAATGCAGCTTGAAACGGTTGATGCATTTTTCCCGTCTTCAGCGATGCACTGAATTCGACCTTCTTTGACAGGACGAAAACTCGACGTTTTGCCTAAACATACCTGTGTTTGCAGGTTTCGACTTGGCAATTGGGTATATTCGACATATCAGACATTCAGAGGGCTTCCGTGCGATTCGTGCGGCAGCCCTCTATTTCGTCCGAGACGGTGGGTTGTGTGCATCCGCACATGATAATTCCTGCTTGAGACGGGAAGAGACATTCCGGCCTTGAACATGTGTTCCGGGCGATGGGCTGCGACGACCCGTAAGGACTTGATTGCCGTACCAATCGGTGCGGCGAAAACGAGCCGGAGGGGATGCCCCTCCAACTATGGAGTGAAACTGTGGATAGAGCCCAGAAAGAGAAAGTGGTCGACGAACTCGGCCAAATCTTCGAAAGCTCTGGCGTTGTGGTGGTTTCTCACTACGTCGGTCTGACAGTTGCTGAAATGCAGGACCTTCGCGCGCGCGCGAGTGACGTGGAAGCGTCGGTCCGTGTTGCAAAAAATAGGCTCGCCAAGATCGCCCTTAGCGGAAAGCCCATCGAAGCGATGGGTGATTTGTTGACGGGTATGACCGTTCTGACCTTTTCTGAGGACCCTGTCGCAGCAGCGAAAGTGGCTGAAGATTTTGCCAAGGGCAACGACAAGTTCGTTATTCTTGGTGGGGCGATGGACGGCAATGTGCTGGACCGTGAAGGTGTCAAGTCTGTGTCGAAACTGCCGTCTCGCGAGGAGCTTATTGCTTCCATCGCAGGCTGCATCGGCGCACCTGCCTCCAACATTGCCGGCGCAATTGGCGCACCTGCAAGCAACATTGCGTCCATCTTGTCCACTGTAGAGGACAAGGCGGCCGCCTAAAGCAATCGTCAAGCTGGCGTAGGGTTTATCCCGCACGTTGGAACACACATCTGATAACGGAAAAGAGCTAGATATGGCTGATCTGAAAAAAATGGCAGAAGAGATCGTTGGTCTGACGCTTCTCGAAGCACAAGAACTAAAAACGATCCTTAAAGACGAGTACGGCATCGAGCCGGCAGCTGGCGGCGCAGTCGTGATGGCCGCTGCAGACGGTGGCGGCGACGCGGCCGAAGAAAAAACTGAATTTGACGTTGTGCTGAAAAGCCCGGGCGCTTCCAAGATCAACGTGATCAAAGAAGTCCGCGCAATCACAGGTCTTGGCTTGAAAGAAGCCAAAGACCTCGTGGAAGCAGGCGGCAAAATCAAAGAAGGCGTGGACAAAGCCGAAGCCGAAGACGTCAAAGCGAAGCTGGAAGCAGCTGGCGCCGAAGTCGAAGTGGCCTAAGGGTTTACCCGTCACGCCCACATTGTGGGCAATCAATATGGCTGGATCCGGTTATTTCCGGGTCCAGCCGAACTTGTCTTGGCAAGAGCCCTCGTTAAAGGGCTTTTCTCAGGATATGTTCAACGGTCGGGAGGGTGCTGGTGGGACGGCGCTCATGAATTGACCAGAATGTAACCGTCTCTTATGGGCCGACCGCCGAAGACCCGCCGGTGTGTCAGCTTGTTGAGAAACTGAAAGGTGGCTAAGTCTATGGCGCAATCGTTCATCGGACAAAAACGACTTCGGACATATTACGGCAAAATCCGCGAAGTGCTCGCGATGCCGAACCTCATCGAGGTGCAAAAATCCAGCTATGATCTCTTCCTGAATTCCGGTGAGGCCCCAGAGCCCACAATCGGCGAAGGCATCAACGGCGTCTTTCAATCGGTGTTCCCGATTAAAGACTTCAACGAAACGTCTGTGCTTGAATACGTCAAGTACGAGCTTGAAGCGCCAAAATACGACGTGGAAGAGTGCCAGCAGCGCGACATGACATACAGCGCGCCGTTGAAAGTCACCCTGCGTCTTATCGTGTTTGATATCGACGAAGATACAGGCGCGAAGTCGGTTAAAGACATCAAAGAACAAGACGTGTTCATGGGCGACATGCCTTTGATGACACCAAACGGGACGTTCGTCGTGAACGGTACCGAGCGCGTCATCGTGAGCCAAATGCACCGTTCCCCCGGTGTGTTCTTTGACCACGACAAAGGCAAAACCCACTCTTCGGGTAAATTGCTGTTCGCCTGCCGCATCATCCCATATCGCGGATCCTGGTTGGACTTCGAATTTGACGCCAAAGACATCGTGTTTGCGCGCATTGACCGTCGTCGCAAACTGCCTGTTACAACGTTGCTCTATTCGCTGGGTCTTGACCAAGAAGCGATCATGGACGCGTATTACGACACTGTGACATACACGCTTGAGGGCAAGAGCCGGGGCTGGGTCGCTCCGTTCTTCCCGGATCGTGTGCGCGGGACGCGGCCACTGTTTGACTTGGTTGACGCCAAAACAGGCAATGTCATCGCAGAAGCGGGTAAGAAAGTAACGCCACGTGCGGTCAAGAAATTGGTCGATGCGGGCGAAGTCACCGAATTGCTGGTGCCTTTCGAAAACATCGTTGGCCGTTTTGTTGCCAAGGACATCATCAACGAAGAAACCGGTGCGATCTATGTCGAAGCTGGCGACGAGTTGACACTTGAGCATGACAAAGACGGCACGCTCATCGGCGGCACAGTCAAAGACTTGGTCGACGCAGGCATCCACGACATCCCAGTTCTGGACATCGACAACATCAATGTCGGCCCCTACATGCGCAACACCATGGCGGCAGACAAAAACATGAACCGCGAAACCGCGCTCATGGATATCTACCGTGTGATGCGTCCGGGCGAGCCACCCACCGTTGACGCAGCAAGCGCGTTGTTCGACACGCTATTCTTTGACGGCGAGCGTTACGATCTGTCCGCTGTTGGCCGGGTCAAAATGAACATGCGTTTGGCACTGGATAAAGAAGACACCCAACGCACATTGGATCGCGAAGACATCGTCAAGTGTATCAAAGCACTGGTCGAGCTGCGCGACGGCAAAGGCGATATCGACGACATCGACCACCTTGGAAACCGCCGTGTGCGCTCCGTTGGTGAGTTGATGGAAAACCAATATCGCGTTGGTTTGTTGCGTATGGAACGTGCGATCAAAGAGCGGATGTCCTCTGTCGAAATCGACACAGTGATGCCGCAAGACCTGATCAACGCCAAGCCAGCGGCTGCGGCGGTACGTGAATTCTTCGGCTCCTCGCAGCTGTCGCAATTTATGGACCAAACCAACCCGCTGTCGGAAGTCACGCACAAACGTCGCCTGTCAGCCCTTGGGCCCGGCGGTTTGACGCGCGAACGTGCAGGCTTTGAAGTCCGCGACGTTCACGCCACGCACTACGGTCGGATGTGTCCGATTGAAACGCCGGAGGGGCCAAATATTGGTCTGATCAACTCGCTCGCCACCTTTGCGCGCGTGAACAAGTATGGCTTCATCGAAACACCTTATCGCCGCGTTGAAGGCGGTGTGGTGTCGGACGAAGTGCAATACATGTCCGCCACCGAAGAAATGCGCCACACTGTGGCTCAGGCGAACGCGTCGATCGATGAGACCGGCAAATTCACCAATGACTTCGTAAACACCCGTCAATCTGGCGAATACACGCTGGCGCCAAGCGAAAACGTTGATCTGATCGACGTCTCGCCCAAGCAGTTGGTTTCGGTTGCGGCCTCGTTGATCCCATTCCTTGAGAATGACGATGCGAACAGGGCCTTGATGGGCTCGAACATGCAACGTCAAGCGGTTCCATTGCTGCAAGCGGAAGCCCCGCTGGTCGGCACCGGGATCGAAGGCAAGGTTGCGATCGACTCTGGCGCGGCCATTCAGGCCAAGCGGGCCGGGATCGTCGACCAAGTTGACGCACAGCGGATCGTTATCCGTGCGACAGCAGACCTTGGTCTGGGCGACGCGGGTGTGGACATCTACCGCATGCGTAAGTTCCAGCGTTCGAACCAAAACACCTGTATCAACCAACGTCCGTTGGTCAAAGTGGGTCAAACAGTCGGCAAAGAAGAAATCATCGCGGATGGTCCTTCAACCGATCTGGGCGAACTGGCTTTGGGGAAAAACGTGGTCGTCGCGTTTATGCCTTGGAACGGGTACAACTACGAAGACTCCATCCTGATCTCTGAGCGGATCGCGCGTGATGACGTGTTTACCTCAATTCACATTGAGGAATTCGAAGTCGCCGCACGTGACACCAAGCTTGGGCCAGAGGAAATCACCCGCGATATCCCGAATGTCGGTGAGGAAGCCCTGCGCAACCTCGACGAAGCGGGCATCGTGTATATCGGCGCCGATGTTGAGCCGGGCGATATCCTTGTGGGCAAGATCACACCAAAGGGCGAAAGCCCAATGACGCCAGAAGAAAAACTTCTTCGTGCGATCTTTGGTGAGAAAGCGTCAGATGTCCGTGACACCTCTTTGCGTGTGAAACCGGGCGACTTCGGCACAGTTGTGGAAGTCCGTGTCTTCAACCGCCACGGTGTGGAAAAAGACGAACGTGCGCTGCAAATCGAGCGTGAAGAAGTCGAACGTTTGGCACGTGACCGTGACGACGAAATGGCAATCCTTGATCGCAACATCTATGCCCGTTTGGGCGACATGTTGCTCGGCAAAGAAATCGCCAAGGGTCCACGCGGTGTGAATGCAGGTGACACCGTCACAGCAGACACAATGGAGATGTTCCCACGTTCCGCATGGTGGCAAATCGCCCTCAAAAGCGAGCCAGACGCACAAGTCGTTGAAGCCCTGAACGAGCAATACGAGGCGCAAAAGCGTGCCTTGGACGCCCGTTTTGAGGACAAGGTCGAGAAAGTCCGTCGCGGGGATGACCTGCCACCGGGCGTTATGAAGATGGTCAAAGTCTTCGTTGCGGTGAAGCGCAAGCTGCAGCCGGGCGACAAGATGGCGGGCCGCCACGGGAACAAAGGGGTTATCTCCAAAGTGGTTCCCATGGAGGACATGCCGTTCTTGCAAGACGGGACACCGGTCGACTTCTGTCTGAACCCACTGGGCGTTCCATCGCGGATGAACGTTGGTCAGATTTTGGAAACCCATATGGGCTGGGCCGCACGTGGTTTGGGTCTGAATGTGGACGAGGCTCTGCAAGAATATCGTCGCAGCGGGGACCTAACACCTGTGCATGACGCGATGAAATTGGCTTATGGCGACGACGTCTATCAAGAAGGCGTTGTTCCAATGGGCGAAGAGGATCTGATCGAGGCCGCGCAAAACGTGGCACGTGGCGTTCCAATCGCGACACCTGTCTTTGATGGTGCCAAAGAAGCAGACGTGAACGACGCACTTGCGCGGGCCGGGTTTGATACCTCGGGTCAGTCCATCTTGTTTGATGGACGCTCAGGCGAACAGTTCAGCCGTCCAGTGACCGTGGGTGTCAAATACCTGCTGAAACTGCATCACCTTGTGGACGACAAAATCCACGCGCGTTCAACTGGGCCATACTCGCTCGTCACACAGCAGCCGCTGGGTGGTAAAGCACAGTTTGGTGGTCAGCGCTTTGGTGAGATGGAAGTCTGGGCCCTTGAAGCTTACGGCGCGGCATACACCTTGCAGGAAATGCTGACCGTGAAGTCGGATGACGTCGCAGGCCGGACGAAAGTCTATGAAAGCATCGTGAAAGGCGAAGACAATTACGAGGCCGGTATCCCGGAATCGTTTAACGTTCTCGTCAAAGAGGTCCGCGGTTTGGGTCTCAACATGGAACTTCTGGATGCGGAGGAAGATGAGTGAGCCTGACGCCGACCTGGATGCCAGCTGCTGTGTTGACAGCAACTGCAGTCCTTTGGGTCGGCTTCGCGGTTGCCCGTGAGGGTCGCGGGGGTTGGACAGCAATTTTTGATTTCGAAATTCTTTCTATGCTGATCGCAATCCTTGTCATCCTCGCTGACTTCCTCTTCTTTGGATACATACCCTTTTGGGGAGAATAAAATGAACCAAGAACTGACAAACAACCCGTTTAACCCGTTGACGCCAACCAAGGTCTTCGACGAGATTAAGGTATCTCTCGCGTCCCCTGAACGGATTCTCTCATGGTCTTTTGGCGAAATCAAAAAGCCTGAGACCATCAACTATCGTACGTTCAAACCAGAGCGTGACGGTCTATTCTGCGCACGTATCTTTGGACCAATCAAAGACTACGAATGTCTGTGCGGTAAATATAAGCGCATGAAATATCGCGGCGTTGTCTGCGAGAAATGCGGTGTGGAAGTCACGCTGCAAAAAGTACGTCGCGAACGTATGGGCCACATCGAACTGGCGGCCCCAGTTGCGCATATTTGGTTCCTGAAATCGCTTCCGTCCCGCATCGGTCTGATGTTGGACATGACATTGCGCGATCTGGAACGTGTTTTGTACTTTGAAAACTACGTTGTAATCGAACCCGGTCTGACGGATCTGTCTTACGGCCAAATGCTCTCCGAAGAAGAGTACATGGACGCACAAGACGCGTTCGGCATGGACGCCTTCACCGCCAATATCGGCGCCGAAGCGATCCGTGATATGCTGGCGGCCATCGATCTAGAAGCCGAAGCCGACAACCTGCGTGCGGACCTTAAGGAAGCCACAGGTGAGCTGAAGCCCAAGAAGATCATCAAGCGCCTCAAAGTTGTGGAATCCTTCTTGGAATCCGGCAACCGCCCTGAGTGGATGGTCATGACTGTTGTGCCTGTGATCCCACCAGAGTTGCGCCCACTTGTGCCGCTCGATGGGGGCCGTTTTGCAACGTCCGACCTGAACGATTTGTATCGCCGGGTGATCAACCGCAACAACCGTCTCAAGCGTCTGATTGAACTGCGCGCACCGGACATCATCGTGCGCAACGAAAAGCGCATGTTGCAAGAATCCGTCGATGCTTTGTTCGACAACGGCCGTCGTGGTCGCGTGATCACAGGCGCCAACAAGCGTCCGCTGAAATCGCTGTCCGACATGCTGAAAGGGAAGCAAGGTCGCTTCCGTCAGAACCTTTTGGGTAAGCGCGTCGACTTCTCGGGTCGTTCGGTCATTGTGACCGGTCCGGAACTGAAGTTGCACCAGTGTGGCTTGCCCAAAAAGATGGCGCTGGAACTGTTCAAACCGTTCATCTATTCGCGCCTTGAAGCCAAGGGCCTGTCTTCCACTGTGAAGCAAGCCAAGAAATTGGTCGAAAAAGAGCGTCCCGAAGTTTGGGATATCTTGGATGAAGTCATCCGTGAACACCCTGTTATGTTGAACCGTGCGCCTACATTGCACCGTTTGGGCATTCAGGCGTTTGAACCCGTTCTGATCGAAGGTAAAGCGATCCAGCTTCACCCGCTGGTGTGTTCGGCGTTTAACGCGGACTTTGACGGCGACCAAATGGCTGTTCACGTACCGTTGAGCCTTGAAGCGCAACTTGAAGCGCGCGTTTTGATGATGTCCACGAACAACGTTCTGTCGCCTGCAAACGGCGCGCCGATCATTGTTCCATCGCAGGATATGATCTTGGGTCTCTACTATGTGACGCTTGAGCGCGAAGGCCTAAAGGGCCAAGGCAAGATCTTTGGTTCAATTGACGAAGTTCAGCACGCGCTTGATGCGGGCGAGGTTCACTTGCACTCCAAAGTGATCGCGCGCATTCCGCAGATCGACGAAGAAGGCAACGAGGTCATGGTGCGGTTCGACACCACACCGGGTCGCGTCAAGTTGGGCGGCATGCTGCCACCAAACAACAAAGCGCCTTTCGAATTGGTGAACCGTCTTCTGCGTAAGAAAGACGTGCAGAACGTGATCGATACGGTCTACCGCTATTGTGGTCAGAAAGAGTCGGTTATCTTCTGTGATCACATCATGACCATGGGCTTCAAAGAAGCGTTCAAAGCCGGGATTTCCTTCGGCAAAGACGACATGTTGATCCCAGATTCCAAATGGCCAATCGTGGATGAAACCCGCGATCAGGTTAAGGATTTCGAACAGCAATACATGGACGGTCTGATCACCCAAGGTGAGAAGTACAACAAAGTGGTCGATGCCTGGTCGAAATGTAACGACAAAGTCACCGACGCGATGATGGGTGCGATTTCGGCTGCGGAAACAGACGGGGACGGCTCTGAGCGTGAACCAAACTCGGTTTACATGATGGCCCACTCCGGTGCGCGTGGCTCGGTCACACAGATGAAACAGCTCGGCGGGATGCGCGGCCTTATGGCCAAGCCGAACGGCGACATCATCGAGACACCGATCATCTCGAACTTTAAAGAAGGTCTGACCGTTCTTGAGTACTTCAACTCAACACACGGCGCGCGCAAAGGTCTGTCTGATACCGCTCTGAAAACAGCGAACTCGGGTTACCTGACACGTCGTCTGGTGGACGTGGCGCAAGATTGCATCGTTCGCATGCATGATTGTGGCACCGAAAACGCGATCACAGCCTCTGCGGCGGTTAACGATGGTGAAGTTGTATCGTCCTTGGCCGAGCGTCTGCTTGGTCGTGTGGCGGCGGATGACATCATGCGTCCGGGCACAGATGAATTGATCTGCGCTGCTGGCACAATGATCGACGAGCGTATGTCTGACGCCATCGAGGAAGCGGGCGTTCAAAGCACCCGCATTCGTAGCCCGTTGACCTGTGAGGCCGAAGAAGGCGTCTGCGTCATGTGTTACGGTCGTGATCTTGCACGCGGGACCATGGTGAACACCGGCGAAGCTGTCGGTATCATCGCGGCACAATCCATCGGTGAGCCCGGCACACAGTTGACGATGCGGACATTCCACATCGGCGGCGTTGCGCAGGGTGGTCAGCAATCCTTCCTAGAAGCCAGCCAAGAAGGCAAAATTGTCTTTGAAGGTGCCAACCTGCTTGAAAACTCTGCAGGCGACATCTTGGTTATGGGCCGGAACATGAAGATCTCCATCGTGGGACCTGAAAACGACGAACGTGCCAGCCACAAAGTCGGTTACGGGACCAAGATCTTCGTTAAAGAAGGTCAAGACATCGCACGCGGTGACAAAATGTTCGAATGGGATCCCTACACCCTGCCGATCATCGCGGAAAAAGCCGGGTCTGTTAAATATGTGGACCTGACTGTTGGTATCGCCCTGCGGGACGAAACCGATGATGCGACAGGTATGAGCCAAAAGATCGTTACGGATTGGCGCGCGGCCCCCAAAGGCAACGAGCTTAAGCCAGAGATCATCTTGGTGGGCGAAGACGGCGAGCCAGTGCGCAACGATGCTGGCAACCCAGTGACGTACCCAATGTCTGTGGATGCGATCCTGTCGGTTGAAGAAAGCGACAATGTCGCGGCCGGTGACGTTATCGCGCGTATCCCGCGTGAAGGTGCCAAGACCAAGGACATCACGGGTGGTCTTCCACGTGTGGCCGAATTGTTCGAAGCCCGTCGTCCCAAAGACCACGCGATCATTGCGGAAATCGATGGCTATGTGCGCTTTGGCAAGGACTACAAAAACAAGCGTCGCATCGCGATCGAACCTGCTGACGAGACCATGGAAAAGACCGAGTACATGGTGCCCAAAGGCAAGCACATCCCGGTGGCCGAGGGCGATTTCGTCCAAAAAGGCGACTACATCATGGATGGCAACCCTGCGCCGCATGACATCCTTGCGATTATGGGTGTTGAAGCGCTCGCCGATTATATGATCGACGAGGTGCAAGACGTGTACCGACTTCAAGGTGTGAAAATTAACGATAAACACATCGAAGTCATCGTGCGTCAAATGCTGCAGAAATGGGAAATCCAAGACTCTGGCGACACAACGCTGCTCAAAGGCGAACATGTGGACAAGCAAGAATTCGATCAGGCCAACGAAAAGGCCATTTCGAAGAAAGGCCGTCCAGCGCAAGGCGAACCGATCCTGTTGGGGATCACCAAAGCCTCGTTGCAGACACGTTCGTTCATCTCAGCCGCGTCCTTCCAAGAAACCACCCGTGTTCTCACCGAAGCTTCGGTGCAGGGCAAAAAAGACAAACTGGTGGGTCTGAAAGAGAACGTGATTGTGGGCCGTCTGATCCCAGCGGGCACAGGTGGGGCAACCCAGCGCGTCCGTCGCGTGGCACAAGATCGCGACAACGTTGTTGTCGATGCACGCCGCGAAGAAGCCGAACAGGCCGCCGCATTGGCAGCCCCGACAGCGGACGACATGGTTGGCGCCTCAGAATTCGACACGATCATCGATCCGGTCGAGGAAAGCCGCGAGTAAACGCGCGCATCTTTAAGAATGAAAAAAGGCCTCGCAGCGATGCGGGGCCTTTTTTCGTTGGGCGATTGGCAAGCGGATTTGCTATTGAGATAGCTACGTCTTTCAGGCTCGGTACGTCGCCAGTTTGTAGCTCGCCAAGCAGAAGTATGCGCCCAAGATACCTTCGATCCAACGTCGCGATTTTGCGTACACTGCGGCGACAGGCAGGGTAGAGAACGCAACCGCATAGATGACGTGCCCAATGGCCGATATGGTGCTTGTACCGATCACAACCAACGCAGCGACCCATACGGGTGCGTCTCCATCCATGGCCAATGACATAATCACGATCCAAACCAAGGCCGCTTTCGCATTTGTCATCTGGATCACCAAACCGCGCCTGTAGAACGCGGCGACACCGCCAGTCACACGGACTGCGCGCACATCTAAGCCCTTGACTGTCATAGCTGATTTGAATGCTTTGTACGCCAACCAAAGAAGGTAACCTGCGCCAACAATCTTCAGGACAACCATGACTGAGGCGTAAGCCGATACAAGTGCTGTTAGTCCGATGGCCGTGAGCATTGACCAGCAAAACGTGCCCGTCGCGACCCCCAATGCCAAAGCTTTACCTTCCGATCTTCCCACAGACATTGACGTGCCAATAACTGCGAGAATATTCGGGCCCGGGGTAAACATCCCTATCATGAAGACGCCGTATGCCAGCAAAATGCCAGTGAGATATGGATCGATCATTGTTCCCTCCAATTCTCCGACAATTTTGCACAGGCGACAAACTGTTCCAAGCTGTACACCCCAGTCATTGTCCTACACAGGTCGCAAGAACGCATCCTTCACGCCTCAAGCGTTTCAGAATTGTCGTCGCGTCGATGTTGTTCACCGACCTTGCGCAAGCCTTTATTTCTTCGCGCCGATCTGGTTGGGCGGTCATCAAGTGCCGTTTTCGATACGCACCGGTTGATGGGGGTGCTGGTCTTTTTTTACAGTAAGATTGTACCGCACAGACCCCGCGCGCAGCATCCCACATTGGCGAGGGCAGTGGGGCAACCACCAACCGCCAAAGCTTGATTGCGAGCTTGCGGGCGATAGCGACGATGATCTTCCGCCCGCCCGCTGCTATTCCCACTTTTGCTGACGACTGGTAGCTAGGCCGAGATATGAAGCGACCCCTTCCGGCCTGTTGGGGGCGGTCCGTTTGCGCCGTCGCACCAAGGGGGACCGCTTTCCTGCTCGACGGTCGGGACGGCAACCGGGCGCAGCAAACCAAAAGCCTCATCGTCCAGAACGTTGAGATACTCGCGCACTGCGCGTGGCGCGTCATGGCCATCAGTTTCTCGGGCCACCCAGTCTTCGGGGGTACTGGAATTTTGCTTCTGAACATCTGCACTAATCAGACTGGCATCCACTGCAAAGCCTTGACCGCCTACAAGCCCCTCCAGCATGCAGCGCGCAACTGTCATCTCGAACACCTGCCGCAAAAGATCACTCTCGCGGAACCGGCCCTGCCTGTTCTTGGAAAAGGTGGAATGATCTGGAATGCGGCCGGTCAGATCGAGGCGACAAAACCATCTGTATGCTAGGTTCAGTTGGACTTCCTCGCAGAGCCGCCGTTCGGACCGGATGCCAAGGCAATAGCCCACCAAAAGCATCCGGATCAGCAGCTCTGGGTCAATCGACGGGCGACCCTTGTGGCTATAGAAATCGGCCAGTTGCAACCGGATGCTGCTCAGATCAACAAATCGATCAATCGACCGCAACACGTGATCTTCCAGTGAGAACTCGTATAACAGCGCCCCTTGCGCTTCCTACCTCGGTCCCATCATCGCAAATCCTCTCGTTCAATAAGAGAATTGAACCAGCTGTTCCGCCCTCAATCAAGCATGAGTTTTTCAACAAAATCGACTCCTTGCTGCCATTCGCCACAGCGCAGCATCTTAGTCGATGAACTTAGTGTCCTTCGCCGCTTCCGGGCCAAAGTTGCCATTCTTCGTGCCCACCGACCAAATTGATTTTGCCCAAGGTCGCCAATGCGTTTTGGGTGCCTGTGATCTGAACGGCGTCAAAATCGACCCAACTGTCCGTATGTTCCCCCGTCACGTCATCGTAGCTGTCACGATGTCGCCCATTTTCGGAAAACGCAGCGGCGTCCGCATGCTCAAAGTACGACGTGCGCCCTATCAGACTGCCTTATCAGACTGCCCGGCAAGACCGCTTGGTCAGATTGGATTTGCACGGTCAGAAACGCCTGGCCGGGCGGTGCAGTGGACAGTTTTATCTCCTCGGGGCGGAATTTTTTCCTTTGGTTCCTGTTTTTACGTGCGCCTCCGGCATTGCTGAAGTCCAGATATCGACAAAATTCGGCGTCAAATCATCGGGTATGATCCTGCAAGGGACAGCAACCGATTTCTGGATTTTCAGCTTGAGCCATTCTCCAGCTGTCCCAATATAGGCCCGCGCATTTACCCGCTTCAGGTTATCAGTGCCAACAAGCATCACGATCCGTGCAGGTGCCTCGCATGTTCTGGCGCGCACGTCCAACAACGCCTCGATCGCCTTCTCAAAATGAGACGTCCCCTCCTTTGGCCCTGCCTGCATCCCGTAAGAAAAGTTAATAATCAGTGGGTAGCTACCGTCCGGCACAACGTTGCCCGCTTTCTTGTTTGCGTGCCATGTCGCCTCATCGATATGAAAAATTTGCTCCATCGCGTGAATGGCCCAAAGCGTTCAGGTCCCTGCACGTTTCGATAGGCTTTAGAATATGCTTGGTCAGTTCAACGGCTGTCAGTGCGCGGTTGCGCAACATGTGTGCAATGGCAGATGTGTTTTGGTAATGGAGCGTCACTTTGTATCGACTCCAAGGTTTGCAGAGGCGACCGGTTCAAATCGACAAAAGATCATGGTCCACTAGCTTCGAAATAAAGGCGCGTTCAGCCGCTGTCAGTGGGCGCTCGGTGTCTAAAACACCATAAATATCGATTTGTGGCGGCGAGACGTTGATCGGGATGTGCCAAAGATCGGGGCTGTGCGCGCGCGCATGTGTTACGGCCATGCAACCGATCGACTTGCTGTGACGCACCAAGTTGATCAGATCGACGATACTGGTGGTTGAAGCCTTCATGACGTCGCCGATATCGTGCCTGGCCCGGTGGCGCGCAACTTGAGAAAGCGGGCCTGCAAGCGCTTCGCCTTCAAATCCGACCACGTCTGAGCGTGCCAGTTCGCTTTGGTCTACGTCCTGTTGTTCGTACAAATCATGGGCTGGGCCACAGAAATAGCCGAACTCTTGCGCGGGCAGTTTATGCCATTTGAACTGGGGTACATTGTCGAGGCGCGTGCAAAAACCCAACGACGCGATCCGCTGGCGCACAGATCGCACAACGTCATCGCACTGTGAGGTGATAATCGAGAATGTCACCACGGGATGCTCTGTCTGAAAAGACGCGATTACGGGCGTCAGAAAATCGTCATCCAAATGGCTTGAACGATAGATAACCACATTGCCCGACAAGACCTGTTCTTCGACCTTACCAATTTCGTTCAGGCGCACGACACCGCCGTAAATCTCCAAAGCTTCGCGGTAAACTTTTTCGCCCGGTCCTGTGACCACAAAACTGCGCCCCGATCCGCGTTCGATCAATTGCACCTCAAGCCGTTCTTCCAGCCTGCGCAACGCTGCGCTGACCGAAGGCTGAGTTACGTTCAGACGTTGCGCCGCAGCGGTGATCGAGTGTTCTTGCACGATCACCATGAAGGTACGCAACAGGTTCCAATCCAATTGATTGGCCAAACGGTTCAGCTCAAAACTCATCTTGTTTCCTCGACAAGGTGGCAACTGGCCCACCCCGCTTTGGTGTCAACAATGGGCGGGGTCTTCACGTCGCACAGGCCCTTCTGCGCCACCGGGCAGCGGGGGTGAAAACTGCACCCGCTGGGTCTGTCGACCGGGCTTGGCAGGTCACCTTGCAGGCGAACGCGATTGCTTGCGCCTGCGGCCTCAGGCAATGGAACAGCACTGAGAAGCGCTTTGGTATAAGGATGCTGAGGGGCCGAAAACACATCGCCCACTGGGCCTTCTTCAACGATCTTTCCCAGGTACATGACCGCCACACGATGGCATAAAAATCGTACAACGGCGAGGTTGTGCGAGATGAAAAGCGAGGTCATGCGCGGGCGCTCGGCGTGAAGCTCTTTGAGAAATTCCAGGATTTGCGCCTGTACTGACACGTCAAGTGCGCTGGTCGGCTCGTCAAGAACCAGCAAATCCGGGTCAACGGCCAAAGCACGCGCAATGGCGACACGCTGCTTTTGGCCCCCCGAAAGTTCATGCGGGAAACGGTGCAAAAACTGTGCCGGTAAGCCGACACGCGCCAGCAGTTTTTCGACCATCCCGTCAAGCTCAGCCCCCCGGATTTTCGTGTGGATCAAAAGCGGCTCACCCACGATCCGGCGGATCGTCATGCGCGGGTTCATCGACGAATGCGGGTCTTGAAAGATCAGTTGCGCTTTGGTGCGCACGGTTTTCAGATCGCGACGCGAAGCTTTGGTGATATCCGTCCCGTCAATGGCGACCTGACCGCCAGTTGGATCGATCAGCCGCAGCGCGGCCTTGCCGACAGTTGATTTACCCGACCCGCTTTCGCCAACCAGACCCAAAATCTCACCCTGGTGAAGCGTAAGCGATATGCCATCAACTGCGCGCACTAGGCCACCTTTGGTGGGAAAGTGCACCTCGAGATCCGTCAGAGTAAGCATCGCATCATGCATGGGCGGTGGTATCTTCATATAGCGTGCAGGCCACCAAATGGCGGTCTGCTGTGGCGCGCAAAGGCACAGGACCAGTTCGGCAGGCATCGCTTACATGTGCGCAACGCGCAGCAAAGCGGCACCCGACCGGCGGATTGTAAAGATTGGGAAGCGTGCCGGGAATGCCGCTGAGTTCTTCAACCGGATGGAACGGATGGGGCACCGCGGCCAGCAAACCTTTGGTGTAAGGATGGGCGGGTTCGTTGAAAATGCGCTCAATTGGGGCGTCTTCGACGATTTGCCCGGCGTACATCACCATAACCCGCGAACAGATCTGGGCAACCACACCAAGATCGTGGCTGATCATAATCAGCGAGATGCCCATATCGTCGACAAGCTGTCCGATCAGATCGAGGATCTGCGCTTGGATCGTTACATCCAGTGCTGTCGTCGGTTCATCTGCGATCAACAGGGCTGGCTCGGCTGCCAACGCCATGGCGATCAGGATACGCTGTCGCATCCCGCCGGAAAGCTGATGCGGATAGCTGTCCATTTGCCGTACAGGATTAGGCAGCTGCACCTTATCAAGCATCTCAAGCGCTAGATCGCGCGCTTGGGTGCGCGACATTGCACCGCCGCGTTGCGCGCGGATGGCGTCGATCAACTGTGTTCCAACCTTGAACACCGGGTTGATGAAGGTCATCGGGTCTTGGAAAATCATCGCCACATGGCGTCCGCGCATGCCGCGCAGGTCTTTCGCTGGCAGGCCCAGAATTTCGCGCCCCTGAAATGTCACCGATCCTGCGGTGATATTGGCTGGCGGGGTTGGCACCAGTCCGAAAGCGGCACGGGTCAGCACGGATTTGCCGCAACCAGTTTCGCCGACAAGTCCAAGCGCCTCGCCCGGCATCAGATCCAGGGAAGCGCCATCAATGGCCTTGTAGTCACCATCGAATGTGCGGAATTCCAGCGCGAGGTCTTTGATCGATAAAAGCGGTGTCATGAGCGTTGCTTAGGATCGAGCATGTCGCGCAATCCGTCTCCCAAAAGGTTGAACCCTAGAACGGTGAGGTAAATCGCAAGACCGGGAAACAGCGAGTACCACCACCAGTCGGGCAGGTAATTTTTGCCGATCGAAATCATAGCGCCCCATTCCGGGTAAGGCGGCTGTGCGCCAAGGCCAAGAAATCCCAGAGAGGCCGCACCAAGTATCGCCAGCCCCATATCCATTGATGCCTTCACGACAATCGGCGAGGTGCAGTTGGGCAGCACGTGCAAAAAGACGATGCGAAAGGGCGACGCTCCTATCGATTGTGCAGCCTCGACATAGGTTTCGTTGCGCACCGAAAGCACTTTGGCTTGCACAAGGCGCACATAACCGGGCCACCACACAAGACTAAGGGCCACCATAGCGTTCAAAATGCCCGGTCCCAGTGCGCCAACGATTGCGATGGCAAGGATCAGACCGGGGATCGACAAAAACACATCTGTCACCCGCATGATGACTTCGCGCAGCCAACCATCTGACATACCCGCGACCAACCCCAGCGGCACACCAATAAGGACAGCGATTATGGTGACTGTCAGCCCGATCCATAGGGTTGTGCGCGCACCAATAATCACTCGCGTGTAGATATCCATGCCCACTTCATCGGTCCCGAACCAATGCGTGGCTGACGGAGGCTGCAGTTTACGTTCGAGATGGATCGAACCAAGGGCATCTTCAGGAAATGGCACAATCCAAGGACCGATGGCCGCAAGGATCAGAAAGGCGCTGACCAAGCCAAGCCCCAAAAGTGCCGAGTACGATCGAGAGAACGTGGCCCACATGCGCCGATATTCGCGCCAGCGGTCGGGTCGCGTCACAGCAACGGTTTCCATATTGTCGGCAACGCTCATATCTGCGCCCTCACTCTTGGATCAAGCGCGGCGTAGGCCAAATCAATCAGCAGGTTCACAACCATAAAGCTGGCCCCCAGCACCAGCGTTACCGCGACGATGGGATCAAAGTCCGACCTGATTGCAGCCTTGGTCGCATAAAGCCCAAGGCCGGGATAATCAAAGACACCTTCGACCAAGACAGTGCCCCCCAGCATCCAGCCAAATCGCAACCCGATCATTGCCAGCGTCGGCAGGATCGCGTTTTTGAGCGCATATGCCGCGACGATGCGGAATGACCCTATCCCTTGGGCCCGGGCGTTCAGGATGTAATCCTTGTCCAGCGTTTCTAACATCTCGGCCCGGTTCACGCGGATAATCGATGCCAACGCCGGAAAACTCAGTGCAAGACCGGGCAGCACCATGTGCCACAGCGCCTCGCGCGCGATATCGAAATCTCCTGCAAGCAAAGCGTCAACCGTCATAAGGCCGGTGATTGTTTCAGGCCGTGGCGTCATGATGCCCAAGCGTCCGCCAAGGGGAAACAAGTCCAACTCAAGCGACAGATACCATTGCAGCATCAAACCGAGCCAGAACATTGGCAAGGCAACCCCGGAAATGGCAATGATGCGAATTGTCTGGTCGGGCAGCTTGTTGTGATAAACCGCGCCTAGCATGCCCAAAGGAACTCCAAGCAGAACGGCAAATCCAATTGACACCAGAACCAACTCTAACGTCGCTGGGAAGAAGCGCGCGAGGTCATCCAGAACAGGACGGCGTGTCAGCAAAGAAGACCCCAAATCACCCTGCGCGAGATTGGCCAGATAATAGCCGAAACGCATCACAAGGGGTTCATCTAAGCCCCGATCCAAGCGAATGGCCTCGACCATCTCGTTTGTGGCATCCGGCCCTGCCGCCAATCTCGCCGGATCGCCCGGTGCAATATTTGCGATGAAGAACACGATGGCCATCAGGCCAATCAGCATGAACACCATCAGCACGAGGCGACGAATGATGAGGCGGATCAAGGGCGTGTCTCCTGTATTGTTGATAAACAAGGCGGCCAGACTGACCGCCCTACACAAAGTCACAAGACTTAGGGTTCCAAATGTACCGAGTAGAAGTCGATCTCACCTTCCATCCGGATCGGGCTGTCTGCATAGCCCTTTACCCATTTCCGGTGCGTCGTGCCCCGATTGCGCATCATCCCAAAGATTTCAGGCTGAAGGTCGACGATCTTCTGCTGGATCTCATGATACATGGGTTCGCGTTTGGCCCAATCGGTCTCGTTCCGCGCCGCCTCGATTAATGCGACCAATTCGGGATCATCGAGGAAATGCGATCCAAAGTACTTCCCGTGGGAGGCCGGGTGATACTGGATCGCAACGGCGTCGGGGTCTGTGGAGACGGGCGTTGTGAAGATCGCCAAAAGGTCAGGCGACGTTTCAACATCACTTCCCATAGCCACCATGTTCGGCCAAGTGGCCGGGATCATTTTGACGGTGACATTGATATCCCGGAAGGCGTCAATCATCGACAAGCCCATCTGACGCTCTAGCTCGAAGCCTTCGACGTAAACATAGTCGACTTCAAATCCACCATCCGGATACTCGGTCTTGGCAAGGTATTCTTTCGCCTTGGCAATATCGCGCGTCGGCATATCGGCAATTGGCGTATAACCCTTGATTGCGTCTGTGAACGGGCTGGTTTGCAGTTTGCCTTCACCATTCAAAATCTGGGTGAAGCTTTCATAGTCATAGGCAAAAGCCAGCGCCTTGCGAATATTCACATCCGCAGTGATCCCGTTCTTGGTGTTCATTTTCAGACCGAAAGACGTCAGCGATGGCAAAGTTGACACCAGCACATCGTCGTTGTCCATCAGCGCTGTGCGCTCTTCTGGTCCAAGACCGGTTACGAGATCTGCCTCGCCCTTGATTAAGGCCGCACGTTGCGCCGAGCTTTCGCGCACAAGGCGATAGATCACACCGCCCATTCTGTCGTTTTCGTAAGGGAAGCCCTTCCAATAGTCCTCATTGCGCGACACCGCATAAGACGAACCGCTTTCAAAGCGCTCCAGCTTGTAAGGCCCGGAACCAGCAGCATTTTCAAGAAGGTAACTTTTGCCAAAGTCGTCACCTTTGTTGGCTTCAATCACGGCTGGATTTACAACATACCACCATGGCAGGAACGACAAGAAGGCGGCGTAAGGTCTGTCCAACGTAAACTCGACCGTAGTCGCGTCCACAGCCTTCACATTGTCTGGGTTGACGAACCCGTCCAGCATCCAAGCCGGACCTTCGTTAATTTCCATTGTCCGCTGAAAGGAGTAGACGACCGCGTCGGCATCTACCGGGCTGCCATCATGGAACGTGGCACTTGGGTTCAGCTTGAAGGTCCAGACCAGACCATCGTCGGATGTAGACCAGCTATCGGCCAACCAAGGTTTGATCTCGGCCGGGTTGCCCTCGTATTTGACCAATCCGTCGTAAAGACCCTGAAGCATCATCCGGATAGCAACGTCGTACTTTTGCGCCGGGTCCAAATGACCGACCTCTTGGCGACCCGCGATCACCATATAGAGTTTGTTATCAACCAATTCTGCGGCATTGGCTGGGTTAAATGCCACGGGTGCAGTATTCAGCGCAATCGCTGCAACACCGGCGGCAAGCAGGTTTGGTAGTCTGCTAAGCATTTTCATCTAGGCCCCCTGTTGAAGGTTGGACGGGGGTCGCAATTGTCCACGACCCTCTTTTGATGCTCTCATCAGATCAGCCAGACGCGCGCTTGAAAACTAATCATTGTTAATGACGCGTATTGGTTTGGCTTATGGACCAGCTTACCCATAGCCACGCTCTATTGCGGGTATGCGAGATGATTATTTGCTATGCGAACACCCATCGGTAAATGCTGAGTGCGCGGCAATCTTGAAGCCGATCCATTTCTGGGAGTCCTGTGTAATGAAAACGCAAGCATCGCGAACACCAAATCAATTGCATCGTGTTCTTGAGGCCTCGGACATTGAAGCTTTGGCAGTAGGGGCGTGGATATTGGGAACCGGTGGCGGCGGTGATCCGTATCACAACCTGCTGAACCTGCGACGCCTTTACGCTGACGGGCACAAAGTGACTTTGGTTGACCCGATGGCCTTGGCGGATGATGCACGTGTGGCCGTCGTCTCTAGTATGGGTGCCCCGATTGTAGGCCAAGAACGGTTGACGGACCCCGAATTTTCCACCCGACCCGTGCGGATGATGGAGCAATACTTGGGCGAAAAGTTCGACGCAATTATGGCTTTGGAAATCGGTGGCGGGAACGGGTTGCAACCAATGCTGATAGCCGCGCTGACAGGATTGCCGGTTGTAGACGCCGACACGATGGGGCGCGCATATCCCGAAGCACAGATGACCTCGGTCGCCGTTGCAAATCTTAAATGCTACCCTTTTGCCATGGCCGATATTCGCGACAACGAAGTTCTGATCCCACGCGCAGCCTCTTGGCGTTGGATGGAACGGATCAGTCGCAAAGCCTGCACCGAAATCGGCTCGGTCGCGGCCACCTGCAAGGCGCCGCGGTCTGGCGCAGAGGTCAAGCAACACGGCGTCCTCTATACGACGTCAAAGGCCATCCGCTTGGGCGAAACTGTGCTGGAAGCCAAACGTCAGCACTCTGACCCGATTGAAGCCGTCCTGAATGCCTCGCACGGTAAGCTTATGTTTACAGGAAAAATTGTCGATGTTGATCGCGTTGCGACCGACGGGTTTTTGCGTGGCAAAGCGCAGATCGAAGGATTGGGCGATGACATTGGAAGCGAGATGATCGTGCACTTCCAAAACGAGTTCTCGGTCGGCTACCTGAATGGCGATCCGGTGGTGATGACACCTGATTTGATTTGCCTTCTCGACACTGTGTCAGGCGAAGGCATCGGCACTGACATTGTTAGGTTTGGTCAAAGGGTATCGGTTCTCGCGCTCCCCGGTCCGGACGTCTTCATGTCACCAGAGGGGTTAGAGGCCGTGGGTCCAAAGGCCTTTGGCTTTGATCTGCCTTTCACGTCGGTTTTTGACGGGGTGCCATCATGAAGCGCATTGGTATTGACGTCGGCGGCACCAACACGGACGCTGTCTTGATCGACGGCGAAACCGTCATTGCGGCTGTCAAAACATTCACCACGCCAGACGTGACCACGGGCGTTCAGACCGCCTTGAAAGACGTGATCGAAGCGGCAGGCAACGCCGCCGACGGGGTTTCAGCGGTGATGATTGGCACCACACACTATACCAATGCAGTGGTTGAACGCCGCCGACTTGACCGGGTCGCAGGCATTCGCATCAGTTTGCCCGCCTCGGCAAGCTTGCCACCATTTTGCGACTGGCCCGAAGATCTGGCTAAAGTCGTTAACGCAGGTTCTTACTTGGTGCATGGCGGGCATGAGTATGACGGGCGCGAAGTTTTGCCCATGCGCGAGCTTGAGATCGCACAAGTCGCACGCACAATAAAACGCAATGGCGTCTTGCGTGTTGCCATCTCGGCCACTTTCTCGCCATTGACCTCTGAATGCGAAACCCGCGCGGCCGATATCATCCGCAATGAACATCCCGATGCGCATATCACCCTAAGCTCCTCACTTGGGCGGATAGGTCTGTTAGAGCGGGAGAATGTTGCGCTTATGAATGCCTCGCTTATTGGGCTGGCCTCTGAAATCACCCAAGCTTTCGCCGAAGCGGTCGCGTCCAGCGGACTGAACGCCGCACTTTACATTACCCAAAACGACGGCACGGTGGCTTACGCAGATGTGGCGCGCGATTTTCCGGTGTTTTCTTTCGCTTCAGGCCCCACAAACTCGATGCGCGGCGCCGCGCTTTTAACCGGGCACAAAGACGCCATGGTTTGCGACGTCGGCGGCACCACAGCGGATGTCGGATGCCTGATCAATGGATTTCCGCGTGAAGCGAACAACATCGTTGAAGTTGGTGGCGTGCGCACCTTGTTTCGGATGCCAGACCTTCTGTCCATCGCCATCGGTGGAGGAACCAAAATATCGGCGGATGCCCGTTCAATTGGGCCCGAAAGCGTCGGCTACCGCTTGGGCAGCGAAGCCTTGGTGTTCGGTGGAAGCACGCTGACATGCACTGATATTGCCGTGGCCTCTGGTCTTGCAGAAATCGGGGATGCGTCGCGGGTCGCCCATCTATCGCCTGTTGTTGTGAAATCCGCGCTTAACACGATCAATCATCGTGTGTCAGAGGCCGTCGACCGGATGAAAACAGACGCCAAAGACGTCCCGCTTCTGGCTGTAGGGGGTGGCGCAATGCTAATCCCGGAAGAAATGCCTGGCATAAGCCATGTTGTGCACGTCGAACACGAAGCGGTCGCCAACGCCGTCGGCGCTGCCATTGCACAAATCTCAGGCGAAACTGATCGCATTTATCGTGATGTCAGTCGAGAAGAAGCCATCAGCCTTGCTAAAGCCGCTGCCATCGAACAAGCCATCAACGCTGGAGCAGTCGCGGACACGATCAAGGTTATCGAAGCTGAAGATCTGCCGCTAAGTTACTTGCCCGGCCAAGCTCTAAGGGCACGCGTCCGTGTGGTCGGAGACGCCAAAACATAGTGCGCAAGATATGAAACGCGCCCAACGCTTGTAATTCAGGGACCGACAGCCTTAGCGCTACGGCAGCCCTGTATTACAAAGTGGTCGTCGGGATCGGGACGCCAGACGACCACTTCGTCCCGTGCAACTGACAGTGGTTAGCCCGTTAGGTGAGGTCCGCTTAGGGGGCTTTTTTTTGGGGGGGGGGCGCTCCCAGAACGTTCATAAGCTGAACAGGCTACCGACCCAGCTATTGGTGCGCGGGCAGGGATGGTCAGCCAAGCCCGTGTTTGCGACGCTTTCCAAAGAGCGCTGCTTTGATACCCTCACCCCAACATGAACACGTCATAGCGCGTTGATTTGCCCAGTATTTGGTGGGAACACGCCCGTATCCCCTCAATCGGGTCTGCCTTTGCGGGCCATTTCAGAACCACGCGTTTGCGCGCGTGCTCAAGGGCGACCCGCATCAAATCAGCGGCGTCATCGTCGGTGCCGACAAGTTCGCGCACTTGGCGCAATTCACGTTTCACCAAAGCTGAGCTTTTGCGCGGTGGGTGCATGGGGTCGATCAAGATCGCCTCGCAAGCAAGGTCGGGCAGCACGTCTTTGGCGTCGCCGTGTACCAGCGTCATGCGGCCGATGATGTCGCGGAATTCACCGCCCTCTTGCCGGGCGCGTTCCATCCCGTGGGCCAGTAATGCGTGCATATCGTCTGAGCGCTCAATCATGGTGACTTGCGCGCCAAGTGAGGCCAGCAAGAAGGAATCCCGCCCCAACCCTGCGGTCGCATCCACAATTGCCGGGGTCTTGCCGGATCGCAGCCCCATGGCCTTGGCCAGCGCTTGCCCGCGCCCGCCGCCAAACCGCAGCCGGTGCCCGACAGCCCCGGTGACAAAATCAACCCGCAACTCACCTTCATTTTGCGTCATATGTCGTTCACGCCTATGTTCCGTTTACGCCGCGCCGTTCAATCTGGCCGTTTGTATTGGTTTTCTAGCGCGTGTCACGCCCTCAGCGGTTTGAAATTGGTGGCTCAATTGCGACACGGGGCGTTTTGCGCTTTCCATCACGGGTCCAGCCGTGTTTGATCCGGGGATCCTCAACAAGCGAAGTAACTCATGGCAGTCAAAAGCAAATGTATCGGCGTTATGCGCTTTTCAGTGCTGACGCCGACGTATTATTCAGAGCGTTTCGACGGCATAGATGCGATTGCGGAACATCTTTTCGCGCCGGACCGCATGGCGCTAAGGTTTCGGATTTTTGAACGGCTTGTGCTGCCCTCGTTGCTCAACCAGTCGGATGATGGCTTTGACTTGGCGATCCTAACCGCAGAGCGTATGCCCCAAGAGTATAAAGACCGAATGCGCGAATTGCTCAAAGACGCGCCCCATATCCGGTTTGAACCGGTGGGTACGGACAATCATTACCAATTGCTCAAGAATGGCTACAATTTAATCGACCCCAAAGATGCGACACATCGCATTTTGTTCCGGCTCGATGATGATGACGCAATGGACCGCAATTATATTCGCCGGATGAAGTGGATTTGCCGCAACCTCCACAAAATCCACCCCAAAGACGCAACCTATGCGCTGGCCTTCAACAAAGGGTTTTATGTGCGCACGCAACCTGGTGAACAGAACGAAGTGTTCGATGCAACCGAACGAGCGCCGCTGTCAACCGGAACGGCATTGCTCGCGCCCGTGGGGTATCATCGCAACCCCTATCGCTATAATCACCGCGCCTTGGGGCAGCACTACAACCTGTACTCGGATATATCCGTGCCCGCTTTTATCCGCACCATTCACGGTGACAACAAATCAACCCCGACGCAAATGGGGTCCACACATCGCTTGAAACCCAAGATGATCGACAAACAATTGCGCCAGCACTTTGGTGTGACGCTGGATGAAATGAAAACTCTATGAATCCCAATATCTCAGGTGCGCTGTTTATGATGGCGTCGATGTTCTCGTTCACGGTGAACGATGCCTTTATCAAGATGACCAACGGTGCGATCCCGCTCTGCCAACTGCTGCTGTTCCGGGGGGCACTTGCGACCGTGTTGTTCTTTGGTCTGGCGGTGGCCTTACGAGGTCTGCGCTTTGATTTGGGGCGTAAGGCGTGGGGGCTGGTTTTGATGCGCTGCGGTGCTGAAGTCGGGGCGGCGTATTTCTTTCTGACAGCTTTGTTGCATTTGCCGCTGGCGAACGTGTCTGCGGTGCTGCAAGCCTTGCCTTTGGCGGTGACATTGGGCGCGTTTCTTGTCTTCAAAGAACCCGTTGGCTGGCGCCGAGCCGGGGCAATCATCGTCGGTTTTTTTGGCATGTTGTTGATCGTGCGACCGGGGGCTGATGGGTTCTCGATCTGGTCGATTTATGCGCTTATTGCTGTCTGCTTTGTCACCGCGCGTGATCTGATCACCCGAAAATTGCCAAAGGATGCGCCATCCTTGACGGTGGCGTTGTCCACCTCTGCGGCTGTGACCGTGTTCTTTGGGGTCGCGAGCCTAAGCGAGCCTTGGGTTGCGTTGACGCCAAATCTGACTTGGCTGATTTGCGGCTCGGCTTTCTTTATCTTGGGCGGGTATTTCTTCTCGATCCAAACGATGCGCGTCGGAGAGGTCTCCTTTGTTGCGCCCTTCCGCTACACTAGTTTGATCTGGGCGCTGCTGTTGGGGTTCTTCGTGTTTGGAGACTGGCCAGAGACGCTCACCTTTGTTGGGGCTGGCATCATCGTTTCGGCGGGGCTGTTCACCTTCTACCGCGAACGCCATCTAGCGCGCAGTTGAAAACACCTGCCGCACATGATCCGCGTCGATGTTGAAACGCGCCTTGAAATGCGCTTCGCCAGCGGCATCTAACGCCGAAAGTTTCACAGGTTTGACGCCATCTTTCTGGCGCGAGTCGTTGTAATCATTATGGCCGCGCAAAATCATGTCCGTGCCCGTAAACGTAACGGTCGGCATATGCTGGGCGACCTTCATATGGGCGAAGTTCATGATCGTCAGCTCATGCCGGGGCTTGAGCATCAACGCGAGGCCTGCGGTCATATACGGCTTGTCGGTTTTGGTCGCTGCAATGCCATCCGCTGAGGGGCGCGCAATAAAACCCTGATTGAAGTCGATGGCCAAGTGTTTGTGCTTGCGTGACAGCTTTCGCACATCCTGAGCAGCCTCGCGCAAAGACGACACGTAATCCACCGCCACGGCGTCATCGTCATCCATGCGAAACTGCAGGCAGGGTTCTTTGTCAAAGCAGCGCACCGCGTTGATCGCGTCCTTCATGACGGCTCTGTGCTGCGCGGGCGGGTAGGCGGCGATAACGGCCTGTGGCATGCCCTCAACAAGCGCGTTGAGGCGCTGGCGATGGGTGTCGGGCAAGCTTTCGCCAATCACGATCAGAAAGGTGAAATCGGGGTCTGTCTGGACCTTCAAAGCGGGCAGGGTGAAGCACTCAAAGGTGCGAAACCGTTCCTCCATGCGAGCCGGGGCATAAAGGTAGGCCTCGCGCGTTGCGAGGTCGTCATGTTCCACCTGAAACCCACCGATTGCAGGGTAGGAGAAACGGCACAATCCGATAGTTTGCATAAGGGCGCTCCCGCGACGTGGACCTGCGCAGCATTGCAGCGCTTTGGGTCCGCGACAAGCGCGAAGCGGGGTCGGGTCGGGGTTAACGAAAATGACCAAGTGATTAACCCACAAAACGCTATTTCTTGAAACCCGCAACGTTCGCCCCCACCGTACGGTGCTTGACGCAACACTTTCTAAGTGAAACCTTAACACTCTGAACGGGGCACAAGAGGTGCGCGCAACCCTTTACAGCCTGTTGACAGCCCTTCCGACTCCCCCTATACGCCCGCTATCCCGACGACTGGATTTTTCCGACCGTTGGAACTCAGAACTAGTAGTGGTCACGATCCGGTCTATGACCCGATCCTCTGGATACCCACCGCGTCGTCCCTTCAAAGCTGGGGCGGAGGCGGTTTTTTTGCGCGTGTTATGGACGCATAGTGCGCTTTGAACGAAACCGCGGGGGATGCCCCGCATGACACATGTGTTGAGACGGGGAAAACGCCCAATGCCAACGATCCAGCAGCTGATCCGCAAGCCGCGGCAGCCAAAAGTAAAACGCTCTAAATCTATGCACCTAGAGCAGTGCCCCCAAAAACGGGGTGTGTGCACACGCGTTTATACAACAACGCCTAAGAAGCCGAACTCGGCCATGCGGAAGGTTGCAAAAGTGCGCCTGACCAATGGTTTTGAAGTCATCAGCTACATTCCAGGTGAAAGCCACAACCTTCAGGAACACTCTGTGGTTCTGATCCGCGGCGGTCGCGTAAAAGATCTTCCAGGTGTTCGCTACCACATCCTGCGCGGTGTGCTCGATACCCAAGGTGTTAAAGACCGGAAACAACGTCGTTCGAAATACGGCGCCAAGCGTCCGAAGTAAGAGGATTAACAGATGTCTCGTCGTCACGCCGCTGAAAAACGCGAAGTCCTGCCCGACGCCAAATATGGCGATAAGGTCCTGACAAAATTCATGAACAACCTCATGCTGGATGGCAAAAAGTCCGCCGCTGAGAAAATCGTTTATGGTGCCATGGAACGCGTTGAAAGCAAAATCAAACGCGCTCCTATCGAAGTGTTTCACGAAGCACTTGAAAACATCAAACCATCCGTTGAGGTGCGTTCGCGCCGCGTCGGTGGTGCGACTTATCAGGTTCCCGTCGAAGTACGCCCAGAGCGCCGTGAAGCACTGGCCATTCGCTGGTTGATCACTGCGTCGCGCAAGCGCAACGAAAACACCATGCAAGAACGTCTTGCCGGTGAGCTTATGGACGCTGTTCAGTCCCGCGGCACAGCCGTGAAGAAGCGCGAAGACACCCATAAAATGGCCGACGCCAACAAAGCGTTCAGCCACTACCGTTGGTAATAGGAAGCTCCTGAAATGGCACGCGACTATCCTCTCGAACGCTACCGGAACTTCGGTATTATCGCGCATATTGATGCCGGTAAAACCACCTGTTCCGAGCGTATTTTGTTCTACACGGGCAAATCACACAATATCGGCGAAGTGCACGATGGCGCCGCCACCATGGACTGGATGGAGCAAGAGCAGGAGCGTGGCATCACGATCACCTCTGCTGCGACAACTACGTTCTGGGAGCGGACTGAAAACGGCGTAGACGCCGACAGCCTCAAGCACCGCATGAACATCATCGACACACCAGGCCACGTTGACTTCACAATCGAAGTTGAGCGTTCCTTGGCTGTTCTCGATGGCGCGGTCACCGTTCTTGACGGTAACGCAGGTGTTGAGCCGCAGACAGAAACCGTCTGGCGTCAGGCTGATCGCTATAAAGTTCCGCGTATCGTGTTCGTGAATAAAATGGACAAGATCGGCGCTGACTTCTTTAACTGCGTTCACATGATCGAAGATCGTACAGGTGCAACGGCTGTTCCCGTCGGTATTCCGATTGGTGCAGAGACCGAGCTCGAAGGTCTTATCGACCTTGTGACCATGGAAGAATGGTTGTGGCAGGGTGAAGACCTTGGTGCCTCCTGGATCAAAGCGCCAGTTCGCGACGATCTGATGGAAATGGCGACCAAATGGCGTGCCAAGATGATCGAAGCGGCCGTCGAAATGGACGACGAAGCGATGGAAAACTACCTCATGGACGGCGCCGAGCCGGACGTGGCGACGTTGCGCAAGCTTCTTCGCAAAGGTTGTCTTGAGCTGAAATTCGTTCCTGTTTTGGGCGGTTCTGCTTTCAAAAACAAAGGTGTACAGCCTTTGCTCAACGCGGTTATCGACTATCTTCCATCCCCATTGGATGTTGTTGATTACATGGGCTTTACGCCAGGTGATGAGACAGAAACGCGTGATATCGCACGCCGCGCTGATGACGAAATGCCATTCTCCGGACTTGCGTTCAAAATCATGAACGACCCATACATGGGTACTTTGACGTTCACACGTATCTACTCTGGCACACTTGCCAAAGGCGATACGCTGATGAACACAACCAAAGGCAACAAAGAGCGTATCGGCCGTATGGTTATGATGCACTCCAACAAGCAAGACGAAATCACCGAAGCCTATGCTGGTGACATCATCGCGCTTGCGGGTCTGAAGAACACGACAACTGGTGACACTTTGTCTGATGACAAGGAACAAGTCGTTCTGGAAACGATGACATTCCCGGATCCAGTCATCGAGATCGCTGTTGAGCCAAAAACAAAAGCTGACCAAGAGAAAATGTCCCTCGGTCTGCAGCGTTTGGCGGCAGAAGATCCATCGTTCCGCGTTGAAACCGACATTGAGTCCGGTCAGACAATCATGAAAGGGATGGGGGAACTTCACCTCGACATCCTGATTGACCGTCTGAAGCGTGAATTCAAAGTGGAAGCCAACATCGGCGCGCCACAAGTTGCCTATCGCGAGACAATCGGCCACGAAGTCGAGCACACCTATACCCACAAGAAGCAATCTGGTGGATCTGGTCAGTTCGGCGAAGTCAAGATGATCATCTCCCCCACAGAAGCGGGCGAAGGCTATTCCTTCGAATCGCGCATTGTCGGTGGGTCCGTGCCTAAGGAATACATTCCTGGCGTGGAAAAAGGGATCACCTCGGTTATGGACAGCGGCCCATTGGCTGGCTTCCCTGTAATCGACTTCAAAGTGGCCCTGATCGACGGCAAATTCCACGACGTGGATAGCTCGGTTCTCGCGTTCGAAATCGCTGCACGTATGTGTATGCGCGAAGGAATGCGCAAAGCTGGCGCGAAACTGCTTGAGCCGATTATGAAAGTCGAAGTGATCACACCAGAAGAATATACTGGTGGTATCATTGGCGATCTGACGTCTCGTCGGGGGCAAGTCTCCGGTCAGGACACACGCGGTAACGCGATTGCCATCGATTGCTTCGTGCCATTGGCGAACATGTTCGGCTACATCAACACCCTGCGTTCCATGTCTTCGGGCCGCGCGCAGTTTACGATGCAGTTTGACCACTATGACCCGGTTCCGTCCAACATCTCGGATGAGATTCAGGCGAAATTCGCATAACCGCGGTGGGCAATTTGCCCACCACCCTACACCAGCCCGTAGGGTGGGCGATCAGCCCACCATCGCGATAAAGAAAAGGAGCCATCATCATGGCAAAGGAAAAGTTTGAACGTAACAAGCCGCACGTAAACATCGGCACGATTGGTCACGTTGACCACGGCAAGACGACGTTGACGGCGGCGATCACGAAGTATTTTGGCGATTTCCAAGCGTATG
>JBDWAL010000032.1:0-2386 GCA_039978895.1 Aliishimia sp.
ATGGCAGCTGTGAGCCCAAATTGACTGGATGCTGCGAGTTGCACGAAAGTTGGCTTTCACGAAAGCAGCAGTTTCGAAAACGTAACTTACCGGTTAGAATGCGTAATGCGCTCTCACCGCATGATGATAAATCTGAGGAGATTTCGGAATAAATGTTCGATATGCTTCCCCAAAAGCTCGAAAGAAGGCATTCAAAGAATTCTGCAATTCTGTGGCCGGAATGTGGGAGTTCTTTTGAACTAAACATCTTTTATAGAAGGTATGAATCTTGCGGTGGGGAGATTGGTGAAGGTTTTATTTTCTGTTGGTCCGCCAAAGAGATCATGGAATATGAAAGTCTCAGAACTGACATTTATCCTAACTCTTGGAAAATATTTGGTGGAGATGGCGGCGGCACGCATTTTGGCTTCTGTCAAAGTGAGACGGGAATTTTCTTTTTCTCATGCGATCCGATTGATCCAACAGGAAGTGTAACTTGGTTGGGCGCGTGGTCAGAATTCATTCAACGCGTGAGCCAAGGTAGTTGTATCGACTTCAACAGCGATGAAAAACAAAGCGGCCATTGATAGCTTGCACAACGAACGGCAGCTAAGTCCCACAGAGCCGCCATCCAGCAGGTCAAAATGCTGCGTTAGCGTGTCAATGTCTGCTTCGGGGAAGCTGTGATGCAGCGACAATGGAAATGACCAATGGCAGGTTTGGGCCGTTCGCGTGACTTTGCAAAGATCGCTATCTGCGCACGGCTGCCGTTGAAACTAAGTGCAGCATCGGTCGAATTGGGTTCTTGGTGAATATAGGCACCCTACTTCGAAGCAACTGCGTTCCATCCAGCCCGAATTGCTTCGCCTTCATTGCAGAACCACCGTTCACCCTTCTTGGGGTTGATCTTCGTATTGCCGTAATTAGGGGACCAGGGGGTGTGATAGATTTTCCGTTTTGCCTTACCGGGACTGATATTCCCCTTGATAGGGCATCCCAACGGGGCCGAAGCAACCGCTCTGTTCCATTTATCATCTCGGTAGTCCGACGCTGTTTGTGTTGGGGCCTGCCAGACGCCAGTTTCTTTTGACCGGGCTTCCGTTTCAAGAGCTGCATAATCATGACTGTATTCGATAAACGCCCAGGCCAACCCCTCGCCAACGAGAATGGCTCCGATATCTAAACCTTCAGCCGCACAGCTTGCCACAATACGACCGTAGGGGTCTCTGTCGTGGGCATCACAACTAATTTCCTTGCCGTCAATCAAGTCAGACAGGCGTTTTGAGGACGCCGCACCACACGGCCAAGTGCCGCCGAACTGTGAGGCGCAGGATTGCCCGTTCTCGGGCGCATCGATTCCGTGCAATCGTATGAGAACAGGGCCAATTTCTAACGTGTCGCCGTCAAAAACTCTCAACTCACCTTTGATCGTCATCGATTGGACATCTGCGCGGATCTCCGCGAAGGGCAATGAAGCGACCAATGCGAATAATACAATTGTGCGCGCCGCCGGAAAGGGCGTTTTGAGTGATGTCCAGATCAATGAGAATCCCAACTAATGGAGAAAAGTGTGCGTCGAGAGAACTAGATCAACCTTAACATGCTCTGAACGACGCCGCCTGCATTGCATTTCGCGGCAATTTTTGCATTGTTTTGGTTGGCCGTTCTGCGGACTTTGTTACCAGTGATTGGATTTAGCCAAGCACTTTGACTGCTACGACAAGGTAGAGGCAAACTCCCGCAAACATCACGACGTCGCACCAAAATGGCTCGCGCAACCCTGCGTCAATTCTTTGGTCTACTCCGTAGGCCGTAACAATGCGGCTACCCACCCCTAAAAACCTATAAAGTAAACGTATTATCAAAGGGCTATCCTTCATACGTCCACAGAATAGTTCAACAGACTTAGGATAAAAGACATGGGCGAGTGCTGACATGTAAACTGAAAGGCCAAGCAGCACGACAAGTAAGAGTATCAATTTCAAGGCGTCTCCTGAGGGTCAAAAATCTCTATGCTACTTGCAAAGGAAAGTCGACTGTTTGGGCTCTTTCCTGTCGTTAGCCGCATCGCGGCGATCATGCCGACCGAGCTAGATTTGATCGACGGGCCCGGCCCAAAGCCGCCGTCCGAGGCGGTCATCGTCGCTGCGATCAGCTTCCCCGAAGCGGACTTTGATCATCGGCGCAGCATTCCGCCGGTGTCGATGACTGCATCGCGGGACGAAGTTGCCGTTCGCTGCGGCAGCACCAATGTCAGCTATCGGGACAATGGGAACTAAGTGTGGCATTGTGGAGTTGATTTGCGGGTCACAGGTTACATCCTAATTGCTCCAGACAGCGGATGGTCCTCGATATTCTGATAGCGACCTATGAGTGTACCGAATAGGTCATGCATCGGGTTAACTTC
>JBDWAL010000033.1:0-261370 GCA_039978895.1 Aliishimia sp.
GTGGTCGCCGTTGCCCGCAAACGCGCCGTTTTGCTCCATCGCATGTGGACGGATGGCACCGAATTCCGTCAGAACCAAGTGGGAGACATGGCATAATGTAGACGCCAACCACCCAACCTGACGGGGTCGTCCCTCACCCGACGAGGTCTGTCGAAGAAGCCGAATATGGCTGCTGCGCATCTTGAAGCGCGTCTCAAAGCAAGGCTCTGCACTGCCGATCCGACATATGCACGCAGCGGTGCCATCACGCCATCAACCAGACTGCGAAGAGAAGCATGACCCGGATGAGTGACAATGATCCACCAGAAAGAAGGAAAATGAGCTTGACCCAAACACCCAATTAGAGAAGCAGACCTTCGCGGCGCGACGCGGCTCACGAACTGGCAAGATGCGGACGAAGTGAGCTTTCGCTGCGGTAGTCCCAATGACCGATTTTTTTGAACTTTTGGCCCCTATTGGAACATTCAGGAATGTGCCTGCTGTTTCGTGTTCGTCAGTTTGCAATATACCGAATTCTTAATTGACCTAGTGGATACTCGCACTGGCCACATCACCCTCACAATTTTATATTTTATCTTATTATCATAAGGTTGGAAGAGTGCGGGGCTGTGAATGTTCTCTGGTTTATGGAAGCAGATTTGATCTGGAGATACTAAACGTCTGATGTTTAGTATTATCAAATGAATGAGATGTTGTATTACGATTTGAAAGATGCAGACGGAGTGGCCCCAAGGCTTGCGATGCAGGTGTCGCGGGAGTTGGGCCGTCGCATTGTTGCAAGTCATTTTAAGGAAGACGCGCTGATCGAGGATGAGGGAAAGCTCTTGCAACGGTTTGGGGTAAGTAAGTCTGTCATCCGTGAGGGCGTCAAGCTGCTCATCAGCAAAGGTCTGCTTGAAGTCAAGCGGGGCAGCGGCACGCGGGTGCGTCGTCGGGCGAGTTGGGCTTTGCTGGATGATGATGTGTTGTCATGGCACCTCTCTGTCGATCCCAAGCCCGCCTTTTTGCGCCAGTTGCTCGATATGCGCCGCATGATGTAATCTAAGGTTGCGGGCTGGGCGCCATGCACGGGACCTAGGAACAATTCGCCGAAATCGAGGTCGCACAGGTGCGTATGGAAGAGGACTCCCATGCGATTGAAGACTTCGTGGTCGCAGATGCCCTGTTTCTCCGTGGGATACTGCGCGCAGCCAACAACGAGATCTTACTGTCGATGGGGGGCGTGATTTTTTCCGCCCTGCTTAGCTCGATCCGGCTGACCAATCGTGATCCGCGAGAAAACGGAAATTCGATCCCGTTTCAGCGCAAGGTCCTTGAGGCGATCAAAGCGCGAGATCATGCTCTCGCAGAAGAGATGATGACGGCCCACTTGGGCGACTCGAGCCAACGTCTTGAGAGCGCACTGAAAGATATGGCTGGAGACGCTTTGAAAAACTGACCGCCCAGCAGAGCGGGAATATTCACCAGCCCGCAGTGGTGTGCAGGCTAGTGGGGGGCAGCGCTACACCGGATTTAATCAACGTCGCGCCACCGAATCCAACCCGAGATTTCAAGGAAACCACCAGACGAAAAGACGCCTAATAAAGCGTCAAAACATCAACATGGAGGACATGATGTTTTCCAACTTAAAGAAAGGTCTTCTCGCGATGACCATGCTGGCCAGTGCGATGCTTGTTGCGCAATCGACTTATGCAGAAGAAATGGTCGCCCTATTGTTGACTGAAAACGGAAACCCACGCTGGGAACAGCAGGACGCGGCAGCGTTTTTGCGCATGATGGCCGAGATTACCCCGGACGTGAAGGTCGAAGTTTTCAACGCCAACAATGATACGTCCGTGCAGCAGCGTTAGGCGGAACAAGCGTTGACACAAGGTGCCAAAGTGCTGGTTGTGATCCCGATTGACGGTGAAAGCTCCGCCATTATTGTGGATATCGCCGCAGAAGAAGGTGTTCCAACAATTGCCTGTGACGGGATGATAAATTCGGTGAACACGACTTTCTGGGTACAGGCTGATCTCGAAGGTATGGGCTTTGATCAGGCAGCATGTGATCAACAACACCGCAGACGGTGACACGCTGGTCATGCTGAAAGGCTCGCCCACTGATCCAAACGCTGCCGTGATCCACAATAGTCAGTTGCGGGCGTTGACACCGCTTTATGAAAGCGGTGCACGTGTCATGGGTTATGAAAACTGGACCCAAGGATGGGATCCCGCGATTGCGCGTCGTTCGATGGATCAGGCCCTGACGCAGTTGAATTACAATGTTCAGGGTGTCGTGTCGTCCAATGACGGCGATGCCGGTGCGGCAATGGAAGAACAAGGCAAGGGGGGGTACAGTTCCTGTCTCCGGTCTGGACTGTACGGTTCAGGCGCAGCAGCTGATGTTGCTTGGCAAACACACCCAATGTGGCTGGCGCCCGCTTGAAGATATGGCCGCAGCGGCCGCGCAAGTGACCGTACGCTTGGTAAACGGTGAAGACTTCTCGGATCTTGCCCCACAAACCGTTGAAAACGGTGTCGGCGCGACAGTCGCGTATGTTCCGGTCGGATCATATTCTGCCGTTGGTGTGGATGGCGTAGCCTATGTCATCGCCAATGATGCCTCCATCACCAAAGAGATGGTGTGCCAAGGCGAAGCCGCAGAAACGACTTTCTGCCAGTAACCGGAACTCAAACGTCTGACCATGAAAACACGGTGGGGTCAGTGGTCTCACCCCCTCACCTGCGTGTGAGCGGTATTCACAAGCGATTTGGTGCTGTTCATGCCCTGCGCGGCGTCGACTTTGAGGTCACCCGTGGCGAGGTCATGGCCTTGGTTGACGACAATGGTGCGGGCAAGTCCACCCTGATGAAGGTGTTGGCCGGGGTCCATGCCGCTGACGAAGGCCAGTTGTTCATCGACGAGACCCTCGTGAGTGTGAATTCCGCTCACGATGCAAGCAATTTGAGCATCCAAATTGTCTATCAAGACGCGAGAATCTGGATGTGTCTGCGAACCTGTCTTTGGGCGCTGAGCCAGTGAAACCCGGCTGGGGCTTTCTGCCCCGTCTTTTGCGTCCGCTGGATGATTTGGAGATGGAAGTTAGAGCGCGGGACGCGATTGACCGTCTTCTGGTGCGCATTTCGCAATCTGTCCGCGCCAAGGTCGGTGGCTTGTCAGGTGGTCAGCCCTTCGGCCCAAACCCACTTTCGCCCGGCCTTCCACCAAAATATCAACACAGCGATAAGGCTAAGGAAGGGGAGATACTGACTTAGAATGAAGACAAAAGGCCAAATGAGAAAATAGAAAATAAAAATAGGACCCACAATGCCGTTCAATGCGCTTGGCGTCAGGCCAAGCGCTGTTTCATCGACAATCCCAAGAAATCACAGAAAAGTGGCTACACTGACGATCAGTAGATATTTTGACGCTTTATCAAGGCTCATCCAAAACACCTTTGTTGGTTACTCTCCTCAATCTAAAATTGAATTGAGGCAGGGGTTCGGCAATGATATCTTGCGCTTTGCGTAACCAGAGGCTGGATTGCGCCATGGCCCTTGTCGAGGATGTCGGGCTGGACGGCGATATGCTTGAAGCACAGGCCTTTGCCTATCTGGCGGTGCGGGTGCTGCACGGCTTGCCGACCTCTTCGCCGGGCACCACGGGGGTTGCGGTGCCTGTGGCGGGGGGACGGATCTTGTGCGTTTGACCATCCCGTGATCTTGTGCCGCCCGGTGCCCACCGCGACGATCGCCTGTCATGCCGTCAATTCATCTGCCGGCGCTCTATGCAGATGTGGTCGGGTGCGCACGACGCCGGCCACGCAGCGCCCCCAATGCCAGAAACCCAGTTGCAAACATCCAAAGACCTGCCGGCAGTGGCACCGGTGCGGGCATCGACCTCAATTCATCAACGAACGCACTTGCGGAGAATTGGCGATTGTCCGCCATCTCAAAGCTTTCCCATGACTTGATATTCAGCTCGAACTTGTCATCCACCCGAAGCGAAAGCGCCCCCGCGCCGTCGTCAAACAAAAGATCGAAATCCTCGATCAGCAGATTGGAAAACACCATGCTGTCCAGCCCAAGACCGCCATCGATCATCGCGCCGCCCGCAAAATCCTCAAAGAATTCGTAGTTACTCTGGAATGTCAGCGTGTCTTTGCCATCGCCAAAGTCCGCGCCGCCGATCAGCGACGCGCCACCATGCATGAAAAACGCATCGTCACCGGCGCCAAGGGACATGGCAAGGCCGGACGTGCCTTCGATCGTACCGCCTTCCAGCGAGATCAGGTGGTCGCGAGCGATTATGCGTGCAGCGGATGTTGTGCCGTCGATCCCGACAGTCCCGCGAATTGTGCCCGAATTGATGATCGTGGCGACGGTGTCGGACCGGACACCGCTGGGTGAATCAGGTCTCGCTAAAGGGTTCGTTCCCAAGACGCGCACACCGACGGCATTGTCGGCCTCAATCAACGCCCCTGCCATGTTGCTAAGCGATCCCCCCGTTATGACGACCCCACCCGGACCAAAACCGGTTCCGGTTGAATACGGGCCATCCGCGGGATCAAAGGTATTGCGGATCACACCGTAATTCATGGCGGTCGAACCATCCATTTGCAACCCGCTGGTATAGCCCTCGAAAGTTCCGAAATTCATGACGTTACTTACCCGGCCAAGACCAACGCCATAATACCGCTCGGACGAGATGGTCGCTGACGACATTATGCCCTGGCCGTTGGAGTCAAACGCAATTTGCCCATTGGTGATAACGGCTGGGCCTCCAAAACCCAAAGAGTTCACATCGTTGCCAAAAGCCCCGACAATCCAAACGCCCGGTCCAACACCGGAAATGTCACCAAGGTTTGTGATTTCAGAAAGAGGCCCCCCCGCGATTCCATAACCGCCTGTGACCCGCGCGCCTTCTTCGATCCGAGCCACCACAGCGATCCCATCGCTAAAATCGATTGCGCCGCTCCCTGGAAAGGTCGTGCGCGTGTTGATTTCAGCGCCTGTCAAAACATTGACAAAGCTGCCAAGGAACGGGCCAACGGGGCGTGTTTCTATCGCATCCGGCCCATCCACGATTGTGATCGCGTCACACGTGATCCTAACGATGTCTAGATAGCAATCCGCCTGAGCCGGACCTGCTAGTAACACTATAGCCAAGGGCGCGCCTCCCAAAAGGGTGGCGGCGCCATATGTCAAACGGATCATACCCGTTACCTCCAAATGCTTTAAATAAATTTCATCCGACAGTCCCCAAGCGGCCTTCCATCTAACGCGAAGATCGCCTGATCAGGCCTGTGGATCAAGTATCTATTCCCTCTGAGGGTCTCCGGAGGTGCGGAAACGCCTGAAGTTGGGTGCCTCATGCTTCGAAGCGATGCTGTGCTGGCCCGGAGGCGACGATTTTCAGCCGTTGGACAGAGATGTCCTGCCGCGTTCGTTGAGTTTGTGTTGTGAACGCTGTCACGCGGACAGTGGTGGTGCTCGCAGTCGGTGGATCGTGGCGGCTGGCGCGCACCATTGGGCCTGTGACGGCTACCTCAGCCATATGGAAGGTGATGGCGCGGGCGTGACGCACCATGCGTGCCCCGATTTTGATCAGTGTAAGTTGCAGGCTGGTAAGCGACCAGTCGGCCATTTCCTCGGGTAGCTCGATGCAGAGCAGGAAGGTGGCTAGGTTGTAGGCCAGCGCGTGCAGTTGCAACCGCACCTCATTGTCGCGGGACCGCCTGCATGATAGCCGCGTCCAATGGAAGGCGTATTTTCCCTCCTTGATGTGCTGTTCGGCGGTGCGGCGTCGATTGTAGAAGCGGGTGACCTCATCCGGCTCCATGGGCAGATTGGTGACGATGAAACCCATTCGGGGGAACAGCTCACTCAGATGCCACTCGATCTTGGCGATCACAGGCCGTTCCTTGTCCCATGATGCGGCATGATACTGGAACTCCTCGTTGAACCGCTTCACCTTGGTTTTTGAGGGACGCCCCACAGGCCGTGTCAACCGGTGGGTGATGCAACCATCCAGAACTGCGGTCTTCTTCATCCGGATGGCGTAGACATAGCCCGCCTCTTCCAAGCGCTCATAAAGTGCCGGGATCGCGTAGGCGGCATCGGCGCGGAAGAAGCGGCCACCAAGCTTGCGGTCAGCATAGCGTGTAATCACTGGGTCGAGGACGTCCTGCCAGCCGTCAGCGCCTTCTTGGTCCCCATGTGTCGGACTGATCGAGCTGTCCATGTCCAGCACAATATACTTCAGCCCGTTGCGGTCATGAAACTGGTCGATCCATTGGCCGTTCAGATCAGACAGAGCCGCCCGGTTCTCTGCGGTGGCCAATCCCTCGGTCTCGAACCGGCCCATCTGCGACGTGGATGCGGCCTGCGCATCCATGGCACGGCCACCGACAACTTGGCGCATCACGGGACCGAGCGCGAGACGGTCGGCGTCATTGACGCCCTCGTATCCTGCCAACGGGCCGTAGACCGATTGCCGAAACAGTCCGTTGAGCCGGTGGATCGTGTTCTTGCCACGGCGATTGTCGCACAGGGCAGCAGTCGCCAAATCGGACAGCCCGAGTGCGTCGTCAAGCTCGCGCATCACCAGACGGCCGCCGTCCGAACTGCGCTGAGCGCCCCGAAATTCCTGCCGTACCCGGCGGTCGAAATCCACACGATCTGCCCGCTGCAAGCCCGCACCCTTTGGGTGATCCATGAAACACATCCTTCCTAGCAGGCAACGCTATGATATATAAAAAATATCTCTGTCAGGGCAGCGAAACCAGAGATCTACTTGGGGAATGCGGGCAGAGATTTTTGGATTTTTAGGTCATCGGCCACTTAGAACTTTACCCGACAGTAGACGTTGGTACAGCAGCGTATGGCAACAAAGTCCGCAAAGTGTGAGTCCGCCACCCCTCGGACCATGCTCCTGAAGCGAATGGCCGCTCTGACGGGCCGCACCGCAGCATGACTAAAGTAGGGTGAACGGCGGCAATGGGCCGGAAGTGTTTCCGTGTTGAGGCCAAGATGAGCAGATGCTGGGCTGCATCCGAGGTCGGCTTCGAGCCCAGCGCAATCATTGCCATTTTGTGCTGCGCACGCAGCGACAGAAATGTCGCGAGTGCGTATTGTTGGGTGTCATTGTGCAGAGGGAAGACTGGCCCTTCATGCAAAACGCAGCGTGGATCAGTGTCTAGTTGACGGTTGGTGGACAAAGCGGCCTAGTACAAATGAAGATTTTGCTGACGCTGCATTTTCTCTCAATTGGGGCAGTGACTATCTTCCAGCGCTGCACTCTTCATCTAATCTGCCGTTTTACAATCAAGACGCGGATCAAACTGTCCTGTTTAGGCCATCGGTCCTGTTTGTGAACGGCGTTCGGGGGGCGCAATCATTGGATTGGAAGAGACCCAATGCACTACTATTTGTTACACTCATTCATCCGTGTGATGAACCCATCGAGTTTTTAGGTCAGAAATCGAAGTCAGTTTACGCTCCGGAAGACCAGAAATATCACGATCAGCCTCTGCGATTTTGATCGAATTTCCGTCCCATAGCCACCAGTAAATCGGCAATCCATTGCTGTCTCGTACAGCAAATCGGAACAATGGCATTGTCAGCAGACTGTGATGAGAAAGATGGCTTTCAACTTGCCCCTTCAGACGACCCAACTGTAAAGCCTGTGACAGTGGCGCAATCACAAACTCAGAAAATGACAGCGCGTCAGGTGACGCAAGGAGTGCGTCGTATCTGTTGGGATCGATCGCCAAAACCTCGTGATAGGTTGGATGAACACAAACGCATTTCGCGTAGAAATGTGCATCATTAAGGTCAATGCGAACGACGTCACCAACGTGCAGGGTCATAGGCTGTAACCTTCATACGATGCCGGGTGGAACAGCTCTGCGATGTCCAGTTTGCGCGGGGAAAGACCTTGCGCGTAATGCGCGGTCAAAAAGGCGTCGATGACATGTTCGTTGCCCGCCACACCGTAGGACCAAATGTTGGGTTGAAGTTGATCGGCAAGGCGCAATGTGTCCTCGACAAACGGCATCGTAACTTTGGTGGCTGATGTATCCGCCAACGCCGCAGTAGCCATTGCCTTGGACTGGCCAAAAGCTTTCACCAGTGCGCCGGGCAACCAAGGATGTTGGTCCGCAAGGCTACGGCGCACGCCAAGCACGTGCATGATCGGGAAGATTTTCGTGTCTTTGTACCACTGCGTTGCAACCGCTTGGCTGTCGGCAAACAAGCGCCCGACATGGGGGTCACCTTCCGCAAAACAGCGCGGCCAGCGGGGGCCGACGAAACCGTCGATTTCTCCTGCTGCCAGCATTTCATTCAACGAACGCCCTTCGGGTGCCAGTGTAATGGTCACATCATCCGGTGGAGTGAATTTGAGCTTTTCAGGGCGTCCGGCTGTATCCATGCCTCCGCGCACCCATTCGATATCGCTGGGCGAGACACCGTAGCCCTGTAAGATCGCGCGCACCCAAACGTTTGCCGTCAATTGATATTCGGCAATGCCGATCTTTTTCCCTTTCAGATCGGCGGGCGACGCAATGCCTTTGTCGGTTCGGATATAGATCGAGGTATGGCGAAATGCGCGGCTAAGGAACACAGGCACGGCGATGTAGGGCGGGTCATCGCGGGTCAGAGACATGCAATAAGAACTGAACGACAGTTCGCTGATATCGCAAGTTTTGTGGCGAAAAGCGTTAAAGAACATCTCTTCGGGGCTTTGCAGCATGACCACGGGATCAACGCCGTCAATCTTCACGCGCCCGTCGTAAATTGGGCGGGTGCGATCATAGTCGCCAACGGCTACGGATAACGTCAGATCAGTCATGTATCACCAGTTCTTAAAGGGTTTATCGAAACCGGTTGCCCGGAATCTGCGCTGTCCAAGATTGCGTGGCATGTAGCGAGGGCATCATGGCCCCATGTCCCCAATTGCACAGGCTTTGGACCGGCATGAAGGAGATCGACAATCGCCTGCGCGAAGTCCTTACGGGAATAGTCAAAAGGGCAATTGATGGTTTCGATTTTGTCGGGCCCATAGATTGAAACACGATCCATGCCGATATGAATATCGCCGCGCTCGCAAAACACGGTGACGGGCCCAAAGTGTTCGTGATGCGTGGGGTCGGGTAACCCGTCTATGCCTGTGAAAGCGCGGGTGCGTTTAAAAGTGACCTCATCGGGAACGTCTTTCAGCGCGCGGCGGGCTTTGCCATAGGCATTAGCGGGCTTTGCCACCCCAAGTTCCGAAACACCGTCCATCTCTATGTCGCTGTCATAGAACCCGTAACCGGAATAGGTCAGGCTGGCGCATGCGCCGTTTTCAAATGACACGATTGCCATGAAAGCCCCTTCGCTGGGGCGCTCAGGATCCCAATTTCCAGTCTTGGCAAAGACGGAAACGGGGCGTGACCCAATCAATCGCATAGCGACATCGACCTGATGCACGGCTTGCGAGAAGACCACGCCGCCCCCCGCACTGGTTTTCAATTCTTCAGGCCTGCGCGGGCGGTACATAAAGTCTGTGGCCGTCAGCATATGCAGCATCTTTGGCTGCCCCAGCGCGCCATTTTCGATTGTCGAAGCGGCTTGCGCAACCGGCGCGTCATAGCTGTGACTGGGGCCGACCAACAGATGCAGGCCTTTCTCGGCGGCCAATTGCGTGAGCGCGCGCGCCTCGCCTAGATCAATGGTGATAGGTTTTTCAACGACCACATGTTTGCCCGCATTCAAGCAATCGGTGACATGCGCGCTGTGCATTTGGTGCGGGGTTGCGACATAGACGATCTCGATCTCAGGATCACGCAGCATGTCGATATAGTCAGGATATGTTTGTCCGCCAAAGGTTGCCTCAAAAGCTTTGCGCGAGGCTTCGGACGGGTTTGCACCTGCGATCAGGTGAATGTCAGGATGTGCCTGCAATCCCCGCGCCGAAAGGGCAAAGCCGCGGCCCAACCCGATCACGCCCATCTTGATCGGGCTATAGGTCAAGAACCAACTCGCCTGTGCGCGCGCGCGATACACAAATCATAATCTGGTCTGTTTTTTCCTCATCCATCAGCACCATATCACGGTGGTCTACGTCGCCTTCGATCAGGCCACACTTACAGGTGCCACAGGTGCCGCTTTCGCAGGAGCTGACAGTTGCGATCCCCGCGTCGCGCAGCGCCTCAAGAATAGATTTATCGCTTGGCACGGTGACCGTTTGGCCGGTTTTTTGCAGGCTCACGTCAAAGGGTTTGTCATCTTCGCGCACGGCGGCGACGCCGGCGAAGTCCTCAAAATGGATTGAGCCATCAGGCCAGTGGCCAGAGATGCCTTTAATCTCTTCCATCAATGGGCCGGGACCGCAGCAATAGACATGCGCCTTGCTGGGTTCTGCGAAATCATCCCAAAAATCGTACAGATTTGCCAAGTCGCCAGTGTCATAATGCACGGTCAACCGATCCCCGAGCAGGGCTTGCAGTTCGGGCACATAAGCGGCGTCTTGCGCGCTGCGGGCGCAATAGATCATCCGCAGTTTTACCTCTGCCGCCATCAGGTGCTGGGCCATCGCATAAATCGGTGTGACGCCAATGCCGCCTGCAACCAAAAGGTATTCGGGGGCTGTGCCAAGCGTGAAATTATTTGCCGGGGCCTGAGCCGATACACTGTCACCAACGGCAAGTGTATGCATGGCCAGCGACCCGCCGCGTCCGCTTTCCTCGCGTTTAACAGCAACTGTATAGTTGGTGGGGCTTTGATCAGGATGCACTAAGGAATACTGACGCACAGCACCACCGGGCGTTTCAATGGCGATGTGGCCCCCCGCATCCGCCGCAGGTAGAACGCTTCCGCCCGATGCTTCAAACGTGAACTCTGTGATTTCCTGCGCAATGTCACGGCGCGACATCAAGGTAAGCATCATGTCTTGGGGCAAAATCAAACTCCTTAGATGAATAATAATTAGATATCTAATTTTTTATTGTCAATCGAGAAGATGGTGATAAGGTTGGGCTTGAATGTAGTTTATCTGGACGATTGCTTTGCTCACGACAGAAGAAAACAAAACGCTTGTAGAGGCCGGATCGGGCACCCCAATGGGCACCTTGATGCGCAGCCATTGGACGCCTGTTTGCTTGATCGAAGAAGTTGCCGAGCCCGATTGCAAGCCGCTGTTGGTTGAAGCCCTTGGCGAACGCTATGTGGCGTTTCGCGACTCCGAAGGCCGCTTGGGTTTGCTTGATGAACTTTGCCCGCATCGCAAAGCCTCGCTTGTTCTTGGGCGCAATGAGGATTGCGGATTGCGATGCCTTTATCACGGATGGAAGTTCGACGTGACCGGCAAGACGGTTGCAATGGCGTCCGAACCCGAAGGCAGCCCGCTGGCCGAGAAGGTTGCCGCGCGGTCATATCCGGTACGTGAATGCGGTGGGTTTGTCTGGGCTTGGCTGGGCGCAAAGGAAGACACACCAGCGTTCCGCCGCCCGCCTTTCGCGCCTAATGACGACGTGCGCGTGTCCATACTTAAGATACGCATTCCCGCCAACTGGGCGCAGATCACCGAGGGCCAGATCGACAGTGCACATTCGTCGTCGCTGCATTCGTCAGATATGGTGCCCGCCCGGGTCGAAGGGGCCGCAGCCGATGGCAAAAGTTGGTACCGTCCATCGACAGATAAGTCGCCGCGCATGCAAACCCAGACCACGGAATATGGCTTTCACTACGCCGCCATTCGCCGCCCAATCAAAGGGGCCGCGACGCATAACTACATCCGCGTGACCGAATATGTAGCACCATATTTCTCCCTGATCCCGCCCAACAGTTCGTACCAAGTCGCAACTGTTGTTGTCCCCATTGACGATGAAACCAGCGCGTTTCACTTCATCGCTTGGGGCGACGCTGAAACGACCCCCGACACCGACAGCTGGCGGGCCTTTAACCATGTTGTGCCAGGCGTCGATCTTGACGAAGGCACATGGGCTACAAGGCGTACCAAGGAAAACTGGTTTGGTCAGGACCGCGAGAGGATGAAAGAAGGAAACTTCACCGGTATCGCGGGTATCCCGAACCAAGATATCGCCATGTGGGTTTCGATGGGTGCCAAAGTTGATCGCAGCAAAGATATCTTGGGGGCGTCCGACTTGGCCATTGTCGAATTCCGCCGCCTGATGGTTGATGCCGCACAACTGGTCGCGGAAGGCGGGCCTGCTATCGGGGCTAACCCTGACATCGTGCAGACGAACATCGCGTCTTATGAAGGCGTCGTGTCCAAAGACGTGGATTGGCGTGATCTTGTCGGCGCCAACACGCAAAACGCAGCGGAGTAGATCATGATCAAGAACCCAATCCACCCGCACTTGGCCGACGCCTACAAAGAAATGGGCAAGCATTCCACGATCCCCTTGTGGGAGATCTATCACCTGCTGGTATCGGACGAACCAAAGCCGATGGGTGATCCGCATCTGTGGCGTTACAGTGATTTGCGTCCGCTCTTGCTGGACGCTGGCAACAAAATCTCTGCTGAAGAGGCGGAGCGCCGCGTTCTTGCCCTCAAGAACCCTGGCCTTGAACGTCCTGGCATTGCGCAGACATTGTTTGCGGGTTTGCAACTTGTCATGCCGGGCGAAATCGCACCCGCACACCGCCACACGCAAGGGGCCATTCGGTTCGTATTGGAAAGCACAGGCGGCTATACGGCGGTTGAAGGTGAGCGGTGCACGATGCAGCGCGGGGACTTTATCACGACACCAAGCTGGTGCTGGCACGATCACGAGAACACGGGCGACGGCCCGATGATTTGGCTGGATGGGTTGGATGTTCCGCTTGTGAATTTTCTGGGCGGAAAATTTGCCGAAGAAAATGAAACGGATCAACAACCGATCTTTCGCAGCGATAATGCGTCTGTTGCAGGGTACGGCACTGGCTTGCGCCCGTTCAGCGGGGCCGAACAGAAACCCTATTCTCCGATTTTCCGCTATCCATACGACCGCTGCCGCGCGGCTTTGATGGATATGACACAAGGCGCCATCGATCCCTATCTGGGCCACAAAATGATCTACGCAAACCCCAATGACGGGGGCCATGTCCTGCCAACGATTTCGGCGTTTTTGCAGTATCTACCAAAAGGGTTTGAGACGGCCGCATGGCGCTCAACGGAATCAACTGTGTTCAGTGTGGTCGAAGGATCAGGCGTTGTGCGCGTCGGCGACACAGAGATGCGCTTTGAAGAAAGCGATACCTTCGTTGTCCCCAATTGGACGGCCTACCAAATCGCGGCCAACACGGACGCGGTGCTGTTCAGTTTCTCAGATCGGGCCGCGCAAGAAAAGCTTGGGATTTTTCGCGAAGAGAAGCCTGCTGCCTAACGTAAATTGTCTTGGGAGGGACAGATGAAATTGAAATCAATCATCGCAGCCGCTGTGCTGTCTGCTGTGGGTACTTTTGCCTCGGCGCAGACATATGATCTGAAAATTGCGAGCTTTGTGACGCCGAAACATGGGATGTCCAAATGGATCGACGGTTGGGCCGCGTCGCTTGAAGAAAAGTCCGAAGGCCGCCTGAAGTTTGAGATTTTGCATGGTGCGCAGATGGGCCCACCGCCGGCCTATTACGACCTTGCGTCAAATGGCCAAGCGGACATTACATGGGTTTTGCACGGCGCGACGCCGGGGCGTTTCAAGCTGACTGAGATTTCGAACATGCCGTATCTGTTCTGCTCGGCAGAACAGGCGACGCGGGTCTTGAACGACCCATCTGTGCGGGCACTCACCGATCCTGAACATCGCGGTGTCAAAGTTCTGACAACGTTTATGCACCCTCCGGGGCAAATCAACATGAAGGGCGGTCCTGTTCTGGCGCTGTCTGATCTTGAGGGCAAAGCCATGCGACCGCCGTCGAAAACGGTCGGGCAATTGATTGCGATGCTGGGCGGAAAACCTGTTGGATTGCCGCCAACCGCGATGGCTGAAGCGCTGCAAAAAGGCACAATTGACGGAACTATGATCGATTATGGTGGGGCTGGTCTTGCCTTCCAGTTGGGCCCATTCTTGACGGATATTACCGAAGTCTACGCCTACACCTCGTCGTTCGCGTTGGTGATGAACCCGGACAGTTTTGGCGATTTGCCCGATGACCTGCAAGCGATGGTCGATGAAAGCCTTGTTGGTATCTCGCCTCAAATCGGCCAGATATGGGACAAGCTAGATGCAATTGGGAAAGATGTGCTGACCAAAGCGGGTGTAAACATTCACACATTGTCTGATGAGGAAACTGCCAAGTTCCAAGCCGTTGGCGCAGCGCAAACCGCAGGATATCTTGCTTCTCTCAATGACGCAGGGCTGCCTGCTGATGATGTCATGGCGGCGATCAAAGCAGCGATTGAGGCCGTCGGACCCGTGGGCCCTGGATGTCAGTCTTAACGACCCTGAACACGATACGAAATGGGGCCGCAGCGGTAATGACTGCTGCGGCTTCTGTTTGTTTGGCATTCCTGATGCTGATCGTCACCGCCGACGTTGCCATGCGCGCAATTGATCCAAAGTGGCGGATATCAGGGACGCTGGACTATGTTGAGTTTTCCCTCAATTGGATGATCTATCTGTCGATTGCTGCCGCCTTCTTCGCAGGACAGGTGATTGCAGTGGATATCATCGATAAATGGGACACCAGACACCGCTTTCAAAAGATCGGCCAACTGCTGACTTTGATCGCGTTGATCGCTGTTGGCTCACAGATCATCCGCCCGGCACTTGCTGTGCTTGAATGGGGCGAAGTGACGTTCGACTTGGGAATTTTGAAGTTTTATTACTGGATCGCGATTTGGGTCGGCATTGGATTTTCCATCCTTGCCGTTCTGCTTGAAATCGTAGCCAAGAAGGGTCCAAAGACGTGACGCCTCAGATTATCGGCCTGCTGGCCATAGCGATCCTTGTTGGTATGATTTTCCTACGCGTGCCTGTCGGAACTGCTTTGCTGCTGGTTGGCCTTGGCGGATATTGGGCGATTGATGGCTCGAAAACTGCGCTGTACACACTTGGCGACAAGCCGTTTTTGCTCGCACAGGCCTATTCGCTTTCGGTCGTGCCGCTGTTCCTTTTGATGGGCGTGGTCGCTAGTCGCACCAAGATGGCGACAGAGCTATTTACGGCGGCAAATGCGCTGTTTTCAAACTTTCGCGGCGGGCTTGCGATGGGCACCGTCGGGGCCTGTGCGGGGTTCGGGGCGATCTGCGGGTCATCACTGGCCACGGCATCCACCATGACGCGGGTGTCGATCCCCGAGATGCGCAAACATGGGTATTCAGACGCAATCGCCGCGGGTGTTGTGGCATCGGGTGGCACTTTGGGCATTCTGATCCCACCATCGATCATCTTAATCATCTACTCGATCATCGCGCAGCAAAGCGTCCCTGCGTTGTTCGCTGCGGCTTTGATCCCGGGGCTGCTGCTGGCGGCCTTGCACCTTGTGACCTTGAGTGTGCTGTCACGACTGCGTCCCGACGACATGCCGCCGGTTCCGTCCATGTCGTGGTCTGAACGCTTTGCCGCCATAGGCGGTTTTTGGAAAATGGCCGTGATCTTTTCGTTGGTTGTTGGCGGGATTTTCCTAGGGTGGTTTTCCCCGACCGAAGCCGCGGCCATCGGCGCGCTTTTGACCATTCTGATGGGATTTGTGACCCGTCAATTGAACATTCCAACGTTGATCAGCGCGTTCAAAGAAACGGTCACGACCACAGGAACGTTGTTTTTCATCATCCTCGGTGCGTTCATGTTCGCCGCCTTCATGGTGCAAACCCGTATACCCGCAACGTTGGGCGATTGGGTCACATCGCAAGGGATGGCCCCGCTTGCGGTGATCCTATTCCTTGTCGTGATGTATGTGATCTTGGGGTGTTTTCTGGACTCGATCTCAATGATCCTGATCACTGTACCAGTCTTTCTTCCCATCGTTGAGACACTTGGGTATTCGCCGATCTGGTTCGGTGTCTTTCTGGTCATCGTGGCAGAAATTGGGTTGATCACGCCGCCAGTCGGCCTGAATATATTCGTCATCCGGACCCAAGCGCCAGATATCCCGCTGATGACAATCTATCGTGGGATCATGCCATTTCTGGTGACACATATCGTTGGGATCGCATTGTTGATCGCGATCCCAAGTCTTGCGATCTGGCTGCCAAGCTTGCTGTATTAGGCGACGTTGACAGACAGCACGCCAAGCTCTGGTGAGGTTACAACAATAGTATCCCCCGCAGCGACAGGGCCGACGCCGGCAGGCGTGCCCGTCATGATCACGTCACCCGGCAAAAGGCTGTAAAAGGCGGAACACATCTCGATCAATTCCGGAATGGAACGGATCAACAGGCTGGTGTCAGAGGCCTGACGGACCTCGCCGTTGACGCTCAGTGAAAAGGCGATGCGGGCAGGGTTGGCAACTTCATCGGGCGTGGCCAGTGTCGGTCCCAAGACAGCAAAGCCATCGCAGGATTTGCGCATAGAGCGATCCTGTTTGCCGCGCACGGTCATATCTAGCGCAAGGCTGTAGCCCGCGACATAAGCCATGGCCTCGTCGACTGCGATATTGCGCCCGGCTTTGCCGATGATCACGGCAACCTCGGCCTCGTGATCCACACGTGCGGCGTCTTTTGGCAAGGTGATCGTCGCCCCATCGCCAACAAGGGCAGATCCGGCTTTCAAAAAGCACCCGATTTCATCAATCGGATGAACCTTCGCACCTTGATGCAAGCCATGATCGTCTTGGGCTTCGTCAAGATGGGCATGATAATTTACAGGCGCGCCGATGATTTTAGAGGGCAAGGCAACAGGGGCCTCAAGTGTGACATCCCCGCGCCTAAGACGGGGAGCTGACGCCAATAATTTCTGTGCCTTCGCAGAAATCTGATCAAGCGCCGCCACAAACGGATCGTGCAAGCTGCGGACCCATTTCACCTCAGGCAAAGCGTCTAGCGCTTCTGTCACATCAAGGATCTCGTCATCCTGAACGACACCCAGACGGTCGACATTATACCGGCAAAATTGCATCTTATCTCTCTTTGATCAAAACGACCGTTGGCGGGGTCGATGTGGTTTACATCGCCCCGTCCAAACATGTCTTATCGTAGCTATCGCTTACTCGGCCTTAACGGCTTCAAGCTCAATCTGAATTGCGATCTCATCGCCAAGGGGACCAACAAAAGCCGTCACACCCCAATCAGAGCGCATGATGCTGGTCGTCGCACTCACACCGATGGTTTCTTTTTTGGACAAAGGGTTGGGACCAGAACCGTTAAACACAGCGTCCAAGACGACTGGCTTGCTCACACCATTCATGGTCAGGTCGCCCATGATCTTGCCTGTGGTCTCGGACATAACTTCTATCCCAGTGGATGCAAAAGTAATCGCTGGGTTCGCAGCCACGTTCAAAGCTTTGTCTGATTTGATCCAGCCATCGCGCTCTGGGTGGTTCGTATTCACAGAAGATACGGCCATGGTGACCGACACGGCGCTTTTGGCGATATCATCTGCGTCATAAGAAATCGTGCCTGATACATCGCCCATCCAGCCGATGCTCTTTGAGAACCCAAGGTGGTTCAGCTCAAATGCGACCAATGTGTGGGCGCTGTCGATTACATAGTCATCAGCGGCGAATGCAGGTGTCGCAAGCAATCCAACTGCCATCACTGACCCGATGAGTTTTCCTAACAATGGCTTCATGTTTCTCTCCCTAAATTAGATATCTAATTTTAGGAGGTTCGCGCAAACATGCAAGAAAAATAGATATCTAATTTTGTTGCATATCTCAGGCCCGCCGACTGTCGTTGTCCTCTTCAAGGTTTTGCGTCATCTTGATCAGAAGTTTACGGAATTGTGATAACTCATCTGCTGTTAGACCTAGCGATGCGGTGTCGTTCGTGTCGATGGCAAGCGGCTCAAGTTTAAGACGCAAGGATCGGCCCAAAGGGCTCAAGTTAATCACAGGTCGGCTTTGCCCGCCTTTTGGGACCTCTTTTTCGATCAACCCCTTCGCTTCCATCTTAGAAAGCGCCGTGTGTGCCGTCGGTCCCGTTAGCCCAGCCCGATCTGCCAGTTCTTTTTGTGAAAGGCCTTCCTCGTCCCAAAGAATCCGCAGAAATTCCCAATGGCCAAACATCACATCGTGCTGTTTCAGCTTGGCTTGCAAGTTACGGCGAAACTGACGTTCCAACAGCCGGACCAAATGCGCAATACGTTCGTCTTTATGTGAGATCATTTCCGCATACACCCAAATTGGAATGCAACATTTCTAAAGAACTAATTTACCCTTGAACAGCGCAATGCGCCCGACACCATCACGGGCCGCGACGCAGAGGGCACAACCGCACAAATTAGGCCCATCTTCTGTGCGATAAATAACAGCAACTCTACGAGGTTACTTTGCCGGCACGAGTAACTTCACCTTTCACGCCTCTCTGTAAATCTAACGAATAGTAGGTCTTTCTCGCAGACCCGATTTGACAAAGGTACCGACCTTGCGAGCGATAGAAAACAGCCATCGCTTCTGTCAGTAATTCAGCAAATCCGACATAATTATTCTGATGACAGCTCCGTCCTGCATATTAGCAGTTCAGACAACGCGCAGCGAAATTACGATCCAAATTTGGCACCTGGAACCAAGTGGAATGCCCGCTTCAGTGAGCAAGGCGGCATCGCAGCGAAAGCCGTGCCACAGTCGCGATGGAAAGCAGCAGGAGCAAAGGCCGCATCTGCAAAAGTTGGCTTTGTCCGCATTGCAGTCATCGGAGGTGGTTTTCATGGTACCAATCTGGATGCAGATGCAACGAATGGCTGGCTTGGGCGCAAACCTACCTGATGCTGCAACGTGGACGAATGACATCGAAACGCCGGAAGCCAACATTGGTAGAAATAAGGACGACCCAGACCCGCCTTTCATTGACCAATCAAAGTCAATTGAGTGAAACGCGCAGCATTTTGCTGTAATTGGGGAGTGTTTGACGTGGTTCAGGACGTCGCTGCGTTACGACGCGAGTTGAAGCCAAGCACTACGTGAATAGGAGCTCAGAAAGCTGACCTAGTCTAACTTAATTATCGCTCCATCCGTGAGAAAGAGGCGGCCCCTAAGGCGCCACCTCACCGCTGCGAAAATCAAATGATCTTCTTCGGTTCTAGATCGACTGACCAAAGTTCCACGTCTGCGCTGTCCATAAGCCGGACTGTCATGACGCCCGTGTCGGCGGCGATACTGACTTTGCCAAAGAATTGCAGACCGTCACTAGGCGGTAAGTTCGCTTGCCCCTCTTCTGGGTGCTTTGCGAAACGCACTTCTGGACCAAAAGTATTATCATAGGCAGAAGGCCCGAAAGTGCCGGCATGCAATGGGCCAGAAACGAATTCCCAGAATGGGTCAAAATCTTGAAATACGCCGCGATCTGGCGAGTAGTGATGTGCTGCGGTGTAGTGAACATCTGCTGTCAGCCAGACGGTGTTGGTGATGTTTGCGGCTTTGATGAAAGACAACACTGCGGCGATGTCGTTTTCACGTCCCAACACTGGGCCATCTCCGTTAGAGGAGTTCTCCATGTTGGTGTCACCGTCGCGCACCATCATGCCGATGGGCATGTCAGCGGCCATAACTTTCCACGTTGCCGTGGAATTGACCATTTCACGCTTCAGCCACGCCATCTGTTCCGCCCCCAAAAAGGGCGTGCCATCGGTTTCAGTATTTGGCGTGTTGTCGCCGCGATAAGTGCGCATGTCGATGACAAAGATATCCAACAATGGACCATAGGACACTTTGCGATAAATCCGATTGGGCTCTGACAAAACCTGCCGGGTCGGCATCATTTCGTGAAATGCATGTGCCGCACGCGCTGCGAGCACTTGCATCGATTTCTCAGTATAGCGGTCGTCGGCAGTCAGTACTTCGTTGGGGTACCAGTTGTTCGTGACTTCATGATCGTCCCACTGCGAAATCATGGGCACGGCTGCATTGAACGCCTGCACGTTCTTATCCATGTAGTTATACAAATGCTGACCACGGAATTCGTCCAATGTCTCTGCAACTTTGGTTTTCGCCGGAGTGACGACGTTTTTCCAAACAGTGCCATCGTCCAAAGCGACCTCTTCCTGAAGTGGTCCATCAGCATAGACGGTGTCACCTGAATGTAGGAAGAAATCTGGCGCATGATCCTTCATCGTGGCGTAGGTGGTCATGCCGCCGCGATCTTCGTCGATCCCCCAACCTTGCCCCGCGGTGTCGCCTGACCAAACAAAGTTCACATCACGGTTGCTCATCGGGGCGGTACGGAACGTGCCTGTAATAGGCTCTGACAGAGTGCCATCGGCCAGGTCAGACATTGTCACGCGATAAAAGATGTCCTGATCGCTTGGCAGCCCAGTCAGTGCCAGCTTTCCGGTGTAATCTGTAGGCGTGCCGACGGCCAAGGCCGGAACTGCACGTGCGTCTGACATACTTTCGGTCGTTGCCCATTCGACAAGCATCTTTGCCTCGCGGTCAGTACGGCTCCAGATAACGGCCCCGTCATGGGCGACATCGCCCGACATAATGCCATGGGTGATCAAAGGGCGCGATTGCGCCCGCGAAAGTGACGGCATAGCGACTGCCGCGGAAAGCGCGGCAGTGCCCAGAAGTGTTTGGCGGCGGGTAAAGGATATACGTGGCATGGATAGCTGCTCCTAAATGAGTCGGTTACCCAAGGCTGAACAGACGAAAGTATCAGCTTGCTGACAGTGTTGTAACAGATTCAAGAATTTCAAAAAGCGCCACGTTTCGGTGATCTACCCGCGTCTAAAATGTTTGCTTTTGGAACAATCGCAGCAATTGGGTCTACGCCTTGCATCCATTTTGACAGACCTGCCCTGTATGTGCGCCCCAAAAGAGACTCACTTTAGCCTGACATACCATGGTCCAGACGACAGCATATCTGTGAGCCAGATCAGTTTAAACTCGGTTGCTAAGCCTTCGGATTTGGCGATTGTTGCTGTGACTGAAAGTAACGTTCTTCAGCAAAATGAGGCCGAGCGGGTAGTAGGCTTTTTTGATTGACTTAACTTAATAAGCTGGTGTCAGCCGTTTCGGCAAAAGCGCTGTGTGTCCGATAGGGGACGGTCGTCCTACGCCCAGCATTCGGCAAAATGGGCTCGGATCTGACCTCGGATGCCTCGCAGCATCTGCTCAGTCTTGGTTTTGTTTGGCAGCGCAGACGGCCCAAAGCCGCCGTCTGAGGTTGCTATCGGAGCTGCGATGCAGCTTCCCCAAAGTGGAATTTGATAGTCGGCGCAGCATTCCCCTGGTGTCGACGACCGCAATGCGGACTTAGTTGCCATCCATTCCAGGTGCGTCAATGTCCGGTTTGAACAACCCTTCCCAAAACGGTCCTTTTGGCGAGGTCACTGTTGGTGCTGATAACGGTGGCTGAAAGGTGTTTTGGCGTCCGGTTGACATTAGCGATTTCACTCAATAGTTACCATGATAACCAAAGGAGCCACCTTATGTCAAAATCACTATTCATTTTTGCCGAGATCAAGCCGAAGCCAGAGCATTTCAAGAATGCCCAGCACGCGATCATCGGAATTCTGGACCAAACCCGTGCTGAAAGCGGCTGCCGTTCGTTCAAGTTGTTTGAGGCACCAGATCAAGAAGCGCTGTATCTTTTCGAGGAATGGCAAGATCAGGATGCGCTCGATCAGCATCATGCCCAGCCCTACACAGCCGCGGTTTTCAAATCTTATGAGGGATGGTTGGCGGAACCACCCCGCATCCTGCCATTGCATGGTCTTAAATAGCATGTTTTCTCTGAAGGAGTTACCCACACGGATGATGATCGACGGTTACGTGTCACAGACAGGCGTGGGTGACGTGGATACCGTCGCGCGAGCACTCTCGGTGATGCGAGAGGCGAGCCAACTGCAACGCCTATTAGATGCTTACTTTAGTAGCCTTAATCTTTCACAATTGAAGTTCCATATCCTCATCGTGATAGATCGCGAGCCGGACATGGACAGTCTTCGTCAAAGCGAAATCAATCAACGCTTGGATATTTCCAAACCGGTCCTACACCGGACTGTAGGTGCGTTGCTGAAAGACGGATTGCTCGTGCGCCGAGACGATCCAGAGGATTCACGCGCTCACCGTCTAGCCCTGACCGACGAAGGCAAGACAATCCTTGCTGCGATCCTCCCCGGCTATTTTGAAACTATTTCTGTGTTTATGGAAAAACAGCCATGACCCGGCTTCTGACAGTCTTCTTCACATGGGTCGCCGTCTATGTCGTTGTCACCGCTACCTTGTTGGGGTTCCAATGGGCAGGCTTAGATATGCCGCTACCAGTGCAGACATTTCTGCTCACAGCCGTTCTGGTGCCGACGATGATGTTTATCCTTGGACCAATTGCGGCGGCACTGGCGAGAACTGTAATAGGAAGGCTTGGCTAGGAAGCTCGTAAAACCCCTCGCGGGTTTTCCAAAAACGGTCCTTTTTGGAAGGGTTTGAGTGCCCGCTTCGAGCCTTTAGTGCCGAATCTGTTCTCGCCGAAAGCACTTAGCTGAATAGCGGAAGCTCTATCGCTGTAGTTCGTCGATTTCTGTGCTGTAATACTCCGAACTTCTTGAAGTTGTTCGATTGCTATGGCGTGTTGTGGAACGACCCTTAGCGCGATATTTTACGACGGTCAAATACAGTATGAACGCAATGAATGGTAGTATTTTCAGAATGTGATTTTCATGCAGAAATCGAAGAAATTCCATTGTAGCCTCCATAATACTCGTTTCCGATTTTCGCCGTTCTAGGCCAAAAACATGAAAAAAACTATGTACTAAAACCTAGACGCAAATAAGGCAGTTTATCCTACACAACAGATCTTCGGAACCTGTGCCAAAAACGGTCGTTTCCGCCGGTGACAGAAATGTATGAGTTTTGGCTGGAAACGGTTACCCCCTGACAAAACCTACGCGTCAAAAACGGTCCTTTTGGGGACGATACGTAGGTGCAGATTAGGTCTAGTATGAGCCCACTTCAATCGAGCGCCGATGTAAGCTAGAGTTCTACCGTATTTGAGCCAAAATGCTTTATGAAAACGTCCATCACCTGAGAAAAGTGTCGCTTTTCTTGAAACTCGTACTTCGCAATTGTCGGAGATATATTTTCTGGGTTAACAGCCTCTTCGCCATCGAAATCGCGTAACATCTGCTCCGTTGCGTACATAATATTCGCGAAGGATGTTGCATCTATCTCACTGAAAGCAAGCTTAAATTCCCTGGCTTTCACGTACCCGCCGATACCGAGGATTAAGATGCTGTCGTACCTTGCTGCTTCGAGTTTATTTTCAAGTTCGTTTTTCATATGATTAAACCCTACGGGAGGGTGGTTGGGAATAACGGTTTCCGTATACCGCAAGAATAGCATTCCTGCAAAACTGGTAATTCCCGCCTCTATTGGTTCCTGATAACCTTCCACACCCTTCCAAAAACGCTCCTTTTTTGAAACATGCCGAAATCACGCCAATTTACGCTGTCAAAAACCCCTCCCAAAACGCAAGCCGTTGTTAAACGTTTTTGGCTCTTTCGCGATAGCAGACATTCGTGCATCGCGCAGCATTGATAACTTCGGCTCATCCCAGCCATTCGCTGCATCCCGTTCCAAGGTCGGTTTTGCCATTCTCTTTTGATGTCGCAGTGAGGCACTCGCGTAAAAGCTATGGTCGTGTGGTGTTTCAAATCCACGACGCAAATCAAGCCCTCTTTCCCCCTCCTGACTTCAGGTCTAAGACTTGCCCCCAAGAGGAGTCCCACCAACATGTCCACACCATCCCAATCTGGCGACACATTGCGTGGCCTTGGCTTTGCCATGTGCGCGTATGTCTTTTGGGGCTTCTTGCCGCTCTATATGAAGCTGTTGTCCCATATGTCCCCGATTGAGGTCGTCGCTCATCGTGTGATTTGGTCTGTTCCTATCGCCTTGCTGACCTTGATTTTGCTGGGCCGTACGAATGACCTTCTGACGGCCCTTAAATCCCCGCGCATGCTGTTCATGGGGTTTATCACGGCGGCGCTTATCTCGATAAATTGGGGGATTTATGTGTGGTCGATTGCAGAAGGGCGCACGCTCGACGCAGCCCTTGGCTATTATATCAATCCGTTGTTTTTGGTCGCCCTCGGGGCTGTCTTGCTGCGTGAACGTTTGACGCGTGCGCAAATTGTGGCCGTTGCCTTGGCGACGGTTGCCGTGGTGGTTCTGGTCCAACAGGCGGACGAAATCCCATGGCCTGCATTTGGTCTAACGGCGTCGTGGGGTTTTTACGCGTTTTTCAAACGCAAACTCCAGATTGGCCCGAACCAAGGCTTCCTTCTCGAAGTCCTGATCTTGACCCCGCCCGCGTTGATATATCTGGGTTGGCTCGCAGCGACAGGGCAGGGGGCCATTTTTGCAGGTTCGCCGACCGACACATGGCTCTTAATTGGCTGCGGGGCCGTCACGGCAATCCCGCTGATGCTTTATGCAAACGGCGCCAAGGGTCTCAAACTGTCCACCATCGGCATCCTGCAATATATCGCGCCGACGATGATCTTCCTTGTCGCGGTGTTTGCCTTTGGGGAAGAATTTGACCAAGCGCGCATGATCGCCTTTCCGATCATTTGGCTGGCACTGATTATCTACAGTTGGTCATTGCTCAGCAACATGCGCAAGGAACGCTCCGCTTAGCGTTTTAGGGTCCGACCCACCGAACGGTGTTTCGCGAAAAACGCAACAAACACCGTTCGTTGGTCGTTAACGATGCAACACTTAGCGCACGGCGTACGGTCGATTTACGCAACACTTGGGCTGTGATTTAACTCAATGCTTCGCGGAATTTCAAAAAGCGCGCATCTGTCATCACGGCTTTATTCATCGCCTCGCGCAGCGCGCCCACAGATTTGTAAGGTCGCATCACCACTTCGAACTTCGCGACCAATCCGTCGTCGTCCAGCGTGATCAAATCAACGCCTACCGCGTCTAAGTCACCGATTTTGCATTGAAATTCCAACGCCCAATCTGGCCCATCCCCCATAACACGACGGTACTCAAAATCCTTGAAAACACGCCCAACATGACCAAGAACAGCTGCGACGGCCTCCTTGCCAACCCATGTTTTCCAATAGGTTGGCGGTTGAAACGCGACATCGTCCGCCAGCAAATCAAGGATCGCGTCCTCATCCCCTTTGGCCACAACTTCCTGCATTCGAACGATCGTAGGATGCATGTTTTTCTCCTATTTTCCAGTACCCTGACACGTCCCTCTTGCAAACCCAAGCCACATCTGGGATCGGGTGACGGATGACAAAATATGCCCCTCCCAGTGATCCGATTGAGATCCTGCATGAAGATGCAGAGCTGCTTTTGGTCAACAAACCCGAGGGTTTGCTGTCGGTTCCCGGTAAAGGGCCAGAGCTTTCGGATTGCCTGATAACGCGCCTGCAAACGATCTTTCCAGAGACGTTGTTGGTGCATCGTCTTGACCGAGACACGTCCGGCGTGATGGTGTTTGCGCGCACGCGTCATGCGCAACGTCATTTGGGGCTTCAATTCGAAAAGCGAATGACTCGAAAGACTTACGTGGCGCGCGTTTGGGGAACACCGGAGGAAAAAGACGGCATTATCGATCTTCCCCTGATCGTAGATTGGGAAAACCGGCCTCGACAGATGGTCTGTCACGACACGGGCAAACCAGCCAGCACCGAGTGGAAATTGATCTCATCCCAAGGCGAAACATCGCGTCTGCGGTTGTTCCCAAAGACAGGACGGAGCCATCAATTGCGGGTGCATTGTTTGTCCATGGGGCATCCTATTTTGGGTGACCCGTTCTATGCGACTGGAAAGGCGGCAGAGTTTGACCGAATGATGCTGCATTCAGAGGAATTGCGTCTAAAACACCCTCAAGGCGGTCGCTCGATGAAGTTTCGATGCAAGGCGCCATTCTGATTTCAGATGTGAGGTTTTCGACAAGGCTGTTCGAGGTGTGATGTAGAACGCTAAAATGCGATCAAAGAATTCAACGTATTGTTTTATAGTGGAAAATTAAAAATCTGAAGGTATGCAACACTAGGAAATCCCAGTGTTGCATATGATCTATTGGGTTATTCGGCAGCCCAGCCGGACACGGATTTGACCTCTAGGAAATCCTCGATCCCCCAAACGCCGCCTTCGCGCCCATTGCCGGATTGTTTCATGCCACCAAACGGCGCACCGGCACCACGACCTTGGCCGTTCATTTCAACCATGCCAGAGCGCAATTGTCCGGCCACACGGTTTCCACGTGCGCCATCTTGCGTTTGGACATAATTGGTCAAGCCATACACCGTGTCATTGGCGATCTGGACGGCTTCTTCTTCGGTATCGAAGGGGATCATAGATAGAACCGGTCCGAAGATTTCCTCGCGGGCGATGACCATGTCATTGTTTACGTCCGCAAATACGGTCGGTTTCACAAAGAACCCTCGGTTCAGACCTTCTGGTCGTCCTGTGCCGCCAGTCACGAGCTTCGCGCCTTCGTCGATACCTTGTTGGATCAAGTCTTGGATTTTGTTCCATTGCACTTCGTTCACAACAGGACCGATATGGCGACCTGCGTCAGATGCGGGGCCCACTGCGACCTTTTCTGCGACGGCTTTGGCTTCTTCGACCGCTTGGTCATAGACGCCGCGCTGGACCAGCATACGGCTCGGCGCATTACAGGATTGGCCGGTGTTGTTCATCATGTGCAGAACACCACGTTTCACGGCTTTTTCGTCGGCGTCGTCAAAGACAATGTTCGCGCCTTTGCCGCCAAGCTCTAGATGCACGCGTTTCAGTGTTTCCGCTGCATTCTTTGAGATCAAACGCCCTGCACGTGACGATCCGGTGAAGCTGACCATGTCGACATCAGGATGACATGATAGCACTGTGCCGACGCCGGGCCCGTCGCCATTGACCATGTTGAATACGCCTGCAGGGAAGCCTGCTTCGTGCATCAAGTCTGCGAACACCATAGCGTTCAACGGGCTTTCCTCGGAAGGTTTCAACACCATTGTGCAACCCGCAATTGCTGCCGCGCCGACCTTCAACGTGACTTGGTTCATGGGCCAGTTCCAAGGTGTAATCAGGGCTGCAACACCAACGGCTTCATGCACGATCCGGTCGTTTGGTGCGTGTGATCCAAGTGGGCGTGTGAACTCGAAGCCCTTGGCCGCGCGGATGAAGTTCTTCAGATGGTAAGTGCCCGCGCCGACTTGGCTGGCGCGCGACATATCAATCGGAGCCCCCATTTCCATGGACATGGCCTGCGCCATTTCTTCGGCCTTGGTTTCGTACAGATCAACCAGCTTTTCGACCATCGCGATTCGTTCAGCGACAGGCGTTGCCATCCATCCGGGGAAGGCGGCTTTGGCTGCGGCAATCGCCGCTTCCGCATCTGCATTTGATCCGAGCGAAATGGTCGCGCATGGTTCTTCATTTGACGGGTTGATCACGTGATGGTCCGTGCCGCCCTGTGAGGCAACCCATGCCCCATTGATATACTGCTCACGTTTGTTCAGCATCTGAAATCCTCCAATGCAGATGAATGTTCTTGCGCGCAATGTGGCACCGAGGTCAGCTATCGGCAAGGAGGGGGATGCATCCTTTCGCACGAACGCATAGATTAGTCCCGACGTAACATCTCACTGTATTGGAGGCCCAATGGCTTTGCGCATCAATGACACTATTCCGAACCTCACCGTCGATACCGACCATGGCAGCATCACGTTGCATGATTGGATCGGGGACTCTTGGGCAATTCTGTTCTCTCACCCCAAAGATTTCACCCCTGTGTGCACAACAGAATTCGGCGCGGTCGCTCAATTGGCGGATGAATGGGAAAAACGTGGCACGAAGGTGATCGGGGTGTCCGTGGACGGTGTTGAAGACCATAAAAAATGGAAAGGTGACATCGAAAAAGTCGCCGGGGCCACAGCGGGTTTCCCGATTATCGCAGATACGGGTTTGGAAGTTTCCAAAGCTTTCGACATGCTTCCCGCCGAAGCCTATTTGCCAGATGGCCGCACGCCTGCGGATAGCGCAACTGTGCGCTCGGTCTTTATCATTGGGCCTGACAAGCAGCTAAAACTGTCGATGACATATCCAATGACCGTCGGGCGCAACTTCGCGGAAGTTTTGCGCGCATTGGATGGGCTACAAATGTCGGCAAACGGTGTCGCGACACCCGCGAACTGGATGCCGGGCGAAGATGTGATCATACCACCAACGGTGAGCAACGAAGATGCGAAGGCCAAGTTTGGCGAATTTGAAACAATTCTGCCTTACCTGCGCAAAACTAAAGCACCTAGCTGATCTGACAATTGGGGGGGCGGGGTTAGATCCCCGTCTTACCCGACAGTTTGCCAATCTGGCGGCAATATATCGGGATTGCTTAGACCGGGCTTTCCGAACCAGCGACTCGGGGCGATAACCTTGCGCCCTTGCCGTGCGTTCAACCAAGCACCCCACCATGAGAACGACGAGTTCGCGATGATATTGTGGTGGCACAAGGACATCAGCCGCATGTCGTCCTGCGGTGTCTCATTGTTGTGATCTATAAAAACTGGGGTGCCGGGGAGGCTCAGGTTCTCGCGTGCCCAATCCGGTTCATCAGAAAAGACATAGATCGTGGGGCTGCCTTGCAGTTGCGGCAAAAGCGTCGCAAGAGCGGCGTCATAATAGGGCTGCGCGCAGATCACATGGCTTTCGTTCCCAACGTAATCCCCACGCCGCACATGAAGCGACACGGATAGCGTGTTGGCGATTTGATCAGACAGGTCAGCATTTCGACCCGTTGCCACTGGAAACTGGAAATCGGCGCGTATGTGTTCAGCAGCATCGGCGAAGTATTTTTCGGACTGCCAATACCCATGAAGATAGCTGTCATCCACAGAATCCAAAAGTGGGGCATTGAAGCCAAGCCCCGTTTCGCGCAGATACTTTGGGGACCGTCCAAAATGTCGCCAAAGGGTATAGGCGAGGGGGCGGTCATGTTTGCTTGGCGGCATCTTTTTGGGTTGTGCGCTGGGGAGGTCAAAAAGATCCCGGATCGAACCCTCACCCTTGTGTATCGCCAAACGGTCATCGATCACCAATTCCACGTTCCGACGCAGGGCCAAGCCACGTCCCGCAGCATATTGAAACATTTGGTTGCCGATACGGCCATGGAAGCGGGTGTAGATCATGGTTTTTCCGAGAGCTTTTTGATCGCGGAGCGGTAGCGTGCCCGTTTCCACCCACGAGAAATTTCAGCCCAAGCAGATTTCTTGGCTTGGATGGTCGAGCCGCCATGGGCTGGGGCTGCGCTGATGATGTCTGCGGGCCAAAGCGTCAAGGATGCAACATTTGTCTTCCACCGCATCTGCAGCCATGTATCGACAGGGCGGTCGAACTTCTGTGAGCGATCAAGAAGTTCTTGTGCCGCGTCGCGTCCAAGGATGTAGAGGGCCGCGGTCAGTCCAATTACTTTAGGGCGGAACAGGGTAACTCCGTCTTGCTCAGCGATAACTTGTTCAGGGGTTTCGCGGGCATGCATAGGGAAGCGGATCAATTGCGTTGGGTTCGCGTGGGCCTCGGCCAATGCCCGGGCGGTCTCAAAGTTGGGTCCGAGTACCACATCATCTTCGGCCACAAAGCCATAGGGCGCGTCAGAGTTGGCAATTTCTGTCCAAGCTTTTCGATGGGACAGGAAACAACCGATTTCTGACGGCATCATGCCAAAGGGATAGGTGGGCTTGTGCAGGCTGGGTTTGCAAACCGCATCTCGCGCGGATTGTTCCATGAGGCGGCCATCCACAGCGTCCAGAACGATAGCATTGGGCAATCTATCACGCAGCGCATCGACGAGCGGTGCGCGTGCGGTGCTGTTTTGCAGATGGATCACGAAGGTTTGGACCATATAGTCAGCAATACGTCGCGCGATAGGGTGATCCAAGGGGGAATTGTCGCGAGATGCTGGAAAAGCAAAAAAGCCCCCGATTTTTCAAAAGGGGGCTTTCCAGGTTTCTTAAGGTCGTTGCGTTTTAAGCAGCTGGTTTGCGGCGAACAACTGCGAAAGCGCCAAGTCCTGCGAGCAACATTGGCAAACCTGCTGGCAATGGAATTGGGGCAGGAATACCAGATCCAAGGGCTGCGATTGCGAAATCGGCGAAGCCTTGCTGGACTGGACCTGACGGATGCACGGAGTCGATCAAGTAGAACGTGTCTGCGATGCTCAGGTCCCGAATCGGTGTCACACCATCGGCTTCAAATCCGATGATCGTGCAATCAGATGCAGGTGTGGTCGCAGTTGCATCCACAAGACATGGGCTTGCGAAATTTGTCACGCCAAGCGACGGAAGTGTCGGGAAAAACTCACTTTGGAATGCGTTTTGGTTGACGTCAATGATGTTGATGCCGTCAAACTCGATCCCCATCAGGCGGGCGTCCAGTGTCGCGTTAAACGCACCGGCGATTGTGAAGCCGCTTGATCCTACTGGGTCACCCAATTCTGGTAAGGTGGATACTAGGAAATCGTCGAACTTTGGCGCAAGGTCCGCGATCTGTTTTATCCCGTCTGCAACAGCATTCGCGGCGTCAATCGGATTGCCACCCTGAAAGATATCATTTGCCCCAAAAAGAACTGAAATCAACGGGTTATCTTGAGTTATCGCAGTCAGTGCAAACGTTGAGAACAGGGAAATCTGGCTACCGAAGTTGGCGAAAGGCAGGGCTGCGGTTGGGTATTCACCGTCGCTCAGATCACCGTTTGAATTGGTGTTCGCGTCGCCCGCAGTTGCGCCACCAAGGGCCAAGTTCTGGTAGTGAAGTTTGTGATCCTCAAAGCGTTTCCCGATGATCTCAGACCATACCGGTCCAGATGAGAATTGCCCCTCGAAATAGGGTTCCGGCAAGCCCAACTTGCCGTCGTCGCTGAGGCTGTCACCAAAGGCATAGAAGCTGGTAAACGTTTCCGCTTGAACGGATGCCGCCGGCAACGTGGCTGCGGCGCTGACCGTTAGCGCGGCTAAAAGATGTTTCATATAAGTCCTCCCAGTTTTTATTTTTCGCAAGCTAGCACGGAACTTTTGCAAACCTAGTTGGTTACGTGGCGGAAAGACGCACTGGAAACGAAAAAGGGCCCCGGATCGCAAAATCCGAGGCCCAAATTCTTAGCAGCTAGAAGGGTTTATTCTTCTTCTTCGCTGGCTTTTTTCTTAGGCTCTTCGGTTACTTCTTTACCGGTTTCTTGGTCCACAACTTTCATGGACAAGCGAACTTTGCCACGATCATCAAAGCCCAACAGTTTTACCTTCACTTCTTGGCCCTCTTTGAGGACGTCTGAAGGGTGGTTCAAACGGCGGTTTTCGATTTGCGAGACGTGCACAAGGCCGTCACGCTTGCCGAAGAAGTTCACAAAGGCGCCGAAGTCGACGATCTTCACAACTGTCCCGGTGTAGATCGCGCCTTCTTCAGGTTCGGCCACAATCGCGTGGATCATGTCATAGGCTTTTTGGATCGACTCACCGTTCGGAGACGCGATTTTGATCACGCCTTCGTCGTTGATGTCGACTTTCGCGCCAGACACTTCCACGATCTCACGGATGACCTTGCCGCCAGATCCGATAACTTCACGGATTTTGTCGGTCGGGATGTTCATCGTTTCGATACGTGGTGCGTGCACAGAGAAATCGCCCGCGCCGGATTTGGCTTTGTTCATCTCGCCGAGGATATGAATACGGCCCGCTTTCGCTTGTTCGAGGGCTTTCTCCATGATCTCGGGCGTGATGCCTGCGACCTTGATGTCCATCTGCAAAGACGTGATCCCGTTTTCGGTCCCTGCCACTTTGAAGTCCATGTCGCCCAAGTGATCTTCGTCGCCCAAGATGTCAGACAGGATCGCATAGGAGCCGTCTTCTTCAAGGATCAGACCCATCGCAACACCAGCCACGGCTGATTTCAACGGAACGCCCGCATCCATCATAGACAAGGAGCCACCACAGACGGACGCCATGGAGGACGACCCGTTGGATTCCGTGATTTCAGACACCAAGCGCACTGTGTACGGGAAGTCTGTTGCCGCTGGCAGAACCGCCTGCAGGGCGCGCCATGCGAGCTTACCGTGGCCGATTTCACGACGACCGGGAGGGCCCACGCGACCCGCTTCACCAACCGAATAGGGAGGGAAGTTATAGTGCAGCAGGAAGTTGGATTTGAAGTTACCGTGCAACGCATCGATGAACTGTTCGTCGTCTCCGGTGCCCAGTGTGGTCACGACCAGACCTTGGGTTTCACCACGGGTGAACAATGCCGAACCGTGCGTACGTGGCAAAAGGCCCGTTTCGCATACGATATCGCGGATTTCATCCAGCGCGCGACCGTCGATCCGTTTGCCTTCTTTGACAACAGAACCACGAAGAACCGAGGATTCCAGCTTTTTCAACGCCGAACCAAGGTTCGCATCTTCTTGCTGTTCTTCGCTCAAACCTTCAACGATGGCCGCTTTGGCTGCAGCAACCGCGCCTGTGCGTTCTTGCTTGTCGGTGATCGCATACGCGTCGCGCATGGCTTGCTCACCAGCCGCTGTCACAACTGCGGACAGCTCAGAAAACTCTGGCGGTTGGAAGTCAAACGGCTCTTTGGCAGCGTCTTCGGCCAGATCGATGATCAGGTCGATCACTGGCTGAATTTGATCGTGGGCGAATTTCACCGCACCCAGCATTTCTGCTTCGGTGAGTTCATACGCTTCTGATTCAACCATCATGACGGCGTCTTTGGTACCGGCAACAACAAGGTCGAGGCGTTGCTCAGGGTTCTGACGCAGGTCCTGCATGTCATCGACGGTTGGGTTCAGGATGTACTCGCCATCTTCAAAGCCAACACGACAGGCTGCGATTGGGCCCATGAACGGTGCGCCGGAAATGGTCAGCGCAGCAGAGGTTGCGATCATGGCAACCATATCTGGGTCGTTGACAAGATCGTGGGACAGAACGGTACACATCACCAAGACTTCGTGTTTGAAGCCGGGGACGAACAGCGGGCGGATCGGACGGTCGATCAAGCGGGCTGTCAGCGTTTCTTTTTCGGTCGGACGCGCTTCGCGCTTAAAAAAGCCACCTGGCACTTTGCCCGCAGCATAGTATTTTTCTTGGTAATGCACTGTCAGCGGGAAGAAATCTTGACCCGGCTTTGGTTTCTTGGCGAACGTGACGTTGGCCATAACGCTGGTTTCACCCAACGTGGCGATCACGGAGCCGTCTGCTTGACGGGCGATCTTGCCTGTTTCGAGTGTCAGCGTTTCTTCGCCCCACTCCATCGATTTTTTTGAGATATTAAACATTACGTTTCCTGTGTTGGCCTTTGGGGCGTATCCCCTATGGCCGATTGCGTGGAGGGCGCATTCCCTCCGGCCCGTTTTCGAAAATCCGTGTCATAAACGAGGACAGGGCCCGGCCCCCGCGTATCGGATGGCGCCGCATAGCGTGTTTTCCACAGCAAAGCTACCGAAATTAAGCTGATTTTACTGCGCTTGATTGGGTCACCCCTGTCTTAGCGCTTTTGTCGCAGTGCAGCTTATTCAGTCGATATCGAAACTTAGGGAGATCACAAGCCCACCTGGCTTGAGGTCTCTTTGGAACTCTGCGTCGAGTTGACTAACTGAGGTTTTCAAAATAACGGATCCAAAACCCGTGGATGCATCGGTGTCGAACACAGTATCTTGGGGCAGTGTTTCGGTCCAAGTGAAACTCAACCGTCGAGACGTTGGCGTGGTTTTCAGGGTCCAAACCAATGTCATGCTCGCGTCGGTATTCTGAAACGCTCCGTACTTGACGGCATTGGTCGACAACTCGTGGAAAAACAGGCCCAAGGATGTAATCAACCTTGCTCTTACGAACACATCAGGGCCTTCGATGTGCAAGCGGTCCGTGTTCTCAGGGCGGTATGGCGACAACAGATTGTCAATAAAATCCCTTAGGGAAAATTCATCAACATTTCTGCTCGATTGCAGCACAGCGTTCGCACGCGCCAAAGCATCAATACGGCCCGTCATATCCGCCAAAACGCGCGCAGGATCATCAGGATAAAAGCGTTTAGAGAGCCGGACCAAAGATTGTGTCACAGCGAATAAGTTTTGAACGCGGTGGCCTAATTCCCGTCGCGCATGTTCTGCCTTTTCATTGACACGGTGCACTTCTTTGAGGGCGTCGACGAGTAGGAAAACGACTCCGGAAGTGACAAGCATGAATGTTGCAATGACGAATTCAGACATAAGCCGTTCTGAAAGAGTGGCGTCAGGTGAAGATAAGTACACCCATTCTCCGACCATGGTGATCGCCGTGGCCAAACACACCGCGCGCCATCCTGTAAGCAAAGCTAACAAAATCGCCGTCGGTGCGATCAATTCGTGTTGAATGCCGTCGTTGATGATTGGACCTAAGGCAATCCTGATTGCCAATGTGAACAACGTCAGAACAACTGCTAACCCATAGGCCTTCCAGCCAGTAACGCTGTGCGTCAGTACAAAATTGGTAAGGTAAGCCTGCAAGTCTTGGCCTTGATTTACTCGAAAGAGCAAAGCTAACGCGATATAGCGCGACCGCGCAAGGCTCTCTTGGGGCTACCCTTGAATGTATTTACGAGCAGTCAGGTTTCGGCGACACCTAAAATGCGTCGCCGATGTTGGTTTAGTTGCCAGCTGAAGTGCTCAAACCAACAGGTTTGCCCACAACAACAAAATGCAGGTTTTCCGGTTGATAGATGCGCTTAGCCACACGTGTGACGTCCTCCATAGTGACGGCATTTACCTTGTCATTTCGCGTGGCAATGTAGTCGATAGGCAAATCTTGCGACTGCATGCCAACAAGGATCGACGCAATGTTCGAATTGCCGTCAAACCGTAATGGGTAAGCGCCGGTGAGGAACAGTTTGGCATCTGCCAGTTCTTTTGCGGTCACGCCGTCGGTCGCAATCTTGCGCCACTCATCGCCAATAACAGTGATCGCTTCACCAATTCGGTCGTTCTGGGACGCAACGCTGCCTTGATAGGTGGCCGCGAAGTCTTTGGGCGCAAGGTAGGAGTAGACGCCATAGGTCAGCCCGCGCTTTTCACGCACTTCGGTCATCAGACGGCTTTCAAAGCCACCAGCACCTAGAACATGGTTGAGCAGGAAGGCCGCAAAGAAATCATCGTCATCACGGTCGATTCCCGAATGCCCGAATATCGCGACTGATTGTGGCGTGTCATAAGGTACGACCGTCACGCCGCCTTTAATTGAGACGTCGACCTTACTAGGCAACGCAGCGCCACCTGTTGGCAGATCGCCGAGCAGCTTATCAAGCATGGCACCCAGTGCTTCGGGATCAATGTCGCCAACGACCCCAATATCGACACGGTCTTTGACCAGCAAGTTGCGATGCGCCGTAATCAAATCGTCCCGTGTAAGTCCTGTGATGCTCTCAGCGGTACCGTCTATAGACGAACCATAAGGGTGCTCTGCGCCATAAGCCATTACGTCAAATGCGCGGCGGGCGAGTGTATCAGGGTCTTTGTCATCAGAACGGATGTTGGACAAAAGTTGCTGGCGAACGCGTTCAACAGCTTCCTCATCAAAACGCGGTGCAACCAGTGAGTTGCGCAACAAATCCACGGCATCATCGCTGTTTTCCGTCAAAAACCGAGCTGTTACAGTTAGGCCATCGTCGCTTACGCTATATCCAAAGCTCGCAGCCATGCCTTCTTTTGCACGGGCAAAGCCGCGGGCATCCAGATCAGCCGCACCTTCTTCAAGCAAAGACGTCATCAGTGAGATCGCGCCACGTTTGCCGGGCAGATCAAGTGACCCGCCCCCTTTGAAGCGGACTTCCAGAGCGATGAATGGGATCGCAGGTTCTTCCACTAGCCAAGATGTGAGCCCACCCGGAGATGTGATTTCTTGAATATCGACATCGGCGGTCGCTGGAATTGCCAGTGCCATGGCAAACACTGCGGCTGTTATGCGCATCATCATTGTGTGGCCTCCAAAGCTTTCTTCAGGTAGCCCGTCACGCTTGTTTCCTTACGAAATACAGCGCGGGCAGCGTTCAAAATGTCCTCTTCGGTCACAGCTTGCAGCAATTCGGGCCATTCGTTCACATCTGCAACGGTCAACCCAGTGGTCAATGCTTGTCCGTAACGACGTGCAACGCCGTCCGCGTTGTCACGGGCATAAATCTCAGAGGCGCGCACCTGCATTTTGATCCGCTCTAGCGCGTCAACATCTACGCCATCTTCAATAAAACTGACGATAGCAGCGTCGAGGGCCGCTTCCGCGTCTTCTAGCGTCACGCCCGGTTGAGGCACGATGATCAAATCAAACGTGGTGTCGTCCAATGATGTGCCGCCGTAAAACGCACCGTTATAAACGGCGGTCTGCGTGTCAAATTGTAGCTTTTCTGTCAGATACGACGTCGTCCCACCGCCAAGAAGCTCGGCCAAAATACGCAACGCTGCGGCCTTTTCTTGCGCGCCTGCATCGCGTTCGGGCGCAATGTAGGAGCGCGACAAATACTCAGTGGCCACACGGGGGTCACGGAAAATCACCCGTCGTTCTGCATTTTGAGGGGGCTCTTGGGAGCGAAAGCGTTCGGGTAGATCAGGATTTGCAGGTATCGGCCCATAATGTTTGTTGGCCAAAGCGCGGACCTCATCAGGGGTCACATCGCCAGACACTACAAGGATCGCATTATTGGGCGAATAGTGGATCCCGTAAAAATCTAAGGCGTCTTCGAGTGAAAGAGTTTCCATCTCATGGCGCCAGCCGATGATCGGTACGCCGTAACGATGGTTCAGATATTGTGCCGCGTTCAGTTGTTCGCCGAACAAAGCACGGGGGTTGTTTTCAGTGCGTTGGTTACGCTCTTCAAGGATGACATCACGTTCAGTGAGGATATCGGCTTCGGTCAGACGGATATTTTTCATCCGGTCAGCTTCCATTTGCATCATCAGGCCAAGGCGGTCTGCTGCAACGCGTTGGAAGTAAGCGGTGTAATCGTAGCTTGTGAAAGCATTGTCGCGCCCGCCATTGGCCGCCACAACAGAGGAAAACTCCCCCGCTTCAAGTGTGTCTGTCGCTTTGAACAGCAAGTGTTCCAGGAAGTGCGCGACGCCAGATTGCCCCACAGGTTCATCAGCTGATCCTGCGCGATACCAGACCATGTGTTGCACGACAGGCGCGCGGTGATCCTCGACAACGACGACGTCCATGCCGTTATCCAAGGTGAAGTTGGTCACGAGATCATTTGCTTTTGCAGTCACAGCGACAGCAGTAGCGGAAATCGTCACGGCAAGGGCCAGCAAGGGTTGGCGCAGCATGGGCACTCCTTAAAAGGGCGTCAGGTTGGATAACATGTGTGTCTAACAGGCGCAGGTTCAACCGTGATGGCGAAGACGTGAGCGAAAAGACTCAATTCGGCGCTGACGGAGTACGTGCACCTGCGCGGCGCCACCGCTTGAGTTCGCGATCTGCGTTTAGCGCTTGTTTTTCATAGACATCGTTGTAGCGATCCGTTCTGGCGAGACGAATACGCGTTAAACGGCCACGTCTACGGCGGAAGTCGACGTCTTCAGCGGCCAGCGTTGCACGGACATTTCCGTCGCGCCCAAACCGCGAGACCTGATTGACAAGAGCCGCATCACGCGAAGGGACCACTGTCCCTGTATCCACATTTCGACGTCCGCCCAAAGCAACGATGGCATCTTGCAGCGGTTGCTGATCCGTTATGTTTGCCCCGCCCGGCGTTGGCGCAGGCAGCGAAGAATAACTCGTAGGTGCTTCCAAAGGCTTTGACGGCACGATGATAAATTCATCAGGCCCTTCGCCCGGCTTGGGCAAGTATCGCAAGCCCGTTTTGGCACACGCACCAAGCGTTGCCAGTATCAATAGTGCTAAACCTACCCGCATCAGACGCATAGCCGCGCTCCGCCGAAATTGTTTTGCCCTGAATACGCCATGGTCATGGGCAATGTCACGCGTCCTTTTTCGCAGATTTTTTTGGGTCTGGCGTGAGAAACACCAGTCCAATTGCGCCTGCAAACACAAAGATATCTGCAACGTTATAAGAATAAGGATTGTTTATCCCACAACAAGAGTTGTTCAGGAAATCCAGAACGTAGCCATAGACCATGCGATCAAACACATTGCCCAGTGCGCCGCCAATCAACAAACCACAGCAGATAAACCCAAGATTGGGCATGTCATGGACCCGGCGTACCCACCAAAGCAGACAGGCGCAAACGGCCACGGCGATGCCGACCCAGACCCACGCATTCACGCCGTCGCCGCCGATGCCGAAATTGATGCCGTAGTTTTCCCCGTACCGGAAGTTAAGAACAGGCGGCAGAACTTCGATCTCGCGAATGCGCGCCAATTCCATCCGGTGTATAACCAGATACTTACTCGCTTGGTCTAGCCCGAAGGCTATAGCTGCTGAGGTCCATAAACGCTTCATATCAATGTTTGAAATGCCGCATGCCAGTAAAGACCATTGCCAGCCCAGCTTCGTCTGCGGCGGCAATCACCTCGTCATCCCGCATGGATCCACCCGGTTGAATAACGCATGTCGCGCCTGCGGCTGCGGCTTCCATCAATCCGTCAGCAAAAGGAAAGAATGCATCAGAGGCAACGGCACTGCCAATCGCCAAAGACTGCGGCAAGCCCATGGCGTCGGCCATGCGTTCAGCCTTTTTGGCAGCGATCATTGCTGAATCCAAACGGCTCATTTGCCCCGCACCCACACCAACAGTTGCGCCATCCTTCACATAGACAATTGCGTTGGATTTTACGTGCTTTGCGATCGTCCAAGCAACCCGAAGATCAGCCATTTGTTCGGCAGTCGGTTGAACTTTGGTCACAACGCGCAGGTCACTGTCTGGTACAAAGCCGGTGTCTTTGTCCTGCACCAACCACCCGCCGGAGACCTGCTTGGCGGCCACAGCAGTTTGTCTTGGGTCGGCCAAAGCGTCTGTGGTCAACAAGCGTAAGTTCTTCTTCTTGCTGAATATCTCCATGGCTTCCGCGCTAGCACCCGGCGCAATCACCACTTCGGTAAAAATTCCTGTGATGGCTTGCGCGGTTTCGGCGTCTAACGGCTGGTTCAGGGCCACAATCCCCCCAAATGCAGAGGTGCGGTCGCAGTCAAAGGCTTTGGTGTAGGCCTCAAGCAAAGTTGCACCAGAGGCCGCGCCACATGGGTTTGCGTGTTTGATAATGACACATGCAGGGCCATCGGTGGGTGTAAATTCGCTGATCAGCTCAAACGCGGCATCGGTGTCGTTGATGTTGTTGTAGGACAGCTCTTTGCCTTGATGTTGCTGCGCTGTCGCGACACCGGGGCGTTTTGAGCCGTCGGCATAAAAGCTCGCGGATTGATGTGGGTTTTCACCGTAGCGTAAGGTTTGCACCAACTCGCCTGCAAAGGCGCGTCGTCGGGGGGCGTCACCGCCAACTTGTCCGGCCATCCATGTGCTTACGGCTGTGTCATAGGCGGCAGTGCGTGCATAGGCTGTTTGCGCCAAACGCTGCCGGAACGCGTAGGATGTTTGGCCATCATGTGTTTCGAGTTCGCTCAGAACGGCAGCGTAATCTTCGACATCTGTGAGGATGTTAACAAAACCGTGGTTCTTTGCAGCAGAGCGGATCATTGCAGGGCCGCCAATGTCGATATTCTCGATCATTTCGTTGTATTCTGCGCCACGTTCCAATGCGGCTTCAAATGGGTAAAGGTTCACAACAACCAAATCGATGGCGCCGATACCGTGTTGCGTCATGGATGCGACGTGATCATCATTGTCACGCAAGGCAAGCAAGCCACCATGCACGACAGGGTGCAAGGTTTTTACGCGACCGTCCATCATCTCTGGGAAACCGGTGACGTCGCTGACGTCTTTAACTTCGCATCCTGCGTCACGCAGCGCCTTTGCGGTGCCGCCCGTAGAGAGCAGTTCGACGCCTCGTGCGGCCAGAGCTTGTCCAAACTCAGCCAACCCCGTCTTGTCAGAAACGGAAATTAACGCGCGACGCACGGGGTAAAGATCGGTCATATATCGTAGTCCTTAGGGCAGCAGCAATTCATCTTGAACGAGGTCCCGTACGCCAATCGCAGTTTCCTGCGGTTTGGACAAGGACCAGCGCATGCGCGTGGCATACTCCATGGCGCGCCCGGATAAAACGATCTGTTGTGTCGCACGTGGTTTGAGCCGCCCTGTTTCAAGATAAACGCTCGGTTCAAGGCGAACCTCCAAGCCTTCTGAGCGGAAGATCCAAATTTCACCCGACTTCAAGGCAATCGACACAGCAACCCCACCAAGATCGACTGTTGCGTCGACCTCTGGGTGCAAATGAAACCGGATATCAAACGGAACACCGTCCAGCTTATGTGCGTCCATTGCTTTATCGAAGCGCTTACGATCGACGTCTTCTAGGGCGAGCAACATATCTTCGCCAGCCAATCCGCGTCCATCAAACGTCAATTCCAAAGTGCGGGCATGGGTCAAACCATGAGTTGCTACATAACCATTATGGCCGCCTTGAAAGCGTAACCCATCCGGGGCCTCGCTGATTTCAATTGGGACGCGGTGCGGGATATCGAGCAATTCTTCACCCGAGGTGATCTTGTCGGCATCCCCCAAGCGTGCGCTGGAATAGCCATCCAGACACAATGTCGAATGTGATGGTGTCGCGCGCCCAGCCCGCCGCCAATCCGCGCCAAAGCTCGCGCCCGAGCCACAATTCACAATCATCGGACGGCGGCCCGACGTTACTTCAAACGCCAGCGTTGCTGCGTGCGCGTTGATGCTGGCCTTTCCGCCGGGTGGGGGGCTTGCGTCAATAATGATGCTGGTGCGTCCCGAGGATAGGCGCGCAAATCCCATCGATAATCCATCGGGCGCGCCCGTTTTGACACCTGAGTTGGACAAGGCGTGGTCCAGTCGCCCTTCCATTCCGCGCCCACCGCCGTGAAAGCGGGCTAAGCCGCCATCCGCATGGCGTAAGGTGCGCAAAGACGGTGCGATCCGGTCAATGGCTTCGATTTGTTGGTGTGGAACTGCGCGGTCAGCTTCGCTGAGGGCAGCCGCGGCCCATGTTAAAAGGGTGAAGACTTCCAGCAGCTCTTCCGGATTTCGCGTCGGTAGGCCGCCTTGGGCGTTGATTTGGCTTTCGCATTCTCGCGCCAAGGCCTTGATTGCAGGCTCAGCTAACGTTTCTTGCCCCTCCAAAGCCATGCCCGCATAGATTAATCCCGTGAGAGCTTCAAAACGAGGCAAGCCGGGGGCAGCACTTTGCCAGCGTTTGGATAAAAACCGAGTTTGCTGGGCTAGGGATCGATAAAATGCATGCGACTCGTTGGATTGTTGGCCACGCAGTAGAAAGATTGCATGATTGATCCAACGGATAAGCCGTCGTCCCGTTAGGTCTGGCGTCCAGCCTGGCCCGGTCCCTTTGCCGTACCGTTCTATCCATTCCCAAAGCCAACGGGTTGCCGTCCCCCGCGCTGAACCATCGCCCACAGAGGCGAGATCATCAAGCCAACTGAACCCTTGCAATTCGTTGGTAAACTCTGAAGCGGGGGATTTAAGGTCCCAAATCGCCGTGCCTTGTGCCGTGACCAGATGTCCGGCGAACAGATAATTTCCGGCCATAAGCTGGCGTCCCTTGGCGAAACTGCCAATGGTGCGCGGCTCTGGCGCGGTTACGAATGCCGTCGCCGCTCGTGCCCGAGTGGACAAGCGTGCGTGCATTGTGTTCAGTAGCCGCGTTTTTCGGGCGTTGAAGCTGGATTGTTGTGTCATCTACTCTGCCTTGACGCTCTGACGGCGCATTTTGGCCTAGTATATCGCGAGATGACGTTTGAGTCACCGACGATTTGACGCTCAAGCTTCTTTCCGCAGTGCAGCGATGTAGAACCCATCCATACCGCCCCGATCCGCCCAATAATCTGGCCGCAACCGTAACCCACCTTCACTGCTGCGCCACGCGTCTTCGATCCATGGTGCTTGCATCGCTTCCACGTCAAGGCTGAGGTCCGGATGACGCGCCAGAGCGTCTTCAATTTGGACTTCACCCTCGTCAGGAAGCAGTGAGCATGTGCAAAACACCAATTGGCCGCCCGGTTTGAGCAATGTCAGGGCGTGGTCAATCATTGCGCCTTGTTGCTCAATCAACCCGCTAAACTCTGCACCGTCTTTGGCGAAGGGCAAGTCTGGGTGGCGGCGAATGGTGCCTGTGGCGGAGCAGGGCGCGTCGAGCAATACCGCGTCATATGTGCCAGTGACCTCAAAAGCGTCGATGACTTCGATCTGCGCTGGCAGCCCAACACGGGCGAGGTTCACCTTCAAAACTTCGGCACGCCCCTCTGAAACATCTACGGCGGTTACAGTCTTGCCCATCGCGGCCAGTTGCATCGTTTTGCCGCCGGGTGCAGCGCATAAATCCAATACAGTGTCGCCCCGGATCAATTGCGCGGGGATCGCAGCAGCCGCGTCTTGCACCCACCAATCGCCAGCGTCATAGCCGGGTAGCGCCGATACTTGCCCTGCATCTTGGATGCGCACGGAACCGTTTGGCAGAACGATCCCATCGACCATGGCTGCTAAAGCTTGTGCGTCACCCTTTGGCGATAGATCCAATGGCGCGCCTTTGAAATGGGCCATTTCCATTGCTACGATTGGGTCTTTACCCCAAGCCGATGACAGCGGGGCACGTAACCAGCTTGGCAAACGAGGTACGGCAAGACCTTTCCAGTCGCCAACGGCGTGATCCGCAAGTTTGCGAAGTACAGCGTTCACCATTCCCTTCAAACGCCCATTATTTTTGTTGCGCGCGGCAATGTTGACCAGATCGTTGACGACGCCATGCGCTGCGACACCTTGCGATAACTCAACTGCGCCAATCCGCAAAATGTTGCGAATAGGAAGCGGGGGAGCTTTTTTAACGTGGCGCGACAAGAGCTTGTCGGCCCGATCCATCCCGCGCAGCACCTCTGTTGCCAGACGTTGCGCGCGTGCACGATCCGGTGGAGACAGCCGGTCCAGCGCGCCTTCCCCGATCAACTCCTGCATCAATTTGCCATCACCCAAAATGCGGTCGAGCAAATAGGCTGCACTGCGTCGGGCCGGGATGCCGCTAAAATCGGAAGGTTTTTCCATGTTTGGAAGGTCTCGCGCTTGCTTTGATCGAAAGGGGGCGTATATCAACCTTATGTCTGAAAAGGAAACACCCCGCCCCGAAGTTAACCCGGACTTACCGCCAGCAGCGCAGCGTGCGTTGGCAGAGGCCGAGGAACGCCGCTTAAAAGCAAAGCCAAACCTGCTGCCCAAAGAGCTAGGCGGACGTGATGGCCTTGAGCCTGTGCGGTACGGTGATTGGGAGAAAAAGGGCCTTGCGGTAGACTTCTAAGCGCTACTCGATGCGAAAGACTGCGGACTGGCCCTGTCCTTGATCCGATGTGAAACGCATCCTGTTATTATGAGCGCGCACCTCTTGGCAATTATAGCCAAGTTCATCACCGCCCCAGAACAAATCACGGCAGAAAAAGCCGTTTTCCCACGTCCAACTGCCTGTCACATCCCAGCGCGCACCAGTGCCTTCGATCCGGCCATCCGGCGTGACTGACAATTCCACAAAAGGTCGTTTCAGTAGCTTATTCTTGATCAACGCGATGAAGTCAGCCTGATTTTCGACCTTCGCGAACTCGGCCTGTGCAGTGACCCCGAGGCAAACTAACAGTACAGAAATGAGTGTGGTACGCACGAACATGAAACCCTCACAGTATAAATGATGATCACTCAACATTACGCACGTAAGTTAATTTCAGATCAGTCTGGGGTCGGATTAAACACTCAACTTTAGAATACCTGGGCTCAAAAGTGGCGGATTCCCGCTGTGTCGGCTGCGGTCAGCGTTTCAATCCAAGGACATCCAGCATGTCATATTGCCCGGGTGCCTTGCCTTGCCCCCAAAGAGCAGCTTTGACAGCGCCACGGGCAAAAATGCCCCGATCTGTTGCCATGTGGCGCAGCACAATGCGTTCTCCGGGAGCCGCAAACAAGACATCGTGTTCGCCGACGATGTCGCCGCCGCGGATCGCGGTAAACCCGATATCCCCGCGTTTGCGCGCGCCGGTAATGCCGTCCCGTCCTGAATCGCGCACATCGTCTAACGCGACGCCGCGACCGTCCGCGGCCGCTTCGCCCAGCATAAGAGCGGTGCCAGAAGGTGCGTCAACTTTGTGGTGATGGTGGGCTTCGATTACTTCGATATCAAAATCTTCATCCAACGCGGCCGCCACTTGTTTGGTCAATTGCACCAGTAAGTTTACGCCAAGGCTCATGTTTCCTGCTCGGATTTGTGCGCAATTTCGGGACGCGGGTTCAAGTTTGGCTATGTCTTCGGCCGTCATGCCCGTTGTGCCAATCACATGTGCAACGCCTGCTTGGCCTGCAAGCGCCGCGAATTCCAACGTGGCGGAGGGGGCCGTGAAATCAATGACCGCTTGTGCGTTTGCAAAGGCCTCGGCTGGATCGTCGGTTACCTTGATACCGTTGGCTGGACCGCCCATCGCTTCGCCAAGGTCAGCGCTGACCCAGTCATGCCCAGAGCGTTCAACGCCAAAGACGACCTCGGCATTTTCCTGAGCAGCGATGGTCTGAACCAACATTTGCCCCATGCGGCCAGACACACCAGTAACCACAATACCTGTTTTATGCGCCATGACGTCAGTCCCTTTTTGCATTTCTCGGGTCATAGCGTGCCATGTCCTGCTTGGCAAAGCCAAGTGTGAGGCATAGATGGGGGATATGGGAAAGAACTCACATCATGATGGCGCTGGTCCATCGCAACGCCAACTTCGTGTCGGCGAACTGATCCGTCGCACTTTGGCGCAAGTCCTCGCGCAGGGCGATATACATGACCCTGACCTTAATCGTTTGTCGGTTACGGTTGGCGAAGTCCGAATGTCGTCTGATCTGAAGATCGCGACATCCTATGTGTTGCCCTTAGGCGGGCAAGGACAGGATGTGGTCGTCGAATATCTTGCGCGTAACAAACACGAATTGCGCCGGATGATTGGCAAGAAGATCGGCTTGAAGTTTACGCCGGACCTTCGTTTCCGTCTCGATGACACGTTTGATCGCATGGATGACACCCGCGAAATGTTCGCGCGTGACGAGGTGCGGCGGGATTTATCCGAATGATCCGGATGCTTTGGTTGGCAACAGTGTTGGCCTTGTTGAGCGGACCCGTACACGCGGGGTTTCGGTGCGAAGATGCGACGCTGGACGGGTTGAGCTACACGGTCTGTCATGCCGATCCGCGTGAAGACAACATTGCGCTATTTCTGAACCGTGAAGACGGTAAGCCGCACGGGCAGTTTGGTAGCATCAATGCGTCGCTGAAACCGCAGGGAAAAAAGCTCGTATTTGCGATGAATGCCGGGATGTATCACGCGGATCGCTCGCCGGTTGGCTTATACGTTGAGAACCGCGAAGAGAAAAAAAAGATCGTGACGTCGGCAGGACCCGGTAACTTCGGTCTACTGCCAAACGGTGTTCTGTGCCTGCGCGAAGGGCGTGCGGATGTGATGGAATCCTGGCAGTACAAAGAAAGTGCCCCGGATTGTGTTCACGCCACGCAATCTGGTCCCTTGATGCTGTTTGAAGGCAATATGCACCCGCGCTTTCTGCCGCACAGTGATTCCCGATTTATCCGCAACGGAGTAGGGACCAGCGCAGATGGCACAAAGATCTTGTTTGCGATCTCAAACCAACCTGTGACGTTCTTTGAGTTCGCAAAGCTCTTCCGAGACGCCTATGGGATACCAAACGCTTTGTACTTTGATGGCAAAGTGTCGCGGCTGTACCTACCGTCTCAAGGGCGCTCGGATATAGGATTTCCGCTGGGTCCAATTATCGGTGTTGTCGAAGACGCGGGTTGAAGCCGCGCCTTTGCTGGTTTAGGCCGCGCCCAACTTTCAAATTCAGGACACATCACCATGGCACGCACACGCAAGGGTCGCGATATTTCAGGCTGGCTGGTGGTGGATAAGCCTGCGGGTCTGACCTCTACGGCGGTTGTGAACAAGGTGCGCTGGGCGTTTGACGCCAAGAAGGCTGGTCATGCCGGTACTTTGGACCCCGATGCCACAGGTGTGCTGGCCGTCGCGCTGGGTGAAGCGACAAAGACTGTTCCCTTCATTACGGATGCCTTGAAAGCTTATGTATTTACGGTGCGATTTGGGCAATCGACGAACACTGACGACGCTGAAGGCGAGATCATCCATAAGTCTGATGCACGCCCGTCGGATGACGATATCAAGGCGGCCCTTGGGGCCTTTGTTGGCGATATCCAACAGGTGCCACCGCAGTTTTCAGCCGTAAAAATCGATGGAGAGCGCGCCTATAAGCGTGCCCGCGACGGCGAAGAAATGGACATCGCGGCTCGCCCGCTTTGGGTCGAGGAATTGCTTTTGGTCGACCGTCCCGATGCGGATCATGCGGTTCTAGAAATGACCTGTGGCAAGGGGGGGTATGTACGCTCTATTGCGCGAGATCTTGGGGCAAGCCTTGGGTGCTATGGTCATGTTCGCGAATTGCGTCGTGTGTGGTCTGGCCCATTTGAGGTGGAACAGGGCGTGACTTACGCGCAAATTGAAGATCTTGCTCGCACCCCTGAAATCGATGCGTTCTTGTTGCCACTTGATATGGGGCTGACGGAATTGCCCGAAGTGAAGGCCACCGCTGCCGGGGCTGCAAAAATGCGCAATGGCAATCCCGGAATGGTTTTGGCTGCAGATGCCGAATACGGCGACACGTGCTGGGCTTCCTTGGATGGTCAACCTGTGGCGGTTGGCATCTACAAAGCCGGTGAGTTGCATCCAAACCGTGTGTTTAATCTCGGCTGAGCGCTTGTTATGGGGTAAGTGTTACAGTCTGACACGTGCCTCACGCCGATGTCACCGAATTCGCGCCTTTGTTTCAGCAAATTGTTTCAAATCCTCTCAGGTGATCCCAGTGACGTGAGCCCCCCTGACAATCGCCAGCCTTTGGGTCCATTTGTCAGTCATCGGACACGACACGTAGACACCCAAAAGGGGGATACCAAACATGACATCTATTCGCTCCACCGCTATCACCGTCCTCACAGCAGGCGCATTTGCCACAATCGCATTTGATGCGTTCGGTCAAGCACTTAGCCCCTTGTTTGGATATGCAAAACTGGCCCCTGTTGGCCTCGCAGGCGCTTCATTGAAAGCGATGTTTGGGGCCAATCCATCCGGGGCCGCGCACTTGCTTCATACGCTCACAGGTTTGATTTTTTACGTTGTTGGTTGGGCCTTTATTGCGCGCCCCTTGCAACGCGCTGTGATGCCGAAGCTGCATTGGAGCCTGACGGCAATCGCCTATGGCGTCGCGCTTTGGGTGTTCGCGCTGTATGTCATGGCGCATCTTGTGACTGGCAATAAACCATTCCTTGGTTTCACTGGCATCACATGGGTCGCGCTATGGGGCCACATCGTTTACGCGCTGGTTGCCGGATACATAACAGAAGCGCGCGGTCTTGTGGTCGACTTCCCGCGTCGTAGCCAAACTGCCTCTGCCTAATCCACTCACGGAGACACCTGCGCTCGGGGATTGCTCCTTGGGCGCAGGTTTGTCATGTAGCTGGTATGAGTAATCCTCAAGACCAACACGATCCCGGCGGGAAAACACGGCTTCGTCTGCCGGATGGGGTCATAGGTACGGCTGAGTTTTCTGAATGTGGTCGCTATCGTCATGCATTGACGCGTGATTGGACCCACGACAAAACGGCACCAAAAGCAATCCTATTTGTCGGTTTGAACCCATCCATTGCTGGCGCTGATGTGTCTGATCCAACGTGTCACCGGGAACTTACTTTTGCGCAGGATTGGGGTTTTTCGATGTACTTAAAAGCCAATTTACTCGATTGGCGCGCGACATCTCCCAAAGACATCCCGCATGACCCTAAACTCGCAAGATCTGTTCGCAACATGCAAGTGTTGACGCAATTGGCCGAGCAAGCCGATACATTGGTGATGGCGTCTGGCAAAGTTCACAAAAGATACGTTGAGATCGCGGATGAGACCATAACCGTGCTGCAAAAAACGGGTAAACCGTTGATTTGCCTTGGGCATAACAAAGATGGCTCAGCCAAGCATCCGTTGTATATTCGCCGTGATATGCAACCCATCCCGTATTAGCCTGAAATGTGTGACGCACCCGAACCCGAATTCGATCTGCTCGATTTCCTGCCTTACTTGTTGAATCAAGCGGCAGATGTGTTGAGTCTGGATTTTCAGAAACATTATAAAACGCAATATGGAATGCTGCGCACAGAGTGGCGTGTTTTGTTTCATATTGGTCGGTACGGTTCCTTGACCGCGACCGAGATTTGTGACCGCGCGAGACTGCATAAAACCAAGGTATCGCGGGCTGTGAAGGCGCTGGAAGATAAACGATTTTTGGCGCGAAACACGGTGGAAGCTGATCGTCGGCACGAACGGCTCAACTTGACCGTTACGGGTTTGCGCGTGTTTGAAACTTTACAAAAAGACGCGCGTATTTTTGATGCCGCAATCCGTGCCAAGATGACACCAGAAGAAGCACAAATCTTGCATCGCTGCCTCGTGCGCATTGCAGATTTACCTGATCGCAACTGACACGCGTGCATTTCGGGTTTGAGTATTGTTAAGTGCCCAAATGAATGACCCTGACATATCACAATCCGTGCCGCCGAAGTCCGAAGAAACGGCGGCGATTGAAGCCCTCACTGCGGAAGTAAAACGCCTGAACGGACATCGATTTATCCGTGTTCAAAATTCGATCTGGCGGTTGATCTTCTTTCAACTCGCCCGGGGATTGGCTTTTGGTCTTGGCACGTTGTTGGGGGCCACGGTTTTGGTATCCTTGTTGGCGTGGTGGGCCAGTCAATTCTCGTTTATTCCGGTGCTTGGGGAATGGTTGACAGAGTTGGTACAACAAATGGAACGCGGGCGTTAATCCTAATTTAGCCGATGTGACTTAAGACTAACTCTGTTTCGCGATGCGAAGCGGCTCTTGTAGCGGGTGGTTTTAAAGTAACAAGCGAGCGGCGAAATGCTTTGGTTAACAGGTATGTTGGGTGTGTTGGCTGTGGGGGCCGTTTCTTTTTTAGATCTGTCGGTTCAAGAAGAAGCCGAAGAAGATGAACCTGGTTTTGATGACTTCATAGATGAAAACGGACTTGGTGATCTCACAGCGACCTTGGAATCGCTAAATAGTCTGCCAGCAGAATCAGATGCTTCAGAACACGGCAGTTTTGATGCGTTTCATTTAGCGGACATAACGCTTTCGGATCACGCCGATGGGGACGGTGACACGGATGAACTAGAAGCGTTTGAGGATATCTTAGATCAAGTTGACACGAGTTGGATGGACAATGCCAGCGCTGCGGACTTGGAGGCATTCAACGTTGCTGAAGATGATCTTGTCCTAGTGTGGGACGATTCAACGGATGAAGAACCTAGCGTGACTTTGTCGCAAAACGTGGACAGCCCCGATTTAATGGATATCAAGATCGGTGACGACGTGATGGCGCAAGTCCCTGCAGAATCGAACGTGACATCAGACAACATTGCTTTGATTCCGCTGAGTGCAGCGCAGTCTATTGGGTGGGCTGACAGCTAGTCCGAAACTGGATTTCCACACTGAAACGTCAATAAATCCTGATATTGTTGCGGGAATATGGTTGGACAGGCGGCATTGGGCACAATTCCTTTGCCAAGCTTCGCAAAACTTCCTATACGCGCCCATCTGAGATCGGGGGATACCCGACTCGGATGACGACTCCATGGGCCAGTGCTGGACGACATCCCGGCCTGCGCCATTCATACTAACCTTTTAAAGGAGACCCCGATGTCGATTACACCTGAAGAAAAAACACGCTTGATGAAAGAGTTTGCCACCAAAGAAGGTGACACAGGCTCCCCTGAAGTACAGGTTGCGATCCTGACCTCGCGCATCAGCACGCTGACAGAGCACTTCAAGACGCACAAGAAAGACAACCACGGCCGTCGTGGTCTGCTTAAAATGGTTGCTCTGCGTCGGAAGCTTTTGGACTACACCAAAGGCAAAGACGAAGCCCGCTACCAAGACTTGATCAAGCGCCTCGGCATTCGCCGCTAAAAGCTGGATCTATTCTGACATTCAAGGCTGCCCTCGTTAACCGAAGGCGGCCTTTTTTCGTTTAAAACTGTGGTTGTGCCAGTCTCAACCTAGAAGGTTATGAATTTGTGATTGCGTCAAAGCAGCTTGATGATCTTTGCAGGTCACCAGCGGAAAAAACGCGATTTATGGTTGCCAGCGTGTAGGTTAAACGTAGTGCCGTGTTGGAAATGTTGATTGGTGATCGCAAAAACTAATCCGTCAGCGTTGGATCAAGTGAGTTACCAAAACCGCTGCACCCGTCCAGCTGAGTGGTCATCAGTTCGTCTTAGCAACTGGTTTGAGTTCGCTTAAAAGGCTCTCGCAGAACGCCCATGTGGGCTCATCTTGCATCAAATGATGCGTAAGTAACCCTAAAGGTTCTGCGTTGTCAGCATCCCCGTTTCGACGTGCAATGAGATGGTCAACCAGCTTTGTGATCAACAACTCTGGGTTTGCCAACCCCCGCGTCCCTTTCCAATCAACGGGGTCTATATGGGTATTCAATTGTGCCAAACCGGGTGCCGCTTGAACATGAGAACGTGGGCCATATGTGGACAATTGAGTGTAGCCTAATTCAGAAAGACCATTGATTACGCTAGGATCAATCCTGTTCCACGGAGGAACGAACATCGGCTCCAATAATGCCCCGAACATATCCTGAAGCCTAGTCATCCCAAGTTCGGCTTCGTGCAACGCATCAGATCGTGGAGTTCCAAATTCCGACGATTTCTGCCCGTCAGGTGCATGGTTTACATGTGCCCAACCATGCACAACTGGTCGAAATGCAGACGTGTTTCGAACATAGTCTACCAAAGTTTCATCTGCATGGGCGGGGATCACGGCCAGATGTACCTGAACGCCTGCATCCCGCGAGGACCGTTCCAATCGGTCCAACTGCGGAGTGCACGTTATGGCGTCATCATCGCGCCACCACAGTGGCAATTGCAGATTGTGATCTTTCCAAAGCGCCAGCTCTGCACGCAGATGAGTCCAATCGATGGAGGTCATGAAAGGGTCTCCGTACAAATGCGGACCGTTTGCGTTGCACCGTCAAAGCCAAAGCTTGTCGAGCGCGATCTTTGGTCTTTAATGACCTGAGCCAACGCCTCTTTGAGGGCAGAGCTTGTCACATCGCTCAACGCGCATGTTTCTATTCGTGGTAAGTTGGCCAATGCGTTGGCTCGCAGACTTTGTTCAACCTCCGCGCCGTCGTCAAATGCGACCATGACCGCTGGCAACCCGGTTTGCAAAACGTCCATCGCCGTATTGTAGCCGCATAAGCTGATTGAGGCGTCTGCGCATTGCAGCATCTCGCGAAAATCGGGGCGGGCAGTTTCCAGTATGACGTTATCGGACGCGTTTTTCCGCATACCGTCAATCCGCTGATTTGCATCATGGCCGCCGATTAACAGATGCCACCGCCGTGCATCGTTTTGGGCCGCCTCCAAGGCGGCTTTGTACAGTGTGTCACCAACGGATCCGCCCCCAGCGCTGACCAAAATCGTTCCTTCGCCAAGTGCTGGTTTGGTCACTTTTGGCAACGGTGGCGCGACAAATCCAGTATAATGTAGTTTGGAGTTGAGGGTGTCTGACACTGGCCAGCTGAGTTGCAATGGTACGACTTTAGGATCGGAATGCACCAAAACACCGTCATAAAAACGCGCGATAAGCTGATCTGCAAAGGTGATCTTGCGGGGTTTGCTGGGCGGTGCCAGAATATCTCTGATGGAGGCAAAGATGCGAGGGCGAGGCGCAAGTTCAGTGGCGGCTTCCAGCAAAGCCTGAAACTCGGCGCGTAAAGATCGTCGGCCAAAGGGAAACAGTTCGGTGATGATCACATCGGGCCGCACATCTTGCAGTGTTTTAAGCAGCAGAGATTGGCGATCTTCATAAAAAGCTGGTTCTGCGACCGTTCCGTCAATCGCCAAAAGTCGTGTGAAGTCCGTGCCGTCAGATCGAAGCGGCGGCAGTTGAACGAGGTTAACACCAGTGGCATCCAGTTGTTTTGCGGGCATTCCGCCGGACACGACATGTACCTGATGGCCTTCTTGGACAAAGGCGCGGGCCAAGGTCAGAGCGCGCGACAAATGCCCAGATCCGAGCAAATGCGTGACCACGATCAAGATACGGTGTTGGCTCACAGGGTCTTATCCTTCAGGCGGACCGGGTCGGGGTCAGGTGTCCAGCCCGTTGCTGTACGGGACAGGACATATAATCGGTTGCGCTTGATGGTAAATGGGCAGGGACCAGCGAAATTCCAATCCCACGCTTGAGCCAAGATGACGCGCATCACGCCAATATGACACACCGCGACCGTATCGGAGCGAATATCATCTAGCCATGGTTGTAATCGGGTTGCCATCGCTCTTGGGCTCTCACCGCTTGGCGGTGTGTAGTCCCATCCCCAGTCTTCAATGTCGCGATAGTCGTTTTGGGGGGCAGCGCGCAGAACGGCCCCATGTTTGCCTTCCCACTGGCCCCAATTCATTTCGGTCAAAGCGGGCGTGGTTTGCGGTGTTCTGGATGCGACCAACTCTGCGGTTTCGGACGCGCGCATCAATGGACTGGACCACAAATCGGCTTGATCCCACGGGGTTGGCAAGTCCAAACGACCAAGGTCAACCCGCGCATCATCATCCAGTGGAATATCACTGCGGCCTTGAATGCGGCCTTCGCGGTTCCATGGGGTATGACCATGACGCATTAGGGCGAGGCGGGTCATAGTAAATCCTCAAGCGCAATGCGTAGTGTTTGGGCGGCGGCGGGGAGGAGGTGATGCTTTCGGATGTGATCTTGGATGGGGTGGGGATCGATAGGGTGTTCCAGCATATGCTTGAGTTGTGCGGCCAGTGCCATGGGGCCCGCTTCTGGGGACGGATAGGAAGGAGTGGGTGCAAGAACATCTCTCAATCCGGGCCGATCTTGGGCCAAGACTGGAATTCCAACAGCCTGTGCTTCCAAATAGGTCAATCCAATGGCTTCATTCACGCCGGGCCAGAATAACAGTCGGGCATTTGCATATGCCTGAGCCATTCCTGTGGCATTGAGTTCACCCAAGAATTGCACACGGTCTCCGAACTGAGCCATCAAGGCCGCGACGTCAGATCGTGCAGCGCCGTCGCCAGCGATATTTAGCTGCCATGGGGTGTCTAACATAGCCAAGGTTTGGGCGATCAGTTCAAAGCTCGCAAGTTTGTCGCCCGGGCGCATCATCGCGGCACTCAGCATGGGACCCGTCCGTGTACTGTGCGGCGGCAGGTCTGTGCGAGGTAGGAAAGGGCGCAGGTGCACAAGTTTTTGCCCAGCTGGGGCATAAGCCGACAAAGCTTCGGCGTCACGTTTGGTGAAATAGAAGATCAGGTCTGCGCGCTCGGCTGCGCGTTCGGCCGCAACTGCGAAATCAGCCCACGGGCCTTCTAAGCGTTTGCGCGCACGCGTAGATTCGATCTGCACATATGGGATGTTCAAGGCATCCGCGACACGGGGGCCAATCAAGTCTGGAGCTTTGTAATAGTTGTGATACGTAAGCCAGAACGCCCAGTTTTTTTTGTGGCCTTGGGCGATGATCTCTGGGATTACCGCGTCTGCTTTTGATTGCAGCTCGGTTTGTGTGACGGCATTTCCTGTTCGATCTATCAATCTAAGATCAGACGCTAAATCAGGGCGAAACCCCGCTATTTCAAGGGCCTGGATCAATGCGCGGGCTAACGTGCGATCCCCTGATGGGTTCGGGTGAGTTGGGGCCTTGAGAGGAGCATAGAACGCCATCGGCGTCATGCTAGCATTTCCTCTAGCCGTGTTTTCAAGTGTGCGATGCCGGGATGCATTGCAAAATCCGCCTTGAGCCGTGCTTCTGCCGCAGTGGCCCAATCTGCGGCCTCTTTGGGGTTGTTGGCAATGCGCATCAATGCGTTTGCAAGCGCTTCAGGGGTGTCTTGGCTAAGCAATCCATGAGTGCCGCTGTCGATGAATTCAGGGATGGAAGACACAGAGGTGCTCAGCAGGGGGAGGAGTTGCGACGCAGCTTCCATCAAGACGTTTGGTAACCCATCCCGGTCCCCATCGTCGGCGATACGGCTTGGCAATACAAACAAATCGGCAACGCGCATCGCTTCGATCACTTCAGGTTGGTCACAAGCCCCGCGCCAAGTGATGCGTGCGTTGACACCAGCCTGTTCTGCGCGAGCAAGCAAAGCATCAGACAGGGTGCCCCCACCGATATGGGTCCAATGCCAATCCAGCGTGTCGGGAAGCAATGCGAACGCGTCGATCAACCGGTCAAAGCCTTTTTTCTCGACCAAACGGCCCACAGAAAGCATGTGGAACGCTGCGTCCGGTTTTCGAACTGTGCGGTTCGGGGGCGCTGGAAAACGCCCAAGGTCCAACCCGTGATACACTAGGTCAACGCGGCCAGGGTCACCCGCGATCTGCTTTAAATGACGCGCGCCAAGGGCGGTGCATGTTGCCCCCCACGCCGCCGCACCCGGGCCAGCTTGGAGCTTTTCTGCGAGGTCCCAAGCCTCTGATGTCCAGATATCTTTGGCGTGCGCCGAAAATGACCACGGCAGGCCGCGCATCACGGCTGTGTAGCGCGCAACCGAGGATGGGGTGTGCAAGAAATGCGCATAGATGCCGCGCGTTTCGGCAGGTAACTCGGCAGCCATCACACAGGCCTGACCAAAACGGCGCAGCCGGTTTTCAGTTTTGTCGCGGGCATAGTCCAGCCGCAACATTGCTCGGGCCGCTTTGTATCCGGGCAAGTGTCGCGCGATCCGCCATCCTGCCCGAACACGGGCTGGTTCATCTTCAAGGTATTCAGGCAGATAATTCAACGCACCCGACACCTGATCGTGCAGCGGGTGTGTTTTGATGTCTGTGGGGTGGCGCAAAGACCAGATATCAAATGCGATACCGCTTGCTTCGAGCGCAGCTAGTTCTTGCGCGATAAAGGTCTCGGATAGTCGCGGCCAGCCTTTGACCACGATAGCCAGCGCAGGGCTGGAATTTGACATGAGGTTACTCCGCTGCGGATTGAAGAGCGCGTTTTTGCGTCAAAACTTGTGCACGATCACACACATAACTTAAACCGTCCATCAACGCTTCGGAACCTGCGGCAGAAGGTTTTTGTTGATGCGGGAGCGCGCGGATCGCATCAGCCATTGCTTGCGGGGAGAGTTCGGTTTTCAAATCGGACAGCATTGATACCAGTCCCAATTCCTGTGCGCGTGCCGCACGGATGTATTGTTCTTTGCGTGGTTTGATGCGCGGCACAATCACGGCCCGTTTGTCAAAGGACAGAACTTCGCAAAATGTGTTGTAACCGCCCATGCACACAACGCCCTTGGCGCCGGTAAACAGTGTTTCGATCTGTGCATCAAAGCCAACGGCTTTCACACGTCCGTTAAGTGCTGCCACGCGTTTTTCAAATTGGACACGGGTATCACCTGAGAGGAACGGCCCGTAGACCAGTAAAGCATCAGGTTGCAACGTCGGGTCTGTTTCGTAGGCCGCCAAGACCAGATCGACCATCGCAGCACCGTCGCCACCGCCGCCCGGTGTAACCAAGACATATGGGTCTTGCGGGATCGGGCCTTCGTCCTGCCGGGTGCGCCGTAAATAGCCAGTCCAGTGAATTCGCGCACGTGCCGCGTCTGACAAAGGAAGCCCTTCGGTTGGATCATAAAACGACTTTGGCCCATAGACCCAAGCTTCGTCATAAAATTGTTCTGTGGCCGTTACGGCGCCTTTACGGTCCCATTCTGCAGCCAGAACGTGCTGTTCGTCGAGGACATCGCGAAGCCCTAGAACACAGCTTGTGCGCCCTGAACCTCGTAAAGATTCCAGCGTCGGCAGAAGTTCCCCGCGAAACCCAGTTGGTTCTTTGTCGACGATCAACAAATCAGGCTGATAGGCTTCGATTGTGGACTTGATCATTCGCGACCGCAGTTCCGTGACCTCGTCGATATCAAGACCCATCGTCTGCGAAATATATGAACCATCTTCCAGCTTCGTCACACCGGGCAACCGGACGTGGTCAACGCGCTCTGGAAAGGCAAACCTGCCAGCAACCGGACTGCCAGTTAAGATCAGGGCAGATGCACGGGTGTCGGCTTGCGTCAATGCCGTCGCCAGCGCGCGGGATCGGCGCAAGTGCCCAAGACCGAAAGTGTCGTGAGAATATAGGATGATGCGCGAACTACGCGTCGTCGTCTTCGAAGGCATCAGTTTGCCTCCGTTTGCATATGAAGTGCCTCGGATAACCGTGTGCTACTCGCTGCCATAATCGTGTTCCACTCGCCAAGTGCGCCGCAGCGGTGCGGGCCCCAAAGTTTCATATCGCATAGTTAGACGCGTCTTGCAAAACACGTTCTTTCGATTTTGTGTGACTTCAGCTTTGACGCGAATTTCGCTGGAAAATGACGGTTCAAAAAAGCGATTTAGCAGTTTGACTTTAGATCCATGTCCCATGTTACTGGTCTGCGTTTGCAATGCCGTGTTTGATTGAATAGCGTCTGAACACAGCATCACCCAAAGGAATCTGTCAATGCGATCAAGCCCGTATCTCTTCCGGTGGCGTACCCTTTGGCTGGTTGCACTGTTTGTACTATTTACGACCCCGCACATGGTGACTGCGCAAGCCGGCTCATTGTTTAGCGTCGGGGCAGGTTCGGGCGAACCAGATCTTGCCGAGATAATCGAGCAAGCGAACGATCACGGTTTGGGCGTGATTGTCATCGACCCCGAAGGCAACGTTCTATCGCCAGTATTCGGTGAAGAAGCGGTTGATGCGAACGACATTCCAGCCGGGTCGAGCTTGATGAGCGTGCAGGAAAGCGCAAATGCCTTCCGCAATGTGCTGTTTGATCGCCTGTCGACTCTGCCGCAAGCGCTAGAGGACGTGGCAACGTTACTGCGTGCGAAATCACCCAATGGTACGCTGTTTGCATACACCAAAGTGTTGATCCTTAGCTTGCTGCTGTTTGGGATCGGTATGATCTTTGAGCACTATGTTTACGGCAGGAAAATCGCCGCGCGGTTTGTCGTGCCACGCGTGCGTCAAAACCCTCAGGGCTACGCGGAAAAGATGCCGTTTCTGGCCATCCGCTTTGTGGCAGGTGTGATTGGCGTGATGGTTTCTATGGCCGTGGCCTATGCGATTGGATTCATGTTTTATGGACCGATCAAGGCCAGTTCACTGCAATACACGGCGACTTTGGTTAACGTCGGCTATTTTGCAACGCGTGTGGTCGCGGGATTGTGGCGCATGATCTTGTCGCCTTACCTCACGCAATACCGCATCCCGCACATGTCGGACGCCTGCGCGCGTAAGTTGCATTTGTGGTTGGTTGCGGTCGTTTCATTTGGCATTTTTTCGATCCTGTTTGGTGGTTGGGTTAAGGAATTTGGACTGAACGCGGAAGTTTTTGTTTTCATCGCAGCACTTTTGGGTTTTGCGACGATGCTGTTGAATTTCGTCATGGTTTTGGCCAATCGCGTATCTATCACCGCTGCGTTGTTGCATGGAATGTCCGCGACGGATGCGACGTGGCCGATGCGATTGATTGCGCGCATTTGGGTGCCTTTGGTGTTGGCTTACATGTTGTTTGCGTGGCTTCAGTCCACCTATGATCTGGTTCTGACAGGCAATGCAGGTGTGCCGTTGATCCTTGGTGCCTATGTCATTTTGACTGTGGTCTTGGTGGTTTACGGGGTGATCAACTACTTCATTGAACGAGGATTCGCGCGAGCACGTGCGATACGGATGATGAACGCTGAACCCGGTGAAATGGACGCTGATGAAGACGAGGTTGTGCCTGACATCATCGTCGCGCAGCGCAATCGCCTGACCACCTTTGAGGGCCTTGCTCAACGTGTCGCTGGGATTCTTGCAATTGTTGCGGGATTTGTGGCGTTTTTGAACGTTTGGCGCCCTGATGCATCGATGGTGCAAGACAGTTTCAGTGATCGCGCCATCGACATCATCGTGATCGTGTTTATCGGTTACATTTCTTATAACGCGTTCCGCATCTGGATTGACGCTAAAATCCGCGAAGAACAGGGCGATCAAGAACCGGGGGAACTTGGCGACGAGGGTGGCGGATCTTCTGCTTCACGGCTCGCGACGTTGCTGCCCTTATTCCGAAATTTCGTGCTGATCGTGATCGTCGTTACGGTTGGGTTGATCATCCTAATGGAATTGGGCGTGAACGTCGGCCCCTTGTTTGCTGGTGCTGGCATTGTCGGGGTGGCCGTTGGGTTTGGGTCGCAATCGCTTGTGCGAGATATCTTTTCTGGGGCGTTTTTCTTGTTCGATGACGCTTTTCGCAAAGGAGAGTATATTGAGATTGGCGACGTGAAAGGCACAGTCGAAAACATCTCGGTACGATCGTTTCAACTTAGGCACCACCTTGGCAAGCTGCACACGATCCCGTTTGGCGAAATTCAAGTCTTGTCCAACTATTCGCGTGATTGGGTGATGATGAAGCTTCCCCTGCGCGTGACCTATGACACGGACGTGGAAAACGTTCGCAAGCTGATCAAGAAGCTCGGCCAACGTTTGCTGGACGATCCAGTGATCGGGAACGATTTTATCCAACCGCTTAAGTCGCAAGGCGTGATCGAAATGCAAGACAGCGCGATGATTATTCGCGTGAAATTCATGACAAAGCCCGGGGATCAGTGGATCGCACGTAAACGCGTCTACGAGGAAATCCGCGCGTTATTTGAACGCGAAGGCATCAAGTTTGCGCATCGCGAAGTAACAGTCCGCCTTGCTGACGGAGAGCGCGCCGAGACCCTTACAGCCAGTCAAAAAGAAGCCGTTATGGCTGCTGCAGAAGCCTCACTTGAGGAGGACCTGCACGACGCTTCTGATATTGGCGACAACATGTAGCGGCTGGATGATCGCTCGAGAGTTGGTTGAGTTCACCGCCATCCAGCTTCAATCAATGCAGCCCCATACCCGGGTGCTACATTCATCTGTTCGCCTATTCCTGCGTTCTTCAATGCAAGGTGCATCCGAGGCAACTGCCAACAAGGCACGTGCATCACCATATGGTGCTCCAGATGGAAGTTCACCCAGTACGGGGCCACAATGGCACGCGCAACAGGCCCAGCAACCGTCGTACGAACATTGCGCAACGGATTTTCGGACATTTCGGTTGCGCCGTGCTCGGCGATGTTTCGAACGCGCAACACAAGCTGGAACCATGTCAGGTAGGGCAGCAACCAAAATGCCAGCCCATACCACCACACGCCGCTCAGCAAACCCATAGCCAGCATAATGCCAAACACCAAAGGGAGGGACAGCCAGATATCGCGCGCCTTAAAGGCCTGCGCCATGTCCTGCTTTGCGGCATCCACGGCATCGTCATCACCAGCAAGGCGGACGGACGTCATGACTTGAGCTATCAGTTGTTTCAGGCCTGTTTGCCCTGTGATGTCACGTAGAAATTTGCGCTTTAGGCTGGCCTTTGAGGTTGGGAATTTCTCGCTTAGCCCCAAGTCAGGATCCTTGTCAGTTTGCGTGAAGCGATGATGTGACAGGTGGTAATGCCGATATGCGGCAAGTTCGGCCAGAACCGGGCGGCCGCACAACCATTCGCCTGCAAACTCGTTCAGTGCTTTAGTCTTGAACAGGGCGTTATGTGCCGCCTCATGCATCAAAATCGCCAGCCCCAATTGTCGCGATCCGATCAAAATGACGGCCAATACAAAGGTCACGATGTTAGGCCAAAAGCCGAACATCGCCACGGCCGCAATGATCACACCCCAGCAATGCGCAACCATCCAGAACCCCATTAAATCAGAGCGTTCTGCCAGATCACGAATCTGCGTACGCGACAAGTATTCTGTACCATGTTGAGACATTGCACGATCCTCCTGCAGGTATCGTCACAGACGGATTGCATTCGCGTCAAGGCTGTAGTCTTGTTTCCTCGCGTCATCAAACGCGGTGGATCGACGTCCGCTTAAGCTTCAATGCCAATCGAAAAAACCTGGTCCAGCACGATCCAGCAAGGTCTTGGCTAAGGTTTGTCCCAAAGCCGGGCCGTCCTCTAGTGCGCCAGAAATGGTTTCGTGGATAGCATCAGACCCATCGGGGCGCAGCACTTCACCACGCAGTCGGATTGTCCCATCTTCAAGCGTAGCAAGCCCAGCAATCGGCGTTTCACACGACCCATCCAGCGTGTACAAAAACGCGCGTTCAGCGGCCAAACGATGTCCGGTGTTGATGTCGTGAACAGCTGTTAATAAGTCTGCCGTGTTGGTGTCGTCCGCCCGTCTTTCTATTCCTATCGCCCCTTGCGCCACAGCGGGAAGCATATCTTCTGGGGCAATTGGTGTGGCTGGGACGTCTGGCATTTCTAACCGGTTCAAGCCTGCGCAGGCGAGGAACGTGCACTCGGCAACCCCATCCGCAAGTTTCCGTAATCGGGTTTGAACATTGCCCCGAAATTCCACGACGTTCAAATCTGGCCGTCTGTGCAAAAGTTGCGCGCGGCGACGCAATGAAGACGTTCCAACGGTTGCGCCAGTTTCAAGGGCAGCAATGCTGTTCAGCGTAGGGGATATAAACGCGTCCCGCACATCTTCGCGCGGCAAATACGTGTCCAACAACAACCCATCTGGCTGGACAGTTGGCATGTCCTTCATCGAATGAACTGCGATGTCGATTTTTCCGGACAACAAATCTTCTTCGATTTCACGGGTGAACAAGCCTTTCCCGCCAATGTCCTTCAGTGGGCGGTCTTGGATCATGTCGCCCGTGACCTTGATCACGACAATGTCAAAACAGTCTTTCGTCAACCCAAAGGCATCGACCAATCGTTCTCTAGTCTCATAGGCTTGTGCTAAAGCAAGCGGAGAACCACGTGTGCCGATTTTCAGCGGTGCGTCGGGATTAGGCAGGCGTATTGTCATGGCTTTATCTGTTAGATGCGTCACCATAGGCTGGCAACTGGAATGATATCGAATCTGCGACTAAAGAGGCAGGATGTGCGCCATGAAAGACGGAAACCCACCTATGAGCCAGACCAAAACGATCTTGCGCGCCCTTGCGGGCGAATCCCAAGCAACGCCACCCATCTGGATGATGCGTCAAGCCGGGCGCTATTTACCCGAATATAAAGCCACGCGGGCGCAAGCCGGTGACTTCTTGTCGTTGTGTTATAATCCCGAATTGGCAGCAGAGGTCACCCTGCAACCCATTCGCCGCTATGGTTTTGATGCTGCGATTTTGTTTGCGGACATTCTTCTCGTTCCTCAGGCCCTGGGCGCAGACTTGTGGTTTGTCACTGGCGAAGGGCCGCGACTGTCGACGATTGAAAATCAGGCAGGAGTCGATGCGCTCAAGCCCACTGATGCAATCCATGACACTTTGAGTCCAATCTATGAGACTGTGAAGCTTCTACGCCAGGAGTTGCCCGCAGAGACCACTTTGATTGGTTTTGCAGGCGCGCCTTGGACGGTCGCCACTTATATGCTCGCAGGACGTGGTACGCCGGATCAGGGTCCCGCGCACGCTTTCAAAGATGGAAACCGGGCCGCGTTTTCGATGTTAATTGATCGGATTACAGACGCGACAATCGAATATCTGTCTTGTCAGATTGATGCAGGCGCGGAAGTGGTTAAAATTTTTGACAGTTGGGCTGGTTCGTTGAAGGGGGTAGATTTTCAGGACTTTGCTGTCGCGCCGTGTCGCAAAATCACCCAAGCTTTGAAGGCGAAATACCCACACATCCCTGTGATCGGTTTCCCACGTGAAGCTGGGGACGGCTATATCGGCTTTGCCAAAGCGACCGGCGTGGATTGCGTGGCGCTGGACAATTCCGTGTCAGCAACGTGGGGCGCGCAACACGTACAGATAGACGGCTGCGTGCAAGGAAACCTTGCGTCCAAGCACATGGTGACTGGTGGACAGGCGTTGATTGATGAAACCAAGGCAATCGTTGAAGCGTTCCGGAACGGCCCGCATATTTTCAACTTAGGCCATGGAATCACACCAGACGCCGATCCAGAAAATGTAGCGTTGATGATTGAGACCGTGCGCAACGCCTAAGTGCGACGAAAAAAGCGAATCCGGGCAAGTGTTTGCCCGGTTCGGTTGGGCTGTTGGGGCGGAAAGTGCTGCGTCTTAACAGCTGCTAACCTATCGGTAAGGAAGAAATGGTAGCGTGAGGCGGACTTGAACCGCCGACCCCAGCATTATGAGTGCTGTGCTCTAACCAACTGAGCTATCACGCCACGTTTCGGCGCTCCGCTTAGACCCACGTGGCGAGGCTGTCAAACGGTTTATCGCAACGCACGTGTCGCAATTGTCGCGCGGAATGGCAGTGTTCTGCACATTCTGTATCGTGATCAAAGGCTTGGTGCTGCTTGCGCAGTTGGATTGCACTCAAATAATGGGCAGGGCGATCTTACGAAGGGGCGCGTTGCGTGACTGAAAAACGCAAACTTTTACGGTATGCTTTGGTGTGTTTGTTGTCTTGTTTGTGGACAACCCCAGTTTGGGCCGAGTCAGTGCGCTTGTCCTTTTCGACTTATGGGACACCTGGGCTGATCGATATGCCGGTCGCACTGTCCGCCCCGGATGCCGAATTGGTCGTGACAGCATCGTATTTCGAAAATATCACACGTTCGACTTTGAGCTTCCAAATAACCCCACGACTTTCCGCCGCGTTTCGATATTCCGGGTTGGAGGGTTTAGGCGGTTCTGTCCGTGATAATTTGTTCGACCGTTCATTTGATCTGCAACTTCGCGTCTTAGACGAAGGCAGGGTTGTTCCGGCGGTTGCCATTGGATTGCGCGATTTCATTGGTACGGGTGTTTATTCTTCAGAATATATCGTGGCCACCAAGAACATAGGCACGCGTGTCTCGCTAACTGGTGGTGTGGGCTGGGGTCGGTTAGGACGACGTGGTTATCTTGAACGTGCAGACCCAACTGCAACAACAAACCAAGGTGGGCAATTTGAAACGACGCGCTGGTTTCGTGGCAAAGCGGCGTTTTTTGGCGGTGTGGCGTGGCAAATTAATGACCGTGCGCAACTCAAGTTGGAATATTCATCGGACTCCTACATACAAGAGGAAGCTGGCGCCGCCATTGATCGACGCAATCAAGTCAACATCGGAGTCGATTATCGGCTGAACGACAAGGTCGCATTGCAAGCGTTCCATCTATATGGGGCGACCTTCGGTGTGGCCATCAATGTTCGCAACAACCCGAAATCGGCCAAATCCCCAAGTGGAACGCACGCGGCCCCGTACCCTGTGCGACCGCGTGGGGCAGCACGGGATTTGGGATGGGTGAATGAGGATGTCGCGCGTCGCACCCTTCGCGAAGCGCTCGCGATTGCGATGCGACATGAAGGGCTTGTCGTCGAAGGTTTGGATTTATCCGGGACGCGCGTACAAATTCACGTCCGTAATACACGATACAATTTTACAGCCGAAGCAGTCGGACGAACTGCACGTGTGTTGACGCAAGTACTGCCGGACAGTGTAGAACAATTCGAAATTACTCTGAGTGGCAATGGTGTTGCGACCTCCCAAGTACGTTTCAGCCGAACCGCCCTTGAACGATATGAACACGCGCCGGATGGGCCTGAGCGCATGTTACAAAACGCGCGGATCCAAGAGGCAAATCTTGAAACATTGCCGCGTTTTGATCCGACGCTGTACCCTCGCTTCACTTGGGGCTTGGGACCTTATCTTCGGGCGAGTTATTTTGATCCTGATCGCCCGGTTCTTGCTGACTTTGGCCTTCGTCTAAATGCAGAATATAGCATAGCGCCGGGTTTATTTTTGGCGGGGTCAGTACGTAAAACAATTGTTGGCAATATTGACCAAAGTGACCGCCCCTCAAATTCGGTGATCCAACGGGTCCGTTCAGAATCAAATCGATTTTTGAGAGAAGGCGACCCTGCTCTTGAGACCCTGACGCTTGCCTATTTGTTTCGCCCCGGACGTGCGTTGTACGGAAGGATCACGCTAGGGTATCTTGAGGCGCAATACGCTGGGTTGTCAGCAGAATTGTTGTGGAAACCAGTGCAAAGTCGGCTTGCATTGGGGATCGAAGTGAATTTCGTTAAACAACGAGACTTTGATCAATTGTTTGGTTTTCAAAGCTATGACGTCACAACAGGGCATATCTCCGGTTATTATTCATTTGGCAACGGATACCACGCCCAAGTCGATGTCGGGCGTTACCTTGCCGGTGATTGGGGAACGTCGATTTCAATAGATCGTGAGTTCGCAAATGGGTGGCGAATTGGGGCCTATGCGACGTTTACGGATGTCAGTTTTGAAGATTTCGGAGAGGGGTCTTTCGACAAGGGGCTTCGTTTCACCATTCCTTTGTCGCCTTTCCTTGGACAACCGTCGCGACGCAAATTTGGGGTGACTTTGCAGCCACTTACCCGAGACGGTGGTGCGCGCGTACATGTGGATGGCCGTTTGTACGAATCTGTGAGGAACTTTCACGCCAGTGGTTTGGAAAGCAGTTGGGGGAGGTTTTGGCGATGATTTTTCGAGTGGCTTTTCTAATATTGGCGGTATTGATTTTAACAGGGTGTGGCTCTCGGGCTCAGGATCCACTGGTTCAATCAGTACGTGCCGCTGTTCAAAATGTGGGGCAGACGCCTGCAGCCCCGACCCCCGTTGCGCAGCAGCGGCTCGCAATTATTCAGGCGATTCGAGATGCGGGGGCCGAGGACCCAATTTTGCTTGTTGCATTGCCGGAACGTTCAGCTGTGGCGACGTTGGGTGTTGGGGGGGACAATCTTGGCGTGATCACATGGATAGATGCGGGAGGTGTGTCTGTTGCGCTTAAGAATGGTGTCATTGTGTCTACGCGGGGTCTTGGGCATGACCTGATCGTATCAGATGTTTCTGGCAGCGTGGCCGCTTTAAAAATGAAACGTTCGTCCCATACGCGAGAACAACGCTATTTGAATGGTGAAGGGCAACTGCACGGGATCGAGTTGTCATGTGCCGCTGAGCTAGAAGCCAAAAAAGTGACAGAAACATGCCACAGTGAAACAAGGCGTGTCGTGAACACGTATGAGTTGAAGCACAATCGTGTGATCCGTTCGCGCCAATGGCTGGGTCCGGAGCTTGGCTACGCTGAGATTGAACAGCTTCAGTAACCATCTGATTTTGTAATGTAAATCATCAGGTGACATCTGCCAATATCGTCGATAACGTTGTTTTTAGAATGCGATTCATTTTGGGCAACTTTAGCTCAGGATTGTAACATAAAATTTGGGAGGACACGATATGACTTTATCCCGCAAAGGGTTTCTGACGTTGGCCAGCGCTGCTGCGCTGAGCATCGGCATGGCTGGAAGCGCATTGGCGCAAGAGGTGACACTGACGCTGCACCAATTCCTACCGGCTCAAGCGAATGTACCCAAACTTGTCCTAGATGTTTGGGCTGACAATGTCGAAAAAGCATCTGAGGGTCGCATCAAAGTGGATCGTTACCCATCAATGCAACTGGGCGGCAAGCCACCAGAATTGATGGACCAAGCGATGGAAGGCACAGCGGATATCGTTTGGACAGTTGTCGGCTATACACCGGGCCGTTTCCCGTCGACAGAGGTGTTTGAGCTGCCCTTTATGATGTCCAACGCGCGTGCGGTCAGCCATGCGTATTGGGAAATGTTCGAAAAGCACATGAAGGACGATGAGTTCAAAGATGTGCATATTCTTGGAACGTGGGTGCATGGCCCTGGCATGATTCACGTGAACAAAGAAGTAAAACTGCCTGGTGACTTAGCAGGTATGAAAATTCGCGGTGGGTCTCGTTCCATCAACGGTTTGCTTGAAAAACTTGGCGCCCAACCTGTTGGTATGCCAGTGCCTGCTGTTCCTGAAGGCCTTTCCAAGGGTGTGATCGATGGCACGACAATCCCCTGGGAAGTTACTGCAGCGCTGAAAGTGCCTGAGCTTGTTGGAAATCATACAGAATTTGATGGCGTGTCCCTCTACACGCTCACTTTCGTATTGGCGATGAATAAGGATCGCTATGAAGGCATGCCTGCCGATCTGCAAAAAGTGATCGACGACAATTCCGGGTTGGAGTTCTCAGTGTTCGCTGGTGGTACGCAATCTGACGCAGATGGCCCTGCACGTAAGCTGGCGGTAGATCGTGGTAATAACATCGTTACTGTCTCAGGTGATGACATCAAAGTGTGGCGCGACGCGGCTCAACCGATCTACGATGAGTGGATTGCCGACATGGGCGAAAAAGGCAAAGACGGGCAAGCCCTGCTTGATGAAGCGCGTATGTTGATTGAAAAATACACTCCGCAATACGAATAAGCGGTTACGAACCAAGCTGCGCCGGGGTCACATCGGCGCAGCAATTTGAGGCAAAGGGGATCGAATGGGCCGTTTGGTAACGGGTCTGGCACATATGAGTGCTATGATTGGTGGGCTGGTTCTGCTTGCAATCATCTTGATGACCACGACAAGTATTGCTGGCCGTATGGTCGGGCTTGGTGAGATCAACGGAAACTACGAAATCCTTGAAGCCGGGGTCGCATTTGCGATCTTTTCTTTCTTTCCGGTCTGCCAACTATATGGCGCACATGCGACGGTTGACGTGTTTACTTCTGGATTGCCCCCACGTCCGCTGGCTGTTTTACGGGCTTTCTGGGAAGTCGTTCTGGCCGCAGTCATCATATTGATTGCATGGCGTTTGTTCGGTGGCGTGGAACGCTACTGGAAGAACGGTGAAACGACGCTTTTCTTACAATTCCCAGTCTGGTGGGCCTATGCGGCGAGCTTCGCAGCTTCGATCATTGCGTGCATAACAGCAATCTATTGCGCGATAGCACGCGTGGCAGAAGTCGCGTCGGGCCGAACTATAATGCCAAGTGAACTCTGATGGGGACGCTGTTGGACCTTTTGCCGTTCGCGGACATGTCACGAATGCAATTGGGGCTGTGGTCTTTTCCGATTCTGCTGATGCTGATATTCCTGCGCGCTCCAATTGGACTTGCGATGATGCTCGTAGGTTTGGGCGGGTGGTACTTTGCGATGAACGGCAACCCATTGCCTGTGCTCAACAAGCTCAAGTCCGAGACTTATACAACGTTTTCAAGTTACTCACTGTCGATCATCCCGATGTTTTTGTTGATGGGTCAATTCGCTGTATTATCCGGAATGTCATCCGCCTTATTTCGAGCGGCGGAGAGCATTTTAGGGCACCGCAAAGGCGGGGTTGCTATGGCTTCAATTGGTGCATGTGCTGGGTTCGGAGCGATCTGTGGCTCATCTTTGGCAACGGCCGCAACCATGGGGCGAACGGCTTTGCCTGAATTGCGCCAGTACGGGTATGCAGGCGGCTTTTCCACGGCGACCTTGGCTGCGGGCGGTACGCTTGGCATCCTGATCCCGCCATCCGTGATCCTTGTGATCTATGCCATCATCACAGAGCAAAACATCGCGAAGCTCTTTCTAGCCGCGTTTATTCCGGGTATTTTGGCAGCCCTTGGCTATATGTTGACCATTCGGTTTTATGTTTACCTTTACCCGGATCGCGCTGGAACTCGCCCCCGTCAACCTTGGTCCGAACGTTGGATCGCACTCGGTAAGACATGGCCAGTCTTGATCATTTTCGGGGTCGTTGTCGGCGGGATTTACGCAGGAATTTTCACCCCAACTGAAGGTGCCGCTGTCGGCGCCTTTGGCACCGGGTTGGTTGCATTGTTGTCAGGAAATTTGAACTGGTCTGTCTTGAAAGAAAGCCTGTTTGGCACCGGAAAAACGACGGCGATGATCTTTTTCATCGTGTTGGGTGCTGGTTTTTACAACTCCTTTTTGGCGTTGTCAGGCGTGCCGCAAGCCATGGCCGATTACGTTCTAACGCAAGGGTTTAGCCCGTGGTTCGTTCTGTCGATCATACTGGTGTTCTATTTGGTGTTCGGCTGCGTAATGGACAGTTTGTCGATGATCCTTTTGACCGTGCCGATCTTCTTTCCGGTTATCTCGGCAATGGATTTTGGCATGACACCGGAGCATGTCGCGATTTGGTTTGGCATTCTTGTACTAATCGTGGTTGAAGTCGGGTTGATTACGCCTCCTGTCGGTATGAATTTGTTCATTATCAACGCAATGAACCGTGAAACACCGATGACTGACACGTATAAGGCCGTGATGTTCTTCGTTGGATCGGACATTGTGCGCGTCATTTTGTTGGTTCTGTTTCCTGCGATCACGTTGTTTCTGATCCCCGCATAGGAAACGTGAGTAGGCAAAAAGGGACGTCTTTACATGCAATTGTTCCCTTTTGAACAACCTGGATTTCCCCGGCGTCTTGGCTTCATCAATGAAGACGGTGACGTTGTGGTTGAACAAATCTATGCATGGTCGCCCTATAGCCAATTTAATGCGGCTGGTTACGCTGTTGTGCAGACGGAAGATCTTGGCGAAAAGCTGGTGATCGATACCAAAGGCAAAGTCCGGTTGGAGATAAGCCCCGATTATTTTTTCAGCATGATGACGCCCCCGGATTCATACGGGCTTTTCCCAATCGAACACCGACCAGATCATGGAGATAAGACCGCTTATGAGATGGAAGGACGCGACTGGGCCTATAAAGGCCGCCGCTCTGACTTCGCGATGACGTTGGCGGGGGACATAGCGTTTGAAGAAAAGGTCTCCGCATTTTCACATGGCGCTTATGGCGTAAAACGTGCGCTGGACGGGCAAAAAAAGCCCAAGTTCGGTATCGTCGATATGAAGGGATCACCACGGACGGATTTTGACTTCGACCAACTTCGGTGGTCACAACGCGATCCGTATGTGTGTGTCGGCAGGGACGGGTTGTTCGGCGTAATTGACCACTTTGGCAACGAGGTTATTCCCATCGTTCACCCTACCGGGCGCGTTCCCAGCTATCACGGCGTCACTGACGGTGTCGCTATCTACTATGACCCGTCGCGGGACATGTGTCTTACGATGGACATGCAGGGGCGGCCTCTGGCGGCGGTGCCCACAACCTATTGGTCGCCGATATATCCCAAAGCCGTGCCCACATTGTCGGATGGCTTGATGAAAATCACGCTGCGCGCCAATGATGGTGGGGAAGGCGCGTCGGTCTTCATGAATGCCTTTGGTGACACGCCGATGAAGGACAAGTCAGGTAAAGCGCGCATGTTCGCGCCTGAACACCGCCTCGGGTATTTCTATCATGGGCTGGCGAGCATTCGGATCAACGATCTGGGCGGTTACATAGATAAAAGCGGGGACGTCGTCATTGCGCCTCAGTATGAATCTGCTGGGGACTTTCGCAATGGATTGGCCAAAGTCTTCTTCACAACAAAAGATCGACAGGCCAATCAGTTTGCATACATCAACGGGTATGGTGAGGTCGTCGCGCAAAACTATTGAATGCGCGTCGTCGTGGGTGAAGGAACTGCTCGTTTGAATGCAAAAAGGCCGCCCAAAGGGACGGCCGTTTCTAATGTCAGGCTGTTTGGATTAGGTCCAAGCAAGGTCGGCTGGGCGAATCTCGAAGGAGATGTGGTGTGCACCGCCTACAAGATCGCTCTTTGTGTGATTGTACAGGCTGCGCCAGTATGGCTGGATCGTGACGCCTTCGTCTTGAACAATCTTTTGACCTTTGGCCATCAGCGCACGACGTTTTTCAACATCAGCAATGCCGAGTGCTTCGCTTAGGATGCCGTCAAATTCGGCATTGACCCAACCAAATTCGTTCCATGCCTCACCAGAGCGATAAGCTAAGGCCCAGACTTGCACGCCCAAAGGACGGTGGTTCCAGTTTGTCGAGGAGAACGGGTACTTCGCCCAGTCATTCCAGAAAGTTGAGCCCGGTAAGACCGTCCGTTTCACGTTGAAACCAGCGTCGCGCAATTGAGCCGCTACTGCGTCTGTCGTGTCTTTGCGCCATGCATCATCAATGGACATCAATTCCATTTCGAAATCGCTCATGCCGGCTTCATCCAGAAGTGCCTTGGCACCTGCCGGATCGTGCTTTTGTTTGGGAAGTTCGGCATATTCTGGATGGAATGGTGCGACATGGTGGTTTTCAGCAACCGCGCCACGGTCGCCATAGCCAAGTTCCAACAAAATGTTGTTGTCCACAGCCATTGCAATTGCGCGACGTACGCGAACGTCAGCATACGGCTTTTTACCGTCGACTTCGGCCAGTTGGTTTGGACGAATTACGATGGTTGCAGCCGTCACGATTTCGTTTTGTGTCCATCCATCCAATGTTCCGAACAGGTCGATAAAGTCGCCGTCGACATCATAGGTCATGTCGAATTCGTCGGCCTCTGCACCAGCAAACCAAGCTGCCGGGTCTGTTCCGTAATCGATATATTCGACACGATCGAGGTAGGCGCCGTTGCCTTCATTCCACCATGTGTGATCCGGGTTGCGGACCAACGCGGCTTTCACGCCCACTTCCAAGCTCTCAGGCAAGTAAGGACCTGTTCCGATTGGATTTTCCATCATCTGTTCTGCGTCGAAAGAGCTGTGCACGATGGCAGCAGGATAATCAGCCATGCCCGCGATCAGTGAGATGTCAGAAGATGGCAAGTTTAGTTTCACCGTGTGTGTGTCGACGACTTCGATGACGCCGTCTGCGGCTTTGTTCGTGTCAGCGTCGATCAAGGTGGCAAAACGGCCAGCCATTGAGTTGCCTTCCACGTCTTTTTCACACCAAGCCGCAATGTTGCGCGCAACATCTTCTGCGGTGAAGTCGTCACCATTGTTCCATTTGACGCCTTTGCGCACGCTTAGGGTATAAACCGTCGCGTCGTCATTCACTTCCCAGCCTTCAAGCAAGGAAGGTTGGAACGAGCCGTCATTTTCATATGTTACCAAGTATTCCAACCAGCCACGCGAGAAGTTTGCGATCTGGGACCAGTCATAAGTGCGTGGGTCTTTCAACGCGCGGACTTCTGTTTGGATACGAGCGACGCCACCGACTTTGTGGCCATCAGCGTGCGCTGCTGTCGGCGCAACCATGCCTAACAAACCGTAAGCGGTGGCGGCTGTCGCGCCAAATGTGCTGGCAGTCGCCAAAAACTCACGGCGTGAAACGGCATCAGAGCCGACTTTGCTTGCCGACTCAACAATCACCTTGGCGAGTGGTTTCCCAGTGCGGGTCAAAAATTCCATTGTATTCCTCTCAGTTGGCGCCTCACTATAGTTGTGCGCAAGGCATGTATCAGCAGGTTTTCCTGCGTTTTTATGTCGTCATCCCTTCAAAGGCCGCGTGCAGAGTTCATTACATTGGTCGATTGACGTCAACCCCATGCGCGGTATCTGCATAGACACATATAGTTCAAAACATGTACGGAATGCTAATTTTTCACGACATTTCGAGGTGTAAAACCGTCTTTTGACCCCTGTTTGAACAGTGTGAGGTGGAGACTAATTTAGGTGCGTCGTTATGTTTCAAATGGCACAATCGCGGCGCGTCCTGCAATCAGATCAGCGATGGAAGACACCTTGCAAAGTCGCAATTGATGACGCGGGGCAGTCTCTATGTGTAAAGGGGGCAGGCCAAGTGCGCGGCGGGCATCGGTTGTAATCGCGCTCAACCATCGATCCAAGGGAGGGTCAAGATGTGCGCCCAGTGTCGCGATATACAAGGCTTGCATAGGATCATGCGCGCCGGTTGGGCAAAATGCATCGCCGACATTGTCAGACGCCACAACGATTTGCACACCAGCCTCCCGCAGTTCTTGAAGCTTTGTTATGCCGCGCCGGTCTGGTGTCCCGGTTGTACGTCCTTGCAGGTATAGGTTTGTGGTTGGTAGCGCGCAGATCGAGATGTCTGCGCGCGCCAATTTATCGGCAATTCGTGCGAAGTCTTCGGCGGTGCGATCCATCAAGCTGACGGCGTGACCGCATAGAATTGGGATTTGCGTTAGCGTCTCTAAGGCGATGTCTGCGATTATTTCTAAGCCGTTGAAATCGCCCAGCCCTTCATCCACATGAAAGTCCAGTGCGAGACCAAAACGTTCGGCCATAAGGAACGCTTGGCGAACCCCTGCCACTGTTTCTGCGTGGCCCATGATGAAGCTACCTAACACACCGTTGCGTTGAGCCACATGTTGGGCAGCAGTTGCTGCGAAGTTTGGGTCCGCCATTTGATCGATGCCGATGAGTGCGGCGCATTGGACATGCATTTCTGTGTCTTGGGCCAACTCTGTCAAAACGCTCCAACTCAGAGGCGGATGAGCATCTTGACCCCAATCTACATGCGTTCGCATCGTGGAACAGCCAGACGATTGAGCCTCTTTAAGGCCGCGAGTTGCACGATGGCGCAGATCGCTCTCGGTCCAGTTCACCTTGTCGCGCTTTTGCGTCTCGATGGCTTGCATCAGGTTTCCACCCACGGTGCCAAGGCGGTGGATGGTGTGGCATTTGTCCAAATGACAATGCGCGTCTGTCAATGCAGGGATCACTATCGAGGGGGTCGGCGTCTTGAAAGCAGGCTTCAACGCAATCAATCTTGCGTCTGAAAACACCGGCACGCCGCGTAGAAAGTCCCCTTGAGGCGTGCCGCCAAAGCGTTCGGGGTGTCGTAGAAGGGCGCGTGGAACCAGAAGGTCTCGGCTCATCTAGAACTCGACGTTTACGCCGGGCAATTTCAGAGCTTTCATCATGTCACGCAATTCTTGACGTGCCGCTACATTCGAGATGTTGAGCTGCTTGACCCCGATATCGCGTAGATCCAACAAGGTCAGACCCCGCGGAAAAAGTTCGCGAAACACGACACGTTCCGAGAAGCCGGGGGCGACACGGAAGCCGATGCGTTTGGCGAGCAAGTGTACCGCTGCGTTCATCTTTTCCTTGTTTACCATTCGTTGCGTGCCGACCCGGTTGCGCAAGACGATCCAATCAATCGGGCTTAAGCCTGCTTGGGCGCGCAACTGACGTGCGTTCCAAACCATTTCTGAATAGACGGAAGGCCCTTTAATTTCTGTGCCGGTTGCGTCGATATGCGCCAAAAGGTCGAAATCTACGAAACTATCATTCAGTGGCGTGATCAACGTGTCAGCAAGAGAGTGAGCTACTTGGCTTAGGCGCGTGTGTGAGCCGGGGCAATCGATCAGAATGAAATCGCAATTGGGTTCCAGCGCGGCGACAGCGGCAGATAGACGGTGATCATAGATGTTTTCACCGGGCTTCAACGTGTCCGGGCTGATGTCTGGCAGATCGTGTACATCTGGAGTAGGCAAATTAAGGCCGTCTGCCTTTAAGCCCTCAAGACGGTTGTTGATATAGCGTGTGAAACTTTTCTGACGCAAATCAAGGTCTAAACAACTAACCTTATGTCCGCCCCGCACCAAAGCTGTGGCGACGTGTATTGAGACGGTGGATTTCCCCGCCCCGCCTTTTTCGTTTCCGACGACGATAATATGAGCCACTGCGCGCCCCTTGAATTGCGGGCGATTTTGCCCTGCTTATGCCTGTTTTGCAGGAACTATATGGCGCTAGGCGGGACTTGGGAAGTAGGTATGATTCGCTGTTGGAGACTGTGACTCAGAGGGCGCAATAAAGGGTCAGACGCGGCGGCGCGGGCTCCTGGTATTCAGCTTGATGTCGAGCTTGTTGGCGCAATTGAAGAAGGTCTGGTCTGAGCCCCGTTGCCGACATCTCATTCAGGTGATTCAGTGGCGCTATGCGGGTAACAAATGATGTTTGAAATTTTCAGTGAATTTGCGTGGCATGATGCGGACATTGTGGACATAAAAATTGACCGTTCTGAACCTGACCACAAAGATATTGTAAGCTTCGGTATACGATGGGGTGAATGGCAACCAAGATCCAAAGAAAATACCTCTATCGTTGAATTTTCGAGTTGCTATGCGCTTGATATGGAGATGAATGTTGGCATCATTGCACTAGAAACTATCAAGGAAGTTTGGCTAGAATCTGAGCACTCCAAATTCGTGAATTCTTTGAAGTTGAAAATCTAAACTGTGTTGTGTTTGACACCAATTCAACTGGTAGCTTTATCAGGATTTTCGCAGATTCCGTCCGGATCGATCCTATCTTCAATTTTCTGCCGAGTCCCAAACGGTAACTAAGTCCGCGCAGCAGAGATCTGCGCACCGCGCGGCGAAGGTCCGGATCGAGCCCAATGTGACCAATGCTGCAATTTGCACGAACGGCAGCAATGTCGTGTTTTGCCGTCTCGATCATATGAAGCTTCGGCAACCTTTGAACACATATTTATCCGATGAGCAAAGACGGATAGGCTCTGCGCCAAAGCTGATTGAGGAGCGAATGTGGAACTGATATTTTCGGGGCAAACTCACAACACCTATGGCGGAGGCCCTGTCTCCTGGGTTTCTGATTTGTTGGAAGTCGAATTGCCAGTCTTCGGTACAGCCGTTGAAAAAATTAAACTAACAGTATTTTATCCGGGCATGTCGGCAAACGCGCATTCGTCGATACCATACGAACCCCCAGAGAAAGATACACGCCGTTTTGAGCGAAAACGAAAGACACTTCGAGTATTGTGGATTTCTCGACGACAGTCAGAGGCGCTGGTCGGCGGTGTTTACCTTCAACATATGACGTCCAAAATCCTGCTCGGGGCATTCGATGATGTTGCAGACGCGATCAGGTTTGGACTCGAGCGCCTTTCCAACAAGGATGATTTCGACAAGGAGAGTTTCTCCACTTGGCTTATTGAAATGCGGGAACGCTCATGGGGCGAGAGGAGCGATTTGCAAGCAAAGCTACGGAGCGCCTCAGAAAAGAGGCGCGAAAAATGGCGTGCGCAAGCTGAGGCTGACCCTTGGTCAGTTCTTCAGATTGATTGGTCGAAGATGGCACCTACTGCTCGAGATATACTTGATGATCCAAACGATTGGTCGGAATCTGACGATTTCTCACCTCATGGGAATGACACTGGCGCCGATATATTTGCAGAGTGGTCTTGTTATGCCCGTTTGACGCCAGAGGCGGCGGCAAGGAAGATCGGTTGGGACAGTGAATTCGATCTGAATGACGATGTTTGCTGGCACGATTGGGTCGAGATCAATCTTGCGCTGGCATTTGGGCATATTAAGAAAAGTGGTGGCTGTCCTCCCGAGTTAGCGTCCAAAGCGCATAGCGTCTTGTCAAAAGAAATAGCTCGCATCAATGAGCTATCCGATTGGCAGTATCGTGAAGAATTTCTAACCAGAGCCGAGCGGTACTGCGGAATATTGGTTCAATACTCATAGGCTTTTCTTGTGCGAAATTGCGGATCAATAAGTTGAAATCACGCGGGCAAAAGCGGCCATTGGCCAGAATTAGCTAAACGGCAGCTTCGTCCGCTAAGCCGACTTTGTACTGCTCTCAAACAACCGCGACTCTTCGCAAATCGAACGCACTAACCTCTGCGATCTTCAGCCAAACAAAAAACGCCACCCCGGTTTCCCAAAGTGGCGTTTCTAGCCTCGCAAAAGTCGGGTGCTTTAGAAGCCCAGACCTTCGTACTTCTTTTTGAACTTGGACACGCGTCCGCCAGTGTCCAGAAGGCGTGTGCCGCCACCGGTCCAGGCTGGGTGTACAGTTGGGTCGATGTCCAGCGACAGTTGATCGCCTTCTTTGCCCCATGTGGATTTCATTTCAAAGATCGTGCCATCGGTCATTTTGACGTTGATGACGTGATAATCGGGGTGTGTATCTTTTTTCATGTCGGGTCCCCTTCTTACGCGCTTTTGGGCTTGTATGTGGTGTCTTCGGCGATCCGTGCGGACTTACCACGACGCTCACGCAAATAGTACAGCTTGGCGCGACGAACACGACCGCGACGCACGACTGTGATGCTGTCGATATTGGTCGAGAACAGTGGAAACACACGCTCCACGCCTTCACCAAAGGAAATCTTACGCACTGTGAACGATCCGGCAATGCCATGACCATTGTTACGTGCAATGCAAACGCCTTCGTAGTTCTGAATACGGCTGCGTGTGCCTTCGGTTACTTTGTAACCGACGCGGATAGTGTCACCCGCTTTAAAATCCGGGATTTCTTTTCCCAGAGAAGCGATTTGTTCCGCTTCAATTTCTGCGATCAGATTCATACTGATGCACTCCTAAATATGTGCCCACGGTTTGCCCGCGGAGGTTTACGCGTCCTCAGAACTCTGGTCTTCAACCGGGTCCGCGCCAATTTACATCAGTCGCGCCCGCCAGAGGGTCAGGTCGTCATTGCTTCATCGTCTCGACCGGTGGCGTCGGTGTGGTGCCGAAGAAGGCGCCAATAGCCACGGGCTCCGAATCCCTTTCGGGGTTCAGATGACGTGCGGGATAGGCGCGTGGGTCAATCACGTCAAGCGTTTTGCATTGGTCGTCTTGTGATCCCGCTCAGCCGAAGCTGAAAAAGTCCCCGAACATGGAGGTGAAAGCTAACACCAAAATCACACCAAGCACCAACATCAAGGTCCAGATAAAGAAACTAACCACGATTGCGCTGACGCCAACAAACATGGCCGCCTTGGCGATGCGCTTGTTTTCATCACGTAACAGGGCAATCACACCGAGCATCAATGCAATCACCGATGCCCCCATGGCGGTCGCTCGAAAAATGCGGTCGATATCCCATGCAATTGGTTGCGGTGCTGGTTGTTCACGGCCCGCCAAGTCGCGTGCTGCCGACTTGAGAACATCTGCGGCCAACTCACCCAGTCCGACGCCAAGATCTTGCTGCGGGGCGAATGGCCCGGACACGAAATGCACCAAAATGCCAAACAAGGCGAGGGCACCCAAGATCAAGCCAGTCGTACCAAAAAGCATCGAAGGCTGCTGGTTAGGTTCTGAAGCCATTGTCATTGTTGAAGATATCCTCTGCGGCACGCCAATCCATGTAGTAAATTAAAACGGCGGATATATGGCGCATTGCGAATGGAAGATTAGCCTACAACTTCGCCAATAAGAATCTGGGGCTGGACGTCGGTGAAATTAGGTATGTCGCCCATCACGGGAGCAGACGCGCCCAAAGCTGCGTCCATGGCAGCTTGGTCTGTGAACATCATGCTCGCAATGGCATAAATGCCCGGAGGTGCATCTGGTCCGCCTGCAAGTCCCTTGGTGACCAACGTGCTGCCAATATGAGCACCCATATGCGTATCAACCAGCCCCATATGGGTGCCGAGGTAGTAATCCATGTCGAAATGTGTGTCATCTGAAATGGGGTAGATCACTTGTAGGGATAGGGCCATTATCGTGCCTCCTGAGGTTGGTATTCGTGACCTTAGCAGGGATGTTGGACAGGTCCATGCTGCTTTCGTCCTGAGGCGAGACAGATGCAATTACGCGCAACCAAGATTTTTCCAAAAATCTTCCTGCAGGGGTGCCTGCACCACAGGTGCAGGTTACTTTTCGCGTCGCGCCCACAAGTCAGGGCGTCTTGCTTTGGTCAGGGCTTTTGACATCATGTCTCGCCATGCGGCGATCTTGCCGTGATTTCCTGACATCAACACTTCGGGAACTTCGCGCCCTTTCCACACGGCGGGCTTGGTGTATTGCGGGTGTTCCAACAACCCCGCGGAGTGGCTTTCTTCTTCAGTCGAAGCCGCATTGCCCAAGACGCCGGGGATCAAACGCACAGTTGCATCAATCATGGCTTGTGCTGCGATCTCGCCGCCAGTCAATACAAAATCCCCCAATGAAACTTCTTGCACGTCATATTGCTCCAAGACGCGTTCATCGACACCTTCAAAGCGACCACATAGCATTGTGATACCATCTGCACGTGCCCAATCTCGGGCCATTTCTTGTGTGAACGGTGCACCGCGTGGGGACAGATAAACCAAAGGCCAGCGTCCTCGCGCATGGGCCATGGTGGCTTCAATCGCAGGTCCCACAACGTCGGCGCGCAGCACCATTCCGGCACCTCCGCCAGTTGGAGTGTCGTCCACGTTGCGGTGTTTTGTCAGCCCAAAATCGCGCAGGTCTTGTGTGTGAAGCTGCCACTTGCCGTCGTGCAAAGCCCGCCCCGTGAGACTTTCGCCCAAAACTCCAGGGAACGCTCCGGGAAACAATGTGATAATCCGTGCCTGCCAGACACCAACCAAATCAGGGGCTTCGTCCATCAAAGATCGCGGGATCAACGTTGGGCGGATCGCTTTGCGGCCGTGGGATTTTGTTGGCTTGCTCATAGGTCAGTGGCTTTCAGGATCGCGGGTTTGGCGTCTTTCACCTCCTCATCGCTCATGTTCGAGCGGTTGAGGTCAAGGAGACGTTGGATTGTCGACTGTGGCGGCGCGGTATCCGCAGGCGAGACGATCTTTAGCTTAGCGTGGATCGTGTCTGGAACATCAGCAAGTTTCAAAACGGGCGCCAATGGTCCAAGCTGTCCCGCGCACGCTTCCAAAGCGTGGCGGTGTACGCGGGACGGGTCCAATTGTTCCGCCACTTGATCGATAACCGCATCCAAATCCGCTGACTTTCGAAATTTGCGCAGGTAATCTTTGCGCGACAGCGTCATGCGTGCCGCCTTTACATGTTGCACGTGACAACTGGCCAACCAAGGCTCAGCTGCGCGCGTGAAGAACAGATAAGAGATATCAGCCTTTGGCTGGGCTTCACGAAACGCCAGATCAATGGCGGACATTAAACGTGGGGTGGCGTCATAACGGCGTAACCCCTGACGACCGGGCATGTGACCGCTGAGGTCTTCTGAACTGAGAATGATTGTCTCATTGGGGTCAAATTTTTCTGCCAGCATCGCGGCTTCGTATTTGAACAATCCGAGGTCCCATTCTTGACGGTTGATCGACCACGCTCGGGCGGCTTCGCATAAAGGTAACATGCCGGGGCGCAGAATGATGTTGGCATAGGGGCGCAGTGTTTTGCGGTTCTTGCGCAACATCTTTTGCACGCTGGTCGTACCGGTTTTGTGAAACCCCGCATGCACGATCAGCTTCGGCATGGGTTACAAAATCCCCTCGGGCGGGTCTGCGATCAGACGGCCTGCCTCAAGGTCAACGGTCGGGACCGCTGCTTGCGTGAACGGGAGCAAAAAGGTGTCAGATGATCCCGGACGCACAACTTCCAGCAGGTCGTCCGCGCCGTGATTATGTACCGCCTTCACACGGCCCAACGCGACGCCACCTGTATCCATGACCGTTAGGTCGACCAGATCATTGTAGTAATATTCGTCATCGGGCAGTGAAGGCAGCTGTTCGCGCAATGCATAGAGATCGGTTCCCTTCAGGGCATCGGCTTGCTCTTTGGTCGCGACTTCCGCGAGACGTGCTGCGAACCCGTTTTTGATTGGACGCAGGATAGATAGGTGAAATGCACGACCCTTAGCATCGCTAAGTGGTGAATAGGTTTCGATGTCTTCGGGTGTCGCGCAGAATGACTTAATGCGGACTTCGCCTTTGACACCATAAGAGCCTGCGATTCCGCCGACGATGATCTTTTCTTCCATCTTAGGATGCTCCTCTGCACAGGCCGGCCTGCATGGTTCCGTTTGCAGCAACACAGGCTTCACTCACTTGGCTCCGCTCGAACAGCAGACCCGCAACAAAGGCAATCAGAACAAGGATAGCGGTGCGAATAAGGCCGAACATAGAGAACCTTTGGTGTTGTGGTTTTCAAGGGACCATTTGCCTGACAGGTACCGGGTTTGTCCAGACGGGGCGGTGCGTGCCATGAAAAAAGGGGCCCCGTTTAGGGCCCCAATCAGTTTTGCCATGCAGGATGGCTTATTATTCGGCGGCTGCTTCTTCTGCAGGAGCTGCAGCTTTTGCGGCTTTTTCTTCAGCGCGATCTTTGGCTTTCTGACCTGGCTCACCTTTTTTCAGGTTGGCGCGTTCTTTCTTGGGCAGAACACCGGCTGCTTCGAGCATACGGGAGATCCGGTCTGTTGGCTGTGCGCCTTGACCGAGCCAGTATTGGATGCGTTCCATGTTCATTTTCACGCGCTCTTCGCTGTCTTTAGGCAGCAAAGGGTTATACGTGCCGAGTTTTTCGATGAAGCGACCATCGCGTGGCATGCGGCTGTCTGCTGCAACGATGCGATAGAAGGGGCGTTTTTTAGAACCGCCGCGGGCGAGACGAATTTTCATGGCCATGGTGATATTTCCTTTTGGTTTTTGTCAGAACGATGGGGGAAACCCCACCTTATATTTGGTGTTTTCGGTGGTGCTGAATGACTTCAGCGATGATGAAGTTGAGGAACTTCTTGGCAAATTCCGGATCGAGTTCCGCTTCTTTTGCCATATCTTCAAGACGTGCGATCTGCTTGGCCTCGCGGACCGGATCGGACGGGGGAAGGTCGTGTTCGGCTTTGAGTCTCCCCACAGCCTGTGTGTGTTTGAAACGCTCACCGAGCGTATAAACAAGAACCGCGTCAAGGCGATCGATGCTCTTGCGATGCTCTTTGAGTACGTCCGCGGCGTGGGTGACAGCGTCGGTCATTTTTGCCCCCTTTGCGGCGTCGTTTGTAGAGCCGCGGTGCGTTGGTAAAACTTGGCTGCTTGCGGCGCAGCCTGAGTGAAATCAGTCAAGAGCCCATCCTTTCGGCTTGAACAGTGGATCGGCGTAATGGGAAATCTCCATATCGATACCGTGACCCAATTGCGTGTCACGCAGTTGCGATAAAGTTGGATGGCGATACACCGCGTCGGTGCCGTCAATCGAAGGCGCGTCTTTGTCCTTGATGCAGCCAAGGCGCTCAGCTAGCCGGATTGAATCGAGGTTCATCGGGTCGATATAGCTTACAGCCGTGTCCCACCCGAGGTCATGATAGGCGTGGCGCCGCACGCATTCTGTGGCTTCCAATGCATAGCCCTTGCCTGCCTTGTCGGGCCAGATAATCCACGCAATTTCGCGTTCGGGCCAGCCTGCGGGCTGCCAACCACCTGCCATACCGTAAGTTTCGTCTGTCAGCTTGTCGTGAATCATCCACATGCCAAAACCGCGAATTTCCCAATGGCCGATTTCGGCAGCATAAAGCATCCACGATTCATACGGGTTCAGTGGGCCGCCCATGAAACGTGCACGGAAGGACGTGAACGTCGCTTTGAAATCAGGATAATCTTCAGGCAAAGGTGCTTTGAGAACCAATCGGTTTGAGACAAGCTCAGGTATGTCGCGATGTCCCATTAGACGCCCCCCAACCAACCGCACAGCGACAGCAGGTCGGCCGTGCGCGGAGTGGGCGTTACGCTCACGTTTGTTAGGCAATAACTTGAGGTACTCACGCTGCGGCCCCTACCTTGGGGTGGCGATACACATGTACATCGTGGCCGAGCAATTCCCCCTCGCGTTCAAACGATGCGCCGAGGCGTTTTGCAAGGGTCGCTGAGCGTGAGTTTTGTGGCGCGATGTAACTGATGACGCCGTCATAGCCGAGCTGTGTTGCAGCATATGCACGTGCGGCCGTCGCGGCTTCAAAGGCGATACTTTTGCCTTCAGCTTCCTCCACAACGGTCCAGCCGAGTTCAGGTTCATCCCAAGCTGGGCCGTTGATAATCCCAGTCCAGCCAAGGAAGATATCCGTGGCCTTATCCGCTATATACCAGAAGCTATGACCTCGTAATGCCCACATACCGTAAATTTGCATCATGGCCCGCGAAGCTTCGCGTGCATTAAGCGGGCCGCCAACGATATGCGAGCGTTCAGATGCGAAGAACTCGGTGACGCGGGGCAAATCGGCGAGCTTGGGTGCGCGCAACAGTAAGCGATCTGTGCTGAACTCAGGAATGGTGTACGTGGTCATATCACCGCCTCCGGGTTCGGATGGCGAAAGACGCGCATGGTGCCGTGGCGTTCATGGGTGAAGCGCTCGTTTTCTTCGGAACACCCAAGGCGCAAGGCGAGGGCCGCAGATGCGTCGTTGTCAATTGCAACCAGGCTAATCGCAGTCGTCCAGTTGAGTTCAGTGTAAGCAAAGTGACGGGCGGCGCGTGCTGCTTCGGTGGCGTAACCTTTGCCCTCAAAGCCGTTCATCAGATCCCAGCCAAGTTCGGCTTCGGGCCAACCGTCGGGGTTCCACGGGCCGACCACGCCGGCCAATTTCCCTGTGGCTGTTTCCTCAACAGCCCACCGGCCATATCCCCTAAGGGCCCAGTGGCCGATTTCCCCAGCGAGGTTTCGCCATGTGGCTTCCGCTGTCGCGGGTCCCCCCACGAATTTGGAGCGATCCGAGGCGTAAAATTCGCACAAAGGCGCGAAGTCCTGTGCACCCAAAGCGCGCAAGGTCAAACGCTCTGTTGTGAGCGTTGGGATATTTTGAGCGCCGAAGCTCACTTAGATACCTTACACAGGGTTCGGACCTGCGCGGGTTTCCCGCAGGTGAAGGTCTGTTTAAGTGAAGGGGCGAAAAGGCGCGTCATTGTAGATTTACTTCTTCTTGCCAAAGCCTGAGAGACCAGAAGGCAAACCCATGCCGCCGCCCAATCCGGGCATGCCACCGGGCATCTTGCTGCCCATTGCTTTCGCGGCTGCTTCCAATTGCTTGGGGTCCATGCCGTCCATACCAGGCATCCCACCCGGCATTCCGCCTTTGCCGCCCATCATCGCGGCCATGGCTTTTTTCATCATGCCGCCTTTGCCTTTGCCCAACTTTTTCATCATGTCGGACATCTGGCGGTGCATTTTGAGCAGCTTGTTGAGGTCGGACACATTCATGCCGGACCCTTTGGCGATGCGCTTTTTGCGAGAGGCTTGCAGAATTTGCGGTGCTGCTCGTTCTTTTTTGGTCATCGAGTCGATCATGGCGATCTGGCGCTTGAGGATTTTGTCATCAAAGCCGGATTCTTCGATCTGTTTGGCCATCTTCCCCATGCCGGGCATCATACCCATCATGCCTTCCATGCCGCCCATTTTGAGCATCTGGTCGAGCTGCATCTTAAGGTCGTTCATATTGAACTGACCTTTGGACATGCGGCGCATCATTTTTTCGGCTTGTTCAGCCTCGATGGTTTCTTGCGCTTTTTCGACGAGCGATACGATGTCGCCCATTCCTAGAATGCGTCCTGCGATACGTTCTGGTTCGAAGGTTTCGAGCGCTTCTAGTTTCTCGCCAAGACCAACAAACTTGATCGGCTTGCCGGTGACTGCGCGCATCGACAATGCGGCACCACCACGGCCATCGCCGTCCATCCGTGTCAGAACAACGCCGGAGATTCCAATGCGGCCATCAAAATTTTCAGCAGTGGCGACCGCGTCTTGCCCGGTAAGGCCATCCACAACCAGCAGAGTTTCACGCGGTTCCGCCACATCGCGCACAGCTTCGACTTGGGTCATCAGCTCTTCGTCGATGGACAAACGGCCCGCAGTATCGAGCATGTAGACATCGTAACCGCCCAAAGCGGCTTGGGTCTTGGCACGCTTGGCAATCGCAACAGGCTGTTCGCCTTTGACGATTGGCAGGGTGTCGACGCCAATTTGCACACCGAGGATCGCAAGTTGTTCCATGGCGGCGGGACGGTTGACGTCGAGCGAGGCCATTAAGACTTTCTTGTTGTCACGTTCCGTCAGGCGTTTGGCGAGCTTGGCAGTTGTTGTGGTTTTCCCAGAGCCTTGCAAACCAACCATAAGGATCGGGGCAGGTGGGTTGTCGATCTTGAGGGCGCCGGGTTCACCTTCTCCGCGCAGGACGTCGATCAGGGCGTCATGCACGATCTTGATGACCTGCTGACCGGGCGTCACAGATTTTGTGACCGCTTGACCTGTCGCTTTGTCTTGCACGACTTTGACGAAGTCACGTGCAACAGACAGCGAAACGTCCGCTTCCAAAAGGGCGACACGAACTTCGCGCAGAGCGGTTTTGACGTCGTCTTCGGACAGCGCGCCTTGCTTGGTCAGCCGGTCAAAGACGCCAGAGAGACGTTCGGATAGGTTTTCAAACATGTCTCGGCCTCCTCAGCCGGTTGATAATGTGCCCCCGATATAGGGCGGGGACGGCGCGTATCCAAATTGGCCCGAGCACAAAACGCAAGATGCCCCCACGGGCGATACTCGCTGGTGGGGGGCGATCCCGGCGCAAAGGCCATGGGACCGGAGATTATAGTGATCTCCAGATTTGAGTGGCGTGTACTGCGCGCGTGAGAGTGAGTCAAGTATAGCAGGCTGAAAGCATGAAACGGGAACTTTGGGCCGCAATCTCAGATATTAACCTAAATTGAAGAAAGCTTACTGAAAAATTGACACAAACCAGAAGGAAGGCGCATAAAAGCTTAAGACATCATTAAGCTTTCGGGAGCCCCGACCATGAAAACCGTATTTGCCGCGATCACGCTCATTGCCCTAAGCGCACCAGCTTTTGCTCAGGACACAAAAACTCTGTCCCCAGCTCCGACAGTTTCCACGCAAGCTTCGCTTTTGATCGGCGCATTGGGCACAACGGGCACTGCATCTTTGGCAACCGTGGCAACGATGGCGACAGTCGCAACCGTACAAAGCACCGGCGATACCAAGTAAGCATTTCGTCGCCCCCTCTGAATAAACGCCCCTTGCAAAAACGCACACGATTTCGTTACTTCTGCAATATCTGTTGGAAAATGCACGAATGGGATCTGGCGTTTGGACAATTGGGACGAAATCCGGACTGCTTTTCAAGTTGCGCGACTGGGTACTGTTAGTGGTGCGGCGGAAATATTGGGTGTGCATCATGCGACGGTCATCCGGCACATTGATGCCCTCGAAGGGCGTTTGGGTGTAAAATTATTCCAACGGCATGCGCGGGGATATACCTCGACGGAAGCAGGGCAGGACTTGCTGCGTGTGGCGCAAACCACGGATGATCAGTTCGCGCAGCTTGTCGGGCGGATCAAAGGGCGTGGCGCGGATGTGTCTGGCGAACTGGTCATCACATCAATTGTTGGGCTGTCTCCTTTGTTGGCGCCAAGTATGCGCAGTTTTCAGGATGCCTATCCTGAGGTGATTATTCGCTATTTGACGGGTGAGCGGGTTTTCCGGCTGGAATATGGTGAAGCGCATGTCGCGATCCGTGCGGGCGGTGCCCCGGATCAGCCAGACAATGTTGTGCAATCGTTCTTTCAACAACGCATCGGGATGTATGCGGCAAAAAGCTATGTTGAGGCCCACGGTCTGCCGTCTGGTGACGCGGATTTGAAGCAACATCGGTTTGTCTTGCGCGATGATGCGCAAAGTCGCGCCCCGTTTGAGCAATGGTTGCGTGAACGCATCCCCCTAGAAGCAATCCGCTTCCGCAGCACGGACACCTTGTCGTTGTCATCAGCTATTCACGCAGGGGCCGGGATCGGGTTCTTGCCTGTGTTGCAAGGAAAGGCCGCGCCCGACTTGATTGAAGTGATGCCAAGCATTGATGACTGGAGCGTGCCGTTGTGGCTCGTGACCCATGTTGACCTGCACAGAACTCTGAAAGTGCAGGCATTCCTGACGCACATTAAAAATGAAGCGAAACACTGGAATGATTGATACGCTTTGCGTCCAAACAAGGATGTGGCGTTTGTGCGCGAGATGGACATAGTAAGAAACCTGCAGCCGGTCGCAAAAGGCCACCTTGCGATGCTGTTATTCTCAGCGTTGGTTGCAGGGTCGTTCTCATTGGGATCGTTGGCCGCAAACGAGATCGCCCCTGCCGCCTTGAATGCGGTCCGGTTTTGGTTGGCCGCAGTTGTGATCGGTGTCGCGGCATTGGCAACGACGGGTTTGCCCAGATCAGCGGCGCGAGCACCATGGCGGTATATTGTCTTGGGCGGATTGTTTGGCGCCTATTTCGTTTTGATGTTCGAAGGATTGAAGACAGCGCCCGCCGTGAGCGCGGCCGCGGTCTTTACATTGACACCCATCCTCTCGGCGGTCGCGGGATATGCAATTCTGTCGCAGATCACGACGCGCCGCATGGCGCTGGCCTTGGCGATTGGCGCAACAGGTGCGCTTTGGGTGATTTTTCGCGCCGACATACGGGCCGCCATCGCATTCGAAGTGGGGCGCGGCGAATTCATCTATTTCTTTGGTTGCGTTGCACATGCTGTCTACACGCCGATGGTACGCAAGCTGAACAGGGGTGAGCCGCCGGTGGTGTTTACGTTTGGGCTGCTGTTGGCCGGGGGGCTTATCCTGACCGTCTATGGGTGGGGTGATATCAAGACGACGCAATGGGCCGCTTTGCCGGGCATTGTTTGGATCACCTTGATTTACATCGCACTGTTCGCCAGTGCGGCCACCTTTGTTTTGTTGCAGTACGCTGCGTTGAACCTGCCAAGCGCGAAGGTCATGGCCTATACTTATCTGACGCCAAGCTGGGTTATCCTGTGGGAGATCGCGCTGGGTCGTGGCGTTCCGCCTGTTCTCATTCTGGGGGGTGTTGGGTTGACGATTGTGGCGTTGTTATTGTTGTTGCGCGACGACTAGCCCGAGACGTCGGAACCGTCGATTTGCGTGACTGGGTCTTCGTCTTGCAGCTCAACCGCCAGAAAACGCTCAAACGCATCCAGATGAACTGGTTCAAACTGGCCAAATCCCTGCATCCATACAGAGGCCGATTTCATCGCGTCTGGTTCAAGCTTGCACCACTTCACCCGCCCACGTCGTTCCTGTGAGATCAGGCGGGCTTTGGTGAGGACGCCCAGATGCTTTGAGATCGCGGCAAGGGACATTTCGAACGGGTCGGCAACATCGGTCACAGCCATATCGTCTTCCAACAGCATGGACAGGATCGCCCGACGTGTCGGGTCCGCGAGTGCTGCGAAAACGGTGTCTAAGTCCTGTGCCATGAACTGTGCAATGGCAAAGCCCTGTGCAATCGTCAACCGATTGGTTGAATATACGAAATGGGCGGTTTTGGCTGGGTCGTGCTATGCGACAGAATGACTGCGGTTCTTTGTGATTGGGAAATGTGTTTAAATACAATGTGCTAGGTGTGGCGCTTTTGGGGGGCGGCGCATTGACACCGAGCGTGCCGCACCTTAGCCATGCCCAAACCTAAGCGTTGGGGGAAATCGTGTCTGACGAGGGCCGCCTGAAACAGCTAGATGATCGGATTGAGGCCTTGAAGGCTTCTGTTGAAGACACTGGCACGCATATGGAACAGCACCACTCACAGGCCCAATTGGCCTGGCGGATGGTGATCGAACTTGTGGCCGGTCTTGGGATCGGTTTTGGCATAGGATACGGGTTGGATAGCCTGTTGGGGACGCTCCCGATCTTCCTTGTCATTTTTACATTTCTGGGCTTCGCGGCCGGTGTGCAGACTATGATGCGCTCCGCCAAGGAGGTCCAAGAGCAGATAACGGCAGCTGACGCAGAGAGCGACGGCGACAACAAAGGGGCCTGAAAATGGCAGATGACGCACACGGCGCAGAAAGCGGCGGACTAGAATTCCACCCAATGGATCAGTTCATCGTGAAGCCCTTGTTCGGTGGCGACACCATTCATTGGTACACGCCGACAAATGTGACCCTTTGGTTGGCTTTGACAATTTTGGCGGTTGTTGCTCTTTTGGTGCTTTCAACCTCTAAGCGCGCAATCGTTCCCGGCCGTGGTCAATCCATTGCAGAGATGGCCTACGGTTTTGTTTACAAAATGGTCGAAGATGTGACCGGCAAAGACGGTTTGCGTTACTTCCCATATATCATGACGTTGTTCATGTTTATTCTGTGCGCCAACTTCCTTGGCCTGATCCCGATGTCCTTTACCACCACGTCGCACATCGCTGTGACAGCCATTCTTGGCTTTGGTGTCTTCTTTACAGTGACCATTCTTGGCTTTGTGAAAAACGGCGCGTCTTTCCTTGGACTATTCTGGGTGTCGAGCGCGCCTCTGGCTTTGCGGCCCATTTTAGCAATCATCGAGATCATTTCGTACTTTGTGCGCCCCGTTAGCCACTCCATTCGTTTGGCGGGCAACATGATGGCAGGCCACGCTGTTCTGAAAGTTTTCGCCGGGTTTGCGCAGGTAACAGCCATCGCGCCGATCGCGATCCTTGGGGTTATGGCGGTCTATGGGCTCGAAATTCTGGTGTCGGCCATTCAGGCTTACGTGTTTACCATTCTGACGTGCGTGTATCTGAAAGACGCACTGCATCCGCATCACTAATCACCGAACAATAGGTGGCCCTTTGGTCTGCCTCTCGTAATCAACTCATTCCATCGTAAGGAGAAAAGACATGGAAGGCGATATCGCACAATTGGGTCAATTCATTGGCGCAGGCCTGGCAGCAATCGGTTCCGGCGCAGCCGCAATCGGTGTGGGCCACGTAGCAGGTAACTTCTTGGCGGGCGCATTGCGCAACCCATCCGCCGCAGCTGGTCAAACAGCAACATTGTTCATCGGCATCGCGTTTGCAGAAGCTTTGGGGATCTTCTCGTTCCTCGTCGCTCTTCTGTTGATGTTTGCTGTTTAAGACTCACTGAGCACTGCAATCCTTACGGTCGGGCGGCGCAGGACATGATCCCGCGCTGCCCGATGTAACGGCCCGCATCCATCAGGAGACGACAATGGCGACCGACACACATAGCGCCGCCGAGGCCGCAAGCCCCGGTATGCCACAGCTGGATGTATCCACCTTCGGCAATCAGATTTTCTGGTTGATCGTTGCTCTTGTGGCGATCTACCTTGTGCTCTCCCGTATCGCTCTGCCGCGTATCGCGGCGATTTTGGCGGAACGGCAAGGCACCATTACCAATGCCATCGCGGCAGCCGAAGACCTGAAAGCCAAAGCGCTACAGGCCGAGGAAGCCTATAACAAAGCTCTGGCCGACGCCCGCAGCGAAGCGCAAGCAATTGCGGTTCAAACACGTGCCGTCATCCAAGCTGATCTCGACGACGCAATTGCCAAGGCTGATGCGGAAATTGGGGCAAAGACTGCAGAATCCGAAGCCGCCATAGCGGAAATTCGCGCTGGTGCCATGGATAGCGTCAAAGAAGTCGCCAAAGACACCGCGAAGGAAATCGTGGCGGCTATGGGTGGCAAGGCCGACGCGAAAACCGTGACTGCTGCGATCTCAGCGCAGATGAAGGGATAACAGACATGAAACTGCTTCCCCTGACCATCGCTGCAACTGCTTTGGCTGGACCAGCCTTAGCTGCGAGCGGCCCGTTTGTCTCTTTGGCCAACACAGACTTCGTTGTGTTGATCTCCTTCATCTTGTTTGTTGCAGCACTTTTCTACTTCAAAGTGCCGGGCATGCTGACGGGTATGTTGGACACGCGCGCTGACGGCATCTCTTCGGAAATCGAAGAAGCCAAGAAGCTGCAAGAAGACGCGAAAAAGTTGCTTGCGGACTATGAGCGCCAGCAAAAAGACGTTGCAGACCAAGCTGCACGCATCGTGGCGCAAGCCAAAGAAGATGCACAGCGCGCTGCTGATCAAGCGAAAGAAGACCTGAAAGCATCCATTGCTCGCCGTTTGGCTGCAGCGGAAGATCAGATCACCTCTGCTCAAGCGAGCGCCGTCAAAGATGTGCGTGATCAAGCCGTGACCGTGGCCATTGCTGCCGCCCGCGACGTGATTGCAAAACAAATGACGGCTGCCGATGCAGGCAGATTGATCGATGACGCCATCGCAGAAGTCGACGCAAAACTGCATTGATGTTCTGGGGGTAGCTGACCCTGTCTTTCTAGATTTTGACAAGCCCCCGGTTTCATCGCCGGGGGTTTTTCAGTTGGTACAAGGCGCCGGCGCAAATCACCAATTCAATCAAAAAGCTCCAATGTAGGATGAAGTTCCAGACCCAATACTCATAACGGGCCGGGACGGTGACCACGGGCATTGTCCAACTGCTTAGGGGCCATGCCCACGCAATCTGACCTGCCACCGTATCAAGGAGAACATGCACAATCGCCCCAAGAGCAAGCGCACGAACCCAAGGGCTTTGAGCAGCAAAACCCGCGATCATCAAAGCGATCCAAAGCGCGGGGCGATGGGATAGAAAATTGTGATGGTGCTGGGCAACGCCGCCGACATAGACCAGCAAGAGGTCAAGATCAGGTAGAACAGACCCGATCAGTAAAGGTCGCTGTGATAAGTTCGGAAATGCGCGACTTACCAAATAGGCGGCGGGGAGATGAGCAATAAACATGCGCCCAATCTACGTGGCGCTCTGCGCAGATGATGTGCAGTGCTTGCTTAACGTTCGTGGTCAAGACGAAGTTGCGCGATGCTTTCGTTCTGATCCGCCCGGATTTTGTCGGTAAGGCTTTGCTGAACATAGTCCAGATGCGCGTCGATGGCCGCCTTTGCGCGCTCGGGGTCTCTGGCTTGGATGCCGTCATTGATGGCCCGATGCTGGTCTAGCAAAGACACGCTTGAGGTGCTCTGATCGAACATCATTTTGCGATTATAGAACACGCCTTCGCGTAGCAGTTCATACATGGATCGCATCATATGTAGCATCACCACGTTGTGGCTGGCCTCAATGATCGCAAGGTGAAATTGCGCATCGAGTTGGGCTTCTTCTTCGGGGCGATGGGCTTTTTGTGCCGCTTCCATCTTGTCGAAAACCGTTTGAACAACCCGCAGGTCAGTGTCTGATCCCACCCGTGCTGCACGCATCGCAGCGATCCCTTCCATGTCGCGACGGAAAGCGAGGTAATCGAACGCCGCAGTTTCATGGCGCGACATCAGATCACGCAATGCCGGAGAGAATGCCGACCCCAAGACGTCGGCAACAAAGACACCAGCGCCAGGTTTTGCCGAGAGTAACCCAGTATTTTGCAGGTCTGACAAAGCCTCACGCAACGAGGGTCGAGACACGCCAAATTGGTCGGCCAGATCGCGCTCTGCAGGAAGTCGTTCGCCGGGGCGCAGAATGCCGCGCAAGATAAGGTTTTCGATCTGACGCACCACGGCGTCGGATAGTTTTGCGGTTGTGACAGGGCGGAAGGGCATGACAGCTCCGAAGGATTGGTTAGATTATATGACCAGTATCGCGAAGATGTGCAAGTCAACGTGGCAACCGCGTGTTAACCATCTTCTGCCAAATTACCTCGATGAAATGGACTGCGATAATATGCTGTACGGGTCTGGCTGCGTGCAACACGCCGGGTCCGCATTTCCGAGACCTGGAGGCGACCCGTGTCTCTTTCGGGACGGCGGTATTCGATGTGCGTGTCCGTGGTGATCTGGCTGAAGCGATCCGCTTAAACAGGCAATATGCACCGCGTCTAAGTGGCGTGGCTCCCTTGGCTGCGCATGCGATCCGGCAAGTGAGCGGTTGCGAGGTGACCGAAATTCGGGGGGATGCGGCTTTGATGTTGGGTCTGCTAGAATGCGATGGCCGCGAAATCGACCCGGCTTTGCGTCGCGCCAAGGTGCAGTATGATTGCTATCTGGATGATCATCTGTTCGATGCAGACCACATTCGAAAATCCAGCTCTTATAGTTGCGACCAAGTATAACGAACAAAGCGCTTAGTGTCGCAATATGTTGTGGATAACCGGCTATTACACGCTGTTTGTGGGTCCTTCCCGTTGACAGTGACCCGCCCCGCTCGTCACGATAGCGTGACGAAAAAGGAATCGGACATTGCGGTTTTCCAAAATCAAACTGACAGGCTTTAAGAGCTTTGTGGACCCGACGGATTTGGTGATCGCGGACGGGCTGACCGGTGTTGTCGGGCCAAATGGGTGCGGGAAATCCAACCTGCTCGAAGCGTTGCGTTGGGTCATGGGCGAAAACCGTCCCACGGCGATGCGCGGTGGCGGCATGGAAGACGTGATCTTTGCGGGGGCTGCGACGCGTCCCGCCCGGAATTTCGCCGAAGTTAACCTGATCATGGACAACTCAGATCGATTGGCCCCAGCTGGTTTCAACGATCTCGATACATTGGAAATTGTGCGCCGGATCACACGAGATGTCGGCAGCGCCTATAAGACCAATGGCAAAGACGTACGCGCACGCGACGTTCAAATGCTGTTTGCCGATGCTTCAACGGGCGCGCATTCCCCGGCACTTGTGCGCCAAGGACAGATCAGCGAGTTGATCAACGCCAAACCCAAAGCACGTCGGCGTATTTTGGAAGAAGCTGCGGGCATTAGCGGGCTTTACCAACGGCGCCACGAAGCCGAATTGAAATTGAAAGCGGCTGAAACGAATCTGGCACGCGTCGACGATGTGATCGAACAGTTGGCCAATCAGTTGCAACAGCTGTCCCGCCAGGCCCGTCAGGCGCAACGCTACCGGACCATTGGCACTGATTTGCGTCGCTCTGAAGGTATGTTGTTGTACCGCAGATGGCGTGAAGCCGATGATGCCCGTGCGAGCGCTGAAGAAGAACTGCGTGGCCGCGTCACGCTTGCCGCACAAAGCGAAACTCAGGTGCGTGCCATCTTCAAAGCGCGGGAAGAAGCGGAAACGGCCTTACCTGCGATGCGCGAAGAAGAGGCGATTGCGGCGGCTCTGGTGCAACGATTTATCGTGCAGCGCGATACGCTGAGTGATGAAGAAAAACGAGCTGCGCAAACGATTGAAACGTTGATGTCGCGTATCTCTCAACTTGGGAACGACCTTGACCGTGAAGCGGGCCTGAACCGAGACGCGGGGGAAACAATCGAACGGCTCGAATGGGAAGCCACCGAATTGGGCAAAGCGTCATCGGGATTTGAGGACGAGTTGGCCGAAGCGACGGCTGTGGCGCAAGAAGCTGCGGAAGTTCTGTCTGCACGCGAAAGCGATCTGGGGCAACAAACCGAAGACGTTGCAAGACTGGCCGCACGTCACCAATCGGCACAACGTTTGGTAGATGACAGTCGCACAACTCAAACGAAAGCAGAATCCGAGGCTGAAAAGGCGCGCGCTGCGGTGTCGGCCTCTCAGGCGGCACTAGATAAGTCTGCGACGGATTTTGAAGCGGCCGTTCAAGCGGAAACCACCGCCACACAGGCGGCGGCACGGGCGGACCAGGCGTTGATCGACGCGGATGATGCGCGGGGGGAAGCGCAATCGCGTGAGGCAGATGCGCGTGCGGAACGTTCAGAAGCGACGGGTGAGTTGAACGCATTGCGCGCCGAGGCTGGGGCGCTGGCGAAACTTGTCGAACGCGATACAGCGGAGGGCGGTCAAATCATGGACGCGCTGACCGTGAAGACAGGATACGAAAAAGCACTGGGTGCGGCTTTGGCCGACGATTTGCGCGCGCCAGTGGTGAGCGCGGATGGTCCGTCTGGATGGGCGTCATTGCCGGTATATGACGAAGTGCAGCGATTGCCCGGAAATGTGCAACCTCTGAGCCTTTTCGTACAGGTTCCGGAAGAGTTGCGCCGCCGGATAGATCAGATCGGCGTCGTGGATGTCGCGGATGCTGTAGATTTGCAGTCAGAGCTGAAGCCGGGGCAACGGCTTGTGTCGACGGAAGGGGATTTGTGGCGCTGGGACGGGTTTCGGGCGTGGGCCGAGGATGCGCCGAGTGCTGCGGCACTACGGTTACAACAACTGAACCGCTTGGAAGAACTGAAACAATCGCTTGAACGCGCGATGTCACGTGCCGATGGCGCAGAGCAGGCGCACGATACACTGAAAGCACGTCTTGAAGACTTGACGCGGGCGGATGCAGAAGCGCGCAATGCGCGTAAACAAGCGGACCGAATGGTGGCAGACGCCTCACGTGCGCTCAGCCGCGCGGAAGCAGACCGAAATATCGCGCATGGCAAACTTGAGAGCCTGGGACTGGCTGTTCGCCGTCACGAAGATGAAGCTATGTCTGCGCGCAAGCAAGCGGCGGAAGCTGATCAGGCGCTTGTCGGTCTGGCTGATTTGGGTGATGCGCGCGCGGGGATAGAAGACCTGCGCATGACCGTGGAAGCCGCGCGCATAACTATGATGTCGCGTCGATCTGCGCAGGACGAACTGCGCCGCCTAGGGGAAGCGCGCACGCGTCGCTCCCAAGAGATTGTGAAAGAAGTCAGCGGTTGGAAACACCGTCTGCAAACAGCGGAAACCCGAAGCGAAGAGTTGCGGGTACGCAAATCTGAGGCCGAAGAACAACTGGACGTCGCGCAAGCTGCCCCCGAAGAAATCGCGGAACAACGCGAGGTATTGCTGGAAGAATTGGCCAAAGGGGAAAGCCGCAAGGCTGCGGCGGCCGATGCTTTGTCCGTTGCTGAAACCGCGTTGCGCGCAGCGATGGATGCGGAACGGGACGCAGAGCGCGCCGCCTCTGATGCACGCGAGGCCCGCGCCCGTTCGGAAGCCCGTGTGGAAGCTGCACGCGAGACGACACAGGCCGCAGCTGAACGTATTGCGGAAGATCAACAATCCACCCCGAACCAATTGTTAACCCAGTTGGACGTGAACCCCGATGATATGCCGCGAGCAGAAGCGCTGGAAGCCGATGTGAACCGCTTGAAACGCCAACGTGATGCCTTGGGCGCTGTGAATTTGCGCGCAGAGGAAGACGCGCGCGAGGTGCAAGAAGAGCACGATACACTGGCGAACGAAAAGAACGACCTCGAAGAAGCGATCAAAACGCTGCGCAGCGGAATTGCGAATTTGAACCGCGAAGGCCGCGAACGTTTGTTGACGGCGTTTGAACAAGTGAACAGCAACTTTTCTATGTTGTTTAAGCACCTGTTTGGCGGTGGTGAAGCAAACTTGGTGATGGTTGAAAGTGATGACCCGCTGGAAGCTGGGTTGGAAATATTGTGCCAACCTCCCGGCAAGAAACTGTCCACCTTATCGCTTTTGTCAGGGGGGGAGCAGACACTGACCGCTTTGGCGTTGATCTTTGGGGTGTTCTTGGCAAACCCTGCGCCGATTTGCGTCCTCGATGAGGTGGACGCGCCGCTTGATGACGCAAATGTGACACGGTTCTGCGACTTGCTGGATGAAATGTGCCGCCAAACAGAGACGCGCTTCCTGATCATCACGCACCATGCGGTGACCATGGCACGCATGGACCGGCTTTACGGTGTGACGATGCAGGAGCAGGGCGTCAGTCAGTTGGTCTCAGTAGACTTGAAAAAGGCCGAAACACTGGTCGCTTAAAGTCGTTTCAGCAACTCAGGCGTTGGCCAGGCATCAGCCGGGAGCCCCAAGCGTTGTTGCTCAGCTTGCACCGCATTGCGTGTTCGCGCGCCCAAGATTCCATCGACTTTTCCGATGTTATACCCGCGCGCCTCAAGTTTTTTCTGCAAACGCTTCATTTGATCGCCGGACAGGCCTGTCTGTGGGTTGCCAGCGGTGTAAACAGGCGCACCTTCAAGCCGCGCCCCGAAATAGGCCGCTGTAAGAACATAGGTAAAGCTTTGGTTCCATTCGAAATATACGCGGAAATTTGGATATGCGAGGAAGGCCGGCCCTTTGTGCCCTTGGGGTAGGATCAACGAGGCTGGCAGATTCGCGAGCTTGCCTGCGCGCGGCTTGACGCCGCGTTTTGCCCAATCCGAGGCGGTCAATTGAGTGTTCAGTCCGGATAACGACCAATCCAAATTGGAGGGGACTGCGACTTCTTGAAGCCAAGGTTGGCCAGCGGTCCAACCAAGATGTTGGAGCATTTTACCCCCGGACATCAAGGCGTCCGCCGGGGATGATTTCAAGCTGACCTTGCCATCGCCATCGCCATCCACACCGTTTTCAATGATGTCTGCGGGCAGCATTTGCACCATGCCAATTTCGCCCGCCCATGCACCTGTGGTGCCGGATGGGCTGAATTGGCCTCGGCTATAAAGTTCGAGCGCAGAAAAAACCTGAGGGCGGAACAAGTCGGGGCGACGACAATCATGGGCCAATGTGACAAGCGCGTTGAGTGTGTTGAAATTGCCCTGAAACGCGCCGTAGTCGGTTTCAAAGGCCCAAAACGCCAGTAGAACGCCGCGATTCACACCATAGTTGCGTTCAATTTTATCAAAAATCTCGTTATGTGTTCGCGACAGTTGACGTCCTTTTTCAATGCGTTGGTTAGAGATCAGTCGCCGCGAAAATTCGATGAAGGGTTTCTGAAAGACGCCTTGTGCTCGATCCGCTTTGAGCACCTTGGCGTCTTTGCGCACACCAGAGAAGAAGTTTTGCACCGTGTTTTTGTCATACCCGCGCGATTGGGCTTCGCTTGCGAGGGAATTCACAAAACCGGAGAAATTCCCTCCGCATTGTGCCCAAGCGGGAAGGGGGGCAATCAGAAGGGCGACGAGGGGCAAAACGTAACGCATTGTGGAATTCCTTGGGTTACAAAACTAGGGCGAAACCGATGCAAATAATGACGAATAACGTCCACACACGCCAGAGCTGGACAAGTGCGGCGTCGATATGCGGTGCGGAAATGTCGCGAATACCCTTCGGATTGACCCAAGGTAGTTCCTGTAAGACGCCATGATAGGGACGTGGTCCTGCCAACGCGATACCGATCGCGCGCGACAAGGCAGCCTCTGGCCAACCGGCGTTTGGGGATTTGTGCTGACGAGCTTCCGTTGCGATGTCGTGCCAAGTGCCGACACAACCGCCTAGAAGCCAAAAGGCAAGACCGGTCAATCGCGCGGGAATCCAGTTAAGAACATCATCAAACCGCGCAGCAGCCCAACCAAAGTGAAGGTAGCGATCCGTCTGATATCCGATCATGCTGTCAGCTGTGTTCACCATCTTGTAGACGCACAGACCGGGCAGCCCTGCGATCAAGAACCAGAAAACAGGGGCGATCACGCCATCACTCATATTCTCGGCAGCGCTTTCAATTGCGGCACGTGCGACTTGCTGTTCAGTCAATGTGGCCGTGTCGCGACTGACGATCATTGCGACACTGTCCTTGGCCGCGTCCAATGACACGCGGAGGTCATCGGCGACCCGGCGCACATGCTCGATCAAGGCGCGATGTGCGAGCAGAACTGCGGCGCACAGGGATTGTATGACAGGACCAAGCAGGGTCAAAGCCCAAGCAAGCCCGAATACCAAGCCGACGCAGATACACAAAACCAAAACACCCGCGGCACGAGTGTCGCGGTAGAGCAATCTCTCGCATCCGCTCAAGAGCCGCCCCATCAGAATCGCGGGATGGGGTATTCGGGACCATAACCAGCGCGGTTCACCGAAAATTGCGTCCAAGATCATTGCAACGGTCAGGATTGCAGCGAGCGTCATTCGTTTGTCAGAGCTTCAAGGCGCGGCCAATCGGCTGGGGCCGGCAATCCAAGTCGCAACCATCGGGAATTATACGGGAAAACGCGGGACCAGATCTTGTGTTGCGCCAATTGTGTTTGTAACGACTTTGCGTCTTGCGTGTCATACAACCGGAAAAGCGTCGTTCCGCCGACACTTTGGGCCCCTAATTTTGATAGACACTCATCCAGCCGCTTTGCATCCTGCGTGAGACGCGCACGAGTTTGATCTGCCCAGTCCTGATCTGCAAGCGCAGTTGCACCGATGGATAGGGCGGGACCAGAAACAGACCAAGGCCCTAACCTCATTCTTAGCCTTGCTATCGTTTTTACAGAACTGATCGCAAATCCAAGGCGAATTCCTGCAAGCCCCCAGAACTTTCCAAAGCTCTTCAACGTGATGTGATCGTCACCGTTCATGGAGTGCAAAAGACTATCGCTTGGACTGCAATCCGCAAAGCTTTCGTCAATAACAAGTTGCCGACAATTTAGATCCTGGGGGGACCAAAGACGCCCATCTGGATTGTTGGGATGCACAAGCACTTTGGCATCCTGTCCTGATGCGGCATCCTTCACATCCCAACCTGCACCGCGAAATGCTAACGCGTGTTCGTTATATGTTGGACCCGAAATCTGTACCGATTTGCCCAAAAATATGCCCGGTATTGCCGCAATAAGGGCTGATGCGCCGTGCGTGGCGACGATGTCGAGCGTGTCTGGAACGGACCAGAATTTTCGCGCGGCTGTCAGCAAGGCATCTTGAGCTTTTTGATCCGGTAGATCCGTCCAGCTTCGATAGGGGATGTCACCCAATGAGTAGGCTACCGGGTTGATTCCCGTGGATAAGTCGATCCAGTCGTCTCGTGTTCCACCAAATTGAACGCAGGCGGAATCAAGGTTTCCGCCGTGATCAGGACGCGCTTCAGGTGTATCGGGGGTCATAGCTCTGCCTTTTCACAAGTCTTTGCTGGGTTTTCGTCAAAACGGCAAACTCCGCCGTAATTTGAGCGAAATTTGGCCGACTTCCAAGGTAATTATTTAACGATTATTGAGTGTTAATGCTCTGTTAACCTCTGTGAGGGCAATTGGTGCTGACTGGGGTCGGAAATGTGCCTAACGAACTTGAAGTGGCACGGAGGAATTATGAACGTACTTATCGTACAGAGTGCGCCTGAACTGGGCTTGCTGTGGCAACGGCATTTGCAACGTTGTGGCATGGAAGTGAAGGTGTCTGAAAGTCAGGATGAAGCGATTGCTGCCATTAATCTCACTGCGCCTGACATCATTATCTTAGATCTGGTGCTACAAAATGGTAGCGCCCTCGCTGTTGCTGATTATGCAAACTACCGCTGTCCGCAGACGCAGGTGATCTTTGTTACCAACACGAGGTTCTTCTCGGACGGATCGATCTTTTCCCACGCAACGAATGCCTGCGCGTTTGTCCAAACAGCAACGCCGCCGGAAGACTTGGCCGCAATGGTCGAGCACTACGCCGTCGAGCGATAAACTAGCGTCTTAAGGTCGCTAGATGGTCAACGTAAGACTCCCGATCCGTTTGCGCAGGTCGGGAGTTTTAGTTTGAAACGCTGAATTAGGCTGCCAGAGCTTCTAGATCGCTTTCAGGTAAGTCGAGCACGAAGTGCATATCTTCGCGGCTCATATACGCCAAAAAGCCTTCCAATGGATCGGGTTCGTTCTTTATGTACCACCGCAGCGCAAATGGTTCTGCGTGCATATAGCCTTGGCGTTCAACGAACCCTTTATGCGCAACTGGCTTTGGCATGAAGCCAAACACGTAATCGGGCGACCATTGCTGCAAGGCCGTCAGAAACGCGAAACGGCCCAGAATGCTGGACACACCGGTTCCGCGGAACTGACCCGGCTTACCGCCCATCCAGACTTCGCCATGATAACAGACGCGACCCGAGATGTGTTTGGCTCCAGGGCCCGCGCGAAAACGGGAACGTTCCATGTCCAAATCAAGCCCGGACGGAGGAAAATCTTTGAACCGACGGCGCAAATATGTGCCCAAAGTGTCACCCTGAAGGTCAAGCATGCGCAGCGCTTGCGTGTGCATGATGTGTCCATCGGAATCGTGGCCCACAACCCACATGGAATTGCGGCTATCCAGTTTGTGTAAACTTGGGTCAAAAGGTGCCCCCAAGATATGGTCTGGCCTGCCTTTGGCTAAGATATCTCTATATTCTTCAAAATCGTAGCCTGTCGTAAGATGAACTCCAAATCTATTGAGTACATCATAGCTCGTTGCCGCAAATCTATCTTGCGAATTCAATCCTAGAATCGTCATTGGCCCCTCCTGCTTCTGCATTCAAGGCTTAGTCTAGCGTAAAATATAATTAATGCCGCAACTATCGCAGCGGTGGGTGATTTTTGGCCGCTACATGACAAGGTCCTCGGGCATTTTTCTCAGCATGTCGTCGCTCACACCATGTATTTCTACATCATGTGTGCGTCGAACAGATGAAATCATAGCGAAACTTCCATCCGGGAAACGGGACGCAAGTAACAATCTTTCGTAACAAATAGGCACTGCAGGTCCGCCATTTTCACGTGGAACCTGAGTGAAGGTGTGGTCGAGACGCATTCCCTGATTCGTCTCAACTTCGATATATGCGAGGTCGACGAGGCGGCCAAAATCGGAGCCGCCGGGCATTTGCCCAAGGTCACGACCGATACTACTACGGGCTGCAGCCCAGCCAAACCAAGAGACATATGAACATTCTTCGCCAAGTTCGACGCACAGCCATTGGCTATTAACCCTTCTGAACACCATCAGATAGGGCCGAACCGCCTTGAAGGCGTCATGCTCCAAAGCGCCACCGCTGGCGACCCAAGCGCTCATGGTGTCCTTCATCAAATCGCCTGTTGATGTGAAGACTTTGCTGATTGGATGCTGTTGTTGAAAGAGGCTCCACCCATCGGGCACTGCATTGCGAAGATATTGCAGGCCATTGATGAGACTGAAGTCACCGTTTACCCAACAATTCGCGCGGGCCAAAAGATCTTGGGCTTCTGGAAGAACCTTTTCTCCCAAAGGAGTTAGCTGATACTGTCGGTCGTTTACAGCGAACAGATCACCACCTTGCATTTCCTCAAGTTGAGTTATGTGACGGCGGACTGTTTGACGAGTGCTTCCGAGCTCACGAACGGCGTGGGATAGGTTCAGTTTCGCGGCCAGCATCGTGAAGGAGCGCAATATCTCAAATAGCAGCGGATAGAACCGCATTTCTGCTTCAACATGTGCCGAACTTCCGTCCACGCGGACCACCTTTTTCTTCTCAATGGTATACTGATCACCCATCAGTGGTACATTTATCATCCATAGTGGTTGCGTTCGTCAACCACTTATGGACTATTTATGGTTGAAAAATGATGAAAGTTACGCAATTGCGCGAACGCTAAAGTTTTTCGAAAGTACCCCTAGTTCAACCAGAGGTACCGAATATGTCGCATCCCGTAGATGTCCACGTAGGCAAGAAGATCAAACAAATGCGCGCCCTACGCCGCCTGTCCCAAACGGACGTTGCTCAGAAACTCAATCTGTCGTTTCAGCAGATTCAGAAATACGAGATTGGTTCTAACCGAGTTGCTGCTTCTCGCTTGTATGAGTTGTCGAAGATCTTCGGTGTACCAACATCTTACTTCTTTGAAGGTCTGCCAGAAGACGATACAGCAAACGACAATCACACGCTTGATGCGCAGATTCTCGATGCTGTGACGTCTATCGAAGACGACAAGGTGAAGTCCCGGATCGTCACATTTATTGAAGACGTCGCTGGCGTGTCCGTGGCCCGCAAAGCGGGTTAACCGCGGAGAACAAAAGAGCTTGGCGCAGCTGATTTGCGCCGGCAAACAACGATTAGAATAAGGTGGCACAGCTGAGAATGTCGTGATCGAAACGATCTGTGAGGCTCGTCTGACCCACATGCCTTAATGACATGTGCCACCTATCATCGCCAAAATGATCAACTTTTGGTGTGCAGAGTACCCAAGACGGGGCGTGCATAGGTTTTAGCAATCACATCACACACGTAGTTTGTGCCCATTGCTTACGTGATCATCGTTTTGGGCGAGGTTGCTTATGCCCACTATGCAACTATGAACACGTATCAATGTTGTGTTGGTCGACACTCACACATGGACCCATACATTTTCATTTTCGTCAGGGCTATTATGTGAGGTAATGTTGCTAGGGCAACATCCGTGCGAAACAATTGATCCAACATTAAGCTGTTTGCGCATTTAAGTTGCGCTGCAGCTGCGAAGGGATTATTCGAATGGCATAGAATTCGGACCTCAGCTAGGAGATTGCACCATGGCTCATGACGGGCAGGATATCGTGACGGAAGCGGCAACAATTTTACCCGACCTTCTGGCGACCACAGCGGCGGCATTGGCTCCGATGCAAGAAATCACCCTAATTGCTCAGGGAAAAGTGCGCGATTTGGTCAGTATAGATGACCGTGTCTCAAATGCATTGGTCGAACAGCACCAGACTGCAGCTCATGGATTGGCGTGGTTGGGAACCTACTGCGAAAGCCTTTTGCAGATGCAGAAATGGGCGGAGGCGTTGGATGCACAAGGCAAATTCGGTGAACTCGAACAACTGATCCATCAGATCGCCTTTGGTGAATACCTTTGGCAGATTTATGGTGGCATTCAGATGAACCAAGGCGAGATCGTACGCCTGCAAGATTTAGGTCTGTCGCAAGACGACCAACGTGCGATCATGCACCCTTCGGTTATGACTTTGACGCAGCTTGGCAATACTCAAGCCGCGCGTTTGCGTCTCGTGGAGCTGATGCAAGAACAGGCCGCAAATATCACGGTGGGTGCAACTGGCTTGGATGAAGAGCTGGAAATGATTCGCGAACAATTTCGTCGTTACGCCGTCGAGAAAGTAGAGCCATTTGCGCATGATTGGCATCTTAAAGATGAACTGATTCCCATCGAGATCATCGATGAACTGGCTGAAATGGGCGTCTTTGGGCTTACCATTCCAGAAGCTTATGGCGGCTTTGGGCTGTCCAAAGCATCAATGTGTGTAGTGTCCGAGGAATTGTCGCGTGGATACATCGGCGTCGGGTCTTTGGCCACGCGTTCCGAAATTGCCGCGGAATTGATTATTGCTGGTGGGACTGAGGCACAAAAAGAAAGCTGGTTGCCTCGTTTGTCTTCTGCCGAAATCTTGCCGACGGCTGTGTTTACTGAACCAAACACGGGCTCGGACCTTGGATCTTTGCGCACGCGCGCCGTAAAGGGCGATGATGGTGATTACAAAGTCACGGGTAACAAAACGTGGATTACGCATGCGTCACGTACACATGTGATGACGTTGTTGGCGCGTACAGATCCCGAAACTGCTGATTACAAAGGTTTGTCGATGTTCTTGGCCGAGAAAAAGCCCGGCACAGATGAGCAGCCCTTCCCAACCGAAGGTATGACCGGGGGCGAGATCGAAGTGCTCGGTTATCGCGGCATGAAAGAGTACGAACTCGCGTTCGATAACTTTAATGTCAAAGGTGAAAATCTTTTGGGCGGTGAAGAAGGCAAGGGGTTCAAGCAATTAATGGAGACGTTCGAATCTGCTCGAATCCAAACTGCGGCGCGCGCAATCGGCGTGGCGCAATCGGCTTTAGACATTTCCATGCAATATGCAGAAGACCGCAAGCAATTCGGCAAATCTTTGATCAACTTCCCGCGCGTTGCCAGCAAGTTGGCGATGATGGCGGTGGAAATCATGGTGGCGCGCCAATTGACCTATTTCTCCGCGCTAGAAAAAGACGAAGGACGTCGCTGCGACCTAGAAGCGGGAATGGCCAAACTTCTTGGCGCGCGTGTGGCGTGGGCTGCGGCGGACAACGGGCTGCAAATCCACGGTGGCAATGGTTTTGCGTTAGAATATAAAATCTCGCGCGTTCTGTGTGATGCGCGTATTCTCAACATCTTTGAGGGCGCGGCTGAAATTCAAGCACAGGTAATCGCTCGCCGTCTTCTTGCCTAAGACGTCTTGAATTTTCTATGCGGCCGCGATTGAGTGAACCATGCTTACTTTCGCGGCCGCTGTCTTCTTCCTTATCGTTTCACCAGGTCCGGGTGTTCTGTCTGCCGCTGGCGTCGGGGCAGCTTTTGGATTTCGTGCTGGCTTACGGTATGTTTTCGGCCTTTTTCTTGGTAACAATCTCGTCATATTGGCGGTGGTTTCAGGTTTGGCGACTTTGGTTTTGGCGAATCCATTGATCCGGACACTGCTTTTTGGCCTCTCGACCCTCTATTTGTTGTATCTTGCCGCGCGTATTGCATTCGCCGGATCCAAATTGGCCTTCATCGAAGCGCACCGAGAACCCGGAATCATGTCCGGATTTCTTTTGCAGCCAATCAATCCGAAAGCATACGCGGTGAATACGGCGCTATTTTCGGGGTTTGCGATTTTTCCTGACGCATTCGTTCTAGAAGTGATGTGGAAAATACTCATCGCAAATGCGATTTGGGTTCCTATTCATGTTGTTTGGGTTTGGTTTGGGGGGGCATTAAAGCGGCTGGATTTGTCACAAACGGTCCAACGGCGGATCAATTTTGCCATGGCAGGCTCAATGTTGATTGTTGTCGGTCTTGCGATAGTGACGCAATTTGCAGCGATAGAGTTTCCATAAAAGCAATTGTTTGCAATATGCTGCTAATTTTGTGCGGGCGGATTACCACACTAGATTAAGAGTTAACGGAATGACTTGATATCATATGTGTGCCCAATAATGCTGACGCATGGCAAGTTCACGAAAAACACCTCAAACTTGGATTAAGGCAGGCCTCAAGGCGTTGTCCAAAAGCGGTGTGGATGGCACGCGTGCGGAAACTTTAGCTCGCGCGTTGGAAACGACGAAGGGTAGTTTTTATTGGCACTTTAAAGATGTGCCTGAATTCCATTCAGCTTTGCTGGCGGCGTGGGAAGAGAGCGTTGCAAAACGATTTCAAGTAGCAATTGGAAAAGAAACCACGGCGCACCTTCGGCTGCGAGCATTAGCTGGCTTTCAGGTGTCTGCGCTTGATCTTTCCGTGCGGGCTTGGGCGTTGCACGATGTGCGCGCCCGAAAAACGGTCACGGCAGTGGACCATATGATTTTATCAGAAATAGACACGCAATTGTCGGCTCTGGATGCAACGCATCCTGACTTTCCGGGCCTGATCCTTGCGTCTTTGTTACAGGCGCCCAACAAGGGTAGCCATACGGAAACGCTGGTCGATCTGTTACTTGTTCTGAAATAGATCGCTAAAAACGTCTTGAAAAAGCTTCGACAAAACGAGCACGCGACTCTGGCAATGGGCGGTCGCCCATCATTGGTGCGAGATGTTCGGCTAGAAAAAATCCAGTTGTGCGGAATGCTACCGCCAATTCGTTGTCCGGGGCTTCCCCTTTGCGCAACAGAACCGGCGGCAGGGGAAGCAAACGGTCTGCCCATTCTCCGGCACCGGATCGCGACACAGCCCGCCCTGTTTTGGGCGAGACATAAATCAAATCCTCAGTTGCGCCAGTGACGGCGCAAGTTGTCAAATCCATTCCAAAACCAAGGTCTTCCAGCAACCCGACTTCCCAGCGCAAATACGCAAGTGGCCAAATTTCGGGTTCATCCAGAAGATCCAGCACGCCCATTGTGCGGCGGTAAATCTCAGCGTGGCTTTCTCGTTCGGGGAGTGTGAAGCTCAGCAATCCGGTGACAGCATTCAAACCGGCCAATGACAGGCGATCTGCCATCGCATTGGCGGATCGGGACCGCACGGGTTCAACTTTATACGTGCCAACGTGCTCTTCAAGGCGTGCGCGCCAAGCTACGTCCAACTGTGCGCCTGGTTGCAGAATTGGTGACATACGACGCGAAGCTCCGCCGCGAACAATGCCAGCGTGCCGCCCATGTTGCTCGGTGAATACGTCGACAATGGCACTGTTCTCGCCATGCCGACGGGCCGTCAACAATATCCCCTGATCTCTCCACTCCATATCGTTAACTATTCAGCTTGCAACCTAGAGTGTCCATCTTTTCTTAACTTATCTAAGCCCGTCTTGGTCCAAAAGATGCCGACCTTGGCGATCTTCGACTTCCAACACCCAAATATCTGGATCAAATTGCTTTTGTCGGGTGATGCTTGCGTCCACGTCGGACTCAATACCGCCGTTAAGTTCGGACCAAACGCGATCCCCGGTTTCCAGATCAAAGCTGCGTTGAAAAACCCGCGCTTGCCCATCCAATGTGTTCAGTTTGACAAGGACGGCCCCGCCTGTGTCGTCCCCATGGGCGGTTACAAAGCAGGGGATGTCCATGAAGCGCAGTCTTGCGATATAGGCATCAACCCAAAATCGCGCGGTTAATCTGCTCACGCGTTGCCGTCTTTGAAGTTAAGCCCCATTTCGGAATAGCGCTCGGATTCTTCAAGCCATTTTTCCCGCACTTTGACTTGCAAAAACAGGTGAACATTGCGGCCAAGAAATTCGATCAACTCTTCACGCGATGCCTTACTTACAGCTTTGATGGTCTCACCTTTGTTGCCCAAGATGATGCCTTTATGACCCGATCGAGAGACATACACGATTTGATCGATACGTGCGGTGCCATCGTCACGTTCTTCCCAACTCTCCGTTTCGACCGTTAATTGGTAAGGCAGTTCTTGATGAAGCCGCAGCGTCAGTTTTTCGCGGGTCATCTCGGCTGCGATCATCCGCATTGGCAGGTCAGCAATTTGATCTTCGGGATAAAGCCAAGGCCCCTTCGGCATCTGAGCTGCCAACCATTTGCGCAAAGTATCAGCGCCATGGCCTTTCTCTGCAGAGATCATGAAGGTCTCGGCGAATGTGAAGCGTTCATTTAATGATTTCGTGAGGCCTAGCAAAACCGGGGCTTCCACACGGTCGATCTTGTTGATCGCCAGCGCGACTGTGCGCCCTTCCGCTATATCCTCAAGCCGGTCCAAAATGCGTTCCACGCCAGCGGTCACGCCGCGATGCGCTTCGATCATCAACACGACCACATCGGCATCCGCCGCGCCGCCCCATGCTGCTGCGTTCATCGCGCGATCAAGCCTGCGTCGGGGTTGGAACATGCCTGGGGTATCGACAAACACCAATTGTGCTTGGCCTTCCATGGCCACCCCGCGGATGCGGGCGCGGGTGGTTTGGACTTTATGAGTAACGATGGACACCTTTGCGCCAACCATGCGGTTGAGCAAGGTGGATTTGCCTGCGTTGGGTTCTCCGATTAGGGCGACGAAGCCTGCGGATGTGGTCATGATGCGCTCTCTAATTGTTGTAGCAGCGCTGTGGCCGCCGCTTGTTCGGCCTGCCGTTTGGACCCGGCCCGCGCTGATGCGGCCTCGCCCGATGTTAGCTGTGCTGTGATCTCGAAAACAGGTGCGTGATCTGGTCCGGAACGTCCTGTTTCGGCATATTTGGGGGGCTGCAAGCCGCGTGCCTGCGCCCATTCTTGCAAGGTTGTTTTGGCGTCACGGGCATCGGATTCCACATTGCGCACCCGGTCGCCCCAAAGTCGCAAGATCATCTCGCGCGCGACTTGAAACCCTGCGTCCATGTAGACGGCTGCGATAACAGCCTCAACGGCATCCCCAAGCAGCGCAGATTTACGTCGTCCACCTGACATCATCTCTGAGCGACCAAGGCGCAAAACGGCACCCAAGTTGATTTGTTGCGCAACATCCGCGCAGGTTTCTTTGCGGACAAGCGCGTTGAACCGTGGCGCCAACAGACCTTCAGACGCGTCGGGATCTTGCGCCAAAAGAGCGTCGGACATCACAAGACCGAGCACCCGATCGCCCAAGAATTCAAGGCGTTGGTTGTCAGATCTGGTCGGCGATGACACGGATGCGTGCGTCACAGCTTCCACAAGAAGCGCCGGGTCGGCGAAGGTGTGGCCGATCCGGTTCGAGAAGTCGTGTAACTCAGAGGAGAGTTTCACTCGACCCCCTTAAAATAGCGATCGCTGCGCCATGTCCAAAAGAACAGCATGGACCGTCCAGAAGATGAAAACATGATCCGGTCCGCGCGACCGATTAGGTTTTCATATGGCACAAATCCAACCCCACGCGCAGAGCGTGAAAACCGGCTATCCAAAGAGTTGTCGCGGTTGTCGCCAACAAAGAAATATTCACCCTCAGGCACAGTGAAAACCAAAGTGTCATCCGCCGAAGAGGTTCCAATGTTCAAAACTGGATACGTTTTGCCATTTGGCAGAGTTTCAATTTTACGTGACTTTGAGCAAACAGCGCCCATCCCGACAGGTCCGTTTTCGCACCGCGGCGGTTGGCGTTGAGACCCTTGCAGCTGCATGACCTCCCGGTACTCGCCTTTGTTTTCTTGCGGGACAGGTGTGCCATTCAAAATGACTTGCCCGTCAACCATTTGAATTTTGTCACCGGGTTTCCCGATCAAGCGCTTGATATAGTCGCGCCCGGATACGGGGTGGCGGAACACAACGACGTCTCCGCGTTCTGGTTCGCCTGCAAGCATTCTGGTGTTGTCGCCATCAAGCCAGCCACAGACGTCCTTGGCGTCGATATTGACGCCAAAACGGGGCATAATAATCGATGGGCAGGACGCGTAGCTATAGCCGTAAGCCATTTTGTTCACGAAAAGGAAGTCACCGATCAGCAAAGTTTCCTTCATGGACCCTGATGGAATCCAGAACGGCTGAAAGAACAACGTGCGAAACACACCTGCGATCAATAGCGCGTAGACGATCGTTTTGATCGTCTCGATGATGCTGTTTCCGCCTTCGGTTTTTTCTGCCATGGAATAAAATGCCTGTCATTGACTGCTTACCGCTTCATGAGAGGCCAGCAGGGGGGTGTCAAGGTCGCCTTTGATTGGGGTTAGCCATGACTCGGGCGTGCTTCGATCACAACAAAGGCAGAAGCCCAAGGGTGATCGTCCGTTAAAGTCACATGGATTATGGCCTCGTGTCCGGCTGGTGTCATGTCTGACAAACGCTCTTTGGCCCAACCGGTGACCTCCATGACGGGCTGTCCTGTACGCAGGTTGCTGACGGCCATGTCCTTCCAAGATATCCCCATGCGCAGCCCTGTTCCCAGTGCCTTGGAACAAGCTTCCTTGGCGGCCCATCGTTTTGCATAAGTGCCAGCGACGTCTTTACGCCGCTCTGCTTTGGATTGTTCGACATCGGTGAAGACACGGTTGCGAAAGCGATCCCCAAACCGGTCGAGGGTGCCTTGGATACGGTCGATATTTGCTAGATCAGTGCCGATCCCAAGAATCATTCGTGATTCTCTATGTCAAAAACGATGATCCCATCCGCCCCACCTGAACACAGCGCGATCAACTGTGCGCCAAGAGCTTGATGTTCTGGGTGGTCGGCATATGCCAACAAAGAGGCTTTGTCGGAAAAATCGATGGTGAATCCGGCTGCAAAGGCGGGCGATTTTTTCTCAAAATCGCGATTGGGACCGCTCATGAAACCTGAAACACCGTGCAATCGGTCACAAAGTTCGGACAGGTCTGTTAAGACGGCTTTCAAACGGTTTGGGTCGTGGTCTGCATCTAAGCTGAGCATCACACAATGCCGGATCATTTCAACATCTCCGCACGCCCCTCATCCATCAATTTGCGCATCTCTGCGATGGCTGGTTGAAGGCCGAGAAAAATACTCTCGCCAATCAGGAAATGACCAATATTCAGTTCCTTTGCTTCCGGAAAGGCGGCAACGGGTTTTACGGTTTCATAGGTCAGGCCGTGGCCAACATGGACTTCAAGCCCAAGGGAATGGGCAAAACTGCTCATGTCACGCATGGCTTCAAGTTCACGATCACGGTCTTCAAAACGGCCTTCGTGATGCGCATCGCAATATGCGCCAGAATGCAGTTCGATTACTTCGGCGCCAATGCGATGGGCCGCTTCAATCTGACGTCTGTCAGCTGCAATAAAGATCGACACGCGGCATCCCGCATCCCGAAGCGGTGCAATAAAATGCGCTAGTCTGTTTTCTTCACGTGCGACTTCCAACCCGCCTTCGGTGGTGCGTTCTTCGCGCTTTTCGGGAACGATACACACAGCATGTGGTTTATGGCGCAAGGCGATAGACTGCATTTCATCAGTCGCAGCCATCTCAAAATTCAACGGTACCGTCAGTGCATCCATTAGCCGTTCAATATCGGCGTCGGAAATGTGCCGGCGGTCTTCACGCAAGTGGGCTGTGATGCCGTCTGCACCTGCCTCTTCGGCCATTTTCGCAGCGCGCAATGGGTCTGGTGTGTCGCCACCGCGCGCATTGCGCACAGTTGCTACGTGATCAATGTTTACGCCTAGTCGCAAGTCAGTAGACATCGGATTACCCCCCGGGATGTTCTGGCTGCTTCTTCTTGGCGGCTGCAGCCTTGGCTTTCAAGGCCTCGAATTTCGCTTTGATCAACCCTTTGCGGCGTTTTTGGTAGGCACGGATCAATGGAGCCGAAAGATAATAGCAAATTGTTGCTGCAATGATGCCGGGTAACAATCCGCCGACTAGATAGGGGACGAAGACCTCGTCGTAGAAAGTTATCAATCCGGACCAATCGGCTGTTTGCTCATCAAACATGGCGAAGAAGTTGTTGGTCAAATCCCGCCACGCATCAACAAAGGCCCCGCCAAAACTGGTTTCCTTTTCCGCATCCATTTCTTCGCCAAGCAGCCAGTGACCTGTCTCCAAAGAGATCATCCCGATGGGTACATATGTCAGCGGGTTGCCAAAAAAGGTTGCCATCAAAGCAGCTAGCAGGTTGCCCTGCATCAGTCGCGTGATGAAGGCGGCGACGACAAAGTGCAGACCATAAAACGGGGTGAATGTCGTAAAGACCCCAGCCCAGATACCACGGGCGATCCGTTCTGGGCTGTCGGGCAGACGCCGAACGCGGTGTTGCACATATTGAAACGCGCGCCCCCAGCCGCCACGGGGCCAGAAAAGCTCAAAAGCCCAACGCCAGAATGGCTGTCTATCCCGGCGTTTGAAAACCACGTGCGCGAGTGTCCTATTCGGCTTGCACCAAAGCCTCTATCTGCTCGGGCGCGGTTTGATCACGGTACCGTTCGATCGAAGCCACTTCACTTTCGGCTTCAAGCCCACGCATCAACGAATGTAGATGCGCGACGTCCCGCAGTTCCACATAGATCAGCAAGCGGTAAAAGTCAGGTTTCCGATCTAAAAAAACAAGATCTGAGATATTTGCGCCGGTCTCACCGATCATGGTGCAAAGTCGGCCTAAGACCCCGGCATCATTGCCTATTGTGAGGTCTAGGGTTACTGTGTTCTCAGGGCCGTGTGGTCCTTCGTGCCATCGCAAATCGATCCAACGTTGCGTTTGTTCTTCGTATTGCGCCAATCGTTCGCAGTCGATTGCATGCACGACCACGCCTTTACCTCGAAATCTGATACCAACGATTCGCTCTCCGGGAACGGGCTGGCAGCATGTCGCGCGATCAAAACTCTGCCCCGGTGACAGGCCGATAACAGCACGGCTGCTGTCGACCTGATCTCCTTCGGCTTGGGTGAGTTCGGGGTAAACGGCCTGCACCATTTCGCGCGCTGTGATTTCGGCAGACCCTAACCTGGCCAAAACTTCGTTGCCCGAAGGTAAGCGCAGCGTACGCGCAGCCGTATCCAGAACTTTATCCGTGACGCGTTTGCGCACTTGGCCGAAGGCAGACCGCGCCAATTCACGACCCAGCTTGATGAAACGGTCCCGGTCTTGTTGGCGTAACGCGCGCCGCACTGCGGATTTCGCCTTGCCGGTTACCGCGATGTCTAACCATGTTGCTTGTGGTTGTTGCCCTTGCGCGGTGATGATTTCTACCGATTGCCCGTTTTTGAGCCGTGTCCACAAAGGGACGCGCATGTGATCCACTTTTGCACCGACGCAGACGTTTCCGATCCGTGTGTGGATGGCATAGGCAAAATCCAACGGCGTTGCGCCACGAGGCAGCTTGATGACTTCGCCCTTTGGTGTGAAGCAAAAGACTTGGTCCGAATACATTTCAAGTTTGACGGCTTCGAGGAAATCTTCGTGATCGTCTTCGCCGTCAAATTGTTCGGTCAATTGACTGACCCACTTGCTGGGGTCCACGGCAAATGGGTTTTGAGTGCGGACGCCGTCGCGATAGGACCAATGCGCGGCCACCCCGGTTTCGGCGACATCGTGCATGCGCCGGGTCCGGATTTGCACTTCCACACGCTTGCCGTCACGACCCAACACTGTGGTGTGGATGGAACGATACCCGTTCGATTTTGGCTGGCTGATGTAGTCCTTGAAGCGTCCGGGCACAGCGCGCCATCGCTGGTGAATTGCCCCTAAAGCGCGGTAACAGTCTTCTTCGCTATCGGTCAGAACACGAAAGCCATAGATGTCGGACAAACGCGAAAAGCCCATGTCCTTTTCCTGCATCTTACGCCAAACTGAATACGGCTTTTTCGCACGACCAAAGACTTCGGCCTCCACGCCTGTTTGGTATAGCTCGTAAATCATGTCCTTGGTGATGCGTTGGATAACGTCGCCGCTTTCCTTTTGCAGAGACACAAAACGGCGCATAATCGAGGACCGCCCCTCAGGATTAAGGACCTTGAACGCGTGATCTTCTAGCTCATCGCGCATCCACTGCATCCCCATGCGACCTGCCAGAGGTGCATAGATATCCATGGTTTCTCGTGCCTTGATGACCTGTTTTTCAGGCTTCATGGCTTTGATCGTGCGCATGTTGTGCAAACGGTCTGCGAGCTTCACAAGGATAACGCGCAGGTCTTTGGACATGGCCATGAACAGCTTGCGGAAGTTCTCGGCCTGCTTGGTTTCTACGTTGGACAATTGCAGGTTGGTCAGTTTGGTTACACCATCGACCAGAACTGCGATTTCTTCGCCAAATTTCTCCGTAACGATGGAATAATTGGCTTTCGTGTCTTCGATCGTGTCGTGCAAAAGTGCTGTGACGATGGTGGCGTCATCCAGGTTTTGCTCTGTAAGAATGGCTGCGACGGCGACAGGATGTGTGAAGTAGGCTTCGCCGGAATGACGAAGTTGCCCTTCATGCATCAAATCACCGAAAGCGTAAGCCTCGGTGATCAATTTCGCATTTGTCTTTGGGTGATAGGCACGGACCAGGGCGATTAGATCATCAGCTGTCATGGTCCGCCCTTTTCGGCCGGTAGAGGCAGGCGTTAGCCTTGCCCTTGCGCCGCCATCAACTGCCGCAGCAGCATTTCTTCGGACATGGAATCCTCGTCCGGTTTGTCTTGCTCGGCGCCCATAAGAAGGGCCATGGCATCTTCTTCTGGCTCGTCGACTTCGATTTGTGTCTGGTTGGATTCGATCAAGCGTTCCCGCAGATCGTCCGCGCTTTGTGTTTCGTCAGCAATTTCACGCAGTGACACGACAGGGTTCTTGTCATTGTCACGCTCAACTGTGATCGATGACCCAGCTGAAATTTCGCGGGCGCGATGCGCTGCTAGCATCACCAATTCAAAACGATTGGGAACTTTGTCAACGCAGTCTTCTACCGTAACGCGGGCCATGGAATTCTCCGGGATGTATTAGGTGTGCCAGAAGCTGGCTACTTATTGCCGTTTGAGGTGATTTACAAGCGGTTTTACACTGTCAAGTTCAGCTTGCGGCAGAGCATCTCTTAACTGTTGTGCACTTTGATTTAGAACTGGGTGTACCCAATCAGGCGCGATGTCGCAAAGCGGCACGAGAACAAAAGCCCGATCCTGCACGCGAGGATGCGGTAGAATCAATTCCTTGGGGGCGACGCGTTGCTGTTGTTCTAAAGGCAGATCGATCCAGCTTTGCACTGTCTGCGGGTCAGGACGCACTGTGTCCTGCAAGCCGATCAAATCCAAATCGAGCGTGCGTTGGCCCCAGCGTTTGGTTCTGACTCGGCCAAATTCAACTTCTGTTTGGTGCAGATGTGCAAGGATTTCTTGCGCATCGAAGTCCGTTTCCCAAATAAATGCAGCGTTCACGAAATCGGGACCCGCCCCTTCTGGAAAACAGGGTGTTTGATAATATGTACTAACAGAACGAATCGCTCCGGGTAACTTGGCCAAGCTTTTAAGGGTACTATCTATGATTGACGTAACGGAAGCTTGCTCTGAATGTTGGTTCGACCCGGCGGCAACCAGCGCATTTGAGCGGAAATGAGGCAGATTTCCGCGAGTTTCGTGTTCGTTCACACCTTGCGACATGTTGATTTTTACCTATCTTGCCAATTCGTGGCGGCTGCTTCGATTCACTCCCGGAGTTATCGGTCGTCACAAAGCCTTCGAAAAGGACATTTTGATGTTTTACAAAGATGATCGACTCGCACTTTTTATTGACGGGTCGAACCTGTACGCCGCTGCCAAATCGCTTGGATTTGACATCGACTACAAATTGCTACGCCAGGAATTCATGCGGCGTGGTAAGCTTATGCGGGCGTTTTATTATACCGCATTGCTGGAAAACGACGAATATTCTCCAATCCGCCCACTCGTGGACTGGCTGAATTACAACGGTTTCACAATGGTGACCAAGCCGGCCAAGGAATACATGGACAGCATGGGTCGTCGAAAAGTGAAGGGGAACATGGATATCGAACTCGCAGTCGATGCCATGGAACTTGCGCCGCACGTAGACCATATCGTGCTGTTCTCGGGGGATGGCGACTTCCGTCCATTGGCTGAAAGCCTTCAGCGTCAAGGCGTCCGCGTTTCAGTGGTTTCAACCATTCGCAGCCAGCCGCCTATGATCTCGGACGAACTGCGCCGTCAGGCCGACAACTTCATTGAGCTTGATGAGTTGCGCGATGTGATTGGTCGTCCTCCGCGTGAGATGCCCACGGAACGTCGACCTGAGGAAACGGAAATCAGCGAAAGCTGATTGGTTTCTTTCTGGAGTACTTTGAATGGGGCCCGCGTGGCCCCATTTGTACCTCTGCGACGATCACCCTCTGGACCCCGCATGCGACAGTGCCTAATTGTTGTATCAAGCTGGAGTGATTGTTATGACCAAACCGCCCTTGACCCTTTACCTTGCCGCGCCTCGTGGTTTTTGTGCTGGCGTGGACCGCGCAATTAAGATTGTTGAGATGGCCTTGGAAAAGTGGGGCGCGCCTGTCTACGTGCGCCACGAAATTGTGCATAATAAGTTTGTCGTTGACGGGTTGCGCGATCAAGGCGCTGTTTTCGTCGAGGAGCTTGACGAATGCCCCGATGATCGACCCGTGATTTTCTCGGCGCATGGTGTGCCCAAAGCCGTGCCTGCCCGCGCCGCCGCGCGCGAAATGGTTTTTGTCGATGCGACATGTCCCTTGGTGTCCAAGGTTCATATTGAGGCAGCGCGCCATCATGACAATGGCTTGCAGATGGTCATGATCGGACATGAAGGCCACCCTGAAACCGTTGGTACCATGGGGCAGCTGCCTGATGGGGAAGTCATATTGGTCGAAACCGTTGATGACGTCGCTCAGATCGACGTTCGTGATCCAAGCAAACTGGCATTCGTAACCCAAACGACACTGTCCGTGGATGACACAAAGGATATTGTCGCGGCCCTAAACGCGCGCTTCCCTGCGATTGTCGGGCCGCACAAAGAAGATATTTGCTACGCGACAACCAATCGCCAAGAAGCCGTGAAGGTGATGGCCCCAAAATGCGACGCGATGTTGGTTGTTGGTGCCCCGAATTCCTCAAACTCCAAACGTTTGGTTGAAGTGGGCGCAAAAGCGGGCTGCTCTTATTCGCAATTGGTGCAGCGCGCTACGGACATCGATTGGCGGTCGCTGGATGGGATACGCTCTATCGGCATTACGGCTGGCGCGTCTGCGCCCGAGGTGTTGATCAATGAGGTCATTCAGGCTTTTGCCGATCGGTACGAGATGACACAGGAATTGGTTGAAACCGCTGTCGAAAACGTTGAATTCAAAGTGCCACGGGTTTTGCGTGAGACGGCCTGACCCATATCGGTAACCCCGTCTTTACGCATCTGACTGGTATTTGAGCCCTTGTGGCGCTTGGTAAAACTGACATGACCCGTATTCCAATTGCTCCGTTGTTGCTTGGCCTTGCTGGATTGGTTCCATTTGTCTGGGGGGCCGTGACCTACCTGTACGAACCGCTGCAAATCTGGGGCGCGGCCCATCTTGGTGCGCGTTTTGTGGGGCCCTATGTGCAGTTGTTTTATGGCTCTGTGATCCTGAGTTTTATGTCAGGCGTGCTGTGGGGCTTCGCGACGAAGGCTGATGGGCCGCGCGCGGCGACAGCCTATGGTCTGTCGGTCATCCCCGCCTTGTGGGCGTTCTTTATGACCGGGGGCGGGCCAGTGAACGCAGGAAGCAACCTAATCGTTGGCTTTCTTGCGCTTTTGCTCTTGGATATCATGTTTTCAAACTGGGGTTTGACGCCGCGTTGGTGGCTGCCTTTGCGCTATCTTTTGACGACTATCGTCGTCGCGTCTCTTGCCGTAGGGGTGTTCTTATGACGGATCGAGAAACTTTAGATGTCTATGATGCCAAAGCAGGTGAATACGCCGTGTTGGTGGGCGAAGACAAAGGCCCAGACCGGCAGTTGCGTCGCTTTCTTGAACAATTGCCCGAAAATGCACGGGTGTGGGATTTGGGCTGCGGGCCGGGCCGTTCTGCTGGGTTGATGGCGGCTGCGGGGCACCGCGCGCTGGCCACGGATGCAAGCGAAGCAATGATCGCCTTGGCAGGGGATCGCCCCGGTGTTGAGGCACGTCTGGAAACCTTTGATGACATCGCCGGGGATGCCGAATTTGATGGAATTTTCGCGAATTTCTCGTTGCTGCACGCGCAAGAAGATGCGCTTCCATTGCACATTGCGGCGATTAGCAAGGCATTGAAACCCAAAGGCATATTTCATATTGGCATGAAGACAGGCACGGGCACAAAACGTGACCAGATCGGTCGGCGTTATACGTATGTGACCGAAGATAGTTTACGTGGGATGTTTGGGCAAAATGATCTGATCCCCACGGATGTTTGGTTCGGCGAAAGCGTCGGCTTGGATGGGGTCGAAGCCCCTTGGATTGTAATGCAGGCGCGCAAAAATGACTAAATTATATGCTTATACAGATGGTGCGTGTTCGGGAAATCCCGGCCCGGGGGGGTGGGGGGCTTTGTTGCAAGCCAAGGACGGCGAAACCATTGTCAAAGAACGCACATTGAGCGGCGGTGAGAAGCAAACCACCAACAACCAGATGGAGCTTATGGCTTCGATCAGTGCGTTGGAGGCGTTGGAAAAAGCGTCGGAAATAACCGTTGTGACCGATTCTGCCTATGTGAAGAATGGCGTGACCGGCTGGATACACGGCTGGAAACGAAATGGTTGGAAAACGGCCTCAAAGAAGCCTGTAAAAAACGTGGACCTTTGGAAGCGGTTGGATGAAGCGCAAGCGCGTCACAACGTGACGTGGGAATGGGTCAAAGGTCACGCGGGACATCCTGAAAACGAACGCGCTGATGAACTCGCCCGCGCGGGCATGGCACCGTTCAAACCGTAATGCGCCAGATTGCGTGCCCTATCGCCCTGCATCCTGATGGGGCGCCGCACCGTATTCCAATGTTCAGGCATCCTTTGGCGGGACTGCAATTCGTAAAAGGTGGTATTCGCGACGGGGAACGCCCCGAAGCCGCCGCTGCACGCGAATTGTTTGAGGAAAGCGGGTTAGAGACCCGCAATGCGCTGTATTTGGGGCGCTCTGATCTGATTATGGCAGATACCATTTGGCATTTTTCGTTGTGTCGTCTCGCGCCACCCGTTCGACCGCGCTGGCAACATCTGTGCCACGATGACGGCGGGCATGTGTTTCAGTTCGAATGGCACGATCTTGATGCGCCAGAACCTGTGATGGACGAAATCTTCCTGAACGCACGCAAATGGATCAAGGGGGCATTATGAGCTGGATCGCCCTTGTGGATTATGCGGCCGTTTTGATCTTTGCCTTGACCGGTGCGCTCACTGCGTCTCGTGCGCAACTTGATCCGGTTGGGTTCATGTTTTTGGCGTCGTTAACAGGCGTGGGTGGCGGAACGGTTCGCGATATTGTCTTGGACAGAGATGTTTTCTGGGTGTTTGCGCCGGGGTATATCGGGGTCGCAAGCTGCGCTGCTCTTGTGGTGTTTTTTACGGCGCACCTACTGGAAAGTCGTTTGAAAGTTCTGATTTGGCTGGATTCGCTTGCTTTGGCTGTCGCGGTTGCGGCTGGAACCGGGGTTGCTTTGGCGCTTGGGCAACCTGCATCGATCACGATCATAATTGGGTCCATGACAGGGTGCTTTGGCGGGTTGATGCGTGATGTCGTGGTAAACCAAGTGCCCTTGGTTTTGACGCAAGGAGAGTTGTACATCACAGCAGCGTTTATGGGGGCAGCCGCGGGCTGGGCAAGCACCTTGATCAGTGATCAGCCCTTTGTGCCATTGGCTTGTGCAGCAGTGATCACATGGGTGTTGAGGGCGGGATCGCTGGCATTTGGCTGGCGGTTGCCAACATATAAAAGCACACCTCCCAAATCCTGAGAAGGCAGGGTGCAGGACACCTGCACCTCACATATTGTTCATTTCTTTTTGACCTGCTGCCAAAGCCATACCACCAGCATCGCCCCGGCAATCGCGCCAACCAGACCACCAAGCAGACCGAGCAATCCGGCGGCGAGCTGCAACATTACACCCCCCAAAATTGCGCCAACCATGCCGATGACGATTGTCGTGATGATATCAGCTTCGATTTTCAGCAAACGTGTCGCAACGAAACCCGCAGCGGCGCCGACGATGATCAACCAGAGAATAGGCATCTTGCTCTCCTGACGGGGTGGACCAAGGCCCACCTCACTTATGAGCCCAGAATTGTCTGCGGTGCAATTTGTGCCCCGCGCTGGAACTCTGTCACATCCTGCGCGCCTTTGCCTGCGCGTTGCAAGCGGGTCAATTGGACTGCGCCTTTTCCGCAGGCAATTCGCAGCCCTTCGTCCAAAACCTCGCCCGGCGCACCAGATCCATTAGCCAGATGCGCGCCCAGCAGTTTTATACGTTGGCCGTTCCACTGCGTCCAAGCGCCGGGAAAGGGGGACAGGCCACGAATTTGACGGTCAATGTCAGTGGCTGCATTGGTCCAATCGATGCGGGCTTCTGCCTTGTCGATTTTAGCGGCGTAGGTGACGCCTTCGTCTGGCTGAAGGGTCGGTGTCAGGTCGTCCAATTGCGCTAAGGCGTCGATGATCGCCAATGATCCAAGGGCGCTTAGCCGATCATGCAAATCGCCTGTCGTTTCATTGTCGGCGATCGATGTCGCAGAGCGCAGCAAGACAGGGCCAGTGTCCAAACCTGCCTCCATTTGCATGATGCAGATACCTGTGTCTGCGTCACCTGCCATGATCGCGCGGTGGATCGGGGCCGCACCACGCCACCGGGGCAACAGGGATGCGTGAATGTTAAGGCATCCACGTTCAGGCGCATCCAAGATGACTTGCGGCAGGATCAGCCCATAGGCGACCACGACGGCAATATCTGCGTTTAGGGCGGCAAATTCAGCCTGCGCTTCTGGGGTTCTCAGGGAGACGGGGTGTCGGACAGGAATACCCAAAGCTTCCGCGCACGATTGCACAGGGGATGGGCGGTCTTTTTTACCGCGTCCTGCCGGGCGTGGAGGTTGCGAATATGCACAGATCACGTCGTGATGCGTGTTTAGGGCCTCAAGGATTGGAACTGAAAACTCCGGTGTTCCCATAAATACGATCTTCATACACGGGCCTTCTTGGCTTTTCGCAGCAACATGTCCTGCTTCATTTTAGTCAAATTGTGGAAATAGAGTTTGCCGTTCAGATGGTCGATTTGATGCTGGATCGAGGTCGCTTCCAGATCCTCAAAATCACGTCGCATGATGACACCATTTTCATTCAAAAACCGGATCGCGACTTTGCGTGGCCGTTTCAATTTTGCGCTGACACCGGGCAGGCAGGGGCTGGCTTCGTCATGTGTTCGCAAGTCCGTGCTGGCGTCGATGATCTCGGGATTGGCAACGCGGACGCGGCGCGTGCGGTCTTGGGTCACATCCACCACTGCTAGTCGCAGCATGACGCCAATTTGTGGCCCAGCAAGGCCGACACCGGGCATCGCGTCCATGGTTTCGATCATATCTTGCCAGATTTGCTTGATCTCATCGGTGATCTTGGAAACAGGATCGGCGATAGTGCTGAGACGCGGGTCGGGCCATTGCAGGATCGCACGGACCGTCATGGGATTGCTTTGTAGTCGGCTTCAATCCGCGCACGGGTGTCTGCGTCTAAGTGATCGAAGGTGATGATGCCGTCGAGATGGTCATTTTCGTGTTGCACACAGGCTGCCGCAAAACCGGTGAAGCTTTGCACGTAGCGGGCGCCGTTGATCCCGGTCCATGTCAATTGAACTTGCGCAGGGCGGCTGACGTCGGCGGAGACGCCGGGGATCGACAAACAGCCCTCAGAATTGGCGACATAGTCTTCGCTGATCTCTTGGATCATCGGATTGATAAAAACCATTGGGTCGGACTTGTTGTCTTTCCATCCGGCATCCATGACGAACAGACGGATCAGATGACCGACTTGCGGCGCGGCAAGGCCACGTCCGGGGGCGGCGTACATTGTCTCCATCATATCCGCTGCGAGGCGTTCGATCTCAGGGGTGATGCTGTCGATGGGTGCGCAGGTCTGTGCAAGTCGTGGATCGGGCCAGCGCAATATGGGGAGTAGGCTCATGATGTCATTCCCGCGCGCGTTCTTTTTTCAATTTGACCATCTTGCGTGTGATCATCTGCCGTTTCAGCGGTTTGAGGTAGTCGATGAACAGTTTCCCATCGAGGTGGTCGATTTCATGCTGCACGCAGGTGGCCCAAAGCCCATCAAAGGTTTGACGTTGGGTTTTGCCGTCGAGGTCCATCCATTCCACGTCCACCGTCGAGGGGCGGGTGACGTCGGCGAATTGCTCGGGGATGGACAGGCACCCTTCTTCGTAGGTGTTCAACTCGTCTGATCCAGACAGAACCACAGGGTTCAGCATGACCAGCGGACTTGCCCCGTCGCCTTCGTCGGGTTTGTTGCAATCAAGCGCAATGACGCGCTGCATTATCCCAACTTGTGGCGCTGCGAGCCCGATACCGGGGGCGGCATACATGGTCTCAAGCATATCCTTTCCCATGTTGCGCAGTTCATCAGAACTGTCAGGCACAGTTGCACAAGTCTTTTTCAGACGCGGATCGGGATGGATCAGAATTGATAGCTTCATGCCCCCCATTTAGGACAGCGCGCGGCGGGCTGCAATCTGCTTGCGCTTGGATTTGTGTCCGCTAGCTTGCGCGAGGAACATGCAACTCGGAGAACTCACATGAGCCTAGACGCCTCTTTCGACGAAATCATTGACCGCCGCGGGAGCCATTGTGCCAAATGGGATAAGATGGAAGCGATTTATGGCGTGTCCGCTGACAGTGGTTTGGCGATGTGGGTCGCGGATATGGACTTCAAGCCGCCGCAATGTGTGCTGGATGCGGTGCAAGATAGCATCAACCACGGTGTGATGGGCTATTTTGGGGATGATTCCAAATACAACGCAGCGATTCAGTGGTGGATGCAGGAACGCCACGGCTGGGAGTTGGATCCTGCCAGCATTTTCACCACACATGGCTTGGTGAATGGAACTGCTATGTGTGTCGATGCGTTCACGGCGCCGGGTGATGGGGTGGTTTTGTTCACGCCTGTGTATCACGCATTTGCAAAGGTGATTAATGCGGCTGGTCGCGAGGTTGTCGAATGCCAGATGGTTAACACGCAGGGTCGCTATGAGATGGACTTTGAGGCGTATGACGCGCAAATGACCGGACGGGAGCGTATGGTTATTTTGTGTTCCCCACACAATCCCGGTGGGCGTGTTTGGACCAAAACAGAACTGGAAGGCGTCGCCGAATTTGCCCGCAAGCATGACCTTGTGCTGGTGTCGGACGAAATTCACCATGACCTTGTGATGCCGGGCAAAACGCACATCCCGATGACTGCGATCGACGGGATCGAAGATCGTTTGGTGATGATGACGGCGACCACCAAGACCTTCAATATCGCGGGTTCACATTCTGGAAATGTGATTATCGCCGATCCAAGTCTGCGCGCGAAATTTGCAGGGCGCATGGCGGCTTTGGGGATGTCTCCGAATTCTTTTGGGCTGTTCATGGCCACGGCGGCCTACACCCCGGAAGGGGCCGGTTGGGTTGACGGGCTTGTTGAGTATCTCGATGGCAACCGCCAAGTGTTTGACGCCGCAATCAATGCAATTCCGGGCCTGTCCTCGATGCCACTTGAGGCGACTTATCTGTCTTGGGTCGATTTTTCTGGCACGGGAATGGCCCGGGATGAATTCACCCGACGTGTGCAGGAAAAAGCCCAGATCGCTGTGAACCATGGCCCGACATTTGGGACAGGTGGTGAAGACTTCCTGCGTTTCAACATCGCCACGCCACGCGCGCGAATTGAAGACGCGGTGGCCCGGATGGCACGCGCATTTGAGGATTTGCAGTAAGGGTTAGCCCGCGAACGGGTAGCGCGCGATTTGGTGGAAGTTGCCGTCAGCGGCTTCTCCCATCAAGCAAAGGGCGTCCAATACCAGTGGGACTTGCAAAATATCAGAGAGGGCCGCGTGGACTTGACCCTCAACAAGATCAGCGTGTTGTGTTGGGCCCGTTAGGGTCAAATGAAAGCGAAACTGATCCATCACGTATGGATAGCCCCATTGTAGCATCAACGCATCTTGAGCTGGCGTAAGGCGCGACTGACGCCGGCGGGTCAGCTCGGCTTGAGTTGCTGGTGCTCTGAACTGATCCAGTTCGGTTACAGCGCGTTGCGATAGTTGGATAAGCGCGTCCTGTTGATCCGGTGCGCTCAACGCAAAGAAACGCCCCAGTCGGCTGAGCCGCACAGATGTCAGTTCAATTGGAGCCATCGTTTTGCACAGGCTTTGCGCGGCTTCTGAAAGCGCGTTTTCATTATGTCCTTGGGCTAAAAAGAACGGGGCTTTGATGGTTGCATGAAACCCGTATTTGCGTGGGCGATTGGTCAGCGTGTTCTGATCTGGTATGCCCCAACTTCCAGATTTAACATACGTGCCCGTTTGGTTGTTCCAGCCAAGCCAGGACGCGCCAAACGCCCCCCATGCGCCATTTGGCACAAAGAAAATCGCGTAGCGGGTAAACACTGCTGTCGTTAGCGTAGGTCGTCGATCATCGCGACAGGCTTGGGGCGGCTTGTTGCAAAATCAGACGGGGGTGTATGTTGAACAGCAGTCATGCGTTTGAATTCATAGCGCATCTCGCCGGACTCTTCGCTGGAGGCGACGATCAAACATTGGAACATTTGCGACGGCCCATCATAGATGTCGGCAAATCCACGAATATGCGGCGCGTCTTCGCTGGCGACGGAAAATCCTGTGTCCCATAAGCGCAGCATGCGGAAGTACCCGTCCTGCGTTTCGATCCGCAGCTTAGATGAAGATTTCAGCCTTGAGATGCGTGCAGCATCAAGGCCTTCCTGAACAGCGTTAGGCACATAAGTGGACATGAGCAGATTCCTTATCCCGCTCTATCTGATGCCATGAAGCACTTGAATTTCAAGTTAACTTTTTATGACAATGCGTTTTCGCTTTGGAAACACACGGTTTTACAACTCTAAATGTGCAATGGCGCAGGGACGATGCGCGCCAAAAGTGATAGGTTGAGAACAAATCGTGCCCTACATCACCATCAACACGGTAGGAAAAGGAATCACCCATGGGACTTTTGGTAGACGGCGTTTGGCACGATCAATGGTATGACACGCGTTCTACGGGCGGTAAGTTTGAACGCTCTGCCGCAAAGTTTCGCAATTGGGTAACGCCAGATGGACATACGGGTCCGTCTGGTGTGTCGGGGTTCAAAGCCGAAAGTGGTCGCTATCATCTTTATGTCTCCCTCGCTTGCCCTTGGGCACACCGCACGCTCATATTTCGGGCGCTGAAGGGGCTGACGGACCACATCTCTGTGGATGTTGTTCACTCGGATATGCTGTCAGATGGGTGGACGTTTGAGACCGACGATCACGGGGCCACAGGGGATCGCCAATTCGGCCTGCCCTTCGCGCGCGACATTTATCTAAAGGCCGACCCAAACTTTTCAGGCCGGGTCACAGTGCCAATCTTGTGGGACAAACACCAAGGCACAATCGTGAGCAATGAAAGCTCTGAAATCATCCGTATGTTCAATTCTGCTTTTGACGCGGTGACGGGCAACAACTTGGACTTCTGGCCCGAAGACTTGCACGCCGACCTTGAGCCTGTGAATGACCGCATCTACGACACATTCAATAATGGCGTCTATAAATGCGGCTTTGCGTCCACCCAAAGCGCCTATGACGCGGCGGTGCATCCGTTGTTTGACACGCTTGAGTGGTTGGAAGATCGCTTGTCAAAGCAGCGTTATTTGATGGGGGATCGGGTGACAGAAGCGGATTGGCGCTTGTTCCCGACGCTTATCCGATTTGATCCTGTGTATCATTTGCACTTCAAATGTAACCAAAAGCGGATTGTCGATTACCCGAACTTGTGGGCCTACACACGCGAGCTTTACCAATGGCCGGGGGTCGCGGACACTGTTGGCATGCAGCACATTGTGCGACATTACCATTATAGCCACGAAAGCATTAATCCGCATCGGATTTTACCGGTTAACCCGGATTTGGATTACGCAGAACCACATGGACGCGGCGACTAAAAGAAGCAGACAGCGCGGGTCAAACTATCATGAGCGAAACACAAGCCAAGTTTCTGACGGGTAGTTTGACGCGACATATCGTGACGATGTCTGTGACGTCGGCTTTCGGGCTTTTGGCGCTGTTTGTTGTCGATCTGGTTGATATGATTTTCATATCGATGCTGGGGGTGGAAGAGCTCGCGGCAGCTGTTGGTTTTGCGGGCACGATATTGTTCATGACGACGTCCATCAGTATTGGCATGGGCATCGCTGGCGGCGCACTGATTGCGCGCGCCTTGGGCGAAGGCAAGGCGGATCGCGCGCGCGAGTTGCTGACACATGTTGTCGTGTTTGGTGTGATTTGCGCGGTTATTGTTGCGACTGCGATGTTTTACAATCTTGATGGTCTGACTGGCTTGATTGGGGCCACCGGAGAGACGCAGGCGCTGGTCATATCGTATTTGCGCATTCTGATCCCGACAATGCCCATTTTGCTGATTGGGATTGTCACATCCGCAGCCCTCAGGGGGCACGGCGCGGCCCGGCTTGCCATGATGGTCACGCTGGTGGCGGGGATCGTGAACGCTGTGCTGGATCCGATTTTCATCTTCACTTTTGATATGGGTTTAGAAGGGGCCGCGTGGGCCTCTGTTGTGTCGCGGTTTGCGATGTCGACAACGGCGGTGTGGGTCTTGGTGCGCCGCTATGATGGCTTCTCACGCTTGGTGCCGCGTGCGTTCTTGCGTGATTTGAAGCCGATCACGGCAATCGCGTTTCCGGCGATGCTGACCAATGTCGCCACACCTGTGGGGGCCGCATTTGTGACTCGCGCGGCGGCGGAATTTGGCGGGCCAGCGGTCGCAGGCATGGCTATTATTGGTCGTCTGACCCCGATTGCGTTTGCGTTGATATTTGCGATGTCTGGTGCGATTGGCCCGATTATTGGCCAGAACTTTGGTGCCGGGCAACACGCCCGTGTGCGTGAAGCTTATAACCGCAGTTTGATGCTGATCGTGCTGTATGTCGTGCCGGTCATTGGTGTGATGTATTTGTTGCGCGCGCCGATTGCGGATTTGTTCGACGCTCAAGGTCGAACGCGGGACTTGGTCTATCTGTTTTGCGGCCCGTTATCGCTCGCGTGGGTTTTCAATGGTGTGATCTTTGTGGGCAACGCGGCGTATAATAATCTTGGGCACCCCTATTATTCCACATGGATCAATTGGGCGCGCAATACACTTGGCATCATGCCTTTTGTCTATGTGGGCGCAAGGGTGTGGGGGGCTGAAGGGGTGCTGATTGGACAGATGGCGGGCGGCGTTGTGGTGGCCATTGTGTCTTATGTGTTGGCGCAAAGGCTGATGCACCACGCTGAGACGGATCAGATTGTGAATCCGATCGAGCCTGCATTTGGTGGCAACAGGCGGTCGTTCGTAATCTTGAACCACCGCCGTTAATGTTTGTTTTGGGCTCGATTAGGTTTCGCTAAGGGCGACCTTCATGTCTTTCACCTGATAGATCACTTCGCCATCCGCTTCGACGCGGCCGTTGGCGACACCCATTGTAAGGCGGCGCGTTTGGATCGCTTTGGTGAAATCGATGTGATAGGTCAGCATTTTGCGCTCTGGTCGCACCATGCCTGTCAGTTTCACCTCGCCGACACCAAGCGCGTAACCACGCCCCTGCCAACCGCGCCAGCCAAGGTTGAAGCCAGTCAGCTGCCACAGGCCGTCTAGGCCAAGACAGCCGGGCATGATTGGGTTGCCTGGGAAGTGGCAGTCGAAAAACCATAGGTCAGGGTTGATGTCGAACTCAGCGACAACGTGGCCCTTGCCGTGCTCACCACCGTCGCCAGAGATATCCGTAATACGGTCCATCATCAGCATGGGTGGGTTGGGCAATTGCGCATTTCCGGGGCCAAAAAGCTCGCCTCGGGCACATTTCAACAAATCGTCACGATCAAAACTGGTTGGGTATGAAGCCATGGGGCGCGGGTCTCCTGAGGCGGGTTGGGTCGTATTTTGCATCCTCTACCACCGCCATGATGCGCCCTGCAAGGTGGTAGCAATGGGTGTACTATAGTGCCAAGCTTGGTGCTCAGCTTGGCAAACTGTCGAATTGCGACTCATTTGCAATTGAAATCTTAGCTATTCGCCCTCAATATATAACAAGGAATAGCGGATTGAGACGTCGTATGACACGCACTGTACATGACATTGGTTCTGACTGGCTGAGCACAGCGGGCTTGCGCCCGACGCGTCAGAGGGTCACGCTTGCCGCGTTGCTGGTGGGGGATGGGCAAGATCGCCATGTCACAGCCGAAAGCTTGTTTGACGCTGCTAAATGCGAAGGCGAAGCCGTGTCCTTGGCGACTGTCTACAACACGTTGCGCACGTTTTGCGACGCGGGCTTGATGCAAGAAGTTACCGTGGATGGCTCTAAGAGCTATTTTGACACCAATACGCACGATCACCCGCATTTCTTTTGGGAAGACGACGCAAAACTGACAGATGCGCCCGCAGATCAACTTGTGATCGCACAATTGCCGGATGCGCCAGACGGGGCTGAAATTGCCTCGGTTGACGTGGTGATCCGACTGCGCCGTAAGTAACCTTGTCCATTACTCCAGAACAGATCCAAACCTATCAGCGCGACGGGGTCGTGTTGGTGCGCGGACTGTTTTTTGAACATGTCGATGCCTTGCGGGCCGGCGTCGCGCGTAACATGTCGGCCCCCGGACCTTATGCATCCGAAAACCATAAAGCTGGCGAACGCGGCCGATTCTTCGATGACTACTGCAATTGGGAACGTATCCCTGAATTTGGCGATGTTATTGCGGACCCCAAGATTGCGGATGCCGCCGGGGCGTTGATGGGCTCACAACGCGTGCAAATGTTTCACGATCATGTGTTGGTGAAAGAACCGGGCACCTCGATGGCGACGCCGTGGCATTCGGATGGGCCGTATTACTTTGTAAACGGACAACACACTGTGAGCTTTTGGGTGCCTTTGGATCCTGTGGAAGATGCGTCTTTGCGCTGTGTTGCAGGATCACACCTTTGGGACAAAGACGTCTTACCAACGCGTTGGACATCCGAAACGGCGTTCTTTGAGGGCGACTACATGCCCATTCCTGACCCAGAGGCCGAAGGAATGGCCATCCGCGAATGGCCGATGATGCCGGGTGATGCCATCGCGTTCAACTTCCGCACGCTGCATGGCGCGCGCGGAAATCACACAAACGCCCGCCGCCGCGCCTTTTCATTGCGACTGGTCGGGGATGATGCGCGATACGTGGAACGGCCCGGACCAACATCTCCCCCCTTTCCGGGGCACGATATGGAAGCGGGCGAGCAATTGCGCGAAGACTGGTTTCCGGTTCTGCGAAACTAACGCTGGTTCCGGACAGTTGGCGCACCGAAAAAAGCGCTTCGTTGGCAGAAAATCACAACCGAGCACACAGGGCGGGCGCAAATCCTTTCAAGGATTTGGATGCGCTGCGCGCAATTGAAAATCTTGCAAGATTTTCCCACCGCGCTGGGCTAGTGTTGGCGCATGACACAACCTGAACCTCCTTTTGCAAACCGCGCGGTCGCCGCCGCGTTCGACACGTTTGCTGAACAAGATCGCAGTGCCTTACTCGCGATAAGGCGCCTCATTTTCGAAACGGCCGCCGAAGTCCCCGAGGTCGGCCCACTTGATGAGACGCTTAAATGGGGCCAACCATCCTACCTGACCGCCAAAACGAAATCAGGCTCCACGATACGGATAGGCACCCCAAAAACAGGCGGCGTTGCTTTGTTTACGCATTGTCAGACCAGCTTGATGTCAGATTTCCGTGATGTGGTCGGCGACGGTTTCACGTTTGATGGCAATCGCGCGCTGCATTTAGATCCCAGCCATTTGCTGCCAGAAGATGCGTTGCGGTTGTTAATCCGAAGCGCGTTGACGTACCATCTGAACAAGGGGCGTGCTTAGTTAGAACCATTGACCGGGCTCAATGAGACCAAGATCAAGCAGCTGCCGGGAATGCCATTCAAAGGGCGCGGAGTTGTGCCATTTGAAGGTGTGTATGTCGTTTCGACTTCCGGGGTTGGTTTTGAGTGCCTTTGCTGTGCGAAAGGAACACACGGCGGCTGTTAGATTGTTGTGCCATGGACAGGCATAGGTGTTGTATTCTTGATCGTTAAAGGTGTGGTCGCCGCGTAGTTTCAACCCCGGCTTGGCGCGAAATAGGCTGATGCGGTCGATTTTGCGACGGGTGGCTGGGACGTGTTCTTCGAACCGCCAGCGCAGCCCTCCAAAGAAGTCTAATTGCCGCTCCATGGGCCCCTCTACGCCGTCGCGCCCGTCGCGTGCGAGTGCATAATAGCCAGAGCGATCCAGATGCGCGGTTTCTAGGCTCACGGCGTTTGAGGCTTGATCAAGGTCGTCCGCGTATAAATCCACGACGTAGCTTAACATGGCGTCGCGCCGTTCTTCGGTGTGAAAGGCGAGCATCTCTTTGACCGAACGTGTTTCGCAAAACGGGAAATATAGAAATTCCGCGTTGTAACAGTAATAAATCCAAGACCCGGCTGCCGCCCTGATGATTTTGTTCACAGCGGTTTCCAGCGCGGCGTCGCGGCTCATGTCATAGTCGATGCGCCACACGAGGCTTGCAACATCTCGTGGTAGAGTGAATGCGTTGGGCATAAAGGCGATGACTTGCGCGAACCCGGCGTCAAGATGGTGGCGCAAGGTTGAGGCGACTTCCACGTCGTCTTCGACCATGATCAGCGCCACAGGATGTTTATCTAGCCGGGCATCTGGTCCGCTTAGAAAGTCATCAAGGGATGGGAAGTGTCTGTTCATGATCGCACCATGCCGTCTGGCTGCCTCGCATTGCAAGTCTGTGGTGCCTGCGCTAGGGGAAACACTTAAGTTCCCATGTTTCACACGCATAAAAGGCACACCTTATGTCTGATCTGAAGAAGCTGTATATCAAGACATATGGATGTCAGATGAACGTTTATGACAGCGAACGCATGGCTGAATCTCTTGAGGGTTACGAACAGACGTCCACTCCAGAGGATGCAGATATGATTCTGCTCAATACGTGCCATATCCGTGAAAAGGCGGCTGAAAAGGTTTATTCCGAATTGGGCCGCCTGAAGGCGTATAAGGTCGAAAGACCTGATGTGAAGATTGGCGTGGCTGGATGTGTGGCGCAGGCTGAGGGCGAGGAAATCATGCGCCGCCAGCCTATGGTTGATTTGGTTGTGGGGCCGCAATCCTACCACCGCCTGCCAGAGCTTGAGGCAAAAGTGCAAGCTGGTGAGACGGCTTTGGACACTGAATTCCCCGAAGAAGACAAGTTTGATCACCTCAAACGCGGCCGCAAGGCGTCGCGCGGACCGGCTGCGTTTTTAACTGTGCAAGAAGGTTGCGATAAGTTTTGTGCCTTTTGCGTGGTGCCATATACGCGCGGGGCCGAGGTGTCGCGCCCGGTGGATCGCGTTTTGAACGAAGCGCGTGACTTGGTTGAGCGTGGCGTGCGTGAGGTCACTTTGCTGGGGCAGAATGTGAACGCATATCATGGCCTTGGCGCGGATGGGTCTGAACAAACTTTGGCGCAACTGATCTGGGCGTTGAATGATGTGGATGGGCTGGAACGTATCCGGTTCACAACCTCTCACCCAAATGACATGGATGACGCGTTGATCGAAGCCCATGGTACGTGTGACAAACTGATGCCGTATCTGCATTTGCCTGTCCAATCTGGTTCTGATCGCATTTTGAAGCGGATGAACCGTGCACATACTGCTGAAAGTTACCTCAAGTTGATTGAGCGTATCCGTGAGGCGCGACCGGATATTTTGATGTCGGGGGACTTCATTGTTGGCTTCCCGGAAGAGACAGAAGAAGACTTTCAAGCCACGTTGGATATGGTTGAAGCGGTAAATTACGGCTACGCATATTCCTTTAAATACTCGACGCGCCCGGGCACCCCTGCGGCAGAGCGGCCTCAGGTGGACAGTGCGGTTGCCGATGAACGGTTGCAGCGGTTGCAGGCTTTGATCACCAAACAACAACGCGCAATCCAAGAAGGCATGGTGGGCCGTGAGGTTGGCGTGCTGTTCGAAAAGCCGGGTCGATTTGCGGGGCAAATGGTTGGAAAATCGGACTATTTGCACGCAGTGCACGTCACCGCGGACGGCTTGAAGCCGGGTGATCTGCGTCGTGTGCGCATTGTCAGTTCTGGCACAAATTCGCTAGGCGGCGAATTGATCTAAGCGACTATGGGTTTCTCTACGGACAGGTCTAAGCAACTGCGCTAATGTGGTGGCGACAGATGCGTTAGGGGTGATCTATGCGGTTTATAGTCGTGATTTTGCTGATTGCAGGGTTGATAACGCCTGCATCCGCTCAAAATAAATCTAAAATAGAACGGGAATTTCAAACGTGGCTTGGCCAGACGATCTGGCCGCAAGCGCGCCGCAAAGGGGTGTCTCGCACTACGTTTGATGCCGCGTTTCAAGGCGTGACGCTCAATTGGAAACTGCCAGACCTTGTGCCGCCGGGAACGCGTGCCACACCAGAAAAGACACAGCGACAGGCCGAATTCGGGTCGCCGGGGCGCTACTTCAACAAGGGCTCAGTGGGTGGTGCAACACGGGTGGGCAAGCAAATGGCGCAGCGCTATGCCAGCGTTTTGCAGCAAGTCGAACGTCAAACAGGTGTGCCGGGTCGGATCATTCTTGGGATTTGGGGCCGTGAAAGTGGCTATGGTCGTGTGGATATTCCACATGATGTGTTCGAAGTGTTGGGCACAAAAGGGTTTATGTCCACGCGGGCTGACTATTTCACCTCAGAACTGATCGCCGCTTTGCAGATTGCGCAGGCCGGACACGCGCCGAGCGGGGCGTCAGGGATGAAAAGTTCTTGGGCGGGGGCATTGGGCCAACCACAATTCATGCCGTCCAATTTTCTAAAATTCGCGGTGGATGGCAATGGCGATGGTCGCGCGGATATCTGGCGCTCTGAAGCGGACACAATTGCTTCGATTGCCAACTATCTAAACCGGTTCGGTTGGCAAAAAGGCCGTGACTGGGGCTTTGAGGTAAACGTGCCAAGCTCTGTGTCCTGCGCAATGGAGGGGCCGGATCAAGGGCGTAAAATACGGGACTGGGCGAAACTTGGCGTCACGCGGGTTTCGGGCAAGCCGTTCCCGGCGCATGAAGCGCGCGGCGAAGGGTATTTGATGATGCCAGCCGGGCGCAGTGGGCCAGCCTTTATCGTCACGCCGAATTTCTACGTGCTTAAGGAATACAACAGAAGCGATCTCTATGCGCTGTTTGTCGGGCATGTCGGGGACCGCATCCAGTATGGGTCAAATGATTTTTCGGGGCGGTGGGGGCAAGTTGGTGGATTGTACCGATCAGATATCGCCAAAATGCAGCGCGCATTAGAGGCGCGTGGGCATGACGTTGGCGGAGCAGACGGGCTGCCTGGATTCAAGACACGGCGTTCAATTGGCCGTTGGCAGGAAGGTCAGGGACAAGCGGCGACCTGCTTTCCCGAAGCCAAGATGAAGGCTGCTCTGGCGCGGTAAAGTTAGTTTCCTGAGCGCGCGATTTTTGTTCCAATTCCCTTCGAAAAGGGCGCGCGGGTCGGAAATACAAATGGCTCGATTGTCTCCGAAGTGGAAACAGTGATTATCGCGATGCGCAAAAAACAACTATTTCTGGATTGATTGTAGTTACTTCCAAGCATTCGGGTACATTTATAACGTAAAACGACACAATATGTTGATGAAACACCTTCACAGATCGCTAGTTTTTGCCTACGCTACTATTGATATCGTTGTGCGCCAGCCACTGGGCTTTGCGTATTTTGGGGAAATAGATACTAAAGGAATAAGTCTGTGGGACAGAAGTTTTCCAAAGGCCTGAGAAAGATCATGACGGTGGCTTCTGCAGCTGTGTTGGGTCTGTCTTTGGTCGCTACTGATGCGTATGCACAAGAAGGTTTTCTCGGCCGCTTGTTTGACAACGGTAACGGTGAAACCAACGAGCGCTATGAACCAACGATCTGGGTCGACCCGGATGGGTGTGAGCACTGGGTGATGGATGATGGCTTTGAAGGCTTTATGACGCCTCACGTGAACCGCAAAGGTATTCCGGTCTGCCGTCGGGGAAACATGTGCGGTGTGATGAACACAGATCAATTCTTTGCGACAAACTCCGCGCGTATCTCTGCTGGTGGTCGCGAACGTCTGGCGAAGTTCTTTAAAGAAACCGTTGCGACGTCCTACATCATCGTGGGTCACACCGACAGCCGCGCATCTGATGCCTATAACATGCGTCTTAGCTTCAATCGTGCAAATTCGGTTGCAAAAGTTGCCTCCGAAACCGGTGCGAAAATCGCGGATGTCCGGGGCTTGGGCGAGCGCGTTCCGGCCGCGTCCAACCGCTCTGCCGCAGGCATGGCGAAGAACCGCCGCGTCGAAATCATCTGCATTCGTTAAGGACAGGGACATGAAAGCATTACACCTTATCGCGTCCCTTGCTGCAGCAGCTTCGCTGTCAGCTTGTGACATTACGGGCGAAAGTGGCGGCGGTCGCGTCGATACTGACAAAACGATCGACTATGGCCAAGGCGGTCGCCAAAAAGACCTCAGCCAATTGGTTGCAGGCATTTGGGTTGATCCAAACGGGTGCGACCATTGGATCATTGATGACGGTATCGAAGGATATTTGTCACAGCGTCTTGACCCATATGGCAAACCTGTATGTTCTGGTATCGCGCCGCCGAATACGGCAACCGGTCCATACAAGGGCAACCAAACAATTAATGACCCGATCTGATTAGTGGGTCTCAAACCTGATATAGGCTGCGGCACGTCAGGTGCCGCGGCCTTTTTGCGTTTTAGTCCCTATATATCCAACAAGCCAACGTAGGAGCCGCTTTTGGAAACCAGCTTAGAGAACTCACCTGTGACCCAATCTGATGCCGTCAACGCGGAAAGCCTTGTGTCTTTTCCAGACAACCGTCTGCTTATTGATCTATGCGGAGAATTCGATCGAAACCTAGCCGATATCGAGCAACGTCTTAGCGTTCAAATCTTGCGTCGGGGCAATGAATTGGTCGTGACGGGGGAGCCAGATGAGCAGGGGGCAGCGGTAGAGTTGCTCAAAACCTTGTACGCAAGGTTGGAAGACGGCCGCCCTGTTGCGGCGGAAGACATAGATCGGGAGTTTCGAATGGGCAATTCTGAGGGAGAAACAACGCAATTGACCAGCGGCGACCAACTGGAAATGCCTGTGGGCAGCCGTGTTGAGATCAAAACGCGCAAGAAACTCGTTGAGCCACGCACAGAAGCGCAAAAAGAGTACGTCACCAGCCTGTTCAAAAACGAACTCGCGTTTGGGATCGGACCGGCGGGTACGGGGAAGACATATCTTGCGGTGGCGGTGGGCGTGTCGATGTTTATCTCTGGTGAGGTTGATAAAATTATTCTGTCTCGCCCAGCGGTGGAGGCCGGAGAGAAGCTTGGATACCTTCCCGGCGACATGAAGGACAAAGTCGATCCGTATATGCAGCCCTTATACGACGCGTTGAACGACTTTTTGCCGGGCAAACAGCTTGCGAAACTGCTGGAAGAAAAACGCATCGAAATTGCGCCTTTGGCCTTTATGCGGGGACGCACGTTGAGCAATGCCTTTGTGGTTTTGGACGAAGCCCAGAATGCGACATCGATGCAAATGAAGATGTTCCTGACGCGTTTAGGACAAGGGTCACGCATGGTGATTACCGGCGACCGCACGCAAGTGGATTTGCCGGGGCATGTGCCATCAGGATTGGCTGATGCGGAGCGTTTGCTGAATAAAATCCCGAAGGTCAGCTTCAACTACTTCACTTCAAAGGATGTGGTTCGCCACCCGTTGGTTGCGTCGATCATTGAAGCCTATGAAGCGGATGCCGAAAAGACACTTCGCAACAAAGCATAGTTTCGCAACGAAACGCGAAAACGGCGTAGTGCTTGTCTGTTATATCCCTGCGAAACCGGTGCGGTTTCGCGGCGAAACCCGGTGCATTTGTGCTGTCTTTTCAGCGTCAAGATGCGCTTGGTCGCAGCGATTGTTGTGTTAAGTAATTGTTAATATTCGATATTTGGTGCTTCGCCATAGGCCGTCTGCAGGTGTTCTGATCGTGATCTAGGTCGCGATTGCGGTGGGGATGTCAGTCAGCTGAGGTCATCTTTTCGTCTGGATTGCTTGGCTTTAACGCATATCGGGCTTTTTATCTGGTGGGCGCAGAGACTTTCAGACAAGTCCAAGGGTGGGGGCGCGCTTTGGGCTGGGTTTATGGCGCCTCGCGTTAAGCCTGAAATAACGGTTCCAGAAGGATTGGGGGCGATGTCGATCACTTTTGTGCCTTTGGATTGTGCAGTGATGGTCGAATTTGACTAAAAAATGGAAAATTTGACGGCTTCTTTGCTGCGGCGCGGCATTGGGTCTAGCTGCGCTGCAGCATCTTTGTGTATGCATAACTTATCGACTTTGCATCAGCTTTCTAACTCCTCCCAGAGATGCTGATGCGCACCGGTGACGGCGTTTTCCTCCTCCCGAGGGCTCGTTGCCAAATGTTTAGGTTTGTCGCGGTTATTGCGGCGATTTTGAGCTTTACTAGCGGTGTCCTCCCCTCGGAGGTCATCGCTTTTTTTTGCCCAAACGGTTCAGAGTGCTCAGCGGGATCAAGTGGGCGTGTCGGAACACCCCGCAAACGGAACGCGCTGAGACCGCCGGCATCGTCATGCCCGTTTCGTAAGCCACTTCTTTCCTTATACACTCAGGCGCGGTAAGGGCTGCGCCATGATGATTGAACTCGATATGGACGATGGCCGCTGGGACGGACTCCGGCTGGATATTTTGGCGCAAACGGCCATTGCACAAACATTGGTGCATCTTTCAATTTTGCACGATCATGTGGAAATCAGTGTCTTGGCTTGTGATGACGCCCGGATCGGGGAATTAAACCGTGAATTTCGCGGCAAAGCGACGCCAACCAATGTGCTTAGTTGGCCCGCAGAAGATGTGCGCCCGCCAGCGTTGCCAACGGCTGATCCTGATGGAAGTCTGCCACTTGGCGATATTGCCATCGCGTATGAGACCTGCGAGCGCGAAGCCAATGCCGCAGACAAGCCGTTTTCCGCGCATGTTACCCATCTAATTGTTCACGGTACTTTACATCTTTTGGGCTATGATCACGAAGTTGAGGCCGAAGCAGCACAAATGGAAGCTATTGAAACAGAAATACTTGGCAAATTGGGTCTACCTGACCCATATTTATGATATTCGCGCGTCAGACCGACGCGTTTGTTATTGGTAAAGGACTTATGGGCGACATCGACGGCTCGTCTGACACGGCGCAACGCGCGCATCCCGTCAGGACAACAGACATACCGGTTGAAGCAGAACGGCCTGCCGGATTCTTAACGCGCGTTTTTGGGGTCTTAAGCCCTTCTGACGTATCCCCATCCACTCAAACCCAATCCGAACCTGGCCCCGCTGTGCGCGGTATGATCAACCTGCGTCGTATGCGTGTTGAAGACGTCGCGGTGCCGACTGCGGACATTGTTTCAATGCCGCTTGGGGCGAGCTTGGATGAGCTGGTGCAAGTCTTCAAAGACAGCGGCAAAACGCGTTTGCCCGTCTATGACGGCACGTTGGACAATCCCGTGGGATTTGTGCACCTGAAAGACCTCGCCTTGCGGCACGGATTTAACGGTGGCGGTGGAGAATTGGACATCGCTGAGATGTTGCGCCCGCTGTTATTTGTGCCCCCGTCGATGACAATCGGTGTTCTTCTCACCAAAATGCAAGCCGAGCGGCGGCACATGGCCTTAGTCATCGATGAATACGGTGGCACCGATGGATTGGTGACCATTGAAGACCTCATCGAGCAAGTCATCGGAGAAATCGAAGACGAACACGATCAAGACGAAGGAAAATTCTGGACCGAGGAAAAGCCAGGATGCTACGTCGCTGTTGCGAAGACGCCATTAGATGAATTCGAAGCCGAGATCGGACAATCGCTCACCGATCACGATCAAGTGGACGAAGAAGAAATCGACACGTTAGGCGGGCTCGTCTTCATGTTAGCAGGTCGTGTTCCCACCCGCGGTGAAGTCGTCTTGCACCCTGATGGGCCGGAATTCGAAGTCATCGACGCGGACCCACGCCGTGTCAAAAGATTGCGCGTGCGCGTGCAAGGTGGAGCAAGCTAGCGCCAATGGCCATATTGTCGCCTTTGGCGCGTCTGCCTTTGTGGCCGCGCTGGATGCGCGTTGCGCTATTTGTGGCCCTTGGGACAGGGGCCGCTTTGGGGCAACCTCCGCAAGGGTATTGGGGCATCACGCTAGGTGCATTTGCGGTCCTCTTCACAGCCTTGAGCTATGCACGCAGCCCCAAGCAAGCCGCCCTTTGGTTTTGGATTTTTGGAACCGCATATTTTGCCGTCGCGCTGCGTTGGATCATTGAACCCTTTATGGTCGATGTGGCGCGGCACGGATGGATGGCGCCCTTTGCAATCATCTTTTTATCAGGTGGGTTGGCCCTATTTTGGGGCGTCGCCGGTTGGGTGTCTGTGCGCTTTGGAGCATCCGCGCAAAGCCGTGTTTGGATCGCCGTCTTTGCATTGGGGCTCGCGGAACTTGTGCGGGCCTATGTGTTAACCGGGTTTCCATGGGCCGGGTTGGGCCAAACCTTGATTTCCAGCCCATTTGCGGCGTGGTTAAGCGTTATTGGCCCGCAAGGTGCCACACTTTTGATGTTAAGCTGTTCTGCAGGTTTGTGGTCACTAAATACCAATGGGGCCACGCGAACCTTCGGCATATTGCCCTTCGCGGTAGCCGGAATTGTGCAGTGGTCTGCGTCGATCCCCCCCGAGATTGCAGCGGATGACGCGCCAATCGTTCGAGTCCTGCAACCCAATGCGCCGCAACATGAAAAATGGGATCGAGACAAAGCACCAACGTTCTTTTGGCGACAAGTTGATGCAACCTCAGCGCCATTTGAAGGGGGCGGTCGGCCGGATTTAGTGGTGTGGCCTGAAACCGCGATCCCGTCGCTTTTGCACCTAGCGGATGAAGCGCTTGAGCGGGTTGGCGAAGCTGCCCAAGGCACCCCGGTTGTTCTTGGTATGCAGCGCGTCGAAGGCGTGCGGTTCTTCAACGCATTGTTGATCATGAACCGGGACGGGCAAATTTCGGACATATACGACAAGCATCATTTGGTGCCTTTCGGGGAATACATTCCGTTTGGCAACCTGCTGGGGAAAATCGGTATTCGGGGCCTCGCGGCGCGCGACGGGGACGGGTATTCATCGGGTTCCGGGCCGCGTTTGATCGATATTCCTGGGGTCGGAGCCGCGTTGCCCTTGATCTGTTATGAAGCCGTGTTTCCGCAACATGCGCGCGTCGGGGCGCAACGTCCGCGCCTATTGTTGCAAATCACAAACGATGCTTGGTTTGGCACCTATGCAGGGCCACAACAGCATTTGGCCCAAGCCCGTATGCGCGCAATTGAGCAAGGATTGCCGCTGGTCAGGTCCGCCAACACCGGGATTTCTGCAATCATCGACGGGCACGGGCGGATCGTAACATCGCTTCCACTTGGGACGCACGGGTTCAAAGATGCGCCATTGCCGCCTGCGTTCACGCCTACGGTCTACGCGGTTACCGGAGATTTACCATTCGCTCTTATAGCGTTGCTGGGACTTGGGTTAACCTCGGGAGGGCGCTTGATTGCACGCAAGGACAAATTGAAGATTGATTGAACTCTCGCGTTTGGGCGCTTAAACCGAATTAACCGCTGCCACAACGGCTTCCTGACGTGGCGGTCTACACCTACTGGAGCACTTCATGTCCCGACAAAACTACACCTTCACCTCCGAATCCGTTTCCGAGGGTCACCCCGACAAAGTGTGCGACCGCATCTCTGATGCCGTTCTGGATGCTTTTCTGGCAGCAGACCCACTTGCGCGCGTTGCGTGCGAAACCTTCGCGACGACCAATCGGGTCGTTATCGGCGGGGAAGTCGGGTTAACTGATCAAAACAAGTTACATGACTACATGGGCCGGATCGAGAAGATCGCACGCGCTTGCATCAAGGATATCGGGTACGAGCAAGACAAGTTCCATTGGAACACTTGCGAGGTCACCAACTTGCTGCACGAACAATCCGCGCATATCGCGCAGGGCGTGACAGGGGAGCAAGGCGACGAAGGTGCTGGCGATCAAGGCATCATGTTCGGCTACGCCACGAATGAGACAGACGCGCTCATGCCAGCCCCCATTCAGTACTCGCATGCGATCTTGCGGCGGTTGGCGGAAGTGCGCAAAGATGGCACCGAACCAACGCTGGGTCCAGATGCCAAATCGCAACTGTCGGTCATCTACGAAGACGGCAAGCCAAAGGGCGTGAGTTCTTTGGTGCTTTCGACGCAGCACTTGGATGAGACGATGACCAGTGCGGATGTGCGCGCCGTTGTCGAGCCATATATTCTGGAAGTTCTGCCCGATGGCTGGATCACAGACGCCACACAATGGCACGTGAACCCCACAGGCAAATTCGTGATCGGTGGACCAGATGGCGATGCGGGCCTTACGGGGCGTAAAATCATCGTGGATACTTACGGTGGCGCGGCTCCGCATGGGGGGGGTGCGTTTTCGGGCAAAGACCCAACGAAAGTGGACCGCTCAGCGGCCTATGTTGCGCGCTATTTGGCGAAAAACGTTGTCGCTGCAGGGCTTGCAGAGAAATGCACAATCCAACTGTCCTATGCGATCGGGGTTGCCAAACCCTTGTCGATCTATTGCGATACATTTGGAACTGGCGAAGTTGAACCCTCGGCAATCGAAAAGGCCATCGATGCTGTGATGGATTTGACGCCACGGGGCATCCGGACCCATCTTGATCTGAACCGCCCAATCTATGAGCGCACAGCGGCTTACGGGCATTTTGGTCGTGCACCAGAGGCCGATGGCGGGTTTTCATGGGAGAAAACAGATCTTGCGGACCAGCTTAAGGCAGCGCTGTAGGGTGCACTGGTGCCGAGCATGGATTTGGGTTCTTGCGACCCTTTTGTTTGCAACGCCGGTTTTTGCCAATGAAGACAATGAGCATCCAAAATTTCGCGTCGATGGCGCGCGGTTAATCTATGACACAGAGAACGCCCCGGAAGGGGTTGGGGCTGAGATTGAAGTCGAAGACGCAGACGCATTGCGTGAGATTTTGCGTGCGCACCCCGACATTTCCGTTCTGGAGCTAAACTCAGGCGGAGGATCGCTTTGGGCATCGATGAAGATGTCAGATATTGTTATCGATTTTGAGTTGGACACCCATGTGCATGGCGATTGCAGCAGCACATGTGCCCGGCTGTTTGTCGCCGAAACGACACGCACAATGAGTCGTGGATCGCGGATTGGCTTCCATCAATCTTGGTGGACCGCCGACAGCATTCAAGAGTATTACGACGGCAACACGGAAGAGGAACGTTGGGATACGCCGTTTGAATTTGCGTCTTGGATGTATGGAGACACGCAAGGCGAAGTGCACAAAGCGCTTTTGTATCTTGTGCGTCGGGGCGTTGATCCGCTTTTCGCCATAGAAACGCTGAAAGAACCGTCGAGTGGTATGTGGTATCCTTACCGCATTCGATTGCTGGCAGCAGGTGTTTTGACGCAATGACCTGTGCCCGCAGTTCGCTTTAATTTGAGGTATTCTGAGCGAGGTTGCGGTCGCTTGCACCATCGTTGATTAACCCGTGAGAGGTAAAGTCTTCTCCACATATCAAGTGGGAGCAAGGCGAAATGGAACAGGAAAAAGCGAAGCTCATTTCGTTTTATCTATACGGGTTTATGCTAGTCTTCGGACAAGCAATTATCGTTTCGGTCTTAGCTGTTTGGGGTCTGCAAACCTTAGCGTTCCTGTTTGGTGAGACCTTTGAGTGGGGCGCCGTCTTACGTCATCTTATCTTGTCTTTGACGCTTTTGGCATTCTTTCCAGGTCAACAAATATGGACGTTTCGGATGCGCGGCCCAGACCAGCAGATGTATACCATTGTTGGATGTGACCCAACGGACAAGGCGCCAGAAGATCAGTCGAGCCCATAAAGCTTGAGGCTTGTGTCCCCCTATCGTAAAGGGGCCGCCATGACAGATCACGTTCCACATCCAGACCGCCCGCATCGCAATTTCTATGGACGCCGCAAAGGCAAGCATATGAAAGCCAGCCAAGAGCGGTATGTCGAAGAAGATTTGGTGGCCTTGTCACCGGGGGCGGTTGATTGGGATGTGAACCCGGATCGATCTCCGTTGGAGTTGAACACACTCTTCCCAAACAAGCCTGTTTGGCTGGAAATTGGTTTTGGGGGCGGTGAGCACATGGTGCATCAAGCCGCTGAAAACCCGGATGTCGGGATTATCGGCTGTGAACCCTACATCAACGGGGTGGCGATGTTGCTTGGCAAAATACGGCGTGCGGGAGTGGGCAACCTCAAGGTCTATCCGGGAGACGTTCGGGACATGTTCGATGTTCTACCCGAGGCGAGCATCGACAAAGCGTTTTTACTATATCCTGATCCGTGGCCAAAATCGCGCCACCATCGTCGTCGTTTTGTGACCCAAGAGCATCTTGAACCACTCGCAAAGGCCCTGAAGCCGGGGGCTGAATTTCGAGTTGCCACCGATATTCCAGATTATGTGCGTCAAACCTTGGAAGAAGTTCCACGCAGCGGTTTCGAGTGGTTGGCGCAATCACCCGAAGACTGGCGCAAGCCATGGGGCGATTGGATATCAACGCGATATGAGCAAAAAGCGCTGCGTGAAGGACGAGTGCCGCATTATTTGACCTTTCGGCGCACCTGATAGCGCAAACGATGGACCCCGCCATACGGCGCTGCTAAGAGGCTCGAAGACCTGCTAAAAGGAGCTTGCCCATGTCCGGTCACGGGGATCCAATTCCAATGATATCGCACCCCTGCTCGGGGTTATCTGGCGTGGCGAATGTGCCAGGCGACAAGTCGATATCGCACCGCTCTTTGATTTTGGGCGCATTAAGCGTCGGGCAAACTCATGTGACGGGATTGCTTGAAGGGCAAGACGTGCTCGATACCGCCAAAGCCATGCGCGCCTTTGGCGCCGAAGTAACCCAGCACGGGCAAGGCGAATGGTCGATTCATGGCGTCGGCGTCGGCGGATTTTTAGAGCCAGACAACGTGATCGATTGCGGCAATTCAGGCACGGGCGTGCGGTTGATCATGGGGGCCATGGCCACCTGTGATATTTCGGCGACCTTCACCGGGGACGCATCATTGAACAGCCGCCCCATGGCACGCGTGACCGATCCTTTGGCCTTGTTTGGGTGCCAAACCGTTGGGCGAACGGGCGGGCGTTTGCCCATGACATTGGTCGGCGCCGCAGACCCAATTCCTGTGCGCTACGTTGTTCCGGTGCCCTCGGCGCAAGTGAAATCAGCAGTGCTGTTGGCGGGTCTGAACGCTCTGGGCAAGACCGTTGTCATCGAAAAAGAAGCCACGCGCGATCACACAGAGCGCATGTTGGCTGGCTTTGGGGCCGAAATTTCGTTGGAAGACACCGAAGAGGGGCGCGTCATCACATTGACGGGGCAACCCGAATTGACGGGACAAACAATTGTGGTGCCGCGTGATCCTAGTTCAGCTGCGTTTCCTGTTTGTGCGGCGATTGTGACACCGGGTTCGGATGTTTTGGTGCCGGGAATCGGGCTGAACCCAACACGTGCCGGGCTTTATACAACCCTGCGCGAAATGGGTGCGGACCTTGTGTATGAAAACGAACGCATCGAGGGCGGTGAGCCTGTCGCCGATCTGCGGGCGCGGTATTCCCCGGATATGAAGGGGATCACCGTGCCACCCGAACGTGCGGCGAGCATGATCGACGAATACCCCGTTTTATCTGTGGTTGCGGCCAACGCCTCTGGGAAGACCATGATGGCGGGCGTGAAAGAACTGCGGGTCAAGGAATCCGATCGCATCGACGCCATGGCCGTTGGGTTGCGCGCGAACGGCGTGGACGTAGACGAGGGCGAGGACTGGTGGGCGGTTACGGGCAAAGGTCCGGGCAGCGTGCCGGGTGGGGAGACGTGCCTTAGCCACCTTGATCATCGGATTGCGATGTCCTTCTTGATCCTAGGGATGGCTGCGCAAAATCCGGTGAGTGTTGATGACGGGGGGCCGATTGCGACATCCTTTCCGATCTTCACGGACTTGATGACCCAATTGGGTGCTAACGTCGTCTCTGTGAGCTCGTGAGGTTTACGATCGCCATTGATGGCCCTGCAGCGGCTGGGAAGGGGACGATCTCGAAGGCCGTTGCGGCGCATTTTGACTTTTCGCATCTGGACACGGGGCTGTTGTATCGGGCCGTCGGGGCCAAAGTTTTGGACGGTGCCGATCCGATTGAGGCGGCTCAAACGTTGCAAGCGGCAGACCTTGATAGCGATCACTTGCGGACCCCTGATGTGGCGCAAGCGGCCAGCAAAATCGCGGTGATCCCTGAAGTGCGGGCGGCTTTGTTGGAATTTCAGCGTGTGTTCGCAAGACGTTCGGGCGGGGCGGTACTGGACGGGCGCGACATCGGGACGGTGATCTGCCCTGATGCAGAAGTGAAACTGTTCGTGACCGCCAGCGCGGATGTGCGTGCCACACGTCGCCATGCAGAGTTGCAACAACGCGGCATCACCGACACGTTTGAAAACGTCTTGAGCGATGTGAAAGCCCGAGACGCGCGCGACAGCAGTCGTGAAACTGCCCCTTTGAAGCCTGCGCCAGACGCGGTTTTGATTGATACCTCTGATTTGTCAATTGACCAGGCGATTGAGGCTGCAATTGCAGCCGTAACTGCGCGCCGCATCGGCAGTTGATCCTACCGGGATGCCGCGCCAGTATGGCGGGATCACATGGAAGAGGGTCGGGATTATGAAACAACGTCAAATGGGGCCAAACGGGCCGATGGTGTCTTGCTTGGGCATCGGAGCAATGTCGTTCGCTGAGTTTTATGGTCCAACCACGGAAGAAAACTCTTTTGCGATTCTGGATGCTGCGATGGATGCGGGCGTGACTCATATCGACACGGCAAATGTTTATGGCATGGGGCGTTCTGAGATTGCGATCGGCTCTTGGTTGAAGGCCAATTCTGGGGTGCGTGACACGCTGCATATCGCGACAAAAGCATCGATCAGCCGGGACGCAGATGGCAACCGATTGTTTGACAATTCTGCAGCGCATCTTGACGCTGCATTGGATAAATCGTTGGAAAAGATGGGCGTGGAGTGCGTCGATCTCTTCTATGTGCACCGACGTGACGCGGGACGTCCCATTGAAGAGGTGACCGAGACGCTGGCAGGGTTGGTCAAAAAGGGCAAAACTCGCAGCTTTGGGTTTTCCGAAATTGCCCCAACATCGTTGCGCCGTGCGCATGCGGTACATCCGGTTGCGGCTGTGCAATCAGAGTATTCCTTGTCGACGCGCTCCCCCGAGATGGGATTGGTGCAAACATGTGAAGAATTAGGCGTCGCATTGGTCGCGTTCTCGCCAGTTGGTCGGTCTTTGTTGACAGATCATCCGTTGGCCGCAGACATAATCCCAAATCTGCCATTCCTAAAATCCAATCCACGATTTCAAGAAGATGCCTATGGTGCCAACATTGAAGCCACCAAAGGGTTTCGTGCACTTGCGGCGGATATGGGATTGCCTGCGGCAGGGCTCGCGATTGCGTGGTGTTTGGCAAAAGGGCCGCATGTGGTTCCGATTCCTGGCACGCGATCTGTCAGTCATTTTAACGAGTTGGTCGCCGGGGCAAACACAGAGTTGAGCGCGCAAGATGTGGCGCGGATCGAGCAGGTTTTGCCGATTGGTTGGGCACATGGGGATCGATATTCGGACGATCAATGGGTTGGGCCAGAGCGGTTTTGTTGACATAATTGCTCACCAAAGGGTGCATCGTCAGTTAGAACCGGGCGGGCTAGGCTGGAACAAAGGAGATTTCTTATGAGCTTGCGCACACGGACCCTCGCCCCGGTTTTGGCCCTTTGTTTGGCTTTGCCCTTAAGTAGTGTCGCTCAGCAGGCTCAGACCCCTGATGTTGCGGAGCCGCGCGCAGAGGGTCCCGAAGCGGAACCGCGGATGACGCTGGAGCGTTTGACCGCAATTGTGCAGAGCATTGATCCAGAAGCGAAAGTTTTTGGAAACGCGATGGAGTTTACCCTAGAGGATATCCCGGTCATCGTGATCACAGATCCTGTCGCGGACAGAATGCGCGCAATGGTGCCAATTCGCAGCGCCGAAGGGATTGAAGCCGACGAGCTTATGCGGCTCATGCAAGCCAATTTCGATTCGGCACTAGATGCGCGTTATGCGGTGGCACAAGGGCGGCTTTGGGGTGTCTTTATCCACCCATTGTCCCCTTTGGAGCGTCCGCAGTTTTTGTCTGCCATTATCCAAACCGTGAACGTGGCCCGTACCTATGGTGATACATATGCGGGCGGGGCGTTGACGTTTGGCGGTGGCGACAGCAATCAAATTTATCGGAAGTTGTTGGATGAGTTGCTGAATAAAGGTCAGGAACTGTGATCCACCTTCTGATTGTTGTTGCGCGCAAAGCACAAGCGTCGCGAAGGGCTTGAAACGTAGAGGTCTAAGGCCTAAATGGGTACCTCAGGCAACAGGGGCGCCTGCCGCGCGCACATCTTTTTGATGGTGGTGAAGGCCTCTGGTTCGATCAGGACACATTGTTCAACATCGCGGTATGCACCCCGTGGTGGTAATGCGCGCCCCATCCGACTTAGGCCCTAGGCCTGAACAGCATGCCCATCGATGGAGAGAAAACGATGGAGCTTGATCTTAGCAAAAGCGCTGTAACAGCGTTGAAAACAGAAGCAAAAAGCCTGCGCGAAGACCGAACATGGGAGGGAACGCCAACCTCGCATGCACAAGCGTTGGAACTGGTCGCCCGTAAACATGGCGTGCGCGATTGGAACACTTTGCGTGCTCAAGCCGTGCGGCCCGTGCGTTTGGCACCCGGAACACGGGTGTCCGGAACGTATCTTGGCCAATCCTTTGCAGGTCATGTGCAAGGTGTGCAGCTCTTAGCGCAAGGGAATCGTCTGCGTGTGATCTTGCATTTTGATGACGCGGTTGACGTGGTGCAATTCGAGAGTTTTTCGGCATTTCGTCAGCGGGTCACAGCCATTGTTGGCCAAGACGGGCGTTCGTTTACGCATACGTCTGATGGCGTGCCGCATATGGTTTTGGAAACAGCGGGCATTTGAGCTGATCCTTGGAAAAAGGGCGCGGCGGATTTTTCAAAATCCGCTGCCGTCAAATCTTGTAAGATTTGAGCACCCGGTCGCAGGCCATGCGTAGGACTTGCATCTGTCTGTGACATAACTTATACGCGCGCCTGTCGATAAGGTGGACAACCACCGCAGAACATTGAGCGTAGCAGGGTCGGATCATACCGGCCCTCTTTGTTTTGCGAAAACCACTGACCAATGAAACCCCAAGACCGGCGGAGACAACCGCACGGCCCGAATAAATCAAACGTTAGGATCTAGACGCCACATGGCAGATAACATGATGGAGGAATTCGAAGCCCTCCTTACCGAAAGCTTCGAAATGGACACACCGGACGAAGGTTCGGTCGTCAAAGGCAAAGTACTCGCAATCGAAGCGGGTCAGGCCATCATCGACGTCGGCTACAAAATGGAAGGCCGCGTTGATCTTAAAGAATTCGCAAATCCCGGTGAAGCCCCCGATATCGCTGTTGGCGATGAGGTAGAGGTTTATCTACGGTCCGCAGAAAACTCACGCGGCGAAGCTGTTATCTCACGTGAGATGGCACGTCGCGAAGAAGCGTGGGATCGTCTTGAAACAGCTTATGCTGGCGAAGCACGCGTCGAAGGCGCGATCTTTGGTCGTGTCAAAGGCGGCTTCACGGTTGATCTTGGTGGTGCCGTAGCCTTCTTGCCCGGTTCGCAAGTTGACGTACGTCCCGTACGCGACGCCGGCCCATTGATGGGGCTCAAGCAGCCGTTCCAGATTCTGAAAATGGACCGCCGTCGGGGCAACATCGTTGTGTCTCGTCGTGCAATCCTTGAAGAATCCCGTGCCGAACAGCGCGCCGAAGTTATCGGCAACCTCACCGAGGGCCAAAACGTTGACGGCGTGGTTAAGAACATCACCGAATACGGCGCATTTGTTGACCTTGGCGGCGTAGACGGCTTGTTGCACGTGACCGACATGGCATGGCGCCGTGTGAACCACCCATCTGAGATCCTCACAATCGGTGAGACGATCAAAGTGCAGGTCATCAAGATCAACAAAGAAACACACCGCATCAGCCTCGGTATGAAGCAATTGCAAGAAGATCCATGGGATCTTGTTGCTGCGAAATACCCGCTGGACAGCTCACACACAGGCCGCGTGACCAACATCACCGATTACGGCGCCTTTGTAGAGCTAGAGCCCGGTGTCGAAGGTCTTGTTCACGTGTCCGAAATGTCTTGGACCAAGAAAAACGTACACCCAGGCAAAATCGTGTCCACTTCGCAAGAAGTCGAAGTCATGGTTCTGGAAATCGACGGTTCCAAGCGTCGTGTATCTCTTGGCCTGAAACAGACTATGCGCAACCCATGGGAAGTGTTTGCAGAAACACACCCTGAAGGCACAGAAGTCGAAGGCGAAGTCAAAAACATCACCGAATTCGGTCTGTTTGTTGGCCTCGAAGGCGACATCGACGGCATGGTTCACCTGTCCGACCTATCATGGGACGAACGTGGCGAAGAAGCGATCCAGAACTACCGCAAAGGCGATACAGTTCAAGCGGTTGTCTCCGAAGTTGACGTTGAAAAAGAGCGTATCTCACTTTCGATCAAAGCCATCGGCGGTGACAAGTTTGCAGAAGCAGTGGGCGGCGTGAAGCGCGGTTCCATCGTGACTGTGAATGTGACCTCGATCGAAGAAGGTGGCGTTGAAGTCGAATATGAAGGCATGAAATCCTTCATCCGTCGCTCCGACCTGTCTCGTGACCGTGCCGAACAGCGCCCTGAGCGTTTCTCGGTTGGTGACAAAGTCGACGTGCGCATCACAAACGTGGACGCCAAGTCCCGCCGTTTGGGTGTGTCGATCAAGGCACGCGAGATTGCAGAAGAGAAAGAGGCCGTCGAACAGTATGGTTCCTCCGACTCCGGTGCATCCTTGGGCGATATCCTTGGCGCGGCTCTGAAGCCCGCCGACGAGTAAAGCGACGCTTTACAGCAAATAGAAAAGGCCCGGCGTTCTGCGTCGGGCCTTTTTCGTTGGTCAGGCCTGCGGGTCGACGCGCGCCCAAAGAAGGTGGCACGCCAGTTATTCCCCCCATCGACTTCAAGTCCTGCTTTTGCTGACTGAATTGCCGAACAGATCGCAACGCGGCCCTTCGCGCAAAGTCCATTAATCCACATGATCTGTGTGGCAATCGGAACTCTAATATCCTAGAATCACCAAATCGAAGGCTCTGTCCAACTCGGTGTCATGCAAAACAATGCGGATACCTTGGGAGAGCGGACTAGGATTTTTCCGCAGGGGTGTGGGGGTAGGAACATGTATCTGACGCGAAGTGAGCCAAATACCAATCTCTATCGGTTTTACCACATGCAGATCGTGCAGGGCCTTTTTGGCGATTGGGGATTGATCCGCGAATGGGGCCGTATTGGCAGCCCGGGACGTGCGCGCACGGATTGGTTTGGCAGTGAGATGGACGCCAAGGACGCGCGATTTGACCTTCATATGCAAAAAGCGATGCGCGGTTACGAATAGGCGGTCAGACGTGCCGCCATGCCCAAGATAACCGGGCAGGGCACTGTTTATTAGGGTCTTTTGATCCCGAGGGATGCCTCAAGCTCGAAGCGACGCGCCAAGCTTTCAGGCGACCAAGTGGCGTCAATGTCGTAAAATGCATCCACCCTGTAATCATCTTTCGGTAATATCACCCAAGGTTGTTTTGATGCTGTGTAGATATGCACATCAGGGGGCAATTGATCAGGGTCATCAAGTGTACCAACGCGGATGAAGCGAATAAGAGCCCGTAGACCGCCCATGTTATAGTTGCTCCAAACGGCGACTTTGCAAGCGGTGCAACGGGTAATATCTTGGCCCGTTCCACTTGGGGTTGGCACTGAAATTGTTTCGACGTCGCCAGACAAAAGCGTCACGTTAGATGTTTCATAAAGGGCGTTGATCGCAAAAGCAGATCCGGAATTTTTCTGGCATCCACGACAGTGACACCCGTGCACAATCAAGGGATTGCCTGTGATCTGATAACGGACACGCCCACATGTGCAGCCGCCTTCTTTGGGATCGGTTCCGGATATCATGGTGTTCCCTTGTCCTATTTGGCGCAACAGCTGACGCGGCCGATGCTTTATTTTCTTGCTAAATTGGTTGCATTAAACAACGATTTTGAAAATTGGTGAAAAATCGACACCGGTTTTGCAATTTTGCACAAGGTGGGAGCGGCAAGATGCACTGGGATGACGCGCGTATATTCCTAGCCGTCGCGCGCGAGGGGTCATTTAGCAACGCGGCCAAGCGCTTGGGGGTGCAGCACTCAACAGTGTCGCGGCGCATTCGTGCCTTAGAGCAAAATCTAGCAACCACGCTTGTTGAACGTAAAGCTTCAGGCAACGTGCTGACCGAGGCTGGGGAAGACTTAAAACAAGCCGCATACCGCATTGAGAACGAGTTGCTGTCCTTTGAGGACGCGGTCGGGGGCCAAGATGATGACGCGGCGGGGGAGTTGCGTGTCACTGCGATTGCCAACATGGCTTCGACCGTTTTGATGCCCTATTTCGCGCGGTTTAGCGCGGCTCACCCACGGATCGAGTTGAGCGTACAAGTGACAAACAATTCGGTGCGTCTGTCAGAACGTGAGGCGGACATCGCAATTCGGCAAACCAACAAGCCATTGGACACCTTAATCGGAACCCGGCTGACAACAGTGGCGTCGGCTGTTTACGGTGCGTGCGATTACTGCGCTGCTGTAAAGTCTGGGAATGCTGTGGAAAAATGGATCGGCGTGGATTGCTGCGACTATCACAGGACATGGACAAAAGAAGCTTGGCCCCAAGCGGACCACGAATTTTACGTGGACGAAACATCGTTAACTCTTGCCGCGTTGAAGCAACGCTTGGGTGTCGGATTCCTGCCGTGTTTTCTGGGGGACAGTGACCCTGATCTGGTCCGGTTTCATGAACCCGAGCAGCGCCACGAGTTGGGGCTTTGGTTGCTATACCATCGTGACTTACGCAACACGAAGCGCGTCGCGTTGTTTCGCGAGCATATGCAACGCGAGATCAAACAAGCTGCGGCCTTGTTTGAAGGCGCGGTGGGCTAGGGTGGGCTAGCTCTTTTTTCCGATCTTTGGCTCGGTGCCCGCTCTGATCCGTACGATATTGCTGCGGTGGCGCCAAAAGATCAGCAAAGTCAGGAAAATGCACAAGATCAGGATTGGGGCCGTCCCAATCAAGACGACAAGGAACGTGCTGGCTGCCGCCGAAATCAAAGACGCCATCGATGACACCCGGAAAACTGCAGCACCAATAAGCCACGCAGCGCAACATCCAATGCCAACTGGCCAGCTTAGAACCAAGACGAGACCTAAGAATGTTGCGACCCCCTTGCCCCCGTTGAATTTCAGCCAAACTGGATAACAATGACCAACCATCGCCATCAAGGCGGCGACTTGTGCCGCATCTTCGCCAACCATGGCACGGGCGAGCAGGACAGCAACCACGCCTTTGAGAGCATCAAGGATCAAAGTTAGGGCCGCCGCAGATTTGGAGCCTGTGCGCAAAACATTGGTCGCACCAATGCTGCCCGATCCAATGTCGCGTAGATTGCCAAGGCCCATCGCCCGCGACAAAACCATGCCAAACGGGATGGACCCAAGGACGTACCCGATGACGCCCCAAAGGAGGAGGATAGCGGCGGTGGATTCAATTGGCGGCATGGTTAAGCGTCTCCGAAGACACGGGTTCCAGCGACCCATGTTCCCAGAACCTTACCTTGCAATCGGGCGGTATCGAAAGGGGTGTTTTTCGACTTTGATTTCAAGGCCATGCGATCAAGGATAAATGGCGCGTCAGGATCAAACAGGATCAAATCGGCGGGCGCGCCCTCGGTCAAGCGACCAGAAGACAAGCCAAGGCGTTTGGCGGGGTTACTCGACAGCGCACGCCACAATGTCGGCAAATCCATATAGCCCGCATGCACAAGTCGCATCGCAGCAGGAAGCAACGTCTCAAGAGCAACCGCACCGGAGGCGGCTTCCTCAAAGGGGAGGCGTTTGGATTCTTCGTCTTGCGGGGTGTGCATCGACGAAATGACATCAATCAGGCCATTTGCGACCGCTTCAACCACCGCAAGACGATCATCTTCATCGCGCAAGGGCGGCTTGAGTTTGAAGAACGTGCGATAATCGGACACATCAAGCGCGTTCAGCGTCAAGTGATGGATCGACGTGCCCGCGGTGATATCGAGGCCATTTGCCTTGGCGCGCTCTAATGCGGGCAAGGCGCGGGCGGTGGTGATCTGATCGACATGATAGCGTGCGCCAGTCATCTCGAGCAGGGCAATGTCACGATCCAATCCCATACGTTCCGCCATCGGCGAAACCGCCGGAAGCCCGCGCAAAGAAGCGAACTTTCCAGACGTGGCCGCAGCCCCTTTGCTTAGGATAGGTTCTTGGATATGGCCGACCACAAGAGCGTCGCAAGACTTGGCATAAGACAACGCGCGCAGCAGAACTTTTGTGTTCGTCACCACATGATCGCAATCTGTGAAGGCGACCGCCCCCGCATCCATCAAGAAGCCGATTTCGGTCATCTCGCGGCCTGCGCGTTCTTTGGTCAGGGCGGCCATCGGCAACACATTGACCGGGGCATCGACAGAGGCGCGACGGGTGACAAATTCAAGGATTTCCGGAGTGTCGATCGTGGGGTCCGTATCGGGGCGTGTGACCATCGTGGTGATCCCGCCCGCTGCTGCAGCACGGCCCGCTGAGGCGTAGGATTCTTTGTGTCGTTCGCCGGGCTCACAAACCTTCACGCCGATATCAACGATACCGGGCGCAAGAATCTTGCCTTTGCAATCGACAATGTCGGCTTTGGCAGGGGCCGAACCGTCAAGCGCTTGGATTGTTCCAAACGAGACCGTGAGCGCACCCATCGTTTCAGTCCCTGCTTCAGGGTCGAGTAAGCGGGCGTTGATAAAATGCGTGGTGGTCATGGCGGCCCCAGAGTTGGTTCAAAGCGGTTTTACGGGATGCGCACGCGGTGTCTAGGGGGCGTAAGTGTTGCGCGCGATGGGGGGTGCGCACAAAATGCCTTTGCGCGCGCTGATCAATTGCCAAATCGCATCAGTGCTGAACCCTGCCTTGCGGGGGGCTATCATCGTTGGAACGTGGCTATTTGCGCAGCGCGAGACGAATGTCGTCAATTTCGTCGATCTGACTTTGAGGGAGTTCACCTGTCACGAGGCTGGATAGAATGTCTTGAAGAACTTCCCAAGATGAATCCCCATCGATCTTGTACAAACGTCGAGCAAGCCGCGATATTGCTTGGCTTGGCCCGTTGCATTGATCAATAAGCCATCGTCCAAGGGTCTCAATTTCCCGCGCTTCTTCTTCGGTGCATCGTAATTTGGTCCGCAGCGCGGCGAACAATGTTTGTCGCTGTTCTTGTGTCGGTAATCCGTCGAGTTCCAAAAAAGCCTGAGCAATTGCGCCAACTGCAATACGACTGTCATCGATACCCTCTACGGGGTGCCCTTTTGTTTGCTGTCGAAAAGCGAGCCGACGCGGCGCGTTTCTAATGGTTGTTACAACATCTTGCGCGGTATCGATTGCATCGCGAGGGTTTTGTTTGGCCCACCACCAAATTGCGCCACCAATTGCTGATAAAATGAGAATGAGTATTGGCATATTTATGTCTCGGAAATGCTATTCAATAATGTGCGATCATAAAGGACGTTCAGGGCAAAAGAAACGGGAAACCTAAATAAGGACGACGTTCAAAACATTGGGTTTTTACGAAGTTTTGTTGGGTTTCCCGGCAGTGCGGATTTGATTGCAATGCCTATCGGGTCAAGCAATCCAGATCATCAACCAAGTGAGCAACCCCAAAACCAACAGCGCATAGGTGGCAATGCGACCAGACATTGCCGCGTCTGATGGCTTTTTCTTGCCAGCACGAGGGGCGGGCGTCGTGGCAGCTTCACTTTCCAAAATACGGGCATCAGACCAATCGGGGGCATCTGTTTTAAGGTCGGCGATGAAGGTTAGGTCTGGGCCAATGTTCAACGTGACTTCGGACAGGAAAGCGTTCGGATAGAGCAACAATATATGACCCATCAGTGCATCGAGCCGGGATACATGCGGCGCAAGCATGTCTTCTGGAATGCCCGGACCCTCGCGCAAGAAGCCTGTAAGGCCAAGACCTTCTAGATCCTCAATTGCTATAATCTCGGCCTGTTTGGGGGCATCAAGGGATGCGCCAAGAAGGTCCGCGACAAGTTTTACTTGGGTTTCGGGCGTCGCAAGGGCATCTGCGATGTCCTCGAAGCTCAAGTTGATGGCGAACACGCGTATTGCATTGCCCTCATGGGCTGGGATCGTGATGGTTTGGGTCATTATATTCCCTTTAGCGCCTCATCGCGCGCGGAGATAATTTCGGCGCGGATCGCGCGGGGGGTGGGAACAAGCGGCAACGTGATGGCCGTGCCCGGTTTTAGCCGCAAGACAAGTGACCAAAGTGGGAAGCGGTTGATTTTGGTAATCTCTGTTAAAGGCAATCGATGGTCAACGGGTTCAGGTGCGTCGGGGCCGTGAATGTAAAGGGCGCGGTCGGACAAAAGCCAAAGCGTGTTGCGGTTGTTGCGCCAGATTAGGAAGTCGTCAAATATCCACATGTAGAGCAATGACAAAACAGTAGAAGCGATCACGAGGCCACTGATGCTTACAAAGAACGTCAGAGGGCTGAGGCAGAATAAGGTCGTTAAAAACAACACCGCTGTGCGCAGCGCAAAACCCTGCGGGGATATACGCCAGCGACGCAATTCGCGTTCATCGGGGTGCAGTGTAAGGGTGTTCATGCTGTGCCCACTTGGACTTCACGCATCAACGCATAAACGTCTTGGCCATTCTCGATATGTTCAAAGCCGATCGCTATTTCATATGTGCCGTTATTCGTTTTTTTGGTTTCTTTGGCAAAATAGATATCTGCCTTGGGGCCAGAGAATTGGAGTTCTAACGTCGTAGCCTCAACAATTGGATAACTCGCTAACTGGCGTTTCCTGCCAGCGTTGGTCGCAATGAAGGCGCGTTTGTTGGATAATGTGTAGAACGTTTTGCGGCGAAGATAGGCTTTCCAGAAATGAACGCCGACCAGATTGTACATTCCGGCACCAAAAAACAACAATCCGAACATCCAAAAGAAGCCGCCGGCCATGCTCGCTATGGCCATCCAGAAAATCGAAAAGCCAGTAAATACGGTGAAGAAGAGGGGCAGAATTGGGCTCTCCCATTCTAGGCGCAGACCAGGTGCGGGGCTGCCTTGCCAAACGATGCGCTCATCTGCGTCAAGTATGCCTGCCCATTCGTCGCTCATCAGTCTTTGCCCCAAGATTGTGGATCTAGCCCCGTTTGGATCATGCAGCGCGACGCGTTTTTAAGTTGCGCGCCAGCAAGTCCATCGCAGCCATGCGCACAGCGACCCCCATTTCGACCTGATCTTGGATCACAGAACGGTTGATGTCATCCGCCAAAGTTCCGTCAATCTCAACGCCGCGATTCATCGGGCCGGGATGCATAATGATCGCGTCCGGCTTTGCGTGGCTCAGCTTGTCCGCATCAAGGCCGTAACGGTGGTAATATTCGCGCTCTGATGGGATGAAACCGCCATCCATACGTTCTTTTTGCAAGCGCAGCATCATGACCACGTCAACATCCTTGAGGCCCTCGCGCATGTCGTCAAACACCTCGACGCCAAATTCAGCGATACCCGCGGGCAGCAGGGTTGGCGGGCCAATCAAACGCACACGGTTTTCCATCTTGCCCAACAGCATAATGTTTGAACGGGCCACACGCGAATGGGCGATATCGCCGCAAATTGCGATCGACAAACGATGCAGCCGTCCCTTGGCGCGACGGATCGTCAGGGCGTCCAAAAGCGCTTGGGTCGGGTGTTCATGACGGCCATCGCCCGCGTTGAGGACTGCGCAATTGACCTTTTGCGCCAACAAATCCACCGCACCGGAGTGGGGGTGTCGTACCACCAGCAAATCGGGTTGCATCGCGTTCAGGGTCAAGGCGGTGTCGATCAGGGTTTCGCCCTTTTTGATACTGGACGCCTGCATCGCCATATTCATCACATCCGCGCCAAGGCGTTTTCCGGCCAACTCGAAGCTGGCTTGGGTGCGGGTGGAATTCTCAAAGAACATGTTGATCTGGGTCAGCCCCGCAAGCACATCAGAATGCTTTGCGTCCGAACGCGACAGATCAACATACGTTTCGGCCAAATCAAGGATCGCAGAGATATCCTGCTGCCCAAGGCTTTCTATGCCAAGCAAGTGGGGATGGGTGAATGTCATGCGCCGGGTCTTCCCCTTTTGGATGCTGTGGCAGGTTATAGAAAAGCTGCATCAAGGGGGCAAGGCGGGTGTGGTGTCGCGAACGCAGTGATCTGCAATCAATTTGGCGAAAAGAATCATGCAAGGGTCGTTTTGCTTTGCGGGCGAGCGGCATAAGGTCCACGTGATGGATTCGGTGGAGTTTCATAGCGCATTGGCCGCGTTGGCGTGGCAAGTGGATCTGGGAGTGGATGAAACCATTCTGGATGCACCCCTAGATCGCTATGCCTTAGAGACGAAACCAGCGGCCCCAAAAGCGGCGCCGATCACGGCAGGCGTGGTTCCCATGGCAGCCCAGGCCGAGGTGGATACCGTTGCACAAGCGCGCGCAGCGGCCGATGGGGCCAATGATTTGGACGGTTTGCGCGCAGCTCTTGGGGCCTATCCGCACTGTGATCTGGCGAAAGGCGCGCGCAATCTGGTGTTCAGCGATGGGGTCGCTGGCGCGCCGGTTATGATTGTGGGCGAAGCGCCGGGGCGTGATGAAGACCGCGAGGGGCGTCCGTTTGTGGGGCGTGCAGGGCAACTGCTTGATGCCATGTTGGCCGCCATCGATATGTCGCGTGAACGGGATGTGTATATCACCAATGTGCTGCCATGGCGTCCGCCTCAGAACCGCGACCCCAAACCTGCAGAGATCGCTATGATGCAACCGTTTTTGGCGCGTCATATTGCGCTCGCGGCTCCTAAGGTGCTGATCGTGATGGGCAATATTAGCTGTCAGGCCCTGCTTGGAAAACGCGGGATTTCGCGACTTCGTGGGACATGGAATACGGTGCAAGACTTGCCAACACTGCCGATGTTTCACCCAGCATATTTGCTGCGCAACCCTGCGGCGAAACGCGAAGCGTGGGCCGATCTGCTGGATATCAAGGCGCGACTGGGGGCCAATCCGTGAGATTTCTTGGGTATTTCTTTTTGAGCCTGTTAATGTCCGGTCCGGTCTTTGCGGATCACGAATGGGCTCAGTTTTTTGAAACGCCAAATGCGGCAATTGAGCGTGGCACGGATGCAACGGGACGGGCGACAGAAACTGTGCGCCTCCCGGGCGACGTGCAAATCCTAAGACGCAAAGACGACGCTGGATGGCGTTATACCGGGGTCGATTTCAGCGACAATGGAGCCGTCGGGTGCGTTGCGCTGATCTTGGTTGAGTTTCAACGCATCGCGACAAAATGCGACGGTTCGACAACCGTTGAGCAAACCAAGAACCTGCGCGGTAAACTTGAACGTATGGCGACCTTCTATGAAGAAAACGCTGTGCCCGCGAAAACTGCCGCGGCCTTTATGGCAGACACGCAGGCCGAAATTGACAACAAAGGTCCCTTTGTCTGTGCAGATATATCGCCCGACATTTTGGTGTTGAGAGACAGTATTTTGGCACCAGACTCGGCTTTTAGCATGGATGATCTTCTCGCTGTGCCGCGTTTACCTGTAACCAATCCCTGTTTCTGATCGGAGACGCCCCATGAGCCGTATCGACGAGAGCAAAGAGTTCATTCCTGTACGCATCGCCGTTTTGACCGTCAGCGACACGCGCGTGCTGGCCGAAGATCGATCGGGCGATGTGCTGGTGGGCAGGATTGAAGAAACCGGCCATGTGGTGGCTGGACGCGAGATCATTCGGGATGAACGTGCCGAAATTTCAGCGCAATTGCGGACTTGGATCGCGGATAAAGACATCGACGTCATCATCTCAACCGGGGGCACTGGGCTGACGGGGCGGGATGTGACAGTTGAAGCGCACCGCGAGGTCTACGAAAAGGAGATCGACGCGTTCGGAACAATCTTTACCATTGTATCGATGCGGAAAATTGGCACCTCTGCTGTACAAAGTCGAGCCACGGCTGGGGTTGCAGGGGGGACGTATCTCTTTGCGCTGCCGGGGTCGCCGGGGGCATGCAAGGATGCATGGGACGAGATCCTAAAAGCACAGCTCGATTTCCGGCATCGGCCCTGTAATTTTGTTGAGATTTTTCCGCGCCTTGATGAACACAAACGGCGAAAATAAAAAACTTTCGATTTGTGCGACGGAAATGCGCCACGAGAACGTGTAAGTCTTTGTGACTTGGTATTTTCCTGCGATGGCCTATTTTAGATCGCAAGAACTTTGATATTCGAAAGGCTGATTGAGCCATGCGGTTCCTACGGCAATCATTGATGGGCTTGTTTTTGGCTGCGCTGGCGCTTGGTATGCTGGCCTATGCTGGTGACATGGTGCGCGGGGCCATTTTGGCCAGCTTGGAAGATGACCGCCCCGGTCCCCCAAAGCGCGAACGTGTGTTTGCTGTGGGAGTTGTCACCGCGACGCTTGGTCGGGAAGTGCCCGTTTTGCAGGCATTTGGTGAAATTCGCGCGGAGCGGACGTTGGAACTCCGTGCAGCCGCTGCCGGACGCATTGTTGAGTTGTCGCAGAACTTTGTGGAAGGCGGCGCTGTGCGGGCAGGCGATCTGCTGTTGCGGATTGATCCGGCAGACGCGCAATCCGCGCGCGACCGCGCAGAAGCCGATCTGGCAGATGCGCAGGCCGAGATTTTGGATGCAGAAGCGGGATTATTGCTGGCGCGTGATGAACTGTCTGCAGCCGTGGATCAACAAGGATTGCAAGCGCGCGCGTTTGATCGACAGCAGGATTTAGCGCAACGCGGTGTTGGGACATCCGCCGCCGTGGAAGTCGCGGAATTGTCTGTAGCAGCGGCCCGTCAAGCGATGTTGTCGCGTCGCCAAGGCGTGACCCAAGCCGAGGCGCGGATTTCGCAATCCAAAACGCGGTTGCGCCGTATGGAAATCGCTCTGGCAGAGGCCACGCGGCGTTTGGCCGAAACGGAAGTTTATGCGCCCTTCGATGGCACGTTGAGTGAAGTTACCCTGACCACAGGACGATTGCTGTCAAACAACGAAAAACTGGCGACTTTGATTGATCCGCAAGCTCTGGAGGTAGCGTTCCGCTTGTCGACCGCGCAATATGTGCGGTTGTTGGATGACGGGCGACTGACGGAGCGCCCCGTTGAAGTGAAGCTGGACGTGTCCGGTATCGACCTGACCGCACGTGGACTAATCCGGCGTGAACAAGCCGCTGTCGGAGAGGCGCAAAGTGGTCGTTTGATTTTTGCCAGCTTAACGGAAACGTCTGGGTTCAAGCCGGGTGATTTTGTCACGGTCCAAGCCGAGGAACCCGCCATCAACAATGTCTTGCGCTTGCCCGCAGGGGCTTTGGACGGCAGCGGAACGGTCTTGGTTCTCGAGGGGGAAGATCGACTTGATACCCTGCCTGTGACGCTTTTGCGTCGTCAAGGCAATGAAGTCTTGATCCGTGGTGAAGGATTGGCCGGGCGCGAAATTGTCACGGCGCGATCCCCATTGTTGGGGGCTGGTATTGCGGTGCGCCCTTTGCGGAAATCGGAGCAAACCGCAGAAATTGCGCCGCCTGCGATGGTTGAACTCAGCGAAGAACGTCGCGCGAAATTGGTGGCCTTTGTCGAAAGTGGGCCCATGCCGGAAGCGGTCAAGGAACGCCTTCTGACGCGCCTCTCTAAGCCCGAAGTTCCGGCGCAAATGATTGAGCGGATTGAAAGCCGCATGGGGGGATAAACCATGGCTCCGATACGCAATCTGCCGAATGCTGCCGGGGGCATCCTATCCTACTTCACCCGGCACGGGACTGTCGCAAATCTGTTGCTCATGGTTTTATTGCTCGCCGGTTTGTTCGCAATTCCAAACCTGCGCGCGCAATTCTTCCCTGATGTGATCGTCGACAACGTCACCGTGAGCGTGCGTTGGGATGGTGCCGGGGCTGAAGACGTCGATGCGGGCGTGATACAGGTTTTGGAACCCGCATTGCTGGCAGTCGAAGGTATCGAAAGCTCGGCGTCCTCATCGGTAGAGGGCAGCGGCAGCATCCAGCTGGACTTTGAACCCAATTGGGACATGGCCCGCGCCGCAGATGACGTGCAAACGGCAGTGGACGCGGTGACGACGCTGCCCGATGACATCGACGATCCCATCGTTCGGCGTGGAGCATGGCGCGACCGTGTCACAGATGTTGTTATCACCGGCCCGGTTTCGCCCCAGCAATTGGGGTTGTTTGCCGACGAATTGGTAGCGCGTCTGTTCGCCGAAGGCATAACGCGGACCACGATCCGAGGGGTGGCCGCCCCGCGAATGTTGGTCGAAGTGCCGTCCGTCAATCTGATGGCGCAAGACGTGACTATGGCTGAAATCGCAACAGCCATCGCGGCGCAGGTCGACGCAGCACCCGCCGGAGACGTGACAGGCGCAAACGCCCGCGTGCGCACTGGCGCAGAAAAACGCTCCGCCGAAGAGATCGGCGATATCGTTTTGCGAACCCGGTCTGACGGGTCAAAATTGGTGATCGGTGATGTGGCCAAGATCATCGTTGAAGGCAGTGACCGGGCGCGCAGCTATTATGTTGGTGCAAACCCAGCCGTGTCGATCCGTGTGGATCGCTCTGCCACTGGCGATGCTATCGATATGCAGGGTCAAGTGGGCGATGTTCTTGAGGAACTGCAAGGCACATTGCCGCAAGGTGTCACAGCGGAAATGATCCGAACTCGCGCAGAGGCGATCAGCGGACGCTTGAACATCCTTTTGGACAACGGATTGATGGGGCTAGGCCTTGTCGTCGCGCTTTTGTTTTTGTTTCTCAATGCGCGCACAGCGTTCTGGGTCGCTGCTGGGATTCCCGTGGCGATGCTGGCGGCCGTCGCGTTGATGTATTTGGGTGGTTTGACGCTCAACATGGTATCGCTGTTTGGGCTGATTATCACATTGGGGATCGTCGTGGACGATGCAATTGTGGTTGGTGAGCACGCCGATTACCGCGCGCGGACCTATGGTGAGCCGCCTGTGGTCGCAGCAGAAAACGCAGCGCAACGTATGGCTATGCCTGTGTTCGCAGCAACATTGACCACCGTGATCGCGTTCTTTGGCTTGCTGGCCGTCGGTGGGCGATTTGGTGATTTGATCAAAGACATCCCGCTGACAGTCATTGCCGTGCTGATTGCGTCGCTTGTGGAGTGCTTTCTAATCTTGCCGCATCACATGGCACATGCGTTGGATTCAGCGCAAAAAGCCTTGACGTTTTCCCGGGTCAAGCTCGCCATAGGCCTGGCTGTGTCCGGGGTGGTATTGGTGGTCTTGTCCGTCGTCGCGATCATTGTTGGGATCTTTAGCTGGCGTTGGATTTCGCTGATTTTGGGCAATATCGAAAGTGACGCAGACTTCGATATGATGACGTATCTTATGTCGAACCAAACGCTTCAAATTGCGTATTTCGCGACGTTTGGGGTTGGTGCGGCCTTCCTGCTTGCCAATCGGGACGCCCGAGCGCGGCTGGTTCATATGATCGGCACGCATGGGATTGATGCGCCGTCTTTTGTGATCAACCGCGGGTTCGAATGGATGCGTCATGTGATCTTCCGTCCGTTGATGGCGGCTGTGATTTGGGCGCGTTATGTTGTGCTGGCTGGCGTTCTTGTCGTGTTGGCCAGTCAAGTTATCCTATTCATTCGCGGTGATGTGAATTGGCGCTTCTTTAACGCACCTGAACGCGCCTCTGTCACGGGTAATTTTGCGATGACAGACGGGGCATCTCGCGAAGACAGCTTGGCGATGATGCGCGAAATGCAACGCGCGACGGAAGCCCTCGGGGCGGAATATCAAGAGCGCTATGGGCGCAACCCGATTGACTACGTTCTTGCAGAAATCGGTGGCAATGCGGGCCGGTGGCTTTCGGGATCAGATACCAAGGACAGAGATCTTCTTGGAGGCATTTCGATCGAGTTGATCGATGCAGATTTGCGCCCTTATTCCAGCTTTGCATTCGTGGGCGAGCTGCAAGACCGCGTTGCGCGCCACCCTTTGGCTGAGACCGTCAGCTTCCGGGGATGGCGATCAGGGCCGGGGGGCGACGCGTTGGACGTTCAATTCTTTGGCAGTAGCGCCGAGGTTCTCAAAGCTGCTAGCCAAGACTTGCAAACCGCATTGGGCGAATTCCCGGAGGTCAGCGCCGTAGAAGACAATATTGCCTATGACAAAGAAGAGTTGATCTTGGAGCTGACCGCGCAAGGCCAAGCGCTTGGCTTGACGGTTTCGGATTTGGCGCGCGTGTTGCGCAACAGGTTGGCGGGCATTGAAGCGGCGACTTTCCCGGTGGGCGCGCGGTCTGCTGAAATCCGCGTTGAGCTGCCCAAAGACGAATTGAGCGCTGATTTCCTAGACCGCACGCAATTGCGCACACCCTCTGGGGCTTATGTCCCGTTGGCGGATGTGGTCAGTGTGACAAGTCGCACCGGATTTTCGACGGTAAAGCGTGAGAACGGCTTGCGGTTGATTGCTGTGACAGGGGATATTTCCGAAGACGACCCGACCCGCGCGGTCGTGATCCAAGAACGTCTAGAGACAGAAATCCTGCCGCGCATTGCACAAGAACGACAAGTGGATTGGCGTTTAGCCGGACTGAGCGAGCAAGAAGACCAGTTTTTGACGGATGCTGGAAGAGGATTCATTCTGTGTCTGGCCGGAATTTATCTTGTACTGGCTTGGGTCTTTGCCAGCTGGACGCGTCCCTTCGTTGTGATGGCAATCATCCCATTTGGGCTGGTTGGAACGATCTATGGTCATGCCGCTTGGAACGTGCCCATTTCGATGTTCTCTGTTGTGGGCTTGATCGGGATGACCGGGATCATCATCAACGATTCCATCGTACTTGTGACTACAATCGATCAATATCGAGAAGATCGCGGATTGTTCCCGTCCATTATTGATGGTGCATGTGATCGTTTGCGCCCGGTGATGTTGACGACTTTGACGACCGTTCTTGGCTTGGTGCCATTGCTGTATGAAACAAGCCAACAAGCGCAGTTCCTAAAACCGACAGTGATCACGCTTGTTTACGGATTGGGCTTTGGGATGGTGCTGGTCCTACTGGTGGTTCCTGCCTTAGTCGCAATGCAACATGACGTCGGTCATCTGTTGCGCTCTATGCGCAAGGCTTTGTGCACGAAACGGGCGTGGGGGCTGCGTATTCTGGTGCAAGGGGCTGGCGCCCTCGCGCTTGTATGGGGGGCCGCAACGGTTGGGTTCGTACTTGTTACAGGAGCTTTACCGACTGCAGTGACTGACACTTTGCCATTGGACAATATAGACGTGACGCCAATTATGGCAGTTGGGATGTTCGTTGCGGGCACGGCCGTGCTGTGTGTGCTGGCCTATATTCTTGGTGCGATTGCAGTGGTTGCTTCGCGGTTAGCCCGACCCGCTTAACTGCCAGTGCAGCCTTGAATATCAACCGTATGGCGTCCACCGATGACTGTGATGCGGATATCCGAGCGATTGATCGCAAAGGCTTCACCCGTTTGCTGCATCATTTCAGCAGTAATCGTGAGCTGATCGCCGACACGCTCGGTCTTTGCTTCAGAGACCCAAACACCGGGAAGAGGCGCTTCGATCACAGCATCTTCGGTATCTCCGGCGGACGGCATGGTTATGTCGGCTTGAACGGCCAAGCCGTTTTCGGTCGGGCGGATCCGGCATGTTGCGTCGGTGACGCCAGCCTCTTGTGCTGAGAAAGGCAAGTTTGCCAACGCAGCCACAATACCGGGGGTACGATCAGAAGACAGCGAGGGAAGGGTTGTATCAATATCAAGCGTTATTGGCACACAGATGTCAGAACAAATGCCCAAAAGCATACGGCCTTTGAGCTTGATATCTTCTCCTTCGCGCTTGGGATCGACCGTCAGCGGTAAAACCACCGTGTTCTTATATCCAACCGAACGCATACCCGATTCCCAAAAAATCCCAGGGCTTGGCCAGTGAACCTGCACATCTTGCAGATTGCGCGCACCTTGCCATGTGAATTGCGGCGGAATACCCGCATCCCCCGGACTGCGCCAATATGTTTTCCACCCCGGTGCGAGTATCAGTTCAATCGCTGCCATTTGCGTGCCGTCGGATTGTGTCCATCCGGTCAGCACCCGGTGCGATAAAGCATCATCCAGCGGATCCTGAGCAAAAGCAGGGGACGCAACAAGGATCAAGGCAAAGCATAAAGGGCGGGTTTGTGTCAGCATATTCATATCCAAGAGATGAGCGATCGGCGATGAAATGCCAAGTCACGTCTGTGACAGCACGGTTACAATGCCTGTGACATGCTGGGCGCTTGATTGCTGTGCAGGAAACCTTGATGTTGAGAGCGGCGCCATTTCGGGCGTTTTGGGCAAAGAGGCACAGATGCCATCAGATTCTCTTGATCTCGCTGGGTCCATGTTGATTGCGATGCCAGGTATGAGTGATCCGCGTTTTGCGAACGCGCTCATATATCTGTGCGATTATTCCAGCAAAGGGGCCATGGGTTTGATTGTCAACAAACCCGCCCACGACATGACCTTTGCTGAGCTTCTGGAACAACTCGAAATCGAACCAACTGTGCCCATGGATGACATAGACGTCTTTTTCGGGGGGCCAGTCGAAACGGGACGCGGATTTGTTTTGCATTCGTCGGAATACGTATCGGACTTACGCACCTTGAAGGTGCGCAACGGTATGGCGCTTACCCCGACATTGGATGTCTTGGAAGCCATCGCCTCCGGCGAAGGACCGCGCGAGGCGATGATGATGCTTGGTTACGCTGGCTGGGGGCCGGGGCAACTGGAAGGTGAGATCGCACGAAACGGATGGCTGACCTGCGACGGTAGCAAAGATCTGGTGTTTCGCACCGGGGCCACGAAAAAATGGACGCGCGCGTTGAAAGGATTGGGGATCGATCCTGCGATGCTCTCAGCTGAGGCAGGCAGCGCCTAAGCGCTAAGGGATCACGGAAATCACAAGTTGGGTTTCGTGTGTTTCAAACGGGGAAGACTTTGAAACCCGCAAGGGGACGTCTCCGGTGAAGTCAGTGGGGGGAACAAACAGCCAGCCTTGATCATCTTGGGTCAAACTGCCTTGTTGTGGACCCTCTATAAACGCGCTGAGTGTCGCATCCTTTGAGCCACCCAAGGACGGCGAAATCCGAACGGGCGTGTTTCGTTTCGTTTGGATCGCGGTATCTGATGTGTCCACAAGAGGGGCGTCTAGCGTTGTGAATGCGCCCTGTGAGTAGGAAAAAAACGATCCCGCATACACTTTGCGAAGGCCGTAAGCGCGCACCATATAATGCGCGCCTGCGATAGGGGTCGCATCAGTGAATTCTGGTGTATCTAACAGACGGCCATCCGCGAGCGCTTCGTAGGGCCCTGTAGCACTGGTCGCGTGATAGATGCGATATCCTAAGACGTCCTGTTCAGATGCGCTCCAAGACAATCGCGTCCCGGCGGCTGTTTGCTCTGCGCGCAAATTGCGAAGGGAGGGCAAAGGAAAGGCGCGTAACGTCGGATCGCCCATGAGGTTGGCCCAAATTGGGCTGCGCCACAGATATCTACCGGTTGGGAAATAATCCATGACCTCGCGGTACGCGCCATGGGTCGTCCCGTTGTTGACCGTGCGCAAGAGCACCTCCCCGATTGTCCCGCCCAAAGCCATGTGATTGAGACGCCATGCTGGACGTCCGCCCCACCCAACCGCAACAGTGTACCAAGGCATCGCAAGCAACCCGACCAACTGGTTGTTGCGACGATCAAATTTCTGTTTGTGACTGCCAAAGTTTATGGCGAATATCGCTTTGTTGGCATATTTATTACCATAGTTCTTTCCTTGCCGGTCGCCAAAATCCACACCCCACAACCACGGCTTTTCCTCACCGACATCGTGGTGCCCACCTTCGGTGATCGCATCTGGCCCCACAACATTTCGCAAGGCGTCCTGTTCGACAATCAAATGATCATTTTGGGCGTAAGCGTCACGCAAATCACCTAAAAAACCGTGCCGCCAGTGATGGTTTTTGTCGAAATAGGCTTTCAGCAGGCGAAGCTCTTTATCAGGTAGGTTCTTGGCAACTGGTTCAAAGTCGATGCGTCCGACAGTTAATTCAATCTGGAAGTCGGGAATGATCGAAGGGCGTAACTTTCCAATCAAACCTTCCGGCCACTTGGAGTTTGTATCCGCGTAAAATTGATCCGTTGCATGCGGGATCGGCTTGTGGCCGTCTGGTGCGATCCGTCCGCTTTGAACGATGGGGACATGTCCGATTAGGATCAAGTTATGCGGCGTTTGGGGTGAGCTGACCGTGTTTTTAGTGACCCAAGCCCTCAGCGCACGCGCGCTTTTGAGGTTTTGTTCGGGGTCGGCGTCATGGCGCGCCCACGTTGTTCGAATAACAGTCCAACCATCCCCAATCAGATCGAACTCAAATCGATCCAGGTGATCGGCCAAAGGTTGGGCGATGGTGTCATCCACAACCACAAGGGCTGTTCCGCGGGTTTCAACCGCGGGCAACTCAACGCCGGTGGTCCAATATCCGACGTCCACAATATTCTTGGCTTTGCGGATGACTTGATATTCGTAAGCCGTGCCCGGCTTGAGTGTGTCGTCGCGGTAACCGATGACAGGATCCAAGTCTGTCACGATTGGACGCCACGTTTGCGCACCCATTTCGCCCAAAATGCGGCGGTTTATGTCGATGGGACCGACGCGAATGCGTTTGGCGTCTTGCCACGTCAGATAGAGTGATGAGGTCGAGTGGTCCAAAGTTGCATCAAGCGAAAGGCTCTTTTCCTTCAGCGTTTGAGCCGTCACGCTTGAGAAGGCCGTTAGGGCTAACAGACAGGCAAATAAAATACGCATAGCCACAGCCTAGCGCGGTGCGGCCGATCTTTGAAGTCGATCATTGATGGCGCGGCCAAGCCCTGTGTTGGGGATCGGCGCCACTGCGATTGGTTGCCCGGTCGCGTCAAGTTTATGTAGGTGGCCAAACAGATTGGCTGCAGCTTCGCTCAGATCGCCAGCGGCGGACAGTGACAAATCCCCGGTGATTTCCGCGAAGCCGAGATGCACTTCATTGGCGCGCGCGGTGCTGGCATCTAGACGAACCGTTGCGTTTGGTGCGTAGTGCGAGCTCAACTGGCCGGGTGCTGTGATATCTGTCCCTGCCTTGGCCAATGGGACCTGCAGTACAGTCTCTAGGGCTTCCTGAGGTAGACCTCCGGGGCGCAATAACGTCGGCGCCCCCGTCAACCCAACAATGGTGCTTTCCAAACCCACCGAACACGGCCCGTCATCCAAAATAGCTGATATGCGCCCACCTAGTCCGTCCAAAACGTGCTGGGCGGTGGTCGCGCTTATCCGGCCAGAAGGATTGGCGGAAGGGGCCGCAATAGGGCCTTCAAATTTTGCCAAAAGGGCATGTGCAGCAGGATGGGCGGGCACGCGAACAGCGACAGAAGGTAAACCCGCAGTCACAAGGTCAGACAGGCCATGTGCGGCAGCTAACGGCAGGACAAGGGTCAATGGGCCGGGCCAGAATGCTTGCGCGAGGGATTCGGCGGTATCGCTCCAGTGCGTTAGGGCGCGGGCCGCAGCGCTGTCTGCCACGTGCACGATAAGTGGATTGAAGCTTGGCCGTCCTTTGGCTTCATAGATGGCTGCAACAGCGCGCCCGTTTCGGGCGTCCGCGCCCAAACCATAGACAGTTTCGGTTGGAAATGACACAAGCCCACCATCCGCCAAAAACGTTGCGGCGCGCGCGATACCAATTGCATCGGATGGGATGATTTGTGTCTGCATGTTCAGTGACGCCGCGTTTTGGTTGCGCAAATAAGTGGCCGTTTGCGAAGGTCTGAGAAACGAATGCCCGGGGATACCGCCTGTTTGGGAAGAATCCAAGCCACCCCGGTCAATACACGCGGCCAAGTTGGAGAGTTCTATGACGTACCGGGCCCCCGTTGAAGATTATGCCTTCCTATACAAACACATTGTTGGCTTTGATCGCGTTTCTGCGACCGAGCTTTTTGCGGATGCGAGTTCAGATGTCGTGAGCGCGATTCTCACGGAGGCTGGAAAGTTATGCGAAGATATCCTCGCACCGCTTCAACGCCCCGGTGATTTGCATCCTGCGCGCCTTGAAAACGGTGTGGTGCGAACATCGCCCGGTTATGATCAAGGTTACAAAGCGATTGCCGAAGGGGGATGGGTCGGAATGGCCGCTGATCCCGAATACGGCGGTATGGGGTTGCCGATGACGGTGGCCACCACAGTGAATGAAATGATGAGCGCGACCTGCTTATCGTTGCAGCTTGCGCCTTTGATGTCTCAAGGCCAGATTGAAGCATTGCAACATCACGGCAGTGACGAAATCAAAGCGACCTATTTGCCCAAGTTGATCAGTGGCGAATGGACCGGGACCATGAACCTAACAGAGCCGCAAGCGGGCAGTGATGTTGGTGCGTTGACCACCAAAGCCACGCCCAATGGCGATGGGTCTTACGACGTCTCGGGGCAGAAAATTTACATCTCTTGGGGCGATAACGACTTCGCAGAGAATGTCTGCCACCTTGTTTTGGCGCGTCTTCCGGGCGCTCCTGCAGGAACCAAGGGCATCAGCCTTTTTATTGTGCCGAAGCGAATTCCGGATGAAAACGGCGATGCGGGCGTTGCCAATACGCTCAACGTTGTGAGCCTTGAGCACAAAATGGGCCTAAACGGGTCGCCGACCTGTGTAATGCAATATGACAATGCCAAAGGATGGCTTGTCGGTCCTGAGCAAGGCGGTATGGCTGCCATGTTTACCATGATGAACAATGCCAGACTGGGTGTTGGCGGTCAGGGCATTGGTGTCTCGGAAGGGGCATATCAACACGCATTGGCCTATGCCGTGGATCGCAAGCAAGGCAGAACGCCTGTGCAGGGTCAGGGTACCATCATTGACCACGCGGATGTGCGCCGGATGTTGATGCAGATGAAAGCAGACACATTTGCGTCGCGTTCAATTGGGCTGATGTGCGCGGTCGCCATCGACATGCAGACAGCGACGCAAGACCCTGTTTGGAAGGCACGTGCTGCACTGTTGACCCCAATTGCCAAGGCGTTTGGAACCGAAACGGGGATGAATTCTGCACGGTTGGGCATCCAAGTGCATGGTGGCATGGGCGTAATCGAAGAAACTGGTGCCGCCCAATTCAGTCGCGATGTGCGTGTGACGGCGATCTACGAAGGCACCAATGGCATTCAAGCCATGGACCTTGTGGCCCGTAAGATGATGGATGGGGGCGAAGCCGCAGGCGCGCTGTTGGACGAAATCGAAGTTGACGCGGAAGCGGCGCGTGCCACATTGCCGGACTTGGCTGAAGCCGTCTGGGAGGCAACTGAAACGCTGCGCGAAACGACCGATTGGCTGGTGTCCCAGACGGATATGAACGAGCGATTTGCAGGTGCAGTGCCTTATTTGATGGGGTTTGCACGCGTGCTAGGTGCGCATGTGCATCTGATGGCTGCAATGGCAGATCAAGGCGGGGCACGCGAAAAACTTGCGCGTTTCTATATCAAACGTTTGCTGCCTGAGCATCTCGGCCTTTTGGCGCAAGCAACTGTTGGCGCTGATGATCTTTACGCGATGACCACCGAGGAGCTTACAGCCTGATGCAAGATGGAACGCCCGACCCGAAACGCCCGGGCATCCGCTATCCTTGGGACACGCCTCCGGAGTACGGACACGCCATAGAAGTCGCGCCCGGTGTGCTTTGGACCCGGATGCCGTTGCCGTTGCGCTTAGACCACGTCAATGTCTACGCGCTCGATGAGGGCGATAGCTGGACTGTGATCGACACTGGATTTGCGTCCAAGAAAATCCGGGCGATCTGGCAAGACTTCATGGCCGGACCTTTGGGTGGCAAACCGATCGGCCGGGTGATTGTGACCCACCATCACCCGGATCACATTGGTCTGGCGGGATGGTTGCAAACTGATTTCGGTGCGGAACTGGTGACAACGCGGACGTCTTGGTTGATGGCCCGGATGCTAACGTTGGATATTCAAGAGGTGCAAGCACAAGAAACGCTCGATTTCTGGCGCAGTTCAGGCATGGACACAGAGATCTACGAAAAACGCGCCTCGGAACGCCCTTTCAACTTTGGTGACATCGTAGCGCCTTTGCCATTGGGTTACACACGTATCCAGCAAGGCGATACGATCCAGATGGGTGGGCGCGTGTGGGATGTGCATATTGGCAACGGCCATGCCCCCGAACACGCAACCTTCTGGAGCCGCGATGACAATCTGGTCATAGCGGGCGACCAGCTTTTGCCGTCTATCAGCCCAAATATTGGGGTTTACGCAACCGAACCGATGGCGGACCCGCTCGCGGAATGGCTTGAAGCGTGTGAAAGATTCGTTCCACTCGCGCGGGCAGATCAGTTGATCCTTGGGGGGCACAAACTACCGTTCACAGGATTACCGATGCGGTTGCGTCAGTTAATCGACAACCATCACGGCGGATTAAAGCGATTGTTGGCATATCTCGATACGCCGAAAGCTTCGGCGGAGTGCTTTTCGCCATTGTTCAAGCGCAAGATTGGTGAGGGGGAATATGGCCTCGCTTTGGTAGAAGCGATCGCGCATCTGAGCCATTTGTATCAAGCGGGCCAAGTGACCCGCACGCGCCGTGAAGATGGCGCTTGGGTGTACAAGGCGGTTTGATGTTTATGCCCAATTTTACGGAAAGTTGAACAGTTAGGCGATAGTTTTGGATATATCTGCCAGCTTGGTTAAGGATACGATGATTGGCATGATTGTTGTGCCGCTAAAAGGGAGTGCGACCCGTGCAAGATAAAATAAACACATCCGCCGAAGCTGTTGAAGCAGACGTGTTACCGCGTCGCTACGAGGTTCACACCGAAAAAGACGTCAAAGACGGCGACCAGCCGGTGCCTGATAAAGTCGCCAAGGATGCGAAGTCCAAGAGTCCCGCGCAATGGGCCTATGAGCGGATTGTGATGTATCTTCAAGAGTTTGAGAAAAATCTTGATGCCGAACATGAAGTCGCAATGGGCTTTACTGGCGGTGATGCTGGCGTTCTACGGATTGAAGGCATGGGGTATTTCGACCCTGATGTCATCACGTTTTATGGCAGCGATCCAACTGGTGCTAAAACCCAGCTGATCCAACATGTGACGCAGTTGAACGTGATGTTGCGTACGCTGCCAAAGGCGGTGGAAGCCGCTGAACCTAATCGTATTGGCTTTCGGTTGGCGCAAGACTTGGATCAGAAAGCTTAAATCAGGGACGGGCTGCGCCCATTTGGCCCCGTGACATAGTGTATAGAATCCGGTAATCGGCGGAAAAATAGCGTACCGACTAAATTAGAGGGAATTTCTCAAGTGGCAGACCACAAGCACGGCGAAATGGATATCAAAACTCAAGAAGCCGTTTTCGAAGGCTTCATGGCGTGGACCAAGTGGTCCGTGATCGCGATCATCGGCTTAGTTATTTTAATGGCGATTTTCATCACCTAAGTTGCGTTTGAAACGTTCGATTAAGACCAAAGGAAAGTAGTGATGCGAAACCTGTTTGTGCGCGTTTTCGCGATTCTAAGCCTATTCTTATTGGTCGCCTGTGGCGCGGGTGGCGGACAGGGTCCTTTGCCAATTGCGCAAGAACAGGCTGTGGCGTTCGCAGCAAGTGGGCCGCCGACGATTACAGTGATCACGATGGTCAACAATCGCACCGGCGCGGGGGGGCACTCTGCTTTGATGGTGTCTGGATCTCAACGGGTTCTGTTTGATCCGGCAGGTTCGTATCGCCCTGATTACCTGACAGAACAGGGCGATGTCTTATATGGGATCACCGACAGACATTACGGATATTACCTGAGCGCACATGCACGCAATTCGCATCACGTGGTTATGCAATCCATGGTCGTAAGCCCCGAGGCCGCCGAAAAGGCTTTGGCCTTGGTGCAAGAACGTGGCAGCGTTAGCAGCGCACTTTGCACCAATTCAACAACGACGATTTTGAAGCAAGTGCCGGGATTCGAAGATATCGGTGTTACGTTTTTTCCAAAGCGGCTGATGAAGCAGATCGCCGAACGTCCGGGCGTTACGACAGACAAATGGATCGAAAACGACGAAGGTGACGTGATCGACGGAATAGTCGACGTCGTTGCCTCAGAGTAGATACAACAATCCGAACAATGTAATCGCGCCAGCTGCGATTGCGGCGACAACATTTTTCGTCAGATAACCAACAGAAAACGTAGCAGCTGCGGCGGCCAAGCGCGGCGCGTCCGGGCTTCCGCCCGTGGCAGCGGGCCACATAATCAGCGGTGCGACCAAGGCGGGCAAAACCGCCACAGCTGTGTAGCGCAAATGACGCAAAAGCCATGGTGGCAAAGCTCGGTCCCCAACCACGCCCAAGAAGACAAATCGGATCAAAAAGCTGCCCACACCAAGTGCAATGATGATGAACCAAAGTTCTGCTGTGCCTGTGCTGCCTGTCATGGACGTCGCGTCTCCATCCAGAGTTCCGCGCGCGCGCCAGCCATCATCCCGGCTAAGGCGCCAACCACGAGACCAAGCGAGTATGGCAGGCCAGCCGACAGAAGCGCCACAACGATTGCTGTCAATGCGGCCACAACATGTGCGCCAGTGCGCAACATCGGCCCAATCAACGCCAGAAATGCAATTGGGATCACAAAGTCCAACGCCCATGCTTCTGGGATTTGCTGTCCGACCAACGCGCCAACAAGCGTGAAGAGGTACCACATCGGGCAAATTGGGGTCACGGTGCCAAAAAAATATCCAAGTCGTTGCATCGGCGTCAAAGCGGGCTCTGCTTCGAACTTTTGGTAGGACACCGCATAGGTTTGATCGACCAAAAAGTAGGCGGCAACAGCGCGCCACCAAAACGGGACTTGCCCAAGGTAAGGTGTGATTGACGCAGAATACATCGCCATGCGCAAGTTCACGATCAACGCGGACGCCAGCACAACAAGGGCAGGCGCGCCATCTTCCATCATCGACAAGGCTGTGAATTGTGCAGCACCCGCAATCACCACCACAGAAAACGCCATCGTTTCGAAGATGCTCAAACCTGCTTCAGTCGCCAGTACGCCAAAAAGTACCGCGAAGGGGGCTGCAACCACCAGAAATGGGGCGCTGTCCCAGAAGCCAGCCCAAAAGGCAGATTTGGTGGTGGTTATCGGCATGGTAAACCCGTATTTTGTCGGGGAGATGGGTCAGGCTTAGCGACCCATTAAACCGGATGCAATGGGAGGTCGCATTGGGCACACAGGATGAAACGGACTCCTATCTGATTGCGCCTAATCCGAGCGCAGCGCGTTTGACGCGTCAGGTGCAAGGCATCGGACAAGATGGGCAGCCGCAAAATTTGTCTGTGGTTGAAGAGCGCCCGCTGACGATTTTCCTGAATTCGCAGGAAATCGTCACGGCCATGACGATCGGCGACTATCCAGAATACCTCGCGGTTGGGTTCTTGCGAAATCAAGGAATGCTGGCCGACAGTGACGAAATCACACGGATTGATTACGACGAAGACCTTGAAGTTGTGGTTGTGCGCACGGCAATTGAAACCAGTCACGAAGAAAAGCTGAAAAAGAAAACCCGCACTTCCGGATGTGCTGTGGGAACAGTCTTCGGGGACATGATGGAAGGGTTGGACGGTGTCGTGCTGCCTCAAACCAAACTACATACGTCGTGGCTTTATACGTTGAGCGCAAAAATCAACCGAACCCCAAGCCTTTACCTAGAGGCGGGCGCAATCCACGGCACGATTTTGTGCCAACAGGACCGCCCGTTGGTCTACATGGAAGATGTGGGCCGTCATAACGCGGTCGACAAAATTGCAGGTTGGATGTGGCAAGAACAAGTAAGTGCGCAGGACAAAATCCTTTACACGACAGGGCGGCTCACCTCAGAAATGGTGATCAAAACGGCGATGATGGGTATTCCAGTGCTTGCATCGCGCTCTGGTTTTACCGCTTGGGGCGTTGATATCGCGCGCCAAGTTGGCCTGACTTTGATTGGTCGGATGCGGGGCCAACGCTTTGTCTGTTTGAGCGGCGCAGAACGTGTCGTGTGGGACGCGGACTTGGCGCAAGTGCCTGATGAAGACCGCAAACATCGCCGGAAAAGCGCGACATGACTGTGACATGGGTCTTTGTGTTGTTGATCTTCGCGGGGGTGTGCTCGCTTGGGGTTCGCTTTCGAGGTTTCAGTCTTTGGGCCGATGTCGTGCGGGCACTAGATGCGATGCCGGAACCTTTTCGCACGGCGAGCAAGTGGCCAGACATGCCGGGCAAAGCCACTATCGACAAACGTTTGCAAAATCGCGTTGTGTATTTCGGTGCCCCACCCGGGGCGAGCGAAGAGGCCAAACTGGCTGCCGGGAAATATCGCAAATTGAATATCAGCCTTTATGCGGGTTGGTTCGTTGTTTTTGCTGTGTTTGTGGGCTGGCCTGTTTTAATTTTGGCGGTGCTTTTGGCGATTTCTGCGTTGATCGCGTCGCCTTGGCCGCGCGTGTCTTAAAGAATGGAAAATCGCATGAAACAACCCCTTGGTGTGATCTTGGCTGGAGGGCAGGCCACGCGGATGGGTGGTGGCGATAAAGGACGTTTGATGCTGGGGGGCCAAAGCCTACTCACGCGCGTCATTGAGCGGCTTGATCCGCAAGTTGACGGGGTTGTGCTAAATGCTAACGGCGATCCTTTGCGCTTCGCTGATCTTGGGTTGCCAGTGGTTTCGGACAGTGTGGATGGTTTCGCGGGCCCGCTGGCAGGTGTGCTGGCCGGTTTGGATTATGCTGCTGCGAAGGGGTTCGAGACAGTCGTGACTGCAGCTGCAGATACCCCCTTTTTCCCAGCTGATTTGGTGCCGCGATTGTTGTTGGCGGCTGAAAACATGGAACACCCGCTGGCTTTATCTGCCAGTCCCGATGGGCGCCAGCCGACCTTTGGATTGTGGCCCGTTGCCTTGCGCGATGATCTGCGTACGGCTTTGCAAGATGGGTTGCGCAAAGTTGTGTTGTGGACCGACAAACATCAGGGTCAAATGGCTGAGTTTCCGGGGAGTGCGCCCGATCCATTCTTCAATGTGAACACGCCGGAAGATCTTGCATTGGCGGAGGGCTGGATTTGAAGGTTTGGGGGATTACGGGGTGGAAAAACACCGGAAAGACCGGCCTCACCACACGTTTGGTGACTGAGTTTCTGTCTCGCGGATTTTCCGTCTCTACGATCAAACATGCCCATCACAGCGCGGATGTAGATCATCCGGGAACGGACAGCCATCGACATCGCATCGCCGGGGCGTCGGAGGTGGTCTTGGCGACCCCAACCCGTGTTGCGATCATGCACGAGTTGCGGGAAGATCCGGAACCCTCCTTATCGACATTGATCGCGCGAATGTCTCCAGTCGATCTGGTGCTGATAGAAGGCTATAAACGCGAACCTCATCCCAAGATCGAAACCCATCGAGGTGCCGTAGATCAACCGTTGATTGCGCCAAATGATCGGACAATTCGAGCAGTTGCCAGTGACGGGGGGCTAGACATCGACCGCCCTGTTATCGACCTGAATGACACGGGTGCAATCGCGGATTTTATCGCAGCGGAGCTCGGGTTATGAGCCGCTTCGACACAGTTGTGATGGTGGATTGGTCTGGTGGCAATGACGCAGGGCCAACGCCCAAACGCGATGCGATCTGGGCGTGCATTGGCCGAAATGGTGAGACTGAGGATCCTGTTTACCTACGTTCCCGTCAAAGCGCGGAAATCTGGTTGGCGCAAGTTTTTGAAGCCGAGCTTGCGGCAGGACGGCGGGTTCTGGCTGGGTTCGACTTTCCGTTTGGATACCCGACTGGATTTGCGCAAACGGTGTGCGGGACGGACGACCCGCTCGATCTTTGGCACTGGCTGGAAGCCCGAATTGAGGACCATCCAAAATCTAACAACCGTTTTGATATTGCGGCACAGATCAACAGGGCTGCCGGGCAAGGCAAAGGCCCATTTTGGGCAAATGCTTTGCAACGCGACATAGACGGTTTGGCGCGCAACAAAGCGGAATACGCAAACCCGTTTCCCGACAAACGGGCGTGTGAACAGCAAGCCACAGGTGCATTTACGTGTTGGCAACTTGCAGGGGCAGGTGCTGTTGGCAGTCAAGTTTTAATGGGCCTGCCCGTATTGGAACGGTTGCGGAGGCGCTTTGATAGACACGTCGCCGTTTGGCCGTTTCAGCCGTTGAATGCGCCGATTGCCCTTGTTGAAATCTGGCCATCGCTCACTCTGGGACGCGAACCGGAAGGGGTGATCCGTGACGCTTGGCAGGTGCAACAGGTTGCCCAAGTGGTCAGCACGTTACCAGATGCTCAATTGGCCCAGATTTTGGATGTTGATGCGCCTGAAGAAGGTTGGATTTTTGGTCTTGGTTATGAAGATCAACTTAAGCCTGTTTTGGTTCCGCCGCCTTTGCGCAACGATTGCTTTGCGCTTCCTGCTGGCGTGGATTGGATACCCGTCGATGATGCGTTGGCATACTTGCGCTCTAACCTTAAGCCTGTGGTTGGGAAGACAATCTGCTCTTTGGACGCGGCGCGTGGCGCGGTTCTTGCGAAGGATGTCAAAGCATTTCGCGCCAACCCACCGCATCCGAACACGGCTGTGGACGGTTATGGTTTCGCGGGCGGGCGTCCGGTTGGCGTGCATGTTTTACCATTGGTCGCAGATCGCGCAGCGGCGGGGGATACACCTGCACCTGTTGGTGAAGGATGTGCCATTCGTATCCTGACCGGGGCTGCGTTGCCGGATGGCGTTGACACAGTCGTCTTGCAAGAGGACGTGACACTTGGAGATGGCCAAATTGCCTTCCATGGTCCGATCAAACCGGGTGCAAACACGCGACGCGCGGGAGAAGATGTCACCGAAGATGCGCTGATCCTTGAAGCGGGACGCAAACTGACCCCTGCGGATTTGGCTATAGCAGCGGCGACAGGTCATGGGAGTTTGCCCGTTTGCGACAAGTTGCGGGTTGGGGTGGTGTCGACAGGTGACGAATTGTTACCAGCAGGAGCCGTGGCCAAGCCGGGCATGGTTTTCGATGCGAACCGGCCGATGTTGTTGTCCTTGCTGACGAGCTTTGGATTTGAGGCAGTGGACTTAGGCCATGTTGAAGATACGCGAGACGCCTTGCGCGCCCGGTTGAATGATGGGGCGAACCAATGTGATGCGATCCTGACAAGTGGTGGCGCATCTGCAGGAGATGAGGATCATGTCTCGGCGTTGCTAGGCGAAACGGGTGCGTTGCAAATGTGGCGTATCGCGGTGAAGCCAGGCCGTCCTTTGGCGCTTGGGGTTTGGGAGGGAACGCCAATATTTGGTCTGCCCGGGAACCCTGTTGCGGCGCTTGTGTGCACCTTGATTTTTGCGCGTCCGGCGTTGGGTCTGTTGGCAGGGCAGGACTGGAAACAGCCGCAAGGGTTTGATGTTCCTGCCGCGTTTTCAAAGTCCAAAAAACCGGGCCGCAGAGAATATTTGCGTGCGCGAATGCGTGACGGGCGCGTAGAGGCCTTTGCATCCGAAGGGTCCGGGCGAATATCAGGTTTGAGTTGGGCTGATGGTTTGGTCGAATTACCCGATGAAGGAGCAAGCGTCACTGAAGGTGATCTGGTGCGCTATATTCCATTTGCCAGTTTTCTATGAGGATGTGTTGGCGCGCGGGACTATTTGCCAAGGCAAATGCGCCCACCCACCAACCCTAATCGAAGGTGCCAGCGACACGGCCAAGCAGCATAAATGCGCGTGCGGTGCGGGTCTCTGCGAGGGCTGAAATTTCGCTATCTGATGCGCCCGGTTCGAAATCAGAAAAGTTGGTGTCAAAGCGGCGCAAAAAATGGTGCGCGGCATCGCGAAAGATCGGATCTTGCTTCATTCGACCAGCAGTCAACGCCAATGAGGATCGGTCGCGTATCCCGCCAAGAGCCGCTACAGTTTTGCCCCGATTGCCTTGTGCAAAAGCCCGCCAGATTTCTGGACGCGCACGATCCGGGTTGAGATCATCCATGTAAATGCCATCTTGGCTTAGCAGCGTAAGGACATCTTGTGCGGCTTGGATCAGCTGTCCGGCAGTGCGATCTCGAAGAGCGCGACGCAGAGCGGCAAAGCCTTCTTCGTCTTCAGCGGTTTCGGGAAAGTTGAGGGCGCGGATGAAATCGGCTGACGCCAAGGGTGGGGCGATATCTTCTGCAGTGGTGCCCAACGCCAGTGCAGGCTGATCTTCTACTGGGGCAGCAGCTGGGGCGCTTGTGGTTTGTGGATGGGCCGCGTCTTTGCGTCCAGAGGTGAACGTCGCGAGGGCAGTTTCTGTCTTTCGGGCTGCCGTTGCAATTTCGTCTAGTTTGCGCGTCACCGAATCCTCTGAGGCCATAGCCCGGCCTTGGGACTGCGAGATATAGGCTTGACGGATGGCATCAATGGCCGTTTGCAGGCGTTGGCTTTCTTCGCGCATCACCTTGCTGGCTTTTGCGGCCGTTGCGCCGACCCAGATCATCGCGACAGGCATGAACACAGCAAGCATCGTCATCAAAAACCGTAGACTGTCCGCACCATCGCTATTGCTGGTGGTTACATCGCTTGGCAACGCAAGAAAGAAAATCGCGGCCCCGGCAAGCCACAGCAAACTCAAGATAATTGCGATAACTTCGATTCCAGTTAGGCCTTCACTTCGAGGCTTATCATAAATGCCAAGAGGTGTCGGTCGTGACTGCGACGTGTTTGGGTCTTGAGGCGTGTCTGCTGCATCGGCCATGATGGCGTCAAACGAACTTAATCGACAGAATTTCGTAATCTTTTTGGCCGCCTGGGGTGCGGACTTCGACGCTGTCCCCTTCGTCTTTGCCAATCAGAGCGCGCGCAATGGGCGAGCGGATATTCAACAGCCCATTGTCCACATTCGCTTCGTGTTCGCCAACGATCTGCCACGTTTTTTCTTCATCCGTGTCTTCGTCTACGACCGTAACTGTGGCTCCAAATTTAATTGTGCCGGATAATTTGGTGGGATCGATGACTTCTGCGAGCCCCAAGACGCCCTCAAGCTCTTTGATGCGACCTTCGATAAAGCCCTGCTTCTCACGTGCGGAGTGATATTCGGCGTTTTCCTTGAGGTCGCCCAATTCGCGGGCTTCGGCAATCGCTTTGATCACAGAGGGGCGCTCGATGCTCTTGAGTTTCTTCAACTCGGCTTGCAGGTCATCTGACCCGCGGCGGGTCATTGGGAACTTATCCATGGCACTATATCCGTCAGCGGCCTTTGGTGGGCAAAGGCGGTTGGGGTCAATCCGTTATACCTGCATTCGACAGCGCGAGAATGCAAGGGGGCGGGTCAATCCGTGGGGTTTAGTTTGGCGGTGTTAAGCAGGAATTGGTGCTTTGAAGGGCAGCAGGCCGAATTTTGCCCACTACTCATCATGGCACCCGGTTCCGCCGATTCCATCATCGGAGGTCTGACATGTCTCAGAAACAGACGAGCGTTTGGCCACGGGCGAGGTTTCAACAAGAATTGCATCTTCTATGGGGGCAGGGGATTCGTCTAAGACAAGTGGGGCTGAGACGTCTTGCGGAACATTGCTACACGCGCTCAAAACGAGCCCCAAACAAATCAAGAGTACACGCGTCATGTCGGTTCCTTTTTGTCTTTAGTGTAAAGGTAGCCACCCGCACGAAGCCGAAGAGTGCCCTTTATTTCGCCGTCTGCTTTCAGCAAATCGGCCTGCGACTGCAAGTCCTTCAGCACGTCCATTTGCGCAGTTTCGTATTGATCGCGAAGATAAGCCACTTGTTCGGATGTGAGGCCTGATAGGTGTAATGCCCGGTCAAAATGGGGTGCTTTTGCTTGTCCCAAGACGTTTTCCGTAGCCCCGGACAGGTGATCCCCGACATTCGCAGCGAGATACCCGACCTGACCATCGCTTCCAACGGCGGGGACATAGGATGCAGTCAAAAGGTGCAAAAGGTCTCCGTCATCTGAACAGGTTCCGGCCTCCAGCAAGGTATCCAGCAGGGTGCGCGGGTGGACGTCTTGGATCACATCCCGCGCGAGAGTTTCGAAAGAAGGCTCCGGCCCAGATCGGGGTAGGGCGCGACCTTGATATCTGGGGTCATGGCTCCAAAGCGCGACCAACCGGGTCAACGGGCTTGGGCGCTGGCGTTTTTCTTCAAACGCCCGCAAGCGTGCGATATCTCGTCGATGTAGGCCCGTTATCACGGACAACCGGCTGTCGGTGACTTTGTGCCCTTGTTCCGTTGCTTGGGCTGTCGCGGCACGAACGTAATGACCTTTGAGACGTTCGCTCAACGCGGGAAAACCGACATTGCGCGCAACCAATAAGCGGGCAAGAGGGGCAAGTAAGGAATCGAGGACTTCGGGCATGATGTGCAAAATGCACATTTTTCTTGACGGCGGCAAGCTGATTTGAGAAATGTGCAAAATACACATTTATTTCTCCCGGAGTTAACTTCATGTCCCTCTCGTCCATTTTTACCCCAACCAAATGCCATTTGTTTTTGTCGGCAGTCAGTGTGGTTGCCATTTTGGTGGCCTGTGAACCTGTGAATTTCGATACCGAGCACGGCGAGTTGGTGGTGCGCGATGGGTCAGCACGAACCGCATCATCCGTAAGTGACGCTGTGCCAAGAACGAAAGGTGTTGGCGAACCGGTACTTGAAGCGGCGTTGGTCCCTGCAAAATCATCCAAACGTCGGCCTGCGCCCAAGGCCAGGGCGGGAGTTGTGACGGCAGCGGATATTGACGACACGCTCAATCTGGATTCGTTCCTGCGGTATCAAACGCGGATGGCCAAGCAAACCAAACTGCCGCGACTAAATCTTGGAACACCGATCCAAGTGGATTTTGGCGGGGGCAGCGCATCGGGGGCAGGGATAAACGTGTCTTTGCGCAAATCGGGTTCAGCCGAGCCGTTTTATTCCGGCACAACAGGGGTGGACGGAAAACTGACAGTGTTTCCTGCGATACTGGGGGCTGGCCATGTAAAAGACGTTGAGCTCAGCGGATATGTGAATGGACATAAGCTTGTGAAAGATCGCTTCACAATTGGCAAAACAGTCCGACCTGTCCGTGTTTATCAACGTGAGGATTATAAACCGGAATTTCTTGATCTTGTGTTCGTGTTCGACACCACGGGCAGCATGGGCGATGAACTCGCTTGGTTGACCAAAGAGTTCAGTGGAATTGTCCAGCAAGCCCGAAATGTTGCGCCGCAAGCGAACATGCGATTTGGGCTGGTCGCCTATCGCGATCAAGGGGACGCTTATGTGGTGAAGAACTTTGGCTTCACGGGGCGATTGCGCGAAATGCAAAAATGGTTGCGCGGGTTGGATGCAAACGGCGGTGGAGATTATCCGGAAGCAGCGGATGCAGCTTTGATGGCTGCGACAGAATTGCCATGGCGTCGTGGATATGGCGAACGCCTAGTCTTTCACATTGCCGACGCGCCCCCGCATAAGTCAGGCGCGCGCCGATATCTTGAAGCCGCTCGAAAAGCTGCCAGCAAAAACGTACAGATTTTTGGCCTCGGTGCCAGTGGCGTCGCTGAGGAGGCCGAATTCATGATGCGACAAGCGGCAGTGGCAACCAACGGGCGTTACCTTTTCCTGACGGATGACAGTGGGATCGGACATGCGCATAGCGAACCTAACACGGCTTGCTACCAAGTGACCCGCCTAAAAGGCCTTCTGACACGCGTGATCACATCCGAATTGACGGGCATCCGGCAGGAGGCCGCCAGCAGAGATGTGATCCGCAGTGTTGGCAACTATCGTCGCGGCACCTGCGTGCAGTAATTTAGGCGTAACAGACCACTTCATATTCGATCTTATCCTGATCAAAGAAGTAGAAGCGTTGTCCGGGTTCGTAGTCCGCATGATTGAAGGGTTCGAACCCGGCAGCTTTTACGTTTTCCTCAACCGCAGCTAAGTCTGACACGACAATGCCAATGTGGTTGAGGCTCCCTATCGTTTGATAGTTATCCTCTTGCGACGGTGTATTGGCGCTTTGGGCATAAAGCGCAACATACCGGTCTTTGGTGCCGACATGTACAGTATACCCCGCGCCATTCATTGCAGAGCCTTCCCAACGAATACGCCAGCCAAAGACGTTTTGCATCCACGCGGCTGTCTTATGTGGATCCTTAACAGAGTAATTGGTGTGTTCTAACATGGCTGTCATTTTAGTGTCCTTTTTGCTTGTTTTTAAATTTGTAATTCCTCAAGTTAGCTTGAGGTCAAGAACTATTTGAGGATATCATGCTGACAATTGGCGCGATAGCAGAACGCACTGGTTTGGCGGTTTCAGCGATCCGGTATTACGAAGAAATGGGTTTGGTGTCGCCGGGCCGAAATGCAGGGGGGCAGCGCCGTTTTGAGCGATCTGACATTAGGCGGTTGTCCTTTGTGATGATCGCTCAAGAGTTCGGCTTCACTTTGCCAGAAATTCGAACAGAATTGGCGCGATTGCCAAACGACCGAACCCCAAACAAACGCGATTGGAGCCGGATCAGCCTACAATTCCGGTCCCAACTTGATGCCAAAATTGCAGCAATGCAAAATCTGCGGGATCGCTTAGATGGGTGCATAGGCTGTGGCTGCCTTAGTTTGGCAACCTGTAAACTATATAACCCGTCAGATGATGTGCGCAGCAAAGGTCCAGGACCACGCTACTTAATGGGCGATTCTCCGGCAGATCAGAGTATGCCGTAAAGTCAGGTACAAACTCTTGGTGGACTTGTCGCAAATGACGTTAAATTACGTTGTGTTGTGATTGCAAAAATAGTGATGTCACGATAGCACCACGCGAAACATTATTGCGCGCATGAGGTCGTGCGCTTCAGGATCGATTAAAGAGGACCCAGACATGGCAGAGATAGAACGCGAAGCGATGGAATATGACGTGGTCATCGTGGGCGCAGGCCCCGCTGGCTTAAGCGCTGCGATCCGGCTGAAACAATTGGATGCTGACTTGAATGTCGTGGTGCTCGAAAAGGGTTCAGAAGTCGGAGCGCATATTCTGTCTGGTGCCGTCTTAGACCCCTGTGCATTGACCGAATTGATGCCTGATTGGGCTGAGAAAGGCGCGCCGCTGAATGTGCCTGTTAAAGAAGACAAATTCTATATGCTAGGTGAGGCGGGCCAAGTTCGCATCCCCAATACCCCCATGCCGCCGCTTATGAACAATCACGGCAACTACATCGTGTCGATGGGCAACGTGTGCCGCTGGATGGCCGAACAGGCGGAAGAACTCGGCGTTGAAATCTTCCCCGGCATGGCTTGTTCTGAGTTAGTGTACGGCGACAATGGCGAAGTCAAAGGTGTCGTGGCTGGCGTCTTTGGTCTGGAAGCGGACGGCACGCACGGTCCGAACACCGAGCCGGGTATGGAACTGCACGGCAAATACGTGTTCCTATCCGAAGGTGTGCGCGGGTCTTTGTCCAAAGAAGTGATCGCCAAATACGACCTGTCCGAAGGCAAAGAGCCGCAGAAATACGGTCTTGGCATGAAAGAAATTTGGGAAATCGATCCTACCAAGCATAAAGAAGGCTCCGTTACGCACACGATGGGCTGGCCTTTAGGCAGCAATGCAGGCGGGGGATCGTTCATCTATCATCTTGACAACAATCAAGTTTACGTCGGGTTCGTGGTGCATCTGAACTACAAAAACCCACATCTTTTCCCCTACATGGAATTCCAGCGGTTCAAGCATCACCCAATGGTTGCAGATTTACTCAAAGGCGGCAAACGTGTTGCTTACGGCGCGCGTGCAATCACAGAGGGCGGCTACCAGTCGATGCCGAAGCTTGTTGCACCCGGTGTTGCGTTGCTGGGCTGTTCTGCGGGCATGGTCAACGTACCGCGCATCAAGGGCAACCACAACGCGATGTACTCTGGGATTCACGCCGCCGAGGCCGCATGCGAAGCCATCAAAACGGATCGTTCCGGTGATGAACTGGCGCAGTACGAGGCCAGTGTACACAAAGGCCCAATCGCTGCTGATCTTAAGAAAGTCCGCAACGTTAAGCCGCTGTGGTCCAAATACGGCCTGCTTGCTTCTCTTGTGGGTGGTGGCTTGGATATGTGGACAAACACAATCGGCTTTTCGCTTTTCGGAACGATTGGACATGGCAAAAATGACGCGCAAGCCACTGAAGAAGCCAGCGAGCACGCCAAAATCGACTACCCAAAGCCAGATGGCGTGTTGAGTTTTGATCGATTGACCAATGTGTCTTTCGCGATGACCAACCATGAAGAAAGCCAACCGGTGCACTTGCAGCTTAAGGATGCAGATGTTCCGGTTAAGGTGAACCTCGCGAAATACGCAGGGCCTTCGGCGCGCTATTGCCCGGCGGGTGTGTATGAGTTTGTGGAAGATGCCGGCAAAGACCCGCGCTTTGTCATCAACTTCCAAAACTGTGTGCATTGCAAAACATGCGACATCAAAGACCCAAGCCAGAATATCACGTGGACGACCCCGCAAGGTGGGGACGGTCCGAACTACCCGAATATGTGATCAGTCTTGAGGCACCCTAGGGCGCCTCTTGCCTACTCACGCGCCTTTGCATTGCACGCGGGCAAGAACGTGCTACGATTCCTCAAACAAGAAACAGTATGAGGCACGGCATGACATTTTTTGCGAGATCCGCCGCGTTGGCGTTGGCGCTGACCCTAGCTGCGGGTGTGCAGAGCACGAGCGCGGAAAGCTTTTCGGGTTCCTATCTTGCAGGCCGTCAAGCTGAGCAACAAAATGATTATGCGCAGGCCGCATCATACTACACGCGCGCCTTAGTGCGTGCGCCCGACAACGTTGACATCATGGAATCCTTGACGCTGGTCAATCTGATGCAAGGTCAATTTGAGCGTGCTCTGCCTGTGGCCCGAACGATGGAAAGCCGTGGCTTGACCAGTCAAGTGGGGCAGATGGTTATCACAACCGACCTTGCGCGCTCTGGTGAATTCGAAGCGCTCATGAACCATATTGGGCAGCACGAAGGCGTTGGAATTGGGCCGCTTGTGGATGGGCTGCTTCTTGCTTGGGCAACTTTGGGCAGCGGTGACACTGCTGCGGCGATGACTGCATTTGATAGTTTGTCAAACCAGCAAGGGCTGCGCGGCTTTGCGCTTTATCACAAAGCTTTAGCCTTCGCGTTAACGGGCGATTTTGAAAGCGCCGAGTCGATCTTCATCGAAGACACAGACGGATTGGTGCAATTGACCCGTCGCGGTGCAATGGCACGGTCTGAAATTCTGTCTCAATTGGGTCGCAACGCGGATGCGCTGGCCACATTGGAACAAGCTTTCGGTCTGGCCTCAGATCCCGGAATTTCGGCCCTTCGGGAGAAATTGGAAGCGGGTGAAAAAGTGCCGTTCAGCCATATTTCGTCCGCTCAAGACGGCATGGCGGAGGTTCACTATTCAATTGCAGCAGCCCTCGTTAATGAAGCGCAGCCGGATTACACCCTGCTTTATGCGCGCTTGGCTCAATCTTTGCGCCCAGATCACAGTGACGCGCTGCTTTTGGCGGCTGAGTTGCTTGGCCAGTTGGACCAACAAGAATTGGCAATCGAAGCTTTCGCGGCCGTCTCGCGGGATCATGTTGATTACCATGCCGCCGAATTGGGCCGGATTGGTGCATTGCGCGCCCTTGATAAGCCAGATGCGGCCATTGAGGCGCTAAACAATCTTGCCAAAACTCATGGCCATCTTGCGATAGTGCATTCAACGCTTGGCGATGTGTACCGTGGAGAGAAAAATTTTGCGGAAGCGACAACAGCTTACGATGAGGCGCTAGAGCAAACCCCTGACACGCAAATTCGCGGGAAATGGTTTTTGTACTACGCCCGCGCGATCAGTCATGAGCGCCGCGATATGTGGGAAGAGGCTGAAGCTGATTTCCGTTCCGCGCTTGAGTTAGAGCCCGAGCAGCCGCAAGTTCTTAACTATCTTGGGTACTCTTTGGTCGAGAAGCAGATCAATCTAGACGAGGCGCTAGACATGATTGAGCGCGCCGTCGCCGCGCGCCCTGATAGTGGCTACATTATCGACAGTCTGGGCTGGGTTTTGTATCGAATTGGTCGCTATGAAGAAGCGGTTCAGCACATGGAACGCGCTGTTGAGTTGATGCCCGTTGATCCGGTTGTGACAGACCACCTTGGCGATGTGTATTGGGCCGTTGGACGTGAACGGGAAGCTGAATTCCAATGGCACCGCGCGTTGTCTTTTGTCGACCCGGAAGAGACGGACGGCGAAGCTGACCCAGACCGCATTCGTCGCAAGCTCGAAGTTGGTCTTGATGCCGTTTTGGCGGAAGAAGGTGCCCCTCCGTTGACGGTCGCGAACGACTGATATGGAGGGATCAGTGCTGGCCCCAGCCAAGATCAACCTTACTTTGCATGTTACAGGGCAGCGTGCCGACGGCTATCACCTACTTGATTCCCTTGTCGTATTTGCCAGTTTAGGCGACCATATACGGGTTAAGGATGCTGACGCGATTTCGATCGAGGTGAGCGGCCCATTTGCCGACGGCGTACCTTGCGATGCTCGCAATCTTGTTTGGCGCGCTGCCGAAATGGCAGGGGTCACTCCCCATATCCAGCTTGAGAAAAACTTACCTCATGGTGCTGGACTCGGTGGCGGGTCTTCTGACGCTGCTGCGATTTTGCGAACGTTTGGCGGGCAAGAACGTGCTGCGGAGTTGGGCGCGGATGTGCCGGTGTGTCTGAACTTGATACCGCAACGCATGCAAGGGATCGGTGACGTTCTTGCGCCCGTGCCAGTTTGTGCGCTCGATCTGGTGCTGGTAAATCCACGCGTACATGTTCCGACCCCCGACGTTTTTCACGCACTTACCACCAAGACCAACTCAGGTATGGGCGAGTTGCCTGATTTGACGTCTTACAGTTCTGCCCTGGCGTGGCTGTCGCAACAAAGAAACGATTTAGAGACTGCCGCCTTGTCTGTTGCAGCCCAAATCGGCGATGCACTAGATGCCCTGAAGGGGGCGGACCTTATGCGGATGTCCGGATCCGGCGCGACCTGTTTCGGGGTCTATCCGACTGCTGCGCAGGCTGAAAGCGCGGCAACGGCTATCGGTGCAGCGCACCCTGATTGGTGGGTTCAAGCGACACAAACGTTATCTTCGCTTTGAACCTGCGCGGTGTTAACTGATCCGCTCGACCACGTAATCGGCAAGATCGCTTAACATGGTTCGGATGTCATTCGCGGGAACAACCTCCAAAGCGGTCTTTGCTTTTTCAGCCCATGCCAGTGCTTCTGTCTTGGTCGCGTTCAAGGTGTCGTGCTTATGAAGAAGGGCAAGCGCTGTCTCGAGATCGCCTTCGTTTTGCTGACCTTTTTCAATCGTGCGTTCCCAAAAGGTCCGCTCTTCTTGATCGGCCAAAGCCACGGCTTTGATCACGGGTAGGGTCAGTTTGCGTTCACGAAAGTCGTCACCGATATTCTTGCCCGTCGCAGCACTGCTACCTTGGTAATCCAGCAAGTCATCCACGATCTGAAATGCGATGCCCAAGGCGTCACCATAGTCATACATGGCCTTGATGTGGGTTTCAGGGGCATCGGCGATGACGCCACCAACCTCGGAAGCCGCTGAAAACAAGGCGGCGGTCTTACCACGAACGACTTGCCGATAGACTGCCTCGTTTGTTGTGAGGTCTTGCGCGGCCGTCATCTGCAACACTTCGCCCTCAGCAATCGTTGCAGATGCATCGGACAGAATCCGCAACACATCGAGCGAGCCCGTTTCTGTCATCAACTGAAAGCTGCGTGAGAAAAGATAGTCGCCAACCAAAACTGAGGATTTGTTGTCCCACAGCAAGTTTGCGGTTGGTCGCCCGCGGCGCTGCTCGCTCTCATCGACGACATCGTCGTGCAAAAGTGTTGCAGTATGAATGAATTCAACGGTTGCAGCGAGATGGATGTGATACGGGCCCTTGTAGCCAAACATTCGCGCACTTGCCAAAGTTAGCATGGGGCGCAATCGTTTGCCGCCAGCGCCAACCAGATGCGCTGTAACTTCAGGAATGCGTGGCGCGTGCTCGGAAGCCATACGCTGCGCGATCAAGGTGTTCACGTCCGCCATTTCTTCGCGCAGCAACTCTGCTAGGCGGTCATGTGGTTTATAACTCGCGTCCATTCGTTTCCCTCAGAGCGGCTCTCGACAATAGTGGATATAGGGTCTTAAAACGCAAATATGAAAGAGATTATTCGCACAACGGACCCAACGGTCATTGCCTTCGCCACCGCGCTTCTTCGTGGTGAGGATATAGAGTGCTTTGAACTCGACGTAAATATCTCCAACCTCTATGGCGGGATAGATATTTTCCCACGCAGGTTGATGGTGCGAGACGGCGACTATGATGAAGCAGCCATCGTGATGCGCGACAATCAAATTGATGTGACACCTTGAGCCAATGGCCGCAAGACGACCTGAGCCGTGATGCATTCTTGGGCGGGGCGCTGCATCTATGGCAACCCAAACGTGGATATCGCGCGGGTGTGGATCCCGTTTTATTGGCCGCATCTGTGCGCGCGCAATCCGGCCAATGTATTCTAGACTTGGGCTGTGGGGCCGGTGCCGCCGCTTTGTCTTTGGGAACGCGGGTGCCCGGGCTGCGGCTTTTTGGTGTTGAGCAACACGTAGATTATGCCGATCTTGCGAGACGAAATGGCGCTCATCTGGCCTTTGAAGTGCACACGGGCGATGTGTCGGATATGCCCGCAGCCCTGCGCGCTTTGTCTTTTGATCATGTTATCGCAAATCCCCCTTATTATTGTCGCACCACCGGGACAGCCGCGCCTGATCCGGCCCGTGAAACGGCACTTGGTGAAGCAACGCCGTTATCTGAATGGATTTCTGCGGGTACCAAGCGACTTAAACCGAAGGGCTTTCTGCACATGATTCTAAAAGCGGACCGTTTGGCTGATGCGTTAAGGGCATGTAAGTCCCCTTTGGGTAGTATCGAAATCATACCATTTGCACCCCGTGTCGGCCGTGCTGCAGAGCTAATTATTGTCCGGGCGCGCAAAGAAGGGCGCGCAGCGCTTAAACTGCATGCACCAATTGTGCTGCATGAGGGGGCGGAACATACCGAGGACGGGATCGATTATGCCCAAGAAATCCTTGATGTTTTACGTCATGGGAAGGCTATTTCAACCTAAGCGTGCGACAATTTGCTTAGCAAAAAATTAGTCATATGCTGCGACTGCGGCGTGACTGAACGCAAATTCTGTGGTTTCCTGATGAAACACACACGTTCAAGAGGAGTTTGCCTATGAATCTGACGTCGCACCTACAGGAGCTGAAACGGAAACATCGAACTTTGAGTGAGGCCGTCGAAGAAGCGCAACGTGCGCCCAGTACAGACGGATTGCAGATCGCGGATATGAAGAAGCAAAAGTTACGTTTGAAGGAAGAAATCGAACGAATGTCGGCCTAAGGGCCATCACAAACATACCTTTTTAAGCGTGGTACAGTTCGCCACGCGCTAAGCGGAAGCGGCGGGTTCCACAATGGTTACCCCGTCGCTGACCCAAGTTGTCTTGCCCGCCTCCGCCCAGATGTAATCCCGAAAAGCTTTGATATGAGGTCTCGTCTCGTCGCCTTTTGCGCAGATGAATCGGAACCGCGCGCCGGTATTCAACGCAATTGGGAACGGCATAACCAATCTTCCGTCTGCAATGTCTTTCACGACCAAAGCTCGGCGTCCCATTACCACGCCAACGCCTGATAATGCTGCATCTATTGCGTGATCCGCTTGTGAGAAATGTGGCCCCTGACGTGGGGTGAAATCCACATTCATCGTTGCAAACCATTCCGGCCAGCCAGCTGGCGTCTTCAAGAAATCAATGGATTCATCGAATATCAAAGGCGCATCGGCCGCTAGGCTCTCAATCGTAGGAAATTCTTTTGCCAAAGCAGGGGTCATCACGGGGCAGACCCATTCCGAATGCAACGGTTCGGAATAAAGGCCGGTATCAGGCCCATACCCGTAACGGATGGCAACATCGATGTTCTCGCGACGCAAATCCATCCGACGAAGGGCTGCGGAAAACCGTAATTCAATCTCTGGGTGGGCCTGCGCAAAGTCATAGATGCGCGGGGCCAACCATTTTGCGGTGAAGGCCGGACCTGCCGTGACATTTAAAGCCTGAGCATCTTGCAGACGCAATGTTCGCGACCAAGCCTCAGAGAGCAGATTGAAAGCGTTGGAGCAACCCGGCGCAAGCGTGCGGCCTGCTTCCGTCAATTCAACAGCTCTGTTGAGGCGGCGAAATACAGGTTCGCCGAGGTGCTCTTCAAGAGATTTGATCTGAAAGCTGAGTGCGGCAGGCGTGACATTCAGCTCGTCTGCGGCTTTTGCGAACGACATATGACGCGCTGCGGCTTCAAAAGCACGCAATGCCGTAAGTGGAGGGAGGCGGTCAGACATCTCACACAAGTATACCTTAACTGAAGTGATGAAAAGTCTCGTTTGTCGCAATCGGACTAATTCGCCATATTCGGAAAAACATGAAGAACAACCGCACCGTTAGGAGGCCATCATGGCGCATACAGATTTGATCAATGCTCTCAATAGAGGTCGCGCCGAGCGCGCTAAGGTCGTCCGGTCTGTCCTGAACTGGGTGTTCGGAACCAAGGCTCACTGAGTTAAGATATTTTGGAGAAAAGATAATGATCGAAGCCACAACAAACCCTGCCGCGCGACAAGCCATGCAATCTGCACATGCTGAACGCGGTCAGATGACTCGCAATTTCTGGAACTGGATGTTTGGGAAAAACTAATTCCGCTGAGCGCTGCGCGTAACCATCAGGTCAACGGGAGCGCACTTACGGGGTAAAAAGAAAGGGCCGGGTCATATCTGATCCGGCCCTTTTTCTATCTTTTCGACGTTGGCTTAAACGAAGAACTGTGCGCCATTGGCAGAGATTGTCGAACCGTTGATGAAACCTGAGCCGTCAGAAGCAAGGAAGGAAACGCAGCGTGCGATCTCTTCTGGCTCACCTAAGCGTCCAGCGGGAATGCCCGCGACGATTGAGTCGCGTACTTTTTCCGGGATGGCCATGACCATTTCAGTCGCAATGTAGCCGGGGCAGATTGCGTTGGCGGTGATGCCTGCGCGTGCGCCTTCTTGAGCCAACGATTTAACAATTCCCAGATCACCGGCTTTTGTTGCTGCGTAGTTGACCTGTGCGAATTGACCTTTTTGACCGTTGATCGATGAAATAACGATAACACGGCCAAACTTGCGTTCGCGCATACCCGGCCATATCGGGTGAACTGTATTGAAAACGCCTGTGAGGTTCGTATCAACGACCTGATGCCACATTTCTGGTGTCATTTTGTGGAATGGCGCGTCGCGCGTGATGCCCGCATTTGCGACGACGATTTCGATGGGGCCCAGATCAGCTTCCACCTTAGCGATGCCCGCGGCTGAGCTGTCATAGTCCGCCACATTCCATTTATAGGTTTTGATACCAGTTTCTGATGTGAACTTCGCGGCGGCTTCATCATTGCCTGCGTAGGTTGCGGCAACGGTGTATCCGTCGGCTTTGAGTTGTTTTGAAATGGCTTCGCCGATACCGCGGCTGCCACCGGTCACGAGGGCTACACGAGACATACTGTCTTCTCCGATTTTGGAGCGACGCGCAATATAGTTACGCACCGCAATTTATTTTGGAAATTTTATTACTCGACTGTCTTACGGACGTTCGACGCAGAGCGCAACGCCCATACCGCCACCAATACAGAGAGTTGCGAGACCTTTTTTCGCATCACGTCGCTGCATTTCAAACAAAAGCGTGTTTAGAACGCGGCAGCCTGACGCACCAATCGGGTGACCGATGGCAATTGCCCCACCGTTTACATTCACAATCGCAGGATCCCAGCCCATGTCTTTGTTTACTGCACATGCTTGTGCCGCAAAGGCTTCGTTGGCTTCGACCAAGTCCAGATCGTCTACTGTCCAGCCGGCTTTTTCGAGGGCTTTGCGCGACGCATAAATCGGACCAACGCCCATTATGGAAGGGTCAAGGCCTGCGGTCGCATAGGATACAATCCGCGCCAATGGCTCAATGCCGCGTTTTTCAGCGTTGTCGGAAGACATCAAAAGCACAGCGGCGGCGCCGTCATTCAGGCCAGAGGCGTTCGCAGCAGTCACTGAGCCTTCTTTGGCAAATGCGGGGCGTAGTTTTTGCATAGCCTCCATTGTTGCGCCGTGACGAATATACTCATCTTGATCGACGACAATGTCGCCCTTGCGGGTCTTCACAGTGAATGCAGCGATCTCATCCGCGAATTTTCCGGCTTTTTGAGCTGCTTCGGCTTTGTTTTGCGAAGCGACAGCAAATTCGTCCTGCATATCGCGTGAGATCTGCCATTTTTCGGCAACGTTCTCTGCCGTTTGGCCCATGTGATACCCATTGAACGCATCCCACAAACCATCACGGATCATTGTGTCGATATACTTCATATCGCCCATTTTTTGACCCGCGCGCAGGTGTGCCGCGTGGGGGGACAGTGTCATGTTTTCTTGACCACCAGCTGCGACAACATCGGCATCGCCCAGTTGGATGTGCTGCGCGGCAAGTGCCACTGCGCGTAGCCCTGAACCACAAACTTGGTTGATCGACCACGCCGCGGATTCGATAGGAAGGCCAGCATTGATGTGAGCTTGACGGGCCGGGTTTTGACCTTGAGCGGCAGTGAGGACTTGGCCGAGAATTGTCTCATTTACAGCGGATTTTTCAATACCAGCCCGCTCAACGACTGCTTCCAATATGCTCGCGCCCAAATCATGCGCTGGGGTGTTTGCGAATGCGCCCCCGAAGCTGCCTACTGCTGTCCGCGCTGCGGATGCGATCACCACATTTGTCATTTATCAGTCCTCTGCCTTGTTCAAACTTAAGTCGAAGCTGGGAGGGCGGAATGTCATGCGTCATTCCCAGCCACACAACCAAACTCAAGGGCGGACATATATAAATGAAGACTGCGCGGCAACCGACAGTATGTCTCAGGGGGTGGGCACCGGAGTTGCGAGCCATGCAACGTTCAAAAACTAGGTAGAGTTCCGTCGTTTTGGGTGGTTGGATTTTAACCACGAAGGTTGCGTTGTCGGTGCACCAAAGTAGTAGCCTTGTAGGCAATCTACGCCAAGGTGGTGCAGGACTTCCGCATCCGCAGCGGTTTCAACCCTTGATGCGACTGTAAGCATTTCAAATTGCTGACCAATCGTTACCATGGCACGTGTAAGGGCAAGATTGTCTGAGTCATTGGAAATATCGCGAATGAACTGGCCATCGATTTTAATCACATCAAAGAAAAAATCTTTGAAATATCGCAGGGCGGTATATCCGGCACCAAAATCGTCTAATGCAAAACAGATACCACGCATTTGCAGGCGATCCATGAAGTCGATCACCAATTCCGGCATCGTCATGGCGGAACTTTCTGTGATCTCTAGAATAAGGCGGGGTCCGATGCTCTCGTCGCGATTCAGCCAGCGTTCCAAAGTGCGCATCCATGGTTTGTATCCGATGGATCGTGCCGACATGTTGATCGATAAACGAAGTTGAGGGACGAGTGCCAATGCCTTGCACCCCTTGGCCAAAGCGAGAACGTCAATTTCCCGGCCCAATTCCATGTTTTCGACCAAAGGCATGAAGTCCTTGGCTGGAATCACTCGACCAGTTCCATCCAAAACCCGGATCAACCCTTCGTAAAATGCGATTGAGCTTTGCTTAGACGCACGCACAATCGGTTGATACGCCAGCAAGGCTTCTTTGTGGGCGATTGCTTCGGTCACCATTGTAATCGTGTCAGAGTCGCGCCCAGATACCGCGACATCAAGCGGAGTGGAGGCCCCCGGTGGGATGTCGGCCATTTGTTGTTTTGAAACTTGTCGCATGAAGTGTGATCAGCCTTGGCGGTTTGTGCGAATTCACGTGCACTCTGATCCACGGGCGCTAAAATCGACTTAATGATCCCATTTTGCTCTAATTGTCACGAACAGGAGGCACGTATGGAAAGATGTGGGTGGGCAGGCCCGGACCCGATCTATCTGAAATATCACGATACAGAGTGGGGCGTGCCAGAATGGGATGCGCGCGCGCTGTGGGAAAAGTTGATCCTAGATGGGTTTCAAGCCGGATTGAGCTGGATAACCATACTGAAAAAAAGGGATAATTTCAGGGAGGCCTTCGAAGGGTTTAACCCAGAGATCATAGCCAGTTGGGGCGAACCTGAGGTCGCGCGTTTGCTGCAAAATTCCGGAATTATCCGGCACCGGGGCAAAATCGAAGCGACGATCGGGAACGCGCAAGCCTACTTGAAGATCGCGGAAGGCGAAGGTTTTGATCAATTTCTATGGAAATATGTAGACGGCGAAGCGCTACAAAACCAATGGGTGACCCAAAGCGATGTTCCCGGATTTACACCCTTGTCTGTGCAAGTGTCCAAGGACCTAAAAAAGGCGGGCTTTCGGTTTTGTGGGCCAACAATCGTTTACGCTGCGATGCAGGCAATGGGATTGATCAACGACCATTTGATAGGGTGCCCGCGTCATGCAGATTGTGCCGCCCTAAAAACGCGTTAAACAGCTGCTTGCTATGTCCATCGTTGTTCATGACGAAGGGCTAAGGATGCAGCATGCACGTCAGATGTTGACTTAGCTCGAATCCCCCGTATAAGCGCGACTTCATTGGTGTTGGTGGCCCCTGTAAAGGGAGGCCTGTCGATCCGGCAAAATCCGGGAAGAGGACAACGCCCTCTCGTAAACTGAAGAGGAGATCAGCCGTGACCAAACGCACGTCTGCCAAGTACAAAATTGATCGCCGGATGGGTGAAAACATCTGGGGTCGTCCAAAGTCCCCAGTTAATCGTCGCGAATATGGCCCCGGCCAACACGGTCAACGCCGTAAGGGCAAATTGTCCGATTTCGGTATCCAGTTGCGCGCCAAACAGAAGCTGAAAGGCTACTACGGCGACCTGACCGAGAAGCAGTTCCGTCGCATTTATGCCGAAGCTGAGCGTGTAAAAGGCGACACAGGTGAAAACTTGATTGGTTTGCTGGAGCGCCGCTTGGACGCGGTTGTGTACCGCGCCAAGTTCGTTGCAACCGTTTTTGCTGCACGTCAGTTCGTGAACCACGGCCACGTGAAAGTGAACGGCAAAAAAGTGAACATCCCATCTTACCGCGTCAAAGAAGGCGACGTTATCGAGGTGCGTGACCGTTCCAAGCAGATGACTGCGATCTTGGAAGCCGTTGGCCTGCCAGAGCGCGATGTTCCTGATTACATCGACGCGGATCACTCGAAAATGGTTGCGACCTTTGTGCGCACACCAACTTTGGGCGATGTACCATATCCGGTGGTCATGGAGCCAAACCTCGTCGTGGAATTCTACGCGAAAAACTAAGTTATTCGCTGAACAAAATTCAAAGGCCGTGCAATATTTGCGCGGCCTTTTTTTTGTGCGGCACGGTTGCCTGCTGCCAGGGCCATGCGTTTCATTTTGCAGCAATGGCCGCCCTTTCCTGCGAGGGGCCATTGCTCAAGACTATCCATTAGTTGACGGGTTTTGCGTCTTCCGGATCGGTCTCATTTTGAGGTTTCTTGTCCTCAACACCCAGCGCGGACGATGCGATGCTGCCTAGGCCGCTTTCCATCGACAAACCCAACTCATCACCGAGTTTCTTCAGTGCTGGCATCTGCACGGCCATGCCCATGATGGAATCGAGGGCTTGATTGACCACTGGTTTGTCGCCGCCAGAACCAGAACCGCCACCACTGACGCCACTACCCATGCCGCCAATTTGGTGGATTTTGATGCTGTCGATCTTTTCGGCGGGTTTGACCATCTCAGCCACGATTTCCGGCATTGCTTCGAGCCGCGCAAGGTCGACTTTCATCGCGATCAACGCATCCGATAGGGTGTTTTCTGCGTTTGTGATCGCCTGACGGCCTTCCGCTTCGGCAAGTAGGTCGGCCTTTTTAGCTGCGGCTCGGATCGTGATTGAGTCCGCTTCAGCTTGCGCTTCTTCGCGCAATGCGTCGGCGCGGTCCTGGGCTGCATCTTTTTCTGCTGCAGCCGACAGGCGGATGCGAGTGGCTTCACGTTCGGCTTCGCGCGATGCTTCGATCAAGGCGATTCTCTTGGAGCGTTCGGCTTCTGCAACTTCGCGCGCGGTGGTGACGCTTTCGGTGGCTTTGGTGGCTTCTGCGCGGGCCAAATCGGCGGATGCGCGTGCGCGGCTTTCTTCTTCGGACTTTTGCTGAATGATGATCTGGCGATCTTGTTCTGCGACCTCCAACTCACGTTCTTTCGCGATCTCAGCGGATTGGATGGATTCCTGACGTCTAATCCGCGCGCCTTCTTTTTCTTGCTCGGCTTGTTCTTGGCGTTGAGCAATTTCAGATTCTTGGGCGGCACGCAGGGTTTCGAGCTCTTGAATCTGTTCGATCTTGGCTTTTTCCTCGTCACGTTGAATGTTGAACTTCAAGCGTTCGGCTTCCATCGCGGCGCGGCGTACGGCTACGTCGGCATCTGCATCAATTTCAGCGCGTTCCTTTTTGGATTTGGCGATGACTTCTGCCAGTTTGCGCATACCGACCGCGTTAAAGGCGTTGTTTTCGTCCAATGCTTCAAACGGCGTTTGATCGAGCGCGGTCAGGGAAACCGATTCCAGTTCTAAACCGTTCTTCAAAAGGTCTTCGGACACAGCATTCTGAACTTCTTGGACGAACTCCGCACGGTTTTCGTGTAATTCGTCCATGCTCATCTGGGCGGCGACAGCACGTAGGCCGTCAACAAGCTTACCCTCAATCATTTCACGCAACTGATCCACGTAGAAAGTCCGGTCGCCCAGCGTTTGTGCGGCGCGGCCGATACCTTCAACCGTGGCGTTCACGGAGACGTAGAATTCCACGCCAACGTCCACGCGCATGCGATCCTTTGTGATCAAAGCGGCTTCAGCGTACCGCTGAACCTCAAGGCGCAAGGTCTTCATGTTTACGGGGCTTATTTCATGCAGCAGCGGGATCACAATTGTACCGCCATCCATGATGACTTTCTTGCCGCCAGCACCGGTTTTTACCAGTGACACCTCGCGGGTGGAGCGTCGATAGAGCCTGCCAAGAATGAGGCCAAGTAGGATGATGAAAGCAAGAATGCTGCCAATGATGATACCAAAGGTCTGAATGTCCATGTGGGACGTCCTCCATGTTAAAAATGTTGTTTTGTGGGGCGCTACCCCAAGTATTGCGGCGAATTAAAGGTCTGAAACTGCGATCAGACGATATCCGCCAATGCGGGCTTGTCGCATCACTAGAACTTCCGTCCCTTGTGGGATTTCAGCTTCGTCACGCAGGGGTTCTGCGCGCAGGTAATGCGTGTTGCCATGCCCGTCGATGATCCGGACTTCTGCGGGTTTACCACGTGCAGCCGTGCCTTGGCTGACGATGCCTTTGCGGCGACCCAAAGAGCGTTCAGACAGCGCCGCACTTTCCGTTTTGGGAATAAAACGGGCAAACACACGGGCAAATCGTTTGGCAAAGCCGACCCCAAAGACACCAGAAATCAACACTGCAAGACTGGTTGGGAAGGCTGCGCCCGCCAGATTTTGCAAAAGCGTCTGCAAAATCAAACCTGTCAATCCAAAGCCCAAAAGCAGGGCTGCAAACCAGACCATGACGGGCGCCCTACTGATCCCGAGCCAATCGCCGGGGCCGTCCATGGCACCGGGGAGCACATCGGGGGCTTCACCGAGATCGCCCAGCTCAAAGTCCAAGTCTGCATCGCCAAGATCTAACCCGTCGACACCGTCCAACCCTGCATCCAGACCTACATCAAAGTCAGTATCCAGATCCAAATCCGCACCCATGCCAAAAAGGGTCCCACCCAATAAGGCAATTATCAATTCCAAGGCCATTAATCCAAACAACAGACCAAGAGCGAAAGAAAAGGGCAGAAAGATTGGATCAAGAAATGTAGCCATGAAGGTCCTTAGGATTGGATTGTATGCCGTGGTATACGTTATATTTAGGAACTCACGGCTTCGTTACAAGGGCGTGTGCTTCCAGATATGGGAATTTATTGCGTACTCACAACCGCATATTGGGCAGAACACACTTCTAAATCACCCGCTGCACAGATAAACGGGGATGAGATCAAAGGGGCATGTGATGACAGCCATTCAACCGCAACCGGGTATCATGAAGATCGCACCATATCAGGGAGGCAAGGCCTCTTTGGAGGGTGTGAGCAATGTGGTGAAACTCAGTTCCAATGAAAACCCTCTGGGGCCAAGCCCTGCGGCGATTGAAGCCTATCAAAGGGCCGCGTCAGATTTGCATCGTTATCCATCTTCTGATCATGCGGGCTTGCGCGAAGCAATTGGTGAAATTCACGGGCTTGATCCTGCGCGAATTATCTGTGGCGCAGGTTCGGACGAGGTGCTTTGCTTTTTGTGCCAAGCTTATGCGGGTCCGGGCGATGAAATAATTTACACTGAACACGGCTTTGCGATGTATCGCATCTATGGCTTAGGGGTCGGGGCAACGCCAATCAAAGTCCGCGAACATAATCGCGTCGTAGATGTGGACGCGATCTTGGAAGCTGTAACGCCTAAAACGCGACTTGTGTTTCTTGCAAACCCGAGCAATCCAACTGGCACGATGATCAACGCTGGAGATGTCGCGCGTTTGGCTGAAGCACTGCCCGAGAACTGCCTATTGGTGCTGGATGGTGCATATGCGGAATATGTCGAAGGTTATGATGGCGGAGCGGCGCTAGTTGAAGCGCGGGACAATGTTGTGATGACGCGAACCTTCTCTAAAATCTATGGGTTGGGTGCGTTGCGCATCGGCTGGGGGTATGCGCCTCAGGTGATCATTGACGTGCTGAACCGGATGCGCGGACCATTTAATGTGACCGCTTCGGCTTTGGCCGCTGCGGAAGCTGCCATTCGGGATGTGGCTTATACAGATCATTGCCGCGCACAAAATGCGCAGTGGCGCAGTTGGCTGGCCGAACACTTAGCAGAATTGGGTGTTCCATCCGACATTTCGCTGACCAACTTCATTTTGGCCCGTTTCGCAGATGCCGCCGAAGCCGACGCATGCGAAGCGCATCTGTCATCAGAAGGGCTAATCGTGCGCAAAGTCGGCGGCTACGGTCTGTCCGACGCGTTGCGGATCACCGTCGGTGACGAGGCTGCGTGCCGCAGAGTTGTGGACAGCGTTCGCGCATTCAAGAATGGGCCCGCAACATGAGCATATTGTACAAACGTGTGGCGTTAATTGGACTTGGATTGATCGCGGGATCGATGGCGTATGCGATGCGGCGTGCAGGTGTTGCTGGAGAAATCGCAGGATATGCCCGATCCGTTGAAACGCGCGACACCGTTCGCGAGCTTGGGTTTTGTGATCAAGTTTGTGACAGTATAGCAGAGGTTTGCGAGGGCGCCGACCTTGTGGTTTTGGCTGTGCCTGTGGGTGTCATGGGCGATGTGGCCGCAGAAATTGGCCCCTACCTTGCGCCCGGCGCGACGGTAACGGACGTTGGCTCTGTCAAGCGAGATGTCATCGAAAAGGTGGGGCCAAATTTACCCGACCATGTACATTTTGTGCCAGCGCACCCTTTAGCCGGAACAGAACACAGCGGGCCAAATGCCGGGTTTGCAGAGTTGTTTGACCAAAGGTGGTGTTTGATTGTGCCGCCCGAAGGCACTGACAGAGATGCGGTTGCGCGTTTGCGGACTTACTGGGAAGCGCTTGGGTCTTATGTTGAGGAAATGGAGCCGGATCACCACGATTTGGTGTTGGCCGTGACAAGCCACGCGCCGCACTTGATTGCTTACACGATGGTTGGGGTCGCTGATGACTTGCGACGTGTCACAGACACAGAAGTGATCAAGTACTCGGCCGCTGGATTTCGGGATTTCACGCGGATCGCAGCAAGCGACCCGACGATGTGGCGTGATGTGTTCTTGACCAACAAAGAAGCAACGTTGGAAATCTTGGGACGGTTCACCGAAGAATTGTTCGCATTGCAACGGGCTATTCGAACAGGGGATGGTGATCATTTGTTCGACTATTTCACACGCACGCGGGCCATTCGCCGTAGCATCATTGAAGCCGGGCAAGACACGGATGCCCCAAACTTTGGACGGAACAAAAAGCCATGAAAGCTATGATATTCCTGGTGATGCTAGCAGGCGGCGGGTCGGCTGCCGAGTTAAACAGCTCGCTGCGTCCCGTCGCCCGTATCGTGCCCGTGGCTGTTGTTGCACAGTCGCAACCTGAACCCGCTCTTTTGCTGGCAACCGCTGACATTAGTGTTCAAGCTGCAAGCCTGTCGCTGCGTCCGGCGTTGCGCCCTCGCAGTATTGAGCAAAAAGCGATGGCCAAAAGGCGCGAACAAAGACGCGGCGCTGTGTGTGGCGATGTAGACATTCAAGGTGAGGCCGTTGGCTTTGTGCCAGGACGGATAAACGGGTGCGGGATCAAGGATGCGGTGAAAATACGCGCGGTCTCTGGAATTTCTTTGTCGCAAGAGGCTGTTGTCGATTGCGGGACCGCCAAAGCACTGAAATCTTGGGTGAACAAAAGCGCCAAACCTGCGCTGCGCAATACGGGTGGCGGCCTTAAGCAATTGAAGGTCGCGGCGCATTACGCGTGCCGGACGCGCAACAATCAAGCGGGCGGGAAAATCTCGGAACATGGGCGCGGACGGGCGATCGATATATCCGGCTTTCATTTGAACGATGGCAGTCTTGTCACCGTTCTAAAGGGGTGGAACGCGCCGTCGACATCCAAAGCGATGCGCAAAATGCACAAGGATGCGTGCGGCCCCTTCGGGACTGTCCTTGGCCCTAATTCTGATCGGTTTCACAAAGACCATTTTCATTTTGACACTGCGCGATATCGAAGTGGCCCTTATTGCCGTTGATGTCCGAAGTCGGCTAGCGGATTTGGACGCGCGGTGCTGATCCGAGGGGAATAAACCCTAACCGGATCAAGCCGCTGTCCAATGTTAGAGTAACGTCAAGATCGTTGGTTTTACCAGAACCAGCCGCGAGACTGGACAAAACCCCCTGAGCGGTTTGTCTTAAGTCCGTTGGAAGTACGCCCGAAGTTTCCGCAATATCCAACATGGCTTCCCAGTTTTCCGCCCTGATGGTGATGTTCCCACTGACGATGCCCAGTGGATCCACATCCATGATCCCTTTGATGCGCAAACGGACGTCACCCCAATGAGCTTCCATGTTTTGAAGTTGGATATGTCGAGGTTGCGGGCGACGTTCTTCAAGGGCTTGTCTATCCCAAGGACGATCAAAACGAATTTCACTTTTCACTTGGAAGGCTGTGAAGACAAGCGGCCAATCATCTGGGATCGCCAACGCGCCTCTTGGAACCGCGCCTGGGGTAAATTGGCCGATGTTTAGGGCAATATAATAGGTTTCTCGGATCTCGGTTTGTTGCATTCGAAGCTCTGACGCATCGCCTGCGATCAGCCCACCGTCTGGTCCGTCGATGCGAAATGGGCCAGAGGTAAAGGACAAGTTTTCCAACTCAAGTTGAGGTCCAGGAGTAAGATTCAAATCTGCTTGGCTGGTATCTAAATGCAGCGCCACCGTTTGTTCTGGCGTCGCGAAATTGATTGGCCCGTCTGGAAATAAGAGGCGGACATCACCCGGCCATATTGTTCTTAGAGCAAGTGTTAATTGATCCAATTTGACAGCCAAACCTGTGTTGGGATCCGCAAAAGCGGGAGCCTCCAAAACGGTTCGTATCTCGTTAGGGAACCCTTCTGAGCGGATAGCTGAGACATCTGCCTGCCAGCCATCAGATCGCCGCGTGTCCAGCCAGTTTTGCAACCCGGATGTCACCGACACGCTCGCAAGCCCCCACCAGCCGCAATATAGCAGGGCAAGAAATACAAACAGCCAGAGTACCTTGCGCATTACCACCCTTTCGCTTTGCTTTACGCGGGTTTACAGGGGAAGAAACGAAAGGACCAGTGTGATGGCGATGTGGGTGTTTGGATATGGCAGCCTGTTGTGGAACCCCGGCTTTGAGGTCGCAGAGCAGGTCATTGCGCGACTTCCAGACTATGCGCGGTCGTTTTGTATGTGGTCAATCCATCACCGTGGTTCCGAAGAAAACCCGGGTCTTGTTCTCGCGCTCGACACGGTTTCTGGGGCATCATGTGAAGGCGTTGCGCTGCGGGTTGCTGACGGCGCAGAAGAGGCCACATTGGCTTATCTGCGTGAACGCGAGCTGATTTCGTCGGCTTATGAAGAGCATAACGTTAGTCTTGATCTGACCGACGGACGGCAGGTCACTGCGATTGCTTATGTTATCAACCAAAATCACGAACAATATTGTGCTGGGATGGCCTTGGAAAAGCAGGCGCAAGTTATTGCGCATGCTGTTGGGGGAATGGGCGCAAATACGGAGTATTTGTTTAACACAGCAAGCCATTTACGCGGCATTGGGCTGGTTGACGGGGAACTGGACTGGTTGGTACGCCGCGTTAAAGCGATAGAAGGCAAAGAGACCACATAAATTCTTGGCGTTTTGCTGTAGTTTTGGTGTAATATTCGCGGACGATCACAAGAAAAGCGCCCGGATCAACCGGGTTGGAGCAGAAAATGGCGAAAGCGGAGCGCAAAGCCCGACCACAATTCTCGCAACCTGTGCGGCAGATCACCCTGATGCTATTGTCGCTGGGCTTGAGCGGCTTTGGCGCGGTGTTGGCGTTACCCAGCGTGTTGCCCGTGTTCCAAGCGAACCCGTACCTGAATGGGTTTATCCTGTTTGTGTTCCTTCTGGGTGTGATCACTTGTTTTTGGCAGTTGGCGCAATTGATCGTCTCTGTGCGCTGGATCGAAAGGTTCGCCGCAGATGCTGCAGACCACGGCAAGGCGCCACAGATGTTGGCCCCCTTGGCGACTTTGTTGCGGTCGCGTGGCGCGCGCTCACAGATCAATTCGTCTTCCACGCGATCGATCCTTGATTCAGTTGCCCAACGCATTGATGAGGCGCGCGAAATTACGCGCTACATTGTGAACCTTCTGATTTTCTTGGGTCTCCTGGGTACGTTTTACGGCCTTGCCACAACGGTTCCTGCCGTTGTCGACACAATCCGCAGTCTTGCACCGCAAGAAGGTGAAGGCGGCGTCGATGTGTTTAATCGTCTGATGGTTGGCCTTGAGGCGCAGTTGGGTGGCATGGGCGTGGCCTTCGCGTCCTCGCTCCTTGGACTTGCGGGCTCTTTGGTTGTGGGGCTGCTGGAACTGTTTGCGAGCCACGGTCAGAACCGTTTTTACCGCGAACTCGAAGAATGGTTGAGCACGATCACGCGTGTTGGCTTTGCGTCCGGCGAAGAAGGTAGCAGTGGTGAAAGCGGTGCTATAGCTGGTATGATGGACCACATGGCCGAGCAGATGGAAAGCCTGCAGCAGATGTTCACACAGTCGGATGTGAGCCGCTCAATGTTGGAGGAAAAGCTAGGTCGCCTCGCAGATGCCGTAAGTCAATTGGCAGACAAATCCGACACGGGGGGCGGTGCATCCGAAGCTCTGAGCCGTGTAGCTGACGGGCAGGAAAAACTGGTTGAGTTGTTCGCCGCACAAGGCCCCGGCGATGGGATTGACGCGGAAAGCCGAATGCGGTTGCGCTCTATTGATGTGCAAATGTTAAGGATTTTGGAAGAAATAAGCGCGGGGCGTCAGGAAAGTATGACAGAACTGCGCGGAGACCTGAATTCCCTGATCAAGGTGATGCAGGGCGAGAGAGCACAGCCACGCAAGCTGCGCGCGAAATCTGGGCCGGAAAGCTAAGCCATGGCCTTATCGCGTCGCACAGGACAGCGTTTTCAGGCCTCAATCTGGCCGGGGTTCGTGGATGCGATGTCGGGGCTTTTACTGGTCCTGTTTTTTGTCTTGTCCATTTTTATGGTGGTTCAATTTACTCTTAGCGAAACGATTGATGGTCAAGAGACTGAGTTGGATCAACTGGGCGGCGAAATCGCAGCGTTGGCGCAGGCTTTGGGTGTTCAAGAACAACAAAGCGCGCAATTACAGACCCGTGTCGGCGAACTGACGGCCTCATTGGACGACGCGCAAAGTCGTGTTGCGGCACTTACTGCACAGCGGGATCAAAGTGCGGCTGCTTTGGCTCAGGCAGAAACACGCATAACATCCTTTGAAGCACAAGTTGCCGCTTTGATTTCTGATCGGGACGGCGCGTTGGATCGTGCTCAAGCTTTGGAAATAGCCCAAGCGGAATTACTCTCGGAGCAAGAGGCGCTAAATCTTGCCTTGGCACAAACGAGGGATGAGGTTGACGCTGGGGTTGAAGCGGCTCGGTTGGCAGCAGCGCAAAAAGAAGCGCTGGAAGCGTTGATCACTGACTTGGAAACACGTGCCGAAGATGCCGAACAAACTGTGCAAACTCAAGCTGAGGCATTGGAAACTGTTCAGGAGGCATTGAGTGCGGAAGAAACGGCGCGTTTGACCGAAGCAGCCGCCGCAGAAGCGCTTCGCGAGCGACTTGCCAATGCGGATGCTGAACTGACTGCGATGACGTTGTCACTCGAAGCGCAACGCAAGGACGCCGAAGACACGCTGACGTTGTTGGCTGCGGCCGAGGCGGTTCAAGACGATTTGGACGAAAAATTGATTTTGGCGTTGCTGCAAATCCAAGGCCTTGAAACGGATCAATCCGCAAGTCAACAATCCACGATTGAGCTGCAAGGACGCGTCGCAGAATTGGAAACTGAAACGCAGGTTTTGAATGCTCAACTCGCCACCGCATTGTCAACGATCCAACAATTGGAGAGTGCGCAATCCTCCGTTAATCTTAGCGCCAGTGCCGCGCAAAATCGTGTGATAGTCTTGGAAGCTGAGGCGCAAGGTTTGAACACGCAACTCGCCGTTGCTTTGTCCACGATTCAGCAACTCGAAACGGCGCAATCTTCGGCCAATCTTAGTGCCAGTTCGGCCCAATCGCGTGTCGTTGAATTGGAAGCCGAAACACAAAGTCTGAACGCAAGGCTCGCCACGGCTTTATCGACGATCCAAAACCTTGAAACGGCAGAGACTTCAGCCAGCCAAAATGCGAGATCCGCACAATCGCGCGTGGCTGAACTTGAGGCAGAAACGCTAAGCTTGAACGAGAGACTTGCCACGGCCCTCACGGCGGTTCAACGGTTGGAACTTGCACAGTCGTCTGCCAACTTGACGGCCACGGATGCGCAATCGCGTGTTGTGGAACTAGAGATGGAACTCAGTCAAATAACCAAAAAAGCAGAAAACTTGGCTCAAACATCTGCGGTATTACAGCAAGAAAGAGCCGAACTTCGTCGTGAGCGCGAAACGCTACAAGCCGAACTTACGCGTTTGCGCGGTAACAGTGAAAGCGCTGAAGTCGATCGCAAAGCGCTAAGGGCACAGTTGGCGCAAGCTTTGGCGGCCAAGTTGGCGGCTGAGCAACAAGCTGGTGCGCAGACAGAGGAAGCGGATTGGCGCGCAGCTTTGCTCGCGACTGCCCAGCAAGCGCTTACGGAGGAAAAAGCAGTCAGTCTTGAAGCGCAACGCCAAACAACGCTTCTCAATCAGCAAGTTGCCGCACTTCGAACTCAATTGAATGAACTTCAGGGGCTGTTGGATGAAGCGCGCGCAGAAGATGTCGCCAAGGATGTACAACTGCAGTCGTTAGGATCAGAGTTGAACACTGCTTTGGCGCGTGTTGCCGCCGAAGAGCGGCGTAGGCGGCAATTGGAAGAGGTGGAACGCCAACGCATTGAGGCAGAAGCCCAAGATCTTGAAAAGTACCGTTCGGAATTCTTTGGACAGCTTCGCGACCTGCTTGGGACGCAAGATGGGGTCAGGATTGTCGGTGATCGTTTCGTGTTCTCATCCGAAGTCTTGTTCGCGCCCGGTGCTGCAAACTTGTCAGCGGAAGGTGAAGGTGAAATTGCTAAGATCGCCTCTATACTACGTGAAGTTTCCGATGACATCCCCGCCGGGATTGATTGGGTTTTGCAAGTCGATGGGCATACAGACAATGTTCCCCTTTCAGGCCTTGGGCAGTTCGTTGACAATTGGGAACTCAGCCAAGCGCGGGCTCTGTCGGTGGTGCGATACATGGTGAATTTCCTTGGACTTCCACCTGCTCGCTTGTCAGCGAATGGGTTTGGACAATTTCAGCCGATCAATCAGGCAGACACACAAGAAGCCCGCGCCCAAAACCGCCGAATTGAGATCAAATTTACTGAAAAATAATATGCTTGAAGACCATCCTTAAACACTCCGGTGAAGAAAGTGTTGGCCTAATTGGCGACCAAGACGGGTATGACGCTGTCGCTGATTACCACGCCTTTTCGAAGCAGCTGGGCAACCCCTTCGTAACGTCCCGGCTTGAACCAATCTGCATTGGCGGTTTTACGTCCACCTGCACGAAAGAACTGTGCCTGTGCGCGTTCAATTTCAAAGTCTGTAGTGAAAACGGTGACAGCATCGGCATTCGTGATCGACAATCGCATGATGTCGCCAACTTGGCTGCCAAATGCGAACCCCCAGAAAACAATAGCTGGAACGTCAGCTGCCAATTTGTCTGAGTGCGCGGTTCCGGCCTTTATGTCGTCATACTCCGGTACGCTGCTCGCAAAACCCGCCGCTATCAATCCGCCAGGTTGATAGGCGATCGGCGTGTCCCACAAAGTTTCACTTGGTACGCCGCAAGTCGCGGTCGCGTGAGGCGAGTAAGGGTCTATTTTAACGCCGTCTTTGCGAACTGAGAGGTGAATGTGAGGAAAGCTTGCACGTCCTGACATACCGACCAAACCCAGTGGATCGCCAGTGTCTATGATATCGCCAGATTTTACCTGAACTGAATCCTTGCGTAGATGGCAATACTGTGTTTCCCACCCATCCTCATGTGCGATGACGACACCATTCCCACAATCGCGACCTTCCAGTGCAGCGCTGCCAGTATCAGGGTCAAAAACTTTGTCGGTCATGCCGTCGCGGACTGCTTTTACGACACCGGGGGCCGAAGCAGTGACACGCACACCTGATATCATTTCCTGCCATGATCTTAAGGCGAAATCAGTGCCGCTATGCGTGTCGTAAGTCAGGTTCCCACAAGTATGGTCGTTGGCGTTACTAGTTGGGTCTTGATCAAGGTAGTACTGAACATAACAGCGTTGATCTTCGCCCAAACTACAATCAATTGGTGGGACCAGAGTAAATGCCCCCGCCTGCTGAAAGCCGGCGAGGGAGAAAAGAACAGCTAAGGCATAAGCCCCCTGCATCAATCTGCAGGGAGAAGAGGCGGTTTGTTTTTGCCTATTTGTGGTTTTGCCGGGCCTTCGATTTTTAGATCCAATTCGCCTGCTTTTACACCCACTTTGACGATTCCACCCTTCGCCAATTTGCCAAAAAGGAGCTCCTCGGCGAGTGGCTTTTTGATATACTCTTGGATTACGCGACCCAAAGGACGTGCGCCCATTTTGTCATCATAACCTTTATTTGAGAGCCATTCGGCAGCTGGTTTGGTCAGCTCAATCGTAACCCCACGATCCAGAAGTTGGGCTTCCAACTGAAGCACGAATTTCTCAACCACCTGCAGAATAACTTCCTTAGGCAATGGCGCAAAAGAAATCACGGCATCTAGACGGTTTCTGAATTCCGGGGTGAAGGTACGTTCGATTGCTGCCGTGTCTTCGCCTTCGCGACGGTCACGTCCAAAGCCTATCGCAGATTTGGCCTGTTCCATGGCGCCCGCATTTGAGGTCATGATCAGAATCACATTACGGAAGTCGACCGTCCGACCATTGTGGTCCGTCAGTTGGCCGTGATCCATAACTTGCAACAAGATATTATAAACATCAGGATGCGCTTTTTCCATTTCATCCAAAAGCAACACACAGTGTGGATGTTGATCAACACCATCTGTGAGCATGCCGCCTTGATCAAAGCCAACATAGCCAGGAGGCGCGCCGATCAGCCGAGACACAGCATGCTTTTCCATATATTCCGACATGTCAAAACGAAGCATCTCTACGCCAAGTGTGTCTGCAAGTTGTTTTGCAACTTCAGTTTTGCCCACGCCAGTTGGTCCGGCAAACAGATAGTTCCCGATTGGCTTCTCTGGTTCTCGAAGTCCTGCTCTGGCCAGTTTGATCGCAGAAGAAAGCGCTTCAATTGCTGCGTCTTGGCCAAACACCACGCGTTTGAGGCTGATTTCGAGGTCTTTGAGGACCTGAGCATCATCCTTGGAAACATTCTTGGGTGGAATGCGAGCGATCTTGGCAACAACGGCTTCGATCTCTTTGACGCCGATTGTTTTGCGCCGTTTTGACTCAACAACGAGATGCTGAGCAGCCCCAGCTTCGTCAATTACGTCGATTGCTTTGTCCGGCAGTTTGCGATCGTTAATGTAACGCGCAGAAAGCTCTACAGCGGTTTTGATCGCATCATTTGTATATTTCACCGAATGATGGTCTTCGAAGTATGGTTTGAGGCCGCGCAGAATTTTTACACTGTCTTCCACTGATGGTTCGGCCACGTCGATTTTTTGGAATCTTCGGCTTAACGCGCGATCTTTTTCAAAGTGCTGACGGAATTCTTTATAAGTTGTCGAACCCATTGTCCGCAGTTTTCCACCCTGCAAAGCAGGCTTCAAAAGGTTCGAAGCATCCATTGCGCCGCCAGATGTCGCGCCAGCACCGATCACAGTATGGATCTCGTCAATAAACAGAACAGCGTCGGGGTGCTCTTCCAGTTCAGTGACCACGGCTTTGAGGCGCTCTTCGAAATCACCGCGATAACGTGTGCCGGCCAACAAAGCGCCCAAATCAAGGGAGTAAATCGTTGTTTCGGACAACACTTGCGGGATTTCACCAGCTACGATTTTCCGCGCAAGACCTTCAGCAATCGCTGTTTTCCCAACGCCTGGGTCGCCGACAAGTAACGGATTGTTCTTGCGTCGACGGCACAAAACTTGAATGCAGCGTTCTACTTCATGGTCGCGTCCAATCAGTGGATCAATGTCGCCTTCACGTGACTTTGCGTTCAAATCGACACAGTACTTTGCCAGCGCTGATTCTTTTTTCTCGCCTTCCGTAACGCCTTGCATCTCTTCTTCACCCTCTGGTGCGCCAGAGACGGGGCGGCTTTCCCCGTAGGACGGATCTTTGGCGACCCCATGTGCGATAAAGTTCACGGCGTCGTAACGTGTCATTTCCTGTTCTTGCAGAAAATACGCGGCATTGGATTCCCGTTCAGCAAATATGGCCACGAGCACGTTGGCACCGGTAACCTCTGTTCGTCCTGAGGATTGAACGTGAATCGCCGCACGCTGAATAACGCGTTGGAATGCCGCTGTTGGCACCGCTTCGGACCCTTCAATGTCCGTCACGAGATTCGCAAGATCTTCGTCCACGAATTCCACCAAGGTTTGACGCAGTTCTTCTGTGTCAACGCTGCAGGCTTTCATCACCTTCAATGCGTCGGGCTCGTCAATCAAGGCCAGCAACAAGTGTTCAAGCGTTGCGAATTCATGACGTCGCGCATTTGCAAGCGCGAGGGCGGCGTGGATAGCCTGTTCTAGTGTCGTCGAAAATGAGGGCACGCTGGTGCTCCTTCTTATCTGGGTCGGCGGAGTCGTCGCTGGTAAGACAGCCCCGTACCAACCATGGCCTGATAGTATTAGAGTTTGGTTGATCTTGGCGCGGCTTCAAGGTGTTTCTTCGAGAAAATCGGTCACTTTTCCTGACATTGCCTATTTTACAGCATTAAAACGCGTCTTTGCGGGTTCGAATTTCGGAAAAAACATCTACAGACTTTGCGCCAGTCATCCCTAAATGCGCCTGAATGTCTGGATTGGCGGCACGCAAAAAGGGGTTTGTGGCGAGTTCGAGCGCCAGTTCCGATGGGACTGTTGGCGTGTTTGCCTTCCGTGCGGCATCGATCTCAGCGACCCTTTTGTGCAGTTCTTTGTTTTCGGGATCAATCGTGATCGCAAAGCGTGCATTTGCGGCTGTGTACTCATGGCCGGAATAGACAGAGGTGGCTTCTGGAAGGGCTGCAAGTTTGGATAGGCTTTCCCACATTTGCGGATGGGAGCCTTCGAAGACACGTCCACAGCCTAATGCCATTAGACTATCCGCGGTGAAAACGGCGGCACTTTCTGGGAAGTGGAATGCGACATGGCCGATTGTATGTCCAGATACGTCAATCACTGTACCTGTCTCGTTTCCGATGGAAATAGTATCTCCTTCTGTCACCGAGATATCCAACTGTGGCAACCGGTTCGTGTCTGCCGTCGCGCCCACGACACGTGCTTTGTATTCAGCCAAAACCGCATCAAGGCCGCCAATGTGGTCCCAATGGTGGTGCGTGATTAAGATTTGATCAAGCGACCAATCCCGTTTCTTGAGTTCGGCAAGAATGGGGCCAGCTTCCGGGATGTCGATCAGACTGGTCGATCCTGTGGCTGCATCATGTGCCAGAAACGCATAATTGTCTGACAGGCAAGGGATCGTAACGATTTCTAGAGACATGGCCATTTTTCTTTTGGAAGTTAGGGTAGTACATAAGTTGGTGCGGCTATGCCGATTTGGCAAGGCATAGATGTGCAAGACGCACGAGGGACATACTGATGCATCTGGACGTTCAGGATTTGCGCAACTTTTACTATCGTAAAGCGCTAGGACGGGCCGTACAGGCGAGTCTGCGTCATCGCGTGTTGCAAATGTGGCCGGAAGCCAAAGGCCAGACAGTGGTGGGGTTTGGCTTCGCTGTGCCCCTTTTGCGCCCCTATCTTGAAGAATCACGGCGAACTGTCGCTTTGATGCCGGGGCCGCAAGGGGTTATGCCTTGGCCTTCCAACATGCCCAATGTGGCGACCCTAAGCGAAGATACTTTTTGGCCTCTGGAGACGGGTCACGTTGACAAGCTCATTCTCCTACATGGTTTAGAAACTTCAGAGCAACCCTCGTTGCTGCTCGAAGAAGCTTGGCGTGTGCTTGGGCCCGGTGGGAAAATGATAGTGATCGTACCGAACAGAGCGGGACTTTGGTCTCGTCGGGATGCCACTCCCTTTGGTTATGGGCGTCCATATTCGTCGAGCCAATTGGAAACTCAATTGCGCAAACATCAGTTTTTGCCAGAACGTCATGCTGGTGCCTTATATCAATTGCCATCGGATCGACGGATTTGGATGAAATCCGCGCGTCTGTTCGAGAGGGTCGGACGGGTCATGCCTGCGATGATTGCGGGGGGCGCGTTCGTTGTTGAAGCCACAAAGTTAGTTTATCCGCCCAAAGGCAAAGTCAAACGCTCTAAAGCAAAGCCTGTGCGGGTGCCGCAGGGTATCACCTCTCCCGTTGCAGGGCGAATCTGACGGTTAGCTTACCAAATCTCTGCGCTATGAAGCGATGTTATTTCGCGATTGAACACGAGGTCAGGTTGATAAATTTTGTCGTAGCCATCAGTGCTTGTTCCCGCGTTTTCATCGAAATCGCCGCTATAGCTGGACCCGTTTTCGATCGTGAGAATTACGCGTGGCGCGCCCAAATCATTCGCGGCCGTTTCATACGCAGCTTCGCCAATCGCGCTGTCTTGGGCCAGAGTACCGTTGAAAATCGAGCTGGTACCAGAGACGAGATCGACAATGTCAGTGACCGCTTCGGGCGACCAAAGGATCAGCGTGTATTCTTTGGTAAACACTTCCTGCGAGTTTGTTCCGAAACTTTCTTGGATCAGAGTAACCTGATGCAAGTGTCCTGCAACGGACGGATCAATGTTAAGGTTTATTGTGTCAGAAGCGTCATCCAGCGTTATCACGCTATGCGCTGAAAATCGGTCATCTTCGACAGGTTGCTTCCATAAAAACAACGGCTGACCGTCAGTTGGGGCGGATGTAACGTTCAAGGTGATCGTATCTGAGCCGTTACCGCCGTCCGCATCTGTACCCAGTCCGATTGTGATCGAATCGTTCCCATCGCCGCCAGAGACGTCCGAATTGATGCCTTGGCCAGATTCGGGTTGGGATAAGACGGCCAAATCATCGTCACCCGAACCCCCATAGACATGTATGTCGTTACCTTCGACGGATAAGCTGTCATTGCCTGCCCCGGTCAGGATTAACGTTTCGCTCCCGGTGCCTGTCACCAAATCGTCGCCTGCACCTGTTTGGGTGATATCTGTGTCAGTTGAGATTGTGACTTGGTCGTCACCATCAGATCCTGTTTGAATATCTGCGCGTTCGCCGCCATTGGCCTGAGCGAGGTCGGATTGCCCGACGACGACGGAGATGTTTTCGTCTGTTATCTCGGGAACGCCATTGAGCAATACATCGTAGTGGACGGGATCGGTGCCAAAATCATCAAATAAGGTCAAAGTGATACGTGTCGAACCCGTCTCAGGCTCGGTCTCGGTTGATAAATCGTAGTGCAGGGCCGCATCTTGGTCGAAGTGAGGATTGCCGTCTTGATCAACGCAATTCCGGGACAAATCGTCTAGATCAAACGCAACAACGTCTTGCGTTGGGTCAAAATCATCGATCAGGCTTATAACATCTGTTTCGCCGCGGACATGTTCTGCGGCAAAGATGTCACCATCCGGAGTTCCCGAAACAGCGTCAAATGCGTTGAGTTGGTGAACAAGCCCCTGCGAAATGTCTTCGCTGCCTTCGCTCGTTTCGGTTGTTTCGAGGTCGCTGGCGTCATCATCCGAACCGGGTAGGATCGAAGAGGCCAAGACTCCCATGCCCAACAAGGCTAAAATCGTGGCAGCCATCATGTCAAATTGACCTTTTGTTCATCAAAAGTGCGGCGTCTGGACGCGTTACGTTTGTCGGATTGGAGGGTGTGTTTGAGCTGACTCGGGCCATGGAAGTGTTGTTTTTCCTCAATTTCTGCAGGCGCAAAGCGTCGCAGTCGGCATAAGAACATGAAAACGTTAACTAATGCCGAAAAGAGGAATCTTCTTAGCATGTTGCGGGCCGCGACACCCTCTGCTATGCCGCCCGTGATTTTACCGGGCGATGCATTATTGCCCGAACAATTGCTCTGCGCCGCATGCATCCATGTTGCCGGAGCCGTAGAAAGAAGGGATGGACGTGTCCGAACCAGCTTCGATTTCAACCGGCATCGCCGCACGTTATGCTTCAGCTGTTTTTGCGCTGGCGCGTGAAGACAAACAAATTGCCGCGATAGAAGGTGATTTGTCTGCACTTAGCGATGCGATGGCTGATAGTGCCGACTTCAAGGCTTTGATTGCCTCACCGATATACAGCCGCGAGGAGCAGGGCACAGCTATCGCTGCTCTCGCAAAAAAAATGAAATTATCTGCCATTACGGCCAACACGCTGAGCCTTATGGCCACAAAGCGTCGTTTGTTCGTATTGCCGCAGCTTGTCCAAAGCCTGCGCGAGATGATCGCGGAAGACAAAGGTGAAGTGACCGCCGACGTTGTTAGCGCGAAAGCCCTGACCAAGGCACAATCTGACAATCTTGCCAAATCGCTTAAAGCGAGCACAGGCAAGGACGTGACTATCAATGCTACCGTCGATGAAAGTCTCATTGGCGGTTTGATTGTAAAAGTGGGCTCGAAGATGATCGATACGTCGATTCGCTCCAAGCTCGACTCCCTCCAGAATGTAATGAAAGAGGTCGGATAAATGGGTATCCAAGCTGCAGAAATTTCTGCGATCCTGAAAGACCAGATCAAGAACTTTGGTCAAGAAGCCGAAGTGGCCGAGGTTGGCCGCGTGCTGAGCGTCGGTGACGGTATCGCACGTGTGTATGGTCTTGATAAAGTTCAAGCCGGTGAAATGGTTGAATTCCCGGGTGGGATTCAAGGTATGGCGCTGAACCTTGAAGCAGACAACGTTGGTGTTGTTATCTTCGGGTCTGACCGTGACATCAAAGAAGGTGACACTGTTAAGCGCACCAACGCGATTGTGGACGTTCCTGTTGGGAACGAACTGCTGGGCCGCGTTGTTGACGGCTTGGGCAACCCGCTGGACGGCAAGGGTCCAATCGGTGCCAAGCAGCGGTCTGTTGCAGAAGTTAAAGCGCCGGGCATCATCCCACGCAAATCCGTTCACGAGCCGATGGCGACTGGCCTCAAATCTGTGGATGCAATGATCCCGATTGGCCGTGGCCAGCGCGAATTGATCATTGGTGACCGTCAGACCGGCAAAACAGCTGTGGCGCTTGATGCGATCCTGAACCAGAAATCCTACAATGAAGCGGCTGGCGACGATGAGTACAAGAAATTGTACTGTGTCTATGTTGCGATCGGCCAAAAGCGCTCAACAGTTGCGCAGCTGGTTAAGAAGCTCGAAGAATCCGGCGCGATGGAATATTCCATTGTTGTGGCTGCGACCGCTTCTGACCCTGCACCGATGCAGTTCCTTGCGCCTTATGCTGCGACATCCATGGCGGAATTCTTCCGCGACAATGGTCGCCACGCGCTGATCATCTATGATGATTTGTCCAAGCAAGCTGTGTCTTATCGTCAAATGTCCTTGCTTCTGCGTCGCCCACCAGGACGTGAAGCGTATCCTGGTGACGTTTTCTATCTCCACTCCCGTTTGCTGGAACGCTCCGCGAAGCTTGGTGATGATGCTGGCAATGGCTCTTTGACAGCTCTGCCGATCATCGAAACCCAAGGTGGCGATGTTTCTGCGTTTATTCCGACAAACGTGATTTCGATCACGGATGGTCAGATCTTCTTGGAAACAGAATTGTTCTACCAAGGGATCCGCCCGGCTGTGAACACAGGCTTGTCCGTGTCTCGTGTTGGATCTTCGGCGCAAACCAAAGCGATGTCTTCTGTTGCGGGTCCAGTAAAACTGTCCCTTGCTCAGTATCGTGAGATGGCGGCGTTCGCGCAGTTCGGATCCGACCTGGACGCATCCACGCAGCAGTTGCTGAACCGTGGCGCACGTTTGACTGAGTTGATGAAGCAAGCACAATATGCACCGCTGACCAATGCGGAAATCGTATGTGTGATCTTCGCAGGCACCAATGGCTATCTCGACAACGTCTCAGTATCTGATGTTGGCCGTTTTGAAGCTGGCATGCTTGCGCACTTGCGTTCGAACAATGCAGACCTGTTGGCAGACATCACGAACAATGATCGTAAGGTCAAAGATGAGCTGGCAGACGCAATCAAAGCAGCGCTCGACGCATACGCCGCTGACTTCGCTTAAGGGGGCCAAGGCAAATGGCAAACCTTAAGGACCTAAAAAACCGGATCGCGAGTGTGAAAAACACCCGTAAGATCACAAAGGCCATGCAAATGGTCGCCGCGGCGAAACTTCGCCGCGCGCAAGAAGCTGCGGAGCAGTCGCGCCCTTACACAGAACGGTTTACCGCCGTGATGTCCGGGCTGGCCGCTTCTGTTGGCGATAGCGCGGGTGCGCCAAAGTTGTTGTCAGGAACTGGCAGCGACCAAACGCATCTGTTGGTTGTCATGACGTCGGAACGCGGTCTTTGCGGTGGGTTTAACACCAATATCGCAAAGCTGGCCAAAGCCCGCGCAGCAACGCTGCAGGGTGAAGGTAAGACAGTCAAAATTTTGACTGTCGGCAAAAAAGGCCGTGACCAAATGAAACGTGAATTCGGCGAAAAGTTCGTCGGCCACGTGGATTTGGGCGATGTGAAGAAGATTGGGTATTCGAACGCGCAAGACATCGCGCAAGATGTTCTGTCCCGCTTTGACACGGAAGAGTTCGATGTTGCCACGATCTTCTTTTCGAAGTTCGTGAACGTGGTTAGCCAAATTCCAACGGCGCAACAGATCATTCCGGCGGCCTTTGAGGCACCGGAAGGCGATGCGGATAGTGCATCGACCTTGTACGACTACGAGCCCAGCGAAGAGGCCATTTTGGCTGACTTGCTGCCGCGCGGCGTCGCGACTGCGATCTTTAGTGCTTTGTTGGAAAATGGCGCATCCGAGCAAGGCGCGCGGATGTCTGCGATGGACAACGCCACACGCAACGCGGGTGAGATGATCGATAAACTGACCATCCAATATAACCGTTCGCGTCAGGCTGTGATCACCAACGAGCTGATTGAAATTATTTCGGGCGCGGAGGCGCTCTAAAGAAACCGGAGAGATACGACATGGCACAAGCAGTCGGAAAAATCACCCAGGTCATCGGCGCGGTCGTTGACGTACAGTTTGAAGGCGAATTGCCCCAGATTCTGAACGCGCTGGAAACAACAAACAACGGCAAGCGTCTGATCCTTGAAGTGGCTCAGCACCTTGGCGAAGGCACAGTGCGCACAATTGCGATGGACGCGACCGAAGGTCTCGTACGTGGCGATGCTGTGACTGACACAGACAAACCCATTCAGGTGCCAATCGGCAACGGCACATTGGGCCGTATCCTGAACGTAACCGGTGATCCGGTTGATGAGCAGGGCCCTGTTGACGCGACAGAAACACGTTCGATCCACGGCGAAGCGCCAACGTTCGAGCAACAGTCTACAGCGACTGAAATTCTGACCACAGGGATCAAAGTTATCGATCTTCTGGCCCCTTACACCAAAGGTGGTAAAATTGGTCTGTTCGGTGGTGCCGGTGTTGGCAAAACCGTTTTGATCATGGAACTGATCAACAACATTGCGAAGGTGCACTCTGGTGTGTCTGTGTTCGCGGGTGTTGGTGAGCGGACTCGTGAAGGCAACGACCTTTACCACGAGATGATCGAATCCAACGTTATTGTTCCTGATAATCTGCCAGACTCCAAGATTGCTCTGGTTTACGGTCAAATGAACGAACCTCCCGGTGCGCGTATGCGTGTTGCTTTGACGGGTCTGTCCCTTGCGGAACAGTTCCGTGATGACACAGGTTCTGACGTTTTGTTCTTCGTGGATAACATCTTCCGCTTCACACAAGCTGGCTCGGAAGTGTCTGCTTTGTTGGGCCGTATTCCTTCCGCTGTTGGCTACCAGCCGACTTTGGCGACGGATATGGGCGCGATGCAGGAGCGGATTTCCTCGACCAAGAATGGTTCGATCACGTCTGTTCAGGCCGTCTACGTGCCTGCGGATGACTTGACCGACCCTGCGCCTGCGACATCGTTTGCGCACCTTGATGCGACAACCGTTCTGGATCGTGCGATTTCTGAAAAAGGGATTTACCCTGCGGTTGACCCGCTTGGTTCGACATCCCGTCTTTTGGATCCGCTGATCATCGGTGAAGAGCACTACAAAGTTGCGACAGACGTTCAGCAGGTTCTGCAGCGTTACAAATCCTTGCAGGATATCATCGCGATTTTGGGCATGGACGAATTGTCAGAAGAAGACAAATTGTCGGTTGCACGTGCGCGTAAGATCGAACGCTTCTTGTCCCAACCGTTTGACGTTGCGAAGGTTTTCACCGGCGCGGACGGCAAGCAGGTTCCTTTGGAAGACACGATCAAATCGTTCAAAGCCGTTGTGGCGGGCGAATATGATCACCTCCCAGAAGGTGCGTTCTACATGGTCGGCGGGATCGAAGAAGTGATCGCCAAAGCCGAAAAAATGGCTGCTGACGCGGCATGATTTAAGTCGCTCCCCGCAATTGTGCGGGGGGTGCCCTCCACAGGAGATAAAACATGCAATTTGATTTGGTCAGTCCTGAGCGCCTTTTGGCATCTTTGGACGCAAGTGCCGTACAGATCCCCGGAACCGAGGGTGACATGACCATCATGGCAGACCATGCCCCGGTGATCACCACGTTACGCCCAGGTATCGTTAAGGTCCAAGGTGCAGGCGACGCACAAGATTTTGTTGTGACTGGCGGTTTTGCCGAAGTTTCGGCAACTGGTGTTTCGGTTTTGGCCGAGATGGCTGTCGCCAAAGCGGACGCGAAGGCGGACATGTTTGACGCGTTGCTCGACAGCGCGCGGACAACTGCATCTGATGCAAGCGGCGACGCAAAAGATTTGGCAGACAAACACCTTGCCGATCTTGAAGCTCTGAAAGCAGCGGCTGGGGCATAACCCTAGGACTGCTGAGACGTCGCTAAATGAAGTTTGAGGCCCTGCATGTATATGCGGGGCTTTTTCTTTGTGTTGCGCGTGATCTTCACCAAGGACGTTGTCATTTTTACGTTCTTGCAACCCTTCGGACATATTGTTTGAGTATGCTTGGGTAGAGGAAAGACACGGCACGGATGAAGCGGTTACGCAACCATTTGATCGGGGTGGATCAGGGTGATCCAATCCTGTTTTCCGATTTTGACATCGATGGCGAAATGTGGACTGGACGTGGCGCGCGTGAACGTCGCAAGCGGATCAACTTTTCGGAAGTGTATCGAAATCCGCCAGTCGTGCATCTCTCGATTTCGCTGTGGGACGTTGATGCATCGACCGTCATCCGGAGTGATATTCAGACGGATGCAGTGACAACTGACGGTTTTGACATGGTGTTTCGCACTTGGGGCGATACTCGTGTGGCACGTGTTCGGGTAAGCTGGATGTCTATTGGTGAACTGGCCAACGGGGACGAGTGGGACCTGTATTAAGCGATGTAGTATCGCTCAACTGAGGCGGCCACTCGTCGGATTCTCTTGTGATGATGAGACCGAAGTTTTATTCAGCCGCGTAGAGGCCGTCATAAATCGGGCTAAGGGTATCTGCGTCGAACAGTGAGCTCACGGACGTGCCATTCCAGATATTCAGGATCGCTTGCGTGAAGATAGGCGCTGTCGGGACCACCCGGATGTTTTTGGCGGCCTTGATCGCTTCCGTTGGTTGGATAGTGTCGGTGATCACAAGTGATTTCATCACAGAGCTTGTCACACGTTCAACAGCTGGCCCGGACATAACGCCGTGACTGATATATGAATGAACTTCCTTTGCGCCGTTATCCATCAGGACTTCAGCGGCTTTGCACAACGTACCGGCCGTGTCGCAAATATCGTCGACAATCAGACAAGTCTTGCCAGTCACATCGCCAATCACCGTCATTTCAGCGATCTCACCGGGCTTTTCGCGACGTTTGTCGACAATCGACAAGGGGGAGTTGATCCGCTTTGCCAATTCACGCGCGCGTGCAACACCGCCAACATCAGGGGAAACAATCATCAGATCTTCCATTTGATCTTTGAATTGCGTCACAATGTCTAAGGCGAACACGGGTGAGGCATATAGGTTATCCACGGGAATATCGAAGAAGCCTTGAATTTGAGCTGCGTGCAGATCCATGGTCAGGATGCGTTCAATTCCAGAACCGACGAGCATGTTTGCGACCAGCTTCGCCGAAATCGGAGTGCGAGCCTTGGTACGTCGATCTTGGCGGGCATAGCCGAAATAAGGGATGACAGCGGTGATCCGCGCGGCGGAAGATCGGCGTAACGCGTCCGCCATGATCAGCAATTCCATCAGATTGTCATTGGCAGGGTTGGAGGTGCTTTGCAGGATGAACATATCCTCACCGCGCACGTTCTCGAACACTTCGACGAAGATTTCCCCGTCGTTGAACCGCTCAACCCGGGTATCGCACAGACCGACATGCGATCCTCGCAACATGGTCATTCGACGTGCAATGGATTTCGCCAACGGTTTGTTAGCGTTCCCCGAGATAAGCTTCGGTTCAATCGGTTGTGGCATAGATTTTTCCCTGGGCAGCCGCGAATGTGACAGATTCGCAAAGGTTGACACCGCTTAACACGGGTCTACCGTCCGGCAAAGGCGAACGAGCCCTAACCATACCCGGAGTCCGAGAAAATGGCACATATCGACTACTATTTTTCAACTTTATCACCATTTGTGTATTTGGCAGGCACTCGTTTTGAAGAGGTCGCCACAAAATATGGTGTTGAAATCCGTTACAAACCACTCGATCTTGCCACTCTCTTTGGGCGAACAGGTGGTGTCCTTCCAAAAGATCGCCACCCAAACCGCCTTGCGTATCGTGCGCAAGACTTACCGCGTCAGGCACGCAAAGCGGGTGTGCCATTCAATTTGAAACCCATGTTCTGGCCAACCAACCCGGCGCCATCTTGTTATGCGATCATTGCAGCACAAACTGCTGGTGGTGGGGATATGGGCAAACTGGTTCACGCGTTGACCCGATCAACTTTCGCCGAAGAAAAAGACATTGCGCAGGACGAGGTAATCCGCGCCTGTTTGGCAGAGAGCGGGTTCGATCCCGCGCTTGCGGATACCGGGCTTTTGAGCAGCGCAGAGACCTACGCGTCTAATCTGGAAGACGGCATCAACGCCGGTGTTTTTGGGTCTCCGTTCTACATCACGGACAAGGGTGAGGCGTTTTGGGGTCAAGATAAGATCGATGACCTTGACCTACATCTGGCTGGTAAACTGTGAGTGCACAGAAGGGTTTTGCGCCCTTTGTCGCGACGTTAGGGAACGGGCCGCGCAAAGCACTGGCCTTGCACTGTACGCTCGCCTTCTCAGGGGCTTGGGCGGGTTTTTCGCGAATTGTCGGGGATGAGGTCACGTTGACTGCTCCTGATATGCCCAGTCATGGGCGAAGTGACGGTTGGGATGAACACGCCAGTTTTGTGGAAACGGTGTACGAGGCCAGCGTTGCGTGCCTTGATGAGCCAATGGATGTGATCGGACATTCTTTCGGGGGGGCGATTGCGTTGCGATTGGCTGTAGACCGCCCCGATTTGGTCCGCAGTTTAACCATGATCGAGCCTGTGTTTTTCTGCGTTGCTAAAGAAGACAACCCTGAAACAGTCGCGGATCAAGATGCTAAGTCGCGCGGTTTTATCGACGCAATCGAAGCGGGTGACATGGAAAGCGCTGCGCGTCAGTTCAATCGATCATGGGGGGATGGCCCAACTTGGGACACCATGCCCGAACAAGTGCGCGCGGCGATGACACGGGCAATCCATGTGGTGCCAAACACGATGAACTTTCTCTATGAAGACAGTGCCAATCTGCTCAGCCGGATCAACAACGCATCGATGCCCAGCCTGTTGATCAGGGGGGAGGCCGCGTCAAATGTGGTGAAAACAACAAATACTGGCCTTACGCGTCGCCTGCCCAATGCGGGTGAAACAGTCATCAAAGGAGCTGGCCATATGGCGCCAGTATCCCACCCCACTGACGTCGCTGACGTTTGGAGAAACCTTCTTGCTTCTGCGTGATCGCGTCTAAGGACGCAGCAACACGTTTAGAGATGTGACAGAAACTCTGCGATGCCTGCGGGCGTCGCAGACCAATCGCACACAAGGCGGGCTGACAGGATTTCTTCGGGGTCATCCCCCTCCAGAACGCCTGAGTTTATATAATATTTCGCCCCTGCATCATGCAGACGTTGATGCGCCGCACGTGGGAACGAGGTGAAGATCATGTTCGCCTCAACAGGATGTAACAGCGTTGCCCCGGCAGCCTGCAAACCTGTCGCCAAGACCTGCGCTGAACCATTGGAAAGACGCGCCATGTCCAGCCACAGGCTGTCTTGCAGGTATCCTTGCATTTGTGCGGACAAAAACCGGTGTTTGGAAAAGAGATGCGCACCACGTTTGCGGCGCAACTCGAATTCCCAAGCATGCGATGGATCAAAGAAAATCACCGCTTCGACCCCCATTGCACCATTCTTGGTCGCGCCAAAACTGACGACGTCAACACCGGCCTTCCATGTCATCTCAGCCGCTGTGCAACCCAAAGCTGCTTGGGCATTCGCAAAACGCGCACCATCAAGATGCACAGGGAGACCAAATTCTTTTGCCACAGCACATTGTGCGCGGATCTGATCCAAGGTTTGCACGCCGCCAAGTTCAGTCACCTGAGTGATGGAAACAGGTCCGCGTTGTGGGCCATGAACACCACGTGTTTCTTCACCCACGATCGTGTTGCGCAACGCGTCGGGGTCCATCTTGTCGCCGCCCGTCACAAGGGTCAGTTTTGCGCCGCCCGAATAGAATTCCGGCGCATTGCATTCGTCCTCATTGATGTGGCTCATCGGGGAGCAGAAGACAGTTTGCCATGGCTGCATCATCGTCGCGAGGGCCAAAGAATTTGCGGCGGTGCCCGTGGCGACAAGGTAAATTGCAGCTTCTGGGGCCTCAAAAATTTCGCGCAGACTGTCGCGAACGCCGTCCATAATTTCGTCAGCGCCGTATGGCATCGCATAGCCATTATTGCCTGCGGCCAAGGTTGCCATGATTTGAGGGTGTACGGGGCCCGCATTGTCAGAGGCATAAAACATCAGGTTGGCTCCTCGATAATGTGATCTTCCCAGTCTTCATCGGCCACTTCGAATTCGCTGACCGTTCGACTTTGCATACTGATGCCTGCCATATGCACAGATGCGGGATCCCCTGAAATCAGAGGATGCCAATCATGCAGTTTTTGCCCCGTGTGCAGCAGTTTATAGGCACAGGTTTCGGGCATCCAATACAGGTTTTCCGCGATGTTGCCCGGGCTCAAGACGATGCAATCGGGCACAAACTGATGGCGTGTTTCATAGTGGGCACAGCGGCAAGTGGCGTCATCCAAAAGGCGACAGGCCACACGGGTGAGGGCGACTTCGCCTGTGTCGTCGTCCTCCAATTTGTTCAGGCAGCACTTCCCGCATCCATCACAAAGTGCTTCCCATTCCGCGCGGCTCATATCGGCTAGTTTTTTGCGTTCCCAAAAGCGGGATTTCAAACCAGCGCTAGCGATGGGGTCACTCATATTGCTGCCAAAATTGCACGGGACTTCAGACTGTCAGCGTCCATCTGCTTAATAAGAGCATCGAGCCCGTCGAACACGTCCTCGCCACGAAGGAATTCAACCAAGCCAACGGATAGCGGCGCGTCATAAAGATCGCCTGCGAAATCAAACAAAAACGTCTCTATGTTTGGCACATCGCCGTTAAACATGGGCCGCACGCCAAGTGACGCAACCCCGTGATAACTGCCCGCATGAGGTCCGCTAAGGACGTCAACCAGCACTGCATAGACGCCAAAGGCAGGCAAATGCAGCCCGTCGATGGACATGTTGGCTGTCGGATACCCCAAGGTGCGTCCGCGTTGTTCACCGCCAATAACGGGCCCTTCAATGCGGTGCCAGTGTCCGAGCATAGCTGCGGCATCGCGAGGGCGCCCCTCGCTAAGCGCTGTCCTGATCGCCGTCGAGGAGACGACCAAATCGGCTTCTTCAAGAAGTGGTGCGACGGTAACCCCAAAGCCCATCTCTTCGCCAAACTGTTGTAGAGTTTTTATGTTTCCTGCCCTGCTTTTTCCAAAGCAAAAGTCAGACCCGACAACAACATGGCTTAGGCCAAGCCCGTCAACGATGACGTCCCGTGCAAAGGCTTCTGGGGATAAACCCGCAAGTTTGCTGTTGAAATTCAGTTGATAAAGCCGCTGGACGCCGAGCTTTTCCAGCCGGGATGCGCGGGCAGCGCTTCCCATAAGGCGGAAAGGTGGGCTGTCAGGCGCGAAGTACTGTCGCGGGTGTGGTTCGAAGGTCATAATGCCCAGCTTCGCGTTGGGAGCAGCTTTGCGGGCCAGATTGATCACCGATTGATGACCTATATGTACGCCGTCAAAGTTCCCAATAGCGGCCGAAGCCCCACGGTCCTGATCTTCTACAAACTGATAATCACGTATAATGCGCATAGCTTGTGACTAGCTGTGCGCATCCTTGCGTGCAAGCACTGGCTTTAGTCGAACTTGCGTGAAGGTGCGAGAACTGTGGCTTCTCCGACGAGGACCTTCTTGCCATCGATTGTGCATTCGCAATCTAGTTTCACACGACGCTTAGACACTTCGATGTCGATCACCTTAACTTGTGCACGTACCAGATCGCCGGGGCGGACTGGTGCCAGAAACTTCAGGTTTTGCGACATGTAGACAGCGCCATGGCCGGGCAATTGTTCGCCGATGACCGCCGAAATCAGACCTGCCGTGAGCATCCCATGGGCAATTCGCCCCTGAAAGATCGTGTCCTGCGCATAATCGTCATCCAAATGAACGGGGTTATGGTCCGTCGAAATTTCGGCAAACATCTCTATGTCGCGGTCAGTTACGACCTTTTGCACATACCTCGTCATGCCCATTTCCATGTCTTCGATGCAGATCGTGCCGCGGGGCAGATTATCGAGCATTTTGCTTCCTTCGGTAACTTTATGCATTCAAATTTGGCTCATTGAGTAATTTAATTACTTTGCAAGCGCAGAAAAGCAAGTGGAAACTGGCGTAGACACAGGAAAACTCCCTCGCATGGCTTAAAACCCGCAAGAAACGCAATCATTCGGAAATTTTCTAGGGGGGTGGCAAACCACCGAGCTTAACTTGGTCTGCAGTAAGCTCGGCGGTTGCGAATCTATTGGTAGGATTTAGCGCAAGAACCCGATCGAGTAAGTCGGCGAGATTTTTTCTTGGACCAAGTAGGTCTGCAAAGCATCAGGGTTGGGTTGTCGATCTGTCTTGGTCTCGCTTGCGGCCAGCCCGCCAGTGATGAACACAGAATCGATGTCTTCGCCCATCGCCCCGGGAATATCTGTCAACGCACCGTCGCCGATGGCCAGAATGCGCGACTTGTCGACCTTATGTCCGATGGCTTCCAACCGACGATAGGCAAGATCATAAATTGGGGGATGTGGTTTGCCGAAGTAGTGCGCTGTGCCACCCATTTCCGCGTAAAGCTTGGCCAACGCACCTGCACACCATTCACGGGTCTCTCCACGGTCCACAACGATGTCTGGGTTGGCGCAGATCATCTTTAGGCCTTTGGTTTTAGCGTATAAAAACTGCGCGCGCATGCCTTCTGGATCGGCTGATGCGTCAAAGGGGCCCGTGCAGATGATGCCTTCGGCTTCTTCTAATGGAACACGTTCGATCTCAACTGGGTTTTTGATCACGTTCAGTGGTTTAAAGAAGGGTTCGTCGCGATCTTGCCCGATGAACCATAGTTTAGATCCGATCATTCCGTTGAACATCGCGGCACGTGCGGAATCGCCGGATGTGACAATTACGTCAAAGGAATCTTCGGGAACGCCGAATTGTTCAAGTTGGGGCGCAACCCCTGCGCGTGGCCGTGGAGCGTTGGTCAGAAGGACAACTTTCCCACCGGTTGCGCGATAAGTTTGCATGGCAGCGACCGCTTCAGGGAAGGCTTTGATGCCGTCATGCATGCACCCCCAAAGATCGACGAGAAGGGCGTCATAGTTGTGCGAAATCTCGCTTAGGCTCTCGATGATCTGGCTCATAGCTGCGTCCTTGCATAGGTTTTTGACAATGTTAGCGCTATCAATCACGGTTTTATAGCAAACTCAACCCCGCAAGGACGCATATATCGCAGTTCTATCACGCTAGCGTCGAATGGGGCGCAGTTAACCCGCGCCCCGGTTTGATCAGACTTTCAAGTTCGGAATGATCTGCTTTTTGCGCGACATTATGCCGGGCAGAACAACGGTGTCGCCGCTTGCTGTGGCGCCAAAGCTCTTTTCAGCGATTGTTTTGACCATGTCGTTGGGAACAAGCAAAGTGGCTTGCTCGTTCAAAATGTCGACGACGAACAACAGAACTTGGTCTGCGCCATCTTCTTTGGCGACATCTGTCATCGCGGTCATCAAGCTGTCTTTGCGGTCCAACACCATTTGTGGCGCAGTGGTTTCCAGAACGGAAACGCGGAATTGAGTACCGTCGACGGCGTATTCTTTGCTGTCCATGCGAAGCAGTTCGGCGTCCGAGAACGCAGAGACATCAGATTTGGCTGCGAACATTTCGGCCGCGTAATCCTCGATGACAAGGTCCAAGTCTTTCGCAAGCTTTTCTGCGAGTGCTTTGTCGTGATCCGTTGTCGTTGGTGAGCGGAATTCCAACGTGTCGGACAAGATGCAAGACAACATCAGGCCTTTGATTTCGTTTGGCATTTTCTCGGCGTCGTCGCCCATCAGGTCATGCATGATTGTGGCTGTGCACGCCAACGGACGGATGGTGATGTCAATCGGGCCTTTGGTTTCAAGACCGCCGACCAGTTTGTGGTGGTCGATGATGGCTGTGATGTCAGCGTCGTTGATCCCGGCTGGAAGTTCGGCTGGGTTGTTGGTGTCGACGATGACAACAGGTGTGTCCGCAGCAACGTCAGCAATGATTTCTGGCGTTTCAAAGCCCCAACGCGTTGCGACAAAGGCCGCTTCGGTGTTTGGCGTGCCCAGTAGGACAGCTTTGGCTGGTGTGGCTTTGACTTCGTTCAAATACCAAGCCCAGATCAGCGGAGAGCCAGTGGAATCGGTGTCGGGGGATTTGTGGCCAAAAACGAGGGTTGTCATAACGGGCGTCCTTCAAAGGAAAACAGGGAAATTTGCGCGGCTTATAGGGGGCCACCTCTGGCTTGTCACCCCGCGCATATCGGCGCAGGGTTTTGACGCAAGTGCATATGTAGGTTATGATGATCGCATCTTAACACAAGGACTCTGACCAATGGATCAAACGGTTTAACCCCGCACACCCAAAACGACCACGCCCGTCAGAGGAGTATCCCGACAATGGACCATAAAGCCTGAACAGATCAGCCTTATTTTCCAACGTTTTAAAGGGGTAACACATGCCCAAGTCCAAGAAACCCAATCGCGCGCGCGCGACCAAACGTTCTGTGTCTGATACGCATCGCCACAAAGCCCTTCAAACTGGCGGATCAGAGCGTCATCGCCAGATTGGAATGCGTTCTAAACACGTGAAAAACAGCGGGAAACCGCCGCTGTTTCCGGGCCGCACAGGCGGTCGATAACGCAAACGCCCTGTCTTCGCTGGAAGATGGGGCGACTACTTAAAGGCCTAATTCTAAACGTTTCTTTTTGGTAAGGCCGCTGATGACCATCTCATAAGATGCATGCAAATGATCCTTCAGGCTGTCGTCAGACAGGCCGGGTTGGGCATATTGCTGAATCCATTTCAAACCACGTGAGGCCATATAGGGCGCGGGGCGTAAGCCGGGCTGGTCTGACAGGATTTCGAAAGCCATCTCTGAGGCTTTGAAGGTAAACGCGTCTTCGTCTTCGGACCAACCGCTTATGGCGAAGACTTTGCCGCCAACTTTCCACACGTCAGAATTGCCCCATTGTACCACATGTGTGGTCTGGGGGAGGGATTTGCAGAAGATGTTGAATTCATCGCGGGTCATGGCTTGATCCTACTGCCTTGCGCGGCCTAGCGTAAGCCCATGCGAGAAACTGATTTATATCCCCCCGTGAAAACCTTGTTGGAAGAGCAAGGCTATGTTGTTAAAGCAGAAATTGGCGCTGCGGACGTTGTGGCGGTGCGGGGCGGGGAGGCTCCGGTGGTGGTGGAATTGAAACTCGCGTTTTCTTTGGCGTTGTTTCATCAGGGAATTACGCGGTTGGCGGTGAGTGACGAGGTCTATTTGGCCGTCGCGCACAAACCGGGTAAGCGGTTCGCCAAGGGGTTGAAAGATAACGTAAAAATGGCGCGCAGGTTGGGGCTTGGGGTGATGGTTGTGCGCCCCGAGGACGGGTTGGTGACGGTGCATTGTGATCCGGGGCCCTATGCGCCGCGAAAAGCAAAAAAGCGCGAGGGACAGTTGTTGCGGGAGTTCGCAAAACGGTCGGGTGATCCCAATGAGGGCGGGCAGACGAGGGTCGGGTTGGTGACGGCCTACCGACAGGATGCTTTGAAATTAGCTGTTTATTTATATGAGGTTGGCGCAAGCAAAGGCGCGGATACGAAACGCGAAACCGGCGTTGAACGGGCGACGCAGATGATGCGGGACAACCATTATGGGTGGTTTGAGAAAGTCGAAAAAGGCATCTATGGGCTGACCGATGCGGGTGCGCAGGCGGTGCAAAATGCGGGAACTGTTTTGGGCACCTGAGCGCTGTTGTGGTGCTTGGATCGGGGCGTCCCTTTATTTGGCTGGGGACTCATGGATTTTGCGACTTAATGATATGTAAACACCACGTGCTGTGTTGCGTGCAGCACCGTTCGGTGGTGGTTAAAATTGCGTTTTTTGCGAAATAGGGTTCGTTGAGGTAACCAGATGGTAAGGTCGGTTAACGTCTTTTGGGCCAGTGTTGTGCTTGGGTGAGGAACTTGGCGCACCACTTGCTGGGTGCTGGGGGCTTCGTGAGAGAGCACACATTTGGACATTGCGAGCTGTTGCGCGACGCGCACAGGATTGTGAGCCACTGAAGTTGCACTTTGAGCGATGCAGCGCATGGACAGTGCAGGGCGGGTGTTGCAACACTGATGTGCAGCGCAACAACGAAAAGATGTGTTTCCTATGCGGGCTTTCCTTCTTACCAGTTTGACCATGGTTGCCTTTGCGTCGAACTCAATTCTGAACCGAGCCGCCGTGGATGCCGGTCACGCGGATCCAGCCGCTTTTGCCTTGGTGCGCGTTTTGGCGGGCGTCGTGGTTTTGTGCATAATCTTGACGTTGCGCGGCGGGAAATTAGACGTGAGGAACCCAAAGCGTTGGGGCGGAGCGGTTGCGTTGTCGGTTTATATGATTGGGTTTTCGCTGGCCTATGTCAGTCTTGATGCAGGCGTCGGTGCGTTAATCCTGTTTGGAACCGTTCAGATCGCATTGTTTGCGCATAGTGCTTGGACCGGAGAGCCCCCAAATCGCGGGCAAAACATCGGGGCGGCGATTGCTTTTGCTGGATTGTTGCTTGCGCTTTGGCCAGATCAGGATCCTGTGGGCAGCATGTCTGGGGCGTTTTTTATGTTGGCGGGCGGATTAGGCTGGGCGGCGTACACATTGGCCGGGCGCGGCGCCAAAGACCCAATTGGCGTCACTGCGTCCCACTTTTTGCTATCATTGCCGATGCTGGCCGTGTTGTTGTTGGTGCCCGATTTGGACATGAGCGCGACCGGATGGGCGCTGGCTATTTTGGCGGGCGGGATCACATCGGGGCTGGGATATGCCTTGTGGTATTCTGTGTTGCCGAGTTTGCCCGGCGCGCGGGCCGCCATCGTGCAATTAAGCGTTCCGGTGTTGGCAATCTTGATGGGGGCGGCGCTTTTGGGCGAACCTGTTTCGTTCAAAGTTATCGTATCAGCGGGATTGGTCTTGGGCGGTATCGGCATGGCTTTGCGGGCTGGGTGAGACCCGCAGTTTAGCGGACAATCGGTTCCAAAGGGTCATAAAACACAGGCGCATCTTGGGGACCAAACGCGATATCAATCAAGCTATCAGGTTTGACATTCAGGCCGCGCATTTCGTCCTTGGTGACCCAGATACGGTCCGTGACAATCGCCTCTGGGTCTTTCCATGCAGGGTCAATTTCGCCGGCGGTAATCTGGGCCCAAAAGTAGATATCAACCTGATGGAAGTCGCGATCTGGGTCGTGAAATTCGTTCACCAAGCAAATCTGGCCAACGGATATTCGCAGCCCGGTTTCTTCGTGAAGTTCGCGGGCAAGATTATCCGGGAGAGCCGCATGAGAGTCAGCGCCGCCACCCGGAGCACACAGCAAGTCGCTTTTGCCATCAGGCCAAGCATTCACCAGCAAAAGGCGGTCATCTTGAACAATAACGGCCCGCACAGCGAGCCGAATAGGGCGATGAGAAAGTGACGCAGCAGTCATACTGTTTTTTAATCGAACAAGAGGTATTATATCAACGACAATGCTGAGATTATTCTTCTTTCTGACCCTTTCGATGGTCCTGCCAGCAACAGCCTTTGCACAAGAACGCTGCGCGGTGCTGTTGCATGGATTGGCGCGTTCGCAGACCAGCTTTGTGTTAATGCAAGAAGCTCTTGAAGCGAAAGGATGGCGCGTCGTGCGACCCGGCTATCCGTCGAGGCAAGCACCAATTTCAGAACTGATGGAGCAAACACTGCCCAAAGCCGTGGCCGACTGCGGCACAGCGCGCGTCGACTTTGTCACCCATTCGATGGGGGGCATTTTATTGCGCGTATGGGCCGGGGCGAAAGGCAATCCGCAAATCGGTCGTGTCGTGATGTTAGGGCCACCCAATCAAGGATCTGAAATCGTTGAGGAACTGCGCGAACACCCCGCCTTTGACTGGATCAACGGACCCGCCGGATTACAGCTTGGGACCGGGGAAGGCAGCCTGCCGCGCAGCCTGCCGCCCGTGCCATTTGAGTTGGGCGTCATCGCGGGCGATCAATCCTTGAACCCTGCGTTTTCATCAATCTTGCCGGGGGCAGATGACGGCAAAGTCGCCGTCTATTCGACCAAAGTTATCGGCATGAACGATCACATGATCTTGCCCGTGACCCACACGTTTATGATGAACAACTCGCGCGTCATCGCACAAACCGTCGAATTTTTGGTAACAGGGCAATTTGATCGCACAATGGGCTGGATGGATTCCGTATTAGAGAATATCGGCTGCCCAGGTGGTGGCTGTGTAGGACTAACATTGGATGAACGTTGAATTTGTGGGCGCGGATGTGCTTGGTGAGGTCGGGTTTGAAAACCGGCCATTGGCGATCGTTGACGGCATTTTGCGCGATGATTTTTCGGGCAAACAAGTTGATCTGAGCGGATTTAAAATACTGCCGGGACTAATTGATGTGCACGGGGACGGATTTGAACGTCATGTGGCCCCACGTCGGGGCGCGATGAAGGATGTATCTGCGGGGATACGCGCGGCCGAAGCGGAGATGGCGGCCAACGGGATCACAACCGGGGTACTGGCGCAATTCATCTCTTGGGAGGGCGGTTTGCGCGGGGAAGCCTTTGCCACGCAAGTTTTTGACGTGCTGAGTGACATTCAGACGATCACCGATCTTCGGCCGCAACTTCGCTTTGAGACCCATCAGCTTGATATGTATGAGGCGTTGCCGGATCGTTTGGCAGCGTGGGGTGTCGCGTATGTCGTATTTAACGACCACCTTCCGCATGACCGATTGGCCGCTGGCAAAACGCCAAAGCGCAACACAGCGGAGGCGCTGCGGGCGGGGCGAAACCCGGAAAAGCACCTCGCGTTTGTCCAAAGTTTGCACGCGCGCACGGATGAGGTTCCCGCAGCTTTGGCCGCTCTTAGCGAAAAATTGGCCGCACAAGGGGTGAAGCTGGGCAGTCATGACGACAACACGGCGGCGCAACGTGCAGCTTGGGTCGAAATGGGCGTCGAAATCGCGGAATTTCCCGAAACTTTGGAGGCCGCAGAGGCGCCGGGACAGGTTATTTTGGGCAGTCCCAATCTGGTGCGCGGCGGCTCGCACAAGGGGAATGTATCTGCGTTAGACGTTGTTTTGATGGGCAATTGTGACGCGCTGGCCTCGGATTACCATTACCCAAGTCTGCGCCGCGCGGCGTTATTCTTGGCCAAAACGATTGGGATCAAGCCCGCTTGGGATTTGGTGTCCAGCGGGCCTGCACGAATTTTGGGGTTGAACGACCGGGGCCGTTTGGACGCCGGATTGCGGGCTGACGTGGTCATTTTGAACGCGCAAGACCGCGTTGCGGCCACGATCAGCGCTGGGCGCGTCAGCTATATGAGCGGCGAGATCGTGGACCGTTTGCTTGCCTAGGGTTTAGGTGAGGCGGGCGGAACAATCCGATTGATGTGTCCCATTTTGCGACCCGGTTTTGCATCCGCCTTGCCATAAAGGTGGATGGCGGTGTTGGGGGCTTTGGCATCAATTGTGTGGATGTCGTCGCCAATCAAGTTCAGCATTTCAACATCTGCGTAACGCGTGCCATCGCCAAGGGGCAGGCCGGTAATGGCGCGGATGTGCTGTTCAAACTGATCAACCGTGCAGCCATTTTGGGTCCAATGACCCGAATTGTGCACACGGGGCGCGATTTCATTCACGATCAGACCTTTGGGGGTGACAAAAAGTTCCACGCCCATCACGCCGACATAATCGAGGGCATTCAGGATTTTGGCAGCAAGCAGCACCGCATCTGTGCGATGAGAGCGGCTTAGGCGGGCAGGGACGGTTGTCGTGTGCAAAATGCCGTCTTTGTGGACGTTTTCACCGGGATCAAAGCACGACACGGCGCCGTCTAGGCCGCGCGCTGCGATGACGGACACTTCGTGGGTGAAATCGATGAAGCCCTCAAGGATTGCGGGGGCGTCTTTCATGGAGGCGAGCGCTTCGTCTGCGTCTTGTGGTGTTTTGAGGCGTGCTTGCCCCTTCCCATCATAGCCAAAACGGCGCGTTTTCAGAATGGCGGGGGCGCCAATCGTGTCGAGTGCTGCGCGCATCGCATCCGCGTCGGGAATGTCGGCATAAGGGGCAGTGGCAAGGCCAAGCTCTTGCAAAAACGCCTTTTCAGTCACGCGATCTTGGGACACCCGCAGGGCTTCGCGACCCGGACGGATCGGGCGCAACGCTTCGAGGACATCCAGCGCCCCTGTGGGGATATTTTCGAATTCATAGGTGATCACGTCGACCGTTTGCGCAAAGGCGGTCAGAGCGGCTGTGTCTGTGTATTCCGCTGTGGTCACACGCGCCGCGACATCGCCCGCAGGCGGGGTCGAGCCGGGTTCAAAGATGTGACACTGATAGCCCAAACGGGCCGCCGCGACCGACAGCATCCGGCCCAGTTGTCCACCGCCCAAAATGCCAATTGTGCTACCAAAAGGAAGAGCTTCAGTCATCGCTTGGCTCCTGTGGGATCGACGCGGAGAGATCTTCGCGCCATGTGTCCAAACGAGCCGCAAGATCTGCATCCTGAAGCGCCAAAATTCCTGCCGCCATCAAGCCCGCATTCGCAGCACCCGCAGACCCAATCGCCATCGTTGCGACCGGGAAACCTTTGGGCATCTGCACAATAGAATAAAGCGAATCAACACCAGATAAGGCGCGTGTCTGAACCGGAACACCAATCACCGGGATGCGGGTTTTGGAGGCCATCATGCCGGGCAAATGTGCCGCCCCGCCAGCGCCCGCGATAATCGCCTGCAAACCCCGGGTCACAGCCGTTTTGCCATAATCCCAAAGCCTGTCGGGCGTGCGGTGGGCCGAGACAATCTTAGCCTCATAGGCGATGCCAAGCGCATCCAGAATATCAGCAGCTTCTTTCATCGTGGGCCAGTCGGATTGCGACCCCATGATAATACCAACAGGAGGGAGAGACATAGGCAAGCCTTTGCGCGGGAAATTAAGAAAGCGCGACTATAGCCATATCGGCCCCTTAGGCAATCAATGACCGGCTTAGGCGATAATGTCTGGCGTCAAACGGTCTTCAATCTGCGAAATGCGGTCTTTTAGCTGCAGTTTTTTCTTTTTGAGACGTTGAATCATCAGCTGATCCGCCGTGCGGGTATCCTGCAGCACACGGATCGCTTCATCGAGGTCGCTGTGTTCTTGACGAAATACATCAAGTTCTACACGCAAAACGTCATCCGTTTTCATCGAAAGGTCAGACAATGCGTTCATGTTGGGAATCATTTCCTCGATAGGTTGAACAACCATCATACCGAGAGAAGTGCATTCGGCAAAGGACTTGTCGCGGGGTTCGTTAATCCCCATATTATTTTTACAGCGTCGCCTGAATGGGGCGCTCCATAGATGTCGCTTGCCACAAAGGACATGTTCGAGATGACAAAGATGACCCTTGCGTCTTACCCGCATATGCTCGGGTTTGAGCAGTTAGAGCAGCTGCTGGAACGCACCGCAAAAGGCTCGGATGGCTATCCGCCATTTAATATTGAGCAAACGTCTGACCATTCCTATCGCATCACGCTTGCGGTCGCAGGTTTTGGCGAAAATGATCTGTCGATCACCGTGGAAGACCGGCAACTTGTAATCCGGGGACGCCAAGTCGATGACAGCGACGGTCGCGTCTTCCTACATCGCGGCATTGCAGCACGCCAATTCCAACGCAGCTTCGTGCTTGCGGAAGGCGTCGACGTCGGTGAAGCGGAAATGGAGAACGGGCTATTGCACGTCGATCTCACCCGCGCGCCTGCGGAAACCGTGGTGCAAACGATACCAATCAACTCGGGAAAAACCCGGTCAAGCAAGGAAGGATAAGACAATGGAAACTCCTTTTGAAATTGATGCCGAAGCAGGGCGCACCGTCTATGTGAAATGCGTAGACGTCGCCGATCTGCCCGATGACGTGCGCGAACAAGCGGGCAGTCACGAGCAGCTTTATTCGGTACACGCGGAAGACGGCGCGCAACTTGCATTGGTGGCCGATCGCAAGCTTGCCTTTGTTCTTGCGCGGCAAAACGATTTCCAGCCGGTTGCAGTACACTAAATTCAGACGGGCGGTTATTTTAGCCGCCCTTTTGCAAGTTGGGATGGCGGCCAGCATGGTCCACGCGCAAGACGCAGCTGCGCGATGTGTTGACCAGCAATTTGCCGCCCTCAGCCTGTCGGGGCGCACAGCTGCGGACAAAGCGGCCAGCTATCTAACATCGCATCCATACGCAGATTTACCCGCATTTTCAACGCGCACGCATCTTGCGTGGTGTCGCGAACTTGGGCGTGCCGATGAGGACCTGCGGGCTTTTTGGCCCGCTTTGCAAGGTGACATTATATTGACGACAGGCGCGCAAGCAGACGCGCGCAAAGCGATGTTGGAACGTGCCGCTACATTAATGCGAGATCGGTTTTTGCAAGATTGGGGCGCGCCCTTGGCGGGGCGATTTGCGATCATCGGTGGGGGGTCCGACGCTGAATTGAACACCTTGCTGCGCGCCGCGCGGGCCCAAATGGGTCAATCCACCAACGCCCGGATCAACAGCGCGCGATTTTGTGGGCACAGACATGCGGGGGCCTTTGCGGGGCGCGGATTGATCGGGTTTTGTTGGCCCGTGGAAGGGCAACCCGTCACCTTGGGCGGTCTGCTCGCGGTTATGGGGCATGAGATGATGCACCAAGCGCAATACGACCTCGCTCTAGATGTGCCTGCGCGCAAACTTAGCGATGGGTCGGATCGATTGCTGGGGCCGGGGTGGCTGGTTGAAGGCAGCGCGGAAGTCATCGAATTAAGCGCCAAGGGGATAGAGCCATCGGTGACAGGCTCAGCGTTTTTCAACGTGCAAAATGGCGCCCGCCGGAGCCGCATTTTGCTGTCCGATCTCACCCGAAGCGATGCGGTGAAAACATCCGAGCAATACGGTGTGGCGCGGTTTGCGGCCATGTTATTGGCGCGCAAACACGGCAGAGCGGCGTTGTTCACATATTTTGACGCATTGGGGCGCAGCGCGGATCGGGATGTGGCGTTTCAAACTGCATTTGGCCAATCCTTTTACGCGTTTGAAGCAGAGTTCGAGGCCGTGCGTCGTGACTTTCGGGCCGCGCAGGCCTATGGGTCACAATAAGTGCATCTGATAAGGAAGAACGATGTCTGTGAAGTTTGACTGGGTGGACGCCTTTGCCGCAAAAGCCTTTGGGGGCAACGGCTGCGCTGTGTTGCATGATGCGGCCCATTTGAGCGATGAAACATGCATGAATATCGTGCGGGAAACCTCGCTTGTGGAATGCACCTTTACCGGGCCATCCGACATCGCAGACATCCGTGTGCGGTACTTTCTGGCGAGCCGTGAAATCCCGTTCGCAGGACACCCCACAATCGCGACCGTCGCGGCCATGCGTCATCGTGGATTGATCAAAGATGGGCCTTTGACATTGGAAACCTTGGCAGGCGTCATCCCCGTAACCGTTGCAGGGGATCGGGTGTCGATGGTGCAGATCGCGCCGCAATTTGGCAAACAAGTCCCCGTCGAGGTGGTGGCCCCAGCCGTGGGATTAACCGCGGATGACATCGTGCACACACCCCAAATCACATCGACCGGATTGCCGTTCTGCATCACCGTTGTGAAAGATCGCGCCACCCTTGAGAAAGCGGCGCTGAACATGGACGCGCTCAAGACGTATTTCGCCCATATTGACGCGCCCGGAACAGATGTCATGGAGCCGTTTTTGGTGGCACAAACCGGCGCTACAGCGGCTGGGGACACCTATTCGCGGCTTTTGCTCGCGCCACCAAGCCCGGCGGAGGACCCTTTCACAGGGTCTGCCACAGGCGCGATGGCGGCATATTTGTGGGCGCATGGATTGATCGAGTCCCCGCGATTTGTGGCCGAGCAAGGGCATGGGTTGGGGCGCGCTGGGCAAGCGGATGTTGAAATTCTTGGGGCGCGCGATGCTATCGATGGCGTGCGTGTCACCGGGCAAGGGTTTGTCCTGATGTCGGGTGAGATGCATCTTTAGACCGCGATGCCGCGTGCCAGTATTGGGCTGATACAGTATCGATTGTTTAATCTAGGAGATGTCTGCATTTCGTGTTGGTTTCTGGCGCACAGAATGTAGGCTGGTATGCGACTGCATTGGAGACACTGTAATTGCAAGAAGACGTGAAGGCATATTCTACAGCACTCACTCACGGGCATCCTTGATGCCCACATGGAGAACGCGAAAGAGACCCTGACCATAGCATTGGCCAAGCTCCCGCAGGAGACCAAGGAAATACAATTCGGGAACCATCCAAACCAAGAGCCAGACGGTATGTTTTCTGTTGTCTTACATCTTGATGGCCCGAACGTGTTCGCTCTGAACAAGGCTATCGAAGGTCACAGGGTTTTATTTGATGTACGATTTGTCGATGGAAATATCGAGCCTGACGTCCCGATGTTTGACCCTTTCGATCAACCCTTCTCTGTTAGAGATGCAATTGTTGAAACGGCTGCGAGTTGGTTGGGGAAAATCTGGGACACGATCGACCGAGAAGCTGATTGCCCACCCGCCCTGATTTTCGGCGAGGACGGATGGGGAGAGGGCATGCCAAAACGGCTACCGTGAAGCACGCTTGGTATGAGGATTGTCCTGCGTCCGGTGACCTGCACTATGCGCGAAGGAGTTCACCAAACGCATCTTCAGGTGGTGTTGAGCTACGCGTAAAACACCAATCGACTTATCCGTCGAGATACTTCTTTGCTGGCCCCTTGAAGGGCCGCAGAAAGTCCTTCAAACGAGAGTGCAAGGGCATTCACATTCTGAATGTGAAAACTTTGACCGATCTTACGGGGGCCCGGCTTGGTGCCAAGAAAGAAACGTGAAATTCCGGAGGCTTTGGCGAATTTCGCGTATGCGCCTAATCCATCGGAACACAGTGCCGCTTCTCGACGAATAATTGGCGATAGACATTGATAGATCGTCCGGTCGCGCCTGTCAGGCAAGCGTTCCGCGTAACTGTTTCCACCCCTATCCATGGCCGTCAAAACCGGCAGTCGCCATTTACTGAGACCACGCTTCATCAGCGCTCCGGTCAGTTTGTATTCTTACCAGCGGAGGCGTGGCGGCTTAGGGTGGTTCATCGGGGCGCGTTGATGGCGAACCCACTCCCGGCTGACCTTGCGGCTTTCTCGCACAAAGGTCTCATCCACCTCGACAATACCGGAAAGCGGTTCGATGGATTGAGATAAAGACCGAAGAATGATCCCCCACCAGCGCCAAACTGTGTCTTTGTTGATGCCCAGTTGGACGGCCGATTGGCGGACCGAGCCAGGAACCGGCGACAACGACATATCCTGAAGCACACGTTAGAACAGATTGAGCCGCTGTAGGTGAGCGATTGCGTTGCCCATCCTGCCGTTGAAGGTCCCGCCACATTGGCGGCAGCGGTAGCGTTGTGTCCCTGAATGTGTGGTCCCCCATTTCTGTTTTTTAACGGCGTTGCAGTGAGGATAGGAAGCTTCTTTGGCCCTCTGGTTGATGCCGTCAGAGAAGCACTCTGCGCTCTCATGTCCTGAGCTGTGCGTATCAGTGCATCAACCTGCTCGCTTGTGAGACCATACAGACATTGCTTTAGTCTATTGCGCAGGCATGCCAAACAGAGACCACTCAATGGTTATGAGATTGCGACCCGAAATCGGCCTAAGGACCTGTTGCGGTAAGTTTCGTTGGCGCGACGCCCCCCGGCACCGGCGCTACAGTGTCCGATGCAACGGGGACACGGGTTTGAACCGATGCCGCCATATTCCTAAGACGTTAGCCCGCTGTGGTTGGAAAGTTTCGGGCTGCGGGATGATCTTGTGTCGGGAAAGGCCATTCATTTTGCGCCACGGGGCCTCTCGCGGTGGTGCAATGGGAGAAGCGATCAACGCGGCCTTGTCGGTACGTGATATTAATGCTTTTGGGGGAGGGGATTGCACTGATATTCCTTAACCTCGTAAGAATTTCCAAGCCGCAAACCCAAGCAGAGCGACGCCAAGCAGCCCAACCGGCACAGCAGTGCGTAAATCGGTTATCAAGCAACATTCGTAATAGGTTGCCAAAAAACTGTCATCCCACCTGTCGAATCCGCTATGGGCGAACAGGATACCTTTGCCAATCTGGATAAGCATCCAAGCCGCAAAGATCAGAATTATGCCAGTTATGAGGGCCATCCATTTCATAAATGACCACATCACAGAGTGGCGCGCGCTGGGCAAGGGGACGTTGAAAGTATTGGGGCGCGCGCGTCAATAACTTGTTTTGATGTCAGGGGTGATGCGTCTTTGAGGTGAAACACCAGATGGTTTTCGCCAGATGTGGTGCATGCGGTGTGTCGCCTGAATTGCGGTTTAACAAATGCGATATGCAAGACGTATCCAAAGCGAGCCGAGAGTGCGATCAGAGCTAGGCTGAGCTTGGTGGGACGAACCCGTCATGGGTCATAGTGGGATATTTCAACGAGATTTTGATCCGGGTCGCGAATGTAGAGGGAGTTTATCGGTCCAGTCGCGCCCGTGCGCGGCACTGGGCCTTCTTCGATCAAAACACCTGAGTTTTCCAGATGTGCTGCGACCTCGGACATCGGTGTTTGCGTGATCAAGCAGAAATCGGCGGCCCCCGCGGTTGGGCGGGCGGCTTTGGGTTCAAATTCTTTGCCCAACTGATGTAAATTGAATTTCTGGGCCCCAAAAGACAGTGCTTTGCGGCCCGCCCCAAATGTCGTGACCTCGAAGCCAAGTATGTCGCCGTAGAATGCACATGTGCGATCAATGTCGGCAACGGTCAGGACGAGATGGTCAAGGCGATCAATCGAGATCATGTGGGTACGCCCCCCGGTCAAAGCTGCGCTTGCACTTTACCGGTAGCTTACCTGCCACAGGGTCACAATGGGCTCAGAGCGGGTATTGAGTAGACCGGTTTGAGCCGACATGTGGATTCTCGTTTCGATAAAGCAGTCGAAGGACCTGCGCTGCTTCAAGGCAAGCGTTTTGAGAGCCGGGAAACTGGCCTGTTTTCAATCGACAAGCTCAGGGTCCTTTGGTCGAGCCTCAAAAGAAGAAATCGCCAGCATTTAGATCCGCCAAAGTGAAATCATTGATCCGCAGCAAGCCTGCGAAATCGAAGTTGATTTCCACATCCGCACCAACTTGGCTTGCATCCGCAATCACATCCGCTGCATCGGAATAGCCACTTTCAGACATATCTATTTTGTCGATATTGTTCTCAAAGTCACGGATGATATCGAAGCCACCGCCACCATTTGCTGCCGACTTGAACACAAATACATCGCGCAGCCCATCGCCATTTCCGTGACCGCCGCCGCCAAACAAGGTGTCATTGCCAGCGCCGCCCCAAACAGTGTCCTTGCCATTGCCACCCACAATCCGGTCCCGCCCGGCGCCCCCTTCTATGGTGTCAGCAGAACCATCTGCGCGAATATCGTCATCGCCATTCCCACCTTTAATCGCATCCGCACCAAAGAAGCCGAAAATATCGTCATCATCATTGCCGCCATCAATCACGTCGACACCAAGACCACCTTCGATATGGTCGTTGCCCGCATCGCCATCTAGGGCATCCGCGCCGCCAAGACCAAGCAACACATCGTCGCCAAATCCACCATTGAGAACGTCGTTTCCACCAGTGCCGTTTAGGGTGTCGTCGCCATCTCGGCCAAACAACGTATCATTGCCGCCATTTCCGATAAGCACATCATCGCCGTTCCCCCCATCTAAGGTGTTGTCAGCGCCATCCCCCACCAATCGGTCATCAAAATCCGTGCCAACCACGTTTTCGACACTCACAAACGTATCAATCCCCTGACCAGAGCCCACATCCGCAGGCGCCTTATTCAGAAAAACCACCACCCGACTATCAAGGTTAGAATAATCCGCTGTATCAAATCCGGCGCCGCCATCCAATTGGTCGTCCCCCGCGCCGCCAATCAACACATCATCGCCGTCTTCGCCAAACAGAGCATCATCGCCCGCGCCACCAATCAAGCTATCATCGCCATCAGCCCCATAAAGCTGGTCAGCACCACTTCCGCCAAACAACATATCCTCATCAGCGGTGCCATAAAGGACATCATCCCCGTCCCCGCCACCAATCGAGATCGTAACAAGTGCCGTCTCACTTTGGCTCAGCCCGTCTGAGACAACATAGGTGATGCTATCCTCGCCCAGAAAGCCCAAATTGGGCGTATACGAGATCGTATCATCCGCATTCAAAACCGCCACACCATGCAGCGCTGGGCCAACAGTTTCGATCACCAGAACGTCGTTATCGGGGTCTGTGTCATTGGCCAAAACATCTAAGACAACCGGCATATCCCGCACCGTTTCCACATAATCATCCTGCGCGACCGGAGCGTCATTTACCGAAGACACATTTATCGTCACCAGTGACGTTGCGCTAACACCATGCGTGTCTATGACCTCATAGACGAAGCTGTCAGAGCCAAAAGCATGCAGATCAGGTGTGTAAGTGAACGCCCCAGTGCCATCCGCAAGGAGGGTGCCCTTGGACGGTCCTGTGACGATTTTTGTGAACTCAGGAACGCCATCTTCCACATCTGTGTCGTTTATCAGCAAGTCCTGCGCTGTAAAGTGCAACACCGTGTCTTCGGCCATGTCGAACACATCGCTTTTGGCGTCAGGCGCGACATTTTCATAGAACACAAAATTCGCAGCACTCAGATCGGCCTGCGTTAAGCCGCCATCCAATGTGATCGTTTGAAAGTCAGTGTCGTTGAGTGTGACGCGCAAAAATGCAGTGCCGTTGAGGTTAAGGCTGGTGAAGCCAAGCTCTTCAAAGCGGGTGGCACCCTGCACCGCACGAATGTCGATCACGTCATGGTCCGGTGAGAAGTCACGGATCAAATCCTTGACGATGCCAATGCCAAGAACCCCGCCGCTGACAAAATTGTCCCATTTGTGAACCACGAACGTATCATCGCCAAGACTGCCATCCCACAGCAGCGGGTCAATATTGAAGTGGTCGCCCCAGACCTCGTTGAGGCCATGTTCGAGGTGAATTTCATCATTCCCAACACCCGCCAGCGAGGTCGAATTGGGATCATCGCCAATCAAAATATCGCGCCCCTCGCCACCATGCAGAACGTCATCCCCCTTGTTGCCAAGCAAGATGTCATTGCCAATGCCGCCAAACAGCAAATCGTCGGAACCAGATCCGTAAAGCGTGTCATCCCCGGCTTCCCCATAAAGCGTATCATTACCGCCCGAGAAAAAGCCGGAACTTGTGTATCCGTTTAATGTGTCGTTTCCGTCGCCACCGAAAATTTCATCATCGCCAAGATTACCAAAAATCTGATCATCGCCGCCAAGTGCGAAGACACGTTGTGGGGTGGTGTCTTGGACCGGATTTCCGACGCTATCTTGTGGATGGTAGAAATAATCATCCCCCTCGGTCAGGCGTTGCTCAAAAACGTTCAGCTCAACGGAGGCCAAGTTGATCGCTTGCGCGAAGGAGAAATTGCTATTCGTCAACGATGCGGGTGCAATGCCCTCTAAGATCACGAGCTGCCCGTCTGGCAATAGGATCTCGGTGTTGCCTGCGTTCAGACCAAGGATCAGATCGGAGATATCGGCCACAGTTTCAAATCCGCTCAACAGGATGAGGTCACTGGTTAAGTCGAAATCGGTGACCGTTAGCTGTCCGACATCGCCGTGGCGTATCACGAAACGATCCAAACCTGTTCCGCCGGTTGCCGTGTCACTTCCAGACGCCGCAATCAGCCAGTCATTGCCTTGTCCCCCGGATATGTTGTCAGCCCCACGGCCGCCAAAGAGTAGATTATTCGCGGCGTTGCCAATCAGAGTGTCGTCCCCGTCACCACTTAGGGCGCGTTCGATAGTGGAGCCCGCGGCAATTGTCAGTGTTTGCCCGGCGATCGATGAGTTTGACGTGGCGTTCAGATCAATCAGCGACCCACTTTTGACGGCTGCAGCGTTTATCGCATCATCGCCGCCGTTGGTGTCGTGCAAGGTGAACCTGCCTATATCGGTCTGATCTGCAAAGGCGTCCGTGTAGACATACGTGTCGTCCAGTTCCGCGAGGTTCCCAGAAAGCTCCAATGACCAATTGTGGATTGTCCCTGTTTCACCTGTAACCAAATCGCGGACCAGCAGGGTCCAATCCCCGTAGGCCGGCTCCCCCCACGCACTGACATTTCCGAACGAAAACTCCAGCGATTCTGGGCCATGTCCTAAATCGGTGGTGCTATCTGGATCGACACCCAGCCGGGTTAACAGCTTGCCGACCGTTCCATTGGGGGACAGCAATTCAATCTCAAGATCGCCAACGCGTTGATGCGTGAAATCAACCTTGATCGTGGCATGTTCGACAGTAAGCGCTGGATTGCCCAACCCAATCGTGATGACGTCGCTCAGGTTCGAGCCATCATCCGGGATTGCCGCGTTATTCAAAGTGCCATCAACGAAGAAGTTGATTTCGGTGTCATAGGTCTGCGTTTTGACCCAAGTTTCTGCCAGTCGCGACGCTGCCAGTGCATCGACATTGCCAAAACCATAATCGTGGCTGAAATGCAGCCCGCCGCCGTTCCAATCTTGGGCGCCGTTGGTCTGCCAGTCTGTGTTTTCATCGTCGACGATCTTGGCGGAATAGGCCAAAATCTCCATCACGTCGCGGTATCCTAGACGCGGGTTCGCCTCTAGCAGCAGGGCAGCAACACCCGAGACGATCGGTGTCGCAAAAGATGTGCCTTCGGCGGTGTCAAACGTATCGCCAAACGTAGAGCCGTTGGAGTTTTCAAGCAGCACAGAGGTCGAAGTAATGTTGGAACCGGGGGCCGAGATCAGGATGTTGGCACCGGGATTGCTGAAGGGATCTTGCTGGATTTCTAACGACGATAGATCCGCATTTTTGTTAATCGCCGCAACGGAGATCGTGTATTTGTTATTGTAAAGGGAATCCGCGTTCGCGTTTCCGCCATCTTGACGTTCATTTCCCGCAGCAAAGACAATAACGGTCCCCAACCCATCCCGACCAAAAGCGGCGGCTTGCTCAAAGGCATTGTCATCACCCAGCGTGGCGGCAAAAGCCTCTGTGAAGCCCCAACTGTTGTTCGCCACATCGAAATTTTGGAAGTTCAGCAAGGTTGAAAAGTCTGGGTTCGGATCGCCAAGCGCGTAAGCTGACAGGGTGGCGTCATAAGCAACCCCGACACTGCCTTGCGTATTTCGCGCGGCGGCAATGACGCCAGACACCAACGTCGCGTGGCCATCAACGCTGTCGGGATCACCCGCATCAAGGGTTTCCTGCGATAAGTTATCAACCAAATCTGGATGATCGAGGTCCGCAATGCCGATCTCAAACACACCAACAGTGACGCCCTGACCGGAATAATCCGTCCAAACCGGAAGAATGTTTGCTTCGCTCAAGTACCATTGGTCATAAAACAACGAGTCCTCGGGGTGATCGTCGAAAGCAAGGTTGACGCTTCCTTTGACTTCCGAACTTTCGCCCGTGGCCTTCAAAACGGCCAAAGCGCCGGGATTGTTGTCGCTGTCCATGATTGTGTAGCGAAACGAAAAGACACCATCATAAGATGCGTTCGGTGTGAAGACGACATCGCCTTGGGCATTCAGGATCACGCTTCCCCCCAGCGCGTCGGACACACCCGTCAAGCTGAGGCTATCCCCCTGATAATCAATATCATTGGCAAGGATATCTGAGGCCAGAATGACGTAAGGCCCAGTCCCGCTTACATTGACAACATCATTTGCTGTGAACGGATTTTGGAGGTCAAGCTGGACCTCTTTGATGTTCTGGAAATTCAACGCTTCGATGTCGGTCAGTATGTCGACACCATCGCGCCCCTCAACGCGGTCCGCGACACGAACAGAACCGTTTGCGAGCCGTTCAACGTCGTACTCGTCTAATTTGCCGGAAAACTCTGCTACATCGTAATCCGCGCCGCCAAAAAGGCTATCGTTGCCCTGATCACCGCGCAGCAGGTCTTCGCCCTCATCGCCATAAATCGCATCATCATCCAAGCCCCCCGCGAGGTAATCCTCTCCGAGGTCACCAATCAGTAAATCCGCGCCGCGGTGCCCCCGGATGACATCATCACCGCGTCCGCCATCTAATGTATCGTTGCCATCCTCGCCTGAAAGCGCGTCATCGGCCGAGCCACCGATTATAACGTCATCCCCCAATCCGCCACGCACAAACACATTGGTATTTGCGCCACCGAATATGACATCATCACCAGTGCCGCCCAATGCCACCTCTGCGTTGATGTCGTTCAAATTGAGCACAACGCCGCGGGTATCAACGATCTGCACAATGTCGAGGTCCATGCCATCAGCATCCTCGCCCGCATCGATATTGGCCAAACTGTCATCCGCATCGATCACAATCAGATCATTGCCCTCACCAGCTTGAATAATATCAGCACCTTGTGCGCCAATAAGCCAATTATCCCCGGAATCCCCCAACAGGATGTCATCGCCAACATTCCCAACAACGCCTTGTGCATCATTGGTTATATCTGCGTCGCCATTCAGCAGTGATAGATCGACGGCCATGCCAAGGATGTCTTCAATTTGGATAATCGAGGTTTGGCCGTCTTCGGTGACAATTTGCAGCCCTTGTGCGACGTCGTTCCATTCATAACCAAGCGGATTGGTGGCGAAATCCACGGCGGCCACATCATGGCTGGCGCCATTTATCGTCATGGTCGAACGGCTCAAGATGGGGTTGCCTTCGATCTCTTCCCGGCTAACGATTTCGCGGTTTAGATCAATAGACGTGATGCCCAATTCAACCAACGTCTTTAGTTCGCCTATATCGGTGACAGCATCTGCGTTGGCATCCTGCCACACGCGCAGCACTGTGAAAGCGGCATCTGCATTATCAAACACGCCATCTGCATTTGTGTCGAGCGTGGCCAGCGCTTCCAATCCGTCAGAATAAAGCGCCCCTTGTCCGGGAGCGGCAAGATAATATTCTGAAATAGTCTCAGTGATGTCATTGATATGGCCGTCGCCATTCACATCATGCACAAGGAGCGCGTCATCCGGATGCACCCATCCTGTGCTTTCAACGATACCATCATTGTCGACATCGAACGTCGTATAGGAGTCGTCAAACGAGATTAGTTCAACGCCATCGCCGTCCATATCAAGAACCACAGGATCGATATTCAGGACTTTCGCGATCCCAGAAAACAAGCCGGTGACAGCCGACCCAATACCGCTGACCACGTCGCCGACAAAATCCACGACACCGCCGACGACATCCCCGACGAAATTACCAACGCCTTGCACCAAATCGCCAATAGCGCTGCCGACTGAGCCTAAAAACGTGTCACTTGAGCCAAGCTCAACCGCGCCCGGGCGATAATCATCGGTGACAGTTCCAGACGCAGCCGCGTTATTGGCGCCATCATCGTTGAGTATCTCATCGGGCATCTCGGAGCTATGATTGCCGCCATCTCGTGCCGTGCCATTCTCAAAATCGGCAGTATCATTGGCGGTACTCTCGTCCACGGCCCCTTTGTTGAAATTGGTGCCGTTGTTTAGGAGGTTATTGTCAGGATCTGGCTGAGCCCCGATAGGAAGAATGTTCCCGGAACCAGGAGATAGAAAGTCCCCGTTTCCGTCTAATTGCGGCGCGCTTAAACCTGCGGACATCAGCGCGGTGTCAACTGCGGAGTTGCTGTTTCTATGTGGCCAATAATTAATCTTCGCATCTTGAATTGCGTTCATAGTGTCTGTGATCGTTTGGAAAAACGAAGATAAATCGGTGCCGGTGACTATTGTTTCACCAGGATGTTCGCCAACAGACGGGTCTAGAAAGTCAGGAAAATTGCTGTCGAAGGCACCGATATCAATATTTATCGTACCAAGGGGGGCATCCACAGATGGTAAATCGCCAGTGCGTAGAGTTGTGCCCCCTCTTGCGGCAAATTGGTTTCCATTACTGTCTGTGTAGAGAATGTACTTGTGATAAAATGTCTCTGAGGGGCTTCCTTCATTTCCACCGCCTGCAGATGCAAAATTCGTTTCAGTATATCTAACTTCAATTTTTTCTTGCTGCATAATCTGCCTCGTTGATATGACAATATGAATCACAACTTGATTTCAGGGTAATGCAAATAGCGAGCTGCTCGCAATAATAACTAACATGACAACAAAAGTACTTTCCGATATCTTCTACGGTTTTCCGTCAGAGATGTTTGGCGCTTTCTGCATCGCTCAGATCTATAATAGTTGCGATGAGTGACGAGTTCGGATTTATCGCATTGCTTAATGTGAGCCTTTGCATGCTAATATTCGCGAAAGCCAAATATTGGATTCAGTGTCTTTACTCAGGATGTATTTCATTCTGAAATTTCAATTATTGGCGTGATGTAAGTGATCGACTATCAATTCAAAACTTACCTGAAAAATTCGCCACCGCTCATGTTTTGAGTTTCTTTATGAGGTATACGTAAAGAGCTTTGTGGGCATTAAATTTCTGAGAGGCGTCTACGCAGAAGACCAATTTTTTGAAAGAGTGGCATGGACTTTTAGGGTTTGCTTCGCCCTTGGGTTTCCAATTTTTCACCACGTTATTTTGACGAGATGCGTGCGACATGTGTGGTTGGGCTTGATGGTAAGTCGATACAGCGTGCTGTTCGTCGAATGCTTGGTCGATGGTGCTTGCGTCGCGCGCCAGATCACCGCTTGCTGATGGAGTTGTGATTTGGTGTTCAGGCAAGCAAGGCGCTATCCAGAAATCTACACCCCAAAATGCACCCGTTTGGCAGAATGTGTGTTTTAGAGATGATAAGCAGTTGAAAGGTTTGGTTATGAAATTGGCATTCCGCACGAAATACCGCAGGGCAATCAGCGCGATATTGATCATGCTGTCCTTGCTCTTGGCGCACAGCGTGCAGGCGCAAACACGACAACCGCTCTCTGATCTTGTTGTTGCGCAATATGGCACGCCACCGGCAATACCGACGGGTCCACTGTCCAAGGATCTTCGGGCCGCGGTAAAGGTCGCATTTGCCGACAGCATGAAACAGTCCTCTTGGGGGAATGAGCAAAACGAAGCTTTGCTCGAAATTGTCGCGGCAAAAGACCCTCGGATCGTTTGGATCATAAGCGATCTGATGCGTTTCGCGAGTGCCGCACATCTGCACGGAGCCCTTGCCGGGGCCGCGTCTGAGCTGTTGGGCAAAGACCTGCGCGGTCGCAACAGTTGGGGGGATGTCACCGATCACCTCATCGCGTGGGATATCCCAGAGCCGCCAAGGTATCTGGAAACAAAGCGCGCGATTTTCGTCACCGTGGTGCCGGGGTGGAAGAAGTTGTTCGTCAAAGGCGACATCGACTGGAGAATGGTTTCATGGGGCGGGGTTCTGATTGATGATCGGGCATATGATACGACGGAAGAGCAGTGCAATTGCATCCCTGCCGCCGACAACCCTGACGTCACCAACGCAGAAGACGCGACGTGGTTAAGAGACGATGACATCGTGTTTGGCATTGAGGTGAACGGCGAATACCGTGCCTATCCGCGCCAAATCATGGAAGTCCGTGAGATGGTGAACGACACGTTAGGAGGGCGCGATCTTGGCATTCCTTATTGTACGTTATGCGGGGCTGCGCAGGCCTATTTCACCGATCAACTGCCACGCGGCATCAAGCGTCCAATCTTGCGCACCTCTGGGCTGCTCATTCGATCCAACAAAGTTATGTATGATCTTGAGACCTATTCCGTATTTGACACATTCCTTGGCCATGCGGTCACAGGTCCACTGGCGAGAAAGAACCTCAAGCTAGAGCAAGCCACCGTTATCACGACCGAATGGGGCACATGGAAAGCCGAGCACCCCGAGACGACAGTTCTGGTAGAGGCCCTTGCCCTTGGCCGCAAACCTGACTTCCGCAACAATCGCGATGCGAACGGTCCGATTTTTCCAATTGGTGATGTCGACCCCCGGCTGCCAGTTCACGAAGACATTTTGGGTATCGTCACCGCGTCGGGAAAACCTGTTGCCTTCCAACGCAGCCAAGCTGTTGCGGCGCTGAAACGGGGTGAAAAGATCACGTTTGAGAACGTCCGCCTAGAGCTTGATGCCGGAGGGATCAAAGCAGTAGATGCCAACGGGACCGATCTGGGCAGTCACCAAGCGTTTTGGTTTGCGTGGTCTCAGTTCCATCCCAAAACGGCGCTGTGGCCAATGTAAGCAGCGAAGATCAACCACATCGCCCGCACACACCAACGTCGTGGGCGGTTTTCAAGCCACGGGGCATGAGATCAACACAGGTTTGATCACGTGCCGCGTGGTTTTGCCCGTAAAGTCGGGGCGGCATCTGTGGGGTCTTCGGGCCACGGGTGTCTTGGGTAGCGGCCCCGCATATCTTTGCGCACATCTGAATAAGAGCTGGCCCAAAACCCCGGCAAGTCCATCGTGGTCTGAACCGGGCGTCCCGCGGGCGATAGCAACGTGATCTTGAGCGGTTGCCCGGACACGGTTGGATGTCGGGTTGTGCCAAACATTTCTTGCAAGCGAACTTCGATCTCGGGAACGTCGCCGCTGTAATCCACGGGGACTTCGCGGCCCAAAGGTGTGCGGAACTTACCGGGCACTGCGCGACTTAGGGCTTGCGTTTGGGGGTAGTCCAACATGGCTTGCAAGGCGGGGAGCGGGTCAAAGCGTTTCCAGTCGTTGGCGGTCTTTAGCCCCGTAACATGCGGGAGCAGCCACGTGTCGAGGTCTTCAATCAGGGCATCATCGGACATATCGGGCAAGTCTGTGCCACCAGAACGGGCAAGTGCGATGCGGGCACGGAAACGTTCCGCGGCGGGGGGGAATGCAAAGCCAAGCTGGCGCACGCCATCGAGAAACGCGGCGGCGATATTGTCTTCGGGCGCGTCTTTCCAAAGGCGATCTTGCAAGGCAACAGCGCCAAATCGTTCTTGCGCGCGGGCCACAACGCGGCCGTCGCGGCGCGACCAAGAGCAATCATTTTCCCATTTGATTTCTGCGCCATAAATCGCACGAAGCCCGCTTTCACTAAGAGCAACCGCTTGTCGGATACGGGCATCACGGGTGTCGCCATCCAGATCCGTGGCGACAATCAGGCGAAGGCCGCTCATCTCGTCGCTGTCGTGGAAATGTGCGCCCTTGCCGCCCGACATCAAGTAGCGCGGGGCATCGCCCTTGCGGCGCAATCCAACACGGTCAGGATAGGCGAGGGCGGCCATATCGCCCAAATCCATCGGCTCCGATTGGGGTGTGGTCAGCTTGGCCAAACGTTTGGCCTCCGCTCGGATGGTGTCCAACACAGCGCTGCGTTCACGTCCGGCCAAAGCCTTCATCCGTAAAGCAACATCCGCGCCGCGCCCTTGCAGGGGATCGCGTTCGGCCAAGAGGGCTGCCAAGGGGGCCGCTTGCGTGCCCGCGCGGCGCAACATGTGGCCAAGGCGCGGGTGCAAGGGCAGGGCGGCGAGGTCTTTGCCATGGGGCGTGATCCGGCCCGCATGGTCGAGCGCGCCAAGCAGGGTGAGCAAAGCTTGGGCTTCGGTGTAGCTGCCTGCGTTGGGTTGGGTCAGAAATGCGAGGTCTTGAGGGGCCGCGCCCCATGCGGCCAGTTCCAAGGCCAGAGGCGCAAGATCAGCCGTTTCGATTTCGGCGGGGGCAAAAGCGGGCAAGGCCCCATCTTCGCCGCGGCTCCAGAGTTTGTAGCATATGCCGGGGCCAACGCGGCCAGCGCGACCTGCCCGCTGTGTGGCTTCGGCGCGTGATGCGCGTTCTGTGACCAATCGCGACATGCCCGAGCCGGGATCAAAGCGCGCGCGGCGCGCGCGGCCAGCATCCACCACGATTTCAATGTCGGGCAGTGTCAGCGAGGTTTCCGCGATGGAGGTCGCTAGTACGACTTTGCGTCCCGATGCGAGGGGGCTGGTGGCGTGACGTTGGGCATCAAACGGCATTGCGCCGTATAGGGGCATGATCTGGCAATCCGCGGGCAAGCGGCCTTTCAGCGCGGATTCGGCGCGGCGGATTTCGGGCGCACCGGGCAGGAAGACAAGCATGCCGCCTGTTCGCTCGACTGCGGCTTGGGCCACAAGGTCATGCAGGGCGGGTTCCCAACGGTTTGCACCCAGTGGGGTGTCGCGCCAGATCGTGTCCACGGGGTAGGTGCGCCCCTCAGATGTGAGGATCGGGGCATCAATCAAAGCGGCGACGGGGGCGGCGTCGAGGGTGGCGGACATAACCAACAGCTTGAGGTCATCGCGCAAGGCGCCTGCGACCTCAAGACAAAGCGCAAGGCCAAGATCCGCCACCAGCGAGCGTTCGTGGAATTCATCGAAGATCACCAACCCCACCCCCGGCAAATCGGGGTCCGATTGCAACATGCGGGTCAGGATACCCTCTGTCACGACTTCGATTCGGGTCTGCGCGGAGGTTTTGGACACGCCGCGCATGCGATACCCCACCACATCGCCTGGTTTGGTGCCATGCAAATGGGCAATCCGTTCTGCTGCGTGGCGCGTGGCAAGGCGGCGTGGTTCCAGCATCAGGATTTTGCCGTCAATTTTATCAAGTAAATGCAGGGGAACCATGGTGGTTTTGCCCGCGCCGGGGGGCGCTTGCACAACTGCGCGGCCCGTCGTTGCAAGGGCGTTTGCGATGTCGTCCAGAATTTCGGTGATCGGCAAGGTATCCATAAGGACGGGCATACGCTGGGGTGCGGGCTCTGGACAAGCCCGCAGCGTCGCGCCATCAAGCTGGCTATGGATTTGGATGACCTCAAACCCCGTCTCATCGCAGGCGAGCGCCGTGCCCTCGCGCGGGCCATCACATTGGTGGAAAGCACCCGCGCCACGCATCGTCGCGACGCGCTGGAGCTGCTTGAGACCCTGCCAAAAGAACGCAAAGCGTTGCGCATTGCGCTATCTGGTACGCCGGGCGTGGGGAAGTCGACTTTTATCGAGAGCTTCGGAATGATGTTGGTGGAACAAGGGCTTAAGGTGGCCGTTTTGGCAATTGATCCGTCATCCGCACGCACCGGAGGGTCGATTCTTGGAGACAAGACGCGCATGGATCGCCTTGCACGTGAGGCAAATGCGTTCATCCGCCCCTCGCCCAGCCAAACGCATCTGGGTGGCGTCGGGCGGCGCACGCGAGAAGCGGTGTCTTTATGTGAAGCGGCAGGGTTTGATGTCGTGCTGATCGAGACAGTTGGCGTCGGGCAATCCGAAACCGTTGCGGCGCAACTTTCTGATTTATTTGTGCTTTTGATGGCACCCGCAGGTGGCGACGAGTTGCAAGGCGTGAAGCGTGGAATCATGGAAATGGCCGATATGATCTTGGTCAACAAAGCGGATGGTGATCTGAAGCCAGCGGCGATGCGAACCTGCGCGGACTATGCCGGAGCCATGCGACTGTTGCGCAAACGCCCACAAGACCCGGACGGATATCCGCAAGCGCGCATGGTGTCTTCTTTGCATGAAAACGGGCTGGACGACGCCTGGCGCGCGATGACGCAGTTAAGCGATTGGCGGCGTGAAAACGGCTATTTTGAAGGGAATCGGGCGACTCAAGCGCGGTATTGGTTGGCCGAAGACGTACGCCAAGGCCTACTTGCAACCATGGAGGCCCCAGAGAGCCGTGCGCTGCTCGATACACTAGGCCAACAGGTCGCAACCGGGGCCATAACGCCAAGTGCAGCAGCCGCATATGTTTTAACCGCGCTCAACGCGGCGAAGCCCCTTGACGCCTGAGCCGCAGCCCCCTAGAGACAGCCAACGAGATTCCAAGGCGCGGCTTCCGGCTGCCCTTTCCTATTTGCAAAGCTCAGCTTTGCGCAATGACAACGAGGATATGTGCCATGTCGCGTGTATGCGAACTGACCGGTAAGCGCCCAATGTCTGGCAACAATGTCAGCCACGCCAAAAACAGAACCCGTCGGCGGTTTCTGCCCAACCTTAACGATGTGACCCTTCAGTCCGAAACTTTGGGCCGTGGCATCAAGTTCCGCATCTCTGCGGCTGCTCTGCGCTCTGTAGATCACCGTGGTGGTCTGGACGCGTATTTGGCAAAAGCCAAAGACATCGAGTTGAGCGATAACGCGATGAAGATCAAAAAAGAAATCGCAAAAGCACAAGCGCCAGCACCAGCTGCGTAAACGCCTTTCGCGACTACCGAAGATTTGAACAGCCCTGCATGGTTTCCATGTGGGGCTGTGTCTTTTGGTCCCTTGCCTCGGGCGCTGGGGCTAGCTAAATATCGCTGTATGCACGCAATTCGCACCATCCTGACATTGGCGATCTGTCTGACTTTGGGTCTGACAGGCCAAGCCATGGCATTTGCGCGCGGGCAAGCCCCGGCGGAAGGCCAGATGGTCATCTGTGCCGGGCATGCGACCTATATTGTGTACACCGATTCTGAAGGTCAGCCGACAAGTCCGCCGCAACTGTGTAGTGATTGTCTGGTGTCGCTTGATGCAATCGTTCCGACGGCGCAATCGTTGCTTTTGACGATGCTGCATGTGAGCCAAGTTGCCATGTTGCGCGCCGCACAGACCGCGCAAGGTGCGGTGCAAGTTGAATACGAGGCCCGCGCGCCACCCGCTGTGTGACATCTGCTTCGCCTTTTCAACCAAACAAACCCTCATCTATTCGGAGGCCATCATGGCTTTAAAAACTCTTGCTTTGGCAGCGGCGACCACCCTGCTGACCCTGCCCGCACTCGCGGGTGATAGGAACATCATGATCAAAGACCCCTATGTGCGCAGCGGTGCCAAAACCGGGGCTGCCTTCTTTACGATCATGAACCATTCTGATTCGGACGACCGCTTGATCGGGGTCACCTCGGATGTGGCACCGCGCGTTGAGCTGCACACCCATTTGGAAGACGCCAACGGCGTAATGAAAATGCGCGAAATTCAAGGTGGCATCGCGATTCCCGCAGGTGGCATGCATCAACTGAAACGCGGTGCGGATCACGTGATGTTCATGGGGCTGTCTGATCGCATGGAGCAAGGTGCGACCGTACACGTGACACTCAGTTTTGAGAAAGCGGGCGATGTCATGGTGGAAATCCCTGTTGATAACGAGCGCCAAGACAAGGGCGGGCATTCCGGTCACGGGTCCACAAGCGAAGAAGGCGATCACTCGGGCCACAAGTCCAACTGATCTGATCAAAGGGCGCGCGGTGATACGATCCGCGCGCCGATTTCTGGACGAATTAAGCCTTCAGAATTTTATCGACGAATTTGGGAACGATGTCTGTGGCTTTGCCGAAGTCGGTCTCATTGAACATGGACACAGTTTCAGAAGGTTCGAGATTCATCTCGATCGTGTGCGTGCCAAAGGCTTGCGCCATTTGCACAAAACCTGCCGCCGGATAGACATTGCCAGACGTGCCGATCGCGATGAACATCTCGGCCTGTGATAAAGCCGCTTCAATCGTTTCCATATGGTAGGGGATTTCGCCAAACCACACGATATCCGGCCGTGCGGTCGGGGCCTTACAGCTTGGGCAAGCTTCCCCGACCGACATCGCAAGCGGGGCGGACCAACGGTACTCACAAGCGGCACATAATGCGGAATTCAACGCGCCATGCATGTGGATGACATTTTGCGACCCGGCCTTTTCATGCAGGTCGTCCACGTTTTGGGTCACAATCAGCACATCATCGCCATGTTCGGTTTCAAGTCTGGCGAGGGCCGCGTGGGCGGCGTTTGGAATGGCCTGTGCCGCTTGGGCGCGGCGGGCATTGTAGAAGTCCACCACCAACTGTGGATTGCGTGCAAAACCTTCCGGTGTGGCGACGTCTTCGATGCGATGTTGCGCCCAAAGCCCGCCTTCGTCGCGAAAGGTGCCCAGACCGCTTTCGGCAGAAATGCCTGCGCCAGTCAAAATGACAATTTTACTCATGTTTTCCTTACTTTCGCCGCGAATGCCCGTAAAAGGGCTGTGTCAATGTAAGGGTAGCACCAATGTTCCGGTCTGAAACCCCGATCTTTACGTTTAGGGGTCCAATGGGCGTCCCGGTAGAGGTCAGCGGGTCCATCATATTTCTCGCACTTATTTTCGTCGGCATCGGCGCCATCAACACCGCCGAGATGATCCAAGGAATGGGCGTATTTGCATGTCTTGTCATGTCGATCTTTTGTCATGAATTCGGTCACGCATGGGGCGCGAAAGTGCAGGGCATCAAAGTTGACAAGGTCGTTTTGCACGGCGGCGGCGGGTATTGTCTGCATGCCAGCACCAACCGAATTGGGACCGAATTCATTGTGATGATGGGGCCATTGGTCAATCTCGCGCTGTGGTCCGTGTCATCACTGATCGGGTATTATCTGTTGCAAAGCATCCCATTTGGGCAAATCGCAGCAGACAACCTTCCGCCCGAGGCGCGTGCCGCCCTGACGTGGAAATTCGAAGCGTTTATGTGGCTTGATATGTTTGCCCGCATCAATCTGATCTTATTCGTATTGAACCTTGTGCCCGTGCAACCACTGGACGGGGGTAAGTTGCTGCATCTGGGGTTATTGCGGGTTCTTCCGGGGGAAATTGCATTGCGTGTTGCGGGTGCAATCGGTCTGGTGTTCGCTGTGTTATGGGTGCCTGCCATGCTTCTGCTTTATTTCTCTGTTGGTTGGATGTTGCTGTTTTTCCCGGCGATCCGGGTGCACTGGATGATGGCAAAAGGTGACATTCCGCTATGAGCGTCTTGTTTGTCTGCTTGGGCAACATTTGCCGATCGCCAACGGCTGAAGCTGTGTTTCGCGCGACCTGCCCTGAAATTCCATGTGACAGTGCTGGGACCGGCGGGTGGCATGTCGGCGATCCGCCCTACGGTGCGATGCAAGAGGCCGCATCAGCGCGAGGGATCGACATGTCAGAATTACGGGCACGGCAGTTCGTCGCCGGTGATTTTGGCGCATTCGACCTGATAATTGCGATGGATGCGCAAAACGTGTCTGACATCGAAGCCATGCGGCCCGTGGGATCTGTCACGCCAGTGAAGCTACTGGCGCCTTTTGCGCAAAGCGGGGAGGTTGCGGTTCCAGACCCATATTACACCCGAGACTTTGAGGGGGCTTTGGATTTGGTGCAAGCCGCCATATCCGGGCTTGTTGCGGAGCTTGTCTGAGGGCGGGTTAACGTTCTAGAAGCTGGAAATCACCAGCTAGCCACGGGTTCGCAGCAAGGGCGGGTTGGATGATCTGTTCTGAAGCCAGCCGTTTAACCGCATGGGCGATATCGCGGGGCACTGAACCCGCCCAATTTGCCCCCGCATATAAAACAATCGTGCGTGAAAATGCTTGAATGGGCAGCGGGTAGGCCGAGAGTTGATCGTGAAACCGTCCCGCGCGCATAAATCCAAGTGGCGTTGTGATCGCCCAGCCAATGGAACGCGCAACCATCGCCATCAAAGCCAAATGGGACCCAACTTCGAGGCGTTCAGGAAACGAGATTTGCTGGCGTGACAAATGACCCGCGATCTGACGGCCAATAAGCTGGTCACGGTCATATCGCAGGAACGGTAAGTCAGCGAGGTCCGAAAAGTTAGTCGGGGGTTTCGACAAAGCGCCTTTGGGGGCAACCAAGATAAAAGGATCGCGGATCAACGGAAATTCATGCACGCCATCTATCATTTTGCCCGAAGACGCAGCCACCGCAATATGCAGCCGCTTTTCCTGCATCGCCTCGGTGATTTCGTGGCTTGGGGCCGTGACCAATTTGAACCTGCATTTCGTTAAGTTCTGCGCGAGGATCGTGACAAGCCGCGGAGTCAAATCATTGTCGAAATCGTCGATCAGGCCAATCGATAAGGCGCTCAGATGGGTTAAATCCATCGTGGTCAATTCAGATTGAGCGATCCGCAGCTGGGACAGGGCCGCTTGGGCGCGTACCAGAAAGCTCTCTCCGGTCGGGGTTAAACGCATTGGGCGCTTGCTATGATCAATCAGGGCGACACCAAGCGCAGTTTCCAATGTTTTGATCTGTTGGCTGACGGCTGGTTGGGACAAGCCCGTAAGTTGTGCCGCCTGCGCAACAGCACCCGTGCTGGCAAGCGCTTCGAACACTTCGAGACCACGCAGCGTAACGCCTTTGGGGAGCATAAGCTTGCCGCCTTTAGATTTTGATTTTGTGAATAAGTGCCGCAATGCTGTCATATTTGCAAGGAAATTGGGTTCAGTTTGATTTGTGGATTGTGAAGTTAGCGGGCGATTTGTTCGATGTATCCTACGCCCCGATAGCTCTTGATGTGGACGCCGGACATTGCCGACTATGATGTGCGCATGTGCGGCTTTGAGCCATCACCACACACGTGATCTTGAAACCTTGCGTTAATCATAAGCCTATAGGTTGCGCAAAAGGCCACATCGCTTGAATAACTCCAAGTTAACCCTTGAACATATGGGGATTCGGGCGCATCTAGTGGCGCGTCGGCCAAATGGGTCGACCTGTAGCGAAGGAGAGACCATGGCCAAGGAAGAACTGCTCGAATTTCCCGGCGTCGTGAAGGAACTCCTGCCGAACGCGACATTTCGGGTCGAGCTGGAAAACGGCCATGAGATCATCGCACACACGGCAGGAAAAATGCGTAAGAACCGTATTCGGGTTCTGGCAGGCGACAAAGTACAAGTCGAAATGACGCCCTATGATCTGACCAAGGGCCGGATCAATTACCGCTTCAAGTAAGGTGACGGGCATGCGTGCCTCGTGTTAATTCTTGGATCGGGAAGCCCCCGGCGGCTTGAGCTGCTCGGGCAAATTGGCGTTGTTCCAGACGACGTCCGACCACCTGACATCAACGAAGACCCGCACAAGGGCGAGTTACCTCGCCCCTATTGCACCCGTATCTCACGCGCCAAAGCCGCAGCCGTTGTGGCAAAGTCTGACGACATCGTTTTATGCGCCGACACCACAGTTGCGCTTGGCCGTCGGATCATGGGGAAACCCAGTGACGCCGGCGAAGCGGCCGCGTTTTTGTGGGCGATGTCAGGGCGACGCCACCGCGTCATCACCGCCATCTGTGTGAAATGTGGGGACCAAGTCTGGGAAAAGGTCGTGGTCAGCACCGTGAAAATGAAACAACTCAGCAACGCCGAAGTGAACGCCTATCTCGCGACAGAAGATTGGCGCGGAAAAGCGGGTGGATACGGCATTCAAGGACCAGCAGGCGCGTTAATCCCATGGATATCAGGGTCCTTCACCGGGATCGTCGGATTGCCATTGGCTGAAACCGCGAACCTGTTGCGCGCCGCAGGCTATAAGGGATTAGCATGAAGGGACGTCAAGTCATTCTAGGCGAAGTTGGCGACTTTGAAGCAGCCGCTTTGATCGTAGACGGCCAGCTAGAAGATCTCATGGTCGACAGCAATGCCGCCCGTGTCGGCACCATCTATCGCGCCAAAGCCACCCGACCGGTAAAAGGGCAGGGTGGGATGTTCTTTGACACCCCTGACGGCAGCGGCTTCATGCGGGGCGCCAAAGGTTTGGCCCCCGGTGACATAATGTTGGTGCAAGTTTCCGGACATTCTGAGCCGGGAAAAGCGATCCCAATCACCAGCAAACTTTTGTTCAAAAGCCGCTACGCGATCGTCACCCCAGAAGCGCCAGGCGTAAACATCTCGCGCTCTGTGCGGGATGAAGAAGAGCGTGGGCGCATTCGGGCTGCCGCCGAGACCGATGCCGCTGAAAGCTGTGGATATGGGATCATCCTTCGATCTGCCTGCGCTGGCGCGGACGAAGATGCAATCGCCGAAGACGTCGATGCCATGGTCGCTTTGGCCGGCGCCGTCATGAACGATGACGGGAGCGGGATAGAGACCCTCACAGAAGGCGACGGACCTCACGTCTTGGCATGGCGCGATTGGCAAGCAGACGACGCACGTGACGGCGATATGGCGGACATATTGGACGAAGCGCAATCCATCGAAACACGGTTGAGCGGGGGTGCATCAATGACCGTAGAACCGACGCGCGCCTTTGTAGCCGTCGATGTGAACACCGGACGGGACACAACCCCTGCGGCGGGTATGAAAGCCAACATCGCGGCTGCTCGCGTTTTGCCACGTGCGCTCCGGTTGCGCGGACTGGGCGGGCAAATCGTTGTTGATTTCGCGCCAATGCCAAAGAAAGATCGCAAGGGCCTCGAATCAGCGCTGCGCGCCGCATGCCGCGCCGATGACGTTGAAACCGCTCTGGTCGGTTGGACCCCGATGGGACATTTCGAACTCAACCGCAAACGTGCGCGTCCAGTTCTGGCAGACGTTCTTCGATGAGCTGCCCTGTGTGTAAAAAGGATACGGACGTCACATACCGCCCGTTTTGCTCGCGGCGATGCGCAGATCTTGACTTAGGGCGATGGGTCACCGGAAGCTACGCAATCCCATCAGATGAGCCTTTAGATGAGGCGATGTATGAGGCGGAAAAGCCGCCACGTCCAAACTAAGCAAAAATGCTGCAAAAAGAGGGTGGACACCCCCGCATCCCCGGCCTAGAAGTCCGCCACCCAGATCGCTTTAAGATCATCCGTGCCCGGGTAGCTCAGGGGTAGAGCAGTGGATTGAAAATCCTCGTGTCGGTGGTTCGATTCCGCCCCCGGGCACCATTTAGACTTAATAAAAACAGTAACTTAGTGTTTTTCTGCATTGCAGCGAAATCGCTGTGCTAGCACGATTTTACCTAGCACAGCGCTAGCACAGTCAAAAAATGCTCAACTAGCACAGTTAGTTATAAGCATAGCGCCGTGCACCTAGCACAAGGCTAGCACAGCAGCCTAGCAACGCTTCTTGCCGTGCTTATAGTGCTTCAACTCTGTTATGTGCTGATTTTAAGGCGTTGGAATTGTTAGTATAAATTTTTGGTTATCATGGTTCGTCGCCAAGAGGTTGAGTTTAACGCGTTTCAGCGAATTTCCACGGTTTCAAATTGACCCAATGCGATGCCCATGCCTGTCAAGAACAAGAATTTTCTGCCGGAAAATTCATGCAAAAGTTACCTGGGGAAAGTTTTCATGAGTTCTTACGGTGGAACTCAGTTCGAAAAGTTGATTTGATCAAGTTTTTCGGGTGATCCGAACCTTCGCTGCGCAGTGTTTGAGCTGGTAAGGTGCGGACGAAGCCGCCATTCACCAGCTGCGGCCCAACGGCAGTTTCTAAGTGTTGCGGTAGTAAGTATTTTCTTGAATAGGTATTACAGCGCCAACTATTTCGAATACAGATTCTTTGCAAGGAACTGGCATCCAGTTAAACAAATTTCGAGTGCCAGAGTTGTAGCTCTTCCTGTCCTCGTTCGATTATTGACAAGGGCGGTATTTCTTGCGGTATCTGTGTGGAAAACCAAACACGTAAGTTGGATGCTGCAGGAGCCTTTGGGATGTATAAACTATTCTACTCTTTGAAAAGCGCCTCAATGGGCATCCGCGTTCTGTTGGAAGAAATTGGTGCGCCCTACGAGCTAATTCAAACTTCAGTAGATAATGATACGCCGCGACCGCCGGAGCAACTCGCAGTTAATCCGAATGGCTGGGTTCCAGTTTTGCTCTGGGAAAATGGAGCGATGTATGAAGCCGCAGCGATAACGATGTTTCTGAGTGATCATCATCCCGAGGCACAGCTATCACCCGCCCTAGACGATCCATCGCGCGCGGTATTTCTGCAAACTTTGGTCTATTTTTCCAACTCGGTGCAAAACGCCTTTCAGCTTACCTATTACCCAGATCGATTTGTGGATGATCCCAGGGATGAGCCAAGTGCGCAGCAGCGTGGCAACCGGAGACTGAGAGAGACTTGGGCAGTCATCGACAAACAAATTGGCAACAAGGAATGGATTCTTGGTGATCAATTCAGTGCAGCCGATATCTACCTATTCATGCTGACCACTTGGCTGCGTACTGCAAAGGGGCATCCCGCAATGGTCGAATTTCCGAATGCCAGACGCATCGCCAATAAAGTCTTGCAAAGACCAAGTATTCAGCAGGTCTATCGACCATGGATAAAGAACCCCGAGTACTAGAAGCAATCGGCTGACTAAAAGGCAAGTCAAGGCAGTTAGAACATCCAAGAGTCCAGAAAGCCCCTGTCACCGCAGCAAAATTCTTCATATACATATCGACGAAGGTCTTCGTCGAAGTTCAAATTTCCAAGATCATAAAACAATTTTTTTCCTTTCAAATTTGTATTTGTCTTGCTTAGATTCTGACGCCTTGGCCAAGGAAAATCATTATTCATGTGGCTGTTTTTAGGAGAAAAATTAGTGTTTGGTTGGGTCACTCAGATAATGGTCCATATCCAACTTGAAGCACTTGGACCACAGGGGTGTCTTCCAATAAATGCGGTCCGATAGCCGGTCTTCTGTTGCACGGGTTTCGGCAAGGAAGCCCATCCAGACCAATGGGCGCAGAACCTCAGAAACGAGAAACCATTGGTGGTTGCGATACTCGCGTTCAAATGGATCAGTGGGTTGTTCCAGCCCATACAAGGTCTTCACCAAATGCGCTTCAGTTAAACGAGGCTCGCACCGGTGCCGATGTCCAAGACCTTGATATGACGCCCTCGCGGGATGTCCTTATTGTTGTTGCTCGCGAGCAAGTCAGCCAGATAGTGGATGTAATCAACACGGCCTGGGATCGGAGGACATAGATAACCCGCAGGGATATCCCAAAAATCAACGTTGTAATGGGTTTTTAGCAGGGTGCGATTGAGCATCCGAACCGCCGCCACATCTTTGAAATCAATCGTGGTTTGACCCAACGGGTTGCTTGTTGTGAATGCTTCAAGTTCTGGTGTCTGTGCGATCAAACGTACAAAATCATACCCATCGGAGTGCTGATTACGTGGATGCAGCTTTGGTTTGATTGCCATCAGGACGCCTTACCTTTGGTTTGTTGGACGTCGCTCGCCAGCCTGTTCGAAGATTTTAAACCTCCACGCAAGAATAGTAAAATTGTGAGGTGTCACAAACCAGTCGCTCTCCATATCAAATGGCATTAACTGATCCCGGCATGTTCCACATTGAAAGGCCCATGCCATGCAACATCTGTCCAAGCTTGCCCTCACCGTCAACTCCCAAAAGCAGCCAGTATCGCCGGTGGCAAAGAAGCGTTTGAACCTCCTGCGTAAGCTGGAAACCCAAATCGAAGCCGCTGAAGCTGAACTCAAAGATGAAGAATTCCTGGAAGACATCCGCAAGTGGGTGCGCGGCGAGGATGGTGAACGCAAACAGATCACAGAACAACGGGCCATTCGTAAGTGGTGGTGGCAACATCACACCGGCGCTTGGATGATCACTTTGCGGGATGGTGCAAAGGAACTGCCACTGCTGGAAGACAAGAACAGCATCGAAGTTGGTGAGATTTCCAAGTTGGTTGATGTTCTACAGACGGTTCGGTCGGCAGTTCTGGCTGGCGAACTTGATGATGCGCTGGCGCAGATGGTGAAAACCAAGCCAAAGACACCCGCTGGCAAGCCAAAAGCCTAGTTCAGCAGTACGTTGTTGTGAAAGCCGCTGGTTCGCGCCAGCGGCTTTCCTTTTGGGTCTTAGGCGGTATCTTCGTATTGGATCACCGCGCCATTCTCAGCATCTTCCAGAACACGCAGTTCCCAGCTGCGACCAGGGTAAGCGCCGTTTAACGGTCACACGCGATGCGGCTCCGAAAATCAGTCCTTCTCTTAGGTTCCGTCCTGATCGATAGGGCAGGGCGGACTTACTACCCAATGATCTGGAGTAGGCACAGGGGTTAGAACTTCCTTCTCTTAACAGCTTCCCAAACGCGATCATTTGCACGAATTACCAAACCTTGGTATGATGGTAAAAAGGAGCCTTAACATGAAAAATACATCTGTTGCGCTCGGAGAGCATTTTGACACCTTCGTTGCAGGACAAGTCGCATCAGGCCGGTATCGATCCGCCAGTGAAGTTATGCGGGATGCTCTTCGCGTTCTTGAGGAGCGAACCCAGCATCGCGAGGCTGTTGTTGCGGCCTTGATTGAGGGCGAGAAAAGCGGGATCAGCGACCGCACACCGGAAGATATTCGATCTGCCGTTAAGGCAGAGCTGGGTTTAGATGGCGGCATATAGACTTACGAAACAAGCCGATGCAGACCTTGCAGGGCTTTATCGCTACGGCATCAAGGAATTTGGTATTAAGCGCGCGGACAGGTACTACGACAGCCTTCTTGTTCGCCTTGAAGATATTACAGAGACGCCTTTGCTCCTCCAAAAGACCGACTACCGGAGCGGATATCGGCGCAGTGTTCATCCGCCGCATACGATTTACTATCGCGTCATTGATCCTGAAACCGTCGAAATCGTTCGGATTCTGCGTGGCCAAGACCCACGAGAAGCCTTCACATAAAATGATGGGGTGGATGTCCTTCCTGCCGGTTCACAACTGAAGCCGATGCGCTGAAACTGGCGCAGAGAAACGAAGGAGGGATCAAATGTCTGAATTATTCATGGTCGGCGTGGACCTGGCCAAGAATGTGTTTCAACTGCA
>JBDWAL010000034.1:0-182962 GCA_039978895.1 Aliishimia sp.
ACACCGGGAACCCCCTGTAAATGGGTATGGTGCTTCCTTCGAGAAGCCAAGTAGTCACCTCTAGTTTTTGCCACAGCTTTTATATCGGTGCCTTTCGGGTAGCGTATTTCGAACCTATTGCCCGCACGCACATCCAATAAATAATAAATTTCGCCAGTCATGCCATCACAGTTACCCAACTACTAATCCAAGCCAGTTTGTGTTTTCTTGCAAAGTTACCGACCTTACTGTGTAAATAGCCTGACGGTGCATCACGTGTCCAAACACTTTTAACCAGCCGAACCAGCAGCTAGAAGCCCGCTAATTAAACATCAGAATTTTTTGCGGCTCGCGACGAATACTTCAGTGTTTTTTTGCTAAGCGTTGATGCGCCGCACGTTGGCTGGATAATACGTTCAGCCTTGAAGCTGTTGGTGGCTTCGATCCAGAACGTGCGCGAAAACGCTTTCTGGAAACGTATGACCCTCGTGATACCCAGATCGTGCGTGCCGGGGGTGAACTGATCGGTTTTTACGTCGTGCGTCACCGTCTTGACCATCTTTACCTTGATCACGTTTACATCCGTCTCGGACACCAAGGGAGAGGGCTGGGACGCAATATTGTTTGCTCGGTTCAGGATCAGGCACGTAAGTTGGGGCTGCCGGTGCGGCTCGTGGCACTTTGCGAAAGCTCCGCAAATGAATTCTACGTTTCGTGCGGTTTCGTCTTGGAGCGGTCTGACAACCTCGACAACTATTATACTTGGGCCGCAGAGCGAAGCGAATTCTGGTCAAGAGCCAAATGGGCCGTTTGTGGTACACCACATTGAATTGCCTAAAGAGTTTTATCTTCCGCGATCAGCGTCATTATTCTTGGGCGCTTCGACATTTGCAAAAAATATGCCTTTAAACGTGGATGCCGTGAAATCGCGACGCCAGCTCGATCTGCTAACAACAAGAACCACACAAGATAAGCATCTGCCGCTGTGAACCTGTTCCCCACCATATAGTCCTTATCCGCGAGATGTGCTTCAATGAGGTCGAAACGATCAGGCGCCAGGGCACGAAAATTATCCTTCACCGGGTCTGTAGCTTCTGAATAGAAGACCACCCGCAAGATTTGCTTGTGCAATTCTGTAGCCGTGAAGCCCAACCAGCGGATCATTTGAAAATAGTCGGTGTCTTCGGGGCAAACTCTAAAGTTCGTTTGTGACTGGGATTGCACCCAAAGCAAACATGCCGAAGTCTCAGTGAGCAGTTCACCGGATGCCAGACGCATTGTCGATACTTGACCCAGCGGGTTGATATCAAGAAAGGAACCGCCCGATGAGAGCGCCTTTGTTTCAAAGTCGACCAACTCGAGCTTCAGAGGCACGTCTCCCTCCGCCGCCGCTATTCGAACAGCTAACGAGCAATTGAGCGGGCAGTGGTAAAGACGCGTGGACATTTTTTAATGCTAGACGATCATTACTGCGTGCGTAAGTGCTGGGCGCGATTTCTGCCCTGCGGCTCTTACGGTCAAGTCACCTTTCGCACGACAAAGTGAGCGTCTTGAGCTTGCTCATCGGGCTTTGTCATTGGATGCGTGCAAGGATACGGAGGATATGTTCAAATGCCCAAGGCTGTACTTTATCGCATGGACCTACCCAACTACACGTGTGGATATGGTACGGCAGCCCGTGATTTACTACGTCGCGATAAGTTTGAAGTTGAAGAACTCATCATCCGCACAAGACGTGAGACCGATGCCTTCAAGGATAAGCACCACATCACCACAACGCCGCTCGTTTTTATCGATGGGGTCAAGATTGGTGGATTTACCGACCTCAAAAAACACATCAAAGTACTCAAACCAAAATCGAAACGTTTCTGGAAGCGTTGACTGCAAGTGTGTTCTCACTGCAATCATTGGGCTTGAACGAGACCCACAAAAACTGCCGAGGGTTAACACCATTGTCACAGCTATTTTCGCCCTTTGAACTTCGCGGTATCCGCTTCAAAAACCGTATCGCAGTGTCTCCGATGAGCCAGTACAGGGCTGTCGACGGATATGCGAATGACTGGCATTTGGTGCATTTGGGTCGATTCGCTCTTGGCGGCGCGGCACTGGTTTATGCCGAAGCTACAGCTGTTACAGAGGAAGGAAGGCGCACTCACGGCGACCTAGGGATATGGGACGACAACCAGATTCAAGGCCTGCGCAAAATCACGCAATTCATAGAGCATGAGGGCGCGGTGCCTGGGATCCAGTTATCGCATGCAGGGCGCAAGGCCTCCGAACGCAGGCCATGGCACGGGGAAACGCCTGTTGATAACGTAGATAAGATAGAGAGGAACGAGGCCCCTTGGCCATCCATTGCACCGTCCGCATTGCCCTATGCGGATGGTTGGCCTTTGCCCAATGAGATGTCTCAAAGCGATATCGAACAGGTTATCACAGCCTTTGGAGACGCAGCGCGGCGATCCCGTGACGCTGGTTTTAAGATCATCGAAATTTATGCGGCGCATGGGTTTCTAATTCACCAGTTTCTATCGCCGATCAGCAACCATCGAACGGATCAGTGGGGCGGTACGCCGGAAAATCGTCAGCGGTTCGCTGTGGAGGTTGCCAAGGCGATCAGGGTCAATTGGCCTCGGGAATTGCCCTTGGTCTTTCGCTTGTCTGCAACGGATTGGCTGGAGGGAGGGATTGAGGTCGAAGACACAGTGGCAACTGCGATTGCACTTAAGGATGTTGGGGTCGATATGATCGACTGCTCCACTGGTGGTGTCGGCGGGAAAGAGCGGCCTCGGCGCATGGTGATCGAGCAAGGATTCCAGGTTCCCTTTGCAGAACGCGTGAAGCGTGACGCGGATATTGCAACAATGGCTGTTGGATTTCTTTGGGATGCGCATTCTTGCGAAGACATCATTGGTGGCGGAAAATCAGATATGGTCACCTTGGCACGGGAATTACTTGATGATCCAAATTGGCCGCTGCATGCAGCAGCCAAATTGAACTGTGATCAGGATCATGCTCTGTGGCCAATTGAGTCTGGATGGTGGCTGATGAAACGACAGAAGCTCTTGAACAGGCTCGGACTAAGATGAACGTACCGCCGCTAAACGCATCGAAACTGATTTGCTGCCCAAGTGCTGCGAAAACCAACGTGCCCAAATTTTTTAACCCCTAGCTCAGGGAATGTTACGGCCTGCACGAGTGGCGGCTTGGGGGGCGCTGGGGGGATGCTGTCGGGCGGAACCGAGCGTCGGCTTAACACCTTTCATCCAAGTGATGGTTGTTGTCAGCTGACCAACGATCGGGCTCCCAAAATGCTGCAATGTGCTCGAATGTCCGCAATGCGGACTGCGATTGCAACATGCGCACGGTGATCTGAAAGACCGCTAAGGGCCGTGAGCTTCGGCGGCATGGACCTCGATCATAGTTCGAAGAAGACATTGACGCAGCACGTTGCGAACGACCGTTTAGAGCCTAATTCACCGTATTTCTGCAGCGCCGCGAATTTCTGCTTTTATGATTGCACAGCGCGGCATTCTTAGGTTTTCCCTAAGAGGAACCCAGAGATTTACAGCTTTATGAACGACACCGTTCTTGCAACATCGACCCGTTGCAGTTGGAGAACGCAGTCATGGTCGAATTCGTTGATACACTTGTTGTGGGCGCAGGTCAGGCCGGGATCGCAGCAAGCGCGCATCTGACGCGAATTGGGATCCCTCATCTTGTGCTGGAAAAAGGCCGTGTTGCCGAAAGCTGGCGCTCGCGACGCTGGGATTCGCTGGTGACGAACGGTCCGGCTTGGCACGATTGCTTTCCCGGAATGCAGTTCCCACTTTCTGGCCCTGAGACTTTTCCACCAAAAGAGGAAGTCGCCGACGCCTTGGCCGGTTTTGCCGAAGTGCATAAAGCCCCGATCCGCACAGATGTTGCAGTCAAATCTGTAACCCGCACCAAGGGCGGTTCAGGTTTTATGGTCGACACGTCTCAAGGCATGATCGCCGCACATAATGTGATCGCTGCTACCGGGGCATTTCATCATCCTGTTGTCCCCAAGATCATCCCCGACAGGGCAGGGGTGATGCAAATCCATTCCGCCAACTACCACAACCCTGACCAATTGAGCGACGGTGCTGTGCTGGTCGTGGGCGCAGGATCATCCGGCAGCCAGATCGCGGACGAACTGCAAAGGTCCGGTCGTCAGGTCTATCTTTGCGTCGGACCACATGACCGCCCACCACGCGCCTATCGCGGGCGCGACTATTGTTGGTGGCTGGGTGTGCTTGGCCTGTGGGATGTAGCGGCCAAAGCGCCCGGAACCGAGCATGTGACGATCTCTGTCAGCGGTGCGCGCGGCGGGGAAACTGTCGATTTTCGCAGGCTTGCGCAGGGTGGTATGACGCTGCTGGGGCGCGCATCGAGCTATCAGGATGGCAAACTATTGGTCGATGGCGATTTGCTCGAAAACATCGCAGCAGGCGACGCCAATTACCTTGATATGCTCACGCAGGCTGATGCTTATGTCGACCGTTTTGGCCTCGATCTGCCAGAAGAGCCGGAAGCGCATGAGCTGCCCAACGATCCCGATTGCCTGACCCATCCGCTTCGCGAACTGGATCTTGCAAAGGCGGGCGTCTCCAATGTTGTCTGGGCGACAGGGTACACGCAGGATTTCTCATGGATTGACCTGCCCGATGTCTGCGATGCCAAGGGTGCGCCTTATCACCAACGCGGCATTTCGCCCGAGCCCGGGCTCTATTTTTTAGGGCTTCCTTGGCAATCGCGGCGCGGCTCCACTTTTATTTGGGGGGTGTGGCACGACGCATCTCATGTCGCAGATCAGATAGAAATCCAGCGGAACTACCGCGAGTATCGCCCGGAAACGGCCTGAAAATGGGACCCCAGTTATGAACATCGCCACGCCAATGCCAAACCCAATTGACGCCTTACGCGACACTGTGTCTGTCGCTTTTGAAGAGGCGCGCGCCATGCCGCCAGGTGTCTACACCTCTGAAACGTTCCACGATGCCGAGCTGGAAAACGTGTTCAAGACTTCTTGGTTTTGTGTCGGGCGGGCCAATGCCTTAGCCAAGTCTGGCGACTATGTCACATGCGAGCTGGCGGGCCAGCCAATTATCGTCTTACGTGATAAGGACAATGTGTTGCGGGCCTATTCCAATGTGTGTCGCCACCGGATGTCGACGTTGTTGCACGGCCGTGGAAATACTAAGACCATCGTCTGTCCCTATCACGCGTGGACCTACAACTTAGATGGCACCTTGCGCGGTGCACCTGCGATGAACGGCAATAAAGCGTTTTGCAAGGACCACTATAGCCTGCCTGACATCGCCTGCGAAGACTGGTTGGGGTGGGTGTTTATTAACCTCAACCCAGATGCTCAGCCGGTTGCGGATGAACTTAGCGAAGTCGCCGATTTGATCGCGGGCTACGACATGACCAATTACACGGAGACCTTCTTCGAGGAACACCTTTGGGACACCAACTGGAAGGTGCTGGCCGAAAATTTCATGGAAAGTTATCACCTGCCGGTTTGCCATGCAGGCACCATCGGCGGGTTGTCGAAACTGGACGAGATGATCTGCCCACCGGGGCGCACGGCGTTCAACTACCACACAATCCTCAAGGATGAATCTTTAAGCATTGCGATGGCTCACCCCAAAAACGACAGGTTGCGTGGCGATGAACGGCGAACGACCTATTTGCTTGCGATCTATCCAAGCCTGCTGATTACCCTGACCCCGGGATATTTCTGGTATCTAAGCTTGCATCCAAAGGGCCCCGGTCAGGTCCAGATCCGCTTTGGTGGCGGCATGTCGGATGACTACAAGGACGACGCAGAAGCCCAACAGCATCTTATCGACCTCAAAACCTTGCTGGACGAAGTCAACATCGAGGATCGCGGCTGTACCGAAAAGGTCTATCGCGGGCTATCCGCCGATGGGGCCACGCCCGGGCATCTGTCGCACCTTGAACGCCCGAATTTCGATTTCGCGCAATACCTGATGAGCCGGATGGACACCTCTTTCCAGCCCGTCATTGCAGAAGGGACCTGACCATGTCGTACCTTTCCAGACAATTGCAAGACATCGCAGCGCTTCCTGCCGACCGCCCCATGACGATGCCCGGTGCGTTCTATACCTCTCAAAAGCAGTTTAACCGCGAGGCCGCGACAGTATTGCGCCGAGGGTGGCATTGCCTAGGGCGTGCAGACGAAATTCCAAACACCGGTGATTTCTTTACCACCCAGCTACTGAACGAACCCCTGATTGTGGTCCGGCAAGCAGATACAGAGATTGCCGTATTGGCGAATGTCTGCCGTCACCGCGGAATGCCCTTGGCCGAAGGCAGCGGCAACACAAAGCGTTTCGTATGTTCCTATCATGCCTGGGCCTACGATTTGAACGGTGGCCTGATGCGGGCAGCGCGGATGAAGAACGCCGGATTTGACGCCAAGAACTGCGGGTTGCATCGCCATAACATGCAGGTTTGGCGGGGGTTCATCTATGTGAATCTCGACGGCGCCGCTGCCCCTTTTGCGCACCCGACCCTAGATGGGCTTCTTGTGAATTACGAAAGCGAGAGCTTTCGCGTGGCCCATATGGCAGAAGAAATCTGGAACACCAACTGGAAGTGCTTGGTTGAGAATTTCATGGAAGGTTACCACCTGTCCGTCGTTCATCCTGAAACGCTGCATGGGTATACACCAACCGGCCTTGCGCGAAAGCTGGCAAGCGGAGACGGATTTACATCTTATGCGGCCAACTACCCCAAATCCATCCCGCTCCAGGGTTTGGGCGCGCCCAACCTGACGCAGGACGAACGGCTGAGATCCACACTTTTTGCGTTGTTTCCAACACAGGTCGCCAGCCAAGCGGCCAGTTTGCTTGTCTCACTAAGCATCTTTCCCCTGAATGCAGGGCAAATCAGGGTCAAATGGACGTTGTCCACTTATGCCGACGATCTTGACGCCGATACGATCGCCGAGCGCATTGCGCTTTGGGACAAGGTCAATCAGGAAGATCGGGAAAAACTGGAGAGGATGCAGATCGCTCTGGGATCTGAACACGCGCAATCCGGCCCATTGGCTGAGGACGACTACGAAGGCACAATCCGCGATTTCCAGCTATGGCTTGCCGCCCAAGACCGACGTAGGGAACCCACATGACCCATACCCGCATCCGCAGGTTCAACACCTCTGACACCTATCCGGAACAAAACCTCGACAACGATCTGTGTCAGGCAGTCGTGACGGAGGCCTCTGGTAAAATCGTTTGGCTGCGCGGCCAATGTCCGCAAAACCTTGATGACGCGGTCAACTTGGCCAGCCATGATCCAGTGGAGCAAACCCACAAGGTTATGCAAAACATCAATCAACTGATCGAAGAGGCGGGCGGCGATATCAGTCATCTGGTCAAGGTCGTCGTCTACATTACCGACGTCCGACATCGGGAGGCGGTCTATCGAACCATCGGCGAATACATCAAAGATGTGCATCCGGTCTCAACGGGTTTGGTGGTGCAAGCCTTGGCCCGCCCCGAGTGGCTGGTCGAAATTGATGGTACTGCGGTGATCCCGGTATGACGTTTTCGCTGGTCGCCCGATGCGCTGAAACGGGCATGTTCGGACTTGCAATTGCCTCTTCTTCACCAGCTGTGGCGGCGCGATGTTCCTATGCTCGTGCTGGCGTTGGGGCTGTGGCCTCGCAAAACGTGACCGACCCGACGCTTGGGCCGCTTGCGCTTGATCTGATGCAAGGCGGGATGTCCGCACCCGAAGCCGTCCTTGGCGTCCGGTCGATGGGCAAATTCATTGAATATCGTCAGGTCTTGGCGATTGATGCGCAGGGGCGCACAGCGATCCATTCGGGTCCGAATTCGCTTGGCATCTGGACCCAAGCCGAGGGCGTTGACGTCGCTTCTGGCGGCAATCTGCTGGCTAATGGCGGTGTTCCCGCCGCAATCGTCAACGGGTTCACGACCAGCACAGGCCACATTGGCGACAGGTTGATCGCGGCCATGCGTGCCGGGCTTGCAGCTGGGGGCGAAGCCGGGCCGGTTCATTCAGCAGGCATGAAAATCGTTGATGACGTGTCGTGGCCTGTGGCCGATCTGCGTTGTGATTGGACTGAAGAGTGCCCCATTCAGGCCATCGCCACTGCATGGGATGTCTACAAGCCACAGCTAGACGCCTATATCCAACGCGCCATTGACCCACGAGAAGCACCCTCTTACGGCGTGCCGGGGAATGATTGACGACGTTCCGCGGTTTCGTCACCATCATCCCATGCAGACGCGATTCACCCTCAGACAGCTTGAATACTTTACCTGCTCCGCCGAAACCGGCAGCATTGCTGCCGCCAGTCGGGTGCTGAATGTTTCATCGCCATCAATCTCTACCGCGCTGACCCAGCTTGAGGATGAATTGGGCACAGCGCTGTTTGTTCGCCAACGCGCGCAGGGGCTATCGCTGACAGAGGCGGGACGCACTTTAGCCGCGCAGGCCGCAACAATCCTTTCCGAAGCAACCGAGTTGACCCGCCTTGCTGCGAACGCATCCGATGCGGTCCAAGGGCCGCTGCGGCTGGGGTGTCTTGTTACCTTTGCGCAGATTGTTGTGCCGGATCTGCGCCGCAGCTTTGAGGCCGCGCACAACGCCGTCACCATCAGTCAGTCAGAGTTGACGCAGCCGGAAATTTTTGCAGCCCTGCGCCGGGCTGACATCGACCTCAGCCTTAGTTATGCGATTGACGTGCCTGATGATCTTGAATTTCACCCGATCAAAACTCTACCACCCTTCGTCATGCTTGCGCCCGAACATCCGCTGTCAGATCGGGATCGTCTGGCGGTCGAAGATCTGGTGGATCACGCAATGGTCTTGCTCGACCTTCCGCTCAGTTCCGACTATTTTCTGTCGTTCTTCAAGGCGGCGGGTAGCAAGCCGATTGTTTCCGAACGCACCAAAGACATGGCCGTCGCGCGCAGCCTTGTGGCGAATGGTTTTGGCTATTCCATCGTCAATTTTCGCCCTGTTGGCACGCTTGCACCTGACGGAAAGCCGCTGATATTTGTGCCGCTGGAAAGCAATGTTCCACCGATAGCGGTTGGTATGCTTTCTGCCAAAGGCGCAATGAAACGCCGCGCCTGTGCGACGTTCCTGCAGCACTGCATCGCAGAGATGACAACATGATTACCCGGGATATTTTGGACCGGTTGGTCACCTTTGATACGGTCAGTGCGCACAGCAAGCTGCCGCTTGTTGCCTATGTGGAGGACCTGCTTAACGCCCATGACTTTCGTGTTTCATGGCCCCCATCACGTTGCGGCAATAAAGCCGGGCTTTATGCGGAAATTGGGCCTGAGGTTTACCGCGTAGGACACCAAGCGGATGTTCAGGTGTAAGGCTGAATCTTTTTTCGCCAGTCGTCTGCGTAGAGCCGATTACCTCGAAGGACCTCAATTGTTGCTTCAAGTCGCGCGCCAAGTATTGTTTCGTCTCCTTCGGCACCAATTGCATCAGAACATGCAGATGCTAATCACCGTACCGCTTATATCCCGAGGGAGCATCGAAGCCGCACGGAAATTACTATCGGAAGATCCAACGACTAACTGCGGGCGGTGCCCTTAATCACGGCTTGCACGCCTAGATCTGAGCTATGACGCAGCGCGGGGCCTGCAAGTGCTGACGCTAAGCCTTGCGACCTTCGCGCTGTCACGTCGTGTGGCATGAGTTTTGCGACAGAATCAGCGGGATAACCGAGTGGGATTTCAGCTTGCGAAATGGTCCGAATGCACCAAGCGCTTGTATGTACACGATGTATTTGACTTATTGATCAAAATTAGTAACGGTGCTGCAAGACTTTATTTGGCTTTTACCTCGGGGGGGGGAACATCAAATATTTTATTAGTTGACTGACCGTAAACAAGTTTAGCCTTTCGACGTGATGTTGAAAGACATCGACGTAGTGTGCTGTTTTAGGCACGAATGTAATTTTCAGGACCTTTTTTTGAAAAACAACTTTTTGCGCAGGCCGCACCCAGCGGCATGCCACAACATGGAGAAATATTATGCCTCTTACACCAGAAATCTGGCTCAGCCGTTTCCTTGTTCAAAACGAATCTAACGAGGATGCTCTCAATCCCGATATCACGCAGCTATCGAACGGCAATATTCTGATCACATGGACAAGTGATGATCCATCCAGTCCGACAAATAGCGCAGGAGCGGACATTCGGGGTCAGATTTTTGACCCCCTCGGTGTGGAAGTTGGCGGAGAAATAAGGCTCAACGTATCGCGCCTCTCCCACGACGAGTTTCAACCCAGTGTGACTGCGATCGACGGTGGCGGCTTTGCGATTGCTTACATCGACCTCGAAGCAGTTCCTGTTGTACCCATCCAATTCAATAGCAGCGTCGTTGTTGACGTGTTCTCTACATTTGGAAACTTCATCCGTGGCGAGGTGCTGGAGAATGGCACCAATGTAACAGGTCTCTCAGCGTCCGCGCCTGCGATCGCTTCGTCCTCGGCGACGTCGACATTTACCACTTGGATTGATTTTGTAAGTGGCGATGTGCAGGGACGGTTCTACAATCCGGTGACGGATGCAGTGGGGTCGGTTAACACCATTTTTAATGGTGCGACGGGAACGGACCAGGGGATCAATTCCTTGGCGGTGACAGCCCTCAACAACGGTAATTATGCGGTCATCTACGGTAACGACAACCCGGGGGATGACATTGTCGAACTCCGTTTGATCAATGGGTCAAGTGGTTCGAACATTGGCGTGGCCATCGATATTGCGACCGCAACGGACGTGGACGATGTGTCGATTACCACGCTCGAAAATGGGCGTATGCTGGTGGCGTATACCGTTGACGGTACTGGCGGCACCAACAACGGGATCCGGGCCAAGATACTGAACGAAGACGGCTCGACTTTTGCCAACATTAACCCCGCGACAACCGTTGCTGGCAACCAGGTGGATACCGAAGTGGTCGCATTGGCCGATGGCGGTGGGGTCGTCTTCTGGTTCGACGAAGATACGCACGATTTGCATGGCCAGCGGGTTAATGCAACAGGTGGAACGGTGGGCAGCGAGTTCAATGTTGTGGATTTTGGGGCTACGGACATCAGGAACATCTCTGCGATCGGGCTTGAAGATGGTCGGTTGCAAGTAACTTGGCAGGAAGTGTTCTCGGACGACGCCGTACGGTCCGTGATCCTCGATACTCGCGACACCGCCAACAGCCCGGATTCAAACGGCTATCAGATCGGGACGGTTGGCAACGATACGTTTGACGTCGAAGCTGGCGCCATCGAGGTCTATGGCATGGCGGGCAACGATCGCATCGCGGTCGATGTAGGCGAAGTGAACCCGGCGGTATTGTTCGATGGGGGTAGCGGCATAGATGTCCTTGTCATTGAAGACGGTGAAAACGGTAACTGGGCCTTCACTGGTGAAACCGTCACCGGCTTCGAAGAGATCGAATTTAATGCGACAGCCGATGACGTTGACAGAACGGCCGTTTTCTTTGCCAGCCAGATTTCCGGGGTGACTCGGTTTGACTTTGATGGCGGTTTCGATTCGATAGAGAGTCTTTTGATATTCATGGGAGGGACCACCACCCTTGATCTGTCAGGTGTGGAAGTTCAGGATTTCAGTGCTGCATTTGACGAGATCAGTATTATCGGTGATGCCTCTGCGGAGACGATCACAGGCACGTCCGCAAATGACCGTATCTCAGGCGGCACCGGCGCGGACATCCTCAATGGCGGCGCAGGTGATGACGTCTTGGTCGTGGCGAATGACGGGGTGTCGAACGACTTTAACGGCGGCACGGGCTTGGATACGCTAGACTTTTCCAGCTTTGGGGCCGCACTGTCCATCAACCTCACAAGTCTCCAAGCGTCGGGCTCGTTCACGACAGCTGGCACAACCACAAATTATTCGGGTATCGCCAACCTGATCGGATCGAACACAGATGACTTCCTGAAAGGCCTTGGCAGTGTTCAGGGCGGTGGCGGCGATGACACCCTGCAAGGCAACGGTGATAACCTTGTAGAAGGCGGCAGCGGCAATGACGAGCTGCGCCTTGATGACCTCGATGGCACGCCCGATTTTGATGGGGGGACCGGCATCGACCGGTTCGACGCCGTGTTCCTTAGCAGTGTTGCCATGTATGTCGAACTGGACGCGGGGTATCGCAAAGGTACAACAAGCTCTGGCGCGTTTGATGGCACGCTGTCCAACATCGAGAACTACCGTGGCGATACAAACATTGATGTCGTCTTTGGCACAAATGGCGCAAACGATATTGATACCCGCTCTGGAAACGATTCTGTTACTGCGTTGGGCGGCGATGATACGGTGAATGGCGGCAGCGGCGATGACACGCTCAATGGCGGTGCCGGGTTTGACGATCTGGATGGGGGCCTTGGCAGCGACACCTTCGTCTATAACGCGGGTGAAGGCATCGATAACATCGATGGAGGCATCGATTCAGCCGGCGATATTGATACGTTCAACGCCTTCGGTGCGACAGAAAACATGCGCATCGATCTTGAAGACGGCACGCATGAGTACGATAATGACGGGATTGAGCGTACGTTCGTAGGTATCGAGAACGTCACCACCGGCAGCGGCGACGATACAATTGTCGGTATAACCAACAATGTTTTCAAAGATTTCACGTTTAGCGGCGGCTCCGGCAACGACACCATCACAGGTGGTAACAATGTCGAAACCATCAACGGCGGGCTCGGTGACGATGTGCTGTCCGGGGGCGGTCAAGTTGACACCATCGATGGTGGGGCCGGTGATGACATCTTAGACGGCGGTGCGGCGCAAGACATCCTTAACGGCGGCAGCGGCAATGATACGTTCCTTGTCACGCTCAACAATGCCGATGTGATCGACGGCGGGACAGGTGTGAATACTTTGGACGCCAGCGGGCTGACTGGAATTGGTGTGGTCGTATCAAGTATCGAGGGCAGCTATTCGACATTTGGCCTGTCCGGCTCTTTGACCAACATTTCGGTTGTTGTGGGGTCTGAACAAGATGACCAAATTAGTGCAGCCGGCTTCGCATTCAACGCCAACCTATCCGGCAATGGTGGCGAAGACGTGCTAACCGGCGGCCTCAGCAAGGACACCCTTGACGGAGGCGCCGGAGACGACATTCTCGAAGGCGGCGCGCTGGCCGATACCCTGTCTGGGGGCGCTGGCGAGGATACGGCGGTCTACACAAACTCTGGCGCAGGCGTCACCGTTGACCTTGACGCTGGCACCGGATCGGGCGGCGAAGCCGCGGCCGATACGCTGTTCGGCATCGAAAACCTGCTCGGATCGGCCTTCGACGACAACCTGCTCGGCGATGCTGCTGACAACGTGTTGAGCGGCCAAGACGGCGATGACTTGCTCCTTGGCGAAGGCGGCAACGACGTTCTTGAAGGCGGTTTAGGCAATGACATCCTGGCAGGAGGTCAGGGCAATGACACGTTCGACGGGGGCGACGGGATTGACACGGTCTCTTATGCGGATTCCGGTCGCGTGGTTGTGAAGCTCAACTTGGCCGCAGATGTCGGCTCAGGGGAAGGTATTGACACCTTTATTTCGATCGAAAACGTAGTGGGTTCGGTGTTTGACGACCGTATTACCGGGACGGCTGAGGACAACGTCTTGTCCGGCGGGAACGGGGACGACGTGCTGATCGGTCTTGCGGGCGATGACACGCTGAACGGTGGCAATGGGGACGATGAATTGATCGGTTCCGGCGGCAACGATATCTTGAACGGCGGCGAAGGCGCAGACACCCTCGACGGGCTCGGCGGTGCTGACACGCTTAACGGAGACGGCGGCAACGATCTGCTCAGAGGCGGCCTTGGTGTTGATACGATCAGCGGAGGCGAAGGCGACGATGATGTGTTCGGCCTGTTTGGTGTCGACACGATCTTTGGCGGCGACGGCATTGACAACATTCGCGCAGATGGCTCTGGCGATATCGTCGAGGGCGGCGCAGGCAATGACCGGATTGTTGGCGGCAACGGCAAGGACACCCTATGGGGTGGCGCAAATAACGACGTCCTGTTCGGCGGCAGCGGCAATGCCAATGGCGACGGCCTGCGCGATGTGTTTGTGTTCAAATCTGCAGCAAATGGCGGTGGTGGCTTCGACCGCATCCGCGACTTCGAAAACAACATCGACAAAATTGATGTGTCAGAAAGCGGCTATGCGACGATTGCCGGAGTGCTTGCCGATGCGACGCAAGTTGGATCCGACGTTCAGATTAATTTCGACTTCTCCGGTATTCTTGTGATCGAGAACTTCTCGCTCGCGGATCTGAATTCGGGTGACTTCCTGATCTAAACGGTTGTGATCGGTTCGCCGTGACCCGGCGGCACGCGCCGCTATGAAACAAGAGCCGCCTCTGACTGATCAGAGGCGGCTTTTTCACGACATATTCACGCTCGTCAGTGTATGGAAACCTGTCGTCAGTACAACGCTTTCGGCCAGTCTCGACGACCCAAAGAACGCGGTTCAGGTCATTGGATTTTGGATATGGCGCGCGACTAACGGGCGTCGGTTTCGCAGTTTTGCAGCTGTTGATGACTTCAGCCACGAGAACTTAGTGCTGGTGGCTGATACATCGCTTTCTGGTCAACGTGTTCCGCGTGAACTTGATCAGATCATCGCTGAACGCGGCATGCCAAAGACGATTGTGTCTGACAACAGCACTGAGTTTACGAGCTTGGCGATCCTTAATTGGGTTCAGGAAGCAGGTATCGATTGGCACGAGACATCGCACCCAGTCAGCCCCAGCAGCACGGTTTCATCGAAAGCTTCAACGGTAAATTCAGAGATGAATACCTCAATGAGACGCCCTTCGGCACGCTGGCCGATGCCCGCCAAACACTTGAACAATGGCAGAATGATTACAATTGGCGCAGACCATATTCAGTGTTGGCAAACCTGACGCCAATGGACTTCTTGCAGATAAGGGCAATGGATAAGATGGCGGCTTAACGCCAAAGATTTAAGACCAAGGAGGCCGCGCGAGGCTGGACGGAACTTGGGGCACAGGTTGGTCCTGATACCCGTATCACAACCTAATGCGCAGCGCCCACCGGACAGTATGCTATAGCTGCCAACAGATGCGATCTTGCTGATCTACTGTCGTTTTGGTGCGACCCGATTGCGCAAACTACCGATACCCTCGATCTCAAGCTCGACAATGTCGCCCGGTGACAAGAAGCGGTTCAACTCAAAACCACACCCCCCACCAACTGTACCAGAGCCAAAGAATTCGCCTGCTCGGACTTCTTCATCGCGGCTGACATGTTCCAATATCCGTGCAAACGAATGATGCATGGTTGCAGAATTTCCACGACTCCATTCTTCTCCATTGATGCGCGCCGTCATCTCAAGACCGCTCCCATCGCCGATTTCGTCTTTAGTCACAATGCAGGGATCCATGGCATTCGCGCTCTTCCAGTCTTTGCTCTTGGCAGGACCAAGGCCACCAGCGCTTTCGATCATCTGGTGATCACGTGCTGAGAAGTCATTAAAAATCAGAAACCCAAAAACATGATCCTGTGCGTCAGCCAGCGTGATATCCATGCCAGCCTTACTGGTAATCATGCCAAGTTCGAGTTCAAAATCGAGCCGGGTTTCGCCCTTGGGCCAGATGATCTCATCATCCAAGCCGGACACCGAAAAGTGATTTCCTTTATAGTAGAGCGGCTGATCGTATCAAACCTGCGGAAGGCTCACCTCCTCGGGTTCCAGAGCGCGCGCTTCGGGGGTGATCTTGGACATGGTGGAGTAGCATTGGCAGAGGTGGTTTTCAAAGGTCAGGCAGTCGCGCATCTGCACAGGCACAGGAAGTGGGGCCCGCAGGCGCACGGTGTCCAGATCAATCGTCGTGGCAGAGGCCCGCGCCGTGCGGGCGGCTTCAAGTGTGGGCTCGCCGCCTTCAATCAAATCAAGCATTGAGGCGAAAAACGGGTTTTCGGAGCCATCCAGAATTGCGATTTTCGCACCATCAAGGGTGCCGATACTTTGCACACTGCTGCTGTTTTCAAAGGTTACAAATTTCATGCGGACTCTCCAATTTCATCATAGATATCTGTGACGCGCGTAACATTATGGCTTCTTGGCATGGCAGCCACAGGGTGCGTCATGCGGGCACATGGCCCCGCGCGAATAGCGCAGCATCTGGGTTAGAATTTCTGTTTCTTTGGGCGACACCTTGCCACCTGAAATCTCGCGATAGATCGTGGCGACATTTGCCACCACACGTTCGCGGTCCAGCCAGCTGTCGAAACTGGCATAACCAACCTCAAAGGCGGCTTCTTCCCACGTTAATCCGGCCTCAAACCATTTTTTAGTTTCAGCGGGAATATGTATGAAGTAGTCCTTGAGGCCTTGCACACCGGTCTTGTCAGTGACAGCGCCATGACCCGGTACAACCACATCAACGTCCAAGCCTAAAATGTGATCGCAGGCGGCAATCCAGCTACCAATAGGACCCTCCCACATGATCGGGTGCCCGCCGTGGAATATCAGATCCCCTGTGTAGCAAACCTTACTATCAGGCACATAAACGATGATGTCACCGCGCGTGTGCGCAGGTACAAGCTCGGTTAATTCGACGGTTCGACCCCCAACCGTCAAAGTGCGCGATCCCTTGAAGACTTCGGTGGGTGGCACATGTTCGATATCTGAAAAATCGAAAGTTATGCCCATATAGAAATGCAGGAACTCGCCCAAAATTCCATATGCTGCTGGATCAGCGGCGACCGCTTTGACAAGGCCAGCAGGTCGTTCTTCCATCTCTTCGCGCGCGGCCTCTGAGGCAATGATCCTTGCATCCCCAACAAGGTGATTGCCGAACGTATGATCTCCGTTTGCATGGGTGTTCACAAGGATATCAATGCTTGCCGCTGCCGGCTCTGCTTTGCGATAGGCGGTGAGCATGTCTTCGGTCAACCGGCCAGTAAACAGCGTGTCGATCACAAGGCTTTGGTTATCCTCGCCTACGATCAGACCGGAATTGCTCCAACCCCAGCTGCCATCTCCTTGGACCCAAGCATAAAGCCCGTTCCCAAGGTCTTCCAATTCGCGTTTGGTGTCAGAATACATGTGCAACCCTTTGCTAAAGTAGACCAGTGGCGAGCCAAGGCATGGCCACCACCCGTGCAATAAGAACGACCATGATCACCGCAAATGGCGCGGCTCCGGCGAAGATGTCGTTAAGTGAAATGTCATCACCGTCCAGATTTGCCTTGATCACGAAACAGGCCACCCCAAGCGGGGCGTTAACAGCCCCACCTCGACCGCGATAATGGTGAGAATGCCAAACCAGATCAGATCGACCCCACAGGGCTGGATCACTGGCAGGATCAGCGGCAGCAAGATCAGCAAGATTGAAGAACTATCAAGGATTGTCCCAAGCAGGACGATGGCAAGCAGGTAAAGAACGAGAATGCCGTAAAGCCCAAACTCCCAGCTTGCGAGTAAACCGGTCATCGCGTTTGGCAGTCCCGTGAGGGCCAGCAAGCGCGAATACACATGCGCTGCAATAATGAGAAAGGTGATGGAGGCGGTAACTTGACCAACCTCGAACATGATCCGCCAAATCTCGCGGCCCGTTAGTCGCCCTTTGATCAAAGCAATAATCAACGCGCCGAAGGCCCCGACGCCGCCCGCTTCGGTGGGCGTGAAGAAGCCACCATAGATTCCACCCAGCACAAGGATAACCAAACCGATGACCGAGGAGGATTTCAGAGCCATGGTGCTTTTGCTCATCAACGGCAGGTCGGACACGCTGGGATTGCCGATGAATTTTGGAAAGAAACGCGCCATGAGAAGGATCGCAATAGAGAAGAACAGCGCAAGAATGACACCCGGTAGAATACCTGCGGTGAACAGATCACCGATAGAGACTTCTGCGATAATGCCGAACAGGATCAACATCCCAAGCACGGAAGAGCCAGCGACAACCCCGACTGAGAAACGGGGCGTGTATCCCTGCCTGACCAGTTCGGGCACGGCGACCTTAGTGAACACAGAAGCAGAGGCGATGGATGTGCCGTTTACGGCGGCGAAGATGACATTGGCAAAGACTGTAGCAATACCCAAACCCCCGCGAAACTTGCGAAACATTTGACCCGCAACATCAAAAAGATCGCGCCCTAAACCGCAGGCACCAACCAGAACACCCATAAGGGCAAATAAAGGGATGACGCCAAAGGAGTAATTTTCGACGCCGTCCAAAGCAGCTTGGCTAAGCAAAGCGCCCGCGACCACCATTTTGCCTTTGACCAGATAAACCCCGAAAAACGAAACCGTCATCAGCGCGATAGCCACATGCATGCCAAGTTGGATTAGGACAAGGATCGCAATAATCGAATAAATACCAATTTCTACACCAGTCATGTGGCCGTCCCCGATGCGAACGCCCTCTTGGCACGGCCAATGGTCAAAACTACATATTGAGCCAGTGTGAGCGCACAGCCTGCTAAAACACAGAACACAAAGGGCCAACGCGGCATTGTGAAAATCCCATACAATCTGACAGTTTCATTGCCTTCGACGGAATCAAATATGCCGGGCGTAATATAATAGAGCAGGATCGCCAGCATCAGTGTCCCGACCGCATGGTGGATCATGTTGAGGATATTACCAGATTTACCGTTTCCGCGTTTCAACAACCGATTGAGCAACATATCAGAATGCACATTTCGCCCAGCCGCTATGGCCTGCGGCAATTGCAGAAACACAATTGCCACAATTGAGGCACTCACAATTTCGGCGGTGGCAGGGAAGGGGGTATTGAAGGCCTCCCGCCCAATCACATCGGCATTGATGATTGCCATGATCCCCAAGGTGCCAAGCCCGCCAATTGCAGCCAGCGCCAGTGTGACCCGGTTTAGCCAAAGCAGGATCGGCCCGCCCGGTTTCCCGGACGCTTCCTTGGCATCAATCGTGGTTGTCATTTTGCTGCCCAATCGCGGGCGTGCTCAATTCCAGCTTCTTTTCAAAGCCGCATATAAGCCACCAGAACTTGCGTGCCGGGTTTGCCCTGCGCGTCCAGTCGACCTGCCCATTCACGGCCAATTTCAGGAAGTTTCTGGGCGTAAGCTAAACGTTTTTCTTCGGAAAGTTCACTGATAATCGCGCCGCCTTCGACGGCTTTGGCAAGGGAGGCTTCGCCGCCAGCTTTGTACGAATTGGCTGCAATTTCGCGATATTCGTCGGCAACTTCTTGATTCACTTGCTGTACATCTTCTGGCAGTGAATTCCAGGTATCGAGTTTCACTGTCAAAGCAGAGGCATATTGAGCGCCAAAGTTGATCTTGGTGATGAGGGTGCAACCTCGTAAAATTTGAAGGGTGCAATGACCGTTTCAAACGTTATGACGCCATCAAAAAGACCTGTCGACATGGAATTATAAAAGTCAGGCAGAGAGCCGGCGACCGGGGTCGCATCGACGCCTTTCAGCCAGTTCAGTGCGAGACCTGCCGTGCCAATCTTGTGGCCATCCAGATCGGACACCTCCTCAACGGGGAAGTTGGTGACAAAGTGATATGTATCAATTCCCACAGGTGCGAACACCATTTGACCATTGTCTGCCCAGGCTTGGGTCATTTCTGGTATTTCGGCATAGAGCTGGTCAATGACTTCCATAACCTTGATCAAATCAGAGGTTCCGAAAGGAGTGACATAAGTGATTTGGTCCAGCGGTAGTTTGTCCCCCTCAAAAAGCTGCGGGACAAAATCAAATTCAGCCACGCCGCTTTCAACAGCTTCAAGAACACCCGTCGGAGGCGCGACTGCACCGGCATAAGCTTCGGTCCAGTTGATCGTATGGCCGAGCTCAGCGACGCGCTTGGATATTTCAGGTACAAAGTGGGTCTAAATTGCTGTAATGCCCTTGGTTAACGGTGGCTGACCCGCACTTATGGTAAAGTTCCATGTCTCTGCCATGGCGTGCAGCCCCGCACTTAGGGTCATTATACCCGCAAGGGCCGTCATTTTCACTTTGGTCATGTTTACTCCTCCCTAGAGTTAATCGACCGGCTTTCCGAAAACTTTTTTAGTTTTCTGGTTAGGCGGTTTACTTCAGTGGTGTATTGATCTCTGCAGTCTCTGGCTGGCCGAATGAATTGACCAAGAAGGCGACAAGTTCGTCTTTGAGTTCTGCCAGATCCTCCGGCGCGCAAAGGTCATTGGAAAGTTCCTTCATTCGCTTGTCTGACTTATGGCCACTGACACTCATCATGACCGTCCCGACCATCAAGTTGTAACGCCAATGGATTTCTGTCTCGCTCAAGTGTGGCGCTGCGCGGTGCAGCACTTTGATGTATCGAATTGCGAAACCATCCAATTCTTCGAGCACGACCGCTCTGGTCCAATCCGTTGGTCGAACCCGGTGCTGAAGCACCAAGTGCGCCAAAAGAAAGCCAGTTCGTGGGGAATCTTCGTTTACATAGGCGTCCACGAAGGCGTTAATCACGTCGTGAATTACAGGTGTGCTATTCTGCGCGGCGGCTTGGGCTTCGATCTCATCCAGACTATTATGTCGACGCAGAACGGTGCGGCGCGCGACGTCGCGAAAGATCGCCAAGGTTAAGTTCTCTTTGCTGCCGTAGTGATAATTAATCGCAGCCATATTCACACCAGCCGCTTCAGCCAATGCGCGGGTTGTAACGCCGTCGATTCTTTTCTGTGCAAAGAGTTCCTCAGCCACGGCACGGATGGTGTAACGTGTTGTGGACGGTGTAGTTCCAGATTCATTTAATCGCATGTTTCAAACATGTATTTAAAACATGCGATTTTAAGCAATCTAGTTTATAGCTATCAAAGATATCCGCCAATTCCACCTTGAGTGGAGAGCCTGTATTCACGTTACATTGTGCTGGTATAAAGCGCGGCTTCTGGCATATGGAAAAACTGGCAAACCTTGAACGATTGCCCGCCAAGGGGCTCCAGATCCAGTGCTTTCCCGTCAAAATCGAAGACGCCGGCGCAGGTTGGTGTTGACCGGTCGCCTTTGTCGAGTAGCGAACACCACAATTCACTAATCTGATTATGCCAAGCGGGAATTGGATTGATCGCAATGCCAGTTTAAACCAGCTTGCGTGCGTTCGCGATCATGACGGATTTGGTCGGCTTGCGTAAATGTGCGCTTTGGCTCGGCGAGCAGATTTTACGCCCAGAGGCGAGCTTACCGCTTCCTTCAGAAGATCCTTCGGCGCGTTCATCTCAGCATGCATCTTCTTGAGACGCCGGTTCTGCTCGACCATATCCTTTTGAAGAACCTGACCCAGTTTGAGCAGCAAATTCAGCCGTCAATCATCCATATTAGAGATCACCGAGTTCACCTGCATTATCATGCGTTGCCGTGCATCGGATGCATCCACATCCTCAATATCGAAAAACTCCCGCATGGGCAGACCCAGTACGATGGCAATGACCGACAAAGTCGAGAAATTGGGCGCAGTTTTGCCAAGCTGTTGGTGAACATGGAGAAACCAATGCAGATGTTGAAGAGGGCGATGCGTAAACTGGTGATCCTTCTTATGGGGATTCCAACAGCCGTTAAGCTTTTGCGTTGTCAGCTGGCTAACATTCCTGTGACCCCAACTGAAAATTTCATTGACCGAGGGCTTTGGGTTGTTTGCGCAGATCGAAGCCCTCTTTTTTGTTCCAGCTTGGTTTGCCGCGTTCAGTGGCTTTAACAAACCAATGATACGGATTAGGCATCAGCGCAAAGGTTTTGTTGGGGAACGATCATGGCGCAAAAAGCAACCATCTATAAAGTCGAGTTGTCTGTCTCAGATATGGATCGCCACTATTATGAAACGCATAAGCTGACGATTGCCAAACACCCTTCGGAAACCGATGAACGGATGATGTTGCGGATTTTGGCGTTTGCGTTGAATGCGAATGAACAGCTCGAAATGACCAAGGGATTATCAACAGATGATGAACCAGATATTTGGGCGAAAAGCCTAAGTGGTGAGCTGAACAGATGGATCTCACTGGGTTTGCCCAGTGAGAAGGTCGTCCGCCAGTCCTGTGGTAAAGCGAAGTCTGTAGTGATCTATGCGTATGGGGGTAATCCAGCGGATATGTGGTGGTCAAAGATCCAAAACAGCACCACGCGTTTCGGCAATCTGACTGTGGTGAACCTTGTTCAGCCTGAGACCAAGGAACTGGCAAAGTTGGCGGATCGTTCCATGCAGATGCAGGTGAACATCCAAGAGGGGCAAGTGATGGTTTCCGTCGGGGACAGTATCGTTTACGTGAACCCCCTGGAATTGAAAGCCGCCAAACGTTGAATGCGCTTGGTCGCCACGGAAATCTTAGCAATAGTTTTGGAAATTCTTCCGGGGTATGGAGGGCCAACTGTAATATGCATTCATGTTGATGTCTGCAATATACCGTGTTGAGTTGCACGAGTTAACCCTCTGAAAAATTGATTAAATAAAGAAATTCAAGGGTGTGGTTTTGATGTGTTCATTCGGAAAACCCGGTTTGCAACCAAAACCAATATTATCGGATCAATCATAGAATTCTAACAAATCCATAAGCGATTATTGGTGTGGTCGTTGTGGCATATGCTCCCTCACCTGCCGTACAAAACTTCTGTTCACATCCAGTACTCGCTTAAAAGGTCAAAAAATTGATCCATTCCGCGTTCCAGATCGTAACTTTGGTGTACAAAATTGGAGCGTTTAAGATGAAAAGTTCGATTCTGAGGTTCAGCACAGTAGCCGGTTTATTGATGTCTTCGCCTGTTTATGCAGACGTTAAGGTGCAATTTATCGAAGGCGCGCCAAAAGACCGTTTCGTCATCACAAACGTAGGTGATTGTGATTGGGGCGCACGACAGCTGGAAATCGATTTTTCGGCCTCAAATGGCGGTTTGTTTTTTGATGTCACGGGCTCAGGTGCTGGCGTCGAAGTGTTCCAGCCTTTCGAAGTAACGGCAGGCGCAGAACGCTTGGTGAAAGAGCCAACAATTTCAGATGGCGATCAGAGTGTTACCTTAGATATGTCAGGGCTTGGCCTGGGCGAAACCATTGCGTTCACCACGGATGTTGATGATACAAATGGGACGCGCGAGATTACCGTCGCCAATGGCGAAATCAGCGGAACAACTGTGTCTATTTTCGTAGGCGGAAAAACTCATTCCGCGAACATGGATGCCGATGCCGAAGTTCTGATCACCACATCAAACTGTGACGCCTAGGATTTCAACACGTTATGAAACTGCGATTAATTCTAGGGGACCAGCTCACCCTGTCTGTTTCAAGTTTGTCAGACGTCACCAAAGACGATGTGATCTTGATGTGCGAAGTGCGGCAGGAAGCGACCTACGTCAAACACCACAAGAAGAAGATCGCATTTGTCTTCAGCGCGATGCGGCATTTTGCGAGAGACCTCAGGGATCGAGGGTTCAATGTCCGGTATGTGGAATACGATGCTCCCGACAATGCCGGTTCGCTGTTTGGTGAAGTTAAAAAGGCACTAGTCTCTCAGACATGCGACGAAGTGATCGTGACCAAACCGGGCGAATATCGCCTGCTTAACGAATTTGGTACGTGGGCGGATGAGTTGCCGGTGCCTGTTACATTGCGCGAGGATGGCCGGTTTTTATGCACGACCGAGGATTTTGCCCTTTGGGCGAATGGTCGAAAACAAATGCGCATGGAGTACTTCTACCGCGAGATGCGGCGCAAATATTCGATCCTGATGGACCCTGATGGGCCGATCGGGGGGCAGTGGAATTACGATTCGGAGAACCGCAAACCACCTGCAAGCGGGTTGGATGTGCCCCAGACGTACATGGCCAAACCAGACGACATGACCCAAGCGGTCATTGATCTGGTAGACACACATTTTCCGGATCACTTTGGCGATTTGCTTCCGTTCCATTTCGCCGTGACACGGGATCAAGCTTTGGCCGCGCTTGATGAGTTTATCGCCCGGCGTTTGCGTCTTTTCGGCGACTACCAAGATGCGATGATCCAAGGCGAGCCGTGGATGTATCATAGCCACATTGGGTTATACCTGAATTGCGGCCTTCTGACCCCGTTGGAATGTGTGCAGCGGGCCGAGGCTGCGTACCATGATGGCGGCGCCCCGTTGAATGCCGTTGAGGGGTTTATCCGCCAGATTATTGGCTGGCGGGAATATGTGCGCGGGATCTATTGGCTGAAAATGCCGGACTATAAGACGTTGAATTATTTGGATGCGGACCGGCCGCTGCCGTCGTTTTATTGGACGGGCGACACACAGATGAACTGTCTGCGCCAATGCATCACGGAAACCAAAAACAACGCTTATGCCCATCACATTCAGCGTCTGATGGTGCTTGGTAATTTCGCTTTGCTTGCAGGGCTGCACCCGGACGACGTGAATGACTGGTATATGCTCGTTTACGCCGATGCCTATGAATGGGTTGAATTGCCCAATGTCACCGGCATGATCTTGTTCGCAGACGGCGGGCAGCTTGGGTCCAAACCCTATGCGGCGAGCGGTGCATACATCAATAGAATGTCGAACTATTGCGGGTCGTGTAAATACAAACCAAGCGTCAAGAACGGGCCGACAGCCTGTCCGTTCAACTACCTTTATTGGGATTTTTTGGCGCGCAACGATGGCAAGCTGCGTGGCAATCCACGCATGGGGTTCATGTACAAGAACCTTGACCGGATGGATGACGAAAAACGCCAAGCGGTCCAAGACGACAGCCGTCGTTTTTTTAGTGCGATAGAGGCCAATGAAAAAGTCTGAGCTGCCACAGAAAACCTGTATGACCTGCGGGCGCCCGTTTGCTTGGCGCAAAAATTGGGCAAAGGTTTGGGATGAGGTCAGATATTGTTCTGAACGATGCCGCCGCGCACGTCGATCAAAGCCTGCCGAAAACATCACGGAGTTGCCGTCATGATTGCATCAGAGGATTTGTTTGCGGGCATGTCGACGCCACCGGAAAAGGTCGTGTTTGAACCAACCCGCCGCGCGGGGCTGGCACGGATGGAACAATTTGCCTCGCGCACTGGGGCGCATTACGCATCCAAGCGCAACTATGATCTGGGACCGACGAACCGCGGCACAGTCTCTGCGCTGTCCCCGTGGATAAGGCACAGGCTGATCACTGAGGAAGAGGTGCTGACACAAACGCTGGCGCGGCATAGCCCGACAACAGCCATGAAATTTATCCAAGAGGTATTTTGGCGCGGCTATTTCAAAGGCTGGCTAGAGCAGCATCCAAGCGTTTGGCACAGCTATCAATCGGGCGTTCAAGTTGCTCAGAACCGCTTGGACAGCAACGTTCATCTCAACACGAATTACATTAGTGCGATTGATGGCCGGACAGGTATTGAATGTTTTGATCATTGGTGTCGCGAACTGAAAGAAACTGGATATCTGCACAACCACGCGCGGATGTGGTTTGCTTCGATCTGGATTTTCACCCTGCGGTTGCCATGGGAACTGGGGGCAGAGTATTTCTTGTGCCATCTGATCGATGGGGATCCGGCCTCTAACACGCTCAGTTGGCGTTGGGTTGGCGGGCTGCATACAAAAGGCAAAACGTATCTCGCGCGGCCTGACAATATCGCCAAGTACACTGATGGTGCGTTTGCACCGACAGGGCAATTGGCTCTGAGCGCTGAGCCGTTGATCGAAGAGTTTGATCATCCGTTGGTTCCTATAACAACAATGCCGCGCCAACCTCACAGCGATCACCTGTTGTTGGTCACCGCCGAAGATTGCTGTCCTGAGGATTTCATTGCTGCTGGCGCGTCTGGCGCTCTCGGTCTGGGTGTTGGGCTCAAACCGGGTCAGAGCGAACAACAGCATGCTTTTGCGGTCGGGGCGATTGGGGATTCAATGGAGCGTCTTGGCATGTCGTGTAACATCGCAATAGCGGACGATTGGAGTGGCGCTATTATCGAGGCGGCGCAGAAAGCTAGCACCAAGCATGTTGTGACATCCTATGCGCCAGTCGGTCTCGTCGCGACAAAATTGGGGGAACTGCAAGCGTCACTTGCTGCGGAAGGAATCACGCTTCATCTGCAACGCCGACCCTACGATACCCACACATGGCCCCATGCCACGAAAGGTTTCTTCAAGCTCAAGAAAATGATCCCGACTATTCTTAGTAAGCTAGGACACAGCCATGTCGAAGGCCCCTGAAATAATGCCTCTTTCCGCCGATCACATCAGCGGAATTATCGAGATGGCCCTGTCGGATCACGTCAGTTTCGCCGATATAAAAACTGAATACGGGATAAGCGAAAAACACGTTAAGACCCTCATGCGACGGGAACTGAAAAGCAGCAGTTACAAAGCATGGCGCCGGCGTGTGCGCAACTTCGCGGATCGCAGAGACGTTTATAAATAGGGTCGGTATGAATGTCGCAACATCCATGCATTGTTTGGTTCAAACGGGATTTAAGGGTCCAAGATCATGCGCCCTTGGTGGCAGCGTCACAAACGAACCGTCCGGTCATCCCGCTTTATATCGTTGAGCCAAAGTATTGGCAGCAACCCGATGCGGCGCGCCGCCATTGGCACTTTATCCACGACTGTCTGAATGACCTGAACAAAGACCTCACCGATCTTGGACAGCCGTTGATTGTTCGGGTTGGTGAAGCCGTTGACGTTATCGCCAGCCTGCAAAGGCAATTTGGCGCTAGCGATGTCTTTGCCCATGAAGAAACCGCCAATGCATGGACATATGCGCGCGATATTGCGGTCGCCAAGCTATGCGCTGACCTAGGGATGAGGCTGCATGAATGCCCGTCCAATGGCGTCGTGCGGCGGTTACGGAGCCGCGATGATTGGTCTCGTATTCGAAATGCACGCATGGCCGAAGACATAACCGCAAAGCCGGCGGAACTTATGCCCGTTCCAGAATGTGCATCGGATCCTTTGCCTGACAAGAGCGATCAAATTTTTGGCGCTGCTCTGGTGGGCAAGGTTCAAAAAGGAGGGCGCAAAGCCGCAATCGCAGATTTGCGTAGCTTCTTGACGCATCGCGCTGAGCGATATCTCTACCATATTTCGGCGCCTGATGCATCTGAAGTTTATTGCTCGCGGCTATCTGCGCACCTTGCGTGGGGTACGCTATCTGTGCGCGAGGTTGTGCACTCAATTGCAAAGCGCCGTGCCCAGCTTTCACCGATGGAGAAGAAAACGTTTGGCCGTAACTTAAGCGCTTTTGGATCACGGCTCGCATGGCGGTGCCATTTTGTTCAAAAAATCGAAGATCAACCTTCAATAGAAACAACTTGTATGCATCCCGCGTTCGAAGGGATCCGCGAAGACGAACATAACGACGCATATTTTCAGGCATGGGCATCAGGGGAAACGGGTTACCCTTTCATAGATGCCTGCATGCGAAACCTTGTGTCAGAGGGCTGGATTACATTTCGAATGCGCGCGATGTTGGTAAGCTTCGCAAGTTATCAATTGTGGCTAGACTGGCGCCGTACCGGGCAACATTTGGCGCGCGTGTTTACAGACTATGAACCGGGGATTCACTACAGTCAGTTGCAGATGCAATCTGGCGTCACAGGTATCAACGCGATGCGCGTATATAACCCGATCAAACAATCCCAAGAGCATGATCCAGATGGGACGTTCATTCGAAAGTGGGTTCCAGAGTTAAAAGCTGTGCCAAACGAATTCATCCACGAACCCTGGAAATGGAAAGGGACGTTGCTTGATGACGTCAAATTCGAACTGGGCCGCGACTATCCGGAACGGATTATCGATCATGAAGTCACCGCAAGGCAGGCCAAGAAACGCATTTCTGATGTGCGTAAGGGCGTTGATTTCACTGCATCGGCCAACGTTGTCTTCAAAAAGCTGGGGAGCCGAAAACGGTCACCAAAGAGAATGAAGAAAGCTACGACTACCGACCAGAGACAGTTGTCTCTTTTTTGATCTGGGCCCGTTGGTGTTCATTTGTTTCTAACGTAGAAGAGGCAGAGAAAGAGTGAAACTTAATTTATATGAGCGGTCGTTCAATCATGCCTCAATCGTTCCCCAACACGGAGCAACGTCCGCTTCCGGAAATCTGCACCGCAGCGATGACAAAATCGGTCAATCTCCGCAATGGGCCGGACCTGTCGATCAAATCAAACTCGGTTGGCCGGATCGCGGCGATGCGGAGAACGGCAGGAACGAGCCCAAGCTCACCGATGCTGCAACATAATCGAAGGTCTAGGAAAGTCAGGTAGCGGTCATTCGCAAGATCTTTGTTGCGCCTGTTTCATGATGGATTTCAAGTTTATTGTTTCAGTGTTTTGAGGTAAACACCTTCGGTTGATAACGCATTGCTTCTATTTTTGACGCACGTTACTCCACCTCGGCATTTTCTGGATGTTTAGCGGGTTTCATCGACTTGGCCTAACGACGCAGTACTGTGCGTCTAGGTGATGCACTCTAAAGCAGTGACTTGGCCATCATCATGTGAACGCCTTTTTCACGGTTCACCGTTTGGGTGATGCGCAGATCACCCGCCAGCGAGCACAGCATATAGGCTTCTTCGCGGCTGATGCCCGCTTGGTCCGATACCACTGATATCATTCGGCGCAGGGCGATTTCGACACAGGTGTTAAGATCGGCATGCATCCCCATGGTGATCAGATGCGTCGGGGTTTCGGCCTCGGGATACGTGATCTGTAAATCACGTCTCACCGTCAGGCGGAACCGACCTTGCAACGCGGTTTCGATAGCTGTGACGCAGACCTCTCCGTCGCCCTGCGCGCCATGCCCATCCCCGCAGGAAAACAAGGCCCCTTTGGTGAAAACCGGTAGGTACAAGGTAGTTCCTGCGACCAGTTCCTTATTGTCGAGATTGCCACCATGCGCGCGTGGTTCGATTGTTGAGATACGACCCCAGCTGGGCGGTGGTGCCACGGCCATCACGCCAAAGAACGGCGCAAGCGGCAGCTTGAGGCCCCATGGCAGCGTTGCCGTCCCGCTATCCGCGTCAAGCGGTATAGTCATGTCATGACGTTCCGCAAAATCGAGCGGAAGTGTCCCCGAGAGTGGACGAATAAAGGTATAGCCCCAATCCTGCCGGAGCGTGACGTCCAGAATGTCGACCTGAAGCACATCGCCGGGTGCAGCACCTTCGACGGCAACTGGCCCAGTCAGCAGATGCCCGGGGGTTTTTGGCACGCCTTCCTTGTGCATATCAAGCAATTCGGGCGGGATGTGAAAACCCGCGCCCGGCAGCACTTCGGGGCCCCCTGATACGGTGTTGATGGTCACTTCCGCCCCGCTTGGCACAGTGGCCACCGGATCAAGTTTTGCGTCGAAATAGCCCCAGTGACAGTTTTTCGGGCCTGCGTTGATGATCATGGGGGCCTTTCTTCGATCAATCGGCTTGATTGGTAGCAACGAAAAACGTCTCTCCGCTGCGTTGAGACGCCTTGTCCAAATCGCCCTGAAGGGCTGCGAAACGGGTTTCAAGATGATCACGCATGGCCGTGCGCGCCACGTCAGCGTGTCCTGCGGCAATCGCGTCTATGATGGCCAAATGTTCGTTATGGGTGACTTGCAGGGACGCACCGTCCCGACTTTTGGACCGCATGTTCACCCAATCTGGGTTGGAGCGGATATTATCAAGAAGCGAGAAGGCCATCAGCAAAGGCCGGTTGCGCGCGCATTGTGCGATTAGGCGGTGCAGCGAGCCGTCCCATAGTTCAATGGCCTGTGCGTCTGCCGCCTCTAACTGGCGTTGCGCCAAGGTCCGCAGGCGGGCAACTTCGTCCGCACCCATTCTCTGGGCGCATAAGGCGGCCAGTTCTGGCTCAATACAAAGACGCGCCTCCATAACCTCAAGGGCGTTGGTTTCGCCTGTTATCCGCGCCGCAAGGTCACCCATTGGGTCGGAAGGTTGGCCCGCGAATGTGCCTTTGCCCTGCTTGCGCCAGACAAGCCCCTCCGCTTCAAGCGCATCAAGTGCCTGTCGCACAAAACGCCGCCCAACACCAAAGCGGTCGGCCAATGCGCGTTCTGTTGGCAACCTGCCATCGGGGTCAATATCGCCGGACTTGATGAGGTCCAGCAATTTGTCCCGAACCTGTGCGTACGGGGGTTTCTTGGTCATGACATTCATAGTGGCCTCGGTGGGCCGGTAGGGCCGGAGCGCACTCTTAAGTCAGTCAGCGTCATTGCTCAAGCTCTACGGCATATGAGCGGCTCGGGCGGCCCTCTGCCTTGCGCCGCGCCTCAGCCGCTTCGATGTCTTCATCAATGCCGTCTCGCGTTGGAAAGCCCGAGAACTGTTCCGCCGTTGGCATGCCTTTGGCGAAATGTACGTAGCGTTCCTGTGCAACGTCCCAAAGCCGCACCAACTCGGCCAAAGGGTCGGCATGGTCATCGGCGCGCAGGTCAAGCCATGGGTGGGCCTCGCCCCGGTGAATGAGCAGCCCCGCCGACTGCCGGCCTCGTTTGTCGCCACCCGCTTTCTCACCGGCGAGCATGGCGGTGATCAGGCGTTCTGCAAAGGGGAGGGCGGCATTGTCCAGATAGGCCTCGGAGGTGGCTTCGATTACGCGAGAGCCGGCCAACATGTTGCCCGCGACGGAGTGACCATCGCCCAAGATATGCCCGGCCCAATCAACACAATCCTCGCCAGTATACGCAACAAACCTGCCTTGTTCGTCCATCATATGTGCTTGCCTGATTGCGCGGCCTTCGTCGCGTGCCGCGAGGTCGTCCAGAACGTCATTCGCGCTTTCACCCACCATCATACGGGCGCGCCCTTCGGTGCCCCAAACGGGATTGCAAAAGGCCTGACTTGCCACTGCGACGGTCCCGGACACAAACGGAACCACCGCGCCGCAGGCGAAGAACTTGCTGGCCACGATCAAGCCAATACTGCCATCGGCGTCTTTTGCGATCAAAGAATAGGTCATCGTCCCACCGCATAGGCTTGCATCAATCGCGGTGTCGCCGCAGCGCGCAACATGCCGTTTGGCTCACGCATCGCAGCAGTCAGGCGGCCGATGGTCCATGGTTCTGCCACCGTCACCTTATGGCCGCGTTCACGCAATTCGGCGATGACGTCCTCGCCGATATTTGGTTCGATCATCATCTCGCCTGTCTTGACTTCACGCGGGAAGAAAGAGCCTTGGAAGTGCATGGAATGAAACAGCGGCGCGTCCATACCTTCTTGCAGGCCAAGGCCGAAATGCACGAAGCGCAGGAACCAGATTAGTTGCCATTGGTCCTGCTGGTCGCCGCCGGGGGTGCCGAAGACCAGTTGCATGCCGTCCTTTTCGGCAAGGCTGGGTGTCAACGTGGTGCGTGGGCGACTTTTGGGGACCAGCGACGTCGGCAAATCGTCCTCCAGCCAGTACATTTGAGCGCGTGAATTTAGCGGGAAGCCGAGACCGGGAATAACGGGCGAGCTTTGCAACCAGCCGCCAGAGGGCGTGGAGGCCACCATATTGCCCCAGCGGTCAATGATGTCGAGATGCACGGTGTCGCCGCGTTTCTCGGTTAGATGCGACATGGTGGGTTCCTGCGCCGCGACGTTGCCGATCTTGAAATCTCGCCCGGCGCGCTCGATATAGGCGTCGGCTTGGGTCTCAAATCCCGGCACGCGGCCGGGACGTTGCTCGGTCGAGGCTTGAGCGCTGATCAACTTGCGACGTTCGTCATTATAGGCGTCGCTGAGCAGCGTCTCCATCGGAATGTCGCTGAAATCCGGGTCGCCATAATACGCTTCCCGGTCGGCATAGGCGAGTTTCATGGCCTCGATCACCGTGTGCACGAACTCTGCGCCGTTGGGATCCATGGATGCCAGATCAATGCCCTTAAGGATTGCCAGAGCTTGCAACAGAACTGGACCTTGCGACCACGGTTGCGTTTTGTGAACGGTCCAGCCGTGGTAGTCGTAAGATAGCGGCGTTTCATAGCTAGCACGCCAATTGGCCATATCAGACGGGGCAAGGACGGCGGAGTGTTTGGCCTCTGAGACATCCATCACATGCGCGTCCTTGAGGTAGTCGAAAATCGCGTCGGCCACGAAACCTGCTCGCCACTCGGCCCGTGCGGCGTCAATTGCGGCTTCGCGGGTGTCGCCTTCGATTGATGCCAACCGGTCATAGGTCGCAGCGAGGTCGGGGTTTTTGAACAAAGCATGTGGTTCAGGCGCTGCGCCACCCGGGGTCCAGACGGCTGCCGAGGTCGGCCATTCCTGCACAAAGAAATCTGCCAAACCGGCAATTGTAGCCGCCACGCGCGGCAACATGGGATGCCCGTCGTGCGCGTAATCAATGGCTGGTTGCATCACCTCGCGCAGGCTCATCGTACCGTGATCGCGCAGCATCAGCATCCAGCCGTCAAACGCGCCCGGAACCACCGTGGCCAGCAGGCCAGAACCAGGGATGAGCGTCAGGTCTTGGGACTTGTAATGCTCGATTGTAGCCGCTTCGGGAGCCACGCCTTGGGCGCAGAGCACTTCCACCTTGCCGGTCTTGGCAGAGTAGAAGATCGCGGGCATGTCGCCTGCGGGGCCGTTCAAATGCGGCTCGACCACCTGCAAGGTCAGCGCCGTGGCCACGGCTGCGTCAAACGCATTACCGCCTTTTTCAAGAATGCTCATGCCCACCGATGAGGCAATCCAATGTGTCGAGGTGGCGACGCCAAAAGTGCCTTTTATCTCGGGACGGGTTGTGAAATCGGACATGGTTTCTCCAGATTAGTGTTCACGAGGGTCAAGGGCGTCGCGCAGACCGTCGCCCAAAAGATTGAATCCTAGTACCACGAGGAAAATTGAAACGCCGGGCCAAAGAGCCATCCAAGGGGCTTGGTTGAGGAAGTTTTTAGCCGTGTTCAGCATGGAGCCCCAGCTGGGTTCGGGCGGTTGCTGGCCAAGGCCAAGGAAGGATAGGGCCGCCTCGGCGATGATGGCTGTGGCAATGGTCAGGGTGGCTTGCACAAGGATCGGTGGCAGCACGTTGGGCAAGATGTAGCGGGTGAGAATACGCGGCGTGGGCAGGCCGATGGCGCGCGCGCTGTCAACGTAATCCTCGGATTTGACGCTGATGACTTGCCCGCGCGTGAGGCGAATGAAAATTGGCGTGGCCGAGATACCGATGGCGATCATCGCGTTGGCCAGAGATGGGCCTAGGAATGCGGCAAGGGCGATGGCAAGGATCAGAAAAGGGGCCGCCAAAAGCGCTTCCGTGCAGCGCGAGATCACAGCATCGCTCCAGCCGCCAAAATAGCCCGCAACAATGCCCAGCGGGACGCCGATCACCACCGCAATACTGACAGAGACGACACCCGCCAAAAGCGAAGCCTGCGCCCCCCAGATCATACGCGACATCACATCGCGGCCAATTTCGTCGGTGCCCATCCAATGCGCCCAGCTTGGCGCTTTTCGTACGGCACCCCAATCAGTCGCGGCCGGATCAGGGATAGGTAGGATGGGGGCCGCCAAGGCAATCAACACGAAGAAGGCGACCAGCACCCCGCCAACCATCGCACTCTTGTGATTGCGAAATTTCTTCCAGACGCGGTTTTCTGGTTTCGCGGTCAGGATCGGCTCAGCGGATAGGGCGGCGTCCGTCATTTCATTGCCCCCTCAGGCGGGGGTTAAGAACGTAATACATCGCATCCGCAAAGAGGTTCATGAAGATGAAGCCCACCGCGGTGACCAGAACGATGCCTTGGACGACGGCGTAATCTCGGTTGAACACGGCATCCACGACTAGCTTGCCGAAGCCGGGAATGGTGAAAATCTGCTCTGTCAGGACTGCGCCTGCGACGAGTTCGCCAAATAGTAATGCGATCAGCGTTACAATCGGGGTCAACGCGTTGCGCAAAGCGTGCTTGAGGATCACGACCCGCTCTGTAAGGCCTTTGGCTCGTGCTGTGCGCACGTAATCGGCACTCAGCACGCTGAGCATGGATGATCGCGTGTGCCGCATCAATGTGGCGGCCAATGCGGTGCCCAGCACGAAGGAGGGCATCAACATGGTACGAATGGATTGGCCAAAATCTTCGGAAAGCGGCACATAGCCGGAGGCAGGCAGCAGTTGCCATTTCACCGAGACCAGCAGGATCAGCATGATGCCGAGCCAGAAATTCGGGATCGACAGGCCGGACAAGGCGACGATATTGGCGATGTAATCGGTGGCCGTCCCCTTTTTGACGGCGGATAGGATACCCGCGGGAATGCCAATCACCAACGCGAAGATCATCGACATGACAGCCAGTTGGATTGTGACAGGCAGCTTTTGCGCCATCAGCTCGGTCACGGGTTGGTTGGTACGCAGGGATATCCCCAGATCGCCCTGTAAAGCGTTGCCGATCCACGCCAGATACTGCATCCAAATCGGGTCGTTCAGGCGATATTTTTCGCGCAGGAATGCCAGCGTTTCGGGGTCGCGTTCCTCACCGGCCAGCACCAAAAGCGGATCACCGGGCAACAGTTTTTGCAGGATGAAAACGAAGATCGAGATCAATACAATGGTTGGCAATGCAATGATGATCCGTCGAAGCAGGAACTGCGGCATATCAGGCCTCTTTAGATGAATGCCCGCGCCACATCGTGCGGCGCGAGCGAGAAGAGATCACTCTTCCCAGGTGACGCCTTCAAGACGGATCATGCCGTCGGGATAGGGCGTGAAGCCTTTCATGTTGTCGCTGTAGGCCCAGATCCAGTTCACATGGTAGAGGAACAGGCGTGGCAGCTCGTCGAGCATGATCAACATCGCTTCGTCATAAAGCGCCTTGCGCTCTGCTGTGCTGGGGGCCACGCGCGCTGCGTTCAACAACTCGTCCATCTTCGGATTGGAGTAGTTGCTGTCATTGATCCCACCACCAGTCGTTGCGAATTGGTGGTTGTTGCCATCGGGGTCCACGCGGCCTGACCAGCCGATTTGGCTGGCGTAATAATCACCGGCGGATTGGTCGGCCAACAGCGTCGCGAACTCTTTCGATGTTAGCTTGATGTCGATCCCGGCCTGAGCGGCCATGGCTTGCACGACTTGCATCACCGCCAGAGGTTCGGTCGAGTTGGGGACTTGGACTTCCAACCCAATGCCGTCCGGGTAGCCTGCTTCGCTCAACAGCGCTTTGGCTTTTTCGATATCAGCGGGCGGTACAGGCAAACTGGAGTTGTACCACGGAGAAGTTGACGGGAAGGATTGGTTGCCGGGTGCGAAAGCCCCATCGAACACCACTTGGTTCAGTGCGTTGCGGTCGATGGCGTGGCTAAGCGCCTGACGCAGACGTTTGTCATTGCCCCAAGGGTTGTCACCCTTGTCACCATTGTTGATATTGAACGTAATACCTTGATATCCCAGTGAAACGGCATCATCGACAACAATGCTGGCGTCGCCATTGGCCTGTGCTAGATCGGTGGCTGCAAGGCGTTCGAGCATATCGATATCACCCGATTGCAGGTTGGCCAGACGCACTGTGGTGTCGGGGATCGGCAGGAAGGTGACGCTGTCAAAGTTGATGGCGTCGGCGTTCCAGTAGTCGGCGAATTTGGTCAGAACGATCTTGTCTTGTGCCACACGCTCGGTGAAGCTGAAAGCGCCCGAGCAGACCGGGTTGAGGCCAAAATCAGCGCCGGCAGCAGCCGCGGCCGTGGGTGAGACCATCATGCCAGCGCGGTCGGCGAGCTGTGCCAGAAGCGTGGCGTCCGCGCCTGCGAGGTTGAGCTTGATTTCGTACTCACCGGTCACTTCGGTAGACGTGATGGACTTCAGCTCGGATTTGCGACGGGATTCATCCATCGTCTGGGAACGCTCGATATTCGCAGCAACTGCTTGGGCGTTGAAAGGCGTGCCATCATGGAAAACGACACCTTGGCGCAGTTGCATGGTGACCGAAGTTCCGTCGTCGGACGTCGTCCAGGCTGTGGCAAGCTGGGGGATGATCTCTAGGTCGGGGGTGATATCGACGAGCTTGTCGCACATCGATGCATAGACGATCCGACCCACAAAGGTGCGGGACTGATCGGGGTCAAGCACATCGGCATCTGATTGCAATGCGATGCGCAAGTCTTTGGCGAGACCGGGGTTGGCACCCAGTGCGGTAGCACTCAGTAGCGCCGTGATCAGGGCAGTTTTTAGATGTGACATATGTCAGGTCCTCTCCGTCGGTTGATTGGTCTTGTGCGTGACGGTTCCGCCTTCGACCGCGGCGCGGTACAGGGCGAACCGGGCTTCTGCGGCCGCGGTTTTTGGTGGTGTCGGGGCGAGTGGTGGCTCGCTGGCAAGGGTGCCCCAAAGGTGGCAGGCCACTTGGTGGCCTTTGGTGTCCACGCTTTCCAGATTTGGGGCGTCGGTTCTGCATATCTCCTGTGCATGCGCGCAGCGTGTATGAAAGCGGCATCCGGGGGGCGGGGCTGTAGGGCTTGGCATCTCGCCTAATACGGTCGCCTTATGGCCGCCCGGTTTGCCGCCCATGGTGGGGATTGAGGCCAGCAATGCCCGTGTGTAGGGGTGGCGCGGCGTCGCGTAGACGTCTTCGGTCGGGCCGCTTTCAACGATCCGGCCCAGATACATCACGGCCACACGGTCGCTCATATGACGGATGACGCCCAGATCATGGGCGATGATGACCAGCGTCAACCCCATGTCGCGCGACAGATCACCAAGCAGGTTGATCACCTGCGCTTGAACCGAGACGTCGAGCGCGGACACAGGTTCATCCCCGATGATCAGCTTGGGGCCAGAGGCCAGCGCGCGGGCAATTCCGATCCGCTGTCGTTGTCCGCCACTGAACTCATGCGGGTAACGCCCAGCATATTCGGCCCGCAGCCCCACTTTGCGCAACAGCTCTGCCACCCGTTCGCGGCGCTGTTGGGCGTTGAGTTCAGGGGCATGCACCTCCAGCGGCTCACCGACCAGTTTGCCGACACTCATGCGCGGGTTGAGCGATGAAAAAGGGTCTTGGAAAATGAATTGCATTTGTTTGCGCAGGGTTTGCAAGGCTGCCCCTCTGGCCGCGCTGACCTCATGCCCGTCAAACAGAACATTGCCGGATGTCGGATCCAGAAGCCGCATCAACACTCTCGCCAAGGTGGATTTGCCGCAGCCGCTTTCCCCGACAATGGCGAATGTCTCACCGCGACGCACCCTCAGGGAGACCCCGTCCACGGCCTGAACAACTGGCGCGCGCGACAACCAGCTGCTGCTGCCGCCGAAATGTTTGACCACGTCTATCGCTTCCAAGATGACATCATCCGTCATGCAAGCACCGACAGATTTGCTTCAAGAGGGGCAAAGTGGCAGGCCACGTCATGATCTTGCGCGATGTTGGACAACGGTGGACGCGTTTCGCAGGTTTTCGCGGCAAAGGCGCAACGGGTCCGAAACCTGCACCCGGTCGGCATATTCGCAACCGTCGGCACGGTGCCCGGCACAATCGCCAGCCGCGTGCCGGGCTTATCGAGCTGGGGCATCGCGCTCATGAGACCTATTGTGTAGGGATGTTGCGGGTTGTTGAATACCTCTTCCACGGGTCCCTGTTCCACCACTTGGCCGCCATACATCACAGCAACCGTGTCGGCGATTTCGGCCACGACACCCAGGTCATGGGTGATCATAATGGTACCCATGCCAGTCTCGTCGCGCAGGTCGCGGATCAGGTCAAGGATCTGGGCCTGTATCGTTACATCAAGGGCGGTTGTGGGTTCATCGGCGATTAGGATTTGTGGGTCATTGGCCAAGGCCATGGCAATCATGACGCGTTGCCGCATACCACCGGACAATTGGTGCGGATATTCCGACAGGCGCTGTTCAGGGTTGGCGATGCCCACACGCTGCAACATCTGTAGTGCCCTGTCGCGTGCCGGTGTTCCGGTGGCGCCGGTATGACGCTGTACCGCTTCCTCAATCTGATTGCCTATGGTGAACGCGGGGTTGAGCGATGTCATCGGCTCTTGAAAAATCATAGCGACGCGATTGCCACGCATTTCGGGCGGAAGTGTTTCGTGTGACAAATCAAGCTTTACTTCGTCAATATGTAATTCACCTGATGAAATGAGCGTGAAATTCGGTGGAAGGAGACCCATCAACGCCATCGCAGTGACACTTTTTCCACAGCCGGACTCACCGACCACGCAGAGAACCTCCCCGCGCTTAACGGATAAACTGATCCCGTCAATTACATCATTCGCCTGACCTTTAAATCGCAAAACCAGATCAGTCAGCCCCATCAATGTGTCTGCGTGGGCAGCATCAGGTGGATTTGTATAATTTTGCCTCGGCATCTAGCCAGTCATCCCTCCGCACCGTCGCGAATCTACATCTGTGAACCAATGCTATAATGGTTCGGCATGCAACGAAGTCAAGCAACGACGGATAATCAAGCGCTTGGACCGCCGCGCGTTGAACGAAGTGCTCAATAAAGTATCGTTACGCCCATTGGGCTCAACGTGTGGGGTCTAAAGCCCATCGAAATGGAATGTCCGCAAAGATCAGAAGGCGGACGCGCTTGCTAACGAGACGAAGGCCAGCTCTGCCCGCAGTTTGTGAATTCACTGGTCCCACGATTGCAGCTTTGCCGCGAATGTCTCCCTCGACGGGCTGCGCTGCAGAATGGCAGGGGGAGGGTGACTTTCACCTATGCGCCAGGATGTGGCGGCAAACATACTTCGGATATCTTGCAGGACCGTAACTGTGTTCTGCAAGTCGACGGGTATAATGGCTATAATGGTATGCTGGACGCTAAAACCAATAGTGATGTTAGATTGGCATATTGCTGGGCGCATGCGCGACGCAAGCTGTATGAGCTGACGAAGAACAGAACGGCGCAAATCGCTAATGAAGGACTGAAGCAGATCACCGCACTCCGTCGTATTCAAAGCCAGTTATGCTGAATGTCGGCCGATGAACGCCTTGCCGTGCGCAAAGAACAGACTACGCCCAAAGTCGCGGCGTTCAAGATATGGCTGGATCAGGCACGATTGCAGGTCTCAATCAAATCCCCAACAGGTGAAGCCCCCAAATATATGGTCAAATACTGGAATGGGTTAATCTTGTTCCTGACGGATGGTCGTATCGAGATGGACAAAAATACCCTTGAGCGTACTATTCGCCCGAGAACCTTGAACCGTAAGAACGCTTTATTTGCGGGTCATAAACGAGGTGCGCAAAACTGGGCTACCCGCGCCTCATTGATCGAGACATGCAAACTGAATGGCATCGAACCCCATGCATATTTGACCAATGTGCTGACCGGCATCATCAATGGGCAAAGACAAAACCAGATCGAGGAATTGCGGCTGTGGAAGTTCCGAAATACCATCTAAAACTGATGTTTGAATGGGGTGGTGGTTGCCTGTGGTGCCTAAACGAAGCTGCACGTCAAAAATTTGATGTAGGACCAGTTGAGACCAAAGTCGACTTAACACAGGCAATTCTAAACCAAATGCAAAAGCTAACTGAGTGGCATGATTCAGCACTAAATTGGGAATATCCACCTAATCCTGGGCCATGGCAACGGGCTCAATACGAAGCTTTTGATATTGCAGCACTTGAAACGCTACAAGAAGTGAAAATGCACCTCGGACCAAAGTTCAGCATCTTCTATGATAAACTGGGCTACTTCGAAGAAGTTAAAAAGTAATACTGGGGTCAAAACACCGCTGACACTGCAGTGAATGTCTGCTTCGGCGGGCCGCATCGCTGCATCCGGTGGCAGACCTTAGCCCATTTTGACGGATGTTGCAGAGTGCACGGCTGTCCGTATTGCTACTGCTTCTGATGTCGGAAAAAAGTGCGTGAGTTCTTCACTGATCGTCGATCAGTTCTGGGTCAATCGGTAGGTCTGCGATCTCGCGCGAGGTCATCTTTCGAATGTCTGGATGGGATAAGGGATCGCGGGACCAACGAGGATCAAAAGCTTCGATGCGATCGTCGTTCGGACGAGCGTGATACTTGATCTTCGTCCAAAAAGTGATGAATGTACTCTGTAGCATTCCTGTATTTTTTTCACAGGTGGTTGCATATTTTCATCGAAAACTCGTCGGATACTATATAGATATTCTATATGAGAAGACTCAATGGTGTTCACTTGGGCGGCCTCCGGGCCGTGGAAGTTGTCGCTCGGTGCGGCACGTTGCAGGATGCCGCGCGAGAACTTGGGGTGACGCCTGGTGCAGTTAGCCAGCAAATCATCAAAGCAGAAGCCCAAGTGGGCCGCCGATTGTTCGAACGGACACCAAAGGGGATGGTTCCAACACGAACCGGTCAACAAGTTGCGCACTATCTATTGGCAGGCTTTCAATCCATCACACACGCAGTTGCCATCGCACAAGAGCGAAGATCAGACACAATTACGATTGCCGTCCCCCCAATTTTTGCAGGTAAGTGGCTTGTTTGCAGGCTAAACCGTTTCGCTAAAGCACACCCAGAAATCAAAGTACGGATTGATGCGTCTGTTGATCTAATCGACCTGCGCACGGGCGACGCAGACGCTTGTATCCGCGTGGGATTTGGGGATTGGTCCGGTGTTGTCGCGGAGGAATTGTTCGTGCAGCGCGTTTTTCCGGTCTGTGCACCTAGCCTCTCAGATGACCTTACAAACCCTGAGGACTTAAAGCGTGTGCCCATCATTCGTGACATAAACAACATGTTCAGTTGGAATGTCTGGCTAGAGCCGAATGAAATGAACGAAGAGCAGCTCGGGCATGGGCCGGAATTTTCCGACGCCGCGCTTTGCCTTGATGCTGCCATTGCCGGTCAAGGTGTGTTTCTTGCTTGGGAAACGCTTGCACAGGACGCACTGGCACGGGGGCAACTCATAGCTCCGTTCCCTGGCCGCTTCAGAACCGGCATTTCCTACTGGTTTATTGAACCCGTTGACCGACAAAGACCGGTCGCGGTCGAAGCCTTTAGAAACTGGCTAGTGAGTGAACTGGCAGGCGGAGAGACATGAGCCCCTTGCGTTCTATCTTGGTGACTGGCAGTTCGGGTCGTATAGGGTCGGCCATCTGCGCAGTCGCGCGCAAGCAGGGACTGCGCGTTGTTGGGTTGGATTCCAGACCTGACGCACTTTCGGCCAAGGCCGACATCACGCACGGCGCCAGCCTTGCAAAGTGGTTTGAAGGCATAGATTGCGTTTTCCATTGCGCGGGCTTGCATGCACCGCATGTCAGGCTTGTGACCAATGATAGATTCCAAAAGGTCAATGTTGGCGGAACCCAAAACGTCCTCCAAGCTGTCAAACAGGCAGGAGTACCCCGCATTGTGCTAACCAGCTCAACCGCTGTGCTTGGTGGCGGCTCCGAACCAGGGCATCCAGCGCGCTGGATCGATGAGATGACACCGGCGGTCCCGCGCACCATCTACCACACCACGAAAATAGAAGCAGAACTGGAAGTACGTAAGGCGACCGGGCCTGACCTCAAAGCATCAATTGTCAGGCTCGGCCGCTGTTTCGAAGAAGGGCGATACCTGACCACAGTTTACCGGCTCTCACGTGGGATTAGCGTCAGGGGTGCGACGACCGCGCACCTTTGTGCCGCAAATGCCTGTGATCTGGAATGCAAGCCGATGATAGCTTCTGCACAGACACCTTTTGACCGCGATGACATGTCGGCACTCGGGTGCGACGCTTCGTCGATCATCGAAGACAAATGCAGCGAGCTGCCCGCTGTCTTTGCTGCCCGTGGCTGGGCCATCCCCACACGAATAGACAGAGTATATGATAGCGCGGCGACACAAAAGCTTTGGCAGTGGACGCCAAGGGATGACATACACACTACTCTCGCGCGGCTTTCGTGAGCTCGCAGGATACCGTACCGGACTTTTGTGCAGACCGCAGCAATGGTGAGGTTGGGCTCCAACCGGACATTGGATGCGGCGCAGCATCTGCCAAACCCCAAGTTAAGTCTTATCAAGAAAGGGCCCATAAGAGAGATCACTCGCCCTGCAGGGGTGCTGCGGTTGCATCCATTTTACGGACATTCGTCGCGACTGCGAAATCTTGGTGTGGGTGATCTCACAGACTGCGGGACTTTGCAGATCTTCAAGGCATAGCTGTGATTGTCCGTGTCTAGCTTTGAAACAAAGCGGCTTCACGAACATTGACTTCGACTTACTTCACAAAGCGCCCCTTAGTGTTTTCAGGCCCAACATGACCGCTGCTCATTGCACCCGAGATGTACAGGCATTCCAACTAAGGTTGTACGTTAGTCCGATTAGGACCCTACGACCAATCAAAGCCAGACCGATTTTAGCGAGGGTTGATGAATCCCTGAATTTTCGGTGAAACTCTCCATTCGATATGCTTTTTGGTGCAACATAGCTTTGGCCAGAAGCGCGGAGACTTCAAATATCGCAGCGTTTCTGGCCAAAGCGGAAAGAACGTTTTAAATGAGGAAACAAACGGACATTTTGGGTCTGGAGGCTTACTCTCGGCAGGATTGGTAAGGGCGGAATGTTGAATTGGCACTACTAAGAAGTTGACATTGAATTTCGCTACGCAAAGAGCATCGTGCCGGTAAAGTTACTAAGAAAGTTCTCTATGATGAATTCATAGATGATGCCCCTGATGGCGCAAATGTGATGTCACTGTCGCGCTTCTATGAGCTCTTCGATGAAGACATTCCAAAGCGTGGCGCGGAGATGCTATTTTCGTACTTGGGTGGCGAAATGTCCCAATTCGATTTCGCCGGTAGCCGGCCAGATCTACTAGTGGACAAATCTGGTACTCCTGTCCGATACGAGGTTGGTGTTGCTGTAAGCTGTGCAAGCCGTTTGATTTTTGCCAAAGCCATCCAATCTCAAAGGACCGAATGCAGTATTAAGTTCATATGTGACATGTTCGAATTTTTCGGGGGAGTACAAGCGAGGTTGGTGGTCGACAACTTCAAAGCAGCAGTTCTCACGGCTCGGCGGGGCAATGAGCCTGCGCTTATCAACCCTCGTTTCCAGGCCTGTGCCGATCACTATCAAATTGGCCTGAGTCCTGCACGGGGTAAGCCGCTTGGAAAATTGTTCAGCTGGCTGAAGAACATGGTGGTGAGACAATCGCGCGTGCATGCCAAATCTCCAATGAAATGTCATCGATTTCGCTTCAGAAGTTGAGGTCAATGATAAAGGCTCAGTCACCCTTGGCCGCCTGTCCTGAGGCAACCAGTGATGACCCCCCTGACCCAAGCGGGAACGTTCGTGGGGAAGAATATTACAAAAACATACTGATCAATCGGGGAGAGAGTCATGTCAATTAATGCTCTAAATGAAGGGCTGAACGCCTTACGCTTGTCCGGTATGAAAGATGAGTTGGAACATCAGTTGTTGCATCCAAGCTTTGATGACCAACCCTTTACCGATCACTTGCTTATGCTTGTAAATGCACAGGTCGAACGACGGCGTGAAAATAAGATCAAAAACCTTACCAGTAGAGCAAAGTTCAAATACTTGGCTGCTCCGCAAGACATCAAGTATTCTTCGGACAGGAACATGGCAAAGGCCGAGATTTTAGAGTTGCTAAAGTGCGATTGGATCGAACGCGGTCAACATGTCTTGCTCACTGGACCGAGCGGCACCGGAAAAACATGGATTTCATGTGCTCTTGGGATGGCGGCTGTTCGCAAAGAAAAATCTGTCAAATATCAAAGAGTTTCTCAACTTTTGGAAGACATCCAATATGCGCGCATCGACGGTTCACTTCGAACTTTGCAGAGAAGTCTTAAAGCAACTGAGCTGCTTATTTTGGATGATTTTGCGTTACACTCGTTTTCAAAACAGGAAAGAGCCGATTTCTTCGAGGTCATTGAAGCAAGGAGTTCAGTCTCATCGTTGATAATTGTTGGGCAAAGGCCGATGGAGGATTGGTACAGCTTCATTAAGGACCCCCTGATCGCAGATGCGTTCATGGATCGCATCTAGAGTGGTAGCCATTTGATTAAGCTAGAGGGCGCGTCGCTACGTTAGCGCTGTACGTTCATTCTTTGTAGGAATGGACGTACAATTAGGTTCGTACAAGCTGTTCAGCATTGTTGGGTTTTGCAACCGCTGCACCGATTAGGAATACGCTTCCAATGCGATGAACCAGTATGGTTGTATTGCCCTTCAACCTAAAGGCCAACCAACTGGCGCTGACTCCATAGCTGCTCAAAAAAGCTCTATCTATGATTAGATATGTGATCGATAGGGTTAAAAACTGCGGCATGAATGGGCTATTGGGATCGAAAAATTGTGGGAAAAGCGCCGCAAAAAATATGACGGCTTTTGGGTTCGCTGCTGAGGCTAGGAAATCAAATGGCATTTACCTGCTCCAAAAAAGCGTTGCTGTCATCTTTTTGCGTTCGAACTTTCGACGTCGTTTTCTGAGATGGGTTTGGATGAACTTGCAAATTCACCTCGCTCCTGTGACTATTTCAAAAGTTGAACCTTGGGATTTCACCTGTGAACCTGACCGAAGATGAATCAAAGCTGGTCTTTTCGATCATGCATGACCTGAGTGGTGAATTTGATCACTCGGAGGTGCGGCAGCGGGTTGGGCAAAAATTGCTTGATCTCCTCAAGGCAGATCACTTTGCGTCTTATGTCTGGGATGATACCGGTCAGGAGTTCGTATCTTGTGTTCAGCTCAATATGTCAGATGACAACCTGCGCAGGTATGAGGGTTATTTTCAGTTTCACGATCCAATCACACCTGTTTTGCAAAAGCGTCGTAAGGCGACGCCCGTCAGCGAGGTCATGCGTCATGATCGCTTGGTAAGGACTGAATTTTTCAACGATTTCCTAAAGCAGGATGGGTTGTGTTATGGGCTAAATTATTTTGCATTCGATCGGGGCGACAATATTGGTGATCTGCGTATTTGGCGTGGTGCCAATCGCGAGGATTTCACACCGCGGGATGCGCAGATTGTGGATGCTATCGGCCCCAGTCTGGTGAACGCTTTGATCCGTGCTCGTAACAATGGCACCAATGCGCCTTCATTGCGGTTTTCGCAAATAGCCCCGGAAATTGGCTTGACTGTGCGCGAAGCCGAGGTGGCTGATTTGCTTGTTACCGGGCAAACCGATGATGAGATTTGTGGAAAACTGGTGTTCTCCAAGCCGACTTTGCGCACGCATATTGCGGCAATCTTCCGCAAGTTAGGTCTGAACAGACGGTCGCAACTGGCGTTGTTCCTTGCCGAAAAAAATCATCATTTGTGATGATAGCCTAAACAACATCGCTGCTTCTATCCTTCTTGTAACAAAAACAGGGAGGCGCGCATGCCACAAGATTTATCAGAACTGGACGGTGTTGCGACGATTGCAGCTTTTAAAAGTGGCGCTGTTACTCCCGCCGCTTATGCAGAAGGACTGATCGAACGGGCCGCCGATAAGAGCGACCTCAATGCCATTCAGAGTTTTGCTGCAATTGCGTTGGGTCCAGACATCCTTGAAGCTATTGGTTCAGCCCCTGACGGCGCATTGGCGGGTCTGCCAGTTCTGGCAAAGGGCAACATCAACACGAACACGTATCCGACATCTGGTGGAACAAAATCGCTGTTGTACCATACGCCAAAGACAAATGCGGGTGTTGTGAACCGGATAAAGGATGCAGGTGGTTTCATCGCGGCCAAGGCATCAATGCACGAACTGGCATTCGGGATCACCTCGAATAACGCGGTTACGGGTGCTGTGCGCAATCCGGCTGATCTTGATATGATCGCAGGTGGGTCGTCAGGTGGTACGGCGGCTGCTGTTGCTGCGGGAATATTTCCAATCGGGCTCGGTACAGACACGGGTGGATCGTGCCGCATTCCAGCGGCGCTATGCGGTGTCGCAGGTTTTCGTCCGACGACTGGCCGCTATGACGGCGATGGAATTTTGCCGATTTCGCATACGCGCGACACGGTTGGAACAATTGCGCGATCCGTGCGCGACATTGCATTGATTGATAACGTTCTTAGCGGTGAGGCCGGGGACGCAGGCACGATTGACCTATCTCAAGTGACGCTCGGCGTTCCAAAAGATCGGTTCTTCGACGATCTTGAACCAGCGGTAGCGCAGGCAGTCGAAAATCAGCTGTCAGTGCTTAGCAATGCAGGCGTCAAACTGGTTGATGTAAGCTTCGAGGCGCTTTGGGCGCATAACGATGCCTTTGGTTTTCCGGTTGTCTTGTACGAAGTGATGCGCGATTTGCCTGCTTATCTTGCAGAACACGCGCCTGACACATCTTTTGACGCGCTGATTGCTGGCATTGGATCGCCTGATGTCGCGGGAGCCTTTGCAAGTCAAATGGGTGCTGATGCCATGCCGCAGGCTGCATATGACGCGGCCATGAATGTGCACCGTCCGGCAATGCGCGAGACCTATGCCCAAGTCTTCGCAGATCATGGTCTGGATGCCATTGTTTTTCCAACGACGCCTCTTACCGCGCGCCCAATCGGTCAGGATGAAACGGTTGAGTTGAACGGCGCGCAGGTGCCGACTTTCCCAACGTATATTCGCAATACTGATCTGGGTTCAAACATCGGCGCGCCGGGCATATCGCTGCCGTGTCCCGTCACATCAGGCTTGCCGGTAGGCATCGAATTTGACGCATTACCGGGTCAAGACCGTGCCCTTTTGGCGCTGGCAATGGCTGTTGAAAAAGCAATGGCGCAATAGACGCCGAAACCAACTAGGGAGAACTAATATGTTAAACAAAACACTACGCCTTTTGGCGAGCACGTCGATCGTGGCCATGATGGTTGCGGGCGCTGCACAAGCCGACATCAAAGTTGGTGTATTGGTGCCTGATTCAGGTCCGGCAGGGCTTTTTGGTCCGTCAACACGTAACGCAGCAGAGCTGGCCGCGCAGGTCATCAACGCAGGCGGCGGCATCAAGGGTGAACAGATCGAGCTGGTCTTTGCCGATGTTGGGGTCCCACCAGCCGAAGCGGCACAAGCTGCATTGCGTCTGTGGAAAGGCGAGGGCGTTCAAGCCTTTGTCGGCATGCATGATTCCGCCGTGCGAGAGGCCCTGCTTGGCCGTTTCAATGGGGAAGTGCCCTTTGTCTATACACCTGTATACGAGGGCGGTGCCTGCGCAGATGGGCTTTATGTGACGGGCGAAACTCCAAGCCAGCAATTGGCACCTGTCATTCCGTATCTGATGGATGCCGAGAAGGTCTCCAAGTGGTATCTGATCGGGCATGACTACAACTGGCCACGCGACACGAACGCACTGGCCAAAGGCTACATCGGCGAAGCAGGTGGCGAAGTAGTCGGCGAAGAGTATCTTCCCTTTTCGGTTGCCGAATTTGACAGCTCACTTCAGCGGATCAAGGAAAGTGGTGCGGATGCTGTTCTGATCACACTTGTTGGTGGTGGCTCGGTCGGGTTCAATGTCAGCTTTGCGGGCTTTGGCATGGATAAGCAGGCCATCCGCCTCGGCACACTGATCGAAGAGAACACGCTGGCTGGTATCGGCGCGGATAACACCAAGCGCCTGTTCTCAACGTCCGGTTATTTTAGCTCAATCGAAGGCGAAGCGGCGGCAACATTTGCGGCTGACTATGCTGCGGCTTTTGGGGCTGATGCACCTGCGCTTAATACTTTGGGTCAGTCATCTTACGAGGGTCTGATGTTGTTGGATGCGTTGGCAGAAAAAGCCGGTAGCCTTGATGTTGCAGCAATGGATGCGGCGGCTGAGGGTCTGACATGGGCAACGCCGCGCGGCGACAACACGCTGACAGGGCGCCACATGGCGCAGACGATTTATCTGGCGGACGGTTCAAGCGGTGCATTCGAAGTCGTAACATCGTTTGCCAACGTCGCTTCATCAGAGGCCTGCGCGAACTAAATGACTGTTCTGATCCTCAACCTTATCTGGCAGATCAGCACTTTGGCGATGGTTGCCTTGGGACTTGCTATCGTCTTTGGCAAGTTGCGGATCATGAACATGGCACATGGTGAGTTTGTGATGATCGGGGCCTATGCGCCGATCATCACCAGCAACCTTGGCTTGCCCATGTGGCTACAACTTCCGGTTTGTATTGTGACGGTCGCCCTTGTGGCACTGCTTTTTGAGCGCGTCATCATCCGACATCTATATGGGCGCATGTTTGACAGCCTGCTTGCCACGTGGGGCATCGCAATTTTGCTGCGAGAGGTGGTCGAATTGCTGTTTGGGCGCGGTTATCAGTCGGTGAGCGTGCCTATCCCCGGAACAGTAGATGTCTTGGGAGCCCAATATCCATTGTACCGGATTGTAGTGGTTGCTGTGATCTTGGTTGGATTTGCTGCACTTGCGTGGTGGAACCGTCGATCCAAAGTTGCCACACAGATCAAGGCAATGGTGGGCAACCCCGAATTGGCTCAAGCGGTTGGTATCAACACCGGACGGTTGTCTGCGGCGGCGTTTGTCTTTGGGTGTTGCACTGCAGGTGTGGCTGGTTTGCTGTTGGCGCCGACAATCAGAATTGAGCCCGTGATGGGCATTGATTATCTGATCCGCTCGTTCTTTGCGTTGGTGGTCGGGGGGTTGGGCAGCTTAGAAGGGCTTGGCCTTGGCGTGACGCTGATCGCAGGCACACAATCGGTTATCGGCGCGTTCGCTAGCCAGACCTATGGCTATCTCGCTGTGCTGACACTTTCAATTTTATTCTTGTGGCTGAAACCTGATGGTATTCGTTCTTCTTCCCGTTAGCCTTTTGTTGGCGGTGCTACTGCTGATCCCTCAGATGTTTGGGGATTTTGTCGCTTACCAGATCGGCCTCTACCTGATCTATGGCATTGCGGCGCAAGGCATCGGATATCTCTGGGGCAAAACGGGCATTCTACCTTTGGGGCAGGCCTTGTTCTTTGGTGTCGCCGCATACGCCACGGCCATGACGCTTCGCAATGTGGAAAGCCTGCCTGCGCAACTGGGGCTCGCAGTGGTCGTCATGGCGGCGATAGGTTTGTTGGCTTACGGATTGGCCACGTTGATCTTTAAGGGGCGCAGCGAAAGTGGGCCGTATTTTTCCCTTATAACATTGGCGCTTGTCATGATTGCCGAGCAGATTGCCAACACCGCATCCGGTCTGACAGGTGGCTTTAACGGGCTGTCGGGTTTTAACAGCGTAGGTGGCCTCGACCCGTATAGCACCTTTTACTATTTGGTTGTCAGCTGCACGGTTATTGTGTCTGGGGCTTTGCTTATCTTGAACCGCTTGCCGGTCGATCTGGTGGTGAAAGGTGTGGCTGACAACGAACCGCGTCTGCAACTTTTGGGCTTTGCAACCCATAGAGTCAAAGGGGCAGCCTTTGCTTTTTCGGCTGTCATCGCGGCCTTGGCAGGTGGGCTTTTTGCATCCCACCAAGGGATCGTGACCCCTATATCCTCTGGATTTGGGCTGTCAGCAGAGTTGGTGATACTTGCCGCCATCGGGGGGCGGTTTCATGTTTTAGGGCCACTTTTGGGTGCTGTCCTTGTGGGTTTGGCCTCAGCCGAATTACGCGACAGTTTCCCATATTGGGAGATCGTCATGGCCCTTGGATTCATTGTCGTGGTCCTCAAAGCACCGGGCGGCTTGGCCGAGTTGATCGAACAGATTTCACGGCGTTTCTGGACGCCTTCGGCGGGTGAGCCGGCCGCGCCTCTGAACGCACCTTCCCCGCGTGCCCCGCGTATTTTGGCCCCGCTGGTATTTGAGGATGTGAAGCTCCAGATCGGCGTAGTTCGCATTCTGAATGGTATCACTTTTGAAACGCCAACCGAGGGGACCGTCAGCATAATCGGGCCAAATGGCGCGGGCAAGACCAGTGCCTTAAACACCATTACCGGCAATCTAGGCGTCACTGAGGGGCACATTCGTCTTGGCAATGCAGCCATTGAAAACCGCGGGCCGCACGCCGCATTGGGCAACGGGATTGGCCGCAAACTTCAGGTGCCGTCCGTCTTTTTCACCATGAGCGTGGCTGAGAACTTAACCCTCGCTATGCTGGCTGGTCGCGCAGCGCCACGCGATCTGTTCAGCAGGTCCACGTTCGGATGGGAGTCCGACGCGCTCACCCGTGTTTTGGCGAACCCCAACCTGTCGCTTCAGGGGGACCTCGCAAAAATGGCCGGAAGTTTACCGCAGGGCCACCGACAATTTCTTGAGTTTGCGATGACAACGGCGTCTGAACCTACATTGCTTTTGTTGGATGAACCTTGTGCTGGTCTGTCGCCAGGTGAAACAGCTATCATGACGCAATTGGTGCAAGACTTTCAAAGTCAAAGTGGCGGGCTTGTCATCGTTATTGAACACGACATGAGCATTGTTGAAGCCATCTCGGACAAGGTTCTTGTCTTGCATCAAGGGCAGGTTTTGGCTTTTGACACCTACAAAAACGTTCGTGCTAACCCGCAGGTACAGTCCGTTTATGCCGGAGCAACCAAATGACAACGTTGTTGGAAATCAAAAACCTGACGGGTGGGTATGGCGACACGAACGTGATCTTTAACTTGTCCACTCGTGTCGAAGCTGGACAAGTGCTGGGCGTGTTTGGGCGCAATGGGGTTGGAAAGACAACGTTGGCGCGTTTGATACAGGGCAGCTTAAATCCGGCCAGTGGCAATCTTGTTCTTCAGGGCAAGGAGATTGCAGGCCTCAAGGCGCATAAGAGACGGGCGATAGGCATTGGCTACATGCCACAAACAAATATGGTTTTTAACGACCTCACCGTTTTGGAAAACCTGTCCATCGGCAAACCCTCGCGCCCCCTTGAGCCATATTTTGACAGGTTCCCCCGCCTTGCAGAACGTCTTGATCAACCGGCTGGGACGATGTCGGGTGGCGAGCGTAAAATTCTGGCGTTTGTGCGTACAATGGTCGAAGACACCAACATGATCATTCTGGACGAACCGTCAGAAGGTGTGCAGCCCGAAAACATCGGGTTGATGGCGCAATGCCTTCGCGAACGTGTAGACGCCGGAGCAGGCGCTTTTTTATGTGAGCAGAATTTGAATTTTCTGACGGAGGTTGCTGATCATTACCTCGGTATCGACTCGGGCAAAGCCATCATGGATTGTAAAGCCGCAGACATTTCACCAGATGAGGTGCGATCCGCGCTTTCGCTTTGAACGCGAGAAAAGTTGTCATGTCGTAGTTCGAAACGTGTGGGGGCTGGATTGCCGGTCAACACGCTGGCCGATAACGCATTGACCCGCGCCATGAGAGAGCATCAGCATCCTTCGGATGCGTTTGACGTTTTGCATTTTTGTGCAGAGTGCCATGGAAATCTAACGGGTGTGATACTGCATGAGAAATTTCAACGTTCGCTATGTTCGAGCGACCGGCGGCCTCACAGGTTTAAATGGACAGGGGCCGTTCGCTGAGTTTGCAGCGAAGGTCGGCTTCGAGCCTGTCGTGACAAACTTTTTGCTGCCCACGCACACCGAATGCTTGGCATGCAAATGTCCTTTCTTAACCCCGCATAAGCGTGTGGTCCGGATCATAGGGGGACGATTTTATGACAGTTGCCTGCACCAGCTTGCCGCATAGGTCCAGTTCAAGCGCCGCCCCCGTTTGCGCAACATCTAATTCAACAAACGCATATGCGAGGTTCTTGCCGACACGGTGCCCCCAATCGCCCGATGTTACCGTTCCGACAACCTTATCATTCAGAACAACTGACGCACCGCCGTGTGCCGGGGCGTCGGTCGTCGCGATGTCGAGCGTGACCAGTCGCTTTGCTGGACCATTGGCCTTACGTTTAATCAACGCATCACGACCAATGAAATCGCCTTTGTTCAGTTTCACAAACCGCTCCAAGCCGGTCTCGAACGGATCGAACTCAGTGATCAAATCGGCTTTCCAATGCAGGAACCCTTTTTCCATCCGCATCGCTTCCACTGCGCGAGCGCCGAATAGTTGCAAACCGTACGCTTTGCCCGCGTCCCTGAGCGCAAGATAGGCGGCATAAAGCGAGGCATTGGGAACGTGGATTTCATAGGCTAGCTCGCCCGAAAAGCTAACGGCCAAAACCGTGACGGGGGAAAACCCGACAAACGCCTCGCGCGCTGACAGCCAAGGAAACGCCTTTTGCGACCAGTCGCCACGCGCGCAGGTAGCCAGCACGTCACGGGCCTTCGGACCTGCAAGCACTAGGATTGTCTGATCGTTGGTCAGGCTGTGAATCTGAACGTCTTCGTCAGGGTTCAGATGGGCGGTCAGCCAATCCATGTCATGGCATTCAGATGCGGCTGCCGACCCGTACCAGACGCGCGCAGGCCCACGGTCCGAAGCGGGAAGATTGGCAATTGTCGCTTCGCCCTTGATCATGCCGTGGGGGTTCAGCAGATATCCCAACCCGACGCGGCCATCGCGCTTGGTCACGTTTCCGCACATCATGCGATCGAGAAACGTATGACGATCCGCCCCTGTGATCTCGAACCGGTTAAAGCCGCTCACTTCGCAGAGCCCAACGTTGCGTTGCACGTTGTCCACCTCGGAAGCGATAAGGTCGAAGGTTTCATCGAAGTTGAAGCCAAGAGTTGGTTGAAAGTCAGGCGCAGGCTTGATGTATTCTACGCGCTCCCAACCGTTCACTACTGTAAACTCCGCACCTTCGGCCGCCAGAACCGGTGTCAGCGGCGTTGTCTTGGCGGGCCGTCCGGCGGCGCGATGTTCGTGGGGGAAATGGAACCGGAATTCGTTTTGGTAGTCTTCGATTGCTTTCAACGCTGTCAGTTCCACATTCGCATGTCCGGTGAACCTGCGCGGATCAATGCACCACGTATCATAGCAGGCTTCGCCGTGAACGATCTGTTGCGCCAAGAGCCAGCCATGACCGCCACCTTCGCCCAGACCTGCACGTAAGCCGATGATGCAGAACGCATTGCGTTTGTTCGGGATGGGTCCAACCAAGGGTGCGCCGTCAATTGTATAGGTGATCGGGCCGTTAACCACACGTTTGATACCCACTTCTGTTAATGCAGGCATGCGGGCAAATGCGCCTTCAAGTACGTCCATCACGCGATCAAGATCATCGGGGCAAAGGTCATTGGAAAAGCTGGGACTGATCCCGTCCATGCCCCATGTTTTACAATCCTGCTCGTAGAAACCGACCAACAGGCCGTTCTTTTCCTGCCGGGAGTAGTAGTCCGAGATCGGACAGCGCAGTAGCGGCATGCGGTGGCCTGCTTCGACAATCGCGGGGATGTCTTCGGTTACGAAATACTGATGTTCCATCGACGCAACAGGATGGTGGACACCCATCATTGCCCCCACTTCGTTCACGCGATAACCGCAGGCATTCACCACGATGTCGGCGTCAATGCTGCCTTTGTCCGTCTCAACTGTCCATGTATCGTCGCTGTGTTGGCGCAATCCTGTCACCGACGTTTGCCGGTACACTTCGGCCCCAGCATTGCGAGCATGAAAGGCAAGTGCTTGGCATAGTTGGGCGGGGTCAATGTCGCCATCTTCACCATCCCAAAGGCCACCCAATAGATTATCCGTTGATATCAACGGATGGCGTTTTGCGCATTCTTGGGCGTCCAGAACCTCAAAAGTGACACCCATACCACGCGCCATTGATGCAAAATGTCGGTAGCCTTGCATGTGCGCTTCGGTGTTTGCCAGCCGGATGCCGCCATCACCATGGTGATATCCGACTGGGTAATCTGGGTCATCGCGCAACTTTTTATAAAGGGCGATTGAGTGCTTTTTCAGGCGAACCATTGTCTGGTTCATGCCAAAGTTCGTAACTTGTGCCGCCGAATGCCACGTTGTTCCTGATGTTAGTTCGTCCCGTTCAATCAAGACGACGTCTGACCAGCCTTCTTGCGTCAGGTGATACAGTGTCGAGCACCCGGCAATGCCGCCGCCAATGACCACAACTTTTGTGCGCGATTTCATGATGTATCTCCTGCCGATATCGCCGATCACAGGGGTTTATTTTGCTGTTTGCCACAATGATTAGTTTGTAACTTTCAAAAAATCACAATTAAATTCCAGTTTCCAGGAATTATACGGCAAGAATTGCTTCCGCATGTGAAACCGGGCTGTTCTTAACGGTGTGGGTAAACGTGGATGGGCAGGGCGCTATGGTTGAGAAGACAAAGCGCGGCGGGCGCAAAGAACGTTTGGCAAAACGTGCGGCGAAACCTGTGATTGATCCTTGTCCACCGGGCCAAATCGGCGGCGCCTATAAGCCATTAAGTGTCGCGGAACTTGAAGCGATTTACGACACCGCGTTGAAGCTGTTGGAAAGCCTGGGGTTGGGCGAAGTGCCTGATAGACTACGCGCTGATCTGCTTGCCGCTGGGGCGATTTGCAACGGAGCAGGACGCGTCTTGTTTCCGCCGTTGTTGGTGGAACAGGCCATTGATCATGCTGCTAAGACCTTTGCATTGCACGGTCGTGATCCTGCGCGATCCATCGAGGTTGGGGGCAACCGCGTCCATTTCGGCACGGGCGGTGCAGCGGTGCAAACTTTGGACTTGGAGGATCAAACTTACCGACCCTCAACACTTGAAGATCTACACAACTTCACGCGGCTGCAAGACATTCTGCCAAACGTCAGTTGGTACACGCGCTGCTGTGTCGCGACGGATGTTCCAGACAGTGATGATCTGGATGTGAACACGGCATATGCCTTGTTAAAAAACACCACCAAACCTGTCGCGACATCTTTCACTCTTGCAGAATATGTGGCCCCCATTGTCGAAATGCTTGATATCGCGGCAGGGGGACCGGGTGAGTTTGCCAAACGCCCTTTCCTGAAAGCGCATATTAGCCCGATCATCTCGCCAATGCGGTTTGGGGAAGATGCCGTCGATGTTGTCTATGAATGCATCAAACACAACATTCCCATGTCTTGCATCACAGCAGCCCAAGCGGGTGCAACGGCCCCCGCGACGTTGGCTGGATTTCTAGCACAATCTTTGGCTGAAACACTGGCCAGCCTTGTGATGGTGCATGCTATTCGACCCGGGTTTCCAATGGTCTTTTCCAACTGGCCGTTAGTCATCGACCTTCGCACTGGTGCATTCTCTGGTGGCAGCGGTGAGACGGCCGTTCTCAATGCGGCGTCTGCGCAACTTTCCAATTGGTTGGGTATGCCATCGGGTGTGGCGTGTTCGATGACGGATGCCAAAGCCATTGACGCGCAATATGGTATGGAAAAAGGACTGACGTCTTTGGCCGCAGCCTTGGCGGGGGGCAACCTGATCTATGAAAGCTCTGGCATGACCGCCTCTTTGCTAGGGGCAAGTTTTGAGGCTTTTGTACTGGATGATGAGATGCATTCGCATACCTATCGCCTGTTGCGCGGAATCGAAGTGACGCCGGATAATTTGGGCTATGAGGCGATCATTGAGGCGGTGACAGGAGACGGTCATTTCCTAGGTGGACAACAGACTTTGGCGGCGATGGAGCGTGACTATTTCTACCCGACACTGGCCGATCGCGAACAACCACGCACCTGGGGGCAAAATGGCAGCTTGGATGCATGGACCGTGGCACGTAGCCGTGTGCGCACCATTCTAGATACCCATCAACCGAGCTACCTAAGTGTGGAACAAGATGCTGCGATCAAAGCAAAATTCAAAATCCTGTATGGTCAAAATCCGCCTTTAGTCGATCAGCGTGAATGTATCCGTCAACCAAGGGGAACTTTTATGTAGGGGCGCAATGATCTGCTCAAGCAACGCGCTTCTGATTTTGCCATCGATGAGTTCCACAACCGAACGCGAACAATCGGGCGTGCTGACCAAAGACAAAGTGCGCGCAAACCGCTTAGCGGGAAAAGGATGCATACGCAGCGAAGGATGAAACCGTCTGGCATGGCTAAACAGTAGCGGCGTCGTGATTGTCCACCCAGCACCTGCCGCAACCATCGCCATAAGGGTCTTGTTGCTGTCCGCTTGAAATTTATGGGGCAAAGCAATGCTAATCCGGCGCAATTGGGCTGCGATCTGTCCGGCAATAATCAGATCGCTTGAAAACTGTAGGAAGGGCAGGCTCGATTTACCGGTAACAACATCTGCCAAGGTGAATTCAGCCTTGGTCGGTAAAACCACAACGAACGGATCACGCAACAGTGGCCGTTCTAACAGGTCAGGAAACCGCTCCGGTGGGGTTGTCGTTACCCCAAGGTCGAGTTCGCGATTGCGCAGCATCGCAATGATCTCGTGACTCGCGGCCGTGTGATACAAGAAATCACACGCTGGCATGCGGTCAGACAGGAAAACCGCAAGGTCGGGCGTGACGTCACTGTCAAAGTCTTCAATCGTCCCAAGACGTAGATAACTGGCATCCGCAACGTTGCCAGCGGTCGCCTCCGCCTGTGCTTTGCGGATCGAATACAGGGCGCCGTCTATATTGCGTAGAAAGGCATGACCTTTGGACGTCAAAATCATTGGTTTTCGGGCATGGTTGAACAACTCAACGCCCAGATGATCTTCAAGCTTTCGTAGATGGTGCGACACGGTGCTAACAGAAACGCGTGCTTCATTTGCAGTGTCGTGCAACGACCCTTTGTGCGCGCAGATTTGAAACAGTTTTAGCGATTTCAAAGTCAGGCTTTTGCGAGAAGAAGTCTGCGACATGCGCGTCATATTCCTTAAGTTCTACACTCGTTCCACATCTTCTCACAAACGGGTGCGGATCTCAGGCATTTTGAAGCGCTCAACGTGTAAATAACAGTAGAATGATCCGTGCCGCGGAGAACTTTCAGCAACTTGGCGCACTCAACGGATCAGACAGCCTACCAATATTTACCAGCACCAGCGATCAAGGCTTGTTTTGTTGCATGAAGGGTCCGTCTGAAACGCACACAGCAAGCTTGCTGAGTACTTAAGTCGATAGCGTTGCCACAGGCCCACGTCCTTCATGGGGGCAACGGGCATTGGGGGCGGTGTTGGCAACGATCTGGATGGGCTGCCCGGTTAGCAGAGCTAGAGCACCTCAAATCGACGTGGACGCATATGCATGATGTCAGCCATGGCCACGTCCTTACCCAACCACCCTGTGGCCGCAACCACGCAAGCATTGCTCAACAATGGACTGACGCTGTTCGCTCGCATTCACTGCACCAGTGACACTCCGGGCAGGCGCGCCAGCAACAGCGCCGCCCAAAGCACCCCCATCGTCATCAAGTTCACCCAAGGTTGCGCCCGCGCCAGCACCCGTAACGGTTGGCCCAAGGGTGTCTTGGGCGAATTGGTTTTGATGCCGTGCCAAAGCCTGACAGGAAGGCAAGTCTGCATGGAACGAAGCCGTGGTTGCTCCGTCGAGAATGGGTTTCATGGAATTTTTGTTTTGGCTTTTGACATGCGTTTTGGATGCGCGGATGAGCTTGCGCAGACGCATTTGGTTGACGTTCGGATTGTAATTCTGAGGGAGCGGTTAAGACGAACCAGCCCTGATGGAACGCCCGTTCTCTGGGGGCAGGCGAAATCGCTCTCTACATTCACACGTGGACACGCCGAGATGGCGTTGGAAAGCCGGTCGCATCCGCACGGCGTTGTGCAATCCGGCCTGATGGGCCACGTGGTCGGTACTGTGTTGGGTTGATTTCAATGTGACGCGCGCAGCTTGCACACGTGTCTTTTCTACGCAGGCGGCTGGTGTTTTATCGGTTTCATCCCTGAATTTCCGTGCGACGGTGCGTTCGGATATCCCCGCCACTGCCGCAAGACCAGTGACGGTTAAAGGATCGGCGGGGTTTTTTTAAGATGTAATCCAATCCAGCATTGATGGCTGGATCCTCTGCTTCCTGCGCCACCAAATGAGCACTAAATTGGGACTGGCCACCGGGGCGCATCATGTACATCACGTTGTAACGCGCCACCTGCAGCGCGATGTCATGACCCCAGTCCAGCTCAACCAAGGCCAGCGCCAAATCCATCCCAGCGGTCACCCCTGTGGAGGTCTAGACATTCCCGTCACGCACAAAGATCGCATCGCGCTAGACAGTGGCCAGAGGATAGCGTTGTTCTAGAATTGGGCACCACCACCAATGGGTACTGACGCGCTTCCCATCTAACAGCCCTGCTTTTGCTAGGATCATCGCCCCCGTGCAGATCGAAACGGTCCGCCGGGCGCGTTGCGCAGCTGTGCGGACATATTCTAACAACTGGTGATCTTCGAGCGCCAATGTCGTGCCGTGTCCACCCGAAACAATCAATGTGTCAATTTCAGAGCTGTCGCGTAGCGCTTGCGCAAAAGATGTTTGAACATCTATTGTCAGACCTGAGACCAGTCCCGCCTGGACCGGCTTTGGCGGCAACAACGGTGACGTTGTAAGGCGCTGGTCCGTCAGGCAAGAAATATTTACTTCCGGTCAGGATTTCGAGGGGGCCCACCACGTCAAGAATATGGGCATCAGGGTAGGTCACCATGATGACTTTGCGCTGACGCTGTCCTGTCTGAGTTTTGTGTTTCTATGTCATGGCCTGACATTATGCGATTCCTGAGAATGTCTGTTAGGACAAATACCCCTCGATTTCCGCCAATCCTTAGTAGGTTGCCTAACTCGCTAACCAATCCAGCATTGTGCGGGTCGTTTCTGTCGGCAATTCTTGCTGAATCCAGTGGCCACAATCGAGACTAACAACGTCCACATCAGGAACGAATTCCGAGAGGTTTTCTGCTTGTGGGATTGCGTCATGCGCACCGTAGATCATCAGCGCGGGTATGCGGATGATAGGATCAACATCCGCCAAGATGTGCCAGTTGCGATCGATGTTCCTGTACCAGTTGATGCTGCCTGTGAAGCCATTGACCTCAAATGCCGAGACAAAAACATCAAGGTCGCGATCGCTCATTACGGGGTCACCATAGGGCTCTTTTGCCTGAGCAAGATTGATCATCATCATGCCGGGTTCTGAGGGGGGCACGGGGACGTTCTTGCGAAACAGATTGCGCAGGAACTGAGAGGTGTTTTCGTCTAGAACGGCATCCGCAATGCCGGGTTGCCGATTGAAATGTACAAAATAGTTATCGGCACCAAAGAATGTCTCCATCATTTCAATCCATGGCACCTCTGCGCGCGTTTGATAGGGCAAAGCCAGATTGATGATTTTCCGCACCCGCGCTGGATGCAACAACGCCATGTTCCAGACGACATTCGCCCCCCAATCGTGGCCAATGAAGACTGCGTCTTGATAGCCAAAGTTGTCCAAAAGCGCGGCAAGATCTCCCGTCAGTTGCGAGATATCATAATCCATGACCTTGGATGGGCACGATGAGTTGCCGTAGCCTCTTTGATTGGGAACGATGACGTGAAAGCCGGCAGCTGCCAAAGCGGGTATCTGGTGACGCCAAGAGTAAGCATGCTCTGGCCAACCATGGCAAAGCACGATTGGGTTGCCGCGATTTTCCTTGCCAGCTTCGAAAATTTCGAGGGTCACGTCATTGACTGAAATAAGCTGTGGTTCGGGGAAATCGGCGGTCGTGAACATGTTTGCGGCTCCTTGTTTTGGTGTTCAGCGACTGGTTAAATCTAAAAGGTATCATAACCTGACACCTTTTGTGATATCGTATCGATATGAAAAACAGATCACGACAAGATGCGATTGTCCGCAGCTTGCGTCGCAATGGGACGACGACGGTTATGGCGCTTGGCCAAGAGGTCGGAGCATCGCGCAGCACGATCCTGCGTGACATTGCAGCTCTGCGGGATGAGGGATTTGTAATCGATACCGAACCGGGTCGCGGCGGTGGGCTGTATATGGATACGCGATCCGTGCAGACAGCAGCGCGCCTGACCGTAACCGAAGTTTTTGCGTTGGTGATCAGCGTGGCGAGTATGCGTGCGGCAGGGCAGCTTCCTTTCGCTGGCCTTGCCGATACCGGTCTCGCCAAAATCGAAAAGGCACTGCCGCCAGACAAAGTTCGCGATCTGCGGCGCGTTCTGGAATGTCTTTATGTCGGGCCGCTCGCGCCGCAGGTCGATGTCACTGATGTGGGGGACTTGGACCCAGATCTTCTGGCAGCGTTTGAAGTTGCGTTTCTAAACCGGAATTATATGCGTTTTCGATATTGCGATGCGCAAGGTGTAAGCACGGATCGGGTGATTGAACCGCAAGCGTTGCTGGTCTTGCCGCCGCTTTGGTATCTGGTCGCCTGGGACCCAAAACGAAACGACTTTCGCCATTTCCGCATGGATAGGATCACCGGTCCAGAATATCTGGTGGGATCAACATTTCGCAAAAGGCATGTCACTTTCGGTGATGGTGTCCATCGAATGCGGTACGCGTAGCCTATGTTCCTAAACTGACCCGAAACCGCACTAAAACCTATGCGTCTACCGCTTGAGCTCTTCGACGAGGAAATCATAGACCCGTCGAATGCGGCGGCTCGTTGTTAGCTCTCGGTGGGCCACGAGCCAGATGGGAAATCTCAACGGTTCTAAGTCAGGCAGAACACGAACGACCCCCGGTTCGGCATCGCCGATCTGTGCATCCAAAATACCGATGGCTGCGCCCTGCTTCACCAGTTCCCACATCACCAGATAGCTTTCTGTCAACAGTGGGAAATTGGCTTCGCTCAAGCCAAGCCCAAGACTATTCAGCCCCTTCAACATGCCCCCGGTACGGTCCATGTTCACAAAGTCTGCGTGCCGTAAGTCATATGGTGTTTTTGGCCCCCCCAGCTTCGCCACATAGTCTGGTGCTGCATAGAGGATAGCATCTGCCATACCGATTTTTTGGGCGATCAGATCAGGTTCTGTCGGTCGAAAATTGCGGATCGCGATATCAGCCTCGCGCCGCAGCAGGTCGCTGGCGTGGTTCGAAACGACAATCTCAACGTGAATACCCGGTTCCTCCCTGCGCAGCTTGGTCACAATCGGCGGGAGCAAAACCGCCGCATAAGTTTCGCTTGCTGAAATACTGATAGGTCCTTCCAGTGCTTGCGATTGACCCAAAGCTGCCAGCGACAGGTGGCCCGCGGCATCCCCCATACTGCGGACATGCTCCAGCAGATCAATGCCACTTGGCGTGAGGGTCAGACCACGCCCAACCCGTTCGAAAAGCACAACACCCAGCTCTCTTTCCAATCCGTCAACCTGCCGTCCCAGAGTGGGTTGCGCCATGTCCAACGCACGAGCCGCAGCAGAGAGTGACCCTTCCTCCGCCGTTACCAGAAAGGCGCGCGCCTTGTTCCAATCAAATTTTACCGACCGCCAATCCATACAGATATGCATATCAAAATTAGAGAATTGGTCAATTCGCATAGATCGTTGTTAGGCGTACACCCTTTCCAAAGATCAAACGTAACCCTCAACCTGTCTTGCCCAACGACGCGACCCAAGACCGACGCAACACCTTCGAAAGGAAAGGACATGCACCAATCAACTCAACAGTGGGACCCACAAGCCGCTCGCGCCGCAGGCGGCCTTTATCTGGCAATCGCAATCTGTGGAGGCTTCAGCATCGGCTATGTTCCCATGCAAATCGTAGCCAGCGATGGCGCCACCTCAAGTGCCAACCTTCTGGCCAATCAGGGTTTTTTCCAACTGGGTGTCTTGGCTGACAGTGCTGTGATCCTGTTTGAGTTGGCGATCACCGCGATCCTTTTTCAGATGTTCAGAACAGTGGGACCAAAGATGGCGATAACTGCTTTGATGTCTCGGGCAGGCATGATCACTGTAATGGGGATCAACCTGCTGCTGTGGGTGATGCCTTTTCTGCTGCTCACAAATCCCACCGGGTGGGATGATGCGCAACTGCACGCGCTGGTGCAATTCTGCTTTGATGCGCACGCAATGGGCGTCTTTGTCTGGCAGTTGTTCTTCGGCATACACCTTTTTGCGCTTGGATGGCTGATCTTGAAATCTGATGTCGCGCCGCGTCTGTTGGGACGTGGGCTGTTGATCGGTGCATTTGGGTATCTAATCCAAGGCATTGCCAAACTGACATTTGTTGACGTCGCTGTGGTCAATTATTCCTTCACCGTCCTTCTGATGATCGCCACGATTTCCGAGATTTGCTTTGGCCTTTGGTTGCTGTTCCACGGCGGTCGCACGACACCTCAAACCGTTCAACCTGCACCTGTCGCTGTATAATAGGAGACATTTCATGCGTGCTTATTCATTTACACATTACGGGTCCGCAGACGTGATCAAACAAGTCGAGGTTCCGACACCCCAAGCTAAGCCAAACGAGGTTCTGATCAGAGTCTATGCGACAACAGTTAGCTCGGGTGATTGGCGTGCCCGAAGCCTGACGATGCCAAGGGGGCTTGGCTTGATGGGACGGCTTGTTTTCGGGGTGACCGGCCCGCGCAAACCAATCCTCGGGACAGAATTCTCGGGCGTCATCGAAGACGTTGGATCTGAGGTTTCGACTTACCGACTGGGCGATCCCGTCATTGGTTTCCCCGGTGCCAGCTTTGGCGCGCATGCCGAGTTTATCACAATGCCAGCAGACGGAAAGCTAACCAGATTGCCTGACAATATCAGCTTTGCAGAAGCCACGGCCATCCCCTTTGGAGGAACTACCGCTTATGATTTTCTGATCAACAAGGCCAATTTACAGGCGGGCGACAAAATTCTGATCAATGGCGCTTCTGGCGCTGTGGGGTCGGCTTGCGTGCAAATCGCCAAGCATTTTGGAGCCCATGTCACAGCAGTTTGCAGCGGCAAGAACGCAGGCTTGGTGCGCGACTTAGGGGCAGATTGCGTGATCGATTATCAGACACAGGACGTCGTCGACGGCAACGCCCTTTATGACAAGGTGATTGATACAGTCGGAACGTTGCCTTGGTCTCAGGCGCAGCATTCTATCCGGCCTGGCGGTGAAATGGTTCTCATCGCGGGTAAAACTTCTGATATGTTCCTTGGGGGGATCAAGGCGGCACTCACGGGCAAAAAAATGATCGGCGGTATCGCTCGTGAACATCGCGACATCTTAAGAGCTGTCGTGGACCTTGCGGCGCAGGGCCTTTTCAAACCAATCATCGATAGAAGTTATGCGTTCACTGATATGAGGGCGGCCCACGCCCATGTCGATACGGGGCATAAGCGTGGAACTGTTGTTGTGTCTGTCATTCAGCAGCCCAAAACCGCGAAGGTGGCGTAGTTTTGCGACCTTATGCTCTAGGGCCCCGTGGGTCCGGCAACAGTCGGGGCCATGAAAAAGCGACACCACGCCTTAAATCGCTTCAACGAAATTTAGCGAGCAGTAAGAAGGTCGGCAACGCGGTCCCGAGCCAAACAACACTGTAGAGCGCCGCAGGAATTGCAAAAGCGTTGAAGGTCGGCCCCCCTACGAAGAGCAATCCGGCGATTGCCAACGCCAATGCTGCATTTTGAACTCCGGTCTCTATCGCGATGGTTTTGGCTTCTCGGTCCGACACTCCAAACAACCGCGAAACCGCGATGCCGGTAAGTGACAAGGCAGCAATCAGGGTAAACAATCCTAGCCCGAGCGTCGCGATGTTGTCTGTAACAACCTGCCAATTTGATAAGATCGCTCCCGCGATGACCCCGATAAAGAGGATCACCGCGAACGTAGCCAGAGTGGGTGCAATAGTTCCGGCCAACGCAGGTGCGGCAGTTCGGAATGTGACGCCAAGTGTGATCGGCAAAGCCGTCAGCACAAAGGCAGTGATTGCAGTTGAGGCGATCTCAACATCAGGAGCAGCAGCCCCCATGAAATGGGTCATCGCGAAATCCAGAACGAAGGGAATAGTCACAGCACAGGTGAGGCTGAACGTGGCTGTCAGTGTCACCGAAAGGGCCACGTCCCAATCTGCTAGCTTGGTAATAATGTTGCTTGCGGCCCCGCCCGGACACGCAGCGAGGATCATGATTCCAACAGCGGTTTCAGATGTAAACCCAAAGACAATGATGATGACATAAGCGATGACCGGGAGCAGAACGATCTGATTTAGCGCCCCGATGCAGAACGCGCGCGGGCGTTGCAAAATGCGTCGAAAGTCCGCTGGCGTAAGCCCTAGACCAAGGCTGAACATAATGACAACAACAGCAAAGGGCAAAAGTACCGCAACGAATACGTCCACCTGATAAGCCCTTATCCCAGCCAATTCCCCCGCACATGTTATGCGGTTCCGGCAAATTTGACGAGGGTCCGCCTTTGGGGTGGGAAAACGGCCTAGTTGTTTCGGCGGGGGACTTTGCTACATTCGGACGGCAGCAGGTTGCGCAATGGGCACGAGATGGATGGTGAGCATGGGTTAGCCTGAGACGAAGCCAGTTGGTGGCACACAAGGGCATGAAACCATAAGGGGCGTCGCCACAAATTCCGCAGTTCAGGGTATCAAAAAAAGAGGCGATTGAACCTGTGTGCTGATGGCAGGTGGTTCGCGGCATCTAATATCGTCGTCGTATCAAGAATGGACCAATAGTCCTGTGCTGACAGGGTCGTTGGAATTCCGTGTAGGGCACAAACAGGATTGAATGCTTGTCGCTCAAGTCGCAAAATTTCGCATAAGGCAAGGACACAACAAATGAAGGGGCTTTCATAATGATGCCCCTTTGTTCAAATTGTGGCCAACCGGGTAAGGAAGCGGCGTTTCTAGTCGCCCCCTTTAAAGAAGACGCCGCGAAAAGCTGAGCAAGGAAAACTGTACGGCTAGGGTTTTGAATTGATGTTGTTAAGAAACGAATAAACCGATTTCGTAGGCAGGAATTGAGCTGTTGGGCCATTGTTTGGACGGGCAGGGCGAATGTGCCGGCGGTCCAATTCCTGTCGGTTTGGTGCACAATCTATGCCGAAATTAACGACGGTGTTTGGCACATATTCTTTTAAAACGGAGGGATCTCCATGAAGACACACCATCCAACGTTACACCTCCTTTGCGGCAAGGTCGCTGCTGGAAAATCGACTTTGGCGGCGAAACTGGCTGCTGCATCCAACACCATCCTTATTGCTGAAGACGAATGGCTTGCAGCCCTCTTTTCGGAAGATCTGCGCAGGCCAAAGGACTACGCGCGCATGATGGAAAAACTAAGGGCCGCGATGGCGCCGCATATTGTGGATCTGCTCAATGTTGGGGTGTCAGTCGTGTTGGATTTTCAGGCCAACACGGTCGAAAGCCGAAATTGGATGCGTGGTTTGTTGGATCAAACAGATGCTGATCATCAGCTCCACGTGCTGATACCACCAAACGAGGTTTGTCTTGCGCGGTTACGCCACCGTAACGAGAGCGGTTTGCATCCGTTTACTGTGACAGAAGACCAATTCCACCAGATTAGTGCTTATTTCGATCCGCCAACGCCTGACGAAGGTTTCAATCTTGTTCTGCATGACAAAGGATGAACAAGAGCGGGGCGGCTGAGGTCCTGCTCTATTGGGTTAGACAGGGTGCGTGGAGATTTGTATCGACCACAACAATCCAAACAACAACAGGGCTGCAGATACCACAGAAGCGGCTGTGCGAATGGTGTTCCAAAACGTCCAACGTGGAAGATAAGTTTCAATCCAGTAATCGTGCGCCACAGAAGAAGACGCGTCCAACCCGGCAAGTGCTTCATTCATGGGCACGTTGAAGAAAACGGTCACGCCAAAGCATCCAACGAAATAGATCAGACCCGCGAAGACGAACAGGGTTCCGGGACCATGTCCAACAACTATTCCGCCGTAGGCTGCAATTGCAAGCGACACAGGTGCCATGCCGATGAAAAGCGTCATGAACACCCAGCGAAACACTTCGCGGTTGATGGCCTGCATGGCATCAATCCCGCCAACCCCACCAGCATGGGCGAGCGAACGCATGATGAAATCGGAAAAGGCCAGAAAGACTCCGCTGACGAGTGCATAAGCGATGATGGCGAATTGAAGAGTGAAAATGATGAATGGTGACATCGGAGATTTCTCCACATTTTTTTTGGGGGCGGGCGGACCACATGATCCGCGAGTGACATGTTTGCTTAGGGATTAATTGGGCGGTTTCCCAAGCGTCTGCGGAAGGCAAAGAGGCATAAAGCGGCGATGGCGAGTTCTAAGAGGAGCGCACCGATGATGCCAGAAGTTGGCATCCCATCGACGACCAACCCAATGAGGCGCCCAGCTGGAAAAGCCAAAAAGACGATCAATGTTGCACTCACAGCCAATTGTGCCAATGCAGACCGCCAGATGCCGAGCAGCATTAAAATGCCCAGCGTGGTCAATCCAGCCGCAGGTGCCCGCAACTCGCTCAGAAGACTCGCGTTGTTTTCTAAGTTAATACCATAGCTGGCATAAAACGCGTGCGGTGCGATAGTGATCATCCCACCGATACCCAACGCAGTGAAGCCAGAAACACCAAGGGTGATTTTTTCAATTGTATTCAGTTTAATAAGAACAAACTTTCTATTTCGTACCAACTGCTGGTGGCGCGCAGTGATCAACGCGCAACCACGGATCAGTTCGTTTCGACCAGGTCGAGAACCAAAGGGCTGGGTGTCGATTGGGTGTCTCGATATTGATGAAGTGGCGTTGTAAATGTTGGACCAATAAGCGCTGCCAAAGGCTCAGGAAGAGCACCTGAGTGCTTGTTTTGCTCTGTTAAGTCTGGACGACGCACCTGTTTTGGCATGCAATGCGCCGCGACCACGTGTTCACCTGCGATTTTGATATGGTCGGCTGGTGCCGGATAAGCTGCAGCGGATTTGGGCAACAAGAGCGCGACAGGAATGAGCAACGCAAGCGTGACGGGTTTCAGATTTTCCATTGATATGTTCCTTTGAAGGATTGTCGCTTTGGGATTTGCAAAGGGGCGCATCGATTGGGCTGCGGTGCTGCGCGGCGCAAAAACACCCTTTGGTGCATCCCCTTCCGCGAAATCAGCAAGTTGGGCAGCGTTCGTAAACCGAGCCATTGCAAGCCCTGAAGACATTCAACCCTACATACTTATGATGCAGGTTGTAGGATATCCTCGTGGCGAACCAACGCGTTGATCGCAGATGTCAGGTTAGACGCCAACTTCGGTTCCGTGATGCGCCCAACGCTAACATCAAAGACATCATAAAAATTTGGAACGGAGACAGCAGCCCTAAGATCTACCCCGAAGTACTGGGCCGAACTTTGTGCTGACGCCAACACGCTCGCTGCACCACCCGCACCGGGCGATGTCGCAAGATAGATCGCCGGCTTGCCTTGAAACACCTTTTGATCAATCCGACTGGCCCAATCAAACAGGTTCTTATAGGCGGCTGTATACGTTCCGTTATGTTCGGCGAAGGATATGATCATCCCGTCGGCGGAGCCAATTTTCCCAAAGAACGTCTTTGCCGCTTCGGGGTGCCCGATCTCTTTCTCAAGATCTTCACTAAAGATTGGCAGTTCGTAATCATTTAGGTCCAAGACCTCGACATTGGCATCCGGGACCAATGACGCAGTGAATGTTGCAAGTGCTTTGTTGATCGAGTTGCGACTATTGCTTGCGCCGAAAGCTAGAATTTTCATGATTATTCTCCTGAAGGTAGTGAAAGGTTTGTTAGGCGGCAATGGACCAAATGCCTTGAGAGGCCGCGCCCGCGGCGAAATCAGCGAAGTCGCGGGGCTTACGGCAAAGGGCTTCTTCCACACCGTCGGCGACGTATGCATTGCGCCCATCCAGTGTTTCGCGCGCGATCTTGGTGAAAACGTCTGCCACAAAATCATCACCAGAGGCCGCGACGTTCGTGTGGAACTCTTCGAAACTGATCGGGATGTACTGAATCTGACGGCCAAGCGTTGTGGATAGGACCTCGGACATCTCAGCAAAGGTCATCAGACGCGAGCCGGAGACTTCGTAACGCTTGCCTAGATGTCCCTCTTGGGTCAACGCCGCGACAACCACGTCCGCGATGTCATCAATGTCGATGATGGGCTCTGCGATATCACCACCCGGCATAGGTAGTACGCCACCTAGAATGGGGTCTCGTAGATATCCTTCGCTAAAGTTCTGTGCAAACCACGCGGCGCGCACGATCGTAAATGGAAGGCCAGAGTTGCGCACGACATCTTCGCCCATGCTGGCGAAGTGCTCGCCCCGACCAGAGAGCAGTACGATATGCGCAAGCCCGATCTCTGTCGCGACACTAACGAACGCCTCAAGCTTTTCCACTGCTCCCGGAAAGGCAAGATCAGGGAAATAGGTGACATAGGCCTTGCTGACACCAGACAGTGCAGGTTTCCATGTTTCGGGCGCGTCCCAATCAAATGGGATGTCCGCACCACGTGATCCGCGGCGAATAGCGAAGCCCTTTTTTTCAAGACGAACAGCCACGCGGGACCCGGTTTTGCCGGTAGCACCGATGATAAGAATTGGGTTGGGTTGCATTGTTTGCTCCTTGGTTGAAATGGATGAGCAAGCAATAGTCGGCATCTGCGATGACAGCATTGACCGTGGAGGCCACCGTTTTGACCATCGCGGCCAAAAATGGGTTCAAGACGGCGCCGTAAGACAATAAAAAAACGACGCTGGTGAAAATACCAACGCCGCATTTAAAAGGGATCTACGAGCGATTAGTGTCGGGCTCAGGCCACCTCAAAAAAAGAGAATTGCATCTTGGCGGCTTCATCTCGTAGGCCCTGTAACGCTTGGTACTCAGGGGAGTTGAACCAGCCTTGTGCTGCTTTGATCGATGGGAACTGGATGATGGCAACCGCCTGCGATGCATCGTCTCCAAGAAGTGTTTCGCTGTGCTTGCCGCGGAGCGTAAATATGCCTTCATGGCCTGCGACGGTGGGGCCTGCAGCGGCACCGTAGGCCTTCATTTTCTCAGGATCGATAACAGTGATGCGGGCAACGATGATTGCAGTCATTTTAGGGTCCTTGCACTAGAGTTGAAATGTATTGCTAACCGCTAAGTTAAGTCACGTTTCGCGGCATTGACTGCTCTTGCCACAGTTTTGACCGCCACGGCCAAAACGGCCCTATTGCAAAAAGGACTTTCGATAGTTTGCAGGCGTCAGGTTGGTCCAACGCTTGAATGCGCGATTGAATGCGCTTTGTTCCGAGAAGCCTGTAAGAAACGCAATCTCAGCGAGAGGGTGGCTTTCGTCGCGCAGCATGCTTAGCGCAATCTCACGGCGGGTTTCCTCTGCCAGCGCCTGAAAACTAGCACCGTGATCTGCAAGGCGTCTGTGGAATGATCTTACACTCAATCCCAGTTCACGGGCGACATCAGCCATCTTGGGCAACCCTTCACTCAACACCCGAGCAATTTCTTCCTTTGTGGTGCGCACCAATGACGGCTCGGTTTCGAGTTGCGCAAGTTCAGCGTCGAGGTGCTGTGTCAGAAATGCCGACAATGCCTGATCACCAAGCCTGTTTTCAGTCGCAAGGTTGGAATGAGAGAATAAAATCCCGTCCGCCTTTGCGCCAAATTGCACGGGGCATCCGAAGAACTCTTGAAACAGGTGCCCATCGCGCGGTGCAGCGTGTCGAAACCTGACCACTTCCGGCGTAATCTTGTTCGCTGCCACTTGGTCCACGGCACAATACATCGCTGACAATCCGGCCTCTGGCGAGAACACCAAGCCGGGGCCAGACCCGACAAGAAGATCTTGGCGCAGAAAAATGCCCTTGCCTTGTTCGTCCAAATGATAACGGACGCTATCAGACAAGAGTGAATGGTATCGCGCCAAACGTTGCAGAGCCCCAGCAACATTTGGAGCGGCTTTGCACGCCAGTGCCAGCGTTCCCAACTTGTCGATATCAATCGATTTTGCGTGCCTGACAGAGACGGCTGCCCGGTCAGGAACACGTTTGGCGACCAATCCAAGGATATCGTAATGCGCTTGAGCCGTTATCTTGCCGTTCTTGACAGATGCCTGCAGCAACGTTTCGTGACCTTGTGACAAGCATCCATCTGGTGCCAGCGTAAAGCCAGCCGCTTTGGCAAAGTACTGCGTAACAATAATGGATACGGAAGACATGCGTGTGGTTCTTTCGGCCATGTGCTGATCAAAATCTGAAATTCCTAAATTGATAGCATGCAAAGTCCGGTTCTTAAAATCGCAAGTGGGCGTACAGTCCGTGGATGTGCGCCTGACAATACATTTATTGCATCATTCGGGGCCAATAGAGTTGCGCTGCATCGAGTTCGTATATGACCTTAGCGGCTTCCACTCGGGGGTCACGGTCACTTGAACAGGCCTGCGGTTCGTTAATGTAAGTTCTTTGAACGCGGTTATCCGTTACGTTTGAAAGGCAAACAGCTGCAGATTGAATTGCTTCATCAAATAGCACCACACAGATCAATTTCGGTCCGATTGGTTTAAGGGTGATCTTTGCTATGCATGGCGACGACACCATCCCTGTTTTTTCCTTCGGTGACAGCATACGTGGCAAGTCGTTTAGGCTGTGGCAAAGGGAGTTTCAAAGAAGTGGAACGTCGCAGGGCGCAAATTGCAGGAAATTCGTGAAACGATCACAGAGTTCGGTCGGAACCCAAGCGGGCAAACATAAATGACGGCGGCTATCTCGCTAGGAGCTAAAAGAAGCTAATCAAACCAGAATGCTACCCGGATAGATCGCCAATTTCCTTGTGAGAACATGAAGTGGATGGCGATATGAAACCTGCAAGGTTATTGGCTTGGATTTCGAATAGTTAAGTTCAACACGTCTGGCCTTGAATAGTGCCCACTCGGGTCGCGCAGTTGACGTGCCATCACGACGGATTTGGTGTCGATGTCCGCAGCCACGATCCCCTCTTCATTGATCAATGGCCCTGCAGCAAGGGAGCCGTCTGGGGCGACGATATGTGATCCACCGTTTTGCCAAATGTCTTTGCGCGTCCGCATGTCTTCTCTTACAGGAAAGATGTCTTCGCTCAGATGTTCTATATCTTGCACGCGCAACAATCCGCACGCGGCAACGGACCATGTTTTTCCTTCAACTGCTATGAAGCGAGTGATGTCGTCGACCTGAGTGATGCTGCCCGGCCAAACACCAACGTGGATGAATTCATCTTGTTGATGCAATGCTGCGCGGGCAAGGGGCAGCCAGTTTTCCCAACAATTTAGCGATCCGATTTTGCCGATTTTGGTATCGTGTGTACGCAATCCCAACCCGTCGCCATCGGCCCAAACCAGACGTTCACGCCATGTTGGTTTCAGCTTGTGGTGACGTCCGATGAGTTCCCCTTGTGGGTCGATGGTGATGATCGTGGCATAGACTGACCCACCCGATCGTTCCGCCACCCCTCCGATGATCATGACCTTGTGGCGGCGTGCGAATTCCTTGATCTCAGCCACTAATGGGCCATCCAGAGTGACGGCTTGATCCCAGTACAAGGCATAAACGGGTTCTTGCGCCTCGGTCGTGTCAACGGCCACCCATTCGGGATAACCCGGTATTAGGGTCTCGCCCCAAGTTAACACCTCGGCGCCGTCGTTTACCGCATCCAGCGCCATGGTTTTGATTTTATCCCACGTGGCCCATGCATCCAAATACACTGGCGCGACCTGCAATGCAGTGACGCGCAATGTGCCAGCGGAAAACGGAGAGGTGCGTTCGTTCATGTTGGGTTCAAAACGATGTCCAGAGCGCTCACTGAGGTGAAAATTGGTGAGTGACTAAAACCCGACCTCTCGATCTTTAGGTTTGGATGCCTCTGGGCAAGTAGGCTGATAACTTCTTCGACTTCCATCGTGACAGCAAAGCGGCCCACGCACGAAAAGATACCGCCGCCAAAATTCAAATGTGGCGGCTCGTCGGTGCGGTCAATGTCGAACTGTTCAGGGTCCGCATAGTGACGCGCGTCCCAATGGGCGGCGCCGATATTGGCAAAGACGGGGGTTCCTTTTGGCAAGGTGGTGCCTTCGATTTCCATGTTTTCCATGACTTCGCGCGATGTCGAGATCGAACGAGGGTGAAACCGCATGACTTCGCGCACGGCGGCAGGCACCAAGGTCGGGTCGGTCCCAAGCCGTGCCCACACGTCGGGCCGCGAGGCAAGTTCTACCAACGCAATGCCGATTTGATGTGATGAATTATCGGTGTTGGCCTCTGCGAGTTTCACGACCCAATTGCGCAAATCGGCTTCGGAAAAATGGCCTGCATCTGTGGCGCGGATTAGGTCCGACAACAGGTCTTCGCCCATGTCCGCACGGCGTTCTGTGATCCGTTCATCGACGAAATCAAGCAGGCTTTCAAATGCGGTGACGATATCCTTGGTGTGTTGGGGATCGCGCGTGTGGACCTGCTGGACTGTGTGGGATGTTCGGGCCACGTAAGATGCATATTCGAATGGGGCGCCTGTCCAATAACAATAGACGGCTGAAGGGATTGGATCGCATAAGTGTTTGATCATATCGACCGACGTACCTGTCGGGATCGCATCCACGACGCGAGTGATGACATGTTTGATATCTTTGCGAAAACGTTCTGAAGCTTCAGGGCCCATCAATTTGGTCACAGGAATGCGCAGGTTGCGGCGTCGCGGGCCGCGGTTGTGATAAGAAATCGAGGCGCGTTTATAATCCAAGGCACGCCCTTCGGGCAGCCCTAATACGTCCATCAACTTTGGGTGTCCTGTGCCAAGCCTGCGATCGACAATTGCATGACGGCATAAGTCATAATCCAACAGCTCCACACCACGCGCTGATCGGGCGATCTTCCAACGACGGGCGCAATCGGCCAGCATTTTGAACGGGGTCAGTTGATATTCAGGTGCTGCAAAATCAATTTCGGGCAAATCGTTGACGTGTCGCATAGGGGGCCTTTCAGCAACGGCCAGTAGCCATTTGTTACGTGTGGGTGCCGGTTCAGGTTTAGGCCTGACAGGTCCCTTCGAGTTGCGGGTTACAAAAATCATGATGGCACATGTCTGTGTTTGTGTGGCGGCAAAAAATCACGGACGTGTAGATGCCCCACAGCGCGGCAAGTCGGTTGCGATATCCTGTTACAGATATCGACAAAACCAGATCGCCGTCGTTGATCAAGGTGATGAAACGGGTGGCCATAGCTGGCAAAACTATACGCAACTCTTGCGGCCTCTCAGAAAATTGCAGGCGCGAACTGCCTGCCGATGAGTAGGTAGCCTATCAGGCAAGAGTGAAGGTGCAACGGAAATTGCGCTCACGTTTCCGCGATAAATTAGTTCGAAGAAGAATGAGACGAAGCTTTCTAGGGTACCTCAGCAGCCGTGACGATGACTTCGACTTTGAGGACATCGCGGGCCAGCTTTGCTTCGCCACACGCACGCGAAGGCGCGTGTCCCTTTGGAACCCACGCGTCCCAAACAGCGTTAAATTCAGCAAAATCGGCCATATCCGCCAACCAAACGGTTGCGTGCAGCATGTTTTGCCGATCCGAGCCCGCCTCGCGGAGCAAAGCATCCACACGCGACAGGCAATCGATGGTTTGCTCTGCAACGGTTTCACCCGTGCCAACTTGCCCGCAAATATAAACCGTTCCGTTGTGTTTTACGATTTTGCTCATCCGCTCAGAGGTATGCAGTCGTTCGATCATGTCTTTTGTCCAATCAGGTTGCGGGCGATCAACGCCGTTTTGATTCCATCGAGGATGGCAGTATCATCGATTGCTGCGGGCATTTTTAGGCCTCATCATCAGATTTTTTTGAACAGGTCCGCGCAGGGCTTTGCCTGAACGGGTCTTGGACATATGTTTGACTTGCAGCGCGCATTTGAATGCAGCCACGACCCCGATCTTTGCGCGAACAAGCTTAACCAATTCGACCTCAAGCTCGGCGTCATGACGGCCCGCCCCATCGTTGGTGACAAAGCAAGCTTGCAGACGATGTTACTAAGCGTTCCCGCAGGAACCTCATTACCCGCATCATTAAGCACCCGAATATCAGACCCGGGCATCGGTTTTTCCGGTGGGCCGCGCTTCACCGAAAACGCCCAAGCCCGACCGGATTGCCAGACATGGCCCAGCCCAATTCAGTTTGCTACCAATGATCAATAGCGGGAGGGGGGTATCTGTCAGGGTTTTACCAGAATTTTGGGTCAAAGCCTCGCTGATGTGATCACACAATTTCGAAAATTCTGCAGTAAGCATGGCTTTACCAGTGCCGACGCAATGCAAAGGCGCGGTGGTGCTAACGGTATTCCACGAGCGGATTGGCTTTTGGCTGTCCAACGTGCCACGTCTTCAACGTTGCGCCATACGATTTGTCACGAAGGTGCTGAACATAACCAAGTGTGGTCAAAGTTTGCAAAAGGCGAAATGTAATCGATTTCGTTAATCTGAGTCCCTTGGAGAGTTTAGTCTCGCCTTGCCAGATTGCGCGCCAAAAAGGTTTTCCTGAATGAGCAAACCCTTTGAACGCGTCGAATCCACTTTTGGTTGTTTCGGCGGCGGCGATACATTAGCAAAAAAATGTCCACATGCCTAACGGTCGCGGTCCAGTTCATCTCATTTACGATGATCGTTTCTGGAATTTGGAACGCCGTGTGCAGCCGGCTTAAGTCTTGGTGGTGGTGAAGCGGGTTCCAGCCTGCTCACCAAATAAGCCGTGTCTCAGGAAAGGTTCGATCCTCGCCCAAGTATTGATAAGAGCCGCCGGGATTTAACAACATGCCACTGATCATCCGGACTGGGATAACGTCGCTTATGGGGTGTTTGCATTGCGATAAGGTGCCCCAGCGAAACGACCATTCGACATTTGCGTCGACGCAATATCCAATGTTTATCCGCCACCCGGAAGGCCGATCATCGCAGCAAGGGTTATCGCCATCCAGCGGACAAGAGTGCGAAGAAAATGCGGATGGAACACTTCGATCGTGCCGGCGAGAGATTGCGACGTGGCTAGAGACCCAGGCACAGGTCACACAAATACTGCATTAAGCCTTTCCCAGTTGCCCCTGTATGCGCATTGGGCCCGTGATTTCACCGACGCGGCAGGGTTGGTTGGCGTCGTGTTTCACCGCTATCGTGATGAACGGATACGGATCTTCGTCGACGCGTTGACTCATTTTGGGATTGGGGTCAGTTGGGGGGATATGAAAGCCTTGTTCTTCCTGCATAACGACAACGTAGTGCGGGAACTTGGGACACTGATGGGCAACTCGTCCGGTTCAACATTGGTCTTGAAGATACGGACAGCCTAAAGGCGGACCTTGGTGCTGCGCTTACGCATTGAAACACATCAGCGGAGTGAACGATGCCCAACAAGATTGACTAATTTGCCATCGGCGCAGGCACGCTCGATTCAGGCGTTGCCGCGATGGAGGAAGCACTGGGCGTGACAGTTCCGCGTGGCGGCAAACATGACGCGATGAGCGCGCATAACTGAGTGATGAAGTCTGGCAACGAGAGCTTTTTCGAACTGATCGCGATTGATCCCGATGCCCCCAACCCGTGTCAGGTTCCAAGACCGAAAAATCGCGCGTCATGTTTAATAGGTTCAGGTTGTACTGCGCGTTTGACACAGCCCTCCAAACGGCGAGAACGATTACTACAAGCATGACCGATTGAAATATCATGCTGCGGCGTTTGGCGCGGGCGTAATTTATTGGCTGTCGCCATGAAACGACCCCTCAGGTGCCGAAATAACGATGACACAGCCCGCTTTGCGTGGGGCGGGGCATCGTTGCCATGTGGCTTTAATCGAGGATTGGCCCGATCAACCGGCAATTAGAATTGGAAGGAATAAGGAGTGTATCAAAACTTTTTCATGTTCGACGTTTTGTCTTGCAGCGAAGCTTCCAAAACTTGCTTATCCAACGGGTAAACTCGCGAGATGGTTAGGTTTACGAAGCGCATTGCAGGGGCAAAACCACAGACGGTTCAGAGCCCGATTTCAGGGAGGCCTAACGCCTAACGCCATTCAATTTAGTGAGAGCAAACTTCCCGCATGATGACCACGTTAAGAGCGGGGCGCAGCACCCGTTTGTTTTCGGCTCTGCCGCGCGATGCGCTGACAGTTTTAAGGTGTTGCCCGTAACTGAGAAAACCCGCTATCGCGGCCAATCCTGCTCAAATGCATGAAGGTTTAGTACCGGCCTTTGATGCGCGCGGCTCTGGCAACGGCCTTTGATTTTTGGCGCTCGCGTAGGAAAACGAACAAACCTGCCCCTAGGATCAAAGCCATGCCGATCCAAACTTCGATGTCGGGAAGTTCGGAAAAGATGGCCCATCCCCAAAAGACTGCCAATGGTAAACCGACGTATTCGTAAGGCGCGATGGTTGCGGCATCAGCAAGTCGATACGCTTGGCTTAGGCAATAACCGATCAACGAGGAATTTATGCCAAGTGCAATGAAATACGGCCAGTCTGCACCTGTCGGCCAACTCCATGCGCGCAACAAGAAAATCAAGCTCTCGTTCTCGAACCCTTCGGCATATCGACCGTCACCAGCCACGATGTAGAAGCCAAGTGACACGACGATGAACGTTGCCTGAATGTAGACAGCCATCGCAGATGCTTTGGCTTCAACGCCCAGTCGTCGCGTAAGCAGTTGGTTCAAGGCGTAGGTCAGCGCGGATAAAACTGGCAGCAACAAGATAATGCGGGGCGTGTCCAAGTTGTCGGAACCTTCCCAAGGTCGCTGCATGATCATGACACCGATAAATCCGCAAACGACCGCCCCAAGCCTTAACGGCCCTACTTTTTCGCCGAGCATAGGGATGGATAACAAGGTGATGAACAGTGGCGCGGCAAAGAACAACGCCGTGGCGTCTGCTAAAGGAAGGGCGGCGAGGGCGGCAAAGAAGGTCATGTTGGCGATGACAATTAGGATGCCGCGGCAAAGGTGCCAGAACGGTTGGCGGGTTTTCAAGATCGACCAGCCGCCTTCCCATTGAACCAGCATGAACGAAAATATGATCCCGATGCTGGATCTTAAGAACACCGATTGGTGCAATGGATAGGCACCAGAGAGTTGTTTGATGATTAGATCATTGACCGAGATTCCACAGACACCCGCCAATATAAAGGCGATGCCTAAACCTGCGCGATTTTGAGCTGCGGGGGTGGTCATATGCCAGCGGTATCACAGTCGTCAGCGCTGTCACGTGCAAAACGTTGGGGTTCGTTTGCGTTGGCGCAGATCGGTCTGTGCATTGTCGGCTCTGGTGCTTCGGTCAAAGGGCGTTACTATGCGCCCAAAGACGACGAACGGAGCCCTCCATGCCGCCCATCTTGCAAATTCGCGACCTGCGCAAATCCTATGAAAGTGGGTTTGAGGCGCTAAAGGGCGTGTCCCTTGATATCGAAGAAGGCGAAATCATCGCGTTGCTTGGCCCGAATGGGGCTGGGAAAACAACCTTGATTTCAACGATTTGCGGTATAACTCGGCCCACCTCTGGGACCGTCACAGTCGCCGGGCACGACACGCAAACCGCATTTCGTGAAGCCCGGCAACTGATCGGCTTGGTGCCCCAGGACATCGCTTTGGAGCCGTTCGAAAAAGTCATCAATACGGTCAAATTTTCCCGTGGATTGTTTGGCAAAGGGCGCGGCGATGCCGTGATTGAAGACACGCTCAAACGGCTTTCGCTTTGGGACAAGAAAAACAGCCCGACCAAGGAGTTGTCCGGCGGCATGAAACGCCGCGTTTTGATTGCCAAAGCGCTTGCTCATGAGCCACGTGTGCTGTTTCTGGATGAACCCAGTGCTGGCGTGGATGTCGAGTTGCGCAAAGACATGTGGGAAATCGTTGCAGACCTAAAGGCCAGCGGCGTGACAATTATTCTGACGACCCATTACATTGAGGAAGCCGAAGCCATCGCGGATCGGATCGGTGTCATCAACAATGGTGAATTACTTTTGGTCGAGAACAAAGCGACTTTGATGGCTCAGATGGGGCGCAAGCAGCTAGATGTGCAAATTTCCGAACCTTTGGACGCAATCCCGGAACGACTCGCTAAGTTTGATCTTGTGTTGGGCGCGGATGGTCAAACATTGACTTATACGTACGACACACGCGCAGAACGGACCGGGATTACGCAGCTCTTGGCAGAAGTTGCGCAGGCCGGTTTGCAATTGCGCGATGTGGTCACCCGGCAATCCAGTCTCGAAGAGATATTCGTCACCTTAGTGCAGCAAGGGGAGGGCGCGGTATGAATTTTACAGCAGTAAGAGCGATCTACGTTTATGAAATGACCCGATTCTTCCGCACTTTGCTGCAAAGCTTCGTATCGCCGGTGATATCCACGTCGCTTTACTTTGTGGTCTTCGGCGCGGCGATTGGCAGCCGGATACAAGAAGTCGAAGGGGTGAGCTATGGTGCGTTCATTGTGCCGGGCCTGATTATGTTGACGGTGATGACGCAGGCGATCTCGAATGCAAGTTTTGCAATCTTCTTCCCTAAATTTATCGGCACCATTTTTGAAGTGCTCTCTGCTCCGATCAATTTCATCGAAGTGGTCATCGGTTATGTCGGGGCTGCGGCGACCAAAGCCCTGTTCATTGGCTTGATCATTCTGGTGACGTCGTTTTTCTTCGTCGAAATCAGCATCCAACATCCGTTTGCCATGATCATGTTCCTGCTTTTGACCTGTGTTAGCTTTGCGTTGATGGGGTTCATTATTGGGATTTGGGCGAAAAACTTCGAGCAACTTCAATTGGTTCCGCTTCTGATTGTGACGCCACTGGTGTTTTTGGGCGGCTCGTTCTACTCCATTTCTATGTTGCCGCCGATCTGGCAAACGATCTCAATGTTCAACCCGGTTGTGTATTTGATTTCGGGGTTCCGGTGGGCTTTCTTTGGGGTTTCTGAAGTGCCAATCTTAGCGTCCTTGGGGGCAATCGGACTGTTTACGGGCTTGTGCTTGTGCGCCATTGCCATGATCTTCAAGACGGGTTGGAGGATCCGGCAATAACGTTGCGTATTTCCCTCAATTGCCGTTGTCTGCATGACCAGCCTTGTTTGCGCGTGATCGCAATTCTACATGGGGTTCTATGAAGCGTTGGATCCCATTTTTGAAATCAGACCCCACGGTTGCTGTGTTACGGCTATCGGGCGTCATTGCGAGCGGCACGCGCGGCGCGTTGAGCGATCAATCGCTTGCGCCATTGCTGGAACGTGCTTTTTCCAAAGGTAAGCCATCGGCTGTTGCGTTGGTGGTCAACTCACCGGGCGGTAGCCCTGTGCAATCGTCGTTGATTGGCGCGCGTATCAGGCGTTTGTCCGAAGAAAAAAACGTCCCGGTTTTTGCGTTTGTCGAAGATGTCGCTGCGTCTGGCGGATATTGGCTGGCATCCGCCGCGGACGAAATTTGGGCGGACCCGTCTTCTGTTGTCGGATCAATTGGCGTGATTTCTGCCGGATTTGGTGCGCATGAGCTGTTGGCCAAACAAGGTGTTGAGCGCCGGGTATATACAGCTGGGAAATCCAAATCGATGCTTGATCCGTTCCGTCCAGAAAATCCAGAGGACGTAGAACGCCTTCAAGGCATTCTTGGCGACTTGCATCAAAATTTCATCGACCACGTTAAATCCCGGCGTGGCGATAAGCTGACCACAGAGACCGACGTCTTTACGGGCGAATTCTGGCTGTCCAGCACAGCGAAAGACCTTGGATTGATCGATGGGATTGGCCACATTGTTCCGTTGATGAAGGACCGTTTCGGCGACAAAGTGAAATTCCGACGCTACGAAGCAAAGCGCCCATTTCTTCAACGTTTCGGTATGAGGGTTGTCGACGATGCCTTTGCGGGTCTAGAAGAACGCGCGGCTTTTGCGCGATTTGGTTTGTAATTCAGAATGTTGTCAAAAATAGTCCTTTTGTTTCTTGCGTTCATTGCGGTTCTTGCGATGTTCGGAAAGATGCATTGGATTGGCGGCTCTCGAGTGAAGCAAGCGAAGTGTAAAAGTTGCGGGCGTTACCGCATCGGCAAAGGCCCGTGCGGCTGTGGAGCGTCGAATGGCTGACTTAATGCCTTGGTTACTTTCCGGCCTTGGCCTTGTGATTTTGTTGCTTGCGGGCGACGCGTTGGTCAAAGGGGCGGTGAACATGTCCCTAAGATTGGGTGTTCCCGCGCTCATCGTCAGTCTGACAATTGTGGCCTTTGGAACCTCTGCGCCAGAGCTGTTGATTGCGATCAAGGCGGTGTTAGATAACGCGCCTGGGATCGCCATGGGGAACGTGGTTGGGTCCAACACAGCCAATATTCTACTTGTGTTGGGCATTCCTGCTTTGATGGCAACGATGCACACATCAGAGTGTAACACGCGAAAAACGTTCATTTTTATGATTGCCGCGTCGATCCTGTTCATCGGATTGGCTTTTCGCGGGGTTTTTGATTGGAAAGCGGCCCTCGTCTTACTGGCCGCTCTTGCATTGGTTCTTGGGGATGCATTCCGCGAGGCGCGCGCGCATCACAAAGCTGGGCAAGACACCGATGAAGAAGAAGTCGAAGGCGCGGACCCTGACATGTCGTGGCTTCTTATCAGTATGTTCCTTGTTATGGGGCTGATCGGATTGCCATTGGGCGCGAACTTGTTGGTGGAAAATGCGACGGTTATCGCTAAAACCTATGGGGTCAGCGATACGGTGATCGGCTTGACGCTGGTGGCAGTGGGCACGTCCTTGCCAGAACTCGCAACGACGGTAATGGCGGCGTTAAGACGACAAGCCGATGTGGCATTGGGCAATGTTATCGGTTCTAATATGTTCAATTTGTTGGCAATCGTGGGCGTTGCCGCGTTGATTGGCCCAATCCCTGTTGATCCGGCCTTCCTGCGCTTTGATCTATGGGTCATGTTGGCCGCATCGCTTGCTCTGATCCCGTTTGTCTTCATGAAAGTGAATATTACACGCATCTGGGGGGTGATCTTGACCACGTTATATGTCGGGTACATGGTCATCCTCTTAACCTAAGAGGAATTTGTGGACATGACCGATAAACGCGCGCTGGTCACTGGTGCAGGTGGCCGTTTGGGTCAAGCTATGGCGATCTGTTTGGCGCAACGTGGGTATGATGTGGCTGTGCATTATGCCTCATCCAAGGACGGTGCTGATGAAACGGCAACAGGCGTCGAGGATTACGGCCAAAAGGCTGTGACTTTGCAGGCAAATTTGCTGGATGATGGTGAAACTCAAGGGCTGTTTGATGCGGCTGTTGAGGCGCTGGGTGGGCCAATCACCTGCTTGGTGAACAACGCGTCCACCTTTGAGCATGATACAATTGAGACCGCAACATCCGAAAGCTGGGAACGTCACATGGCGTCCAATTTCCGTGCGCCATTTTGGCTGACACAGAAGATGGCGGGGCAAGGCCTGCCAAGTGTGCCGGACCCTGCGGGCGAGCCAACCGCAACAGGTTTGATCGTCAACATGGTGGATCAACGTGTGCGCAAACTCACACCGGAATTCATGACCTATACTCTTGCCAAAATGGGGCTGTGGGCGCTGACACAGACGTCCTCGCGTGCGCTGGCACCGATGATCCGGGTCAACGCAATTGGGCCGGGCCCAACCTTACAAGGTGGGCGCCAATCGCCTGAACATTTTGCAGAACAACGGGCTGCGACGATTTTGGGGCGGGGTGTCAATCCAGCCGACATTACGACTGCCTTAACGTATTTTCTTGAGGCCCCAGCCGTGACGGGACAGTTGCTTTGTGTCGATGGCGGCCAACATTTGGCTTGGGAAACACCGGACGTTATCGGGGTTGAATGAGCCAACCTAGTTTAAGTTGTGCACTTAGCGGGCTTGTGGTTGCGATGTGTTACGAAAAGGGCAGGCTTTTCAAAGATTTACATGAGTGTCATAAAAATAACTTGTAAAAACAACGCCTTACTGTTGTGCCTAAAAAGTAGGCACAATTAAGAACCCGTTAACTTTGTTAAATAAATTCGGTACCAGTGGATTTTATCTCCAGACTTATCCACAAGAACGGTGGATGACTTACCACTTGATTGCGAAGGTCGCCTGATGCAGCCCGATCAAAGAATCGTTACAGAGATGTTATGTCGACAGAGCCAATGATCAAAACCGGCCACGAGGTCGTACAGGACTATTTGAAAACGTTGGACGGCAGTCCGGGCGTGTATCGCATGCTCGATACGGAAAGCCGTGTCTTGTATGTTGGTAAGGCGCGGAACTTGAAGGCGCGTGTGTCGAACTATGCGCGCCCTTCTGGGCATTCAGCGCGAATTTCCCGTATGATATCAATGACCGCTACGATGATGTTTTTGACAACAAAAACTGAAACCGAGGCGTTATTGCTCGAGCAAAACCTTATCAAGCAACTCAAGCCAAAATTTAACGTTTTGCTGCGGGACGACAAGTCGTTTCCCAATATCTTGGTGACGGCGGATCATGACTATCCACAGCTAAAAAAGCACCGCGGGTCCAAGAAAGAAAAAGGGGCGTATTACGGCCCGTTCGCCTCTGCCGGGGCGGTTAATCGGACGTTGAACCAGCTCCAACGTGTGTTCTTGTTGAGGGATTGTTCAGATTCGATGTTTGAAAGCCGAACACGACCCTGTTTGCAGTTTCAGATCAAGCGGTGTTCTGCGCCCTGTGTTGGGAAGATCAGCCCAGAGGAATATACGCAAACGGTGCGAGACGCCGAGAAGTTCCTGAGTGGGAAAACCACCGATATTCAAGGTCGGCTGGCGAAAGACATGCAGGCGGCTTCAGACGACATGGAGTTCGAGCGCGCGGCTGCGTTACGGGACCGGATCAAAGCGCTGACGCAAGTGCAAACGGCGCAAGGCATCAATCCCAAAGGCGTGTCAGAAGCGGACATCATCGCGTTGCACATGGAGCAAGGCCAAGCCTGCGTTCAAGTGTTCTTCATCCGGGCAAATCAGAACTGGGGCAACCGAGATTACTACCCACGCTTGGCACCCGATGTGGACGCCGCTGAGGTGTTAGAAGCCTTTATCGGGCAGTTTTACGACATTCGCGAACCACCGCCCCAGTTGATCCTGTCGAACCAAGTTGAAAACCCAGACTTGATGGCCGACGCATTATCGGGAAAGTTGGGGCGAAAAGTCGAATTGTTGGTGCCGCAACGGGGCGAAAAGGCCGAACTTGTGGACGGTGCATTGCGCAATGCTCGCGAAAGTCTTGCGCGCAAAATGGCAGAGACCGCGACACAAGCTAAGCTGTTGAAAGGGCTTGCGGAAGCCTTTGATTTGGATGGCCCTCCGCAACGGATCGAAGTCTACGACAACTCGCATATTCAAGGCACCAATGCGGTCGGTGGCATGATCGTCGCAGGACCAGATGGGTTCATGAAAAATCAGTATCGCAAGTTTAACATCAAAGGCGAAGACATCACGCCCGGGGATGACTTCGGGATGATGAAGGAAGTGCTCGAGCGGCGGTTCAAACGGCTGTTAAAGGAAGATCCTGACCGCAAAGAAGGTCAATGGCCGGACTTGCTATTGATCGATGGCGGGGCCGGACAAGTGAGCGCGGTCATGCAGATCATGACGGAATATGGTGTTGAAGATATCCCGATGATCGGTGTGGCCAAAGGGGTCGATCGGGATGCGGGCAAAGAGGAATTTCACCGCCCCGGCGTTCGACCCTTTGCGCTACGTCACAATGATCCTGTGCTGTATTTCGTTCAACGTATGCGCGACGAAGTACACCGCTTTGCGATTGGGACGCATCGCGCCAAACGCGCAAAGGCCGTGGGTGCGACGCCGTTGGATGAGGTTCCCGGCGTTGGGGCGGCGCGCAAACGGGCTTTGTTGGCGCATTTTGGGTCGGCGAAGGCTGTGGGGCGGGCGAATTTGTCGGACCTTAAGGCTGTGGACGGGGTGAGTGCGGCTTTGGCCGAGAAGATTTACGCATTTTTCCATGAAGGTGGGTGAAATCAGCCACTTAAGGTGGAGCTTGGACCAGGGCGCACGGGATTGGCACTTTTGTTTGGGAGTGGCGCGCAATAGGATGGGCGCATGAAGTGGAATCTCCCTAATATCTTGACGGTCATACGACTGTTCGCGGCACCGCTAGTGGCTGTCATGTTTCTTTATTTTACAAGGCCTTACGCGGATTTTTTCGCATTGTTCCTGTTCCTAAGCGCCGCGTTGACGGATTGGCTTGATGGGTATCTGGCGCGCGCTTGGAAGCAAGAAACCAAGATTGGCACGATGTTAGATCCTATTGCGGACAAGGCGATGGTGGTGATCGCGTTGGCGGTTATTCTTGGATATTCGACGATGACGCCTTGGTTGGTGCTGCCGGCGACGGTGATTTTGTTCCGCGAAGTGTTCGTGTCTGGGCTGCGCGAATACCTTGGAGACGTGGCGGGCACGTTGAAGGTGACGGTGCTGGCCAAGTGGAAAACAACCATGCAAATGATTGCAATTGCTGTATTATTTTCCCAAGGTATCTTCGAGCACTACCTGACAATGTCGACTTGGGGCATGGATGAATTGCTGATTTCAGAGATGCTCAATGGCGATATTGAAGACACGCAGGGGCTTGGGTGGAAGCTGGCGGGGATGCAATGGGCTGGATGGATCGGGATGACGCTGCTGTGGATTGCGGCTGCGTTAACGGCGATCACTGGGTTTGATTACTTCCAAAAAGCACTGCCGCATTTGAAGGAGAATTGAATATGAATATCCTTTATTTTGCGTGGGTTAGAGAGAGAATTGGCGTGCCCAAGGAGGCCGTTGAAACATCTGCGGCGACTGTGTTGGAGCTGATAGAAGAACTGCGCGGGCGCGAAGAACGCTATGCGATGGCGTTTGAGGACTTAACGGCCTTGCGCGTGGCTGTAGATCAGGAACTTTCTGAGTTCGACACGCCCCTGGATGGCGTACGGGAAGTGGCATTTTTTCCCCCAATGACAGGGGGTTAGACCATATGGACGTGCGTGTTCAGGACGCCGCATTTGCATTTGGGCAAGAGGCCGAAGCGTTTGCTGCGCGGCAAACCTCTATGGGGGCTGTGGTGACGTTTTCGGGCATCGTTCGGGACACGGATGCGGGCCTTAAGTCTATGGAAATAGAGCATTTTCCGGGGATGACCGAGGCGCAGTTGCAAAAATTTGCCCGCCAAGCGCAAGAACGGTGGAATTTGGGTGATGTCTTGGTCATTCACAGGCACGGCAAATTGGTGCCCGGTGAGATGATTATGATGGTCGCAACGGCGGCTTCGCACCGCGTGGATGCCTTCCAAGCTGCTGAATTCCTTATGGATTACCTGAAATCGCGCGCACCGTTCTGGAAGCGGGAAATCACCCGTGATGGCGCTGCTGAGTGGGTTGCGGCCAAGGATACGGACGAGGATTTACTGTCTCGTTGGTAGATAAATCGGGTGTGCGTTGCGCAGATCACGGGACAGGCGTGCGTTGGGTGTTGCATCGTTAACGACCAACGAACGGTGTTTGTTGCGTTTTGAGCCAAACACCATTCGATGGGGTAAGCAAAACGTAACGATGCTTAACGCATCAGGGCGGTTTTTGGCCTAATTGACCAAGCTTGCCATCAGTTGATGAAATTTCTCACCTTGCACCGCGATATGACCACGTAAAGCATCGGCGGCCTGTTCGGCGTTGCCGCTTTGCAGGGCCGCGACAATGGCAATATGTTCGGCCATGGATTGATCCAAACGACCGCGAAAATTGAGTTGTACTTTGCGGTACGCTTTGAGTTTGTTCTGAAGCAGCAGCGCTTGTTTTTCGAGATAGGAATTTGCTGACCCGCGATAGATCGCTTGGTGGAATTTTTCGTTCTCAGCGTAATAGCGTTCGCGGTCGGATTGGGCGACGGCCTGTTGGCAGTTTTCATTTGCTTCGATCAAACGTTGCAGCCCGTCATCGGTGATCCGAGTGGCGGCGAGCCTGGCGCAGGCTGCTTCGAGTTCGGCCATGGTTTCGAACATTTCCATGAGCTCAACGGGACCGGGTTGGCGCACAAACACGCCCCTGCGCGGGATTTGTTCGGCCATGCCAGAGGACACTAGAATTTGCAGGGCTTCGCGGATTGGGGTGCGCGACACGCAGAATTGGTCGGCAAGTTTGAGTTCGTCCAGACGATCGCCATCTTGGTATTCTTTTGCAAAAACCCGCTGCTGGAGCGTCTCTGCAATTTTGTTGGCGCGTTTGATTTCCATGCCTGTTGGGTATCATGGGGGCGCTAACAAATGCAATAATCAAACGATTGTATACAAGAATATTGACCTTGGATGCTAATCATGAAAGGACAAAATACATAGGACCGGACTGCTGATCCCGGTCACATCCTTGGGAGGACACTATGACATCGAAATTTATTACAGCCGCCGCAGCTTTGGCCTGTTTGGCGCTTGGCGCCACCGCGCAAGCAGAAACCCTGCGCTTGTCACATCAATGGTCCAATAAAGACGTTCGCCATCAAGTCGCACAGATGGTTGCAGACGAGGTTGCCGCCGCCGGAGTCGATCTGGACATCCAAATTTTTGGATCAAAATCACTTTTTAAACCACGCGAGCAATATCGCCCCTTAAGCCGGGGTCAGTTGGACATGGTTGTGCTGCCACTCAGCTATGCGGGCGGTCAACAACCCGCCTATAACCTGACCTTGATGCCGGGCATGGTGAAAAACCACGATCACGCCGCGCGATTGAGCGCTTCGCCGTTCATGGGCGCGCTAGAAGAAAAAATGGCCGATGACGATGTCATGGTTCTGGTTCACGGCTATCTTGCGGGTGGATTTGTGGGCAAAGACAAATGCATCACATCGCCAGACGACGTGAAAGGGTTACAGACCCGCGCCGCCGGGAAAGCCTTTGAGCAAATGTTGGCAGGGGCAGGGGCATCAATTGCGTCGATGGCGTCTTCGGAAATCTACAACGCGATGCAAACAGGCGTTCTGACAGCGGCCAACACGTCTTCGTCTTCCTTCGTATCTTACCGGATTTATGAGCAAGTTAAATGCTACACCCCAGCGGGTGATGTGGCGTTGTGGTTCATGTATCAGCCTTTGTTGATGAACAAATCCAAGTTTGACGGTCTGAATGCAGACCAGCAAAAAGCACTGTTGGATGCATCTGCGAAAGCCGAGGAGTTCTATTTGACAGAAGCCAAGAAGCAAGACGCCGCATCCGAGCAAGTGTTCCGCGATGCCGGTGTTGAGATCGCTCAGATGTCATCTGAGGATTTTGAAGCATGGCGCGCCCTTGCACAGGAAACATCTTACAAGGCGTTCGTGTCCGATGTTCCCGATGGGCAAGAGCTTTTGGATATGGCTTTGGCCGTAGAGTAAGCCAGCTTTGCAGGGCCGCGTAACATTGCGGCCCTTCTATTTACCCTTCCCCAAATTCCGAGGACATCGTCATGGCGGGCCAAAGCTCAGCCGTCGCATCGCACACGGGTAACAATCCGTTCCTGCGCATTGTGGCCGCTTTATCTACTGTTGCGGGGTGGTTCTCTGCGGCGATGATCGTGTCGGCCGTTGCGATCACCTGCCAGATGATCTTCATCCGCTTTGTGCTAAACGGATCAACCATCTGGCAAACCGAAGCCGTCATCTATCTGGCCATCGCATCCACGTTAATCGGATTGCCCTATGTGCAGCGATTACGCGGTCATGTGAACGTCGATCTGATCCCAATCTCACTGGGGCCAAAAGCGCGCTATGTCATGGCGTTATTCACTTTATCGCTTTCGATCATCATGGTCGCCATCATGCTCTGGTATGGGTACGACTTCTGGCATCTCGCGTGGGAGCGGAACTGGAAATCCGACACCGTTTGGGGCGTGCGGCTTTGGATCCCCTATTCGGCGCTGCCCATTGGATTTGCGTTATTCCTGCTGCAACTCATCGCCGATCTAACCGCCGTCATTCTGAAAATAGATAAGCCATTTGGCTTGGAGGACGCGTAATGGATCCGCTCACATTAGGCATGGTCGTGGCCATCTGCACCATTCTGGTGCTGTTTTCCGGGGTCTCTGTGGCGCTCGGGCTTTTGATCGTCTCAACCGGGTTTTTGATGATCTTTGACGGGATGCGGTCCTTGGAGCTGCTGCCTGAAATCCTATTCGGGAAGCTCGACAACTTTGCGCTTTTGTCGATCCCGATGTTTATCATCATGGGGTCCTCAATCGCATCAACGCGGGCAGGGGCAGACCTTTATGAGGCATTGGAGCGGTGGTTGACGCGGGTTCCGGGGGGGCTTGTGATCTCCAATCTTGGGGCCTGCGCGCTATTTGCAGCGATGTCCGGGTCAAGCCCTGCGACCTGTGCCGCAATCGGGAAAATGGGCATCCCAGAGATGCGCAAACGCGGGTATCCGGATGGGGTTGCGGCCGGGTCGATTGCGGCCGGTGGGACCTTGGGGATTTTGATCCCGCCCTCTGTGACAATGATCGTTTACGGCATCGCGACCGAGACCTCTATCGGGCGGTTGTTCCTTGCGGGCGTCATTCCGGGGCTGCTTTTGGTGTCGTTGTTCATGGCATGGTCGCTATATTCGACATGGAAGTCCGGCAACCGGGAGCTTTTGGCGACAGGCAGCTACACGTGGAAGGAAAAATTCGAAATCCTGCCGCGGGTTTTGCCCTTCTTGTTCATCATCGTGGGCGTGCTTTATGCGATGTATGGCGGGGTTGCGACGCCGTCTGAGACAGCGGCTGTGGGTGCATTGCTGTGTTTGATCATCGCGATGGTGATCTACAAGCTGTGGAACCCAAAGGATTTGTGGGTCGTGCTGCGCGACAGCACCAAAGAGAGCGTGATGATCCTGTTTATCATCGCGGCGGCGGGCGTCTTTTCCTACATGCTATCAAGCCTTTATATCACCCAATCCATCGCCAATTGGATCGGCACTTTGGACGTGAACCCATGGGTTTTGATGGGGGCTGTGAACGTGTTCCTGCTGATTGCGGGGTTCTTTTTGCCGCCTGTCGCGGTGATTTTGATGGCCGCGCCGATCTTGCTGCCAATCATCACAACCGCTGGATTTGATCCGATTTGGTTTGCAGTTGTGCTGACGATCAACATGGAGATCGGGCTGATCTCTCCGCCTGTGGGGTTGAATTTATATGTCATCAACGGAATTGCGCCGGATATTTCGCTTAAGACGATCCTGACCGGATCCCTGCCTTTTGTGGGCTGCATGGTTTTGGCGATCTTCTTGCTGTGTGTCTTTCCGGGGCTTGCGACGTGGTTACCTGACGCTGTTATGGGGAAAGCGCTATGAGTTACTTTGGAGACTTGCTGTCGACCGTTTTTGAGCGGCGATACCGCAGTGCACTGTCAGACGAGGCGGTTGGGCGCACCGTTACGGATTTGGCGATGGACCTGTTGGGGCGGCACGGGGAAGTGTCGGGCAGCACATTGGCGCGGTTGATCCTTGATCGCTACGCCGAGATGGATATCGACGAAAAACGTGCCTTTTTCGAGTTCATGACGCATGATCTTGAGATCGATGCGGAGGCCGTCACAGACACACTCAAAACCTATCAAGACAAGCCGTCCAAAAAGAGCTATCGCGCCTTTGCCAGCGCGTGCGAGCCACGGCGGCAAGAACTGACGCGGCGGTTAAATCAAGTCCCCGGTGCCACCGGGCAATTGGTGGCCATGCGCAAAGACCTGCTGCGTTTCTTGCGTGATTTCCCAGAATTGGAACCCTTAGACGTTGATTTTCAACATCTCTTTTCATCGTGGTTCAATCGCGGCTTTTTGGTGCTGCGCCCAATCAACTGGTCGAGCCCTGCTGAAATCCTTGAAAAGATCATCGCCTATGAAGCCGTGCACGCCATCGACAGTTGGGAAGACCTGCAACGCAGATTGCAGCCCACGGACAGACGGTGCTTTGGGTTTTTCCACCCGGCCATGGCGGGTGAGCCGCTTATTTTTGTGGAAGTTGCGCTGACCAAAGGCATTCCAAGCTCGATCCAAGACCTGCTCGCGGATGGGCGCGATGCGATCGATGCGGATGACGCGGACACGGCTGTGTTCTATTCCATTTCGAACTGTCAGGCGGGGCTTGCGGGGATTTCATTTGGCAATTCGTTGATCAAACAAGTCGCGGCCGACCTGTCGCGAGACCTGCCGGGGCTGAAGAACTTCGTGACCCTATCGCCCATTCCGGGGCTGAACACATGGTTGAATCACGCCGAAATCGAAGTGACATCTGACGCGCAAGCCCAAGCATTGGCGGCGCATTACCTGCTGGAAGCCAAACGCACAGACGGGATGCCGGTTGATCCCGTGGCGCGCTTCCATCTTGGCAACGGGGCCATGGTTCACGCCGTGCATGCCGGGGCCGATTTGTCGAGCAATGGGATGGCTCAATCGAACGGAGCCATGGTAAATTACCTTTATGATCTGTCCCAAATCACCACCAACCACGAGCAGTTTATAACTGAAAAAACAGTCATCGCGTCTTCCGAGGTGCGCATGTTGAGTATGACCCTTGGGTCAAACGTTTAGGAACTAAGTCATGACAAATCCGCTTTACGACACCCTTTTTGGACAACATAGCGGCAAGGACACTGTGTTTTTGCATTTGCAGGACGGTCAAACCGTCACCCATAGGGCGTTCTTGGCGACCGCTGCGCAATATGCCGGGCTGTTTGGCACGTTGGGATTGGCACCGGGCGACCGCGTGGCCGTGCAGATCGCAAAATCAGCGCAAGCGCTGGCCGTCTATGCGGCCTGTGTTCAAGCCGGGCTTGTTTTCTTGCCGCTCAACACGGCCTACACAGCGGATGAAGTGTCGTATTTTGTTGAAAACAGCGGCGCGCGTATCGTGCTGTGTGACCCAAAAAGAGCGGACGGATTGGCGCCTATTGCACACGCGTGTGGCGCCATTCTAGAGACCATGGGCGAAGACGGGACGGGCAGTTTTGCGGACAAAGCCGCGGGAATGCCTGCGCGCTTTGAGACAGTCGCGCGCGGTGAAGATGATCTGGCGGCGTTTTTATACACGTCGGGCACAACGGGGCGTTCAAAAGGGGCGATGCTGACGCAAAGCAACCTGTTGTCGAACGCGCGTGTTTTGGCATCCGAGTGGAAGTTCACAGCGGACGATGTTTTGCTACATGCGCTGCCAATCTTTCACACGCACGGGTTATTTGTGGCCTCTAATATCACCTTATTGGCGGGGGGATCGATGATCTTCATGCCGAAATTTGATCAAGATCAGGTCATCGCCAACCTGCCCAAAGCGACAACGATGATGGGCGTGCCAACTTTCTATACGCGGCTTTTAGGGGACACACGTTTCACACAAGAGCTGGCGCAGCACATGCGGTTATTCGTGTCCGGAAGTGCGCCATTGTTGGCTGAAACCCACGTGCAATTTGAGACACGCACCGGGCACCGCATTCTTGAGCGCTACGGGATGACCGAGACCAACATGAACACATCAAACCCTTATGACGGGGAACGTCGTGCGGGCACCGTTGGGTTTCCCTTGCCCGGTATCGAAGTGCAAATCACCGACAGCAAGACAGGTGAAATTCTGCCCCACGGCGAGATCGGGGAAATCGAAGTGCGCGGTGCAAACGTGTTCACCGGGTACTGGCAAATGCCTGAAAAGACAGCGGAAGAGATGCGCGACACCGGATTTTTCATCACTGGCGACCTTGGGCAATTTGACGAGGCAGGCTATCTGAAAATCGTTGGGCGCAACAAGGATTTGATCATTTCGGGGGGCTATAACATCTACCCCAAAGAGGTCGAATTGCTGCTAGATGAGGAGAACGGTGTATTGGAAAGTGCCGTCATCGGTGTGCCGCATCCTGATTTCGGCGAGACCGTTGTGGGCATCCTTGTGGCCAACTCGGATCAGGGGCCGGACCTTGACGCAATCAAAGCGAATATGGGGCAATCTTTGGCGCGGTTTAAGCAGCCACAACGCTTAATCATCGTGCCAGAACTGCCCCGCAACACCATGGGCAAAGTACAGAAAAAAGCGCTGCGTGAGCAATTTCAGCATTTGTTTGCGACGTAAAGTGCGGGGATCAGGTTCAGCGCCGGGATCAGATTAGGCGCCGGGATTAGATGAGGCGCTGGGATTTGAGGCGGGGGGATCAGATTAGGCGCCAGCACCCTGCTGGCGTTCGATCCACGCGCGCATTTCTTCGGTTTCCTGACGTGCATCGCGCAAACCATCCATGGCCGCGCGCAACTCTGCCTCAGTTTGGCTAAGCTGGTTCGTCAATTCTGCTTCACGCTGCTGCAAGTAGGTAATCGCTTGGTCGCGTGTTTCTTCGGCTTCATGCAATTCTTGGCTCATCCGGTCGAGTTCACCAATATCTGCGGAGGACACGCGGGTCACCCGCGAAATCAGCCAATTGGAGAACCAGCCGAGGCAAAAGGCCACAAACAGGATGATCGCCGTGGCAATCACGAACTCTGTTCTACTCACTTGGCGTCTCCTGCTCTGTGGCTGTATCGTCTGCTGTCTGCTCTAGTGAGGGTTCTGCACCCTCTTCTGCCAAAGTGTCCAGCGTTGTATCTTGTTCTGGGGCGGTCGGGGCCGGGCGGATCAAGCGGAACTCGATACGGCGGTTTGCCTCGCGGCCACTTTCGGTGCCGTTATCTTCAACCGGTTTGGATTCGCCATAGCCCTTGGCCGTGAAGCGGGCCGTCAAAACATCACGGTCGCGCAGCTCATTCAGGATCGATTGGGCGCGTTCTTGGCTGAGGGACAAGTTCATTTCGGTGCGCCCCTGGCTATCTGTGTGGCCGGAAATTTCCATCTTGAGATCGCCACAGCGCTTCAGCACATCCGCAATATCATTCATGGTGCCAATCGCATCCGCATCAATCGAGGCGCTGCTTGGTTCAAACGTAATCTTGCGCGCGGTTTGGATCGCGCCAATTTCGCTTTCGCATTCTTCGGGGGTGGGCAAGCCCGCGACAGGGTCGAGTTTCTTTTGATAGGTGACACGCAAATCGTATTGGCCCGCCTCACCCAGTTTGGAGGCAAACATCTGGGCGATCTTGGCGTTGGCCTGTGGATTGCCCGTATTGCCGGTAATCGACACAGCATCCGGGGTCACAACAACGGCGCCATTGGACAAATTGCCAAGCGCCTCAAGACCGGTCAGCACCCGCAGGGGCCAACCTTGGGGAAGACCATCAACAACGCGCGCCGCAGAGTGGACTTCGGTACTGCCAAACAGCGATTGGGCATAGCTTGTTGCGAGTTCGCGGCTGGCCTCGTCGCCGACGCGGCCGCGCAGTTGCACAAGGCCTTCGGGGGACAACGTGGCCACAAATTCGGACGGGCCCTCATCGGGGTTTTCTGGGCGCGGCAAGACCGCTGTGAGGGCAAAGACATCAGGCAAACGGTTTTCCAACTCGCCGACAATATTGTCGAAAACGGCTGGGTTGGTGCCCTCAAGCGCGCGCAAAGCAACATCCGCGTCCGAGAACGTCACCGATCCGCCGCCCAATTCAGCCACCGCGGCGATCGCCATCTCGACAGCTTCCGCCCAGCGGGGGGTGGGAACACCCATGCCGACCTGACATTGCCCGGAGCCCGTCAATCCAGCTGCAAAGGCGGCTTGGATGATCCGGTCACGGGATTTGTTGCTATCAGCAGAGCACGCATCAAAGCGGATGCCGTCTTCGTCTTGGATAAAGCGCAAGGTGAACGGGGTCAGGACCGGGCGCGGGGCCGTGATGATCAGGGACACGTTCAAACCGGGGGGAGCCGCACGGGTCAAGCGGCGTTCCAGACGCGCTTTTTCAGGCTCGCTATCGGCCAAAGCGGTGATCGAGACGCGGCCCGCTTCAACGGAGACTTTGGCGCGCGGCACTTCTTTGAGCGAACTCAGCGCATAGGCCAAAGCGTCGTCCCAACGAGCGGGCACCGGGTAGTCGGCCACTTCGAGCAAGTCGGTGACGCCGTCTTCGCCAACCAAATCAGCAAAACGACTGCGGAGGTCTTCGCGGTCGGTCTGCGCAGGCAACAAGCCAATCACCGAAATCCCGGAATCATTGCGCAAAATCTCGGCGGAAAAGCGCGGTGGTGCAATCGCGGCCTGTGCTTCCACCTGCATGTCGTCAATAACGCGGGCGGCGTCCACAATGGAGCCCGCCGCACTTAATGCCGAGAACCGCAACGCTTCTGTCGGGGCAATGCCTGCGAGCGTGACCTGCAAGCCATCCGCGCTGACTTCGGCCCATGTCAATTCGCGCGAGTCCAAAACATCGCGCACGCCAATCTCTGAGCGTTCCTCTATCAGGGACACCGAAAAATTCGCCGTAATCAGCGACAGCACAACAGCTGCAAAGAAGGTCAAAACGACCGGGATGTAAGTAGACAGGCGCATGTGTTGGTTCTTAGTCGTTTCGACGTCGCACAACTGATACGCTCAAGGGCGTTATGTTGCAATCACTGGGGGCCATCAAAAGCGAAAAAGAGCGCATCCTTATAGCAACAAGGCGACAGCGAAAAAAATCAGTGGGATCAAGCCTGTATCGCGGTTCGCACGGAACAGTTGAATGAGTTTAGCGCTATCGTTGATATCAAGGCCACGCAACTGCCACGCCATATGCCAACCCATCGCCCAAGGACCCGCAAGGGCCACCACCATGGCGAGAACAGAGGCATTTGGCAAAAGCGAAAAAATCACCGCGAGGCCCATCAATCCAATCGTTGCCATCAAGAAGCGGCGCATCCATTGCCCTGTTTTGTCGCCAAACAAGCGCGCCGTGGACTTCACCCCAATCAAAGCATCATCTTCGCTGTCTTGATGAGCGTAAATCGTGTCGTAAAACAGCGTCCAAGCAATCCCTGCGATATATAAAACCACAGCAGGGGCGCCCAAAGTACCCGTATGCGCCGTCCAAGCCAGCAACGCGCCCCAGTTAAACGCAAGGCCAAGGAACGCCTGCGGCCACCACGTAAAGCGTTTTGCAAACGGGTAAAAACAAACCGGGACCAGCGCGAGCACACCAAGCGCAACAGCCGCCTTATTGAACGTCAACAAAATGCCAAAAGAGATGAACGCCTGCAGGCACATCCAAAACAAAGCGCCTTGAACAGAGACCTGACCAGATGGGATCGGGCGTGAGCGCGTGCGTTCCACCTTGCTGTCAATATCGCGGTCCGTAATATCATTCCACGTACATCCCGCACCGCGCATCAACCAAGCGCCAAGGGCACAGCCAACCGCAATCCACAAATCGTGCCAACTGGCCGTCTGCGTGTTCAGCATCGCCAACACCAACCCCCACCAGCAAGGGGCCAGCAACAGCCACGTGCCAATCGGGCGATCTGCACGGCTTAGGCGCAGATAAGGGCGTGTCCATTCGGGCGCGAGTGTGTCCACCCAATTGCCTTTGACAGCATCTGCCACTTGACCCTCTGGTATCTGCGCGCTGTCTTGCATAACTCTAGTCCCATGAGTGAGAAAATCCGCCTTTATATAGATCAGCCCCTAGGCGCGGGGCAATCGCTGGCGCTTGTGCGCGAGCAGGCAAACTATCTTTTCAGTGTCATGCGATTACAGGTGGGCGCTTTTGTGTCGGTGTTCAACGGACGTGATGGCGAGTGGCGCTGTTTGGTCGCAGAAGCCGGAAAGCGACGCGGGGTGCTGATCTGTGAAGCGCAAAGCGCCGATTTGCAAATACCGCCAGACCTTTGGCTTTGTTTTGCACCCATCAAAAAGGCGCGCACAGACTTCATCGTGGAAAAAGCCGTTGAGATGGGAGCCGCGCGGATCGTGCCCATTTTGACGCAATTCACCAACGCAGAACGGGTTCGCGTGGACCGTTTGCAAGCACATTCGGTCGAAGCCGCAGAGCAATGCGGTGGAACCTATGTGCCCGAAGTGAGCGAGGTGGTGAAGCTCGACAAGCTGTTGAGCGGATGGGACACATCGCGACAAATCATGTTTTGCGACGAAGGTCTGGTTGGCAAAGCAGTCAAATTGCCAGATTTGCGCGGGCCATGGGCCGTCTTCATCGGGCCGGAGGGCGGCTTTTCAGACGTCGAACGGGCGCGTTTAAGGGACTTAGATCACGCGCATCCGGTTTCCTTGGGACCAAGAATCTTGCGCGCAGACACAGCCGCCGTCGCAGCCTTGACGCTATGGCAACAGCAATTGGGAGACTGGGAATGAACCAATTCATACGCCCTGAAGTGCAACTAATGTTGTGGCGCTGGCGCGAAGTTCTGGCCGGGGGCGGGCTTGCCGTCTTGGGGCTGTGGTGGATTTTCGTTTCAGGCGGGCTGCTCAGTTGGCTGGGCATCGCAGCGCTGGTTCTGGCGGGGGCGTTGATCTTTATGGGGATACAACGCGGCAGGTTTCGCGGGGCGTCCGGCGGGCTTGGATCCGTTGATGTGGACGAAGGGCAAGTCACCTATTTTGGGCCCATGACCGGAGGCGTCATGCCCTTGCGCGAAATGGATGCATTGGCGTTGATCCGTATTTCGCAAAGTCCGCATTGGCGATTAAGTTCCGGGGACACGCATCTGCACATCCCAATCGATGCAGACGGAACCGACGATCTGTTTGATGCATTTTCCAGTCTGCCGGGGCTGAAAACCGAACGGATGTTATCGATTTTGAAAGACCGTGCTGCGCAAGATACGGTGATCTGGCAGCGCGATCTTCGGGGCAATTCGCCAGTGTTGTTGCACTAGGTTAGGTTCTTTTTTGGTGTCTGAATGATTTTGTGATACGCTCACTGGTATTGCGAGAAATCAATATTTTGGAGTGATTCATGTCGGACGAAGTCAAGGCCGTGGCGGAGAAGCTTAAGGGCAAAAAAGGCAAAATCAAGAAATTGGACGGCGCCATCGAGGGGACCAAAGTCACCAAGCTGCCCAAAGACGTTATCCAAGGGCTGTCAGAATTATTTCCAAAAGCGAAATTCCAGCAAGTGCGGGTACATGTGGGCGGAAACGCGCCAGATCTATGCAAGCAACTGGGGTCAAAAGCCTTTGTGAGCGGGAATGACATCGTGTTCAAAAAGGCGGGGGATTCCAAAGATTCCAAGCTTTTGGCCCATGAACTGACGCATGTGCTTCAGCAGCATCAAGGCAAAATGCCCAAAGAGCAAAAAGAGAAAGTGGCCGTGTCCAAGTAAGGTATGCTGTGGCGGCAAGCAATTGGGATATGCGTGATCAGGAGCCGGGACACACAAATCAGGCGCGCGCGGATCAATGTTTCAACCCCTGATATGGCAAGTAAGCCGACGAGGCGCTTTTGGCAAAGTGATCAAGGCTCGAGGCGATTCCATTGCGTTTCAAGCGTGTAGCGCGGTGATGTAACGAAGTTGGACTGGTTGAATTGGGGGCACGCGTTTGGGCAGGGCGCTCTGGTTTGTGAACGCACAGTTGGTCTGCATTGACACCGCTTTGAATTGCGCCCAATCAAGTCATTCAATGACACGATCCGGAGGCGCACGCCCATGTCTATTCCTCAGTCCGGCGGTGGGCCGATCGAGCACTACGAACAAATGGCGGAGTTTCTGTCTAAGGGGTGCAAACCCAAGGAAGACTGGCGCATCGGTACCGAGCACGAGAAGTTCGGATTTTGTAAAGACACGCTTGGGCCGCTGCCTTACGAGGGAGAGCGCTCCATCAAGACGGTCCTAAGCGGGCTGCGCGACGCACATAGCTGGAAGCCTGTGGAAGAAGGCGGCAAGCTTATTGGGTTGACCAAAGACGGGGCGAACATTTCGCTTGAGCCGGGCGGGCAGTTGGAATTATCCGGCGCGCCATTGGAAAACATTCACCAAACCTGTGACGAAGTGAACGACCATTTGCGCGATGTTAAGGACATTGCGGATAAAGTAGGCGTCGGGTTCATCGGGCTTGGGGCAGCACCGATCTGGATGCACGAAGACATGCCGCTGATGCCCAAGGGGCGGTATAAATTGATGGACGCCTATATGCCGACCGTTGGCACGGCTGGGCGCGAAATGATGCGGCGGACCTGCACCGTTCAAGTGAACCTTGATTTCGGGTCTGAAGCGGACATGGTGCAGAAAATGCGCGTGGCTGTAGCGCTGCAGCCGGTGGCGAATGCGCTGTTTGGCAGTTCTCCGTTCTTTGAGGGCAAAGTGAACGGGCACAAAAGCTGGCGTGGTCGGGTGTGGCGCAATCTTGATGACAGTCGCACAGGCATGATCCCGTTCATTTTTGAGGACGGGTTTGGGTTTGATGCATGGGTGGAATACGCATTGGATGTGCCCATGTATTTTGTCTATCGCAACGGCGAATATGTGGATGCTTTGGGGATGTCGTTTCGCGACTTTCTGAAGGGCGAACTGCCTGCATTGCCCGGTGAAAAGCCAACATTGAGCGATTGGGCTGACCATTTGACGACGTTGTTCCCGGAAGCGCGGGTCAAGCAATATATCGAAATGCGCGGCGCTGATGGCGGGCCATGGCGACGTCTTTGCGCACTGCCTGCGTATTGGGTTGGGCTGATGTATGAGCAAGGTCCGTTGGATGCGGCTTGGGATATGGTTAAAGATTGGGATGCGCAGACGCGTGAGGACATGCGGATTGCGGCCTCTGTTCATGGGCTGAACGCAGAAGTTGGCGGGATCAAGATGCTCGATCTTGCGCGCGAAACAATTGCTATGTCCGAAGATGGGCTGAAAACCCGTGCGCGGGCCGGGTCCGGGGGCATGGTTCCAGACGAGACCCACTTCCTGAACGCGTTGAAAGAAAGCGTGGAAAGCGGAAAAAGCGCTGCGGACGAGCTATTGGATCAATACCACGGTGCATGGGGCGGAGATCTGACGCGTATTTATCCAGAGTGGTCATACTAATCGCGATAGGTGCATAGTTCTTTGTAAGCAAAGCAAACAGGGGGTCACCATGCCACGTATCACGGTTAACGGCGTTGAACTGAACTACATCGACACCGGGACAGGGGCGCAGACCATCGTGTTTTCGCACGGGTTCTTGATGTCCAACGCGTTGTTCGCACAGCAAGTTGCGCATTTTCAGGACCGGTACCGATGCATCGCTTATGACCATCGCGGGCAAGCCAAAAGTTCTGTGCCCGCGGACGGCTATGACATGGACACACAAGCAGAGGACGCGGCCGCTTTGATCAAAGCGCTGGGCGTTGGGCCGTGCCATTTTGTCGGGCTGTCTATGGGGGGCTTTGTTGGGATGCGTTTGGCGGTAAAGTATCCTGAGTTGTTGAAATCACTCGTTTTACTGGACACGAGCGCCGACCCAGAACCGACGGCTAGCAGGAAGAAGTACAAGTTGCTTGGCTTCGTAGCGCGCTGGTTTGGGTTTAAGCTTGTGGTGGATAAGTCGATGTCGATCCTGTTTGGAAAGACATTCATGAGCGATCCCACACGTGCGGATGATCGCGCGCAATGGCGAGATCACATCGTCAACGGGCATGATGTTGGTGGGGTTTTAAACGCGTTAGGCGGTGTTGTTGGGCGTCCGAGTTTTTATGAAAAGTTGGGGCAGATAACCGTTCGAACACAAGTCATGGTGGGGGATGAAGACATTGCAACAATCCCGGCCAAAGGCGAGCGGATCGCACAGGCCATTCCCGGCGCTGGTTTTGAATTGATCGCAGGGGCCGGGCATTCAGCGCCCGTGGAGCAACCCGCTGCCGTGAACGCGGCTTTAGAAAAGTTCTGGGCGTAAATTCTGGCCCTAAACGCATTTAGGGCAGGTGCAATTTGCGGGCACCTGTCCATATTTTAAGCGGCTTCAAGCGATTTCGAGCCAAGGAATGACGGGAACGCGGCTTGCTGCGTAACCGGGGGCTTGGCGATCCAATCGACCGGCCAGTTTTGGCAATCGGCTGACTGGAACACGCGGGTATAAGTGGTGCTCGCGGTGGTAAAACATCAAGTAAGCGATGCGTGCGAGGACGCCACGTTGGCTTCGACCGGCCAATCCGCTGCCATGGGTGCCTTGGTGGGTAATCCAGACCGCAAAGAAGGCAGTCAAACATTGTGCGAGGCTCATAGCTGCGATGTGGAGCCACAGCGCGGGGTGGTTCAAAGCGGCGCAGAGACCGACAAATAGAGTGATGCAAAGCCAATCAATTTGCACGCGTTTGCGCCAGTTTGGGCCCCCATGTTGTAAAGCCGCGCGGTTCAGATCGATTGGGAACTTGGGACCGTACGCGAGAACCGCGTACCAGCGCATATGGCTGCATTTGCCTTCATAATCCTCGGGGCCGCCACTGTGTTTGTGGTGCTTCAGGTGGCAAAACGCATCCGCAGTATTAGAGCCGAGCATAATGGCGCTGAGGCCATGCATCACGCGGTAATCCCAGCGACGCGGCAGGTCGAGGTTGCCGTGGATGGCTTCGTGGTTCAGGCGCAAAGCGCATAAGAAGAACATGAAGCTGGCAATCGCGCCAAGGGGCCACATTGCGCTGGTGTAAAGGGCCAGCGACAGGGCGAGCCAAGGAAGTGGTAACGTGAGTTCGCGAAAAATATCCCATTTATTTAGGGCAGTTAAGTCGTCCCAACGGATGCCTTTTGGGGCTTTTTCTGGTTGGCACATGGGGTGTCTCCCTTGATTTGGACGCCGCTAAGCAGCGTCCGGTTGTGGTTGCACGGGTGGCATCAAAACCACGCGCAAAGTCGCGACCGCCTGAGTGAACCCAAGGCCAAGACACAAAGCGGCGAGGCCCAAAGCGAGCATCAAGCCCATGAATGGCGCATGCGGAAGAAAAGGCAAAATCGCGCCAATCAGAACCGCCCCGCCAGTGCCAATCGCGGCAAAGCCAGTTGCAACAGTGACAGTTCCAACGCGCACAGCAGGGCCATTGTCAGGGCAATCAGCCATCATGGACCCGATGCGCAAGATCATCAGAGTGAGGGCAGAAACAGCAGCGAGGGACATAACGATGTAGATGAGGGCAAACATAAGTTTCTCCTTGTTTGATATGGGGTTAGAGGCGTGCATTTTTGTAGAAATCGCGTTGAAACTTGCCATAGAGCCAGCCGAAAGCATGGCCCCAGAGTGTGGCAAAGAGCAATGCAAAGAGCGTCAAGAAAACCATGGATGCAATGTTACCCTTGGGCGGGAGTTGCGTAATGAGGGCGAATATCGCGCAGCCGAGGGTTGTAATTTTAAGGGCCAGAAAGCCGATTTTTTGAGCGTGCGCGCCGTGGCGAGGAATATAATACAGCAACACTGGGGTCCCGATCATCAAGTAAGGGATGCCGCCAAAAAAGATCGCGAAGACGGGGATCAGAAGGAGCCAAAAGCCAAGAAGGGCAACAAGCAAAGGCGCACAGATCAGGGCTGCAAAGAACGCAAACGGATCCAGCAAGTATTTGACGGGCGCCGGGGTAGGCATGCGCAGTTTTGGAAAAGGCATGGGGTGAACGCGCGCCCGTTTGTGAGGGGAAAGAAGCGAGGGGTATGCTTGGTGCAACATGACGGTCTCTTCTGTGCTGTTTGATATTTCTGTAATTTGAGAAATTAAGGGGTAAATTTTTTAGGTGTCAGCGCGTCCTTTGGGTAGGAAACGCGCGATTTTGGAGCCAAGTTTCAAAGCCGTTAGTTGGATGCCACGCGGAAGGCGCATCACGTCGCCGTACCAATCATCAAACATCTGCATGGTCTCTAAGGTTTCATCAATCCGGCCTTGAATCGCGGCAGGAGTGCCATCTTGGGCAGCCTCAAGTTGGACTTCACGAAGGGCGGCAAGCGTCGGGGTGAACTCACGTTCGCGACGGCCTTCGACCACGAGATTCACAAGGTCAAACATGTCTCGCACAGAGGTAAAGTGATCACGACGATCCCCTAGCTGGCGCTGGGATTTCACCATCTTCCAAGCCTGCAATTCCTTGATCGCAGTCGACACATTGGAGCGTGCGAGGGTCAAAGTTTCGCAAATTTCTTCTGCGGTCATAGGTTCGGGGGCGATATGCAACAGCGCGTGAATCTGTGCCACGGACCGATTTACGCCCCATTTCGCGCCCATGTCACCCCAATGGAGGATAAAGTTCTGCATAGCTGGGGTCAGTTGCATTTTCGAATCTACCTTAATTTCTGTAATGAGAGAAATAACTGAAATGACTGTCGCGTGTCAACTCTTTTGACGGGAGAACCCACCCCGTCATGGTCGGTTGGTAAAAACGTATACTATATATATGCAGAACGATTTTGGAGGCGCGAACCTACTTGCGATGAATGGGTGTGGGGCGGCCATTTGCGCTCAACAGGGATGTTTTCAGCGGTGCGTAAGGTGTTTTCGATAGGGCAGAACGCTGTCTTAAAGTGAGCGCGGCCAGAGCTTTTGTGTCAGACAAACGCGCGCCAGAAAACAAACGGCCCCAAATCGAGGGAAATGTTGTCGTCCAAGAAACAACGAAACTCTGCCCATTTTTCAACAAATTTGCCTGAAAAAACATGGTTAAGCCGAGTGGGGCAATTTCGTTCCATGAAAAGGAGTTGGGCAAGTCATGGGCACCACACAGAAAAAAGCTGAAGAAGCACAAAGTTACGTTGATGAACTTAGTCCGGGGGCCGAGTTGCTTGGCGGGCAGTACAAAATTAAGAAGTTCTTAAATGCTGGGGGCTTTGGCATCACATATATCGCGTCCAACAGCTTGGAACGAGATGTGGTCATTAAGGAATGCTTCCCGTCGGCGTTTTGCCATCGGTCCCGGTCCATTGTGCAGGTGCGATCCCGCGCACACACCGCTGAGCTGAAGTCAGTCGTTGACCTGTTTGTACAAGAAGCGCGCAGCTTGTCGCGGATGGATCACCCGAACATCGTCGGCGTGCACCACGTGTTTGAAGACAACGAAACCGCCTACATGGTACTCGACTTTGTTGAAGGTCGCGACCTGTTGGATGTGTTGGAAGACCCGAGCCACGGGTTAACAGCCGATCAAATCAAAGGCATCCTGCGCGACGTTCTTGGCGCTGTTGGATACATCCACGACCAAGACATTCTGCACCGCGATATTTCACCAGACAACATCTTGCTGGACGCAGATATGCGCCCTGTGTTGATCGATTTTGGAGCGGCACGCGAAGAAGCCACCAAGCAAAGCCGGGTTCTGTCCGCGTTGCGGGTTGTGAAAGACGGCTACTCGCCGCAAGAATTTTACGTGCAAGGCAGCGTGCAGTCGCCATCAAGCGATCTGTATGCGCTTGGCGCCACCTTTTACCACCTCATCATGGGGGAAACTCCGCCAAATTCCCAAGCGCGTCTTGCCGCAATCGCAGCTGGCGACGATGATTTGTACGAGCCTCTCGTAGATCGTGTAAAAGGATTTGACCGGAAGTTCCTAGCAGCCATCGACAAATCCTTGGGGATTTTGCCGAAAGATCGCATTCAATCTGCTCAAGAGTGGTTGGATGCCATGGATGGGTCGCGTCGTAAGTCGCGCGTCTTAACGAAAGAAATTCCACGTTCTTCCGCCGCTGCTGCAACGATTGCCGCGCAGCAGAAATCTTCTAGGATGGTTCCTTTGCTTGGATCCGTTGCTGTGATCGCACTGGTCGCTGTTGGCGCATTGGTCGCGACTGGGACACTTGAGATACCCGGTCAGAACGCCGTTGCACAGGCCGGTAATTCTACGCCAGTTGTTGCCCCCGTTGCCGCAGGTCAACCGTCGAAAAAGGTTGAGGACGCAGTCGCGTCTGTTGAGCCAAGCGTGATAATTGCGCCCCCAAGACCTGTTGCCGTTGAAGCTGCACCAAAGGTTGAAACACCGGTTGTAACGGCTGAGGTCGCGGCCCCTGCTGAACTCAAGACGCCTGTCGAAGACACGCCAACTGAAACAGCAATCGCGGACGTGTCAATTGTGCCAGAAGCACCAGCACCAGCTGAGGTTCCACAGCCAGCCGAAACAATCGCTGCCGTTGAGTTCGCAGCACCTGTCGATTTAACGCCATCTGTTGACGTGACACCAAGTGCCGAAATTGAGCCAGAGGTTGAGACAACGGTTGTTGCAGAGCTTGCGAGCCCAGTCGAAACGTCCACACCAATCGAAACACCAACAGCAGTAGAGACTGCGCCCGCGGTTGAAGCCGAGCCAACGGTTGAACCTGCGGCTGCCATCGAATTCGCAGCCCCAGTTGAGATCACGCCCCCAGTTGCACCTGCAATCGCGGCGCCGATCGAAGCCCCGGTTGTTGTTGAACTAGAAACCCCGGTAGAAACACCAGCACCAGTTTCTAGCCCGGTGATCGCAGAAGTTGAAGCGCCCATCGAAACGGTAGCGCCTGAGCAAGACATTGTGACGGTTGAAACAGCGGTAACCCCGCCGGTTGCACCTGTAAAACCAGTGCAAGTCGCTGAAGCGCCAGTTGTTCCTGCGCCGGAACCCGTGAGTGACATTGCGCCAGTTGTTTCAGATGAGATCGTCGTTGCGGCCGCTCAGCCAGAGGTTCAGACCCCTCAAGATGTGGTGATTGTTGCTGAGGAGGTGGCACCCGTTGCCGTTCCTGAGCCTGCACAGATTTTGGCGGAAGTTTCGTTGGATAAATTTGTGTTGTCGCCAGAAGCGCAAGTTGCACCGACGCCAACACCCATTCCAGAACCAAGCATCGTAACAGCGTCTTGGACGGTTGAATTGCCATTTTCCAACCTTGATGACAGCACCAAGATTAACAACGTTGAAGTCATTGCCCCTGCCTGGGCGCGGCGCGGTGTTGAAATTCAAGCGATCAACGGTATCGAGGTGTCGAAAATGTCCGATATCGCGAAGATTGTGACCATGTCGCAGAAGCCAAGCGAAACTGGGCGTGTGCCAGTCGTGTTCTCTGTGTTGCCTTATGGCGAAACGCAAACCGTCTCGCAGCCATGGCAACTGGCTTTGGTTCAAACAACCAAGATTTTGAACGGTCTGGAATTCAGCGCACGTCATGACGGTGAGGCTTGGGTAACCAAAGTGGCCGCTGTCGGAGGTGCGCAAACCGATCTCAAAATAGGCGACACAATTGTGGGCTTCGTGCGCACATCAGAAACGCTGACGGAACGTGATTCCATTGAGAAAATCATGACACGCGAGATCGAGGCCGGCACCGAGCAATACAGCTTCGCCGTAGCCAGAGAAGGGTCCATCTGGTTAGCCTCGCTTGCCTACACCGACCCCGCATCCGTGCCGACACAATAAACAGGAAAGGTTAGACCCATGAAATTCATTCGTAATCTTCTCGCGCGATCAGGTGATGACGACGGAGCCGTTGTAGAACCTATCAAAACCGAACTGAACTCTGCGCGACGCGCACCCGCTGAAGCCGCCGCCGCAATGCCTGCCGGGAACTCTGTTCCGCTTACCGTGGTCTCTGACGCCGAAGCGGACAGCATTCTGGACAAAGTGAACGCGGAAATCGGTGGTGCGCAGACACCGGTGAACATTTGGGACATGGAAGGCGAAGACAGTGCGCCTGAACCCATGCAATCCCAACGCCGCCGCCGCAACAAAACCCGTCTTTTGGGCTATGAGCACCTTGAGGACGAAGCGGTCACCGCGTTTGACAAAGCAGGCAAAGCGGAGCCAACCGCACGCGCCATGTTCCCTGTCGGTTGGGTCGTCGTCGCAGAAGGCCCAGGTCGCGGCACCTGTTTCACGCTGGAAGCCGGCATGTCCCAAATCGGACGCGGTGATGATCAAGCCATCCAGCTTGATTTTGGCGACAACAGCATCTCGCGTATGAACCACGCCGCCATCGTTTACGATCCTGAAACCCACGACTTTTTGTTGGGCCACGGTGGGAAGAAAAACATCGTTCGTTTGAACGGAACGCCTGTGATCTCCAACGAGATTCTAACCACAGGTGATGCCATTCATATCGGTGAAACCAAGCTACGCTTTTTGGCTTTGTGCACCGAGGAATTCAATTGGGTCGAAGATGCGGCTTCGGATGAGGAGCTCGAAAATGTGGCGATCGCCTGAACCCCGGTTTGACGTCGCCTCGGCTATTTGCCAAGGCGGGCGCGACTACCAAGAAGACGCCATCGTGACCGACTTCCCATTTGGGACAGACACCGGGATCGTGGTTCTTGCAGACGGCATGGGCGGCCACGCGGCCGGCGACGTCGCCTCCAAGATGGTTGTGACCGAAGTGTTTTCGGAACTGAAGTTCCAAAGTGCTCTGTTCACACAGAACGAAAAAGACATCCCGTCCTTCATGGCGCGGGCGGCCTCTGGCGCAAACTCAGCTGTGCGCGATCACGTCCAAGAACACCCCGAAGTCCGCGGGATGGGTGCCACCTTGGTGTCGATCGTGATGGTTGAAAACCGTCTGTTCTGGATGTCGATCGGGGACAGCCCGATGTATCATCTGCGTAGCGGGAAAATGCAGCAGCTCAACGAAGACCATTCAATGGCGCCGCAAATTGAGTTCATGGCAGCGCAGGGTCTTATTGATCCTGAGGCCGCTAAGAACCACCCGGACCGCAACTGTTTGACCTCAGTTATTCTGGGTGAACGTGTGGCGAAATCGGACTGTCCCGGAACGCCATTTGAGCTGCAAGTCGGTGACATCGTTGTGGTGTCTAGTGACGGGCTGCAATATCTTGAGGATGCAAAAATCCAGAAGATCCTGCATCGCTATCGCCGTCGCAAAAGTGCGGAAATCGCAGGCTATCTGTTGGAAGCCATCGAAAAGCTGGCCGATCCAGACCAAGACAACGTGTCCTTTGCGGTCATCAAGTTGAACCACAACAAGCCGATGGAACGTGCAATCGCACCCAAACCTGTGGACGTGGTCGACACACACAAATCCAACGTGACGCGTGTTGTAAATCTGGACGAGGTCAAGGCCAAGGATAAGAAAGTGGCCGCCGACGGGACCGACGAAGACGTGCTGGAAGATATCGAAGATGAGAACGACAACATCTTTGATCTGGCTGTCGGAGGCAAACGGTGACCACTGCGACCGGCACAGGGCACGTCGATCAAGAACTGCGCGAGGCGATTGCCTCCGCAGCCCTATCAGACGCGCTTTTGACCCGTGCCAAGGGCATCATGGCGCAGATCGAACGCCCCGTGCGGTTGGCTGTGTTAGGGTTGCCCGGTTCGGGAAAAACCACGCTTATCAACTTGTTGGCGGGGGCGACTGTGGTGCCCGCTGGGCTGCGATTGCCGTCGATGCAGCTAACACATGGCATGCAACCACTTGTGAAATGCACATTGCCGGATGGTGACGTGCAGATCGTGGACGGGTTGAACATGGCAGATGTTGCCGCGTTAAATCCGATCTTTCTAAACGTCGAATTGCCGCTTCCAGCCTTGGCCAAGATTTCAATGCTCGAAGTGGTCGCGAAAGCGTCCGTTGAGGAACAATCGCGTGCGTTGATGTGGGCGTCAAAGCGCAGTGATATCGCTTTGTGGTGTTCTGAAAACATGTTTGACGAGGCCGAACAAAACATTTGGTCTGTCGCGCCCGATGAAACGCAAGACCATGGTTTGATGGTCTTGACCAAGTCAGATCGCATGGGCGACATGCGCCGCCGCGTGGATCATCTGACCGCAAAACATGGGTATGCGTTCAAGCGTGTGCTGGGGATCGACGCACAATCTGCGATCCAAGCGCGCCGAAAAGACGGATCTGTAGACAAGGAAGCCTTAAGAGCGTCGGGCGGTCTTGCGTTGATCTCTGCGATCTTGAAGGACGTTGATTTCGGACGACAAGCCGCGCGGGATCAGGCTGAAGTCTTTCTGCATCAGATTGATTACGAGCCTGCGCCTGCGCCCGCCCCCGCACACACGCTAAAAGCTGTGGCCCCCAAGACCCCAGTTGTTGCGCCCGTGATTGCCGCGCCAATCGTTGCGTCCAAGCCCGCCCCGGTTTCAGTTCCCGCGGCGCAACCCGTGGTCGTAAAATTGACCTTGGCAGAGGAGTCCAAAGCAGTTTGTGTCGAAGCGGTCGGTGAACTTGAAGCGCAAAACGAAGCGTTGGCGCAAGCTTTGATCCAAGGACAAGTGGACGGAGAAGAGGTGCTGGCCACGTGCTTGGACACGATTGGGTGGTTGTCTGATTACCTCTCCAACAACGGCGCTGCAAACGATCCTGTCATGCAAGATCTGCGCGAAACGTCGATGGACGCAAGTGACCTGATGCAACTGATCGAGTTGGAAACAGGCGATACGATGACAACAGATGCGTTGAGTTTGATGGTGCAACTTCGAGAGGAGATGCAAGCGCAAATCGCTGCCTGACAGGGGCATTACGATATTGATGGCGCAAATCGGGATTTAGGGACAATGGGCAAATTTTAATCGAATTGTCGCCACATTGTCGTCCCGGCAGAGCCGTTAACTAAACCAAACAAGGCTGCAAAGCAGTCAAAAAAATTGGCAAAGACCAAAATTGAGGATCGCGTGATGAAAATGGACGATATTCAGCAAGCAATCGAAGACGCCTTCGATGGTGAAGCTGTGCCCGTGCATGCCGAGGTCGCCTCGGCGCCTGATTTCATGAATCAAGGCCTTGATACGCTGCAAGAATTTCGTGACGACATGGACGATCTCGAAGAGTCCCTGCGCGACATCGAAAGCTTTGGCGGGCCGGAAGTGAAGAAAAAGGCGCAACGCCTGATCCAGTCCATGCACGCGTTTGAACCCTCGATCACCATGATCGGACAAATCAAATCGGGCAAAACATCGCTGGTGAACGCGATGGTTGGTCGGCCTGATTTCCTTCCCTCGGATGTGAACCCGTGGACATCAGTGGTGACATCGCTGCATTTGAATTCAGCAACCCAAAAGGACGACTCGATTGCGTCGTTCCAGCTGTTTGACCAAGGCGAATGGGACCACTTGGTCGAAAACGGCGGTCGTATCGGCGAGCTATCAAGCCGGGCAGGGGCCGATGACGAGTTGCAAAAGTTGCGCGGTCAGATTTCCGAAATGCGCGACAAAACGAAAGCGCGGCTTGGCAAGAAGTTCGAGCTGTTGCTGGGGCAAACCCACAACTACAGCCATATCGATGACGAATTGATCCAACGCTATGTCTGTATGGGCGATGATTTCGGTGATCCGACTGAATTGGACGCGCAAGGGCAATTTGCCGACATCACCAAGTCTGCGGACCTGTTTTTGGACGCGCCTGCATTGCCGATATCGATGTGCATCCGTGACACGCCAGGTGTGAACGACACATTTATGATGCGTGAGCAAATCACCATCAAAGCCTTGCGTGGCAGCCGTATTTGTCTTGTGGTTTTATCCGCCAGCCAAGCGCTGAGCGCGATGGACATGGCGTTAGTGCGCCTGATTGCGAACGTGAAATCGCGCGAAGTCGTCATCTTTGTGAACCGGATCGATGAATTGTCGGATCCCGCGTCGCAAATTGAAGAAATTCGAAGCTCGATTGTGAAAACGATGGCGGATCACAAGGGTCCGACTGACATGCAAATTGTGTTTGGTTCGGCCTATTGGGCGAACGCAGCCTTGCAAGATGCAATCGAAGTGATGGCGTCTGACAGCGCAAATGCGTTGCAAGGATATGCCGGGGCCTTCTTGGAGGACGGGGTCGAGTTGGACAACCACGCCGTTTGGGCGCTGTCTGGCATCCCCGATCTTTATGACGCGATTGCAGAACGGATTGCGTCAGGTGAAGGCGCAGAAATGATGAAGGCCTTGCGCAAACGCGCGCTGAACCACCTGCGTGGGTTGCAAGCATCTTCCAAAGTGGTGTCGATGCGGTTGGACAAAAAAGAGCTGAAAATGCTTGATCCTGCGCAATTGGATGCACGACTTACCGAACTTGAAAGCCGTGCTCGGGCCTCAATGGGCGAGCAAGTCGACCGTTTGATCAATGGTTATGGCAGTCGTGTGGATCGCTCTCGCAAGCAATTTTTGGATCGCGCTGTGGAATCGCTGCTCGCGCATCTGGAACGCAACGGTGAGAACGAGCTGTGGCAGTATTCGCCGGATGGTTTGCGGATTTTGCTGCGTTCTAGCTATCAAACGTTGCGCCGTAATGTTGCCAAGTGCAGCGATTCTGTGTTGGCCACGGCCTCTACGGAGTTGACCGAAATTTATCGTGGGCTTTTGTCGATCGAGCTGGAAGGCTTTGAAATCCTTCCGCCTCAAGCCCCTGAATTTCCACCACCCGTGACATTGGGCCAAACCATTGCGCTCGATTTGCAGAACTCTTGGTGGAAAGGGTGGTGGCAACGCCGCAAAGGGTATGCGCAATATGCTGACGCTTATTATGAACTGATCGAAGCCGAAATTGCGCCGATTGTGACCGATCTGAAAATTGGCCACGCCGAGGATATCCGCCGGATAGCGACCGAACATCTTGAAGTCTTCCTTGCAGAGCAGCGTGGGATTTTGGGGGACGTCGTTCAAAAGTCGCAAATCTCAGAGCGGGAACTGAAAGGTCTGTTTGGCATCACAGCGCAAGAAGAGCGGGATGCCTTGTTCGAAATTCTGTTTGAAGAACTCAGCCCGGAGGGTGATGAGGAAATCGAAATTGAAGCGCCAGCCCGTCATGTTCGCCCGACACGCCCCAGTATTGAACGTCAAGGAGATGCGGCATGACGCAATCCCCACGCAAGCCCCGCATCGCCTTTATGGGTGAATTTAGCGCTGGCAAAAGCACACTCACCAACCTGCTTTTGGGCGGGCGCCCTTTGCCAGAAAAGGTGACGGCAACCCGGTTGAGCCCCGTTTGGATGTCGCATGGATCGCAGACGCCGTACCGCATAACCATGGACGGCACGCGCGAAGATATCTCACTGTCGTCGCTCGATAACATCCCGTTGGAAACCACCCGTGTGATCCGGATGTTCTTTGATGCAGACATCCTTGGTATCTGCGATCTGATTGATTTTCCCGGTATTTCCGACCCCAATATGTCACCTGAAGTTTGGCAACGCGTCTTAAGTGAAGTCGATGCGATCATCTGGTGCACACACGCCACGCAAGCCTGGCGGCAATCCGAGGCATCCGTATGGGACACGATCCCGCAAGACGTGCGCGACAAATCCATCCTGTTGATCACCCGGTTTGACAAACTGTTGAGCGTTCGGGATGAAAACCGCGTCTTGAACCGATTGCGCAAAGAAACAGAGGGTCTGTTTGGGGCGATGTTCCCAATTTCCCTGACGGACGCTTTGGCTGCTGGGGACAAAGAGGAAGAGTTCGAAGCCGCAGGCGGTGCCGCGTTTCTTGTGCACCTTTTGGGTCAAATCAAAGAGATAACCGAAACAGCCGGTCAATCCGCCGAGACCGTTTATCAACTGGCAATGGGTTTGGCCGCGCAAGACACGCCGGACGGCGATCATTTGGCGGACACCGATGAATTACGGGACGAGATTATGGAAGAAGACGAACCGAAAGTGGCCGCGCCAATTGTGATGCCGCGCCGTGTTCAAGCTGCGTCAAGCACACGCAGAGGACGGCCAGAACGCCCAACAGAAGCGTCAAAAGTCGTGAATATGCCAAACATTGTCGAGAAATCGGTCGATGTCGCGCCTGAGAAACAAGCGATCTCAGCAAATGATCTCAAGTCTGTGTTCCAGTAAAAAGACACAGACCCAAGACACGACAGGCAAGGTTGGGAACCTGCTTTCCTTGAACCGCGCTTTGGCCTAGTAATAGGCCAACAAAGGTTCAAGTTCAGGCGTAGCATGGTTCAACAAGCACTGGATGCCGTGTGCGAACGGGTTGCGGGGTGCGAAACTGTCGCCTTTTCAGACCTTTCCACGCAAATGGTACTCGTTACAAACAGCACCGCACGGCAATCGCGCGATGCGCTGAATTTGCTATGCAAGCAAGCGCATTCGGTTCTTCAGACTGGACACCAAGCTTTGGTGGGAACTGAAGACAACTTCTATGTTTTCGCGCGCTCAGCATCTGACCCAACAGAGGCGTTGTGCTGTATTTGTGCGTTAGACACAGATATCGCGCAGGTTTTTGCGGAACTTGAGGCGTGTTTTGACACTCTTGATGCAACGGCGGGGTCGTCATGAGCATGGATCCTGACCTGCGCCGCAAATTGGCGGCATTAACGGCAGAACGCAGCTATTCGGACGGTGCCATGGACCTTGGTCCGTCTGGCGGCGATGTTGCGTTCGCGGCTGCGTTGCAAGCAATCGACAACACGATGTTGCCACGCGATTTGATTTTCTCGGTGGGCGCGACTGGCGTGACCTTGCGGGTCAGTGGACGCCGTTTGCGCGCGCTGCTTCGTGTTGAGGGCGATTTGGCGACCCCGGCCGGGGTATTGGATCAGTTGCTGACGACAGCGCAGCCAGACACTTTGGCGGCCGTTGGCGATGTGATGCGGAAACTGACGGCATTGCCGGGCACTTTAACGCTGACGCGGGTCAGCGCGCCTGCATTGGGTGGCGCGTCTGACGCGGGTGTGACGGTTTCAGCCTTGTCTGATGTTTGGGCTATTGATCTGGATGCCAAACCGCCGACGGATATCGAACGGTTTTGTTTGGCATTGGGCACGAACTTACGGGCCATGGCTGTAATCAAGGATGGTGCGGTCGTCACGGGTCTTGGGGATGATTCACTGTTAAGCGAATTGAAATCGCTATGGGCTGGCGAGGTGTCTGAGTTTGACCCAACTTTTGCTGCATTTAAGCCTTTAGAAAGCAAGAATATGATTGTTTCGAGACAAGGTTTACTACCAGGGGGTGAACTCGCCTGTTACGTGAAATTACATAAAATCAGTATCTTAGCGGCAATCTCTGTGCAATCTATGGCTGAAATTGCAACCGCATGGCGACATGTTTAACCTGACGTTGTACAGCGTCAAAAATGGTATTTCTGCAGCGGAAAACAATTTCTAGGTTTCTCAAAGCTGCCAAAAAATTAACCAAGTCCTCCATCAATTTAATCTCATGGCAAGACACGGTTCTGCTGAAATTCGCAGACACGGCCAAGAATTGGTCAGCCTCAAACTTGAGTGTTCGTGACCTAAGAGATTGATATTGAGGAATACGACATGAAACGAATAAACTCCCTGATGAAGAAACGAGGCGTCACAGCCCTCATCGCAATTACTGCGGGCATGATGCTGCCACACGCAGTTCTCGCGGAAGAAGTCACATTGAAGTCGTCTGACGGCACCGTAAACATCGTTGGCGACTATGTTGATTTTGTTGATGACCACTATGTTGTGCGCACCGCACTTGGCGATCTTCGGATCACAGCATCGCGGGTTCGCTGCGAAGGCGCGGCCTGTCCTGTTTTTGAGACGACATCCGCAGGCGTAAAAATCGCTGGTTCCGATACAGTGGGCCTTGGCCTTATGCCCCTGCTCATGTCTGGATACGCGTCACATCTAGACGCAGAAGCTTCAATCGTTGCGACGGAAACTGCAGGCGAAGTTCTTGCGAACTTTATCGGCGACGGCGGCTTTGGTGATGAGCTTGGCAGCTATCTTGTGACATCAACGTCTTCCGGCGATGCCTTCAAGACCTTGCAAGCGGGAAGCGCTGAAATCGGCATGGCGTCGCGACGCATCAAGCCAGCAGAAGCGCGGGAACTGAAAGCAGACGGCGCTGGCAACATGGTTAGCCCCAATCAAGAACACATCGTCGCGGTTGACAGCCTTGTGGTTGTGACCCACCCCTCCAACCCGATCGACATTCTGAAGAAGAGCCAGATTCAAGATATCTATTCGGGTAAAATCACAAACTGGTCAGCTGTTGGCGGTGATGACGTTCCAATCAAAGTTGTGACACGTCAAGACGGTTCAGGGACACGTTCTGTTTTTGAAGATCGTATCTTCCTGGATGACGAAGCAACCTTGAGCGGCAACGCAGTCGTTGTTGACGGCAACAATGAAATGGCGGCTATGGTGAATGAAGACGCAGGTGCCTTTGGGTACGTGGGTTATGCTTTCCAACGTGGTGCCAAACCATTGACCATCATAAACCACTGCGGGATCACAATGGTACCGGACGCATTCTCGGCGAAAACCGAAGAATACGCGCTGCAACGTCGCCTTTACATGTACACACGTGAAGATTCCCTAAGTGCAGAAGGTCAGACTTTTGTCGACTACGTGAAGTCCGAAGCGGCAGACGGCGTCATCGCAAAAGCCGGCTTTATCGAACTTGGTGTTAGCAAGCGTGTTCAATCCCTGGACAGCCCGCGTGCACGTGCTTTGCTTGACCCCAATGCCGATCGGTTTGAAACAGGTGTACGTCAAGAAATGTTGACCCAGATGTCAACGTTTGACCGACTGTCCACCACTTTCCGTTTCCGCACAGGGTCTTCGTTGTTGGACGAGCGCGGCACATTGGATATGGGTCGTCTTGCAGACTATCTGGAAACCATGCCCCAAGGCACCAAAGTCCAGTTCATTGGCTTCACTGACAGCGTAGGCGCCTTTGAAAGCAACCGTGCCTTGTCCATTGGACGTGCCGGTAGCGTACAAAAAGACATCTTGAAACTTGCGGGCGACCGTCTGTCTCACATCGAAATGTCACACAATGGTTTTGGTGAAATCGCGCCTTCGACCTGCAACACCGACGAGCATGGCCGTTCCGTGAACCGCCGCGTTGAAGTGTGGATCGGCAAAGAAGCCTCCAGCAGCTAAGCATTTGTGGCGCAAGGGCCAGATCAATCGGCTCTTGCGCACCTTCACCCAGTTTGAATCTACAGTTCTAGACGTGAACCGTCGAATTCAAAACGACTTTTCATAGATGTAGGACCACTGATGTCATACAAAAAACCTCCCCTTAGAAACCTGCTCAATGTAACCACCCTATGTGCCGCGACCTTGAGCGTAACAGCAACAACAGCCAATTCGACAGAGCCAACGCTTGAAGACATGACGTTTGATGCGGGTCTTGTGCAAGATGTTGGCGGAAGCGAACGGATCAACTTCTCTGGCAAGTTACGCATGTTAAGCCAACGTGTCCCTGCCGCAGCTTGCAATTTGAATGCAGGCGTCGATCCCTTCCATAGCTCAGAAACCTTGAACGCGTCGGCCACTGAATTCCACAATATCCTTGAAGCCTTGGAATTCGGCGACCCGACGATGGGCATAATCGGAGCCGAGAGAAGCCGCAAAGGTCTTATGGCAATCAAAGTCGTCAAAGACATTTGGGTTCCCGTCGAAGACGCGTCAGGCAAATTGTTGGATGACAGCCATGCGGAGGTCGCAGAGCAGTATGTCGCACATCACAACCTAGAGCTTCTGGAGGCCGCAAAACTGTTGGTCAGTCAGTTGTCTGGTCAATATGCCAACCCGGTTGCTTTGTTGAATTCTGATGCGATCCGGCTTGATATCGCAGGTCGTCAGCGCATGTTGACGCAGAAAGTATCCAAAGAAGCCTGTCACATTTTGTCCGAGATTAACGGCGAAGAAGCCAAAAAAGCGCTGCCAAGAACGATACAAATGTTCGAAATTTCGCATCAGGCGCTGCGTTTTGGCATGCCAGAAGCAGGCATAAAGGCCATCGACGATTCAGAAATCAACGCGGGCCTTGATCTGGTTGCGAGCAATTGGGCCGCATTGCGCCCTCTTCTTGCGACGATCGAAGCCGGTGGTGAATTGGACCTCAGCACGCGCGCAGAGCTTGCCCAAAGTCTCAACACAACGATGAAGAATATGAACGACGTTGTGCACCTGTATTCCGATGCCTCAAAGCTCGGAACGTAACGAGTAAATCTTTTTAAAAATGAAAGGCCCCGACATCACGTTGGGGCCTTTTGCTATGGCGTGTCAGGTGTCACGCTGTGCGGCTTTCAACGCGTCACTCAGGATAGATCGATCGCCGATATGATTGGCGAGCAACAAGATAAGACGCGCATTCAGGGCGTCGCTCTGAGTTTTGCTAAGGTCTTGGTGTACGCCAAGAAGCTCATCATAAAACCCGTCAGGATCGGCAATGTTCGGTTCTAGGTTCAGTTCCATGTTACGCTTGCGTCCCTTTGCCAATTGCCGTCCTGAGTGCTGCTGCAATGTCATCACTTGATGCAGCAGGCCAGCGTGCAGCCACATGCTGATCTGGGCGGATCAAGTAAACCGCACCAGATGCCATGCCCAAATACCGATCTTTTAACGCGCCTGTTGGGTCATCTTGCGCGGTTGAAAGCGGCACATGCGTCACTGCAATTCCGTCAATTTCGCTGATTTCGGGAATAGGCGCATTGATGCTGAGAACCGTAAACCCGCTCGGTAAGTGGTCAAGAAGGAAGCCGTCCGCCAAGGGGGCATCTACACAAGATGCGCCAACACGCGTGCGATCAGGTCCGCCCAACGTGTCCGGGCCATTCAACGACAACCCATCATAGACGCATGGCACGCTCAACCTGCCGGAATTGACCAAGGGCCTTGCGAAGGGATGTTGTTTGGCCAACCCCAAGACGGCGTTTCGGAAGACTTTGCTGATGTCGGATTTGGGTGTTAGAAAATCAGTCGCGCGGGTCGAGTTCAGGATGTTTTCATCCGCCCCGTGCACGCGTTCTTCGGAATATGTGTCCAGCAAGCTGTCTGGTGCGAGGTCGTTGAGCACAAGATCAAGTTTCCACGCCAAGTTGTCCGTGTCTTGAACGCCGGAATTGGCCCCGCGCGCGCCAAAAGGCGAAACTTGGTGCGCGGAATCCCCGGCAAACAGGACATTGCCGTGACGAAATTCCTGCATGCGGCGGCATTGGAACGTATAGATCGACGTCCATTCCAATTCGTAATCCACGCCCTCGCCGAGCATCGCATCGACTCGCGCGCGAATATTGTCTTCGCGCAGCTCTTTGGCGCGGTCGATGTCCCAGCCCAATTGAAAATCGATGCGCCAGATGTCGTCTGGTTGTTTATGGAGCAACGCCGACTGGCCCGAATTTTTGAACGGAGGCTCAAACCAAAACCAGCGTTCTGTCGGGAAATCAGCAGTCATTTTTACGTCGGCAATAAGGAAATTGTCCTCAAAGACGCGACCATCAAAGCTCAGGCCCATCATGTCACGGATAGGCGAACGCGCTCCGTCGCAAGCTACCAACCAGTCAGCTTCAAGCGAATAGGGGCCTTCTGGGGTGTCGATGTCCAAGGTCACATGGCCGTCGTGCTGGGTCATCCCGGTGACAGCATTTTGCCCCCGGATTTCTATCGGCGCGCCGTCCGCCTGAGCTTTGCGGATCTCATCAACAAGGAATTTTTCGAAATACGGTTGTTGCAGGTTTATGAAGGCGGGGTTTTTATGCCCATCTTCTGGCAACAAATTGAACTCGAAGACTTTATCGTCGCCATGAAAGACCTTGCCAACATTCCACACGACGCCCTTTTCGAGCATCTGTTTGCCGCATCCAAGGCGGCCCGCAATCTCTAGGGTGCGTTTGGCAAAGCAAATTGCACGCGAGCCTTGCCCGACGCCTTCATGGTCGTCCAGCACGAGAACTGGCGTCCCTTTACGCCCCAAATCAAGCGCCATTGCCATTCCAACCGGTCCCCCGCCGACGATCACCACAGGGTGACGTTGCGGGGGCATGGACTGGGCTGCGACCCGTTCATAGGGGTAAAGTTTGAACGCGATATCGTACCGGACGTCGACCATTTGTGCTTCTCCTTATTCGATCAGCCTTGAAGGGCGGCCCACATGTCCAGATCTCGCTTGTCTGTCCAGATACGTGGATGTGAAATCCCGCGGGCTTCGTCGTAAGCGCGTGACACATTAAACGGCAGGCAATGTTCATAGATCGCATAGTCTTTGAATTTTGGATCACAGGCGTCGCGCACCGCATCCCACGCATCTTTCAAAGAGCCTCCGCTAACGGCGACTTTGGCTGCGGGGCGGTAGGTGCTGTCAACGAAATCACGGGTGCTGTCGATTGCGCGGGCGACCGCGTCCTTGCCGATCAAAGCACCGCCACGACCCGGCGCGATGGCGTCCACGTCATAGGCTTGGATGGCATCCAATGTGGCGCCCCATTCCCCGAAATACCCATCCCCGCAATAACACGCTGAGTGATCTTCGACGATGTCGCCCGTGAACATAACATTCTGATCTGGAACGTGAATTACAGCGTCACCTGCCGTATGTGCGCGTCCAATTTGTTTGATATCCACGCGGCGTTTGCCAAGATAAACCGTCATGCTGTCCGAGAACGTTGTTGTGGGGTAGGTCAGTCCGGGGATGCTTTCATAACCTTCAAACAGGCGTGGAAAGCGTTGGAATTCACTGTCCCAATCTTCTTGTCCACGCTCTTCGACCATGCCGCGCGCGGTGTCGGACATGATGATCTGTTTGGCGCCGTAAGCTGACGCGCCAAGCACGCGAACCGCATGGTAATGGGTCAAAACCAGATGTGTGATTGGCTTGTCTGTAACCGTGCGAACCTTTTCGATCACCTTGTTGGCAAGGCGAGGCGTGGCTTGGGCCTCAACAATCATCACGCTGTCATCACCGATGATAACACCGGAGTTTGGGTCACCTTCGGCGGTGAACGCCCAAAGGCCCTCGCCAATTTCGTCGAAAGTGATCGTCTTTTCAGTCATGTCGCCTTGGGATGCGAAAGCTTTGGCCATAATGTGGTGCGTCCTGTTGTCGGTGCCCATGGAGGACGAAGATGCCTCGGGCGGGAGTTTTTGTGGCTAAGTGAAGTCGGGTTTAGGATTTGAAGGGGGCGTCCAATGCGGGCTCAATTTTGCCTGTGCAGGGACCAAAGCCGATCTGGTAGCCATCGCCTTTTGCTGATCCCGTAAGGGATAACGTGTCGCCATCATTCAAAAAGGAGCGTGTGTCGCCCGTGTCGAGTGTGATCGGTTCTTTGCCGCCCCAGCTCAGTTCCAGCAGGGAGCCACGTTCCGGCGGTGTTGGGCCTGAAATCGTGCCAGAGCCCAACAAATCGCCAACCCGCATCGGGCAACCCGACGTCGTGTGATGTGCAAGCTGTTGTGGCGCTGAGTAGTACATTTCGCGGTAATTCGTCCGTGCAATCGTCGTTTCCGCTTTGCCTTCGGGGGCAAGAGTCACCGCAAGATCAATATCATAAAGCATCGGTCCTGCGTCTTTGAGATGGTCCAACAACTCGAACTCGCGCGCAGGCGTGTCCACGCGGAAAGGTTCCAAGGCAGCAGACGTCACAATCCAAGGGCTAATCGTTGTCGCGGTGGCTTTGGCTTGGAAGGGGCCGAGGGGCTGGTATTCCCAAGCTTGAATGTCGCGTGCCGACCAGTCGTTGAGCAGGACATACCCGAAGATATTTTCCTCGGCCTGTGTGACCGAGATCGGGCCATCTGATGGGGTGCCAACGATGGCCCCCATTTCCAATTCCAGATCGAAACGGGCGCAAGGTGCAAAGCGCGGTGTCGTGTCATTGGGCCCCTTAAGCTGACCCCAGGGGCGGCGAACATCGGTGCCCGAAACCACCACGGAAGACGCACGGCCATTATATCCGATGGGAATATGCAGCCAGTTTGGCGGAAGGGCGTTTTCGGCCCCACGAAACATCGTGCCAACATTGGTGGCGTGGTGGCGACCGGCGTAGAAATCGGTGTATTCCATCACCGTAAGGGGCATGTGCATGCTGGCATCCGCTTGGGACACCAGACACTTAGCGGCGGCAGTTTGATCTGTGCTGCCTTCGGCCAAGATCGCGCTAAGACGTGCGCGCAAGTCGACCCAAGCGGCTTTGCCTTGGGCCATATGCGCGTTCCAAGATGGCGCTGCAAAGGCTTGCGTCGCGATCAGACCTGCGGCTTCTGCAGCCTGCATATCAAGGATATGATCCCCGATGGCCACACCGCATCGTGGGGACAAGTCTGATGTGGAGAACACGCCGTAAGGCAAGTTGTTCAAAGGGAATTCTGTGTCGGCGCTGTTCGCGCTGTCGACCCAAGATTGGAGCAATTGCGTCATGTCGTTACTTTCGCATCAGGTTGTTTGTCAGGGTGCGCGGCGGCGATCTCGGGGATTGCGAGACAGGCGGTTTCTACGCGGTTAATTTTCGGGAATGGTGTCAGGTCAACACCCCAGCGATGGGCGTTATACAACTGCGCGACAAGGCAAAGATCGGCGATGTCCGGGGCCTCACCAAAGCTGAACGTCGTGTCAGGACTGATCTGCTCTTCCAGCGCCGTGCAACCTTTCGTCATCCAATGCTGCATCCATTCGCGCACGGTATCATCTGTGGTGGTGAACTCGTTTTGAATGTGTTTCACGACACGCAAGTTGTTCACCGGGTGCACATCCAACGCAAAACTATGCGCGGCGGCGAGCACTTTGGCGCGCTCCAGCGGGTCTGCTGGAATCAGGCGCGGTTCGGGCCAAGTCGCGTCGATGTAATCGAGAATAGCCATCGATTGTGTCAACGCTGTGCCGTCATCCAGCACCAATGTCGGAACGCCCGCGCCCGGGTTCAGCGACATGTAAGTTGGATCGCGTTGTTCCCCTGCCACCAGATCGACGGGGGCCGTTTCATAAGCAACGCCCTTAAGATTCAAGGCCGCGCGCACCCGATAGGACGTGGTTGAGCGCCAATAGCTATAAAGTATCACGTCATTCGTCCTTCTTTTTCTTGTTTTGCAGGTAGCGGAACAGAAAGAACAGCCCGACAAATATGGCCGTCCAGCCCAACAAATCGATTAACCAACTTGGCATGTGCTATTTCTTCCCCGGCGTGCCGTCGAATTTCTTCTCAAGGCTGTCCCAGCAATCGATATAATCGTCCTGCAATGGGGCCTCCTTGCCCGCGAACGCCGTGAGGTGCTGCGGGAAACGTGTTTCGAACATAAAGGACATCGTGTTGTCGAGCTTTTCAGCCTTGAGGTCGGCATTGGACGCGCCCTCAAACGCATTCTTGTCCGGACCATGTGGGATCATCATGTTGTGTAGACTGACCCCGCCGGGGATGAAGCCTTTTGGTTTGGCATCATATTGCCCGTAAATATTGCCCATCAGCTCAGACATTATGTTCTTGTGATACCAAGGCGGGCGGAACGTGTTTTCAGCGACCATCCAACGTTCCCGAAACAACACAAAGTCGATATTTGCCGTGCCCGGTTGGCCCGAGGGGGCGGTAAGCACTGTGAAAATCGAAGGGTCTGGATGATCGAACAAGATCGCACCAACAGGGCAATACGTATTCAGGTCATACTTCAAAGGCGCGTAGTTGCCGTGCCATGCGACCACATCAAGGGGGGAATGCCCGATCTTTGTTTCGTGAAACTGACCGCACCATTTGATTGTGACGGTCGAAGGGGCCTCGCGGTCCTCAAATGCTGCTACGGGGGCTTTGAAGTCGCGTGGGTTGGCCATGCAGTTGGCGCCAATCGGGCCACGCCCCGGCAATTCAAATTTCTGGCCGTAGTTTTCGCAAGCAAATCCGCGACATGGCCCTTCAAGCACTTCGACACGGTAGACAAGCCCGCGTGGGATAATGGCGATTTCCTTGGGCGCGACGTCGATTATTCCCAACTCTGTGCAGAAGCGCAGACGGCCTTCTTGGGGGACGACAAGCAATTCGCTGTCGGCTGAGAAGAAGTAGCTATCCACCATCGAGTCCGTCACAAGATAAATATGCGAGGCCATCCCGACCTGCGTGTTCACATCGCCCGCTGTTGTCATCGTGCGCATGCCTGTGAGCCACGTTAGCTCTTCGTCGCTGTAGGGCACGGGGTCCCAGCGGTATTGGCCAAGGGAGGTGACGTCTTCGATCACGTGCGGTGCGGATTTCCAATAAGGCAGGTCGATTCGTGCATAGCGATGAGAGTGCTTAACGGACGGTCGGATGCGGTAGCACCATGTGCGCTCAGGCCGTTCATGGGTAAAGGCCGTGCCGCTGAGTTGCTCGCCATAAAGGCCATATTCGCATTTTTGCGGGCTGTTCATGCCTTGTGGCAAGGCCCCGGGTAGGGCTTCGGTTTCATAATCATTGCCGAAGCCGGGCATGTAACCTGCGTGCAAGCCGGGCAGGGATGGGGCCTGAATTAAGGTGTTTAGTGGTGATTGAGTGTTCATCGGGTCCTCCTGCGCTGAGTGTTGAGGTTGGCTAACAGTTACTTTTGTAACTAACAACACCTTCTTTTCCAACTTTGTGCATAAACGGACTTTTGACCGCAAAGGCATTTGATGGAGGTGGGATTGCAGGGCGCGAAGGCTTATGTGCACATTGTTGTAACACTGAAAGGCCCGCAAGATGTCAGACCGTTTGCTCGAAATGATCCGCGACCGCCGTGCAAAAACGGCTGTGATGGGCCTTGGTTACGTCGGTTTGCCTTTAGCAATGGCCGCTCAAGCCAAGGGTCTGCCGGTTCTGGGGGTTGATCTTGACACTGCCAAGCTTGGCGCAATCCGGGCCGGGCAAAGCTATATTGAAGCGATTTCGGACGCCGATTTAGCGGCAGCGGCAATGGATGTGACCGACGAGATGACCCGCCTTGCCGAGGCTGACGTCATCGTGATCTGTGTTCCAACACCATTAACCGCGCATCGCACACCAGATTTGGGGGCCGTCAAAGGCAGCCTTGACGCAATTGCGCGCCATGCCAGCCCCGAGACCTTAGTCGTTTTAGAGTCAACAACATGGCCGGGCACCACCGCCGAAGTGATGGCGCCCGCTTTGGCAGATTTGAAACAGGCCTATGTGGCGTTTTCACCTGAACGCGAAGACCCGGGCAATCAGCAATTCAACACGCGGTCCATCCCCAAATTGGTTGCAGGGTTAGGTGACACCGCTGGCGATCTGGCAGAGGCGTTTTATGAATCCTTCCTTGATCAAGTGGTTCGGGTCAAAACACCAGCAATCGCAGAGGCCGCAAAGATCACGGAAAACGTATTTCGCTCCGTGAACATTGCGCTTGTGAACGAACTTAAGATGATTTTCGACCGCATGGACATCGATGTCTGGGATGTGATCGACGCCGCTGCGACCAAGCCATTTGGATACATGCCCTTCTATCCGGGGCCGGGGCTGGGCGGGCATTGCATCCCGGTGGACCCGTTTTATTTGTCGTGGAAGGCGCGAGAATTTGGATTGAACGCGCAATTCATCGAATTGGCAGGCGAGATCAACATCCAAATGCCGGATTATGCAATCGCCAAGCTGCGCGAGGTTCTCGACATTGAGGTCGGGCTGCCTTTGTCCAAATCGCGGATTTTGGTGATCGGTGCGGCCTATAAAAAGAATGTGTCGGACCTGCGTGAAAGCCCGGCGATGGAAATCATGGCCCGTTTGCATGATCTACGCGCGCAAGTATCCTGCCTTGATCCGCATGTGCCCGTGTTGACCCATTTCCACCGCGAAACTGAGCTCGACGGGCGCGCCACGATTGTGCAATCAGACATAAAGGCGGCTGAGCATGATGCGGTGATGATCCTGACCGATCATGACGGCGTGGATTATGAAGCGTTGGCGGCTTTAAAGCTGCCAATTGTGGACACACGCAATGTAATGGCACGCAAAGGTGTGTCGGCTGAGCGGCTGTTTAAGGCCTAAACTGGCAATCCACTTGACTTTGCGTCTCTGGGGCGGTGTATCGGCGCAACCGCGACATTCCCCAAAGGACGCTTCTCATGCACGCATATCGCAGCCATTCCTGCGCCGCCCTGACCGCTTCAAATGTTGGCGAACCTGTTCGCCTTGCCGGGTGGGTTCACCGGGTGCGAGATCATGGTGGGGTGTTGTTCATCGATCTGCGCGATCATTACGGTATCACGCAAGTGTTGTGCGATTCTGATAGCCCGGCTTTTACCCAGCTTGAAAAGGTTCGGGCTGAATGGTGTATCCGCATCGATGGACTTGTGAAAAAGCGCGATGACAGCCTGATCAACACAAAGCTTCCGACAGGTGAGATCGAGGTTTATGTCCGTGATCTCGAGGTGCTTGGTGCCTCTGCCGAGCTGCCGTTGATGGTGTTTGGCGATCAAGAATACCCTGAAGAAACACGTCTGCGGTATCGCTACCTCGATCTGCGTCGCGAGAAGATGCAAAACAACATGATGATGCGGTCTGACGTGGTGTCGAGCATCCGCAAGCGCATGTGGGCACAAGATTTCCGCGAATTCCAGACACCGATCATCACCGCGTCCTCCCCCGAAGGTGCGCGTGACTTCTTGGTTCCGTCGCGTCTGCATCCGGGCAAATTCTATGCGTTGCCCCAAGCCCCGCAGCAGTTCAAACAGTTGCTGATGGTGTCTGGCTTCGACAAATACTTCCAGATCGCGCCATGTTTCCGCGACGAAGACCCCCGCGCAGATCGCTCGCCCACGGATTTCTATCAACTCGACCTTGAGATGTCCTTTGTCGAGCAACAGGACGTGTTCGACACGATCCAGCCTGTTCTGACGGGTGTGTTCGAAGAGTTCGGCGGTGGCCGTAAAGTCGATCAAGAATGGGCGCAGATTTCCTATAAGGACGCAGCACTTTGGTACGGAAGTGACAAGCCTGACCTGCGCAACCCGATCAAAATGCAGGTCGTGTCCGAGCACTTCAAAGACTCAGGCTTTGCGATCTTTGCCAAAATACTTGAGCAAGACGGCACCGAAATCCGCGCAATCCCAGCGCCCACAGGCGGATCACGCAAGTTCTGCGACCGTATGAACGCATTTGCGCAAAAAGAAGGTCTGCCCGGCATGGGCTATATCTTCTGGCGCGATCAGGGCGAAGGCATGGAGGCCGCAGGGCCGCTTGCGAAAAACATCGGCCCCGAACGCACAGAAGCGATCCGCCAGCAATTGGGCCTTGGCGTTGGCGATGCGGCCTTCTTCTTGGGCGGCAAGCCAAAATCGTTTGAATCTGTCGCGGGCCGTGCGCGGATCGCAATTGGCGACGAACTTGGATTGACGGACAAAGACCGCTTTGCTTTCGCATGGATTGTGGACTTCCCAATCTACGAAAAAGACGAAGAAACCGGAAAAATCGACTTTGAACACAACCCGTTTTCGATGCCGCAAGGTGGGATGGCGGCACTTGAAGGTGATCCGCTGAAAGTTCTTGGCTATCAATATGATCTGGCCTGTAACGGCTACGAATTGGTGTCTGGCGCGATCCGGAACCACCAACCAGAGATCATGTTCAAAGCCTTTGAAATCGCAGGCTACGGCAAGGATGAAGTCGAAAAACGCTTCGGTGGGATGGTCAACGCGTTCCAATACGGCGCGCCGCCCCACGGTGGGTGTGCTGCTGGGATCGATCGGATCGTGATGTTGCTGGCCGACGAGCAAAACATCCGCGAGGTCATTTTGTTCCCGATGAACCAGCGCGCAGAAGACCTGATGATGTCTGCACCGTCCGAGCCATTGCCAGAACAGTTGATGGAGCTTGGCTTGCGGGCAATCCCGCAGGACTAAACCTGTTGTGACACGGTGATCGCGTAATTTGCGCTGAAATCCGGGGCAATCGGCGATGAAGCGCCACTGTTATTGCATAACTTAGGCCGAAGCGGTGAAAATCGCTTCGGCCTTTGCTATATCTTAGGTACGTGAGTGTTAGGACCCGCCCGAATGACAGAATTTGACCCTGAATTGGCCGAGATACGCTTTGGCTGCGGCCTGTCGCCTGTGGTGGCACCCGTGGCAAACCGACAAGCTATGCTGGATGGTCTGACGGCGCCTGACACAATGCTGGATCGCTTCCCAATTGAGACCTTTCCCCAGTTTCGCACCCGCATGGTGGAGGCTCAGGCACTCCGCAAGCAACGCCGTAAGGTGCGCGGGACACCTGAAGGCGAAGCCTTGCGCAAACAGGTGAACCTTCTGAAGAAGGATGCACGTGAATCTAAGGTGCGTTGGCTGGGTCAAACCATGTTGCGGCGCACATATACAGACACTGGATTTCGCGAACGCGTCACGTTTTTCTGGGCCGATCACTTCACGGCCCATGGGAAAGCAGGCGTCATCAAACGGGCCACGTCGCCTTATATCGATAGTGCAATCCGTCCAAACATCACCGGGCGATTTGCAGATTTATTGATCAAGACGGTCATGCACCCTTTGATGCTTGATTATCTCGATCAAGCCCGATCAATGGGGCCCAATTCGCCGCAGGCCGAACGACGTGGTGCAAAAGCAGGGATCAATGAAAACCTCGCCCGCGAGGTGCTTGAATTGCACACGCTTGGGGTCGGCGGTCCATACACGCAAACTGATGTGCGTGAGTTGGCTGAATTGTTCACGGGCCTGACCTTTGCGGCCAAACAAGGGTTCAAATTCCGCAAAGACTTTGCAGAACCGGGCGCGGAAACCGTCATGGGCACAACCTATTCGGAAAAGCCAAGTCTAGAGCCGATACTTGCAGCACTCGAAGATCTTGCAGCACACCCGGCAACAGCCCGTCACATTGCCCAGAAGATGGCTGTGCATTTTGTGTCTGATACGCCGGACCCGGCATTGATCGAGCACATCGAGGCACGCTTTAACGACACGGGCGGCGACTTGTCGGCGCTATATGAGGCCTTGCTTGAACATCCATCTTCTTGGTCCGAAACCGCCCCCAATGCCAAACTTCCCAGCGATTTTGTGGGGTCCACATTGCGTGCATTGGCTGTATCCCCAGAACGAATTCAAGCCATGGACGAAAAAATTGGACGAATGACCTTTGTTGGGCCAATGCGATTGATGGGGCAAAAGTGGCAAGAGCCAATTGGCCCGGATGGATGGCCAGAAGAAGATAGCAACTGGATCACCGCGCAAAGCCTGTCGGCACGCATTCGTTGGGCGATGGCCGCACCTGAGACCTTAATGCCAGACCTGCCTGATCCCCGCAGCTTTGCCCAAACAGCCTTGGGCGCGCGCGCCAGCGATGTGATAAAGTTTGCCGCAGCGTCTGCGGAAAGTAAGCCAGAAGCGATCGGCCTTGTTTTGTCCAGCCCCGCATTTCAGCGCCGATAAGGAGACTTCAAATGTCGTCACCAGATTTGACAAGACGTCGGTTTATGACGCGCGCTGGCTTGCTTGGTTGCTCCGTGGCGGCAAGCCCTTTGATGACACCGATCAGTTTTGCAGCCGCGCCTTGGGACACGCGTTTGGTGGTGATCATTCTGCGCGGTGGCATGGATGGTTTGGACGCAGTGCAGCCATATGGCGATCCTGCATGGGGCAATCTGCGCCGCAAATTGGCAGGCGGGCCAGAGAATGGTTCGCTTGATCTTGATGGATTTTACGCTTTGCACCCTGCTTTGGCACCGCTGAAACCGATGTGGGACAGCGGTCAGTTGGGATTTGTGCACGCGGTTTCCACGCCGTATCGCGACAAACGCAGTCATTTTGATGGCCAAGATGTTTTGGAAGCCGGGACCACGGATTTGTCTGCTGGCGCGCGAGATGGCTGGCTTAATCGGATGCTTCAGGACATGCCGGGTGTTACTGGCGAAACCGCCTATGCGATTGGGCGCGGCGAAATGTACCTAATGAAAGGAAAAGCGCCTGTTGCGGAATGGACGCCGGGATCGGATCTGACCTTGTCACCTCAAGCGCAAAAGCTGATGGAATTGGTCATGGAAGAAGACCCGGCGATGCATGCCGCTTTTGCAGAAGCCGAAGCCTTGACCGGGGAAAGTGCCGTGCAACAGATGATGCAAGGGGTGCGATCCAAGCAAAAGCAAGTGAAGGGCAAGGTCAAAGGCCATGTTCGGATCGCAAAATTTGCAGCGAAAAAATTGCGTCAAGAGGCACGGGTGGCAGCGTTCTCCTTAAACGGATGGGATACGCATCAACATCAACTGCGCGCGTTTGAGCCTGCTTTAGGGCGCCTTAGCGACGTACTCTTGACGTTGAAACAAGACCTTACCGGCCCGATCTGGAACAAGACAGCCGTCATCGCAATGACCGAATTTGGCCGCACTGCACGCGAAAACGGAACTGCGGGAACGGATCATGGCACCGGCGGTTTGATGGTTTTTGCAGGTGGCGCAATCAAAGGTGGGAAAGTTCTTGGTACATGGCCGGGTTTGGACACGTCGGACCTGTACGAAGGGCGCGACCTGATGCCCACGCGCGACGTTCGTGCCCATGCCGCATGGATGATGCGGGGGCTGACAGGTCTGGATCGTGCGAAGCTGGAAGCCGCAATTTTTCCAGGGCTGGATATGGGGCGTGATCCGGGGCTTTTGCTTTAACCCCGTGCTAATTCACTAAGAAAATAAATCGAGAGTGTCCATGTAGGCCCAAATACTGTCTGCAAGGCTTGTCGCCCCGCCGGTAATGACAGCTGTCGCCGCAACACCCAAAGCGACAACTGCCGCCGTTAAAACAACCCAATCAACCGTTACGGCTCCGCTGTCATCTTGCAGGAAGCTCACTATCTGTTTTTTCATTCCATTGCTTTCATGTTGGAACCCACATTTGCAAGTCGCAGGCAAGTCAGGCCGTTGTGTGAGCCATCTATGGCCAAATTGCGGCAAATTGATATTTTCTGTTCTTTTGGAAGGGTTTGATGGGTGGAGTTCTCGTTCTGATTGTGGCTCTCTAGGGTTAACGGCTGCATAACCGATGGCAATTTGCACAGCGTAATATTGGTTTCCTCGGTCAAAAATGCGATCTAGAGTTTGGAGATGAAGATCATTCCTATACAAAATTTTGGCGCACCCGTTCCTAATTGGTCCGCGCCACCACGTCCGGGGCTTGAGCCATTGCAAGGTCAATACGCGCGCCTTGAAGTGCTAAATGCGAACGATCACGCGGCATTGCTGTACCGTGAATATGTTGGGCATGATGCTGTGTGGAACTACCTGCCTTATGGTCCGTTTTCTTCTGCTGCGCAGTATCATCGTTGGACACGAGACGTGGAAAACGGTGAGGACCCAAAATTTTATGCGATCCAGAACCGCGATAGCGGACATTGGGAAGGGGTCGCTAGTTTCTTGCGTATTACTCCCCAAGCTGGTTCGATTGAAGTTGGGCACATCAATTTTTCGCCTGCTTTGCAGGGCACACGTGCTGCGACGGAAGCGCTTTACCTCATGATGACATGGGCTTTTGAAGCTGGATATCGACGGTTTGAATGGAAATGTGACGCGTTGAATGTGCCATCGCGTCGTGCGGCACAGCGTTTGGGACTGAGCTATGAAGGTGTGTTTAGGCAAGCCGCCGTTGTCAAAGGCCGCAATCGTGACACGGCATGGTTTGCAACGATAGACCGCGAATGGCCTGCCCTGAAGGAAGCGTATTCTGCGTGGTTGCGCCCAGAAAATTTCGACGCAAATGGCCAGCAAAACGAACGTTTGAGCGATTTAACTGGACTGGTTCGCGACGGCTCAGACCCCAGTCTATAAGACCGGGGCGTCAGCCGTCTCAATCTTAGATCGCGATTTTCTGATCCAGTCGTTCTTGAACCAAACCTGCAATCTGCGCCATTTCGGATGTCGTTGTGCCGCCGTGCTTGCGTTGCTTTGACAAGGCTCGAACAGCTTTTAGCATCGTTTCATCTTTGGCAGATCGCGCAACGCCGGTCAAAAACTGGGCGACATAGTCCATCGTGTGCTCATCTTCAGCCGTGCTGATGATGTCGGCCATATGAGCCAGATCATCCTGATAAGCGATGGGATCAGGCGTGATTTGCTCGTCTGAAACCTTGCGCGGCCCTCCGGGTTGGCGATCAAATGGCAGGTGAGACAGGATGAGTTCCTGAAAAAGCGCCAAAGATGTGATGGGTTTAGACAAGAAAGCATCGGCGCCAGCCGCAAAGGCCTTAGCTTCGCCGTCAGGATCGCCTGACATGCCCAAAAGAACGCTGGTTCTGGGTTCATTTTTGTTGAGCTCAGCGATCAGCTCTGCCCCATTTCCATCGCGTAGGCCAATGTCAATCATTGCCACCGATGGGCGATAGACTTGCAGGTGCCGTCGGGCTGAGCGCAAGCAATCGGCGCGACGAATGCGAGCACCAGATCGCAAACATAAGAGCCGCAGCGCCTCTGATGCAAACCGACTGTCTTCAACCACCAACACGGTTAAGCCAAGCAGTGGCCGTGCGGCTGTTGGGGTGCGCACGTGTAAAGAGAAGAGTTCTGTATCGTCCATGTTAGTGCCTCCGACCTTCATAAAACGACTCAAACTGTAAGCAAACGAAGCTAATGGTGTGTTAACGTCGCAGAGGTTTGGCCAAGCTTGCACCTTGCGCTATGTCTCATCATAAGGTCGCAACGTCAGACAGAAGGATGAGATCAATGATTGGCAGACTTAATCACGTGGCAATCGCGGTGCCCAATTTGGACGAGGCCGCAGATCTTTATCGAAACGCTTTGGGGGCCAAAGTCGGCGCGCCGCAGGACGAACCTGATCATGGCGTGACCGTTATTTTTATCGAATTGCCTAACACCAAAATCGAACTTTTATACCCTTTGGGTGAGGACTCTCCGATCCAAGGGTTTTTAGATAAAAACCCGGCGGGCGGCATCCACCATGTGTGTTACGAAGTCGACGATATCATCGCCGCACGCGACCACCTGCAAGCGAGCGGACTGCGTGTTTTGGGGTCTGGGGAACCCAAGATTGGAGCACACGGGAAGCCGGTTTTATTCTTGCATCCCAAAGACGTAACTGGAACGCTCACTGAATTGGAACAGGTCTGAATTATGGGTATCACCTCTGCATTTGTGCTGTTTGCGGTCATCTGGTTTATGACCTTTCTCATTGTCCTGCCAATCCGAGTGGAAACGCAGGGAGACAAGGGAGAGATTGTGCCGGGAACCCATGCAAGTTCGCCTGAAGTTCATAATCTAAAAGGCAAAGCGTTGATCACAACAGGGGTCGCCATTGTCTTGTGGCTGGTCATTGCAGGGATCATTCTGTCGGGATGGATTACCGTGGATGATCTGGATTATTTTAACCGAGGTGCAGGCCCGTTAGCGTGAGCGCTCGTCCGTCTGAACCAACAGATGGTAGAGGTTTGTAAACGTCGCGGCGCCGATGACCGGGATAACCAAGTTCAGAAGTGGAATGCTGAGCGGCATGGCCATAAGGACGCCGGCGAGCCAGATTGTCCCGCCGTGTTGGCGTCTAAGAACCTTGGCTTGGGCACGGCCAACGCGTCGCATGGCGGCGAGGGTGAAGTATTCTCGACCGAGTAAAAAACCGTTGAGGCCCCAAAAGATAAATAGGGCCGCTGGCGCGAAAAAAACGTATAAAATCAACGCTAAGAGGTTCGCTCCCATCAAGACGCCAAGGAAGTTTACTGTGTCTCTAAGGGCGTCTGAGAACGGAACTTTGGGGGTGTTTGGTAAGTGGGGATAGTGTTTGCTTTCGACGGCTGCGGCGACCTCGTCTAGGAACATGGATGTGATCACTGACGCGACGGGGATCATTAAAAAGATCGACAAAATCAGCATCACAAAAAACGCGCCCCAACTGAGCAAGTCGCCCAGCCAAGAGATTTCGCCCAAGACAGGTAGATACACGCTGTCGCCTGCTATCCAGTTGGAAAACCACACAAAAGCTGAGGTCGCGCCGATGAGTAAAGCCAATGTCAGCGCTATTCCAAGGCCCAAAACACGACGGAATCGCGGATCATTGAGTTGCCCGAGCGCGCGGAAGAAGGCGGTTAGGATCATTTGGAAACCCATGTCGTGATGGCGTTTAGATCAGGGCGGGGGCGTTCGGGTGGCGTGCTTTTTTCGGTGCCCAAAAACATCAGTCCGGCTATGCGTTCATTGTCGCTAAGTGCAAGTCCTTGTTGCATAAATTGGCGATCATGGGAGGGCCATGCGGACAGCCAATTGGCGCCCCAACCTGAGGCAAGTGCGGCGTTGAGCAGTGCGAGGCAGACGGCACCTGCCGAGTAGGTTTGTTCGAGTGCTGGAATTTTTTCGGAAGGTTTTTGCACTTCGATCACGGCGACGCAAAGATGCCCATTGGCAAATTGGGTGCTGCCCTTGGCTGTCTTTTCGTCCTCTAAATTCAAGGCCTTACCGCGTTGGTCCGCCAGACCTGCAAGGCGTTGTAAGGCGGCGTGTTCCAGAACAATGAAGCGCCACGGCTCCAATTTACCGTGATCTGGCGTGCGTGCGGCGGCTGTTAGGATCACGTCAAGCTCGGCGCGCGACGGAACCGGGCCTGTTAACGTTTTGGCGGGACGCGAACGACGGGTCAAAAGGAAGTCGAGCGCGGGTTGGTTACGGTCGGGCATGAATGTTACGCCTTTTTACATCTTCTAGGGCATGTTGTGCCCGCAAGGTTAAAGTTCAAGGGGTTAGAGGCCGATTTCTACGCACATGCGGTCGATTTCCGAGCGCAAAAACGCATCGAACGGAGGTGCGGGTTGGCGGTTGTGAAAGCCCGCGGCCATGGGATCGGGCGCGGTTATGGAGCTGCCAGAGAGGGCTTCAATGGTGGCGTGACCGCAAAATGGGACATACACTTCGGAATATCCACCTTCATGCACAAGTACCAATTTTCCATCACAGAGTTCTTCTGCCAAGGCTTTGATCTTTAGGGTCATTTGTCGGAACGTATCCGCGGAGGCGAGCATAGTAGAGAGCGGATCAGGCACAGCGGCGTCATACCCACATGCAACCACAATCAGATCGGGTTTGAACGCAGAAATCTGTGGAATAACAAGACGTTCCATAGCATGCAGGTAGGCGGTGTGGCCCGATCCGGCATGCATCGGCAAATTGATGTTAAGACCTTCGCCAGCGCCCTGTCCACGATCGGTCAAATCCCCTGTGTCGAGGGGGTAATTTCCGTCCTGATGCAGCGAAATTGTTAACGTATCATCGCGGTCATAATAGATCGCTTCAGTGCCGTTGCCGTGATGCACATCCCAATCCAAAACGGCCACTCGTAGACCGGGGTTTTGAGCGCGCGCAGCTTCTAGAGCGACGGCAATATTGGCCAGCAGGCAAAAGCCGTTGGGGAAATCTGGCAAGCAATGGTGGCCGGGGGGGCGTGACAGGGCGTAGGCGTTTTGATGGGTGCCATCCAGCACGGATGCGACGGCTTGCTGGGCCAATCCCGCAGACAGAGACGCGACTTCGAACCCGCCTTGGGCAAAGGGCGTGCGACGTCCAAGTTCACCACCGCCTGCATCTGAAAGGCGTTTGAATTCAGTAAGGTAGGATTCTGGATGGACACGTGCAAGGTCTTCGAAACTGGCGGGCGGGGCGCGGCGCGCATCGAGTTCGGACGTAAGCCCGGTGACATCCATCAGGTTTTTCAGGCGACGCTTGGTTTCTGGGCTTTCAGGTAGGCCACCCGCGGCCAAAGGTTGGACCAAACCACCAATCGGAAGGGTGAATGCGTAATTTCCACCCGCATGCCATAGGGTTTGTTCGTCAAAGTAAAAGCCTGTGCGCATTTGGGTCTCCGAGTGTTGGTTTGGGACAAGGTGGCGAAGGGTTGTGGGATTGTCTATGGGGGGAATTGGAGCGCTAGACAGTTAACGCAGCGCGCGATGGGGCAGAAGTTAACCATACGCACGCCGATTAACGGATCGAACGTTGCGTATTTGGGAAAACAGCGTGCGTTGCCCGGCTATGTCGGCACTATAATCCGTGATTGTTCAAGATTGCGGAGATGGCGGGCAATCAGCGCGCGACACGTCCGAACAGAACAGCATTTTGCGACGCCCAAAGCGATGATCTGCTAGTCGCTTTTTCGGCCCACGACGCGTTCAATTTGGGACAGGCCAAGATTGCCTGTGTAGCGATTGGGGCGCGCATAAAACGGATCGGACAAAGCTTCACCCACTGTGATGAAGGTCCAATCTTGCGCCGCGTACCAGTCCAGAAGCGTTTCCAAGTGATCGGCATTGATCCGGTTCATATGGAGCAGCAGGATGTGATCGACATCACCGCCAAGTTCCGTGCGTGCAAAGCTTTGAAAATGCGCCGTGCGGTTCTGCATGTGGGCAATGTAATCGCGTGCAATCACAGCGGCGGCGTCGCGATCATTCCGCTTAATCGCGGCTAAGTAATCGGCATTGAACTTCCAATCATCATTGTCGATTGAGACAGGCACGTTTTGGTAATCCAAATCTGTCAGAATGCGTGTCGCGGCGGATTGGGTCTGTTTGGTCTTCCCCTCTCGGAGGAACGGGAACCTGTAATAGCGCGGTCCAGTGATCCATGGCGCTAAGATTTCGTCTGTTTTGCGGGTTTCATCAAGAAACTCTTGCGGTGTCAGCGTTCCATAATCAGGGTGGGACCAGCTGTGATTGCCGATTGTGTGGCCCGCATTTGCAAAAGCTTGCAGGGCCTTAATCGATTTTGGGTTGATCTGTTGGCCAACTGCAAAGCCCGTCGCGGTAATATCGTGTTTTTGCAAGGCTGCGTTGATGGATTTGACATATCGCAAGCCAAGGTTGGGGCGTGTTTTGGAGGGGATCACATATGGCAAGTCATCAATCGTGATCGCGATGCGAGACGGCGTCGTGGACACCGATGCATCAGGGGCAACAGGCACCCGACCGATACTGTGGTGCGCGCAAGAGGACATCAACAGGCAGACACCAGCAAGGGCGGCGCGCTTCAGGAAACTAGCAACGTCTTTGAGGATGTGCATCTTAGGGTCCTGTTGATGAAAACCATGGGTCGGATCACTGTAAGCCGCACCTTGGGACGCGGCCAGTCGCAAAGGTGAGAAATGCGGGGCATGGCGGGATTTTTTGGTTATTTTGGCAGTGCTGCGGCCTTTGGGGCTTCGTCAAAAGGGAGCAAGAGGACATCATCGCGCGTCTTGAACACCTGACACTGGATCAGTGCGAAGACGACCCCTAAGCCGACATCCTAAGCCCACGTCCTAAACGCAATCAAGACGGGCGGTTGGCATCAACATTATTGCGGCCCATCGTCGAACATCCAAGCGACGTTCGGGCGCGTCTACATCTGCGCCAACATCCGCACGAAGCCTTGGGACTTCCTTGCGCTGTCTATGCGCCACTTCAGGATTTGGTCTATCAACTCACGGCGCACCAACGCGTGGTCCGGGTCATCCCATAGATTATTGACCTCCGTAGGGTCCGCCCCAAGGTCAAACAACTGGCCTTCCTCATGATCCACAAAGTGAACAAGCTTCCAATCCTCTTGGCGGATCATCGTCATGAAGTTGGTCCCCGTCAGGATCGCATCATCTGAATGTTCCGCAAAAACGCGGCTTCGGGGGGTGTCTTTTTGGTGGAACAACAAATCGGTTAGGGACTTCGCCTCCATCCAGTTGGGGATATCGATCTGCGCGGCCTCAAGGATCGTTGGTCCAAAGTCGAACAGGGAGACCAGTTCGGGGAATCTCTGCCCAGCCTCGATCTTACCGGGCCAACATATCACCGCCGGAACATGCACCGATTGTTCGTACATATTCCACTTTTGCGAATGGCCATGGTCGTTCAGGCAATCGCCGTGATCAGAGGTAAAGATGATGATCGTCTCATCCAGCACGCCACGCTCTTCGAGGGCTTTTACGATATGGCCAACCTGCGTGTCGATCATCGTCACATTGGCGTAATAATGCGCGCGTTGACGGTGCAGCTGTTCCTTGGTCGGGTTCTTGAGATGTTGCACCGCGTCATGGCCGCTATCGAGGTGGTTCTGGCGCAAAGCTTGCAGGGGCGGCGGTTGCGTCGATAAATCATAATCGAGGATCGCTTCGGGCAGTTCCTTATCCAGATACATATCGAGGTATTCTTGCGTCGGATCATAGGGCGGATGCGGGCCGGGCATACCAACTTGCAGGAAAAAGGGTTCAGTGCCGGGGTAGCGTTCGATCCACCAACACGCGGTTTCACCCACAAACACATCCGGGTGCAAATCTTCGTCCTGTTCCCAAACAAACGCGCCCAAAGCATCATCATAATCGGGGCGTTTGGCATAGGTGACGCGCGAAGGTTTGTAGGCGCCGCGCGCATGGATCGCCTTGTCCCAATTGTCCAAATAGAACGGCAAGTTAGGGTGGTCGCGGTCCTTATTTTCAACGACATGGCGTTCATGGAAGCCAAACGCGCCTTCAATCGGCATCGTGTGCATCTTGCCGACATTCACGCATCGGTATCCGGCATCTGCCAACTCTGTGACCCAGCAGTAATTCCACGGCTCATCATTGCGAAACACGCCATTTGTGTGCGGATAGGTGCCCGTAAACAGGGACGCGCGCGACGGGGCACAAGAGGGGGCCGTCACATACATATTCTCAAACACAGCGCCACGATGCACCAACGCGTCAATATTGGGCGTAACCATATGGTCAAAGCCATTCGCCGCAATCGTGTCGATGCGTTGTTGGTCCGTTAAGATGAAGACAATGTTAGGTCGTTTGGTCATGCTTAGCCTTTCACTGCCCCGCCCATAGACTGGACGATATATTTATTCGCGAAGATGATGACCGGCACAGTTGGCAACGTCAGAGCGATGCTCGCCAATGCAATGCTGCCCCAATCGACACTCGCGTAAGAGACAAAGTTCATAATGGCGACCGGTGCTGTGACCGTGCTCCCTCGGGTGATGATGAGGGCAAAGAAAAAGTCGTTCCAAGCAATCAAGAAAGCCAGCACAGCAGTCGCCACAATGCCGGGGCGTGCCGCCGGTAGCACGACCTTATTAAGCGTCTGAAACAACGATGCCCCATCCAGCAACGACGCCTCGATCAGCTCATCGGGGATTTGCGACAAGGAGGTCCAAGACGACCACACAACCATCGGCAAGGTCAGCACCATATAAGCCGCAATCAGGCCCGCCCACGTATCCAACAACCCAACATTCAGGTAGATCAGGAACAACGGGATCACAAAGCCAACAGGCGGGGCCATGCGCAGCAAAAGCAACGCCCAAGACGCAATAAACTTGCGATGAGACCTGCCTTTGGCCAGAGCAAACCCGGCCGGAACCCCAATAATCATCGCAAAAAACGTAGAACTGCCCGCCGTCACAAGGCTGTTGAACAACGCAAACGGAAAGTCAGACCGCGCAAGGGTGTCGAAATTATCCAGCGTCAACTGGGTCGGGGACTGCCAAATCGGTTCGAACAAATGTGTGGTCGGGCGGAACGACAAAACGAACGCCCAAATGATCGGCAGGAAGGTGAACACAAGGAATGCGAGCATCATCGTGACACCCGCAATCTGCTTGAGGCTTAGATCTCTTTTACGCATCTGTCAGCCTCGCGTTTGCTTTGGCGACATAGAAGCTAACAACCCCGGCAAAGATGAACAAGAACACAGCAATAGCGGCCCCGTAGGAAACATTGGAAGACTGGAACGTCTGGATATACGCGTAATAATTCGTCGCCTGCGTGGAGCGGCCAGGGCCACCATTGGTCATCACAAAGATCAGTGGAAAGTGCTTAAGCGTCTCGATGAACCGAAACAATGCCACCATCAGCAAGGCCGGTTTCAACAAAGGCAGCGTTATGCGCCAGAAGACCTGCATTTTGGTGGCCCCATCGATGGAGGCGGCTTCCTCTAGGTCGCTGGAAATGCCTTGAAGGGCGGCAAGGATCAGCAACATAACAAACGGATAACTCGCCCATGTGTCGGCGATGACAATCGCTGCAATCGCGCCGTATTGCGTCGTTAGGACTGCGGGCACCGTGATGCCGAATATATCGAAAAACGCGTTGATCGGGCTAAGTGTCGGGGTGAACAGGCTGAGCCAAATCAAAGCAACCGCGACAGCGGGCACCACAAACGGGACCACGAACACACCGCGCATCACACGCCATTTGGGGACAATTTTTTCAAGACCAACTGCGATCAACGTGCCAAGCACAACCTGAAAAATAACGCCAAACACGCTGAGCATCAGCATAACGCTTATCGAGGATATAAACCGTCGATCTTGGGTCAGGCGCACGAAATTCTTGAACCCGATTTCGCGATCCCAGCTTTTGATCAAGTGAAAATCAGTCAGCGACAAGGCCAGCATTCCAAGAAGCGGCACAATCGCAAACACGCCAACCGCGAACACGGCGGGGTAGAGCATCTTGTTGTAATTTCTTTGGAATACAGGCTGAACGCCCTGAAAAATCTGCATGCCGTGTATCCGATGAAAATGCCCCCTCGGGGGATAGAACCCGAGGGGGTGTTGGGTAGGGTTAGACCACTTATTCGGCCATAATGTCGGCGATGTCTTGGTTCGACGTTTCAAGCGCATCTTCGATGCTCATGATGCCATTCACGGCCGCATTGACGTTTTCACCCACGGTTGCCCCCATTTGTGGCCATTGTGGCAATAACGGGCGGTAATGGCCAATCGCTTCGCCCAACATCTGCACCTTGAGGTTCAAAAACTCAGGGTGAATCCCTTCGTATTTGGCAATCACCTCTGGGTTTTGCGCAACTGAGGCGCGGGTGAAGTCCGGATAGGCCTGCATCAAGGCGATCTTGGTCAGAACCTCTTCGCTTGTGGCCCATTCGATGAACGCAAACGAGGCTTCGGCGTTGGGTGCATCCGCGGGAACGCCCAGACCATGAACCGCAATTGCCGGCGAGCGGCCATTTGGGCCAGTGGGCACAGCGGCAATGCTGATCTTATCTGCGAACTGACTTTTTTCGGGATCAAGCGATTGAGCAACAATAGAGGTGCCATCGACGATCATCGCAACCTGACCTGATTGCATGCCTGCGGCGACCTCTCCGAAGTTGAAATTGCCGATACCTTGCGGGCCGAAATCGTTCATCAAAGAGGAATAAATCCCAAGTGCTTCCTGGCCCTCAGGGGTGTTCATATTAGGCGTCAAATCGGTTGGGTAATCCTTAAAGAAGGTTCCGCCATACGCGCGCATGATCATCGGATAGACGAACATGTTGAAACCCTGTCCGGGGGCAACACGCATCGCGAGAGCAGCCTGATCATTGGCTTTGAGAGCCGCGCCAGCTTCGAGCATCTCCGCCCATGTTTCAGGGGCTTTGTCGTATCCGGCTGCCGCCAGCAAATCCGTGCGATACGCCATCATGCCAGTTTCAGCAAAGAAGGGCAGGGCCCAGCGTTCGCCATTCACCAGATACGCATCAAGCGGGCCTGCAAGGATATCATCCTTGGTGTCCATAGCATCAACGGCACCCGTGATCGGCTGCAACCACCCCGCTTCGATCCAACGTTGAACTTGGATCACAGGCGTGTGCACAACATCCAGATCACCCGTTTTGCCAGTAAAGGACAAGGTGATCCGGCTTTCAAAAACATCCTGCCCAACCACGTCGATATTGACGGCGTGACCTGTTTTCTCGGCAAAATCGGCTTCAAGCTGATCGAGGCCTTGCGTGTACGGCATCGAGAACAAAACAACGTTCAGCTCGTCTGCAAGTGCGATGGATGGAATTGCCGTTGAGCAAGCCAGTAAAGCGCCAAGAGCAACTTGGCGGGGTTTCGAAAGTTTCATGGTATCCTCCCTAAAGGTCTTCGAGTTCGTCTATTTGACGAGTTTTAAGTGTCCCAAACGATCGCCCTTGCCATCTCTGTGTATGGCTTCAGCTTTGATTTGGGCGTTAAGCGTGGTTCTCGCTTCGTTGAGAACACGGCGCGCATTGGCGACATGTTCTTCTTTGTCTCGTACAGGCACAGCGGCTTCCGCGATGCTAAGAAGGTGCAAAAACCTGCCATTCTGATCCTCGATTATCGTTGAGAACCGGCGCACACCAACATGGTTGCCGTCAAAATCCATATCGAAGGTTTCGTCGGACACCGCTTCGACAATCCTGCGCGCTTCACTTGGCGCAAGCCCCTTCATTTCGAGGCCCGTCTTAAAGAAACCACCCGTAAAGTACTTATAGCTCACCTCATCCCAACCCAGACGGCTCAGATAGAGGCGCGACATCGCGTCGAGTTCGTAAAGGCTGCGGCGAAACCCACGTGCGGCGCGAATAGCGACACTGGCATCCGGCAATTGCGTGCGCGAATGCCACAAAAGGTCAAAACCCGTCACAACAACCGCCTCAACCGAGACGCTATGTTCGACCGTAATCTCGTTCATCAGCTCGCTTAAGATGGACAGGTAGCTTTCCGACATCGGAACATTTCGGATCAGGCGGAAGTTTGGGATGCAGTATTTTTCGCTGGTGTGAAAAAGGTAGCCACGTTCAGCCAAGCTTCGCACAATCCGATTTACCGTTGCCGTTGGTATGCCGAGATCTCGGGAAATATCGACCTGTTTGACGGGTTCTGATCCCGAGGCCATCAGATATTCCATCACTTGCAAAAGGCGTTCGTTTGGTCCCAACAGATTCCGCTTTCAATATTCCATATTTGAAATTAAAAATATCTATATTGGAATGCTAGTCAACACAGTATCCCCAAACCAAGGGCAGCAGCGTCAAAGGCAAGGAACCAAAATGGCCACGGTCATGCTAAACGAAATCAAGAAGTCCTTCGGAAGCGTGGACGTCATCCACGGTGTGTCCGTTGACATCGCGCAGGGTGAATTTGTGGCCCTTGTCGGGCCATCAGGTTGTGGGAAATCCACATTGCTGCGGATGATCGCAGGCCTTGAAGACCCCAGTTCTGGAGACATCAAAATCGGCGGCGAAGTCGTGAACGATCGGCTGCCAAAAGACCGCCAAATCGCGATGGTCTTTCAATCCTACGCCCTTTATCCGCATATGACAGTTAGAGAAAACATGTCCTTCGCGCTGGAACTTGAAAAGCGGCCCAAGGCTGAAATCACCGAAGCCGTCGACAAAGCAAGCGCGATCCTTGGGCTTGATGACTATCTTGATCGACGTCCCAAGGCCCTGTCGGGCGGGCAACGTCAACGTGTCGCCATGGGGCGGGCCATCGTGCGCAATCCCGAAGTGTTCTTGTTCGACGAGCCCCTGTCGAACCTTGATGCCAAGTTGCGCACAGTCATGCGCAAAGAGGTCAAGCTTTTACACCAGCGCCTAAAGACCACATCGATCTATGTCACCCACGATCAAACCGAAGCCATGACAATGGCGGATCGAATCGTGGTGATGAACGCGGGGCGGATCGAGCAAGTCGGCTCCCCGCTTGAGCTATACAACACGCCTGACAACCTGTTTGTTGCAGGCTTTATCGGCGCGCCACAGATGAACCTTTTGCCGGGGGAGGTCATCGAAACAAGCGGCGAATTTGCGTTGAAACACGGGGACGCAATGCAAGCATTGCCAAGCGGTCTTGCGCTGAACAGCGGACAAAGCATCACCCTTGGCATCCGCCCCGAGCACCTATGCATTGATCCCGAGGGCAGCCTGCACGCAACAATCACCGTGATCGAGCCAATGGGCAACGAAACGCATTTGACCTGCGAACTTGCGGGCACCGAAATCCGGTTGATCGCAGCCGCAGACATCAAAACACAGCCAGGGGCCGCGATCCGGTTGTCCTTTGACGACGCAAAAGCGCATGTCTTTGACGGCGCAACGCAAGCCCGCATCATCCCCAGCGAGATGTAATGCCCTCTCGCAAAACACGAATGGTGGACGTGTCGGGCGGGCAGTTTTTGATGGGCTCAGACCGTCACTACCCCGAAGAAGCGCCAACGCGGCTCATTGACGTGCCCAGTTTTCGGATGGATGCGGCCTGTGTGACCAACGACGAGTTCGCAGCATTTGTTGACGCCACCGGCTATGTGACAACAAGCGAGCGCCCTTTGGATCCCAAAGAGCAACCCAACATGCCCGAGGCATTTTATGCCGCAGGTTCGCTTGTGTTTCGCAAGTCAGATCATCCGGTGCGTTTGACCGATCCAAGTCAATGGTGGGACTACATTGCCGGCGCATGTTGGAAGCGGCCAGAGGGGCCGGACAGCACCCTAAGCGGGCGCGGCGATCATCCCGTTGTTCACGTGTCTTACGTCGATGCATCCGCATATGCGCGCTGGGCGGGGAAGGGACTGGCGACGGAAGAGCAATGGGAATACGCAGCCGCCACCGCATGTCCTGAGCCTGCAACACTGAACATTTGGCGCGGCATTTTCCCGGTTCATAACGAACGCACCAACGTGGCGCCGTTTACGGTGCCTGCGCGGTTACCCGTGTCAAAGCACAGCGCGCTACATCATATGTTGGGGAATGTTTGGGAGTGGACAAGCTCAATTTTCGAGACAGCAGCATCCAGTCAACCAAACTGCTGTTCGCGCACATCAGCGACAGGTGTGCAGATAAGAAAGCGGATTCTCAAGGGGGGATCGTATTTGTGCGCAGACAGTTATTGCCGCCGATACAGACCCGCCGCCCGAATTGCGGGCGATGAGGTCAGTACAGCAGGGCATATTGGTTTCCGGTGCGTCGAGCTCTGACCCTATTTGGGCGGTCGGGTTCTAATTGATGCACCCAGACGGGTTCACACCTTTGCAGGCATCGGGATGGGGTGGTCGCAGAGGCAGGAGCTGTTGCAAAGCCACTATTATTTCGTCTGTTATCGGGCACAAGTGCTGTTGGCCGTCGAACGTGCGTCACGGGTTATGGCAACAAGCAAACAGCCCGCCTCTGGTCGTCAGAAGCGGGCTGTTGCGTGATTATGTGGGGCAATTAGAAGAGGAAATCACCATCGTTCAACTGCGCCAATGTGAAGTTTTCGATCACAGAAACGCCCGAGAAGTCGAAGTTGATTTGCACATCTGCACCCACTTGTGTGGCGTCCGCGAAGACGTCTGCGAAGTTGGTGTAGCCGCTTTCGCTCAAATCGATCTTATCGATGTTGTTCTCGAAGTCTTTGATCCGGTCGAACCCGCCGCCACCGTTTGCTGCGGATTTGAAGACGAATGTGTCACGCAATCCGTCGCCGCCGCCTGTGCCGCCGCCGCCGAACATCGTGTCGTTGCCAGCGCCACCCCAAAGGGTGTCTTTGCCGTTTGCGCCGACCAAGCGGTCATTGCCTGCGCCGCCATTTACGGTGTCGCCAGAGCCGCCCGCGCGGATGTTGTCGTTATCCGCGCCGCCATCAATGATATCTGCGCCAAAGTTGCCAAAGATATCATCTTCGCCGCCGCCGCCATTGACCGTATCCACACCGAGACCCGCTTGGATTTCATCATTGCCGCCCCCGCCATTGAGGATATCAGCGCCGCCAAGACCAACCAAAAGGTCAAACCCGTTGCCGCCATTAAGCGTGTCATTGCCGCCAGAGCCGGTCAGTTCATCATCGCCGTTTTCGCCGTTGAGTGTATCGTCACCCGCAAGCCCGATCAGAACATCATCGCCCAAACCGCCACTTAGGACGTTGTTGGCCGCGTCGCCCACCAGTCGGTCATCAAAGTCGGTGCCGATAACGTTTTCGATAGAGACAAACGTATCAATCCCCTGACCACTGCCCAAGTCGGACGGTGCATTGTTGAGGAACACCGCCACACGGCCACCCGCATTTGCGTAGCTTGCCGTATCGATACCGTCACCACCGTCAAGCGTGTCGTTGCCGCCATCGCCTGACAAGATATCGTCGCCATCTTCGCCAAACAGGGCGTCATTTCCGAATCCGCCGCTGATCACATCGTCGTCGTCACCCGCGTTGATGGTGTCATTGCCGCCTTCGCCATTGATGATGTTGGCAAAGCTACCCGGACCACCGGCCCCGGGACCAGTGATCGCCGTGAGAACATTGTCAGCATTGTCGCCGCGGATTTGCGCCGCGCCGTTCACAGTGACGTTTTCGATGTTGGCGTAGGTGTCAGCGATGTTGCTAAACCCGGTGCCAAAACGTTGGTTGCCCTCTGTGAGGTCAAAGATCACAGTTGGGCCCCACTGGATTTGTGTTGCGACCAATGTGTCGACCCCGTCGCCACCATCATAATTGTCGGTAATGCCAGCGCTGTGCAGGTCGATAATTGTGTCATCGCCAGCTTTTGCGTCGATAACGTTGCTTTCGGCATCTCCTGTGATGACGTCGTCCAGCTGCGAACCGATGACGTTTTCGACGTTTGCAATGCTACTAAACGATGCGGCAAACGCGACGCTGCCAGTGGCAAGGTTGATAACAGCGCCTATGTCCGATTCAGCACTGTAATCTGCTGTATCGATGCCTGTGCCGCCATCTAGATTGTCTTGGAATGCAAAGTTTTGGTGCACGAACGTATCGTTACCAGCACCACCAATCAGCGTGTCGAGACTAACCGAGCCAATGTTGCTGTCATCGATAAAGGTATCGTCCTGTGATGTACCGGTGATGGTTTGCGCTGCGTCGTTTTCATCGCGAATGATGACCGCGTCGCTTTGTGTGCCCAGTCCTGTCCCCCAATCTTGGAAGGTCAGACCAGACAGATCAATGGCCGCCGCGCTTGACGTCACATCAATTTCAAGCGTGTCGACGCCATTGCTGAACTCGTTGCCATCAACCACATCGAAGCCCAACAGTTGCGTGGCCGTCACTTGAACCGTGCGTGAAACATCATTGCCCGCTTGGAACTCAAGACGTTCGAAGTTGGTGATCGAAACATCGCGCAGATCTGTTGTGCCCGAAGCTGAGACAACGACAAAGTCCGTGCTGGCACCACCATCAAAGGTTGTTCCAGCCGCGGGAACGCCGCCGCCATTATTAAAGCGGAGGAAGTCCACGCCCCCGCCCAAGTCGACCACATCAACACCGCCCGAGGCTATGACGTTGTCGCTGCCGTTCCCCGCATTGATTTCGTCACTGAATACGGTGCCCGTGATGGTTTCACCCGAGGAGGTGCCGTTTATCACCACAAGGTCGTCGGCATCCCACTGTACGAATTGGATATCGCTTAGATCAAAGGTGCTTTGGCCATCAAGATCGATGGCGATTGTGTTGGTCGCACCAGCGAGTTCGTTGGCGTCGAAAATCCCATCGAAGCCCAGACCAGTGCCGCCAAATTGTGAGCCAACCAGTTCGACCCTACTGTCGACAACGCCGGAATTCGTCGAAAAGATGATCGCTTCGACGTCGACAATTGACGCCCCTGTGAGGTCAATGTCGCCAAACTGCCCAATGACCGCAATATTGTCAGCGCCCGTGCCGCCATCGAACACTTCGCCGTCAAATGAGCCAAGGTTGCCTGAAACACGGAAACTGTCGTTACCAGCGCCACCTTCATGTGTGTCAGTGCCCGTGCCGCCTTCGAATGTGTCGTTCCCGTCGCCACCGATCAGCGTGTCGTTGCCAGCATTGCCGCGCAGGAAGTCGTTGCCGTCTTCACCCCGCAGGACGTTGTCCACGCCATCACCCAGCAATGAATCATCAAACGCGGAGCCCAAGACATTTTCGAAACCCGTGAACATGTCACCTTCTGCGTGCCCGAAGGTTCCGCTTCCGGCGGCAAGGTCGATGCGCACACCTTCATCTGAACTTTCATAGCTCAGCGTGTCGATGCCCGCTCCGCCGTCGAGCGTGTCTGCCCCGCCGCGCCCTTCGACAGTATCATCCGCCGATGACATCAGGATCGTGTTGTCACCAGAAGTGCCGCGAACGGTTTGCGCGGCAGGTGCAGTTTGACCTGTCCCGTCGAAATTCTCAAAATTGGTGACGGAGATTGTGAAGCCTTGCAAAAGATAGGTGCCAGCTTCCATGTCGAAGACTTGAGTCCCCGCGTGGTTCACGCTCAGTTCGAACGTGTCGATCCCGGTGCCACCGTCGAAGCTGTCAGCTGCGCTCGTAAAGTCACCATTGCCCACTGTCAGGCGGAAGATGTCATTGCCTGCGCCACCTTCCACTGTGTCAGTGCCGCGGCCATCGGTCAGGATGTCATCGCCGTCGCCGCCCCGGATCGTGTCATTGCCGTCGCCGCCATCCAGAATGTCATCATTGTAGCCGCCGATGATTGTGTTCGCGCCGCTTGTTCCGGTCACGTCGTACGTGTCGGTGCGATTTGCCAGCAAGCCGCTAGCATCGAAATTCTCGAAGTTCGCAACGGTGTTGGTTCCACCGCTATATGTGTATGTGCCCGCCGTCATGTCGAAGACGGCATTGGTGTTATAGGCGCCGATAATCTCGACCGTGTCGATGTCTGCACCACCGTCAACGCTGTCGCCCGTGCTGTTTAAATCGTTTAGGCCCGCCCTCAGGCGATATGTGTCGTTGCCTGCACCGCCATTTACGGTGTCAGTGCCCGAGCCATCTGACAGGATGTCGTCGCCCGCTCCGCCGTTGAGTGTATCATCGCCCGCACCGCCGCTGAGGACGTTGTCATTGGCGTCGCCATCAATCGTATCGTCGCCTGCGCCACCATTCACGTTCTCGATATTTACATAAGTGTTGCCAAACGTGTCGTTGCCTGCCGCAAGGTCGATGTCAAAATCGATGGCATTGCCCGTTTCTGTGAAAAACTCTGCGAAAGATCCTTCGATTTGCAATGTGTCGATGCCGGTCCCGCCATCGAAGCTGTCTGTGCCAAAGTTGGCTTCTAGGATGTCGTTCCCGGCACCGCCGTTCAGCACGTCGCTGGCGTTGTCTGTTCCAGTATCACGCAGGACATCATCGTCGTCACCGCCGTTCAGAGTATCGCTGCCATCGCCGCCATCAAGCGTGTCATTGCCTGCGTCGGCGTTCAACGTGTCGTTACCGCCGCGTCCTTCAAGAGTGTCGTCACCGCCAACACCGTTCAGCGTGTTGACCTCGAAGTTACCAATCAATGTGTCGCCAAAATCATTTGTGCCAGACACCCCCTCGATGTTGGCCAGCGTATCACCAGACGCTTGCGATCCGCCTGATACCGTCCCAAGCCCAAGGTCAACGTTAACCGCCGCATCATCAAAGAAATAGGAGACGAAATCAAATCCGTCGCCACCGTCGATCACATTGGCGTCGTTGTTGCCTTCCAAAACATCGCCAAAGCTGGAACCTATGATGTTTTCGATGTTGGTATATGTGTCACCGACTGCGTGTGAGCTAAATCCGCCACCAAAAGCGCCCCCAATGCCCGTGCGCAAGGACACATTCGTGCCGCCTGTCGACGTCGTAAAGCTGATTGTGTCGTTGCCCGATCCACCATCGATCGCATCCGCACCAAAGCCACCTTCGATCAGGTCATCCCCTGTGCCGCCATCGATCGTGTCTTCGCCTTCGCCGCCATAAAGCACATCATCGCCCGCGCCACCGTCGATGTCATCATCACCAAACACTGCGAAGTTACTCTGGACGTGGTTCGTCACGGAGACATTCAGCATATAGGTCAGGCCAGCTGCGATCCCACCTGCGGCAAGGTCGCTCACCTCGATCGCGTAAACTTGGCTGGCGCCAGTCGTGTTGGTGAAGGTCAAGAAGGAATCGCGATTCAGACCGCTGTTGGACCCGAAGCCGCCATTGGAATTGCCGCCATCGTCATTTGACGCAAGGATCGAGCCAGGGGCATCAAGCAATGAGATAAAACTGTCGAACGAGCCGTTGTTATTGTCGGCAAAACCGTAATCCAGATCAATGGTGATCGTCTCACCCGCGCCCACGGTGACAGAAAAGTAGTCCACGCCGCCATCACCCGTGGCCAACACGGACGTATATGGAACACTCGTCGAGTTCGCGACATCCGGGTTCTCGCGCTGGCCCCAAAATTGAATGTTGTCGATGCTCGTCGCGGTGCCAAACGTATTGTTACCCGTCACTGTGCTGCCATCGACAAACAATTCGTCATGATCCCCAAAGATCACATCATTGCCAGCACCGCCCGTCAGAATTTGCGTGCCCGGCACCCCAGCGCCGTTAAGATGCTGTGCGATGATAATATCATCATCAGGCGTTCCGTTAAGTGCACCTGCACCATCAACTTGGGTAATAATCGTCGACATAACTGCTTTTCCTATCTGTCAAACTAAAAACACGTGAAAATTGTTTGCACGCATCACATCGGTTTCTGGCGCGCTTGTGCACACCAAATTTCAGTTCATTCGAGGAGCGCGGTTTTTCATGAGCCGTCATGCGCTGACAGAAAGCCCGTTCTTTCGAAGGGACTGATGTGATGTGATGTGTTCAACCAAAAACGGCTGAATGGTCCGTCATCAAACAGTTCAAAAAAAACTTTACGAAATTTGGATCCAGTCCCCCCGAACTCTCCTAGTGCACTGACGTCAGTGCCTCTGAGGGCAGGGTGACCTTGGGGCACTTTTATGTCAATAAACAATTTTGACCATTTGGGTCTGGTATTCCTGACTTTTCAACCTTGGCGGGTTTTTTGTAGATTTATCAACATGATGTGTTCAGAAGCGCCGCTCGGTGGCTGTGGGCAACGTGACATTTGGGGCAATACATCACCAGATGAACTCTTGTGATCTCGGTCGCTCGATGAAGGGGACGGTGCCCATCTGCGCTGCGCACTGGAACCAGACCTGCGATCAATTTTTTGCGTAATTTTTGCGTAAAACGGGAATTCAGACACGGTTTAGTTGAGCCGCCCTTAAAACCCGTATGAGTTCAGTAACACCCCCGTAAGAAGATGGGCGGAACTGTTGACGCCGCATGAAAATCCGAAAATACTAAACCAATTATTTTTTATGAAGTTTTATCGCGTGCGGCCAAGGCGCCTGCGGTCGTTTTAAGGATTTTATCATGCCAGATTTTGAGATCTCGGGATACAGTGTAACGGGTGTCGACTTTAACGCGGCGAGCGACGCGGTCGCGGTGTCAAATGGAGCACGGCTAACCGTTAATGACGCCGTCGAATTGAAAATTAATGATGCCGACGGGTTTCTTGATTTCAAATCCCCATTTCAGACAAACGTCAGTGTGAACGGCATTGATTTCGGCCCGATCACAACTGTGGAATTCCGCGAACTGAAGAACGAAAACAACGCCAATGCCGACGGTGTGCCAATCGCAGTGTTGGAATTCTCGGGCAACCCGGATGTGGTGTTTGTACGCCTATTTGATGAACAAAACTTCGGGGCGGAAGCTATCCCGGCCAGTAAACACTACTCCGCAGTCAAAGAGTTTGGCTTGGCGGATCTTATTTCCATCGAAGCAATTGGCGGGCCCGGCCCTCAGTTACCCGTGATCACCGACGGCGACACGGTGTTGTTGGACACGTGGTTGGAAGGTATTCCAGCGACAGTTTTCAACAATTTCAACGCGACCGACCCGCAAGGTGACACGGAAAGCGGCGGCGGGCTTGAGTGGTCGATCTCTGGCGGAGCGGATCAAAACAGATTTGGGATCACAGATGGCGGGGCGGCCTTTTGGTCGAGTGTGAACCCGGACTTTGAGAACCCCGCGGATGCGGACGGCGACAATGTTTACGAGCTGACGGTGACGGTCACGGATTCCGACGGGAACACGGACAGCCAAGACGTGGAACTGACGGTTTTAGACGCGCCGGAATCGCCCGTGATCACTGACGGCGACACGGTGTTGTTGGACACGTGGTTGGAAGGTATTCCAGCGACGGTTTTCAACAATTTCAACGCGACCGACCCGCAAGGTGACACGGAAAGCGGCGGCGGGCTTGTGTGGTCGATCTCTGGCGGAGCGGATCAAAACAGATTTGGGATCACAGATGGCGGGGCGGCCTTTTGGTCGAGTGTGAACCCGGACTTTGAGAACCCCGTGGATGCGGACGGCGACAATGTTTACGAGCTGACGGTGACGGTCACGGATTCCGACGGGAACACGGACAGCCAAGACGTGGAACTGACGGTTTTGGATTCACCGCCGGTCGCGAACGATGACGTATTTTCAACGAATGAAGACACGGACCTTTTTGGGAATGTGCTTGATGACAATTCCAATGGTGTTGATGCAGATCCGGATGGTGAAAAAATTGTTGTTGTCAGATCGCTCCTGAGTCAGCCAGATAATGGAGCGGTTCAGATAACGTCGTCCGGGTTGTTCCAATATCGCCCCGACACAAATTTCAACGGCATCGATACGTTCAACTACACCATCGAGGATGGAAACGGCCTGACCAGCACAGCCACGGTCACCGTGACTGTTGATCCTGTCAACGATGCACCATTCTTTACGAACCTGACGACTGAAGTCTCGCTTGAAGAGAACCTGACAGACGTAATGACACTCACAGCGTCGGATGTGGATGCGGGCGATGTGCTCAGCTTTGGGGTCGCTGGCGGCGCGGATGCAAGCCTTTTCCAGGTCGATCCAAATTCTGGGGCGTTGTCCTTTGTGAACGCACCTGACTTCGAGGCTCCGGGTGATACCACCGGGGACAACATCTATAATCTGGTCGTTTCTGTCACTGACGGTCAAGCGATACGGTTACGAGTTGCCAAAGTGACCGTGACCGACGATCCGGCGGAAATTGCCGGGGTCATCATTGATGGCACAGCAGGCGACGATGTCGTGGACGGCACAACCAGCCCAGCGGGAGAGCCCCTGCCGACAATGTTTGAAGACATCATCAGCGGGCTTGGCGGCAATGATGAGCTAAGTGGCCTTGGTGGGGACGACATTATTTATGGTAACAATGGGTTGGACATTCTGAACGGAAATGCCGGCAACGACAGACTTGAAGGTGGATTTGGCAATGACACGCTGTTTGGCGGTCTAGACGACGATGTGCTTATTGGCGGGGACGGCGATGACGTGCTCAACGGTGGGTCAGGTATCGATGCGGCCAGCTATGAAGGGTTTTCGGCCCGCGTTGTTGTGTCGTTGAATGCACCCGGTGCGACCGGTCAAGGCATAGATCAGTTTATTGGCATTGAAAACCTGATTGGGACGGCCTTCAACGACCGCCTGACGGGGGATCAAGATGACAATGAAATCTGGGGCGGCGACGGCGACGATGTGATGATCGGTCTTGGGGGCAACGACATATTGCATGGGCAAGACGGCAACGACACGCTGACAGGCAGTGGCGGGGATGACATCCTGAACGGGGGCGACGGCGACGACATCATCGACGGGGTTGGCGGGCGCGACACGCTAAATGGTGGTGCCGGGAACGACATGCTTACCGGTGATGTGGGCGTTGATACGATCAACGGCGGCGAGGGGCTCGATGATATCTTTGGCAACTTCGGCGTCGATATTATCGATGGCGGTGACGGCAACGACAACATCCGGGCAGGCGGCAGCGGCGACATCGTAGAGGGCGGCGCTGGCAATGACCGCTTGGTTGGTGCCAACGGCAAAGACACCCTGTTTGGCGGCACCGGCAACGATATTTTCTATGGCGGTGCTGGCACCGGAGGCGGAGACGGCCTGCGAGATGTGTTTGTATTCAAATCGGCCGCAAACGGTGACGGTGGGTTCGACATTATCCGAGATTTTGAAGACACCACCGACAAGCTTGATCTGTCCGAGAGCGGATATACCAACTATGCGGACGTCTTTGCGGATGCCACTCAGGTTGGGACAGGCGTGGAAATCAACTTTGATTTCAGTGGTATCTTGCGGATCGACAACTTCGATTTGGTGGATCTGACAGCGGGAGATTTGCTGTTCTGATCTAAGCCCTTGCGTGCTGAGCGCTGGGGTTTTGCCGTGTCGTGATCGGTGTGACTGCGCTTGGCCTGCGGGCCAAGGGGGGTGATCTGTGGCGATACCCGTGAAGGCGGCTTTGGAATTGACTTTGAATGACGCACTTACAATGATGCGTCATTCCACATCGCGCAGCCTGTGTGCTGGGCGTCCCAGGGAAATTCAGGGGATTAGGTATGGCTGAACTTTCATCTGCGTCATTGACGTTTTTACAAAAGCATTTGAACTACGATGCACGCGGTTTGATTGCCAAAAAACGGCTCCGGTCCCAAATGGAGAAATTCGCGCGCAGACGTGACAAAGCGCAATCAGAACTTGATATCCTGCCCCCTGATCACGCGCGTCGCAAAGAATTCACAGATGGCATTGCTGCGGCCGTCAAGACGGCAGAAAACGGCGATTTAACTGCTGCCTATGGCGCGTTGGATGCCATCAAATTGGCATCCCGTGCTGAAGCGAACACGGTCAAAAACGGCCTGTCTGCAAACACAGTTCTTGCAGACTTGGTTCCAATGCTCACCAAAGCGCAATCTGTTGCGGACAGTGGGCGGGCCATCAATTTTGATATTCACAGTAAGGCATCATTTCTTGAAGTCCTTGTTGAATCCGTCGCGATTGCCGCCAAGGGGGTTGATCGCAACGACATCATTACCCGTGCGGGCAACGCAATGCGCGCCAAGACGGACTTCCAAGGCCGGTTAAACAAACTCAAAGCCGATGCCGAACAAGGGGCAAAAGACTTCAAAGATGTCTTCGTCAGCGCACCAGATACAAAACCAACGCTTGCCCGGCTTGAACACAATGCAAAGCTCTTGCGCGATCAGGGGTCCATGACGCAAGCCATGGAAGTCAAACTCGCAACCATAAACCAACACGTCGTTGAGCAGAAAATGCTTGGAGGCGCACATGTATTTTCCAATGAGTTCATAGGGCGTGCAGGGCGCTGTATTGAAAAAGTTAATGCGCATCTGGATGTCGCCAAGGCGACACCAAAGATGGAGATGTTCAGAGACACCGACAAAGAGGGAAATCCTCTCTCTGAAGATGAAGCCTCTGTCAGCGTTTCACAGCTGAAAGCGACAGATACAGGGCTTGCCTTGGTGAGTATCTTTGCAGATTTGGAAGAACGTGAAGCCAAATTGATCGAGGACGCCAAAGAACGCATGCGTGCTGAAGCCAACTTTGATCGCTACATGGTCATTCATCCAGAAGACGCCGCCGCGATCGTCCCAAGCCGCGTCGAACACTTTGAGACAACGGATGTATTGTCTGACGACAACTTTGCTTACGATCCTCTAGAGGTGTCCATTTCCGCTGATCGATACGCGACAGATGCCGCCAATATCATGGAGGGGATGCTGACCATGTCAGCAGAGGCCTATTTAAACCCAGACATTGGCAGCCCCGGTAAAGTCCCAGACCAACTTTTGGAAGTCGCAAGCCGGACCCATGAAGGGTGGTGCGAAGAGGTTGCGGCCAGCCTGGGGTTTGGTTGGGCGCCTGATTTCCTATCCAAGCCACTCTTGGAAAAGATCGAAGCCGCGGCGACCGCGCTGCGTGCTAAAGCGTTAGAAACCTATCCAGACAAAGCAGCCGCGGATTTTTCCAGCTTCACGATGGGTGGGGAAGTCTTCAGCGATATCAAACAGCTTGGAAAAGGTGGGGGCGGGGTCGTCTATTTGGCGACAAGTGAAGCCGGGCGTTCGGTTGTGATCAAGAAGCCGACAAATCTGGTCGAAGCCGACGAAGGGGCGGATTTCAGCGCAGATATTGAAGATATGCGCACAGAGATAATGACACAACGCGCTGTCACTGGCGGCGAGGACGGTGTTTGTTCAGAGCACTTGATGGAACACCTTGGCATGGTGATGAGCGCAGAAGGTGTTCCGTTGCCTGTTATGGATTTGGCAGACGCGGGAGACGCAGAAGAATTTAGCGCAGCGATGGCGGGGCTTTCGGAAACCGGCCTGATGTCAGAAGGCGCACGGCAGGCTTTGATGGCGGCGCAAATGCGCGATGTTCTCAAGGGTGTCAAAGCCATGCATGATCAAGGATATGCGCATTTTGATCTCAAAAAGCTGAACGTGTTCATGATGAAAGACGGGTCTTTCAAAGTCGCGGATTTCGGGCTTGCGCAAGAAACTGAAACGCAGGAACAAAAGCTAGAAGACATGTTCGAAACGACGCCGCTTTACAAAGCGCCTGAAGTTGACGGTGCGTCCGATCTTACAATGAAAGCGGACCTCTTCTCGCTTGGGGCGATGCTTCAGCAAAGCGTGGACCCGACCCAAGGATGGGCCAAAGCCACTGAAGAATTTAGCAGACATGAAGCCGGGCCAAGTGCGGCGAATGAATCGGACGGAGGCGCGATCACCGGAACTGCAAGCAATCGCCTTGTGGAAGGGTTGATGTCAGAAGACGCAAGTGAGCGTCCTAGCATCGAAACGGCGCTGCAAATGTCCTACTTTGACGACATCGAACGCGGGTACGATCCCGCTGCACTTGATCGTCTGCGAAAGGCGACCGCTGAATATTCTGCGACAATCGGGCGAAAAACCAAAGTATCTGACGGTGAAATTGCGTTCCAGGCAGGTAAAATCGCGCGTTTGCAACGCAAGTTGGACGGCGCAGATGCGCGCGATATGATCAAAAATTCAGAGCTTTTCATCGAAAGAACAAAGGATCAAATCGAACGCAAAAAGCAAGCGAAGGCCGCCATGCCTGACGCGATGGACACATCCGAAATTGACCGACTTATCAAAGGTCAAGAAGACGATCTGGCCTATATGGTGACCAAACTCGCAGAGCGAAAAAATAACCCTGATAGCGCACTAACAGAGTCGGCCATCACCAGAATTGAGAGAGACCTAAAGAACGCGGAACATGAACTGGCAAAACATCGCAAAATTGTCAGTGACATCCGGAACGATGAAAAATACGCAGACATCCTTGCAGAGCTGAAAGAGGCAAGTGGGCCGTTCAGATAATCAGGCAATCCTGCGCAACATTTCGTTTGGAAGAACGCGATAGACGGGGTGTAAACGTTGGGGCCCTTGGGCGCCCAACTAACCCATCACAGATCTAATCAAGTAGAAGATGATCGACGACAAGATCGCAGCCGCCGGGACTGTGATGATCCAAGCCGCAATGATCGTCATAAAATGCGATCTGCGCACCAATTTGCGTCGTCTGCGTTCCTCTGGGGCATAAATCGTGCGTTCCGGCAGAGCGAGACGTGCCTTGCGGATACGCCGTTCTGCATCCCATTCCCGAAAGAAACCGACGCCAAACACGGCGCCCACAGCAATATGGGTGGAGCTAACAGGCAAGCCTAGCCAACTTGCCACAATCACCGTGATTGCCGCTGAAAGCGCCACGCAATACGCCCGCATCGGGTTCAACTTTGTAATCTGTCCACCAACCATGAGGATCAGTTTTGGGCCAAACAGGAACAACCCAAACGAAATCCCAAACGCGCCAATCACCATCACCCAGATCGGGATACCCACCGCCTCTGTGAAGTTTCCAGATTGGGATGCCTGCACAATCGCCGCCAAGGGACCAACAGCGTTCGCCACATCGTTTGCACCATGCGCGAAGCTGAGCAGGGCGGCAGACACAACCAAGGGAACCCCAAACAACACCTTGAGCGACTTGTTGCGGTTCTCTAGGCCTTGGGATTGATTGCGGATGACAGGGATCATTGCCAGCCAAACCAGAGTGCCAAGCGCCGCCCCTATGAGCAACGCAGTCGGCATATCAATCTTGATGATCTTCTTGAGCCCCTTGAGCGCAAGATAGGCTGAAAACACGCCCGCCATGATACCCACAAGAACCGGCACCCATTTGCGCGCCGCTGCGATCTTGTCATCGCGGTAGATGATCCGTGATTTGATCAGCCATAAGAACAAGGCCGCAATAACACCGCCTAACACGGGCGAAATCACCCAACTGGCCGCGATTCCGCTCATGGTGGACCAATTCACAGCAGAAAAACCAGCCGCCGCTATGCCCGCGCCCATAACGCCGCCAACCACAGAATGCGTCGTTGACACAGGGGCGCCGATCCAAGTGGCCAAATTGACCCACAGGGCCGCAGACATCAACGCAGCCATCATCGCCCAAACAAACACAGCCGACGTGCCCATGCTTTCCGGCGCAATGATGCCCTTGGCCACGGTTTTCACCACGTCCCCACCAGCAATAAGCGCGCCCGCACTTTCAAACACGATTGCAATCGCGATAGCGCCCCCCATTGAGAGCGCATTCGCACCAACAGCGGGCCCCATGTTATTGGCCACATCGTTCGCGCCAATATTCAACGCCATATAGGCACCAAGACAGGCCGCAATCGTAACGATCAGTGTGTTGTTTGCATGTCCAAAAAACAGTGTCGCAGTGACGCCAGCCAGCAAGATAAAGACCAAGGACACACCGATGCCAACCATCGGACGCGACACGTATTGGGTCGCCATTTCAAGGTTGGAATAGCGCGCCAAATCCCGGTCAAGGGTTTCCAAGTGGCGCAAGTCGCCTTTTTCTTCGGTCATTATCGTCGATTCCCCCCGTTTGCGGATGACGACTAGCTTTGTTTTGACGCCAAAATCAAATGTTCAATGTTGGCGTAGGGAAAAATCTGGTCGGTTGGGGACATGTGACGGCAGTTCCTCCCGTCATAGTGGATATGGCACCGACACTGCGTACCCGTTTTGCCCGCGCGCCCCGTGGTCTGATGGATTGAGAGGGATTTTATGAACCTTTCTGGGGAATTTCGTAACGATTTCACGCGGAAAGGATAATTTTTGAGATATAGTTGCGTGATGCTTTAGTGTGCACGCATCAGTGACACTGACGTGCCAGGTTTGTTGTTGAAGGACGTTTCGCTTTTGCAGATTGGATTTCTTGGCCCCGGCGATCCGACCGATGTGCGTTCTTATTCTGGGGTGCCTTACTTTGCATTCAGGGAGCTGAAACGACGCCATAGTGACATTGTTCACATTGATGTCGGGGATCAGTCGCTTTCTAAACTGGCAATGCGGCTCAATCGGGGGGCGCTTCGTTTGACGGGCCGTAAGGTGCTGGCCTCTGAACCGACGTTTCGGCTGCGCAAAGCTGCCCGTGATGCAGACCGGCAAATTGAGGCCGCCAGTCTTGATGCGGTTATCTGTTTGAACGTGGACTTCCTGATCGCATTTTTGCAGTGCAAGACACCTATCATCCACAATTCGGACACCACGTTTGCTGCAATTGCCGACTATTACGAGAATTACAAAACGCTTAGTGGTGTCTCGCGACGTCGAGCAATGTCGTTGACCCAGACGGCTTTGGCACGTGCCAACGGTCACAGTTTTCCATCAGAATGGGCGCGAAAGTCGGGGATAGACGCCTATAATATCAATCCCAAAAATGCGCATGTCATCCCTTACGGAGCAAACCTTAGCGAGCCGCCTCAGCGCAGCGATGCCACAGGCCGTGTCGCGGGGGGAACGGTGCGGTTTCTTTTTATCGGCGGGGATTGGGAACGCAAGGGCGGGCCTTTGGCTTACCAAACCATGCTCAATTTGATCGAACAGGGCATTGATGCATCGATAAGCATTGTTGGGGCCAAACCGGATATCGACCATCCAAAATTGCGCAAATTGGGGTTTTTGAACAAACAAATCCCTGATGATTTGTCGCTTTACAACCAGCTTTGGCGCGACGCGTCGTTCCTATTTATGCCGACGCAACAAGAAACGTTTGGCGCGATCTATTCGGAAGCGGCAGCCAATGGGGTGCCTGTCATAGCCTGTGAGACCGGCGGTGTGGGCAGCTGTGTTATCGATGGGGCGACGGGGCGCTTGCTGGATTTTGCCAGTACGCCCGACCAATTCGCGAAAGCCATTGTCGACATCTGGAATGACCCTAATGTCTATTCAGCGATGTCCAACGCGGCGCGCGATAGATACGAAACAGTGTTGAATTGGGGGACGTGGGCCGATCACATGCTCGACCTCGTGAAGGCCACAGCCGGGAAGTGATATGAGTTTTTACACAAAACTGAAATACCGCGACATGGCCCATTCTCCGATTGCTCGCTTTGAGAGCGCTGTCGCAGTCGTTGCAGACAAAATGTACGTCATTGGTGGCCATATGGAGCCCGACTTGGTAGCCACCGATGCTGTCTTCGCGTTTTGCCCAATGGACAATGAATGGACACAAAAGCGCAATGCGCCCAAAGCCGTGAGCCATCTGACAGCCGCTGTTTTGGATGATCGATATATTTGGTTGGCAGGGGGTTATGAAGGGCAGCATCCGGGAACCGGAATCCAATGCACCATGTGCTATGATGCGATTGAGGATCGTTGGGAGGACGGGCCGCCGTTGCCATCCATCCGGGCATCAGGCGGGCTTGCTCTGATTGGCCGACACTTGCACTATTTTGACGGGCTGGATGCGGACCGCACCACCAATAGAGACGATCACTGGGTTTTGGACGTAGACAAACCAGATCAATGGCGCGCTCAAGCCCCTATGCCATTGGCGCGCTCGCATGCCGCGACTTGTGTGGTCGATGGGAAGATCTATGCGATTGGTGGGCATTTCGGTCATGATATTCCCGGCCAGCCTGGCAAAATCGCCCCGGAAGCGGATTCGGATTATGTGCACATGTTCGACCCGGCAGATGATTGCTGGCATGAGGTTGCGCCGCTTACCCGGCGTAGGTCGCATTGCGAACCGGGTTCCTTCGCGCGCGATGGCAAAATTATCTGCATTGGGGGGCGCAACAATGCTGCAACAGCAAGGTGTCGCTGCGAACAGAACTTGATGGTTCACCTACTGCGGCGGTTGCGACGAAAGCTAGATGTGAAAATGGGTTTGAGGCCGAAGATTGCAGCTTTGGATGATGTCATCAGCTACGATCCTGTTCGTGACAAGTGGTCAGATATCGGGCGGCTGCCCATGACGTTGTATGCCCCGGCGGCCGCGATCATCAAAGATCAGGTTATTGTCACCAACAGTGGGCAAAAGGGATGGCAGCATCCTTCCCATCGTACCCTTATTTTGGATATGTGAACGAACTGGTTGCGGGCAATGTTCCGCAGATAAGTGCGGCAAACACCCCGTTATGTGCCGCGAACGCCTAGTTCGAATAGACTTTATAATTTTGGGCGTCGATCAACAAGTTTTCAAGGCTGTCCTTTAGGCGTTCTAAGCTGAAGGGCTTGTTCAAAACCTGTACCAATTTAAGTTCGTCGGACTTTGATCCTTGCTCGATCTGACTATAGCCGCTCATGACCAAGGCGGGCAAATCGCGGGAGATATTGCGCAGCCTTTGCAGCGTTTCCCAGCCATCGATACCCGGCATCAAGACATCGATCACAACCGCGCGGATATCAGAGGTGCTTTTGGCCAATGCGATGGCCTCATACCCGGACATGACTGACACCACTTCGTGGCCCAATCGTTCGACTTGACGCGAGATCAGATCGAGGACTTCGGGTTTGTCATCAACGACAAGAATTTTACCCAAGGACGGGTTCGGGTGTTCGGTAAGGCTGTCTTGATCAGGCACGAACGCAGTTGGTGGGTCTGTAGGTGCAGGCGGAAAATAGAGGCGAAAAGACGTGCCTATTTCCGGTTGGCTTTGGAAGGTCAATCCAGCTTGCATGCGTCGTGCGATTCCTAGAACACCCGCCAATCCCAAACCGCGGCTGCTTTTCTTGGTCGAAAAGAAGGGATCAAACACGCGCTCAGCCGTCGCTATTTCCATGCCACGCCCGGTATCGGTCACTTCAAGCGCCACACACATGTCAGGGAGGGCAGGTGCACAACCCGTCAAACACTTGCCGCGTTCTTGCATCGAAATTGGGACCAGCGACACCTGAAGTTTGATAGCGCCTTCGCGCTCTTCGAGAGCTTCAAGCGCATTAAGGATAAGGTTACCCAAAATTTGAATGATCTGAGCTTTGTGTCCAAAGATTTCAGGTTGTGTGTCTTCAATGGAGACATCGATCTGGCACGTCTGTGGAATTTCCGCATTCAAGCCGGACAAGGTATGGTTGATCAGATCACTAAGTGACAGACGCTCAGCCGGGGACCCTGATGCGTTGCCTGCGAAATCCATGAGGTCGCCAATCACATCGCGTGCGCGCCACATATTGTCCTTAGCAATCTGGAGCGAGGGCATCGCTGAATGTGCGGGTGGTAAATCAAGCATCGCCAGCTCGGTATGGCCAATAATTGCCGTGAGTTGGTTGTTGAAATCATGCGCGATGGTGCCAGCCATCAGGCCCAGACTTTCCAGCTTTTTGCGCACAACAATCGTATCGGCCAGCGATTTCCGTTCAGCCTCTGCGACGTGACGGCGCAATTCTTGTGTCGATCGCGATGCAATGACACGAAGCACCGGGGAGCGAAGCGCCCGAGGCGCCATGGGGCGATCATGGATCAACGCCAGGTGTCCAAGTGGTTGTCCATTTTTCTTTCGCGCGCCGAACCCCAAATAGGCTTCTGCATTTAAGTCTTGAAAGAGAGGCATTGAGGGAAACGCGAGTTGTAAATCGCGTTCTAAGAAGAACGTATCTTTGGTCTTGAGATTATGACACGGCGTGCCGTCATACTTAACCAAGTGTCCTTCGGCGGAGGTCAAAAGATCGCCCCCGGCAGCTGCCGCCAATATCTTGAAATCCTGCGCGTCATCATCGATGCATTGAGCCAATAAAACCGCGTGCACTTGGCTCAACGCGGCCGCTTGAAGAACGATTGTTCGAAAGATCGCGGTATCGTCTTTTGTCTCGTCGTCAATTGGAATCATCAAAGCCTGGAACGCATGTTCGACAATTTGAGTGCTGACTTCCGCCGAAATACGCGGCAACAACGTTTCCAAAGTCTGTATAACGTTTCGCGATTTTTCTTCACTCATGGGTGTGTCCCATTCAAGGACAAATATCCCAATACTTTCGCCAAGTTCATCGATCAGCGGAAAGCCAATGTAACTTTGCGACGCAAACGCTTGAACCCCTGGGTCGTCGGGAAAACGATTTTGCAGGTCTTCGAGATGAACGACCATCGTTGCTTCCGTCAAAACACGTCGGCAAGGTGCTGCGCAAACGTCGTAAGCTTCGAGTGCAATGTTCGGGTTTTGTTTACTGCTTCCAAGGACATAAATACGCCGAGCCTCAACAATCCGTAATGATCCAATCAACGCGAGTTGTGCACCGAATGTGACGCGAGCAACATCGCATATCTCTTGTAAAAATGCCGGGCCCGACTTCAAGGCTGCTTCTGCAAATAGGTCACTGATATTTGCGTTTGGCGAATTGATCATATTTGCAAGTTTATCCATTAGGCCGGTTGGTAAGGGTCACGAATTTGTCATTACTATTTTATATTGGCAAGTTCGTTTGCTCAAGAAAAGAGATTGGTTTTGTCATCAAAAACAAATGAAATCGCCAGTATAGGGTCCGATCCAATTGTAAAAACGCCCGAGAGACAACTTAAAGTTGTTATTTATTATTTTTAATGAACTTTATTTCAACCTTATCGTGCAATTAGTGTCGGTCAGCGAAGGCCATATTGCAGAGGTGAGCTGTCTTGGCCGTCCTTTCACAACCTCATGAGCAGTCGAAGTAACATTTTTCAATCCGCGCGCCAGCGACTATCGTTGTTAGATTGACCCCCGGATGTTCGTCGAAATGGTCACTGTCAAACTGGCAAACAAAGGAATTCATAATGGACGGTTCTCATGGGTCATTGGACCTCGTCTTGATCGGCGTCTTGGCTTGTATTTTTGCTTATTCACTGCTGACGAATGCCATCGCGAAGACGATCGTAACTTTGCCGATCATCTTTATGTCGGTTGGGTACTTGGTCTCACATCCATTAGAGATGGTCGCGCAGCCAGACGTTCTTGATGCAAGCAAACGTCTGATTGCTGAAATCACCTTGGTCTTGGTGTTATTCTCGGATGCCAGCCATGTTCGTCTTTCCGCGCTGCGCAAAAATTTGGGGCTGCCAATCAGGATGCTTGTTGTCGGGCTGCCCTTAACGATGGGGTTGGGCGTCATTATTGTGTACCTCATAAACCCTGAAAGCGGGCTTGCCATGGCGCTTTTGACAGCAGCCGTCTTGACCCCGACGGATGCGGCTCTTGGTCAGACGGTGGTGTCCAGCCCGGACGTGCCAGACAAACTAAGCCAAACCATCAATGTCGAAAGCGGCCTTAACGACGGATTGGTTCTGCCCTTCGTTCTGTTTGGTGCAATCCTTGCGTCGGCGGGCATGGGGGACGCGCATACAGAGGGGCTCGCGACATCAGCCATCGTTCAGATAATCCTTGGGCCATTGGTTGGCATCACGTTTGGATGGATATTTGCGAAAGCCATGGATGCGGCGCAAGACCGTGATCTTATGGCTGAGGCGGCAGGCGGGGTCGCATTCCTATCGATTGCGTTTGCTGCGTTCATCGCGGCGGAAATCGTTGGCGGTAACGGCTTCATTGCTGCTTTTGTTGCGGGAATGGTGTTTGGGAACACGTTCAAGAACGAAATCCACTTTATTTCCGAGTTCATGGAGGGCGTGGGCCAACTGCTAACAATGTTGGCCTTTTTGATGTTTGGCGCATTGATGCTTCCCGATGCTTTGGCTCACATAAGTTGGAAGCCGGTTCTGTTGGCGCTGTTGTTCTTGACCGTCATCAGAATGCTGCCGATTTGGGTGTCATTGCTGGGGACTGACTTGGACCTAAGGGAAAAGTTGTTTCTGGGGTGGTTTGGCCCGCGTGGCTTGGCATCCATTTTGTTCACAATGATCATGATCGACGAATTCGATTTCCCCGGCGAGCAAGAGCTGCTGGCGTGTGTGTCTATGACGGTCTTTTTGTCGATCATTTTGCATGGCGTTTCGGCCGCGCCTCTTTCCAAATGGATTGGACGCAAGCCCGCTTGAAAGCTGGCGGTTGTCAGGTGGTCTGAAGGACGCGTCCCTTAAGGGGCGCTTCCTTTAATGATGCTTCGTGGCGCAATCTTCTGAGGGCGGTAAAATTTTAGTATAGCTAAAATTGTGTTGACATTGATAAATGGCGCATGCACATTTTTACCTATGCTAAAAAAATCGACCAAAACTGCGAATAACACAACACTCGACCTTGGCGCGGCATTGCGCGCAAGGCGAAAGGAATTGAAGCTCACTATGCAAAGTGTGGCGGACGACGCGGGTTTGTCCGTGGGGTTCATAAGCCAAGTTGAGCGCGGTTTGACGGCTCCGTCTTTGGGATCGCTCGCGTCCTTGGCCGCAGTGCTCAAAACTGAAATCAACAGCTTTTTGCAGCAACCCAGCGGATCTGGACAAACCACACACGAAGTTAGCCGATTGGCTTATTCCGTAGCTGACACCAACGTGTCTTATGAGCGGCTATCAACGACGTTTGCGGGGTCAAAATTGCACTCAGTCCTTGTGCATGAAGCGCCGGGGCACCGGATGGAGCCAATCAGCCACCACGGCGAAGAGATGTTTTACATTATCGACGGCGAAATCACTGTTGAAATCGAAGGCGAAGTTGAGGTTCTCAAAAAGGGGGATTCAATTCACTTTGAGAGCCGCCGTGTGCATTCCACGTGGAACCACGGGGCCACAACGGCGTCTATTCTGTGGTGTGGGACCATGGATGTGTTCGGTGATGCACCCGCCCCAATTCATAAAAAGGCCTCACCTCAAGAGGTCGCAACATATCCAACCGGAGATTCAAAGAAATGAGAAGAAATTCTGCTGTGATAACAGCCATTTGTGCGGCAACGGCCTTGGCGAGCCCTGCGTTTGCGGAAACTGTTTTGCGCCTTGACGAAGTGGCGGTGGGCGAGCTTGATCCGGCTAAGGCATCTGATTATGCCGACAGCATCTTGATGTTCAATGTCTACGACACGCTTGTTTTGCCTGCACAGGGTGGCCCCGGTCATACGCCACATCTTGCCGCCAGTTGGGAGGTCGATGGTTCGACCTATACCTTCAAATTGCGCGATGATGTCACGTTCCAATCCGGCAACAAGATGACCGCCGGGGATGTGGTCTATTCCGTTGAGCGTATGCAAGCCCTTGGTTCTGGATTGTCGTATCTGTTCGCTGGGGTCACAGCCAAAGCAGTCGATGACACCACGGTAACGTTGACGCTTGAAACGCCATATGCGCCGTTTATCGCATCTTTGGTGCGCCTTCCCATCATTGATATGGCGCTTGTGAAGGCCAGTTCTGATACGGAGTGGGGGGAAGATTTCTTGTCTGGACATGGCGCGGGCACAGGGGCCTACACGGTATCGTCGCACAATCCACAAGAAGAAACGGTGATGGCGAAGTCAGACAGCTATTTCCTTGGTGTGGCAGATGTCGCGCCCGATACCGTGCGCCTGCGCTATGGGCTTGAACCCGCGACGGTGCGCACATTGATCGCCCAAGGTGAGCACGACATTGCCAGCCAATGGTTGCCACCAGAAGTGGTTCAAGCGCTGGCGAAAGACGGGGCTCAATTGTTAACCGAAGGCGGTACCGGCGGTTTCTATTTCAAGATGAACACCCAAAAGGCGCCACTCGATAACGTGAACTGCCGTTTGGCATTAAGTGCTGCGTTTGATTATGGCACCGCGATCCAGATGATTGCGATCAATGACGACGTGTCGGGGGGAAGCCCGGCAACAGGTGCAATCCCTGTGGGCATGTTTGGCGCAAACGGCGCTGACATGGCGCAGGCCCAAAATCTGGAAGCCGCTGCGGGGTATCTGGCTGATTGCCCTCATGATCCCGCCGATATGAACATCGAAATTAGCTGGATTGCGGAAGTCCCACTTGAAGAGCGTTTTGCCCTATTGATGCAGTCAAATTTCAATGCGTTGGGTATCTCATCTAGCATCACCAAACTTCCATGGGCATTGTTCGCAGAGCAGGTGTCCACCGCGCAGAGCACGCCACATATCAGCCAGTTGTTTGTGAATGCGGTTACTGGCGACCCTGATACGCTGCTGTATGGTATGTATCACTCAAGCACGCCGGGGACATGGCAGTCCCCTGAGTATTTGAACGATGCTGAAGTGGACGCGGCGCTGGATGCAGGTCGATCTGCCGCAACAGACGCGGATCGTGACGCAGCTTATTCCGCTCTTAACGCACGTTTGATGGCGATCGCGCCGACGATTTACGGGTTTGACCGACAGTCCATCTTTGCCGCGTCTAATCGCGTGAACGTTCCCGCACTTAGCGATCCCACGCAAGCCTTTGGCCTTGATGGCATGGGCTTTAGCTTTCGGTTGATGGAAATGACTGGCGAATAACGAACGCTCCCTGAACTGGGCGTAGGCATTTCCGTCTACGCCCGCTTTTTTGATCTCTCGTCTGCCTCCCCACCCCCCGTATCTTTTGTGAAAGCTGCGTATGTCTGGACTTCTCCGCCTGCTGCTAAACCGGTTAGGTATCTCTGTTATTGTGCTTGTGGGCGTTTCGATGCTGATCTTTGCCATCGCGCGGATCATCCCCGGTGATCCTGCCCGGATCGCACTTGGTCCCAATGCAAAAGTCGAACAGATCGAGAAACTGCGCGCTGAAATGCATCTGGATGCGGCTTTGCCAACGCAATACGTCTACTTCGTGCGGGATGTGTTACGCGGAGACCTCGGCACGTCGCTTTATACAAACCGCCCCGTGACCCAAGACATCGCCCAGTTCCTTCCTGCGACGCTTGAGTTGGTATTCTTGGCGGGTTTCATCATGGTCGTCGTCGGCTTGCCTTTGGGCATTCTTGCCGCGCGTTATCGTGGTCGATGGCCTGATCATTTGGTGCGGGTTGTTGCTTTGTTGACCGTGTCTGCGCCCGGCTTTGTTTGGGCGGTTATCTTGATGTTGTTATTCTCGTTTTACCTGCCGCTCTTTCCGATTGCTGGGCGTATAGCGGATATCTACGACATCGAGCGGATTACTGGTTTCCTAACAATCGATACAGTTTTAGTCGGCAATTGGGCCGCTTTTGGTAGTGCTGTGCACCACTTGATCTTACCGGCTGTCGCCTTGTCCTTATCTGGTATTGGCCAAGCCGCACGCCTGACGCGCGCCAACATGGTCGAGACATATGACAAACCCTATATCGAGATGGCGCAAGCTTATGGCTTCTTTCCGGCCCGCATCGCGCGATCTTATGCCTTTAAGCCATCTTTGATCCCGTCTCTCACGATTATCGGCCTCGATTTCGCGGCAATGTTGGGAAATGCCTTCTTGGTTGAAGCCGTTTTCGCATGGCCCGGATTGTCACGCTACGGCGTTGCGGTGATTTTGCGTAAAGACCTGAATGCGATCATGGGAACCGTTCTGATCATTGCAATCACGTTCTTGATCGTAAACATCATCGTTGATCTGATGATTGCTTTCCTCAACCCACGCATTCGATATTCGACGCGAGGCGGGGCATCATGATCCGAACATTGCGTATACTGGCGGCCAATCCGCTTAGCCTTTTGGGGCTGGTATTGGTGTGTCTGATCACACTCGCCGCAATCTTTGCGCCGTGGATCGCGCCATTTCCCACGCATAACGGCGCTGTCGTCGACTTTCTGAACAACAACCGCGCCCCGTCTGCCCGCAACTGGATGGGAACAGATTTGGTCGGCCGAGACATCTTCAGCCGCATTCTGTTTGCCTATCAGATCAGCCTGACCTTGGGGGTGGTGGTTCTTGCTATCGCGGTGCCCATTGGCACGATGATTGGGCTGCTTGCCGGGTATATTGGCGGTTGGCTTGAAATGATCCTGATGCGCATCGTTGATGTGTTCCTGTCGATCCCGCCGCTAGTTTTGGCGATCGCGATGATGGGTGTGTTGGAGCCCACTTTGACCAACGCCATGCTTGCTGTCACCGCGATGTGGTGGCCTTGGTATGCGCGGCTGGTTTACTCGATTGCGCGAGGTGAGCGAGAAGAGGGATATGTCTTGGCAGCTGAGGTCATCGGCGCCAGTGCAGGCCATATCGCATTCCGCGAAATTTTGCCCAATTGCTTGCCTGCGATCATCACCAAAATGACGCTTGATATGGGTTTTGTAATCATCATCGCGTCATCCTTGTCATTTCTCGGCTTGGGCGTGCAGCCCCCGACAGCTGACCTTGGGTCTATGGTGGCCGAAGGTGCGCGCTATCTTCCCGATAGTTGGTGGCTGACAGTCTTTCCCGGCCTTGCCATTTTGATCGCAGTCTTTGGCTTTAACCTTCTAGGTGACGGGTTGCGCGATGTTTTGGGGGTGGACGAATGAGCGCCCTGCTTGAAATCAAAGACCTGCACCTTGGGTTCAAAACCCTGACCGGACAAGTCGACGTTTTACACGGTATCGATATCGACATCGCGACAGGTGAAAAAGTTGCCTTGGTTGGGGAAAGCGGGTCCGGTAAATCCGTGACCGCGCGTATCGTATTGGGCCTGCTGCAAGAAACACGAACAGCCCGCATCAAGGGCACCGTTCAATTCGCCGGCCAAGATATCAATGCGATGTCGGCCCGTGAGCGGGCTGCGTTGCGCGGCACCGAGCTGTCGATGATCTTTCAAGACCCAACATCGTCGCTGAACCCGATGTTCACCATCGCCAATCAATTCACCGAAGTACTTCGTCGCCGTGAACCCAAATTGTCCAAGGCCGCCAGTCAGGCCCGCGCCACGACGTTGTTAGACGAGGTTGCGATCCCTGACCCGGCGCGTGTGTTAGGGTCATACCCGTTCCAATTGTCCGGCGGCATGAACCAGCGCGTGATGATTGCCATGGCCTTGGCCAACAAACCCCAACTGTTGTTGGCAGACGAACCGGGAACAGCGCTTGATGTTTCCGTGCAAGCCCAAACCTTGACCTTGATGCGTGATTTGGTCGAACAAAATGGGACATCGGTTTTGTTCATCTCGCATAATCTTGGCGTGGTGCGTGAGTTCGCGGACCGTGTCTATGTGATCTATCGCGGAAACATCGTTGAGGATGGACCGACGGAGGTTCTTTTTGCCAATCCGCAGCATGCATACACCCGGGCTTTGATGTCGGCTGTGCCGCGCATCACGGGTGTTGGGTTGCCGGAAGTTCCAGAGCTAAGCGACACATTCCTTGCCCCTCGGATCCGCCATGGATATGCGTCATGACGCTGATTGCACTCAATGGACTAACGAAAACCTTCCAGACCCCGTCAGGTCCGGTGCATGCCGTGCGTGATGTCACACTTGATGCCAAGGCGGGCGAGTGCCTCGCGATTGTGGGAGAAAGCGGGTCTGGAAAAACCACGATCGCCAATATGATCCTTGGAATATTGGCTGCTACATCTGGGGACATCAATTTTGATGGCGCGTCGTTAAACGCCAAGCGCAGCGCTGAACACCGTCGCCGCATTCAGCTTGTGCAACAAAACCCGCTGTCGTCGCTGAATCCGAAACGTTCCGTCGGGGCGTCGGTGAGATTAGGGTTGGATGTCTATAACATAGGCGAAAAATCCAAACGTTGGAACGCGGTCGAAGCTGCACTAGAGGCCGTTGGTCTACCAGGTGACATGCGGACCAGAGCGCCCGCGTCTTTGTCCGGCGGCCAACGCCAACGCGTCAGCATTGCACGAGCTTTGGCCTGCGATCCTCGTCTGTTGGTCCTAGATGAACCAACATCTGCGCTGGACGTTCTGGTGCAAGCGCGTGTCTTGCGTTTGTTGAACGATCTTCGCGCGATGCACGGGCTGACTTATATCTTCATCACGCATGATCTGGCGGTCGTTCGCAACGTCGCAGATCGTGTCGCCGTCTTCCAATCTGGTCAACTTATCGAACTGGGCGAAACAGCCCAGATATTTTCGGCACCCAAGGCCGATTATACCCGTCAATTAATCGGCGCTGTTCCCGTGGTGGACGCAGCAGAGCTAAATCTTCGAAATCAACTTGCGAGGGGCGCATGAGCCAGCTGACGAAAGCCGTAGCGTCAACAGATCAACCCATGGCGACATTCAAAGCACTAGAGACGCTTGTGGATGAAACCATTGGTGTAAAGCTGTTCACGCTCATGGAGGTGGATAACGAGCGCGGGGTCGCGCGGCGTAATTATTCGAATATGCCAGATGCTTACGCCACAAGTGGTGAAAAGCCGATTGAGGCCAATGCGTGGACCCATCAGGTGCAAGGTCGCCAAGAGACATTTGTCGCCAATTCAATCGACGAAATCGCAGCGGTCTTCCCGGATCATGAACTGATCAAATCTTTGGGGTGCGAAAGCTGCATCAATGTACCGGTCGTGATCGGTGGCAAAGTCATTGGAACACTCAATTGCCTACACGTTGCGGGGCATTTCACGCCTGAACGTGTGGCAGCCGCCGAAGCCCTGAAAGAAGCCGGTGCTTTGGCATTTTTGTTGGATGCCTATCTCAAAAAGGGGACGAATTGATATGACGACAACGAAGCGTATTGCCACAGATGTTGGCGGGACATTTACCGATCTGGTCGCCATCGAGACAAGTTCTGCCGGAATGAAGATCACGACCGCAAAATCTGATACCACCCCGCCTGACTTTGAAACTGGCGTCCTGAACGTCATGGCCAAAGGGGGGATAGACCCCAAAGAGGTGGACTTCATGGTGCATGGAACCACCGTTGTTATCAATGCCCTGACCGAACGCAAAGGTGTAACGGTGGGGCTGATCACAACGGAAGGCTTCCGAGACACCCTTGAGATCGCACGTGGAAACCGTCCTGATTTCTTCAATCTGCACTACGAAAAGCCCCAACCTTTTGTTCCGCGTTATCTGCGCGCGGAGGTTCCCGGGCGCATGACATATCTTGGCGCGGAACGTATCCCGCTTGATTTGGGCGGCCTGGTTGACATTGTTGAGCATTTCCACGCTGAAGGTGTGCAAGCCATCGCGATTTCACTGCTGCATTCCTATGCCAATACACGTCACGAAGAAGCCGTTTTGAAAGAAGTTCAACGCTTGTGGCCCGAGGCCTCAGTCGTGGCCAGCCACCAGATCACCCGCGAATGGCGGGAATATGAACGCTCCAACACAGCGGTTCTTTCGGCTTATGTTCAACCCGTCGCTGCGCGCTATCTGGGAAATCTTGACGAAAGCTTGCGCGAACAGGGTTTGCCGCAAAGCCCCTATATCATGCAGTCGAATTGCGGGGTGGACAGCCTTGCTGCGACATCCGCCGTTCCGATCACAATGGTCGAAAGTGGCCCCGCGTCAGGGTTTTGGGGGGCCGCAGAGCTTGGAAAATTAATCGATGAGCCAGATATCTTGGCCTTAGACATCGGTGGAACAACTGCAAAATGTTCGCTGATAGAAGGTGGCGAAGTGCGGATCATGACCGACTATTGGATCGAGCGGTCGCGAAAATCCGCGGGCTATCCAATCATGGTGCCGGTCGTGGATCTGGTTGAGATCGGCAATGGCGGCGGGTCCATCGCATGGGTCGATGATTTCGAAAAGCTGCATGTGGGTCCGCAATCCGCAGGGGCGTTGCCGGGCCCGGCGGCCTACGGCAAGGGCGGTACTCGCGCGACCACAACGGACGCAAACCTTTGGCTTGGGCGCATCAACAAAGATTTCTTCTGTGGCGGTGCCATCGATGCCGACATGGAGAGCGCAAAAACAGCGCTGTCAGGAGTAGGCGACAAGCTTGGTGTGTCTGTGGATGAGGCCGCGCAAGGCATCGTGCGGATTGCAAACAACAACATGGTCAACGCGTTGAAGCTGGTATCGCTCAACCGTGGCCATGACACACGCGACTTCACTTTGCTCGCATTTGGCGGCGGCGGCGCCATGCACGCGGTGGCCTTGGGCCAAGAATTACAGGTCAAAAAGGTTGTTGTGCCAGCGGCGGCGTCGGTGTTTTCGGCTTGGGGCATGATGATGTCGGACCTGCGCCGCGACTATTTCGTGACGCAGTTAGCGGACCTCTCTGACGGGGCCGCAGAAGGTATCGAAGCCGTGTTCGCCAAAGCCGAAGGCGAAGCCCGCGACACCTTTAAGGCGGAAGGTGTCGATCCTGCAAAATTGACATTTTTGCGCTACGGAAAATTCCGATATCAGAACCAAGAACACACCACCGAAGTCTTGCTTGATGGCGTGGTCACAAATGCAGCTCTGACCAAAATCGCAGCTGATTTTCATGAGGCGTATGAACGCGAATACACCTATCGCCTTGAAGCCCCTGTCGAAATGGTCGGCATCCATCTGGTCGCGCGCGCCGAAGTGGGCAAGTTAGAAATGATCCCGGCGCCCTTAGGAGACCCGGATGCAAGCGCCGCGATCAAAGGCACACGCGACGTAGATTATGCTTTGGAAGGCAAACATCCTGCGACGATCTATGACGGGGAAAAACTACGTGCAGGCATGGCATTCAACGGCCCCGCGATCATCGAAGACCCCGGCACCACAGTTGTCATTCACCCGAGCAACACCGTTTCTGTTGATGCATACGGCAACATTCATATCCTTTTGGAGGGCCAGCCATGAGCGATCAAATCACATTGGAAATCATCCAAAACTCTTTGCAAGCCACCGCGGATGAGATGTTTGCCGCGATGCGCAAGACGGCCATGTCATCAATCATCTATGAAGTGCTGGATATGGGTACTGGGATCACGGACGCCGAAGGACGCATTGCGTCTTCTGGTGCGGGGATACCTGCTTTTATTGGTGTCTTGGACAAATCGGTTCAATTTATTCTATCTAAATTCGGCGACGACATCCGCCCAAACGACGTGTTCATCACCAATGATCCATGGCACGGAGGCGTGACGCATTTGAACGATCTTGTGCTGGCCATGCCCGTCTTTGCAGACGGTGCAATTATCGCTTGGACAGCCAACATCGCGCATAATTCTGATGTGGGGGGTATGGCACCGGGATCTTTGTCGGGTGATGCAACCGAAATTTTCCAAGAAGGGCTGCGATTGCCTGCTGTTAAACTGATCCGTGAAGGAGTGACGGATCAAGCTGTCATGGACATCATCACGTGCAACAGCCGGATGCCCGATTTCCTGTTGGGCGACGTCTGGGCGGCGATTGCGGCAGTGCGGATCGGGGCCAAACGATTAGAAGACTTGTCGGACAAATATACGCCGATCACATTTAAGGCCGCGATGGAAAGTTTCATGGATTTTGGCGAAAAGACCGCCCTTGCCGAACTTGCCAAATTGCCGAAAGGCACATTTGAGCTGTCCGAGCCGCAAGATGATGGCCGCACTTACAATGTGAAAGTCACGATAACAGAGGATGAATTCATCGTCGATTTGCGCGACAATCCTGCGCAAGACCCGGCCTGCACCAACACAAGCCGCGATGGCACGATTGTATGCGCGCAGATGTTGTTCAAATCGGTGACGGATCCTGAGACACCAGCCAATGAGGGATCATTCAGGCCGCTGAAAGTGCTGACCACAGATGGCACCGTATTTCATGCGCAAGAACCTGCGGCGATTGGGTTCTATTTTGAAACAGAAGTTCGGGTCTATGACCTGATCTGGCGTTGTTTGGCGCCCTATGTGCCTGAACGTTTACCTGCTGGGCACTTTAGCTCGATCTGTGGGACCTTCGTGGGAGGTATCCATCCGGATACGGGTCGTCAGTACACAATCATTGAGCCGCAGATTGGCGGATGGGGCGCGTGGAATGGGCGCGACGGCAATCCGTGCATTTTCTCTGGATTTCATGGGGAAACTTACAACACACCCGCCGAAATTTCCGAAGCCCGTAATGGTCTTTACGTGGATAAAATGGCGCTCAACACAGCCCCAGGCGGAGAGGGCGAGTTCAACGGGGGGCGGGGTCTGGTCCTTGAATATCGCATCCGCACACAGGACGGGTTCTTAACTGCGGGCTACACCCGTTCTGTCGTCAAGCCTTGGTCGCTGGATGGGGCCAAAGAGGGGTCTGGCAACTTCATCGAAGTTGACACGGTCGCGGGCGGTCGGGAACACTATGCGTTCGTTTCGGGTCTTGGTCTGACAACTGACGACGTGGTGCGGGTCATCACATCATCGGGGGCGGGTTTTGGTGATCCCAAGAAACGTGATCCCAAATCGGTCAAAATGGACATCAAAAACGGGTTCTTGACGCCGGAACGCGCCCGAGAGGTCCATGGTTACAAGGAATAGACATGCCAAGTGAATGGGTCATAAAGGGGCAGTCGCTCGGCGTTGTTTCGGGTGCGCGCGACTATTCCACGGGAAAATCATTGTCGAAACCAGCGTTTGAAAGGACATAAGATGAGCAGGTTAAACCACCTTCGAGAAACTATGGCTGAGCAAGGTGTCGACCTCTTGGCCATCGGACCCGGCGCGCATCTCGCGTGGCTGTTGGATGTGCGCCCACACGCAGATGAACGCCCTTTGCTGTTTTGTGTCACACAAAGCTATGCTGGTTTTTTGATGCCCGCTTTAGAAGCCGAAAGCGCCGCCCAGCAAACGGACCTGCCTTTCCACACTTGGGGGGATGCGGATGGGCCCCATAAAGCCCTCACCGAGTTGCTCGAAATGTCAGGCGCATCTGACGCAAAGAGCATCGTTTTGGACGAAACCATGCGGGCTGATTTCGCCGGACTGGTGCAAGATGCGTTACCGGACGCAAAACGCCAATTCACTGCGACCACCATTGGGGCGTTGCGTATGCGCAAAGACGTCGATGAATACGGCAAGCTCAAACACAACGCGCTGTCCGCTGACACGGCCATGAAGTCCGCGTGGGCTGCGATGAAAATCGGCATGTCAGAAAATCAAGTGGCACAAATCGTGCGAGACAGTTTCATTGCGCAAGATGTAACACCCTTGTTCACAATCGTTGGCGCAGGCGCGAATGGCGCGTTTCCCCATCACCACACCGGTGAGAGCACCCTGAAAGACGGTGATGCGATCGTTATGGACATTGGTGGTGGCAAAGATGGGTATTCCAGCGACATGACACGAATGGCGGTTATGGGGACACCACCTGACGGCTACGCTGAGGTGCACGCCATCGTTGAGGCAGCTGTGCAAGCTGCTTTGGCAGCGGCCAAACCGGGTGTAAAAGCTCATGTGGTCGACGATGCTGCGCGAAATGTCATAATCGAAGCCGGATATGGTGACTATTTTGTGCACCGTACGGGCCACGGGATGGGGATCGAGATACACGAAACCCCTTATATTACTGCGACCTCTCAAACGCGCTTAGAAGAGGGCATGGTGTTTTCGATTGAGCCAGGTATCTACTTACCCGGTCGATTTGGAATTCGGCTTGAGGACATTGTTATCTTACGCGAGCAAGGCCCGGAAATTCTATCAAATCTCCCACGTGATCTGACGATCATCATCGATGGCTGATCGGTTTACTTTAGACGTCCTTTCGCAAGGGTTAGACGCCGTTGCGATAGAGATGTTTGAAGTGCTCCGCAAAACCGCCATGAGCCCAATAATTTACGAAGTTCTCGACGTGGGAACGGGGGTCTTGGACGCTGATGGGCAGTTGGTCAGCTCTGGTGCGGGTATTCCATCTTTCATTGGCGTTTTGGATAAGTCAGTTCGCGCAATTATTGCGAAACTTGGCGATACCATTGTTGAAGGCGATATCTATCTTACCAATGATCCAAATTTCGGTGGGGTAACACATCTGAATGATGTCGTGGTCGCGCAACCTGTTTTTTGGCAAGGGACGCGTGTCGCTTGGGTCGCCTCGATTGCTCATTGGGGCGACATTGGTGGGCGTACCCCGGGATCGATGTCCACCAAGACGACGGAAATTATTGCGGAAGGCCTTCGTCTGCCCATTGTGCGGCTGTTTGAGGCCGGGGTTCGCAATGAAGCCATCTTAGATATCATCGCCACGAACAGCCGTCTTCCTGACTTTGTTCGGGGCGATCTTTGGGCTCAGGTATCTGCTGGACGCCGAGCGGCGGCAACGATTGTGCAACTGTGCGACCGATATGGGGCGGAGGAAATGCAATCCGCGATACTCTTGGCGCGCGCCAATGGGACAAAGCGCGCAATCGCTGGCCTTCGGGCGCTACCTGCAGGGTATTACCCATTCGTCGAAGAGCAAGATGACGTTTTTTTTGGAAAGCTTCGATCACAATCGCAGACGACCATATGGTTGTTGACTTGCGCGATGCTCCGCCTGAAGCGCAAGGGCCTTACAATCTATGTCGTGATGGCGCCCTCGTGGCTTGTCAGGTGTTTTTTAAGGCGTTGGTTGATAGTGATCGATTTGCCAACGCTGGATCTTTTCAGCCATTAAAAGTTTTGACCAAACCCGGAACTCTTTTTCATGCGGGTCCGGTTGCCGCGCATGCTTACTATTTCGAAACGCGTATGAAATTGATTGATATGCTGTGGCATGGATTAGCTGAGGCTATCCCAAACTTGTTACCCGCGGGGCACTTTGCCACGATCTTTGGCACTGTGATAGCAGGGCGTCACGCTGACACCGGACGTCAATACACTATGGTCGAGCCGCAGATGGGTGGTTGGGGGGCAACAAACGAACGTAGTGGGCAAAATGGGATGTTTTCGACCAGTCACGGCGACACGTTCAACTGCCCGGTCGAGATTGCGGAAGCCCGATATGGTTTTGACGTTTTGGAAAAGTCACTATCATTTGGCCCAAAACTGGACGGTGAGCATTCAGGTGGCGCTGGGCTGTGTGTTTCTTACCAATTGCGAAACGAAGCGACGCTTTCCGTCGGATATTCACATGCAAGGGTTCCTGCTTGGCCCTTAGGGACTGCGTCGCAAGGGGGGCGAAACAGTCTTGCGGTGTGTCACAGTGATGGGACCGTCGAGACGCATCATTTTGCTAGTGATGTTGTTTTAAAACAGGGTGATGTCGTCGAAATAAGAACCGCATTTGGTGGGGCGGCGCGGCGGGCAGGTCACATTCCTAAAGACCTCCCTGTTGCCAAACAAAAAGCGAGACCTGCCTCAGCGAAGCGCACGTAATTCTTGATTGGCCAGGTGATGCCGCGATCTAGAGCCGCTGACATCTTTGCCATTTCCGCAGGCGGTCATGCATTCGCGAGTTTGTTCATATTGGCGAAAGCAGGCATCGAAGCTGTTTTTATTCTGTCGAAGACGGCCTTCACGGCTGGGTCATTTCGGTCAACCTCGCGGGCGGCGCGACCGAAGCCGTCGAGACGACAAGACTTTATCCAAGCTTTTAATTCAGGGTGTTGGGACCAGTTGAATTGGTTTGTTACGGTTGCGATTTGCGAAACGAGCCAATCCTGCGCTGTGTCTGTCATCGGCACCGGCGCGGCGAGGCTATTTTTGATCTTATCATTGTCAAAACTCGCTTCGATTTTTGCAATTAGGGCAGCGCTAAACGTCGGTTGGTAAAGTCGGATCATTTGCAACGCGATGCGATCATCGTCGAAAATGGGCCAAGTGTTGGTGTGGCCAAGGGCACGAGCCGTGCAATCGACATACAGTGTTTCCGGGCTGGCTGAACAGGACCCACCAACAAGTTTGAGTGTGCCGGGTTCAATCGTTTCGACATGACCCATCCGAATGACGTCGCGAACTTCCCGTAGCCGATCGAGTTCCGCCATGGAAACCGTTGGCCCGTGGATGATGGCGGGTTGAACTGATGGATCAAGACGCATCCACAAGTTTTCCGCTTCCATCCGATCTGTGAAATCGCCCACAGAAGTGGCTTCACTTATGGCCTCCATCTGGCGCATCGTGCCGCCGTAACTCTCATGATAAAACGCACCACTTGGTTGTGAGAACGCGCGGTTGATCATCCATGGATCACGCGGGACAATCCAACGAATTTGGGTGGCATCTGCCCCGTTTTCGAGAAGCCACAGAACGCTGTCCATGGCCGTTTTGCCGGCACCAAGTATTGTGAAGTGACTGTGCTCATGTGCCTTCAGAGTTAGGGCGTTCGGCGGAATACAGGCGACATTTTCCGCAACATGGAATTTTCTTTGATGCGTTAACGGAATGCCGTTTTCTAGCAACCCAGCATTAATGTATCGGCGGCGCACATCAATTTGGATGGTTTTGTTGGAAAGCAGTTGTCTGACTTCGCCATGCCCCAAATGTTCGCTCATTGGTAAAAAACGCACCCGACCGGATGTCAGCAGTCGATCCCGCATCACAGATTGGAAATAACTGGCGACCTCTTGCCCCGTTGCGAGTTCTTCATAACCTTTGTTCAGGCCCGATGTTTCAATTTGACCTCGACCCAACGGGAGCGATGCAACGCCATAAAAAGAAGAGGGTTGGTGAAGGCGAACGAAGGGATAAGCATCATTCCAATGCCCCCCTGGTTTGTCTCGGCGATCTACGATTGTAATATGGGCGTCGGTTTCTTCAAGTAACGTGTCAGCAAAGGACAGCCCAGAAGCGCCTGCGCCGGTGATCAAGTAATCCGTATCGAAACGTTTCATGCAGTGCCCCTCAACTTGTTTGCAAAATGCTATACTTGGAAGCTTTGCGGACAAAGTTCAAAAGACTTTCACAGGGCCAATTCACCGATGTTACCTGACGTTAGCGACTGCGGACGTTAAGGTTTGTGTGAAGGTGTTTCTGATGAAGCGCCTTGGAGCATTCGTGCGGTGTTTCAGGGTCGAATGCGTGTAACTCAGGAGGAAATTGGTTTGCGTATCGCGTCAGAGAGCGCTGTTTTGATAGCTTCCATGCTATACGGTTTTTGGATGAATGTGCTCACGTTTAGACGTGCTGCATCATCGGGATCGTAGTTGCCACTCGCCAAGACGACATTTACGTTTTCGTCAATTTCTCGTAGTGCATCCAAAGTTTCTTCGCCACTCATGAGCGGCATACGGAGATCCAAAAGCACACAATCGATATCCTCATAGCTTTCTTTGAAAATGTCGAGGGCCGCAAAGCCATTCGACGCGCAGAGGACCGAAAATCCAAAGTATTCCAATACTTTGGAGGCCATGCCCCGAACGCCTTCTTCGTCGTCGACAACAAGAATTTTGCCCTTGGATTGGTGGCCCTCGTCTGATTGAATTTGGTTTTCGGCCTGTGTCACACAACGTTGTTCGAGCACCGGGAAGTATATCCCGAACGTTGTGCCTTGTCCGAGCTTGCTTTTCACCGAAATCGTGCCGTTGTGACGGTCAACAATGCGTTGCACGGTCGCAAGCCCAAGCCCGCGCCCCGTCCTTTTGGTTGAGAAGAAAGGTTCGAACAAATTTTCCGCGACAGCCTCATCAATGCCGCTTCCCGTGTCGGAAACTTCAATAAGAATACACTGATCCGACGTTGGAAGTGGGTTTGTGAATATTTCGTCCAACTCAATTCGATTGGTATCGACCAGCTTCGTGCGCACAAGGATCGAACCATTGTTGGCACCGACCGCATCTGACGCGTTGAGTATCAAGTTAAGGAGAACTTGCTGAATTAACGTAGAATCTGCCATCGCCAATGGCAATTTTCTCGTCAAGTCATGCGTAAGATTTACGGTTTTGGGATGCGCTCTTTCAACAAGACTCCACATGTCCAATATCAAAGTATTGAGGTCAGTGTCCTTCAATTTAAGAGGATCTTTACCGACATAGGTGAGCATTTCGCGGATGAGTTCTGCGGCTTGATTACCGGCTTTGTTAACGTCTTCTAATAGCGCTGTAATTGGTGCGTTTTCGTTTGACATGGCCAAACATAATTCGGTGTTCCCCAGCATGACCGACAATAAGTTGTTGAAGTCATGAGCAATCCCACTGGCCATGACGCCAAGGCTTTCAAGCTTCTGGGATCGAAACGTTGTGGCCTGCATAGCAAAAGACGCTTCTTCAGACAGTTTGCGATCATTGATGTCAAAGAAGTGGCCACGTAAAAGAACAGGGTTTTTTTCTTCTGAAATCACACTTATCGCATCGCGAACCCAGACAGTGTGACCATCCGCTCGCATCATTCTATATTCGATTTCGTGATCTAGCCCCTTTGCGGTTTCAACCTGACACCAGTTCACTGCGTCTTCACGTTCATCAGAGTGGATTTTGCTCGCCCAAAACTCGAAATCTGTCCAAGCCTCGGGGGGGTATCCCGAGAGCGCCTCGATCTGGGGGCTCACATAGGTAAACTTCAGGGTCTTTACATCCAGTTCCCAAGCTACAGCGTTGGTCGATTCCAGAATGCTACGATAACGATCTTCGTTAGTTTGAAGTTTGGTTACGATATTTGTCCGTTCGGCAAGTTGCTTTTCCAGCCTTGCAATCGTCTTTTCAGCGTCGGAAATGTTGCGGCGCATTTGGTCAATCTCTGTTTCATTAACTAACGCCATCTCTCGTCAAGCTCCGTAATAACTCTTTATAAAAAGTAGTTGGTCGCAGATGTCTTCCTCCAATCCAGAAAACGTACGATGTGCCTTTCACACAATTTAGAGAGATTGTCCAAACGCGTCGAGCGGATTGATGCCTAAAACTGTTTCGAAACGCGGTCGCGGACAGTTACCACGCGTCAGTTTGAAATTAACTTTGCGAATTCATTTTGGTAAACGATGTGTCGGTACGCGGAAAAAACAACCGTCTTAGCAATGGAAACTCGTTGAAAATATCAGTCGCGGAACGACATTCGCGGATTTCGCCCTGTCGACAATCTGAGGACTTTTACATTTCGAAAAGGTCTGCCCAATTTTTGGGCAGATTGCATCGCCAAGAAACTTAGCCATGCATTTCCTTGGCGCCGCAGTGTAGGTCAACCGCCCAGTTGAGTGCGCATAGCTTGATAAACAACAGCTGTCGCAACATTTGCCAAGTTGAGCGACCGGACAAGCGGGCTGCGCATTGGTAAATTAAAGGTTCGGTCTTCCATGCCGTCCAAGATCGATGTTGGTAGCCCTTTGGACTCACAGCCAAAAACGAGATAGGCATCATGTTGATACTCGGGGGCGAAAATGCTTTGTTCGCCTTGAACCTCAAAGAAATACAGGCTCTCGCGTGGCGGTTTGCGAGCCTCAATAAAGGCTTGCCAGCTGTCATATTCGCTGAGCTGCACATGTTTCCAATAGTCTGTGCCGGCGCGCTTTACTGCCTTCTCGTCCAGGGAGAAGCCATAAGGTTTAATGAGGATCAATTCCAATTCAAGCGCGACACAGGTTCGTCCAATAGCACCCGTATTATATGGGATTTCAGGTGTCACCAAAACGAGTTTCATGCGCGGATTAGGCATTGGTTGAATTGGCCTTCTAAGTCACTGGCACAGGGGCAAGGCCTGTCTTTTGCTCCTGTTAACCTGATCAGTGAGGCCAGACAACGTTAACTTCTTCCAAGAAGGTTTTTGCATCGGGTGTACATATTTTGGCATGTTGGATTTGGCCATTCAGCGATGTTGATCGGCCTGACACCGGATTTCGCATAGGTCAGTCACTCAGCCGCGATGACATCTTTGTACATCGTTTGAGGCGTCATGCCGTTCTTGTCGATGGTGATGAACTGATCGTCCTCGACTGCGACCCAATTCGCGTCGGCGGCTTCCAATGGTTCAGAGGCAAGCGTCCAGCTGTTTTGCGGACCTTGCTGGGCATAAAGGGTCGGCGCACGCAGATCGCTGGCATGTCTGAAGGCGTAGATCGAAGCACCATCGCTCATGACACATGTGAGGCGTACCGCATCCAGCCCCCGCCCATATTTGCTGTGTAACCGAATGATTTCAATGACCTTTCGTGCAGCTTTGGCAGGGTTTTGTTTCAAGCCATTGGCAAGCATCAACAGGAAAATCAACTCTGAGTCTGTGGTTCCCCGACGTGCGGCGTAAAGGTCATCGGGAAGCATGGCTTCCAATGGACGGCGAATGCGATCGATATCAGGAATTTGCCCGTTGTGCATGAACGACCAAGTTCCTTGGACAAATGGATGGCAATTCACACGTGAGGTTTCTCCGGCTGTTGAGGCCCTCACATGCGCCAAGAATAGTTCCGATTTTATCATTTTACACAAGCTAAGCAGATTTCCATCGGACCATGCTGGTAGGACATCCCGATATAGACCGGGCCCTTGATCGCCATTATACCACGCGAAACCGAAACCGTCGCCTTGCACAGCAAGCTTGGCTTCCGTGGCATGCATGCTTTGCTCAAGCAACGAATGTGTCGGCGCGACGACAACATGCGCTAAGGGGATAGCGGGGCCCAAATAGGCAGCAAGGCGACACATCAGTGACGTGTTTCAAGTCGTGCATGAAGTTCGCGCACGATCCGGCCTGCAGTTGTTTCGAAAAATGGGGGCAAAATCGCATGAATTAATGCCGCGCAGGATGCGAGAAACAATCGACCTGAAAACCCAAACGCAAAGCGCGCATGTTCCAAATAAGTCTCATTCACACTGGCAGGATGATCGATAAATCCGCTCAAGAAGTTCGGCATTTGTTTGGGTTCTGAGCGTTCTTCAATCGACATTGTGGTATCCTTTAGTTGCGTTCCACCAGTTTTGGCACAGCGCGCGGAACAATGTGTCCCAAACAGGATTGACAATGCGATCAAGGTTGGGATTTTATCCCAAGAATGGATGATAAGCTGGATGAAATAGACCGCCGGATTCTCAAGGCATTGCAAAAAGATGCGAGTCTGAGTGTGGATATGTTGGCTGAAACCGTCAGTCTGTCGCGCAATGCGTGCTGGCGGCGGATGAAAAATCTTGAAGCCAACGGCGTTATAAAGCAACGCGTCGCCATAGTTGATCCGATGGCGGTTGGCTTGGGGTTGACCGTCTTCGTTTTGGTTCGAACCAGCCATCATGACAAAGAGTGGTTGGACGTTTTTGACAGAGCCGTTCGTGAACTGCCCGAAATTATGGGTGCGCACCGCATGTCTGGCGATCTGGACTACATTCTGCGTGTTCGCGTTGGGTCTGTTCAGGACTATGATAAGTTCTACCAGCGTCTCATCTCACGCGTCCCGTTGTCCGATATCTCGGCGAGTTTTGTGATGGATGACATCAAAGACACCACGCAACTGCCCATTTGAAAGGTCACTGATTGTAGAAATTGCTGATTTATGTCCCACCCCTTGCATTTGGATGGTGAAAGCCGATGTGGTTTTGGTAAAATGTCTGCAAGAGCTCATTTTACCGGCGAACACCCCTTCACACATGTGGATCGTCACGGATCACTAGCGAGGGCCTCAATTGTTACGGAAAACAACGGTGTGAGGATTGCCAATTAAGATACAAGAGGATCACGAAATGGCCAGTGCGGTAGTGAAGTTGAGAGCGGCCGCAAATGCGAATGATGCGGATGCATTCGAAGATGCGTTATCAGGTTGTTCCGAACTTCCGGCGAGTAAAGCACTTTGTCAAATTCTTGTTTCAACTCTGGTACAAGACTGGCACACGCGCCATGAAGACGTTGTTTCTAACATCCAGAGGTTAAAATGTATGAATGCAGTCATAGCCTTAGAGTTACGGGCTGTCGATTGTCCTGCGTACCTGCAGTGGGATGAGAACTTGGCGTTGGCTCGAAAATGCACTTGGGCGTTGGCCGACATAGGTACGGCAGATGCGCTTGATGCATTGAAGCGATTGGCGCAGGCCGAAAGTTTGTTGGTGCGTTCATTTGCCCGTAAAAGGCTCGACCGTTGGGAAAATGAGATGGTCAGAAAGAGCGACGACACGTCTGATTTTTAAGTTTCAGATTTGCGGTGATGTCAACACTGTCGACGTTCGAAAGTACCCGTCCGGTTAAAGCGCTCTGGCGGCGAACTGATCTGCTCTGTTTTGCTGCTTGAGCAGCATAACGCCAGGGTGTGAGTTCGCCGAGGCGTGTGATCTTGTGGTCGGCGATTTGGGCGAGGACCCAAGTAAGCCACGCCTGCGGATCGACTTTGTTCAGTTTGGCGGTTTCGATCAGGGTATATGCGATGGCCATGGCCTTACCGCCGCCTTGAGATCCTGAAAACATCCAGTTTTGCGCCCGATTGCCACCGGCTTGACTGCGCGCTCGGCTGTATTGTTATCCAGCTCTAGGAAGCCATTCTCAAGATACGGACGCGCCTTCGGCATGCGACCCAGAGCATAGCGGATCGCCTTGGCCAGTGGTGACTTGCCCGATATCTTGGGCCGTTGCGCGTGCAGCCATTCTTTCAGGTCATCAAAGATCGGTTTTGCATCCGCTTGTCGCGGTGTGACCCGTTCTTGGGGCGATTTGCCTCGCGCCTCTTTTTCAACCGCATAAAGTTTGGCAATTTGTTTGATGGCCTCTTCTGCGATAGCCGACCCTTGCGCGGTGAAGATATCCACGAACTTGCGTCCCACTGCCCGGCAGTCGTTTGCTTGCAAACGATGAGAGGGGGACATGGGCCATGCAAGCCATCTCACTGGCTTTGCCGTCGCCAAACACACCGTTGAAGCCAGAATATCCGTCCGCATGCACCCAGGCTTTGTAACCAGAAAGGTGGTTCTCGGGATGTTCGCCCCTGCGATCAATGGTGAACCGATACCATGCGCAGGGTGGCGATTGTCCCGCCCATGGTCTCTCGTCGCGCACATAGGTCCAGACCCGCGCCGTTTTGGTCTTCTTATGACCGGGTGCTTGCATCTTCACTGATGTGTCATCAGCAAAGATCGCTGCTCCTTGGCGGACCATGCGCCCAATCAGATCAGCCGGTGGTTCAAGCAACGCCGTTGCACGGCCCACCCAGTCAGACATGGTCGAGCGATCCAGATCAACGCCTTCGCGGGCATAGATCTGTGACTGCCGATAGAGCGGCAGATGATCCGCATACTTGCTGACCAAGACGTGGGCCAAAAGACCTGGCCCCGGTCTGCCGCGTTCGATGGGCCGCGACGGCAGGGGTGACTGCACGATGGCTTCGCAACACGTGCAGGCTTTGCGGGGTCGTATGATGTGGTTCACGACAAATCGGCCCGGAACATATTCCAGCTCTTCAGTAACATCCTCACTAAGTGCTTTGAGATTGCCGCCGCAACGGCCACACTCATCGCCTGGCGACAGTACCTCGTCGTGTCGGTTGAGATGATCCGGCAATGGCTTGCGGCTGTGCTGACGGCAAGGCTTCTGATCCTCATCGGGTTGGGTAGCAGGCTTGGACTGATCTGTCGCCGCTTTGCTGATCTCTTCGTCCTCAACAAAGGTGAGGTTAAGCTGATCCAGACCTTCCGACTTCGATCCAAACCGGTGGCGGTTGTGTCCGTGGAGTTGGTACTGAAGCTGCTCGACCTTGAGCGACAAAGCCTTCACTTCTGACACCAAAAGTTCACTGACTTCGCGCAGCTCTGTCGGATCTTCTGGAAGGATA
>JBDWAL010000035.1:0-36106 GCA_039978895.1 Aliishimia sp.
GGACGAAGTGGGCTTTCGCTGCGGCTACGCAAATGTCTGCTTTCGGCGGCGTGCCTCCATTCAGCCACTCGCGACCTTGTCTTTGACGATGGCGATGACAGGGTCGCGAGCGGGGTGATGGTTTAGGTCATGCCATGCAGGGTTTTGGCCTCAAGATAGTCTTCCAACCCCATCAGCCCGCCTTCGCGACCATTGCCGGATTGTTTGTAACCGCCGAACGGAGAGCCGTAATTAAAACCCCCTCCGTTGACGTGAATTGCCCCTGCGCGCAGGCGTGCAGCGATGCGCTCGGCACGATCTGGATCGCCGGTTTGCAAGTAGGCCGCCAGCCCATAGGGCGTGTCATTTGCAATTTGAATGGCCTGCGCTTCGTCGTCGAAGGGAATGATAACCAGTACGGGGCCGAAGATTTCCTCTTGTGCGATGCGCATGTCGTTGCGCACATCGGCAAAGATCGTCGGCTTCACAAACCATCCGGTGTCAAAGCCATCAGGTTTTCCAAGCCCCCCCGCAAGTAAAGTAGCGCCTTCGTTGATGCCCAACTGGATCATCGCCTGAACCCTGTCATATTGGATGCGGTCAAACAGCGGCCCTATGTGATCGCCTTCTTGCTCGGGATCCCCGACAGTGGTGGCTTCTGCGGCGCGCTTGGCGATTTGCACCGCTTCATCATAGCAGCTGCGTTCCACCAACAGGCGCGTCGGTGCATCACAGGATTGACCGGTGTTATACATGCATTCCTGAACTGACGCGGTCACTTGTGCCTTAAGATCGCAGTCGGCGAACACAAGGTTGGGGGATTTACCGCCCAATTCCAGCGTCACACGTTTGACTGTTTCGGCGGCATCACGGGTGATGGAGACGCCCGCGCGGGTCGAACCGGTAAACGACATCATCTGAATGTCTTGGTGGCGCGACATTGCGGCCCCGACGGTCGGGCCATCCCCATGTACAAGGTTGAAGACCCCAGCAGGAAACCCAGCTTCGTCAATAATTTCAGCGTAGACCATCGCGGAAATGGGTGTGTGCTCGGATGGTTTCAGAACACAAGTACACCCTGTCGCAAGCGCTGGGATGACCTTGAGCGCGATCTGGTTCATTGGCCAGTTCCACGGCGTGATCAGACCGCATACACCGATGGGTTCGCGCAGCAGGATATCCCCATTTTCCAATTTCGTCCGGTCTTCCATCCCCTCAAGTGCGTCAATAAAGCCCTGAAGGTGGCCAACAGCCGCATCGGCCTGCGCTTCGCGCGACATGGTGATCGGCGCGCCCATCTCCATGCGCATCGCCTGTGCCAAATCCTCAAAACGCTTTTCGGTCACGTCCTTCAGGCGGTGCAACAAGGCCAATCGCTCTGCTTTGCTGGTTCGTGAGTAGCTCTCAAAGGCCGCACTTGCCGCCGCCACAGCACTGTCCACATCTGCCTGATCGCCCATAGCGATGGTCCCGATTTCTTGTTCGGTTGCTGGGTTCAGGACGGGCATCGTGGCATCCGAGCAGGGTTCGGCCCAACTGCCGTTGATGTAAAATTTCTGTAGGTTTTTCATGGACTTTAGGCTCCAGTTGAAGATGTTTTTGCAAGCAGGGATAGGCCGAATTCGCGGCTTGCGTATATTCTAGGCGTTAGGACGTCCCAATCCATCTCAACACCAAGGCCCGGCAGGTCATTGGCCCGTACGTGGCCATGCGCATCGGGGCGAAAGACTTGCTTGGCCCCGAATTCATATGCTTCGAACGGTGCCGCTTGCTCAAAATAGTCGCAATTTGTTTGGGACAGCAACAGGTGTAAATTCGCCGCTTGGGTCAGAGTGTAGCCCCAGCTTTGCAATTCGCCCCTCAGTCCGTGCGCGCGTGTTGCTGCCATTGCTGCGAGGCCACCGGTAAACCCGCCAATACTGGTCACGTCAAAACGGGTACGATCCCATGCCCCCATTTGCAGCGCCAGTTGGATCAGATGTAGATCCGGTATCCCGTTGCCGCTGGACAGAACGTCAATATCAACAGCATCCGCCAATGACTTGTACCCAAGCAGGTTGCTGTCCGGCATCGGAGCTTCGAAAAACTCCCAATCAAGACCGTCCAACAAACGCCCCATGCGCAAGGCCTGCACGGGTGAATAAGCACCCTCTGCATCGAGGTTCCAACGGACAGATTGCCCAGAAAAACTGTCGGTCAACCGTTGAACCAATCGAACGTCGTCTTCTATCTGGCCGTAGGGATGGATCTTGATCGCGCGATACCCTTGCGCCACCCTGTCTTTGCAAAATTCGACATACGCCTCATCGCTGGCCAATAGCGGACAGGACGCATAGGCGCTGATACTGTCACGCGCAGCACCAAGCATTTTGTAAATTGGCACACCTAGGGTTTTCGCCTTGCCATCATGCAAAGCGATATCAAACAACGACGTCGCGATATGCCCCAAGGGAACATAACGTGCGCGCATGTCTTGATAGATCTTCGGAATGTCAAAAACGCTTTTGCCCAACACAAAAGGGGCCATAAGGACCGCCGACGAAAAGGCCGTCATATCGAATTCATGCTCTGTATAGGTGGTCAGACCCGCGATGGCCTCAACCCCATTTGACAGGCGTAGATTTGCGATAATCATCGCCTCATGCATGGGCCCAAGATGGGTCCCAAACGTGACCATATCAGTGTCAGGACCAATGGCTGACAATGTGATCCGATCAACAGTAACGCCATTTGTTTGTGCGCTCGGATCCTGCATCACCCGACCTTTTGTCCCAACTCTTCTTGGCGTTTACGGCTCCAAGCTTGGGTCATCCGGTCGGCGATAATCGCTATGATTGCCATTGCGATACCAGCATTGATACCGACCCCAAAGTTGCCGTCGCTCAACCCGATATAGACCGTCTGCTCTAGGCCGTTGGTGCCAACCAACGCAGCAATCACAAGCATCGCTATACCGTACATGATCGTCTGGTTTAGCCCCAACATCATCACCGGCAAAGCCAGCGGTATTTTGACCTGCCACAGCATCTGGCTGCGGGTTGCTCCGATCATTTGGGCGGCTTCGATAATATGGTCGGGTAGGCTGCGTAACCCGTGTTCGGCATACCGCATTGCAGGCACGATAGCATAGGCGATGATCGCCAAAAGTGCCGTAAACTCACCGATCTTAAAAATCATCACAAAGGGGATGATGATCACAAACAACGGCATCGTCTGCAGGGTGTCGTTGATGGGCCGCAAGATTGCCGAAACAGTCTCATTATGCGCACCCCAGATGCCAAGAGCCGTGCCGATCATGAATGAAATTATGACAGCAATGCCACACAGGTAAATAGACAGCATCGCCTCGGGCCAAATGCCCGTAACCACAATGAAGCCGAGGCCAAGCAATGTTCCAATGCCCAAGAATGGCCCACCAATCTTCCAACCCGCAAAGCCGTAAATCAGCAGCACCGCAGGCCACGGCATCTTTGTCAGACCAAAGTAAAAGAAGATCGCAAAGAGCAGCACCACGATCCCGACCTGAGCGCTCCAGCGTTTTGTGCACCACGCAGCAAGGCCGACCATAACAATGGCGTAACCCACAATATGCACCGTCGTCAGGGCAAAGCCCCATGTGAACGGGCTAACAGCGCCCTGAAGACCGATCTTGGCAGGCAACATCACAAAGAAGAAGGCAAAGGTCTTAACCGCTTCGATCTGATCGCGGAAATTCGTCACCAAAAAGCTGAGGCCATCGTTCATCACAGAGGCTGGGCTAAACTCAAACGCGCAGGGCCATACGTCGAAAATTGGCAACACCTGCGCGATTGCAAAAAATAGGACCGAGCCGCAAACCGCAGCGATCCAATATCGGTTGCGTTGGGCAAAGGTCTTAGCCTGCGGATCATAGTCGTCTGAACGGGCGGCCAGACCCGCTGTAATGCGGTCAATGACCATCGCCATCAAGGCGATGACCAATCCCGCCAACAGGCTTTCGCCAAACTGGGCTTTGCGGATGGTCGATAACACCTCCCAACCGATGTCAGCAGTCCCCCCAATGATCGAGGCAATGATGACCATACTAAGCGACGCCATTGTCGCCTGATTGACACCTAGCAAGATTTGCCGGCGTGCGGAGGGAACGCGGACCTGCCAAAACAGCTGTCGCGGCGTGGCCCCTGCCATCAAGCCTGATTCAATGACTTCGGATGATACCCCACGCAAACCGACAATCGTGTTCCGCACCATTGGCGGAAAGGAATACAGCACGCTGGCGATCAGGCCCACCACGGTGCCAAAGCCAAACAGCATCAAAATCGGCAGCAGATAAGCAAAAGCTGGGACGGTTTGTAAAACATCCAGCATCGGCATGATCCCGCGTTCGGCGCGGTCCGAATAGAAACCCCAAACCCCAAACGCAAAACCCACCATGATCGCAAGAGGCACCGATATTGCGACGAGTGACAGCGTATTCATGCTCTCGACCCAATAGCCCATAATCAGGATGTAGAAAATGGAAGTGATTGTAAACGCAGCTAATTTCCAACCCGAAGCCGCGTAAGCCACAACACAAAACAAGAATGCGGTTACAGTCCAAGGCAGGGCTTGCAACAGCCATTGAACGCCTTTGATCGGCCATTCTAACGCCCACGAGATACCAAGGAAGAACCAGCCAAGGTTATCGACGATCCAATTCATAATGGCGTTCAACCCGTCAGAAATAGGCACGATTAGCGCCTCAGGGTATTGCGCCATCCAAGCCCATGTGCCCTGCAAGGCAAGGCAGGCCATCGTGATCGCAATCACAGCCAGCCATTGCAGGCTTGTGCGGTCCAGCTTGATTCCCATTATTCTTGCCCTTGTGTGACAGGGATATTGCTATTCCCGCCTGTCGCGAGGGCCGCCACCAACCCGCGCGCGGTCGCGACGCCAAGCAGGGTTCCGGCTTCATCTTCAACCGCCAAGCCTTCGTTATTTTCGGCCAACTTCGACAGCATGCTTTCAACTAATGCTGAAGCGGGCACTTTGGGCAGATGGTCGATTGGCCCGTTTGGGGCCTCGGCGATATCGGAAGCATGCAAGATGCTTTCCCATGGGACATCATTGGTAAATTTGCGAATGTAGTCATCTACAGGATTCAAAATCAGATCCACCGGCCTTCCGATTTGGACGATTTTTCCATCCCGCATAATTGCCATGCGATCGGCGATGCGCAGCGCTTCTTGAAAGTCATGTGTGATGAAAACGATGGATTTGTGCAGCACGGATTGGATACGCAGAAACTCATCTTGCATCTGCTTGCGGATCAATGGGTCCAACGCCGAAAACGGTTCGTCCAGAAACCAGACGTCGGGTTCAACGGCTAACGACCGTGCGATACCAACCCGCTGTTGCTGCCCACCTGATAGCTCTTTGGGGAAGTTGTTTTCGCGCCCTTCAAGTCCAACAAGTTGTATGACCCGCGCCGCTTGCGCATATCGCTCAGCTTCCGAGACACCCTGCAGTTTTAGCGGAAATGCGATGTTATCAATCACGTTCAAATGTGGCATCAGGCCAAAACTTTGGAAGACCATTCCCATTTTGTGCCTGCGGACATCAATAAGCTCGGCGTCGGATTTCTTGAGCAGGTCCTCACCATCTAGCAACACCTCACCCGCCGTTGGTTCGACCAACCGAGACAGGCATCTTACGATCGTAGACTTGCCCGATCCAGACAGCCCCATGATGACAAAAATTTCACCAACATGAACATCAAAACTGACATCTGCATTGGCCACGATATGTCCGCTGTCGCGAATGGTATCAGCGTATGCGGCTGGATCGTCCAAGGCGTGGTTTTTGTCGCCAAAGAACTGATCAGGTTGCTTCCCGTAAACTTTCCAGACGTTTCTGCAGGACAATTTGACGTCTTTGCCATCAAAATGGTTGGGTTTCATCTGGGTCTCCTGGGGAATGAAGTGCGGCGGATCGCGAGCGGTCGATCAACGCTGCAAGGGCATGTAGCGAAGGCAAAGGGCGGCGGCTTTCATACCGCCGCCCCGCAATTTTGAATGCGTGTTACTGCGTTGCGACATTAATCCATGGCTGCCAACGGTCGGCGTTATTGGCGATCCACTCAGAGGCAACGTCGCTGACATCGCGCCCTTCGCTGTCCACCTGTAGGATTGCGGCGTTTTCATCAGCATTGGTAAGCGTAAGTTCCGTGAGCATCACAAACGCGGCCGGCCATTTATCCTGAAACCCACTCCAGACGACGGTGTTGACTTGGGCTTGCGCAAATCCGCACGCTGTTTCCTTCGTCTGGGTTTCCTCTTCGCACTCGCCGTCGATTGCATTCCATTCAACCCAATTGAATTCGTGAGCGCTAAAAATCCAATGCGGCTGATACATCATCATCAAAATGGGGTCTTCGTTGGCCACCGCTGAGTTCAGCTCGGCAATCATTGCGCCTTCACTGCCTCCGGCAATCGGAGCAAAAGGCATACCGATAGCATCGACCACATCACGCGACCGAGTTCCCCAATCGGCTGGGTAAGTAATCAGGCGACCATTTGGGAACGTTTCAGCCCCGGCGAATGCTTGTGCACAGTCATAAAGAGCTGTGTAGCTGGGAAGGCCGGGACATTTTTCTTCCATATAGGGCGGGTAAATCCACCCTTCTCTTGGTTCCAGCCCAAGATCACCGACAACAACGATATCGCCAGCGGCGACCGCGTTGGGGTAAATGTCGCCCACGTTGTTGCTCCAGACTTCCGTCTGAAGGTGCAAGTTTCCCTGCGCAAGACCAGCATGCTGTGGCAATGCACCTGCGCTGACGTATTCGATGTTGTATCCCATTTTCTCCAGCAACTCACCCGCAACTCGGGTCGAGAAGTGCTGTCCGGTCCAGTCGTTCAGGATGACCTTAATCGTATCAGATGATTCAGGAATGCTTTGTGCAAACCCCGCCCCGCTGGATGCAATGAGCGTTGATGCGACCAAGGCCGCCTTTGTCGAAATCTTTAACATGTATCCTCCTCCCAATGGCCTTGCGTTGCTAATTTAATGTTCAGGCAGGCCAAGTATAATTCTTATTGTACTAAAAACTTACCATCGGTTTGTTTTTAGTGTCAATGGTTCTTTATTGAACTTCAACCACGGACCCCTTACCTTTAGGATTTAACGACTGCGAAAGAGGCGACCGCTCCATGCGATCAAGCTCCATCCGATCTATCCGACGATCTGAACTGTCTCAGGCAACGTTTGAAGCCGTCGTTCGATTTGGGATTCGCGGGACCACATTGGACAAGGTCGGTGAGATCGCTGGCGTGTCCAAAGGCGTTGTCTTGCACCATTTCAAAGACAAGAGTTCGCTTTTGGCGGCAGTATTTCGCCGCTCAAACACCCTTCTCAGCGAGTCAGTCGTGGAATTATACCGCCACGCTGAATCGCCCTATGAGCGGCTTTGGGCGATCATCGTTTCGAACTTTCATGAGACAATCTATAACCACAGAGTCTGCCAAGCATGGGTCTCGCTGATCTCAGAGATACCACATAACAAACAGTGCCAACGCATTCAGGCCGCCAACAACGCGCGCATTCGAAGTAACCTCTTGCACGAACTAAAACACTTCATGAGCCCCGAAGACGCAGAGCTTGCGGCACGGCTTCTTGGTGTGTTGATTGATGGCATCTGGGTGCGCAGCGGTTCGCTTTCGGAACCCGTGGATAGCAAGTTGGCGATTGGTGAAGCCGAATACGCGATCATGAAACTGCTTCCCAATGACGCCACTAGCATCGCAAAACACAAAGCCGCCCGCGAAAGGATAGAAACCATCGCGGGCATTGCACTTGGGTCCAAGGCATTTCGGGATCGCGCTATTCAAAAATAGTCTGCGGGTGGGCGGCTCAGGCGGCCTTCGGTCTGAAGAACACCTGTTTTGCGGGCTCCAACAGGCTGGCACTAGAAATCAGGACGACGCCAAAAACTTCGCGCAACCCGAACGGCTCTCCGGCCCAAAGTGCCGCTGACACCGAACCGACGACCAATTCTGTCATGAACAATAAGCCGACGACGCCGGGGTTCAGGAACTTCGGCCCCCAAAGTGATGCAAAGGTCCCCGGAATGACCAAAAGTAGGACAAACAATAACAACATCGGGAGGGCAGGCATGGTTTGCGTCCACGTTGGAACAGAAGATGGCGTCAATATCAATGCGGCCATCGCCGACAAAAACATCCCCCAAAGGAAAAAGCCGACAGTTAGGTCAGCCGCAGAATGGGACTCATAGATGCGAAGCCGAACCATCGTGATGGACCAAAAAACACCTGCGGCAAGTCCCAACCAATCACCAACATTACGCGGCAACGGAAATTCGAGACCCAATCCAAACAGAACCAACATGCCGAAGACCGCCAGCGCCATCGCAGCGATCCGAACCGGAATAATCCGTTCCCCAAGGAAAATGCGAGCCAGAATGACGCTCCAAATCGGCATCATATAAAACAGCATCATGGCGCGGATCACGTCGGTATACAGGATAGACGCGGCATACAACGTCAGGGCCGCACCAGACGTAATTGCCGTAATGTGAAAGCTCAGACCGCCGAGCATGATCTGTTTACGACGCCAAATAAGAATGGGGAAAAGGCACACCGTCGGCACAAGGAAATAGACGGCCGTGACCCATAATCCCTGAAGACCGACTTGTTCCAATGCGCGCAAGGGGATCCAGAATAACCCCCAGACCGCACCTGCGTAGAGGCACGCGAGCGTTGCCCGGCGTTCAAGAGAAGTGTTCACGCGATGGCTCCTTGGTTTCCAAACTCACTGACTTTGTTGCGTGTCGCACAATGGGTCAATGCCTTGGCGTCTATGTCTACTCCAAGACCCGGCCTATCAGAAAGGCACGCATGCGCGCCCTTTAGCGAAAAATCAACATGGGCAAACTGCGCCCCAAAGGGGATATATTCTGGGTAAATCTCAGCGGTCTCAGCATTGGGAACAGACGCGCAAATATGCAGCATTGCCGCTGCTGCTATGGTCATTGAATTCCAACAATGCGGCGACAGCATCACGCCCTTAGACTGCGCCATCGCAGCAATATCCAACATATCTAACAGCCCGCCAACACCCGCAATGTCGGGGTTCAAGATGTCGGCAGCACCCGCTGCAAGAACCGAACCGAAGTGCGGCAGGCCGCATTGTTTTTCTCCTGTGACGATCCTTAGCCCAGTGTCTTGCCGGATATCCGACAATGTCGAAAACTGCTGTCCGTCAACGGGCTCTTCAAACCAGTACGGGTCGGCAGCGGTGATCAAGTCCGCAAATTCCAGGGCCACATCAAGCCGATCCTGAGAATCCAGATCAACCATCAACGCAACATCCCGACCAATGCACTCGCGCACATGATGAACACATTCCGCCGCTTGCCCGACTGAAAGGCCATGAACGGGATTGAGCGGATGAATCTTAACCGCCCGGTATCCTTGATCCACCAACGCCACGGCGCGCGCACCCAGCGTTAATGCGTCGCCGCTCGTGGCGTTCCAGATATTGGCGTAAATCGGAATTTCGCGTTGTCGCTGACCACCAAGCAATGCGTAAAGCGGGGCATTCGCCAGCTTGCCAGTTAGGTCCCAGAGCGCCATTTCCAGCGCGCTCGTTGCCGCCGCATAATCCATTCCACGGTGCTTATCGGCGATCTTGGCCGCCAGCGCGCGAAAGCTCCAGGGGGTCATGTCCCCCTGCCGCGTTATTTCTTTCGCAAGCGCGTGGATAATCTCGGCCACGGCTGCTTCGCGGCACGGCAGAACAAAGGCCTCACCCCAGCCGCATTGGCCGTCTTGACCTGTCAAACAGACAAAGAGAAATGGTTTGACAGTCTCGCAAGCTTCTTCACCAGTGGTCTGGGATGTGATCCATGTCTCGACTCGCGCCACTGCGATTGGATGAGCGTCTACGTCGATGCTAAACGTGGTGTGTGACGGCCAATTTGGGGCAGCAACAGTTGGTTGTGACATGTCAAATCTCGCTTGCAGGGGGCTCTTAGATAAATTTACTAACCAATGGTAAGTTTCTTGTCTAATGTTATTTTTTTATATACATTAGTTTGTGATTTGATTTGAAGCATGCCTCCGCCACCGGTTTCGCACCGGTCAAGGACCACAACATGGAACACACGCCTATGGAATTTGACTACATCATCGTTGGCGCCGGTTCAGCAGGTTGCGTGTTAGCAAACCGCCTAAGCAGTGATCCCGCAATCCGGGTTCTATTGTTGGAAGCTGGTCCAGAAGACACCGCACTTTCCCTGAAAATTCCGGCGGCAGTGCTGTCGAACCTTAAGAGCACCAAACACAATTGGGCCTTTCAGGGCGAACCAGAACCCGAATTGAATGGACGCCAAATTCAGCATGATCGCGGTCGAACAATTGGAGGATCGTCTTCCATCAATGGTATGGTGTTTATCCGTGGCAATGCGCTGGATTATGAAGGTTGGCGCCAATCTGGCTGTGAAGGGTGGGGCTACGCTGATGTTTTGCCTTACTTCAAGCGCATGGAAACCTATAGCGGCGGCGCAGATGACTTTCGCGGCAATGACGGGCCGTTGCATGTGGAACGTGGTGATCCCAAAGACCCCTTGTCCTTGGCGTTTATCAAGGCAGGCAAAGAGGCCGGATATGCAACCACGGATGATATCAGTGGATTTGGCCAAGAAGGTTTTGGGGTCTTTGACAGCACAGTCTATAAAGGTGAGCGTTGGAGCGCGGCACGCGGTTATCTGAATCCGGTACGCGATCGCCCAAACTTAACCATTGCTACCAAAGCGTTGGTCCAGCGGCTTACCTTTGAAGGGCACCGTGCGACTGGGGTCTTCTATAAGAATGCTAAAGGCCAAATGCTTCACGCAGCAGCGCAAAAAGAAGTGATCTTGAGCGCCGGTGCCGTGGGGTCGCCGCACCTCTTAATGCTATCCGGTATTGGCCCTGCAGATCATTTGCAAGCGATGGGCATCGAAGTCAAAGCTGACCTGCCCGGTGTTGGCAAAAACCTTCACGACCATCCTGACTTTGTTATGAAATACAAGTGCCTTCAGGCGGTTTCACTTTGGCCAAAGACGAAAAACCTTTCTAAACTTGCGGCCGGGGTTCAATGGCTACTGACCCGCGAGGGTATCTGCGGGTCCAATCACTTCGATGCAGTGGCGTGTGTTCGATCTGGCCCCGGTGTGGAATATCCGGACCTGCAAATCTGCATTTCACCAATTGCTGTCGACGATGAAACATGGGCGCCCTTGCAGGAACATGCGTTTCAAATCCATGTCGGGCTGATGCGCGCGCACAGTCGCGGAACAATCGAATTGCGTTCTAGTGATCCCGCCGATGCGCCGCGTATTTTCGTGAATTACTTACAAGACGAACGTGATCGCGCCTTGTTGCGTAAAGGCATTCGCATTGTACGTGAACTGGTCGAACAACCCGCTTTTGGTGACCTCAAAGGCAGTGAAATTTTCCCAGGAACTGATGCGCATTCCGATGACGAACTGGATGCCAAGCTGAATTCTCATACGACCAGCCAATGGCACCTGTCCTGTACGGCACGCATGGGGGCAAAAAACGACAGACATGCCGTGGTGGATGCAAGCGGGCAAGTCCATGGGGTGTCCGGGTTGCGGGTGGTTGATGCCTCGATCATGCCCTTTGTGACCAACGGCAACACCAATGCGCCAACGATCATGATGGCCGAAAAATTGAGTGATGCAATTCTGGGCAGGGCGCCTTTGCCCCGTATCGAAGCAAAGACCTGGCAAAGTGCTGATTACGAAACGACCCAGCGCTAAGACCGCACGATCTAGCCAAAAGGAAAACGCAGGTGATCGGATACAACATCACCGATCTGCCATTCTATGGGCGCAAACAAAGTAGTCCACGAACCCCACCAAAATGAGAGACGCGCCTCGCGCAGATTGGCGGTGTTCGCAGCATGAAGCCAATGACCGTAGAATCGCCCAAACAGAAATTTACCGCCCTTACCAAGCGGCCAAAACCAACTTTCGTGCGTTACGCAGAATTGGTCAAAGGGGGCCAATCTCCCTGCGGGTCCATCAGGTTCGATGGGTTTCCTTCTACATTATCAATGCGAACAACTGGGAATGGCAAAAAGGCCTTAGGCGTTGCAATACGCGGCATAAACTCTTCAATATAGGTTTTCACGTGCCTTAGGCTGCAGTCCAACTGAAAGCCAAGCGAATCAAATTCTAAAGCAAAACCGCCCAAAACTGCCACAAACGACCTAAAATAACGTCTTGAAGAATATTCGCCGCCTGCAAGTTTTATCTTCGATTTAACGAAATCTGCGTAACGAAATATGGCCAAGCTGTTCTTGGCTTTAAGCCACTCGGCACGGTGCCAACTGCTTGATATACAACGTTGCAATACTTTTGGTGCAGGCCCCAAGGTTGAAACACACAACCCGATTCTTCTGTAAGAACTGCCTGAATTGAAAGCACAATTTCGCGAAACATGCGTCTGCTCTTACGTTTTCGTGATGCATCGTGAGATGTGACTATGTCTACGTACTTAAAATTGAAAAACTTGATGACGCTGCGGGCGGAGATCGATGCGTGATTGTCGCGAATTTTGCACCAATCTCCCCTCGATTTGGCTGACTATTTCCAACTTCACGGAAATGCCCAACTTAACATGAATTTAACTTTTTTTGATCGCAAGTCTGCCTTGAACTGCGGGTTACTGGGCGACAACGTAGACCGAAAAGGATTCCCAACATGACCACGCAGCCCCCAGTAAATTTGACGCAAGGCATTGCCGACACGAATGAGTATGGCAACAAGTTCAATGGAAATAACAACGAAGATGGTATCGTCAGCTTCGCGTTCCAATCGATCGCTGGTGATCTTGAATTGACGCTCTCGGGGTACGACGTTGACTTCAATGACGAAGTAGAGGTCCTTTTGAACGGCGCTTCCTTCGGATTTCTGACGTCAGGCCCAAATAACGCCTTGGAGGATCAAAGCTTTCTTATCGCACAAGCTGATATGGCGGACGGCGAAAACACAATCTCTTTCGTGCAAGCCCTAGATGCTTCATTCGCTTGGGGCGTAACCAACGTCAAAATTGACATTCCTGTTCCTGAGGTAGAAGAGCCCGCGCTCGATATCCCTGTTGCGAACCTGACACTCGGTGTGACGGACACAGGCATTTATGGTCAACGGTTCGAGGATGCCAGAGACGAAGACGGGCTTGTCAGCTACACGTTTGACGGCACAGGCGACGATCTTGTCCTGACTTTCGACGGCTATGACCTCGACAGCGACGGTGAGATGGAAGTCTACCTCAACGGCGAATTGGTCGGCCCTGTGAGTGCGGGAACCGATAATGGGTTGAGCGCAAAAAGCATTGAGCTTGCCGGGGAAGATTTGATCGTTGGTGAGAATACAGTCACCTTCAAACAAGCGAATAACGTCGCCTATATCTGGGGTGTAACGAACGTCAAGATCGACACACCAGTTGTCGAAGAAGTCGTAACTGACACCCCTGTTGCCAACCTGACACTTGGCGTGACGGACACGGGCGTCTATGGTCAACGGTTTGAGGATGCCAGAGACGAAGACGGTCTAGTTTCCTACACGTTTGACGGCACAGGCGACGATCTTGTCCTGACTTTCGATGGCTATGACCTCGACAGCGACGGTGAGATGGAACTCTACCTCAACGGCACTTTGCTCGCTCCGGTGGATGCGGGAACCAATAACGGGTTGAGCTCATATAGCTATGATTTAGCAGCAGGTGATTTGATCGTGGGCGAGAACACCGTTACCTTCAAGCAATCCAACAACGTCGCCTATATCTGGGGTGTAACGAACGTCAAGATCGACACGCCGACGCCTGTTGTCGAAGAACCTGACGTCGACGTTCCAGTTGCTGACCTTACACTTGGTGTGACGGATACTGGTGTCTACGGTCATCGGTTTGAGGATGCCAGAGACGCCGATGGGCTTGTGAGCTACACGTTTAACGGCACCGGTGGCGATCTTGTCCTGACCTTCGACGGTTATGACCTTGATGCCGATGGTGAAATGCAGCTTTACCTTAACGGCGAACTCGTTGGTCCAGTGGGCGCGGGCGTCGACAATGGCTTGAACGGGTACAGCTATGAGTTCGCAGCCGCTGATCTGCTCTTGGGCGAGAACACGGTGACCTTCGAACAGGCAAACAACGTGGCTTATGTCTGGGGTGTAACGAACGTCAAGATCGACACGCCGACGCCTGTTGTCGAAGAACCTGACGTCGACGTACCGGTTGCTGACCTTACACTTGGTGTGGCGGACACGGGCATTTATGGTCATCGGTTTGAGGATGCCAGAGACGCCGATGGGCTTGTGAGCTACACGTTCAACGGCACTGGTGGCGATCTTGTCCTGACCTTCGACGGCTATGACCTTGATGCCGATGGTGAAATGCAGCTTTACCTCAACGGCGAACTCGTTGGTCCAGTGGGCGCGGGTGTCGACAATGGCTTGAACGGGTACAGCTATGAGTTCGCAGCCGCTGATCTGCTCTTGGGTGAGAACACGGTGACCTTCGAACAGGCAAACAACGTGGCTTATGTTTGGGGCGTGACCAACGTCAAGATCGACACGCCGACGCCTGTTGTCGAAGAACCTGACATTGACGTCCCGGTTGCTGACCTCGCCCTTGGTGTCACTGAAACTGGCAGCTATGGTCACCGCTTCGACGGCGTGAAAGACTTCGATGGTCTGGTCAGCTTCACCTTCGATTCCACTGGCAACGACATGAGCATCGACGTCGACGGTTTTGACATCGACAGTGACGGCGAGGTTGAAGTCTTCCTGAATGGCTCACTTGTTGGGCAATTGAACAGTGGTCCGAACAACGGATTTATTGCTCATAGCTTCGACTTCGCAGCCGGAGAGCTGTTGGATGGTCAAAACACTGTCACCTTCCAACAAGCCAACGACATCCTGTATGTCTGGGGTGTGACGAATGTGACGCTATCGGAAGTCCCCAATACAGTCGGCACATTCGGCGATGACCGGATTGTGGGTGGTGATGGCGACGACGTCCTATTTGGCAACGCTGGCAATGATATCTTCGTCTTCTTCGAAGGTGGGGCCAACGATGTGATCACGGACTTCACACTGAACGTCGATGTGATCGAACTTCAGAACTTCGGGATCAGTGAGTTCTCCGAAATTGCGATCTCCAATGATGTGGACTCGAATGCGGTATTGACCTTTGGCGGCACGGACTCTCTGACGCTGACAGGTATCGATGGTGCTGCGTTGATCGAATCAGATTTCGTCTTCGCATAAGCTGAAGCGCCCTGCGGCGTGATGAAATTTAAAGGGGCACAAGGACATCTTGTGCCCCTTTTTCGTTAGAAGTGGCCGTGAAATACGTAACAACCCAGGCCAAGACGTCGGAGTGCATTGACGGGTTCTACAACCGTAAACGCCGCTGTTCTGACATCAGCCACAAAACCCCGACGCAGATTCTTGAAGACATGAATGTAAAAAGGGCTGCGAAAAGCTGAGCATAGCCTGACCAGAAATTGAGGCGCTGCGCAGTCGCGCCTTTCGCAAACCTCAGAGCGAAGCTTAAAATCATAGCGTCAGGACATCCCGTTGAGCACATCGTCGCGTTCACCTTGTGGAGCTTTGGCAAACTGGCGTGATACCGCTTAGGCATTTTGTTTGGTCTTTTAATTTTATAAATTCATCCTAATTGCATCCACAGCCGCAATGAAGTGCGTGTCAAAATTGCGGTCGGAAATCTTTAACTTCTCGAATGATCTAGCTTCTCATATGTAGAAAGGGAGACCAATGGGCGTTTTCGATACGGATATATTTGCTTTTCAACGAACCGCTATATCGATAGGGGGTCAATTAACGAGTGAGAATATTAGTAGTGCTTTGAACGAAAGAGGTCACTACTATCTAACTGATCACCAAACCAGTATTTTTGACGACGCGTCAAAAATTATTGATCATCTTTCCACTCTTTCAGACCTAAGTTTTTTTGATGTTCAAAGCGCCTTAGATGGTAAATTTGAATTTCAATCGGTCAACGGCTTGGAGGCAACGGACGGAACGAAGCTCAATGGTGCGGCAACAGAAGATGGATTGATATTGATAGACGCATCGCTTCAAGGCGATTTGTTGTTGTCAACTGTGATCGAGGAAATCGCTGAAGCTTCTTACTATAAAGCTTTTGGCGAGGTCTCTATTGGTGATTTTGGTGCAGAGGTGGCTTACAGAAGTAACGGCGGGGACGATGCCCGTTACCTAGCTCATTTACAAAGCGCATACGAAAATGACACTGTTTTGACAGAATGGGGGCAAGCACAGGCGGCGCAGACTTACGCTGCCGGAGTGCACTTACACAAAGAGGGTTGGCAATTTCCCGTTGATCGAGGGCAAATGATGAATAGCGGGTTTAAGGGAGAGGGTCCTTTTGGATCCTTCTTTGATAATGCTGACACAGCCACAGCTGATTTCACGAAGGCGGTTATCCGGTCATACGATGAGGGGTTATATAGCCAATATACTGGGAGTATGGTGGGTTATGATACAAAAACAATTGACCTTTCCGGACTAAATAACGCGGGATTAAACTTAAACCAGGATGAGCGTGGGGATCTTTTTAGTTTCGTAGGTACCATGAAGTGGGACGATTTCGCGTCTGCGCCAAATCCGGTATCCGTAACTGCTTCAAATTACAATGCTGTTGCTACATCGCAAGCTCAAACGATATTAATTGGTCAAGGGAAAGTAATAACGTCTTGGTCTGTCACCACCGGTGAAACTTACACGACCGCAACCGAAGTAAATTTGTCAAGTAGCGTCACCGGGACTATTGGTTACGAAGGTGGTGTTGAAGGATTGGCAAAAGTCACTGCATCAGTGTCTGCAACTGTCGATACCGGCTTAACAGTGACGGATACATCAGCGTTTAGCGTTACATCCAACGTTAAACATGTATACGAAATTCCTGCAGGTGCTTATGACCCAAGTACGCTGGTTTCTTACGGATTTCATATGCTGACTGCGGACATAACGGTTACGGAAACAGTAATTGCAGTTGCTCGCTTAACGACTGCTTCTGACCTAACGTATCTTTTTGTTCCAGTTGAGGTTGTAACTGAAATCGAGGATTTCGGCATCGGCCTCATTTTGACAGACTACGACATTGCCTCACAGCCAGACCTAAGCGTGTATCTCTAAAGGGTCACATGTACCGAGTTTCAGGGGCGATGCAAATTTGGGCAGGTGGGGCGGCGTAAAGTAATACAGTGGCGGTGATAAGCCTTGGTTTGTGTCAAGGTGCGCCCAAGGAACCCGCGTCTCGTCACAGAGCACGCGGGCTTCCTGACCCTAAACCATGTGATGATTGCCAATGGGCAGAAACAGTAGATCCGCATCGCTTGTCACATAATGCCCTCTGCTATCGACATCGTTAAAGATTTTGAGGTCAGCGCCACGGGCAATATCCCTGTGCAACGTAGGCGCATGATCATACACAACTACCGTAGGTTTAAGTTCTCGGCGTTCCAGATCAGGATCGCGCAGGTCCCAACCCTCCCGATGCGACAAAACGGGTACCGGATCGTAACCCAGTGATACTCCTCTCCTAAAAAAAGCGGTCCTGGTCCAAAAATTCGGGCATAACTGACACGCCATCACGTAAGGCATGCAATTGTGTTTTGGCGGCGTCAGGCAAATGGCTCAAGCCAGACGAGCTTTGCACTCGCTCCAAGAAACGGATCGCACGGCGTTTGGTCATTTTGCGATCGTCGTCGTTGATTAACTGATGCCATAGGGCTGGATCATCGCCGCAATCCTTATTCCCCGCAGCGGTTAAGGTCCGGTTCCTAATCTCACGTAGTGTTTCTTTGAGCCGGTCTTCAACCTCGCCGAGGCGAGGTAGCTCATCGATAAATTTGAGAGAGCAGAATGGAATTGGAGTGTTCGAGAGTGTCATTGAGACGTCCTTTCAAAGCACGGACCCATGCGGGTTGCGCCAATGGCTTGAACCGTTCTGGTTCGGCAATTGAAAATGAAAAGGCTCCGGAGCCGATGGAGCGCAACGTGAACGAAGCGCATAGTGGGTGTCAATGCTTCGGGGTGACGGTACAGGTTTGAAGGTTGTGAGAGCTAGAGAAGTGCAACAATTCAAATAAGCCTCTGAACTATATGAATTAAATATACAGAGAGCCTGATAACTCCACAAAAAGCAGTTTTTTGTCGGAAAGACGGTCTTCAGATGTCAGACGTCAACAAATCCCAAATTGGCGATCCCGGGAGGACTCGAACCCCCAACCCCCTGATTAGAAGTCAGGTGCTCTATCCAGTTGAGCTACGGGACCGCTCTTGATGTTCATGCCTGGATTCCTGCGCGTGGGCAAGGATCAGATGGCCTTCGTCATAAAAACACTGTTTGGATCGAGGGTATATGACCCAAAAGGTGGGCAGTCATTGAACCCTTCGGAGGCATAAAGCGCGCGTGCGGGGGCAAACAGGTCCGCGCTGCCGGTCTCAAGGCTGACGGTTGTTAGCTTTAGCCGTTTGGCTTCGTCCAACAAACTGCGCAAGATCAACCGGGCGGCGCCTTTGCCGCGTGCGGCGGCGGTTGTGTGCATGGATTTAATTTCGCCGTGTTGGGGCGCAATTTGCGCCAAAGCGCCGATGCTCAGTAGGGCGCCTGATGCCTCAGCGCCAAGCATGAAAAGTCCTGACAACGCATCTGCTTGCATGACATGGCAGCTTTCTTCTGGCGAAGAGGCCCGCATTAAATCGAAATGGGTTTGGATAAGTGCTGCAACGGCCGGTTCACTGCTTGAAACGGCCCGCAGCTTTAGTGCGTCCATGCGCCCCGGCGATGGGTTGCGAAGTTTTCGCCATATCCACCCGGTCGCACGTTGGCTTTGCGCGTTTTTGGTTCTTGCACGACGGCTTCGATCCCAAGATCCTTGGCATAATCGACTGCGGCTTGTTTGCTGTCAAACCGCAGCTGAACTTGCGATTGCATGTCATCTGAGGACGTCCAGCCCATCAAAGGGTCCACATCCCGCTCAGAGGCGGGCGCGTATTGCAGCACCCACTGCTTTGATTTGGCGGTGCCCGACTGCGTAGCTGTCTTGGCCGGCTGGTAAATACGTGCGCGCATGTGGCTTCATCCGTTCGTGTGACTCGCATCCTTATGCCAATCCTGTCGCGTTTTGCCAAGCAGGAGTGATGCCTCAGGTTTTCTAGGGTTCTACCACCACAATGTTACCGATCAATAAACGTGCAAAAGCCCCTGCCTAAGGCACTTCATTAACCTTGTTTGGATCGCTGAGCAGGTCCTCGATGGCTTCAGGAATTCGCAATCCGTTGGCGACTTTTGCGTCCAACTCGACTTCCAAAATGGCGACGAGTGCCAGACCTGCAATCACCTCGTCGATCTTTGCAAATGGCACGACGACCACACCGTCTTGATCGGCCACGATCATGTCTCCGGATTCGACTTGGCGCGCGCCGATCTGAATGGGCAACCCGATCCGTCCCGGCCCTGTGGCATAAGGCGAATTGGGATGCAGCCCGCGACACCAACAGGGCAATCCGACCTCCATAACTCCTGCGAAATCCCGCATTGGCCCGTCCGTGACAAGCCCGATTGCACCGCTGTTCTTGAGCATGCCCGCAACACGATCCCCGGCCGCCGCGCAGCCTTGAAATCCGGCAAATGCGTTGATCACAATGTCACCTTTTTGCACAAACGGACCGGCCGCCAGCAGCGCAAGCACATCACTTGGCCGGTTATCAATGGTTAACGCTGGCCCTGCGACATGGTCTTTGTGCCCACCAAGTGGGGTTATATCGGGCTCCATGGCTCCGGTTCCAAATAGGGCGTCCACGACAAATCCGGTCGCAACGCCTTGAAATGCAGCGATTTGCTTGCGCGTGGGACGTTGCGCGGCGTGTTTCACGGTTAACGCTTTTGGTTCTTCGATCATGACGGACTCCTATGTCTTGCGCAGCCTAGACCAGTTCGCGGGGCGTCAAAAGCACCGAGCAATCTGGTCGCAACCTCAAACCACCCGCGACCGCATCGAACGATCTTTGTTGACAGTTTTTGACAGTGGCACGCCCAACAACCCTTGAAGCGGGCGCAAAACACAGCACATTGGGCACATAGTTCGAAGGAAGCCCGATGCCCCACGCCCACAACGATTCCAGCCCTGCTGTTCTAAACAATGCGCCCATGGGGGATGTGCGCAATCGCCTCAAGCTTGAGGGCGGCAAGCAGTTGATTATGCAAACGGAATTCGAACCGGCAGGGGACCAGCCGACAGCTATTAAGGAACTCTCCGATGCGGTGATTGAAGGCGAACGCAACCAAGTCCTGCTTGGCGCGACGGGTACGGGTAAAACCTACACGATGGCGAAGGTAATCGAGACGACCCAGCGCCCGGCTATTATTCTGGCTCCCAATAAAACCCTCGCCGCCCAACTTTACGGAGAGTTCAAAGGCTTCTTTCCCGACAATGCGGTCGAATATTTCGTCTCTTTCTACGATTATTACCAACCCGAAGCCTATGTCGCCCGCTCAGATACCTACATCGAAAAAGAATCCCAGATTAACGAACAGATCGACCGGATGCGCCACTCTGCAACCCGCGCATTGTTGGAGCGCGACGATGTGATTATCGTCGCGTCCGTGTCGTGCATTTACGGGATTGGCTCGGTCGAAACATATGGCGCGATGACCCAAGACTTGCTTGTCGGCAATTCCTATGACCAGCGCGAAGTCATGGCCGACCTTGTGGCCCAGCAGTATAAACGCAACGATCAGGCCTTCCAACGTGGCTCGTTTCGGGTGCGCGGGGATTCCCTTGAAATCTTCCCGGCCCACCTTGAAGATCGCGCGTGGAAGTTGTCGTTCTTTGGCGAAGAACTCGAAGCGATTACTGAATTTGACCCCCTTACGGGCCAGAAAACCGGCAATATGGACCGTATCCGCGTCTATGCGAATTCCCACTATGTGACGCCAAAGCCGACGATGAATCAGGCGATGATTGAGATCAAAAAGGAACTTCGCATCCGTTTGGATCAATTGGTCAGCGAAGGAAAACTCCTTGAAGCGCAACGCCTTGAACAGCGCACAAATTTCGACCTCGAAATGCTAGAGGCAACGGGTGTCTGCAACGGCATCGAAAACTATTCCCGCTACCTCACGGGCCGCATGCCGGGCGAACCGCCCCCCACATTGTTCGAATTTATCCCCGACAATGCGATTGTGTTTGCGGATGAATCCCATGTCTCCGTGCCCCAGATTGGCGGCATGTATAAGGGCGATTTCCGCCGCAAGATGACCCTTTCGGAACATGGTTTCCGCTTGCCGTCCTGTATGGATAACCGCCCCCTCAAGTTCGAGGAATGGGATGCGATGCGCCCGCAATCGGTGTTTGTCTCCGCGACCCCGTCCAAATGGGAGATCGAACAGGCAGGCGGCGTGTTCACAGAACAGGTGATCCGCCCCACGGGCTTGATTGACCCTTACGTCGAAATCCGCCCCGTTGAGATGCAAGTTGATGATTTGCTTGACGAAGTTCGCAAGGTGTCCGCCAATGGTATGCGCACGCTGGCGACCACGCTGACCAAACGCATGGCCGAAGATCTCACCGAATATATGCACGAACAGGGGATCAAAGTGCGCTATATGCACTCTGATATCGACACGCTGGAACGCATCGAAATCCTGCGCGATTTGCGCCTTGGCGCGTTTGACGTCTTGGTCGGCATTAACCTGCTGCGCGAAGGTCTCGACATCCCCGAATGTGGCCTTGTGGCAATTCTTGACGCCGACAAAGAAGGCTTCCTGCGCTCCGAAACCTCCCTGATCCAAACCATTGGCCGGGCCGCTCGAAACGCGGATGGCAAAGTCATCATGTATGCCGACCGCGTCACAGGCTCGATGGAGCGCGCCTTAGGCGAAACAGACCGCCGCCGCGCCCGCCAAATCGCCTATAACGAAGAACACGGCATTACCCCTCAAACGGTGAAGAAAAACGTCGAAGACGTCCTCGCGGGCCTCTACCAAGGCGACACGGACATGAACCGCGTCACCGCCAAAATCGACGGCGCCAAAGCGGGCCAAAACTTGCAAACCGTGCTCGATGGCCTGCGCACAGACATGCGCAAAGCCGCCGAAAATCTAGAGTTCGAAGAGGCCGCCCGCTTGCGCGACGAAGTCAAACGCTTGGAAGCCGTGGATCTGGTCGTCGCCGACGACCCCTTAGCCCGCCAATCCGCAGTCGCCGCCGCATCCGACGTGTCCCGAGGTCGGTCCACAGCCGGGAAACCGGGTCAAAGGGGCGGAAATGTGAGGAGACGGGGGCGGTGAATTATTTATTCTTCCTTCTGTTCCTTCTTGGGTTGCGGTTTTGGAGGATTTGGTTTCACACTCTCATTTTTTGCAGTTCCGTGTTGACCACGCGTTGGAGGGGGAGCAGGGTTTTTCGCCATGAAATTTATTCCGTATAATTACAGCCGAGAGTTGGATATCGCGAAGGAAGCACTTAGACAAACGGAAATCCGTTTGGAAGACATGAACGGAATTGCGAGTTCAGCCGACAGGAGGGCTATGGCGCTTGCATCTTTCTACGCTGCTTTGGCGACATTCTTGGCGACTTTTGCCGCCAATTTTGCGATAATTTGGGTGGTCTATGCTTGTTCTGTGGGTTTTGCCGTTTCGGCAGCGCTAGCAATCAAATCATGTATGCCACGGAATTTTCACGTACGCGGGCATTATTGGCACGAATGGGTGGGACATATCTCAGACTGTGAGAGTTACTTCGATGCAATCAAATCTCAAGCTAAGGAAAATGATGATCGTATTGATAAAAACGACGCAACGCTCAAAAGCTCTGGCGAAAATGTAATTCTGTCTTATAAATGTGCAGGGTTGTCTTTTCTCGTTCTAATCATCAGCCAAATTCTTGTTGCTACCTCAAATTAATGGACCCATGTCTATTGCGAAAGTTTTAAGTGGGTTTCAATCTTTTGATGTAAACTCCCTTCTCGGAACCAAGCACCACCCCAACAAACACTATAACTATCACAGCAACCATAAACCACGCCGCTCAAACGCCTCAAGCGCCAGCCCCCGATCTGCCCCTGTCCCTCTGTTGCACAACGCGCCAGCCCTCTCGGCATCTTTTCTACGAAAAGAGCTTGCCGGGTTACGCCCGCGCTAAGCGCAGGCTTAGTCGTCCCACGGCCTGTCGCTTTTGCAACCACACACTCCCCCAACAAACAATGTAACTAACACAGGAACCATAAACCACGCCGCTCAAATGCCCCAAACGACAGTCCCCGACCTGCCCCTGTCCCTCTGTTGCACAACGCGCCAGCCCTCTCGGCATCTTTTCTTCAAAAAGAGCCTGTCAGGTTACGCCCGCGCTGCGCGCAGGCTTAGTCGCCCCACGGCCTGTCGCTTTCGCAACCAAGCACTCCCCCAACAACCAAACTAACGACCACAGCAACCATAAACCACGCCGCTCAAACGCCTCAAGCGCCAGTCCCCGACAAGCCCCTGTCCCTCGGTAGCACAACGCACCAGCCCTCTCGGCATCTTTTCTACGAAAAGAACCTGCCGGGTTACGCCCGCGCTACGCGCAGGCTTAGTCGCCCCACGGCCTGTCGCTTTCGCAACCAAGCACTCCCCCAACAACCAAACTAACGACCACAGCAATCATAAACCACGCCGTTCAAACGTCCAAACGGCAGCCCCCGACCTGCCACCGCCCCTCCGTTGAACAACGCACCAGCCCTCTCGGCATCTTTTCTACGAAAAGAGCCTACCGGGTTACGCCCGCGCTGCGCGCAGGCTTAGTCCTCCCACGGCCTGTCGCTTTTGCAACCAAGCACTCCCCCAACAACCAAACTAACGACCACAGCAACCATAAACCACGCCGCTCAAACGCCCTAAACGATAGACCTCGACCTGCCACCGTCCCTGAGTTCGCGTCCAACCCAAAGCATCGAGCGGAACCCCGACGGCCCTCACACACACCCCCAATCAAAAGCCGACAAAGTAACCCCACGCGACGCGTAGATGTCGCCGCCATCGTCCTCATGAAAACAGGTGCACAACTCTTGTCACGCCAAGTCCAATTCCCCCGAACTTCCGCCGCGCAATCCCGACCCGCCACCATTGTCCCGGCTCAGATTTAGGTCTCGCTGAACCCACCGATAACGAGCCGCCTAACAGCAAGATTTTGACCCCAAAAACGACCCAAATCCTGTTAACACCAGTTGCCTGCAGCTTAACGCGACGAACGCAATTTCCCGCCACACGCAACAAACACCGTTCGTTGGTCGTTAACGATGCAACACTTGCGCTGTGTTTACGCGTCGTTAAGGCACAAAACCCATGAGTGGCCGACTATTTGCATGAGACGCCCTGACCCAAAGCCACCAAATCTAGAAAACTGCCCCTAGCGCAGCACATGAACTGCGCAGTGAACATGGCGAACTGCGTGCGTCGCCGTTGAGCCTAACAGCAAGTTTTGCATCCCCGGTCGGTGTGATGCGACGATCACCAGATCGCTATCATGTTTGGCCGCAACATCCGCAATCGCGCGCCCTGCATGCCCGTTTGCAATCTCCGTGACGCAACCCGCAATTGGCGACGAAAGCTCTTCTAACCTATTGGAAACATTTACTTGTGCTTCTGCGATATACTCTTGGGGAACTTGATGTACGGCATATGCAGGCAGCACCTCGGTGACATGCAAAAGCCGGATTGTCCCCCCGTCGTTCAGCATTTGTTGCGCAACAGAAATCGCCCCCGCACTGTCGCGGTCCGCGTCAAAAGAAATAGGGACTAGAATGTTGTTATACATGATGTTTCTCCCGGTTTGATCTCGGGTAAAACATCGCATAGCGGCTAAATCCAAACCTTGATCTAGATCAGAAGGCGGACAACATTATCAGAAAACCTCTGCGGGTCCGTTCATAAACCGTTTCTTGGTATTCTCACCGGTATTTAGGTCATCGCGGCATCTATTTAAGTTATTGATTCAAATCCAAAAATTGCATGCGACCCAACACGCAGAGCAACTGCCAATTCCGGTGCCATCGCGGGCGGGAACCACATGCTCAAACGGGTAAATAAGTCATCATATTTGGCTGGTTTTTAACGACATCACAGCCCAGATGTTCCGGGCAATCGTCTATTTTTCGGCCCCCAAAATACGCGGAAAACGGTCGTGCATTTACAGTTTTAGCGAAGCCTTCATTACAAAGGCATCGCTGTTTTTAATTCAAAAACATCAACTTAAGCGATTACTCGCGGTGTTTGCCCGCATCCCAGCCTGTCGCTTCGACAAGTCGTTTTTGGCCTCGATCATGGGGCAACTCTTCCAGTGACGTGCCCATGCTGTCGTTCCAACGATTGAGGTATCCAAACAACGCAACAACAGCGGTGATTTCGACCACGCCTTCATCCGACCAATGCGCTTTCAGCCGATCTCCGACCTCTTTGGTAACCATGTTTGGAACGGCCGCTGCCGCATGTGCAAACGCGAGCGCTGCTTTCTCTGCATCGGTAAAATGTGGACTGTCTTCAAAGTCATAGACAGAATTCAAGCGTTCTTCAGAGGCCCCAAATCGTTCGGATGCGAGGATCATATGCGCCTGACAATACAAACACCCAGAGGCAAAGCTGGCGACATATCCCACAAGCCGTTTCAATTCGAGCGTGACCGTGTCGTAATCGCCCATGACGGCTTTGTTCAACTCTGTATAAGCGCGCGCGATTTCGGGGCGCAGCGCCATGGTGCGGATCGAATTGGGGATACCGCCCAATGTACCGCGAAAAAAACTGAATTCTTCAACAAAATCTGGGTCCATTTTGTCTTCGATGAGGGCTTCGATAAGTGGCATTTGCATGTCCTTTGAGTCGGTGAATTTTCAAAATCCTATGCCTCAAAAAGCGCAGTAACCAGTCCTTAACACACGTTAACCATACTGAATTTCGGGAGAATCCTATGCTGCGTTGCCTTCTTGTTGGATATCTGTTCGTTGTTTCAACTTCTCCGTGTTTCGCGGGGGCTTGGCCGCGCGAAAAAGGTACTGCCTTTGTGGCGACCGATTTTGTTGTGTCTGAACAATCAGATGGCGAACACCAATCAGAACAAGCGTTATATCTGGAATACGGGGCGACGGAAAAGCTAACCCTTGGACTTTCAGTATCTTACAATCCGAGCAGCAGTGCAGAAGGGCACGTGTTCCTAAGGTTCCCACTTGCAAACAAGGAACGCCCATCCGTCACGGCGTTGGAATTTGGATTGGGGGCAAAGTCGGTGGATGCGGTGACGTATGACACATTCTTGAAGACAGGATTGTCGTGGGGGCGCGGGGTCGAACTTTACGACAAAAACGGGTGGATCAATGTCGATAACGTCTTGCTTTGGGATGTGGATGCCGGAAATCACCGCTTAAAAGTTGACGCGACCTTGGGGCTGAACCTGACCGAGCGCATCAAGGTTCTTGGGCAAAGTTTCATTGAGGTGTCCCAAACAAGCGAGAGCCTAACGCTCATGCCAAGCGTCGTTGTTGGGTTCAAATCGGGTAAAACGAATTTAATGGTGGGCTTGGAAACCAAGTTTGGCGATGGCGCGCGTAAGGCTGTGAAATTTGGTCTGTGGAATGAGTTTTAAACAGAGGCTCCGGGCGCTTCTAGGATGCGAACCCCGCTGATGCGCCACTCGTTTTCTAACCGCTCCATCGTGTATTCAACGAGGTGCGTGTTTCCTGCGGCATCAACTATTTTGACATCTTGGAACACGACAGCCCCTTCAATTCGTTGGGAAAGATAGGTGACGCCAGCAGGTCGCCAAACCATTGGATACCCTTGGCTGACCATGCGCCCAAAATTGTCAGCTGTGCCAAACAGGTTTTGGATTGTAGGCGAGGCGTATGTGAAAGCTGTGACGAAGTCGTCCACTTGAAAGGCTTCAATTTGCGAGGTGATCACGTCTTGGATCGCGGGTTCCTCCGCTTGGGCGGGGGATGCAAAATTGATGGTGACAGAGATGGCGAAAGCGATGGCGAAGAATACGGTGCGCATGTGGCAACTCCTTTAAAGCTATGGATAAAAGCTTAGGGCAGAATTGCGCGGGGACAAACTTTGATTTGTGTTTTGGTCGTTCCGAGACAGCAGGACCTACCGGAGTGGTCCTGGAAGGGCGTCAAAAAATAGCGCCTTTCCAGAGTTTTAGCTTCGTCGTGTCACTTTAGTTGACCAGTTTTCCGGCCAATGCGTCATCCAGCAAAGCAATGGTTTCTTCGACGCCGTAAAGCGCGATGAAGCCGCCAAAGCGTGGGCCTTGGCTTGCCCCCAATAACACTTCGTACAACGCCGTGAACCAGCTACGTAGCGGATCAAACCGATCACGCCCAACCGCATAAACGATGGATTGCAGCGTTTCGTCGTCGCGATCACCCTCATGGGCTACCAAAGCATCACGCAGGGCTTGCAGGGCTTCTCGTTCTTGCTCGGTTGCGGCGCGATACGTTTTGCCGGGCTTCACGAAGTCATTGTAATAGCGCACCGCAAAACCGGCAGCCTGATCAAGATCAGGATTGGCTTCAGCGCTGGCATCCGGTGCATAACGCTGAATAAAGCCCCAAAGGGTTTCTTTGCTTTCCGCGCCCGACACAGAGGCAAGGTTCAACAACATGGCAAACGGCACGACCATTGTTGAGGTCGGCACGTCGCCCGCATGAATGTGGAACACGGGGTTGTTGATCTGTTGTGCTTCGTCTTGGCCCGGAAAGGCGCGCAGCTGTTGATGGTATTCGTCCACGGCCTTTGGAATCACATCAAAATGCATCCGTTTGGCGGTTTTTGGCTTCTGATACATGAAGTAGGACAGGCTTTCCGTCGCCGCATAGGTCAGCCATTCGTCGATGCTGATCCCGTTGCCAGAGGTCTTTGAGATCTTCTGACCACCTGCATCAAGGAACAACTCATAGGAAAAGTGCTCTGGGGCTTTCCATCCGAGGATATTGGAAATCCGGTCATAAATCGGCGTGTTGGTAGAATGATCTTTGCCGTACATCTCGAAATCTACACCCAAAGCGGCCCAACGCGCGCCAAAATCTGGCTTCCATTGCAGCTTCACATTGCCGCCGGTGACGGGCAGGGTCATTTCCGTGCCGTCTTCGGTGTCAAAGGTGATGGTGCCGTCCTTGGCGTTCACGTGCTTGGTGGGCACATATAGAACGCGGCCTGTCTCGGGATGAATGGGCAGGAAGATTGAATAGGTCGCCTGACGCTCTTCACGCAGGGATTTCAGCATCACCTTCATGATGTCATCATATTTTTCGGCCGCACGCAGCAACACTTCGTCAAATCGTCCGTCACCATAGAATTCGGTGGCGCTGATGAAGTCGTATTCGAACCCGAACGTATCTAAAAAACGCCGCAGCATGGCGTTGTTGTGATGGCCAAAGCTCTCGTGGGTTCCAAACGGATCGGGCACGGAGGTCAAAGGCTTTTGCATATGGTCTTGCAGGGCCGCAGGGTTTGGCACGTTGCTGGGGACTTTGCGCATGCCGTCCAGATCATCCGAGAAACACACCAGTTTCGTCGGAATATCAGAGATCATCTCAAAGGCGCGTTGCACCATCGTTGTGCGCGCAACTTCGCCAAACGTGCCGATATGGGGCAAGCCCGAGGGGCCATAACCGGTTTCAAACAGCACGTATCCCTTTTCCGGCGGGGCCTTAGAATACCGTTTGAGCACGCCGCGCGCCGCTTCAAAGGGCCAGGCTTTGCTTTTCATTGCGGCATCACGCATCACGCTCATGGGTTTGGTCTCCGAACTACTTACGCGCGGGTATGCCGCGCAATCACATGGGAAATAGCCGCCAACCCCTATTGTGCCACTGGGTCTGCGTCAATATCTTGCGGGTGCAGCATCATGCTGCAGGTATTGAAAGGACTGTTCCCTGTGTCACAAGAAATTCTCAATGCGCTTAGCCCGCAAGACTGCCTTGTGGCGCTTATGGTTGCTGTTTCGGCCTCAGATGAGGATATTCGCACGACTGAGTTGGTAAAAATCCACGCAGCGGTGAATATTTTGCCGATTTTCTCGGATTATGACCTCGACCGGATGAAGCAAGCCACCCAAACCGTATTTGATTTATTCGAGCAAGAAGACGGATTGGATGCATTATTCGGCCTTGTGCGCGATGGATTGCCGAGCCGTTTGCATGAAACCGCTTACGCGCTGGCCTGTGATGTTGCTGCCGCGGACGGGCATTTGGAAGAAGCCGAGCTGCGTTTGCTCGAAGAGATTCGCTATGAGCTAAACATCGACCGGCTTCACGCCGCCGCTATTGAGCGCGGCGCACGTGCGCGGCATTTGTCGCTGTAAAGCCGCACGCAGCGGGGGCGGATTACTTCACAGCCCCTGCCGCCATGCCCTTGATGATGTACTTTTCAAGGAAGATTGCGACCACGACCAACGGTAAGATGGCAGCCGAAGACAAGGCGGCCATCGACCACCAGTTGATACCCTGCGACCCGGTCTGAGAGGCCACCATAACAGGCAAGGTTGTCGCGTTGGTCGACGTCAGCAGGGCTGCAAAGAAGTATTCGTTCCAACACAGAACCAGCGACAAGATGAAGGCTGCGACCATGCCGGGCAGGGCGATGGGCAAAACGATCCGCATGAACGCGCCCCAAATGCCAAGACCATCCACCAGTGCGGCTTCTTCTAATTCAATCGGAATGCCCTGAAACTGATCGCGCATGATCCAGATGACGATCGGAAGAACCATCAGCGTGTAAAGCAGGATCAATCCGATGCGGCTGTCGAGCAGCGCGAGGGATTTGTAGAGCACAAGGAACGGCAAGGCCAACACCACCGGGGGGAGGATCATTTGGCTTAGAAAGAAGAACGAAATGTCGGAATTTCGCATGAATCCAAAACGGTAGTTGAAACGGGACAAACCATAAGCGGCCAACGACCCTAAGACGACAGCGAGTGTGGAAGACGAGATCGAAATCACCGTGCTGTTCCAAAAACGCTTAAAGAACTCTTCGCGAACGGTCGACACTTCGCCGATCAAACGTGGTGAAATCCCGATGGATTCCCACCCTTTCCAGCGTGGCGTGAAGTCGACCCACGGGATCAGATTGCCCTTCATCACGTCAGGCGCGAGCTTGAAAGATGTTGTGATGGTCCAAAAGATCGGAAACAGGCAGATCACAGCCCAAGTCAGCAACGCGGCATAAATCGCGACGCGGCTGGTCCACCATTTGGTTTTGACGCGTTTGTCGGCATCATGGTCTTTGAAAATAGCGTTCATGTCAGGATACTCATGCGGGCCGCTCCATCCATCGACTAACCAGTTTCAAAAGCAGGGTCACAAAGATCACAATCAGGACCAGATAGACCATCGCCAAAAGCGTGCCATAGCCGACGTTTGAACGGTCTCGGTATTCTCGGAAAATAAAGCTGGTAACACTGTCTGTCGCCCCTCCCGGACCACCGGAAGTGACGTTGATAATAACATCTGCAAGCTTCAGTTTGAAGATAATGCGGATCACCACGGCAGTGACAGAGACGGGCAGCATCAACGGAAAGATGATTTCTTTGAAGCTTTGCCAGCCTGTCGCACCGTCCACTTTGGAGGCCTCGATCACTTCGCTTGGCAACGCCTGCAACCCTGCAAGCAGCATGATCATCATGAAGGGGATAAAGGTCCACGCATCCATCGCCATGATCATGAACCGTGCGATTTCGGGGGTGCCAAAGAAGCTGGGTTCTACGCCCATTTCCCGCAAAACACGCGAGATCGGGCCGAAGCGAACCTCCAGCATGGACTTACCGATCATCCAAGACACGGCCACGGGACTGAGCATCAAAGGCAGCAAGAACACCACGCGAAAGAACTTGCGGGCCCTAATTTGCGCGTTGAGCAGCAGTGCAAGGCCAAAGGCGATCATGTATTCGACGCTCACGGCCAACACGTAATACACCATGTTTTTCAGGGCGTTCCAGTAAAACTGATCGTTCCACATCTGAACCATGTTGTCCCAGCCATTGGGCTGCGGCCCATTGGGGGAGGCAAGGTTCCAATCCGTGAACGAGATATAAAGCGCGAATATAAGCGGAAACACGACAAGGCTGACCACGAACAGTGCGGCTGGCAGCACAAAGAGCGTGCGCTTGCCTTTCTCGCCATTCACGATGACCTGCGCGGCGCAAAGGGCCGTGGCCCACAGCATGTAAGCATGTAAAACGGGGCGCCAATTGTCGAAACCCGTTGTGACCCGGCCTGTTTCAAAGGCCATCTGCCAAAGCGCAAGCAAGGCACAGAGTGCTGCTGTGCTCCAAACCATAAGTTTGCCAAGACGCTTGCGGCGATCCGATACATTGTCGGCCGTCACCGTGTGAAGAAGATCGCCCTCAATATTCATGGTCTAACACCAGAAATGGGGCAGTTCGGGATATGGATTGGCAGCAAGGGGGCACTCTGATGTCTTGTGTTCTGTTGAAAACAGGCGACGCCGAAGCACCGCCTGTTTTGTTGTCATCTAGAGGTGATCACAAGCCCAAAGAGGCTTTATAAACCGCAATCTGGCTGTCGCGCCCGATCTGGTCGGTGATCTTTTCCCACGCCGCCGCAATCGCATCTGCGGTTTCTTGCGCAGACCCGTATTGACCGGCATAGCCTTTTGCCAACTCGTCTTCCGCAACGGAGTAATACTGGAAGATGCCCGGAATACGGGGTTCAATCGCCGCGTTCGGGTGGTTGTAGCTGTCCGCGTTTGAGCCAAGGTAATCCTCGACATAGGCGCGGTCATACCCTGCCTCTTCCCACTCTTCGAACTGGAAGTGCGAGTTGCGATAAGGCTGGAAGCCCGACGGATAGGCAGACGCCCAAAGCGACAGGTCTTTGCCACCCAAATGGGCCGCTGCCGACCATGCGGCTTTCTTCTTCTTCTCATCGCCCTCAACGGTGGCCATGACATAAACGCCCCAACCGATATAGGCCATGTTGGGTGCTTCGTTGCGGGTGTTTTCCCACGCCCCTGCCTGCGCGTTATAGACGCGATCAGACGCCGGATTGACGCCAAAGCCAACCACATCGCCCACAACAGAGGTGTCAGATGTGCGCGCAGATGAGCCCACATCGCCCCACCACATCAGCATCGAACCTGTGCCCGCAAGGAATTGCTGGAACGCGGTTGTGCCCGGGTCGGCGTTGATCTGGTCGGTCGGATACGCGCCCGCTTCGATCAGGTCCATCACGTCTTGGATCGCTTGTACCCAAGCCGGGTTGTTGACCATTGGCTTCATGGTCTCAGGCTCAAACAGCCATGCAGGGCTATTTGGGTGCTTGGCATAGGCCGAGGCGCGGTTTTCAAGGAAGTAGAAGCCAAAGCCGCCCCACCCTTTGAGCGGATCAAGATAGCCATGTGCTGGCAGGCCTGTCAGCGGATCTTCTTTGCCGATCAGATCCTTGGAAACTTGGTTAATCTCTTGCCAAGTGGTCGGAACTTCTGCGCCGCCGATGGCGCCATCGCCAAAGTAATCCTTGCGATAGGCAAAGGAGTGGCAGTCGCCATCAATCGAGACGCGATATGTTTTGCCGCCCCATGTGCCGACTGGTGCCTTGAGGTAGTCAACATAGTCGTCCATGTCGATTTGCTCTTTGACCCAATCCGGCATCTCGGAGGCCAGACCTTTGCCAAGCACGTCGCCCTCGAACGGGGCACCCATCTCAATGATGTCGAAGTCGACTGTGCCGGTTGCAATGGATTGCTGCAAACGGGCGTTATAATCGGCCTGTGCCAGATCGATCCAGTTGATCTTGGCGCCCGTGTAGGCTTCCCATGGCTTCAAGAACCCACGGAACAAGAAGTTGTGCAGGTTTTGGTTGTTCAGACCCATAAAGGTCAGCTCAACGCCCTCGAATTCACCCTCGGCAACGTTGCCTTTGGTGGCCCCAAGGCACATTTCGCCGACTTTTTGCCAATCACTGTCGGTTGGTGAGCCTGCGCCCACACCAGGGATTTTCAAAATCTCTGCGCGTACATTACTGTGGCCATCTGCCAATGCGGTTTTTGGCATCATCGCAGCAGCACCAAGTGCGGCCGAGCCTTTCAGCATTTGGCGGCGGTTCATTTTTTGAGCAGCTTTTATGTAGTTATAGATATCAACTTTCACGTGCGTCCTCCCAAGAAAGCAATTGAATCGTAGCGGGTATAAATAGGGCGCAGCCAAAATTTTTCGTTTTTATCTTAATAAGCTAAGCCCAAAGTCCTCCCAGTGAAATTTGAGTATGGTGTATATTGACCTCAAGTCAACTCGTGGCGCTCATTGCCGTGGACAGGCCAAACCGACTTGGCTAGCATCAAGGTCCGAGGGTGGGGGAAAGTCGCGCAATGGCAGACGTTAAGATACATGAAATTCGCAAAGCTTATGGCGCGGTTGAGGTGCTGCATGGGCTGAACATTGATATTGCGGATGGGGAATTCGTCGCTCTCGTGGGGCCATCTGGCTGTGGTAAGTCCACATTGTTGCGTATGATCGCCGGGTTAGAACCGATCAACAGCGGCACCATTGCGATCGGTGAGCGTGTTGTGAACAATCTGCCCCCCTCAGAGCGTGATATCGCCATGGTTTTTCAAACCTACGCTTTATATCCACACAAATCAGTTGCCGAAAATATGGGCTTTGCTCTTAAGGTCGCGAAAGTCGGCAAGGCTGAGATCGACCGGCGTGTCAAAGAAGCCGCAGAGATACTAAGCCTCACGGATTATCTGGACCGAAAACCGCGAAACCTGTCGGGGGGGCAACGCCAACGTGTCGCCATGGGACGTGCGATTGTGCGTGATCCACAAGTGTTTTTGTTTGACGAACCCCTGTCCAACCTTGACGCCAAACTGCGCATTCAGATGCGCACAGAGATCAAAGAACTGCACCAACGCTTGAAAACCACCACGGTTTTCGTGACACATGACCAAATCGAAGCGATGACGCTGGCGGACCGGATCGTTGTGATGCAAGGCGGCCATATCGAACAGATGGGCACGCCGCTTGCGCTGTACGACAATCCGACAAATGAATTCGTGGCGACGTTTATCGGGGCGCCCTCTATGAACCTGTTGGAAGGCACATTGGCGGAAGGCAAAGTCACAGTTGGCGGACAGCATTTTGTCGGGCCGTCTGGGGCTGGAAAGGTCAAACTGGGGGTGCGGCCAGAGCATTTGATTTTGTCAGATGATGGGCTCGCGATGGAGGTTAAGGTCGTCGAGCCGACAGGTTCTGAAACAATGGTGTTCTTGCGTTTTGAAGGGCAAGATATCACGGCGGTGTTTCGTGAGCGTCATACATTTAAGTCTGGCGACATTATCCATCTCAAACCTGATCCCGACCACTTGCACGTTTTCGACTCCGATACCGGAGCACGACTTTAACACCAAACATACTAACGGAGGCAGCTATGCTTAAAGGTATTGATCCAATTCTGAACGCTGACGTGCTTTATGCACTTCGCTCCATGGGGCATGGCGACGATTTGATAATTGCCGATTCCAACTTTCCTTCGGACAGCGTTGCACGCGAAACAGTGTTGGGGGCGGTTCTGCGGATTGATCGACCTGCAGCAGACGTGATCAAGGCAATTTTGTCGGTCTACCCCATCGACACATTCGTTGATGATGCTGCCGCCCGAATGGAAGTCGTGGACGAACCCGAGACCATCATGCCGGTTATGAGCGAAGTTCAGGCCGAAGTGAGTGCTGCGGGCGGGCCAACGATGATCGGGGTGGAGCGCTATGATTTCTATGACCGCGCCAAGGCAGCCTACGCTGTGATCCAAACCTCTGAGCGACGTTTCTACGGCTGTTTTGCCTTGCGCAAAGGCGTTGTGCCACCGGATGAGGGTTGAGCCATGGGAAAGGTCGTTGTTCTAGGCGTTTTCGTCGCTGACACCGCATATCGCGCTGCACGGATGCCAAAGATGGGCGAAACCATCATGGGCAATTCCTTTGCGTTGGGACCGGGTGGCAAAGGGTCGAACCAAGCTGTTGCCTGTGCGCAAATGGGTGCGGAAACGCACATGATTTCTAAGTTAGGGCAAGATGACTTCGCCAAACTCGCGCTGGACACATGGGCCACTGCCGGGGTCATCCCACATGTCGATCAAGTCAGTGACAGCTACACCGGGGCCGCGCATATCTTCATTGAAGACGGCACTGGCGACAATGCGATCATCATTGCGCCGGGTGCGGCGGCTTTGATCGATGTCGCTGATATTGATGCGCAGGCCGAGTTGATCGCAAGTGCGGATGTCTTTGTGACCCAGTTAGAACAACCCATGCCAGCCGCCATGCGCGGTTTGGAAATCGCCCGGCAAGCGGGGGTCACAACGATCCTCAATCCAGCACCGGCTGCGACGCTTCTTGATGGCATGCTGGCTTTATGTGATTATATCACGCCAAATGAGACTGAATGCGAGGCCTTGACCGGGATCGCGGTGCAGACTGTGCAGGATGCGGAACGCGCATGCATCGCCTTGCAAGAATTGGGCGTGCGAACCCCGATTATCACGATGGGCGAGCAGGGCGCTTATCTGCACGGTCATGGTCTTGTTCCGTCTGTGAATGCTGGCTCTGTTGTCGAAACCACTGGCGCGGGGGATGCCTTTAATGGTGGTTTTGCGGCGGCCATTTCGGAACAGAAATCGCCAGCTGAGGCGGCTCAATACGGGTGCGCGACGGCAGGGATTTCAGTGACAAAAGCAGGAACGGCCCCGTCTATGCCCACGCGCGATGCCGTAGAGGCCCTTATCTCATCACTTTAGCGACATTCATCTTTAGCACCCGCTCTGGCACTATTCGCAAGACGCAAAGAGCATGTGTGTAAACTCTTAACTTAGCAGCATTACAGTGCGCAGAACGAATTTGGAAAAACCACTCATGACCGCCCAAAAATACGCCACACGTCTCAATTCGTTTGCCTCCAAAGCGGAGGAATTCTGGCCTGATCTGCAAGGCAAGCCCACGCCGATGCAGATGGCGGAACGTGCGGCGACCGTTCAGGGGTTGACCGA
>JBDWAL010000036.1:0-255215 GCA_039978895.1 Aliishimia sp.
GCTGTTTTCAGTTTCATGGCGGGTGTGATGCCGCCAATGCCCATGTTGGGTCGCTCGTTGTTGTAAGTCCAGAGCCATTCCGTTGCCTGGTCTTGCGCCTCCTCGATGGTTTCAAAGATATATTGGCCCAACCACTCACCCGAACTGTGCGATTGTAACGCTCAATATCGGCGTTCTGCTGCGGCTTTCCGGGTTGGATGTATTCGAGCCGAATGTTGCGTTTTTCGGCCCATGCCGTGAGCGTGCCACTGATGTATTCGGGTCCATTAAACGGAACCGGTCATTTTCGTTTGGCAAGCAGCCGTTCAAAGCAGGATTGTCTTAGATGTCTTTCCGGTGGGCTCGTTTTTCGTGTACGGTTGGCATTTACTTATGGGCATTAAACGACTTGAAATTTTGCTGAAATTTCAGCCTGTTGTGTCGACGCCCTCTCGATATCTGTCTGTTCTGGGCAAGGCCGAACAAATATATGCAGGTCATCAAAACCGTTACGACATGTGACCAGAATGGCTTGTAGGGCGGGTTCGGGCAGGATATTCTGGCTTGGTCGAGTGGGTTGATAACCAGGATGTACGTGAATGTTGCTGTCTCAATATGGTGCTCTTTTTGGTGCGCCTTTTGACGCCTCGGGGTTTACCGCTTCGAATTTTCAGACAGAGCTTACCGCACTGGCTGGTGGTCGGATTGTTTTGGCGTGGACCGACCGTCTAAGTTTAGGCGTTTCGATGCAGATATTTGGGGCGGATGGTGCGCCCCAAACGGGTGTGATCCAAGTGTTGGATGCCGACAGGGACGGCAACGTTCCGTCCATTGCGGCGCTTGCGGATGGAACGTTTTTGGTGACTTCTGCCACTGTGGCGGACTCAGGGACTGACATCACCATCGAGACCCAGAGGTTTTCGGCGCAAGGCGAGCGGATTGACAGTCCCACCATTATTTTTAACAATCCGAACTATGCACCGATCCTTCCGAATTCCAAGCAATTGGCGAATGGGAATGTCGTCACTGTATTTGAAGTGTTGGCCTTGGACGGGTCCGGACTTAGCAGCTTTGTGCGCGTTTCAAGAGACTCGGGCCATCCGATTAGCACTGCGTTTGTATACAGCCAAACCCCCTCGAACGAATTTAGCTTCGGCGTTCCGGTCGCGCTAGACGACGGGGGTTTTGCCATCACGTGGCGGGAACTCAGTATATTCGACTTTGATGCGGTGATGCTGCGGCTCTTTGATGCGGACGGGACGCCACGGGGGAACCAAATCGAGGTCAGTCAAAACAGCCTTCATTCGCATGGAGTTGCTGACATAGCGGTCTTAACGGATGGTCGACTGGTTGTTACATGGGTTAGCGATGGGCCGAGTTTGTTCGATGACGGCGTTTTTGCGCGTATTTTGAGTCCGACAGGCGAGTTTCTGTCGGATGAATTTCGGGTGAATGCGATCAACCTTGACGTTCAGCTCTTGCCCAGCGTTGCGGCGACGCCGGATGGGGGCTTTGTAATCGGATGGCAAAACACAACCGGTCTCAACATGACGGAAATTCAACTGCAGAGTTTTGACAGCTCCGGTCAAGCTGTTGCGAATAAAGTCGTTTATGATCAAAATCCTGAAGACTTAACTGGATTCATCGATCTTGTGGTAAGTGATGACGGGGTCACCCATTTGTCATGGGTGGCGACCAACCCAGAGTTCTTTGATCAGGACGGTCGAGCAACTGTGGCCTTGGCCAGTTCAGGCATTGCACGTATCGGCACAGAAGCAGATGAGGAGCTGGTCGGGACCCCTCTTGCGGATCAGTTGCTGGGCGAGGCCGGCAATGACATCCTTTTCGCGTCAGCCGGTGCGGACGTTCTGGACGGTGGGAACGGTATTGATGGGGTGGATTACAGTGCGGCCCTCAGCGCGGTCAGCGTTGATTTGCGGATAGAAAGCCAAGCTCCGCATCTGGACCTAGGACTGGACAGTCTGCGCAATATTGAAAACATCATCGGCTCCGAACACAAAGATACTCTGACCGGAGATGGCGGGGGGAACCTGCTGTCAGGGCTGGCAGGCAAGGATGTGCTCAATGGGTTGGCAGGCGATGACACCCTAGACGGCGGAGCCGGGAATGACGTGCTATTCGGTGGAACCGGCGACGACCTGATGATCGGGGGCGCCGGGAACGACACCTATTTCGGGAACGCGGGAACGGACAGTGTGAGCTATCACGGAGCCGTGGGCGCTGTGAGCGTGTCCCTCTCGGGCGCGGCACGCAGTGTGGGCTCTGGGCAGGGAATTGATACCTTTGCGGGCATCGAGGGGCTGATCGGGTCAGGCTTTGCGGACACCTTAAGCGGAGATGCGCGCGCAAATGTGCTGAGCGGTGGCAATGGTCGCGATACGCTGTTGGGCGACGCGGGCAACGACACCTTGCGCGGCGATGATGGGGCCGACAGGTTAGAAGGCGGCAGTGGGCATGATACGATATACGGTGGTCTGGGGGCGGATCTATTGCTCGGTGGACTAGGCGATGATGTGATGCTCGGGGAAAACGGCGCGGACAATCTGTTTGGCGGTCAAGGCAAGGATGAGGTTGCCGGAGGGGCCGGCGTTGACCGGCTTTGGGGAAACCGCGACGATGACATGCTAAGCGGAGGTCTTGGTCAGGACGAACTGCGCGGCGGCAGCGGCAACGATCTGCTTTTTGGCGGTTTGGCGAAGGATCAGCTATTCGGGGACGCTGGGAACGACCGACTTGAGGGCGAAGACGGGAACGATGTGTTGAAAGGCGGCCAAGGCGCTGACGTATTGTTGGGCGGCGACGGGCAGGACACGCTGGATGGGGGCGGCGGCAACGATGCGCTTTTTGGCGGGGCTGACGGACTTGTGGACAGCTTTGTTTTTGCTGGCGGCTATGGGGCTGACGCAATTCGTGATTTTGAGGTCGGGATAGATAAAGTGGATCTGTCGCGCACCTGGGTGGCGAACTATTCCGAGTTATTGACCATCGCACAGGACCGCGCGGTTGGTGTGCGGCTCGACTTTGGCTCCAATGACGTATTGGTGCTGGACGGGTTGAGCGTTTCGGAGCTGATAGCGACGGATTTCATATTCTCGTAGCCTTCATTTGCCTTCAAGGTTGTGTGGTTGACGAATATTCGAGGACCGGCCGCGGTCTGGGAAATGTCGGCTTTCGGTTTCGACAGCGGGCAACATTGCTTCTGCAGCGTACAGCAGGAAGGCCCGGAGGCTATGAATTCGCCACCCTCTTGATTTCGAGGTTGCGGCGAATGTCCGGTCTGATGGGCAGCGCCGCAGCACGGCGATCAATGGATGAATGGCAGGTTTGGACCGTGAGTGAATGGGATAGGTGCGGTGAACTTACGGTTGCTGCGCCGTATCAGGTGACTGCAAAGAGCCCGAAGTTATCAATGCTGCGCGATGCACGAATGTTGGCTCACACACTTCCCCCCCTAAAACGCGCAAGATTTGTGAGCCGACAAAGTTTTGTGCATTTGGCTGTTAAACGCCATGAACCTGCTCAAATGGCTGCCGATTGCGCTTAATTGGCTTTCCTGAAGTAGATTTCTTCCATGAAATGCTACCCAAGAAACTGCCCCGCCGCCACTATCCTGATGGGCGAGCAAACGCACCAAATTGTTACTGCACAGTCGGATATTTGCACTACCTTAGGTAACAACGGCAAATCATGGGAGTATAATGACATGACACGGATGACGGCAAAAGACTTTGATCAGGGCCTTCTTGATCTTTATGATTTTTATGCGCACGGAAAGATCACCAAACGCGAATTCCTTGAAAAGGCTGGTAAATACACCGTTGGCGGCGTCACTGCGGTGGCACTTCTTGGGATGCTTAGCCCAGATTATGCCTACGCCGAGCAGATTTCATTTAACGACCCCGATATTGTCGCGGATTATATTACTTATCCTTCGCCCAAGGGGACCGGTGATGTACGTGGGTATCTGGTACGACCAACGGGGATCGAAACACCCCTGCCCGCCGTTTTGGTCGTTCATGAAAACCGTGGCCTGAACCCATATATCAAAGATGTCGCCCGCCGCGTGGCCAAGGCCGGATTTATGGCACTGGCCCCGGATGGTTTAACATCTGTCGGCGGCTACCCTGGCAATGACGCGGACGGGCGCGCGTTGCAGCGCACGGTCGATCGGACCGAATTGATGAACGATTTCTTCGCCGGTTTTGAACACTTGGTGGGCCGCGAAGACAGCACAGGTAAGGTCGGCTCTGTTGGGTTTTGCTACGGCGGTGGCGTCGTGAACGCCCTTGCCGTGGCGTACCCCGAAATGGCCGCAGGTGTGCCGTTTTACGGCAGGCAGGCTGCCGTTGAGGATATTCCACGTATCCAAACCCCACTGATGTATCAATTTGGTGAACTGGACGAGCGTGTCAACGCAACGTGGCCAGAAACCAAAGCAGCCTTGGACGCGAACGACAAAACCTATGAGGCCCATATCTACGAGGCCGCCAACCATGGGTTCCATAACGACAGCACACCAAGGTATGATGAAGCTATGGCAACCCTTGCGTGGGAACGCACAATTGGTTGGTTTAACCGGTATCTGACGTAACCCAAGGTTCAGAAGGAGTGTTCACATGTCAAAAGGTTTCCTGACCCGCCGCTCATTATTGACCACGGCGGTCGTTGCGACGACGGTCCCAGGCCTGTTTAGATCAGCAAGTGCTCAAGCCTTGGACGCGACTACGACAATGCGGGGCGGTGCGAATAACTATCGCCCCGGTGCGCCAATTGTTGACCGCATCGGTGGGGGTGGTTTTTGGATGACTGGCACCGTGCGGCGCGCAGGCGACGGCGCGCCACTTCCGAGACAGCGTATCCAAATTTGGGCTCATACAACCGAAGGCCATGAACGTGACCCGCACAGCCATGGCGCGACGTTGACGGATGCAAATGGGGCTTTCCGCCTAGAAATGCCGCAGATTGTTCCCGCCTTCGGTCAGGCCCACGGTCACCTTGCCTATGACGGTGATGATTTTGAAACCGTATTCTTACGTCCTGTCATGGCAAGTTCGCGCGACACAAGCCTCGCTGTGGATTTTGTACTTCAGCCTGTTTAAAGTTGGTGCGTTTTTCTAGATTAACCTCTGAACGCAATGCGGTAATCTGGGTGCTCATCGTGGTGGTGCTGAGTGTGGCGATCGCCGCCGCTGCGATGAGCCCGCAACTGCAATGGCGTGAACCCGTCTACATCTTGGCAGGGTTCGCTGGCATATTTGCACTAGGTCTTTTGCTGTTGCAACCGTTGCTCATTACCCAAAACCCGCCTGGCGTTTCAGCCTTTCGCAGTCGACGCCTCCACCGCTGGATTGGCGGCACATTGGTTCTGGCTGTCATCGTTCATGTCGCAGCTCTTTGGGTCACCAGCCCACCAGACGTGATTGACGCACTTTTGTTAAGATCGCCAACCTGGTTTTCGATTTTGGGAGTCATTGCCATGTGGACGGTTTTCGCATCCGCGTTTATTGCCGTTTTGCGCCGCCGTTTGCATTTTTGGCGGTTTGCACACAGGGCATTTGCGCTGTTGATCGCCGGCTCCAGCATCGCTCACGCCTTGCTGATCGAGGGGACCATGGAACCAAAATCAAAAGCAATACTTTGCGTGTTTGTCGGCATCGCGACACTGCTGATCATGAGTGATCCTAGGTCTGGCGTAAGACGTAGACGTCCTTGAATTGACCATTTTGTTCAGACGTTGGGACCATCATTCAGCATGTTTTCTCGCTACGGCTGGAACAAGTCGACATTCATTTGCAAATGGCGAACCGCAGATTTCGGGAAGGCGGCCTGTTAAATTTTGCTCAGCTCAAAAGACAGGTTTGGCCCGTCCCTTTCGGACGACCCAAAGGTTTAGATTTCAATGGCTTCCGAAGGTGCCAAGGCGTCTTCAAACTCAACACCAAGATATCCTACCGTGCTATCCATCTTGGTGTGACCCAACAACAACTAAACAGCACGCAGATTGCCCATCCCTTGCGCTTTCCAGTGCCCCAAGCCCGCGTTCTTGGTGGCGGATTGTCTGTGAACGGCATGATTTATATGCGTGGCCAAGCGCAAGACTATGACGACTGGGCGGACCTTCACGGCTGCACTCACTGGCGCTGTGCCGATGTTTTGCCAGTGTTCAAACGGCAAGAAGCCAGCCAACAGATCAACGATGCCTTTCATGGGCAGTCCGGACGCCTTGTCGTCGGCGGGCCCGCTTCGCCTCATCCTGTTTCAAAACTACTGATTGATACCACTCATTCGGCGGGTGTTCCGTATACAAATGACTTCAATGGGGCAAAGCAAGACGGTGTTGGCTGGTATCAAGTCACAGCAGCAAATGGTCAGCGCCAGTCGGCTGCTCATTGTTTTCTAAAACCCGAAATTGCGCGCGAAAGCTTGACTATTCTGACAGGGCATTTTGCTGAACGCATTCGTTTTGAGGGCCGGTGCGCTGTTGCGATCGAAGCAAAAGATGCGGCGGGTCAGGACGTTCTTATAAACGCTGCAAAGCAAATCGTTTTGACAGCTGGTAGTTTCCAAACGTCAAAGCTTCTGATGTTGTCAGGTATAGGTCCAAGGGATGAATTGGAACGCCACGGGATCGACATTGTTCATCAAGCAGACGAGGTTGGACGCAATTACCAAGACCATGTGGGGACCCCGGTCACCCGGCGTCTAACCAAGCCCCTAGGGCTTCATGGTGCCGACAAAGGCCTTTCCGCCCTTAGACATGGGATCGACTACTTTCTCTTTCGGCGTGGCTTACTTACATCGAACCTACTGGAAGTACCTGCGATGTTGTGGTGTGTGCCAACTTACGCGCGACACAGGCGGCTAAATGACTGCTCTGGCGGAATTGACGCTTGTCGTTCAAGCATACCGCTAATGCCCAAAGTGGATGCAGTGAATACTTCGATGGGTGGGCGTGGTATAAATGCCTGCGAACACGCACTCTTAAGAGGCGCAGCGCGCCCTGAGGCAGTCCCAATGGTCCCCATGCCGGACGCCAAACAGACCAGAACGATTTGCGTTTACATCGCCGGGGTGATCTTCAGTCTGGTCACCCCTTGTGAGCGGCTTTTTTCAGGACGTTCCAGCAGCTCGACGTTGATATCCTGCCAAGCAAAGATTGGGTCAGCGTCCTCGCTGCCAAAGCTCTGGAACTGGTTCTCCTCAAGATCGTAGAAACTTATGTTCAAATAGGCAAAAGCCTCCTCATCCGTATCCGCCAGAGGACCTGTTTGGGTGAGACAAAGCGGGGTAGCATCCACGCGGATCACTGGCACGGGGGGGCCAAGGTAAATCTGATCGAACATGGCCTGTGGGCCCGTGACCGAAATGCGCATGATCACCTGTTCGCCGCGCGGCAAATGCCCTGTCAAATTCACCGACAGATCTAACGCGACCCGGTCTTTCACACAGGGCAGATCGCTAACCACGATCCCGGTTCGCCCGGCAGCCAAGTCCGCGCGCAGCCCTGCAATTATCTCGGCTCCGTCAAGACCCATATTCGTCCAGTTCATTGCAAAAAGTATCCTTTCGGAGAAAAACCAAAGCCCCGCGAGGAGGCCAAGACCAGCGAGCCCCAGTGCAAATCTGCGTTTCATTCATCACCACCTGGGCGGAAGGTGAAGCGGCCAGGCGGATTTTCACTGGGTGTGTTGCCCTCGACCACGCCACGCATCGCACCGGCCGGGTGCCACAAGACACGACTACCGTCGCTCACGATTTCGTTTAGACCTGCGTCTTCAGCTGACCGACTGCCGGTGTTCCACGTCTGGGAAAAGTTGGTACGGCGGGCGAAAGCATAGACCGTCGCTCCGGTTGTGTCGGCCAAGGACTGCGCCAAACCGCCGGTGCTGCCGCCGCTAGTGATTGCCGTACGGCAGCCCCACGAATAGATCGTGGCCTCACGCCCGACCAAGTCGAAACGCTCTGGGTCAAGTTGAGCTGTGTGCGTGGCGGTAAACGATTGCTGGGCTGCTAACGGACCCTCATAGCCGAACGCAAGATCATCAGGCAAACCGTGCGTGTATATATCGATCCGCGCTATGCGGCGATCGCAGGATCGGCCCGGAAAATGCGGCTCATTTATCAACTGAATTAGGCGGCTCGTCGCGCTTATTCCAAATGTGCGCCCCGGGCTGGCATATCTAGCACCTGCGGTTTCGATCGCTGCACGCTGCTGTGTGGTGTAGCCGGTGTTGAAGTAAATCAGCGTTTTGAAATCTGCGCCGCCCGAGTTGACCCGTAATCCGCGCACCCCTTGCGCCGCAAACATCATCTTATTTGCGTAATCTGTGTTACGGTCCATTTGCGCGGCACCATCTTCTATAACCCGATAGCCGCTATTGGGATTGCCGGACGCCATCATCCCGCCCGAAAATATCTGCTCAGCTCCTGAAAGGTTGTTAAGCGCGGCCCGCGCCAACTGTCTCGGGTGCTGCACCAAGCTGTAAAGCAAGCCAAAATCTTGACTGGTACCAACGATGGAGATGTAGTCCTTTAGAATGCAACATTGTGTTTCTTCACCCATCACGCATCTCCGGCATAACAGGCAAAGCGTGCCCGAATATCTGCTCAATTCGCGCGCGGCGTAGCGGATCATGTATCATGTGCTGCCCTGTGCTATACGCCAAAAGACAGAGCGTTCGGCAGTCAAAAATTTCGGTTTCCATAGGTCCAAAATGAGCTTTCCATTGGGTTAGAACACGGCCCCACTCGGATGCAGAATGCAGTTTTTGTTTCTCGGGATCAATGGTGGCCAATTCTTGCATGGTTATTTGCTCCTGTGCAGGTTCGGTGCGCAGCAAAGCGTAACAGTTGGCAAGCCTCTTGCGTTCACGCGCAGCACTAGAAGGACCTATGCGCGCCGTAACATGTTCATGCCACTGCGACAGCAGCGCCGCGATGTGCACCGACGTCAAATGCTCGGCTTTGGAGAGAACCTCTTGCGGGCCAGGGTACTGCGCGTCATACATAAATCCCCATCCATAGTCATAGCTCAGTTGGGACAAAATTGTCTCGAATTTGGAACCTTGCAATCCAACCTGATCGCCCAACCAAATGCAATTTCTTGTCAAAGCAAGCACATCGTCAAATTGGTCGGCATCATCATGGAGGTCACTGGCCAGCATACGGTGACGCGTGGCCCGATGTGCGGCTGAGATGGCCAATTGCCCAACTTTCGATATTTTTGGTCTGCTAACAGGCAGGGCGCATAGCCCCGCACCTGCCGATAGCTTCAGCATCTGGCGGTGATCCGGTGGTCCAACACCTAGAACAATGTCCCCCAGCAAGCTGGTACGCATCATCTCACCACACAACATCAAAGCGAGAACCGTAGCGCCCTCCCAAAGACGCAGATATGGCGGCGTCGCACTATGTTCCGCAAGCGGTCTTAACCAACGCTGAAGCGCTTGCGCAATTTGCTCCGGTGTCCGGTCTGAGATTATAACAAATGGTGATTGGCGGTCCCAAATCCCCATTATTTTGTCATCAGTACGACCCAGCAAAAGAGCGTCAAACGGATCATCTTTATCAAAAGCCACAAGATACGGGGCCTGTGCGTTGGTCTCAGGGTCTTCGTCCCAAATTAATTGCCGCACATCCAATTCATAAAGTTCACCTATCATGTCAGCCTCAAGAATGGCCGAGGGATCAATCAACGCAAAGACGCGTTCTTCACTTGTTACGCCCGCATAACTGTGCAGGGTCTCATTCGGCCGTAGCTCCGGCAACATCACGACATCCAAAGGACCTGAAGTCAGTTGAAGCTGCAAATCGTTCACAGAATTGTCTGTCTGCGTGTGGACCTTTGAAAACCGGACGTCCTCTGCGCCAATCAGGTCCATAAAACCCATGATCCGTGTTTGCGCCGCCATCGCACTGTCCTGACAAGCAGTCACTGTTGTATTGTGCAGATGAACTGTATTGCCCAAAGAAAAACTTAGATCAAACTGGAACATCAAATTCGTACTGGAATAAGCAGAACATCGGCGCTTTCATAATACCTCCAAGCTTGTGTCTGATCAGCTGTAGTTAGCTGGACTATATGTCTGGATACGAGTGCCGGCCAAGGAGGTTACAAAGATTGCTAAACGCAGCTTAACAGGATGAGGGTTCTTTCAACTACCTTTCAATATGAAGATATCTAGTTTTGCAATGGAAAGCGGCCATTCGATCGTTAATTGCCAAAGGCAGCTTCGTCCTGCGAAGCCGTCATCCACCGATCGCAACTCATGTCTTCTTTGAGCTCAAACTAGGAAGCTGATCTTTATGCGGCTTGCGCTCGCAGCATCAATCTTGCGAGGGATGCAAGTACTGCTTGCGAGCAGTTATGACCTTTGCATTAGAAAATGCAGCTTTAAGTTTAGCTCTGTACTTTAGACACCAAATCCACAATTCGGCGAATGCCTTCACCGATGCTTTCTAGCGGGATGGAAGAATAGCCTAGTCTGAAAAAATTGTTGCGCTTGTGTTGCTCGCTAAAAAACGGGGCGCCAGGTTCTATAACAACGCCAACTTTCAGAAGCTCCAAAGCTAGGTTTTCTGTATCGATGCCATCGGGGGCTTTGACCCAAAGACTGCTCCCTCCAAACTTGGCCGCCCCAGCCATTTCCAAATTTGTCTTTTCCAACGCCTCAATCACAGCTGTGCGCCGTTTAGCAAATTCGCGGCGCATGTCCCGGATTAAGAGATCGTAGTGTCCCTGTGCCAGAAAATAAGCTGCGGTGCGTTGCAGGTGTCCGGGAGGATGGCGCAGCATCATGGAACGCAACTCTCTGGCCTCGGCGATCACTTGCTCTGGTCCAACAAGATACCCCAGTCTTAGACCCGGGAACAACGCTTTGGAAAAGCTGCCCGCGTAGAGAACCCGTTCGTCCTTGTCGATCGCCTTGAGTGCAGGACTTGGTGGCTCGATAAAACTCATCTCGAACTCATAGTCGTCTTCCACGATGACAAAATCATGGTCTCGCGCTTGCTCAAGCAGGCGTATCCGTCTTTCCCGCGACAACGTCACGCCAGTTGGTGCGTGATGGCTGGGTGTCACAAAGACGGCTTGCGTCCCTTTCGGAATCTTATTTGGGGGCAGACCATATTGATCCACGTCAACAGTTGTGACCTCCGCCCCGCACCATCTTAAGGTTTGCGCTGTATCAGGGTAGCCGGGGTTCTCGCAGACCGCTTTTAAAGGGCTGCGGGTCAATAACTCAGTTGCTAGCCAAAGCGCGTTTTGCGCCCCCACGGTAATCAGGACTTGTTCGCGGTTGGCTGTGATGCCCCTGCGCGGCAGCATGCGCGCCAGAATATAGTCGACGAGCAAGGGATCATCGGTTGCCTCATTGCTCGCCATGATATCAAAATCACGTTTTCCCATCGCCTGTCGCGCGCATTCACGCCACTCAGTATGCTTGAAGATGTTGCTGTCCATCTCTCCAAACACAAAAGGATAGGGCATCGACCGCCAGTCCTTCGGTTTAATGATCCGGCGGCGTTCAGCGAGGTTTTCTGAAAGGACTTTTTTCCAAACATCACTACATTTGGTGAGATCACGGTCGGCACCTCTGGGCTGGTGCGGGATGGCATCGGTGTTTGCGACAAGGTAGCCGCTGCGGCTTTTGGCTTCGAGAAAACCCTGATCGACCAATTCCTGAAACGCCAAAGTGATTGTCATCCGGGCGACCCCCAGATGCTCGGCAAGTTTGCGCGATGACGGCATTATTGAACCCGGCAGAGCTTGCTTCGTCAGGATCGACGCAATGACGGTTTCTCTGATCTGGGTTTGCAGAGGCCTTTTTGAACCTCGATCCAGAAAGAAAACGTCTGCCGCGATGCGAGGTTTAACCATACGTCAATGTGTTAGAAAATCTGGTCTAAGTCAATAAAAATACTGGCCCTAACTCATGGTTAACGAATCCTCCTATCCCGCCCTCAGCTTGACGGGGGTGACAAGCATTTCCAGCAAGTAAAGCGCGAGAGCGCGGGCAACAAAGGAGGACCCTATGACATTTCTTTCACGGATCACGTCCGGTGCGGCAATTGCACTGACGGCGACAATCATGAACATCGGCGCGGCTGATGCGAAGAACTTCAAAATCGCCGTTGGCGACAGCGGTGGCAGCAGCCAAGAAGCAACAGGAAAGGCCTTCGTTGAAGCGCTTGAGGACCTGTCCGGCGGCAAACACACAGCGACACTTTTCCTCAACGGCCAACTCGGCTCTGAGCAAGACACTGTCAATGAAGCGGCCATCGGCACGCTCGATATGTCGATCCTCGCGATCAACAACGTCACACCGTTCTCGCCAACCGTTGGCGTTTTCTCGCTGCCTTACGTGATCCTAAGCTTGGAAGATGCCGAAAAGCTGACCCTAGGCCCCATCGGTCAAGACCTGACGGAAAACACAATCAACGACGCAGGCGTGCGCATCGTTGCTTGGACCTACACAGGGTTCCGTCGCCTGACGAACTCCAAAAAACCTGTTAAGTCTGTCGATGATTTGCAGGGGCTGGTGATCCGCGTTCCCAAGAACGAAATCATGATCGACACCTACAAAGCATGGGGCATCAGCCCGACACCCATGGCATGGTCTGAAACTTTTGCCGGTCTGCAGACCAAAGTTGTCGACGGTCAGGACAACCCCTACACCACGATCAACGCGATGAAGTTCTATGAGGTACAAAAGTACGTCACCAACATCCGCTACATCTTCTCAATCGAACCGCTGATCGTTTCCGAACAGGTCTTCCAAGGTTTGTCCGCTGCGGATCAGGAAATCATCCTCGAAGCAGGTAAGAAAGCCACTGCGGCCTCTGCACAGTTCCTGCGCGACAAGGAAGCTGAGATCAAGCAGATCCTTCTCGACGAGGGCATGCAGATCGACGACCCGGAAAACAATGAGCAAGAGTTCATTGATCTGGCGACAGCAGCGGTTTGGCCAAAGTTCTATGAGAGCATTGGCGGCATCGAAAAGATGAACGCTGTGTTGGCTGAAATTGGTCGCGAGCCAGTCTCCGAATAATTTGGATATCAAACATCCGGCAAGCGCCCGCGGGCGCTTGTCTCAACCGATTGGGAGGGGCTCATGACGAAATTTTGGTATATCGTCGATCACTTAGAAAGCTACATCTGCCGAACGTTGCTCGCGATTTTTGTCTGCTTGCTGTTCCTGCAAGTCATCGTGCGCACGTTGTTCGATTTTTCGTTTTCATGGGTCGAAGAACTGTCGATCTACATGTTCGTCTGGTTCGTTTTCTTTGGCGCAAGCTATGCCGCCAAGATGGGTGCCCACAACCGCGTGACCTTTCAATTCAAATTTCTTCCGAACAAGGCGATCAAGTACATTGAGGCATTTGCCGATCTGTTTTGGATCTTCTTCAACGTCTATTTCGTGTATCTGTCGATTGATTTCATCTTCAACAAGATGAACCGGTTTCAGTCATCTCAGACCATGGGGTTCCACCTGAGCTGGGTCTACATCGTGCTGCCGATTGCATTCACGTTGATGACCATTCGCGTCATTCAGGTGAACTACAAAAAGATCATCTTGGGCCAAGACCTGCGCGACCCCGATGCCATCGACCTGGAAGAAGTGCGCGCAGAAATCATTGATGATGCGGACAAATCACAACCTGATGGGGAGCAAAAATAATGGAAAGCCAAATCATTCTGATCCTCTTTGGGGGGTTCTTGTTGCTGTTGTTCCTCGGTGCGCCGATCACGGTTGCATTGGGTGTCTCGACCTTGATCTCGTTCCTGTATTTGGACGAAAACCCGATTAAATTTGTACAGATCGCCTTTACCTCGGTGGGTTCCTTCCCATTGATGGCGCTGCCTGCCTTCATCCTTGCCGGGGCGCTGATGGAAGCATCCGGCCTCTCAAGACGGTTGATAAATGTCGCGGAAAGTTTCGCGGGTCCGTTCACCGGCGGGATGTCTGCCGCAACCGTCTTTGCTTGCCTGTTCTTTGGCGCGATTTCTGGCTCTGGCCCCGCGACAACTGCAGCCGTCGGTATGTTGATGATCCCCGCGATGATCGAACGCGGATACGGTCGCAGCTATGCCTCCGCCATCACCGCATCCTCGGGTGGTCTGGGCATCGTTATCCCACCGTCGATCCCACTGATCATCTTTGGAATCGCGGCCCTAGGCATGCCAGCACCGCCCGAAGCGGTTGAGAAGTTTGGCAACTTCCAAACGGTGTCTATCCCGAAACTGTTCATCGCTGGCTTTTTCCCCGCCTTCCTGATTGCAGGCAGCTTGCTGATCATGAACTACATTCTGGCCAAGAAGCACGGCTACAAAGGCTCTGCCGAAGGCTGGTCAGCACGTCAAATTTGGTGCGAATTGTATCGCGGATTCTGGGCGCTGATGGCACCAGTCGTGATCCTTGGCGGCATCTATTCTGGCTTCTTTACGCCAACAGAAGCAGCCATTGTGGCGATCTTTTATACGCTTGTGATCGGTGCGTTTATCTACCGCGAACTGAGCTGGCAGAAACTGTTCACCGCTTTGGAGACCACGACATGGCTTACTGGGCGTGTGTTGTTGATCATGTTCACAGCCACCGTGTTTGGTCGTCTCTTGGTCGAGAACCAAATCCCAGCCGTGATTGCAGACAGCATGCTGTCGGTCACTGATAACATCTACATCATCTGGGCGCTTGTGATCTTCTTCCTGCTGTTTGTTGGCATGTTCATGGAGACGCTGGCAACCATCCTGATCCTTGTGCCGGTGATGTTGCCCGTCGCCTATAGTGTCGGGATCGACCCAATCCACTTTGGAGTTGTGATGGTCTGCTGTCTTGGAATTGGTTTCCAAACACCGCCACTTGGAGAGAACCTCTTTATCGCTTCGGGCATCTCGAACATCTCGATTGAGAAGATTTCGATCGCAGCACTTCCCTTTGCTGCCATCAACACGGTTGCGATCTTCATTATCGCCTTCGTGCCCGAGATCTCGCTCTGGCTGCCGCGCTTCTTTGGCTATTGATCAGCGATTGGAAAGGATTTCCCGATGAAACAGACGATCACGCATATCCTTCACGCGACGGACTTGTCCAAACATTCGGCCTGTACCATGCGCCACGCGGTCAGCCTTGCTGCATCAACCGGGGCCAAGCTGCACGTGTTACATGCCGTGCAACCGATGAGTGACGAGACCCGGACCGCGCTGAAAATGTACATGCAGACCACTGGCTCCAGCGAAACCGCCGAAAAGGAACGGCGTGCGCATGCGCGCGCCGTCATGGCCGAACGTCAAAAAGAGTTTTGGAACCAGGTCAGTGCCGAGGACAAAAGTATCCAGAAACAGGTCGAATCCATCGAACTCGTCGAAGGGTATCCCGCGGACGTGATCCTGCGCCGCTCGGTCGAACTGAAGTGTGACCTGATCATCATCGGTGCGCACGAACAGGGGTTTACTCAAACGTTCCTTGGCACCGTCGCGAAACGTGTTCTGCGACGGTCCAAGATACCAACACTCGTCGTCCCGTATCGAGACACCGAAGAAAACGTCTAACACACTCAAAAATATGGAGACTATCATGACCAAGACGCTGACACCTCAGGACTTGTCCGAAACCTTTGACGCCTTCAACCGCCACGATGTTGAGGCTGTGATGACCCATTTCGCTGATGATTGCGTGTTCTACACCGTCGGCGGCGACGAAGTTTATGGCGGCAAGGTTGAAGGTGCCAAAGCCATCGCAGCAGCGTTTTCAGGCGTTTGGGCCGGAATGACAGACGCCCATTGGGACCACCACAGCCACTTCGTGCACGGTGATCGCGCTGTGTCTGAATGGACCTTTTCGGGCACTGGTGCAGACGGGATGCGCGTCGAGGCACAAGGTGCCGACCTGTTCACCCTTCGCGATGGCATGATCATCGTCAAACAGGCACTGCGCAAATCCCGCCCACCCTTCAAAGCGTAATTTCACTCTCGTTAGCGGAGACGTAAAATGCCGAACAGACCAAAGCACTGGCCCAAAGCCAGCTATGACCCGCGTTATGATCCCATCGTTGACGCGGGCCCCGGCCACAACCGGGATCACGCGCCGACATATTGGATCGGCACCGCAGGTACACCGCCTGAAGATGACGGACCGATCACAGATGACATCGACGTTGATGTGGTTGTTGTCGGTTCCGGATATACCGGACTTTCAACGGCAATCCATTTGGCCAAAGAGCACGGCATCAAGGCGCATGTTCTTGAGGCCAACACAGTCGCGTGGGGGTGTTCCACCCGCAATGGCGGGCAAGCACAGATTTCCTCTGGTCGCCTCAAGCGGTCAGAGTGGATCAAGCGTTGGGGTGTCGACATTGCCAAAGGCATGCATGCTGAGGTCTGTGAAGCGTTTGAGTTGTTCAATGACTTGATTGGGTCAGATGACATCGATTGTGACCCGCAAACCGGTGGTCATTTCTATCTCGCACACCGCGAAAAGGTGATGGCCAAGCTGGAAAAGGAATGCGGCGTTCTGAACGACGTATTCGGGTACAAATCCCGCATGGTGCAACGCGACGAATTGCACGAAAAATATGTGCGCGATCAAGAAGCCCATGGCGCTATGTGGGAACCTGATGGCACTTCGATCCATGCGGCAAAACTGGCGTTCAGCTATGTGCGGCTTGCGCGCAAACTTGGGGCCAAGATCCATACGGCCAGCCCTGTCATGGGATGGAAAACCATCAATGGTGTGCATCATCTGACGACGCCCGGTGGCAACGTGCGTGCCCGTGCGGTCGCATTGGCAACCGCGGGCTATACCCCCCCCGGTTTGAACGAAAAGACCAAACACCGCTTGATGCCCATCTTGTCCAACTCCATCGTGACGCGCCCACTGACCGAAGAAGAAAAGGCGGAATGCGGGTTTCAGGTGAAGTCACCCCTGACAGATACGCGGACTTTGCGTCACTACTACCGCTTCCTGCCCGATGACCGTGTTCAGATCGGGAGCCGAAGCGCCATCACTGGAACCGATGCAGAGAACCCCAAGCACCTCGCGCTCCTGCAAAAGGGTCTCTACCGGAAGTTCCCGGTTTTGGAGGGGATTGAGCTCGATTATTCCTGGTGGGGCTGGGTGGATGTCAGTCATGACATGATGCCACGCATCTTTCAGCCAGATCCAAAGCAAACGATCTTCTACGCAATGGGCTATGGCGGCAACGGTGTCATGTATTCCGCGCAAGCCGGACGACGCATGGCGCAGATGGTTGCAGGGGAAGGCAAGGATCTGAAACTGCCGATCTTTACCTCACAACTTCCAAGCCATGGCATCTTGGCCCCGTTCCGCAGGTTAGGCCAGCGCATGGCCTACCCATACTACTACGCCCGCGACGAAATTCTCTGACAAAAGGACGACTGACATGAAAATGACCACTGAAGAGGCCTTTGTTAAGGTTCTGCAAATGCACGGGATCGACAATGCTTTTGGCATTATCGGCTCTGCTATGATGCCAATCTCCGACCTATTCCCTCAGGCTGGGATTAAATTCTGGGACTGTGCCCATGAAACATCTGGCGGCATGATCGCCGATGGCTACACGCGCGCATCCGGCAAGATGTCCATGGCGATTGCACAAAACGGTCCCGGCATCACCAATTTCGTAACACCTGTTAAGACAGCTTATTGGAACCACACCCCAATGCTGCTGGTCACACCGCAAGCCGCGAACAAGACCATCGGTCAGGGCGGTTTTCAGGAAATCGAACAAATGAAACTGTTCGAAGACATGGTTTGCTATCAGGAAGAAGTGCGTGATCCATCGCGGATGGCCGAAGTGCTGAACCGTGTGATTGAAAAAGCATGGCGTGGTTCCGCGCCGGCGCAGATCAATATCCCGCGTGATTACTGGACGCAGGTTATCGACATTGAATTGCCACAGATCATCCGCCTTGAACGCCCTCAGGGGGGGGAACAAGCTGTTAAAGACGCAGCCAAACTGCTGTCTGATGCAGAATTCCCCGTCATCCTGAACGGCGCAGGCGTGATCCTGTCCGGCGGCATCGATGCCTCGGCCAAACTGGCCGAAGCACTGGATGCACCCGTCGCCTGTGGCTATCAGCACAATGATGCGTTCCCCGGCGCCCACCCTCTGGCGGTTGGTCCTTTGGGCTACAATGGCTCAAAGGCGGCAATGGAGTTGATCCAAAAGGCAGATGTGGTTCTGGCGCTCGGTAACCGTTTGAACCCGTTCTCGACGCTGCCGGGATACGGTATCAACTACTGGCCAACGGATGCAAAGATCATTCAGGTGGATATCAATTCTGATCGCATCGGCTTAACCAAAAAGGTTGATGTGGCAATTCAGGGCGACGCCAAGCGTGTGGCGGAACAGTTGCTTGAAAACCTGTCAGACGGTGCCGGTGACAAAGGCCGCAAAGAGCGTTCTGAACTGATCTCTTTGACCAAATCCCGTTGGGCGCAAGAGCTGTCCTCCATGGATCACGAAGACGATGAGGACGAAGGCATCACGTGGAACGAACGTGCCCGTAAGGCCAAGCCAGATCACATGGCACCGCGTCAGGCATGGCGTGCGATCATGTCTGCACTGCCAAAGGATGCAATCATTTCTTCCGACATCGGCAACAACTGCGCCATCGGCAACGCCTATCCGTCCTTCGATCAGGGCCGCAAATATCTCGCACCGGGTCTGTTTGGTCCATGTGGTTACGGTCTGCCTGCGATCCTCGGTGCTAAAATCGGCTGCCGTGATGTTCCTGTTGTTGGCTTTGCAGGCGACGGCGCATTCGGCATCTCCATGAACGAGATGACGGCGTGTGGGCGCGGCGATTGGCCTGCGATCACCATGATCATCTTCCGCAATTACCAGTGGGGCGCGGAAAAGCGTAACACGACCCTGTGGTTCGAAGACAACTTTGTCGGCACAGAGCTGAATGAAGGTGTGAACTATGCCGAGATCGCCAAAGGTTGTGGCGTGAAAGGCGTGCAGTGTACCGGCATGGAAGAGCTGACCGATGCATTGAGCACAGCTGTTAAAGAACAGATGAAAGACAACGTTACGACCTTCATCGAAGTCGTTCTGAACCAAGAGCTGGGCGAGCCTTTCCGTCGCGACGCGATGAAAAAACCTGTCTCTGTTGCGGGCATCAATCCTGACGACATGCGCGCGCAGCAGACCGTCTGATCGATTGAACAGCAAGGGAGGCATCTGTTCGGATGCCTCCCTTTCCTCACCCTAAATTCGAGTGGCGCTGCCACGTATTCCAACCTCACTACTTTGATTGGCGTGCCAAGCTTGCTTGGTGAGCGCAAGGAGATCATGCCTGATGTCGACGTCTTCGGTTTCCACCCCGACCTTCATGAACCGGGTGCCTGAGTTCTTCTCAGCCAATGGACCTGGGTTTGCCGTATCAGTCGTGATCGCTGTGTGCGCACAATTTCTGTCCGAACACTACGGTGCGCCAGCGATGCTCATGGCGTTGCTTTTGGGGATCGCGTTCCATTTTCTTGCAGAAGAAGGACGCTGTGTCCCGGGCATCGCATTCACGTCTAAGTCTGTGTTGCGCATCGGTGTTGCCCTTTTGGGCGCGCGTATCAGCGTCGAACTCTTGATTGGTCTGGGGCCAATGCTGATAGGATTGGTGGTCGCAGGTGTAATTCTGACGATCCTGTTTGGCCTGCTCGGTGCGAAACTGCTGGGGCGCGGCTGGCGATTTGCGCTTTTGACTGGCGGTTCGGTCGCGATCTGCGGTGCATCTGCTGCGATGGCGATTGCAGCGGTTCTGCCCAAGAACGAGCACTCCGAACGCAACCTGATCTTTACGGTTCTCAGCGTCACCATCTTGTCCACTATCGCGATGATTGCCTATCCGATCGTCACCGCTTGGCTTGAACTGGACGACCTTGCCGCTGGTGTCTTCCTTGGCGGAACAATCCATGACGTTGCCCAAGTTGTTGGCGCCGGCTTCTCAGTGAGCAATGAAACCGGCGAAACCGCAACGCTAGTAAAACTTATCCGGGTCACAATGCTTGCGCCTGTTGTGCTGGTTTTTGCATTGGTCATCCGGGCCTATGCAGATGATGATCCCTCAGCAGACGGTCAACGACCGCCGCTCATGCCGTTTTTCGTGATCATGTTTCTGGTGCTCGCGGCGATCAACTCTTTTGGCTTGATCCCGGCATTTGTGCAGGGTTTCCTCGCCGATCTCTCAAAATGGGCACTCTTGGTTTCGATCGCGGCCGTTGGTATGAAGACCTCTCTCAAGACTATTTTTGATGTCGGCGGGCAGGCCATCATTTTGATTGTTGCGCAGACGATCTTTATCGCTGGTTTCATTCTTTATGGCATCACTCACTTTGCTCAATAGGCCAGAAATAAGGAGTTTCATATGCGCGTTGTAGATTTCAAAGACGAAGTGACCGTCGCCAAACGCCGCCTCGCGGACCTTCCGGATCGTGTTGTCGAGGGTGACCCTCTGCACGATACACAGATGCGGTTCAACAGCCCTGACGGCACAATGATGGCAGGTACGTGGACAAGCACACCCGGCAAATGGATTGCCTTTGCCGACCGCGATGAATTCTGCGTGCTTCTCAGCGGACATATCAAGCTGATCGCAGAAGATGGCACCGAACAGGAGTTCCGCGCCGGGGACAGTTTTCTGATCCCAAATGGGTTTCGCGGCCACTGGCATGTGCTTGAAACGACCACCAAACATTTTGTCATCCGTGACTACACCGCAAGCTGACATCTGATGGGCGCCAGACCCAATCCTGAAAACTGAGGACCGCACAAATGAAGCCACTTGAAAACCTGATGGAAAGGGCATCCCGCCTCGACCGTGTGATTGCGCTCAGCGAGGGAACTGACGCCCGGGTCATCGAAGCGGCGATCAATGCGCGCAGGCAAGGCATCGCACGGATCGCGCTTGTCGGGGATCAGCAGAACATCGAACGCAAGTTGGCCGAGAGTGGCGCTCAGAATCTTGAAGGGATCACCCTGTACGACCCGAACCAAAGCACCCTGCACCAAGAGATGGCAGAGGCGTATCACGCACTGCGTGCGCATAAGGGCATGACCTCCGAACAGGCCGCACAAGCCGTCCGCTCACCCCATATTTTTGCAGCACTTTTGGTCAAATTGGGATATGCTCACGGGACATTGGGAGGTGCCACCACCGCCACTTCCGAAATTGTGCGCACAGCATTGCAAGTGATCGGAACAGCCTCGAATGCGACCATGGTTTCAAGCTTCTTTTTGATGTTGTTGTGTCAGGAGCATCACGACAAAAAAGGTGCCATCATATTTTCAGATGCGGGTTTGGTAATCGATCCCAATTCAGAAGAACTGGCTGACATCGCCATCGCATCGGCCAATTCCTTCACGGCTCTGGTAGAAGAGACACCAAAAATTGCGATGTTGTCTTTTTCCACCCTCGGCAGTGCGCGACATGCTTCTGTGTCCAAGGTCATCGATGCAACCGAAAAAGTACGGGCAATAAGGCCAGATATTTTGTTAGAAGGCGAGCTACAGTTTGATGCCGCATTTGTCCCCGAAGTCGCCGCCTCCAAAGCACCCGGATCAGCTGTGGCGGGGCAGGCAAATGTGTTGATATTTCCAAATTTGGACGCAGGCAACATCGGCTACAAGATCGCACAACGGATTGGGGGGGCCAATGCCATAGGTCCGATTTTACAAGGATTGGCGCACCCGGCCAATGACCTTTCACGCGGATGCAGCGCAGAGGATGTGATGCATATGATCGCCGTTACTGCCGTTCAGTGAGGATGTCGGCTGCAAATAAAGAATGTGCATAATTGGAAGCGGGGGCTATTGTTGCCCTCATGGCGAAGGCGTCTGTCGAAGTCATATCTTATTGTCTGATTTTGAATCCATCGGGCGATGCATGTTATTGTTCATGGGAGTACTTACCGAATAGTTTCATGTAGCCGACGCCGCATCGCTTGACGTTGTCATGCGACAGATATGCCCCATGCCTCAGATGATTGCCGCCGCCTTCGTCTAAGTTGCAATCGTTTGGGCCACCCTTCGAAGACGTAATTCGGGCGCGCAATAACGACAAGGGTTTGTCACCAGTTCTACAGCATTCGCCGCTTGGCCTTGATTGTCGAACTTGGACCCAGCGAAAGGACGGCTTGAAATTCGCCGGAAATGATATTGCTGATGGACCGGTATTACAAATTTCGCGACGCCAGAGAAAATATGCTGCGTGATCAAGAGCCACAACTACACAAGTCTGCTTAGTCCGTCCCGCCTTTTATCAACCTGACCGCAGGTTTGGCCTCAGCGCAAACCAGAAAGGGAAATGGTCGCCCCGTCCTGCGAAGCAGTCAGCGACCCCTTCTCTGGTACCTTTGCCCGGTAGCACGATTGTGTTTTGCACGGCCCTCGGGGACTTTATGGTGATGGGGCAGCGAAAGCGCGCGGCCTGATCCCTTGCATCCCTGAGTTTTCGGGCGCTGTGGACAAGGCCATCGGTTGGACCTGATTTTCGACAAAAGACAGATGCGCCGATGCAAGGACGGCTTCTCTATATCCCGGGCCCGTCGTGTGCCGGTTTGGCTTTGTTACGCTACAAAACGCTGGTGGCTGATCCCGCGATAAACCGACCCGGCTTAGGGATCGGTTTTACGAAGTGCATATGCGTGTCGGCTGCGGGAAACGGCTGGTTCGAGCCCAAATTTACGCTCTTAACTTCTCAAACAACTAATGTCGTTTTTCGCTTTACCTCAACGTTACTTGAGTTTGTATAACCGCATCTCATGCCAGAAATGGTTGCAATTTTTCATAGAAGCGGAAAGGCACAAAATGCATTTCACTATGGCTGGAGTTATTCTTTTCACGGAGAACTATGAAGAGTGCGTAAGCTTTTATGGTGACATTCTTGAGCTAGAGATGTTGCACAAGATTGACCGTGTGGGTGAGCAGCTAACTACCTTTAAACTTGGGGATACTTATCTGATGGTCGAAACGGGCGGCATCGCACATGGCGATCCAAAAACCGTAGAAAGTTCTCCTATCAAATTTCGATTCAATGTTCCTAACGTGAAAGCTACCTGCGACGAGCTTCGAAGCAAAGGCATCGCGTTAAAGGTCTTTGATCACACTTGGGGCATGACTGCTGAATTTCATGATCCAGATGGAAATTGTTGTGCGCTGAGATCAGACGAGGGATTTGGAGAGTGATGGTAACAAAGTCCGCGCAGCGGACCTTGGGGGTACCGAACTGCTGCGCAAACATTGCGGATGTCGGCTTTCGGGACGACGCCTCGCATCACCCGCCAATTGGTGAACCTCGTATCGGATACTAAGCCCGCACCCCTCATATTCCAAACCCTGTGGGTTTGGACGCCTCGTGGACAAGGTCAAGGCAATGACCTAAACCAGAAACATCAACACAGTATCGAACATCAACGGCATGTCTCCCATCAGTGATCGATTAGAGGCGCAAGATGAAGCGTGTCTCACAGTTATAGTCCAATACTGATCGTTTAGGACCAGCCTTGTCGTCCGACTTAGCCTTCAAAAGCCGATTATTCACCACTACAACCAATCGAAAACCATCCTACGCGCTGTCGCAATAAACCGAGCATTGCGTTCGGTCCCGCCGGTTTCCTGAATTCGCGCGATATTCCATCCAACATATGTTACAGCCCGAACGGCTAAAAATAGTTCCAGAAGCGTCAGATCGATTTCCCGTTCCGCGGCGTATCCCGCAACCAACGCTGTGCGCAGAAGCGGGTAATCTTGTTCGGATGCAAACTTTTGAAGTGCTGTCGCAATTTCGAAAAGCCGAAAGCCGAAGCCACCGTCATCAAAGTCGATGATTTTTATTTTTTGCCCGTCGACCATGACGTTTGCAGGCACAAGGTCGGCATGAATAAGCCCATAGTCTAGCCTGTCTTTGAAAGATGTTAATTCAGCAAACGCCACCTGCTGAAAACGCTCAAACAGCTTTGCATCCTCGGCAGACAGGTCCGGATTGCGCCAGAACTGTCCCCATAGCGGGGCGTCCCCCAACAGACCTGCTGCATCCCAAGCCACACGCACAAACTCTGTAGGTCGAACCCATTCGTCGGAGATGGTGTGCATGCGTGCCATCTCCTGTCCTAGGCTTTGGAACAAGTCGATGCGTTCGTCGCCGCTGCGGCGGCCCATCGCGCTGTCCATCGTGCTCCCCGAGAGCCACGTCAGCACATCAACTTGGGTGCCATCCAAGGTGCGCAAAACATCGTCCTGTTGCGAGGGAACAGGAACGGGAACTTCAATGCCGCCATCCGAGACGGCCTTCATCCAATGCAGTTCAGAACGCAATTCCGCGTCTGTACGATACCCTTGGCGGTGCAGCCTTAACGCAAAACAGCCGTTTGCACCGTCAATCTTGAAAACAGCATTCTCCCGCGCGGCGACGAGTTCGTAAGGCGCACCAGTCATGTCCCACTGGTCCAACGCACGTTCAACGATTTGATTCATAGCGCGTTCAGACTCTTTTGCAGGACATCATCCAACGTATCAAACAACAGGTCAGCGTTAATTTTAGAGAACGGCATCGGTGGGCGGATTTTCAACGTATTCTTATGCCGACCCAACTTGGATAGAATGATACCGCGATGTCGCATCGCGTTGATGATGCCGTCGGTGAAAGCGCTGGCAGGTTCTTTTGCTGTTTTGTCCAACACCATTTCAGCCCCAAAGATGAGGCCTGACCCACGTATATCACCTATGATGTCGTGTTTCGCCTGAAGTGCCTTCAATCGTTGCCGCGCATAGTCACCTGTTTTTTTCGCATTCGCGACGAGGTTTTCAGCTTCAATTTCATCCAAGACTGCCATTGCTGCCGCGCAAGATACTGGATTGCCACCAAACGTGTTGAAATAGCGATAGCCCTTGCGGAACTCAGAAACAATATCGCCGCGCGCTATCACACCGCCGACCGGATGACCGTTGGCCATTGGTTTGCCCAAGGTCATCACATCTGGCACCACGCCCATTTTTTCATGCGCCCAGAAATGGGTGCCCGTCCGTCCAAACCCCGATTGCACTTCGTCGCAAATCAGCAGTCCTCCGGCTTTGCGCACGACGTCAGCAACGGGGCGCAGCCAGCCGTCTATGTTGTTGGGAAAACCCTCGTTCAGGAAGTAGGGGCACACGACAAGTGCGGCGAAACCTGTCCCGTCTTCCTCAAGCGCTGCAATCTGCGTGGCAACCGAATTCGCGAACAAAGTCCCGTCTGGATCAGGGCTGCGGTAACTGTCGGGGGCCTCCACAAACCGGAAAAACTGATTTAGGCCAAAGCCAACTGTTGGCACATTGGATTTGCTTAACTGGCTCACAAGCGAGGTATTGCCATGATACGTCGCGTCCGTCGCGATGATGCCTCGTTTGCCTGTCATCGCTTCGGCCATACGCAAGGCAATATCGTTTGCCTCTGATCCAGTACAGGTCAATATCGCAGTATCTAAGGAAGATGCCGTCGTCGCGGTCAGTTTCTCAACATAGTCCAAAATACCGTCATGCAGATATCTGGTGTGGATATTCAGCGTGCTGGCTTGCCGTGAAATCGCCTCAACAACACGTTCGTTACAATGCCCCACGTGTGGCACATTGTTATAACAATCAAGATACTTGTGCCCCTCAGCGTCCCAGAGCCAAACCCCCGATCCTTTTACAAAATGAACGGGATCGTTGTAGAATGTGGAAACGTTTTTTCCTAGCAGGAGGTCGCGATCCTCCATCATCTTTGCTGTGCTACGCATAATGTTGGCCAAGGTCTGATATGTTCCTCGTTTAGAGTTTCGTCAATTTTGCTATCATCCGTTTCAATGAAAGGCCAAAAGTTTCATAAATATCCGGCCTGGTGAAACGTCAAAGCAGCGACGTTGATCGTTACGAACGACGGATTTGGACTGTTTATGTTGATCAACTCGAGACTACTTAACAAGATTTCGACGATGCAGTTCACGGCAGCAAGGAACTCAAATTGACCGCTATCGATGAGGGGGTTACGCTGCCGGAGATGGAAAAGTGTCGAGGTGAAAACCATGAAACACACTGAAGTTATCCAAGTCATTACTGATGCTGTCCGAGATGTGCCGGGTATCCGCGCATTGTTTCTTAGTGGCAGTTACGGAAATGACATGGCGGATGAATTCAGCGATATTGATTTTGTCATGGTTGCAGAAGAGGGCGCGACTGACGCGGTTGCGGAGATTTGGCGCGAGGCTGTAAGTCGAACTGGCGATATAGTTCTTTGGTGGGATCGGACGAACGTCCCTGTCTTGATCAACGCCATCACAGAGGACTGGACGCGCACTGACGTCATTCTGCTGAAACCTGATCAGATCGGATCACACCCGCAAAGCAGCTTGAAACCACTTTTCGACCACGACAACATCTATCAAGATTTGGCGGAAACAGCACCAAAACGTGGGCCAAACGTGAAGAAGTTTAAACATCAGGTCGAAGAGTTCATCAGGATACTAGGCTTATTGCCTCTTGCAGCAGGTCGCAAAGAATACATCAACGGCGTATTAGGGGTTTTCCACCTTCGTAATCTACTCGTCGACTTGTTGATTGAAGAAACAGACGCCCCTAATCGCGGCGGCATGTTGCATCTTAATCGGCTCATATCCAAGGAACAGCAAGACCTTCTAACGTCTTTACCGCCAGCAATTCCTAGTCGAGATGCGATGATTTCAGCTCATCTGGCTTATGCCAAGGCATACCTACCGCGTGCGCGATTAAGAGCTGCTCACTTGGGGATGGAGTGGCCTGAACGCTTTGAAGCTGCAACTTGGGCTCGGCTAGGTGAAGCATTTTCTGTTTATCGACCTTACGACAAGGTTTGATTTTTTGCGATTGGCTGCGAAGCAGACTCCAGTGTCCTAGCTTGTAGCGGATTTTGGTTAACGTCCACTTTGCAGCCTGCAGACGCGGCACTACGATGGTGGGACGAAGGTCTGGTTTGGGCCGTTCGCATCACCGCCTTCCTATGTCGAACCTAAGAATTGATCGTCACTTTCTAGCCACAGAATACGCTCCCCAGCCCGGCCTTGGCGGTCGAAGGTTATGGTGACGCCCATGCGGCGCAACAGGGGCGCTACCCTCCTTATGGCAGAGGATAGTTTGTTAACCTGACGCGGGAAGCTGACCGGGTCGTCAGTTAGGTGAGGGTAGCGGTTGCACAGGCAAGTATTGAATTGAGGGCGGTGACGGTGCCATGCCAGCGCATTTCTTCGGCCAACAGGTTGAGGATCGCCAATGCGACGGGGTTGCTTTCGACGCTCAATTTACCAGCCTGTTCACGGTTGGCAACGTACGATGCTATGAGCGCACCCGGCTCCCACCCCAAGGCCGGTTCGGCGGCAGCGAAAGGACGCAGCAAGTCGATATCACCCGCGCCGGGTTGCGGCATTGGCAGCGCTCTTTGTGAAGCGGCACGTTGAAACCGCGATGGAAGGTAAGTGACGACCTGCCAACTTTGCTTTGTCACAGCGACTGCCTGCCATTCGGGATTACCCAAATCAATGTAAAGTGACGGCCCAAGCGTGCCAATCCGGTTGAAGACAGGGTGTTGCTCACCTTCGAACAGAACGCGACCCTGCCCTCTCGTCAAATTTGGCAAGCAAAGAAGGGAGGAACCCAACACTCGCTGCGCCCGCAAACTAAATCACGCAACTTAAAGAAAGAGGTCATTTCGGACTGCGATCCTTTTTTCTCGATGCGCAAACGCTGCGAAGGTCTGCTGTGTGCCCAGACCTACCTCGACAGGGTTACGGCAAACCGGACGTAGTCGTTACGCACCAGAATTAAGCTGAGGGAATTGAAGGGCTTGAACTTGAGCGTCTCATCGGGCCAGGTGTTGCTTTGGGCATGTCTGATAAGGCGGATAGCGATCCGATTACGGCGTAAGTTTTGAAACAGGAACTGGGCCGGACCGGACCGGACCGATGACAATCTTATCCGCTCCGCCAAAACACCAGTTTTCTGGATTCAGTTGGATGGTCTAAATTGGGTTTTAAGCCTCAATGGGTCGCGTCTTTTGACGATTTCACGCACCGCCGTACCGTAGCTACCTGCAGCTGCATCAACTGGCAAATTTTTGTTTTTTATCAATAAAAATTACGAACAGATACGAAACGAGCATAGAACACCCTATTGCCAAAGATATGTAGCACAAAGGCACGCCAGCGTCTGACAGCGGGCATGTGGGCGTACCGGTAAGCTCAAGAGTTGTGCCAAGAACGGCTAGCGAAATAACAGGTATGACACCGGCGAGGAACAACCATGTTAAGCTACGCCACCACACTAATGCCGCCAAGGTCATCGCTGCGTAACAAATCGAAACCAAAAAACAGGCCGGGATGGGCCCAAAATTTGGGCATGCGTTGCCCGTCTGAATATGGGCGAGCGAGATCGGAACGATCCCGCTCAGAACCACCAAGCACATGAGCGCTATGCCTATGCGCATAAGGCGGCTGACCCAGATCACGGATCAAGGCCTTTGAAGGTCAGCACTTCATTGCGAAACTCTCCGTCTTGGGTGACAGACGTTCCATCAATGTAGTTGGTCTTGACTGACTTCGCGCTTTGAGCGCCCAAACCTGCGATGATCATACGGCTGCTGTCAGACGCCAGCCCTTCACCCGACACGTACGGTTTGAACAGTTTTGATCCATCTTCCAAGGTAATTTCGACCATTGCACCGATGCTATCGATGTTTTCAGGCAGTTGGATTTTTAAGTATCCGTTAGGGTTATCGCCTGAACTGATGAAGGCTTGTGAGGTGCCAGCGATATTTATGTGCACAACATCCGAACGACCATCCCCATTGAAATCAGCCGTCAACGGCGCAATGGAGTATTGGCGATTGACAACGCCATTCTTTGTGCCGACTTCAGCCATTTCACCCGTTGCAGTCTGGACCAGCATACGCCCCGGAAGACGCAATACCGGAATTTTATGGAAGGGTGCGGTGACGAAGTTTTGCGAAACAACCAGATCTTCAAGACCGTCAAGGTTCAGGTCCTCGTGGCTTAAACCCCACCCAAATTCGTAGTCCGCAATCCGCAATACGTCCCCTTCCTCTGAAAAACTACCACTGCCATTAGATAAGAACGCCATCCATTTACGGTTCAAAGGCTGATCATCACGCAGATCACCGCGTACCATAAACGTTGGAGGTGTAGATCCAATGTTGGAAAAACTGTAGTCGGTCACACCATCGTTGTTGATATCGGCAATGCCAATTCCCATGGGATAGGAAGGCAAATCAGTGTTGGGATTCACGATGTTCGTAAAATTTCCGGAACCATCGTTTTCGTAGGTCCGCACGTTACCAGTGTCATGAGCAACGATTAGATCTAGATCGCCGTCCCCTTCAAAATCGCCAAACGTCGCTTGGAACGTGTTGTGCAGAAAGTTAAGTCCGCGTGCTTCCGTCTCAATGCTAAACGTGTTGTCACCGTTATTGATGAACAGTTCAGACGTACCGCCATATTCATCCCTGTTGAAGATGTTCAGGCCCTCGATTTTCTCATTCTGGATGTAACCCGACACATACATGTCAAAATGGCCGTCATTGTTGATATCGGCCACTGCTATCGAAATACCCGTCGTGTTTTCATTCATCTGGGTGTTCAGCTGCTCGCTCGTGAACGTGCCGCCGTTGTTTGTGTAAAGCCAGATACCTTCGGGATGCGTCACAAGCATATCGACTTGGCCGTCTTTGTTGTGATCCAGAACCAAGGCGCCGAAAGCTGTGCCATCAGCTGGTTTGGTCAGGCCTGCCTGCCCATCAATGGCGACAAATTCCCCTTTTTCGAACCGGAACAGACCATTTTCTTGTTGGAAGCTGCCACCGATGAAAAGCTCTTCGGTGCCATCGCCATCAATATCGATTGCCGCACTTCCAGTGATCGGCAATGAGGTCGCATCTTCATGGGACTGCGCAAAGGGGACTTCAACGTGGTCAAATTCGGGAATGATCGTATCGCCAAGATCAACATCATAATCAACGCGGCGATCGTTCAGAGTGTATGCTGCCATCACGATGGCCATTGTCCCAACAAGTGGCACCATAACCATGGGAACGTACTTTAGTTTTTTGAGCATGTGTTAGCCCTCCAGTTTCAATTTTGAAGCGACACGAAGCGATACCAAGAACATGACAAAATAAGCCACGTTCAAAGCGATCGGCATCATGTATTTTCCGATGGCAGGAATGGTGAAGAAGATGATGAATGACACGATGATCAAGAAAATCGGGTTTAGAATGGCCATTGCACGGGGGTAGTGAGATCGGCCCGTCACGCACAGCCAAATAAAGACCACCGACAATACGAGAACACCTAGACGAACGACTTGTAGCAAGCTCTCGTAGCGCAGTTCGTATAAGGCGAGCTGCTCTTCAATCCCGCCTGCAGCCACCAACTCAACGGCACTTGCACGTGAACCGATCCAAACGGCACCGACAACACAGGCATATGCCATCACAAGACCGGCAAAACGTGCTGCAACCTCATTGGCTGGACGTAACATCAGATAGATATGAAATGCCCCAACAACATAAAGCGGCGCCCCCAAAACCCCAAAGAAATGCCCTATCGTTGCACGTTCACGGGTAACGCCTTCGAAAAAGGCAAACGTGTCTGTGTACCGCGCCAAGCTGTCGTAATGCAGTAGGAACTCACCGATCCCAACCAAGATCGCAGCAGCAAGCCCGACCTGTCCTGTGATCAATATCAATCGTTTATCTGTCATTTGGAGTGTTCTTTCATCATCCGTTATTGGTTGTTCTAAGGATCAAGTTCGGCTCAAGCAGCGACGACACATTCTTGCGCAAAGCACCTTTTTGATGACCGCCCCCACCGAAATAAGGTTAAGTCACTGATTTCGGATACCGAATTCCCTTGAGGTCAGAGCCCTTACTCACAAGCCATTATCGTGACACGGGAGCCGGATGAGGGTGCGCCGACAACGGTGATCACATGCGCCAAGATCGGTTTCATATTTGCTCATCTGCTGCTCGCCCATTTGCCTTCACTGGTTCAGATGCTCAAGAAAGGGAGAACGTTACAAAAAAAATGAAAAAGGTCTTTTTAGTCCTGTTGCCTCGGCCATCGGTAGGAGACAATGCGGTATGGTTTTTGAAGATGACGATCGCAAAATTGAGGGTTCTTTGGACGCTGCTGAGGTAACTTTGACGTCTGATGAGGTCTCTAGGCTTGTCCGCGAACATTCTGACTGGATGCTTGGGGCTGCAGTTCGCATCTTAAAAGATAGAGCCCACGCAGAGGATGCCGTCCAAGCCGCATTTACAAAAATTTGGTCCAAACTTCATACATTTGAAGGTCGCTCAGCCTTGCAGACATGGATGCACCGTGTCGTGGTGAACGAGGCATTGATGATTTTACGCGGAATCAAACGACGGAACGAGCGTTCGATAGACGATTTGCAGCCAGTTTTTGATGACAGCGGATGTCGGGTCGAACTAGAGGACAATACAACTATCACGCCGGAAGTTTTGCTGTCTCGCCGTCAAACCAATGACCACGTCAGAGATGCCATAATGACTTTACCCAACAAATATCGTATCGTTTTATGTCTCCGCGACATCGAAGGTTTCAGCACGGCCGAGACCAGCGAGGCATTGGAGTTGAGTGAGGCGAACGTCAAAGTAAGATTACATCGCGCCCGTGCAGCCCTGAAGACACTTCTTGAACTCCACGTCAAAGAGCAAATGCTATGATAAAATCTCAATCCCGGAAAAGAACCCGACCAATCGCAGCAATTATGTTTCGACTGCCATTCATGATTGATTGCGTACAATTTGAGGCCTTTATTGTCGATTATCTCGAAGGGACTCTATCAAAGCGCCAACGCATGACTTTTGATTTGCACCTGAAACTCTGTCGCGAGTGTCGGGAATATTTACAATCTTACAAAGCCGCGATGGAGGCCGCAAAAATCCAAGCTGACATGCCGTTTTCCAAGATGGGTATGGGAGAGGTCCCAGAAGACCTCATCAACGCAGTATTATCGGCTCGTAAGGAGTTCGAGAAGTAAGACACGTCTACGCTCAGGATGCGGACGTAGAAACTTTCAGACCCGAAGGATGGGTTTTAGTATTGCTACGTTTTGGGCAATAAGAGTGCCGCACGATGAACGAATGACACGTTTAGGAAAGCTGCGCCGCCGCGTTCGAACCCAAGCTGTACATTGCCAACCTACACGCCCTTTGGTGTGCATGGTTGTCGCTGGCCAGCGCGATCCCCCCTCCCCTCACTCCAAGCAAGGCGAACAGCCCGCATGGTTGCATTCGTCCTCAAATCAGAAAATTCTCTTATTGCGTGGCGTGTGGTGGCAGCGATTGATGGCCAAGCAGTGCCCGCAAAGAAACCTATCATTTGCACCCCACATCAATAAGTGTTTTGAATGCATATGACCTTCGAACAACTCCGCACATTCCTTTGGGTTGCTCGGTTGGGCGGCTTTCGAAAAGCCTCTGACCGTCTACATTTATCTCAACCCGCAGTGTCCACACGCATATCCAATCTAGAGACTGAATTGGAAGCGAAGCTCTTTGAAAGAGGGTCAGGCAATCTTGTACTTACTAAAAAGGGCCAGCAGCTTTTAGGATATGCCGAACAACTCCTCTTCGTTGAGGAAGAAATCAAACAGCGGGTCGCAAATCCAGCTGAGACCGAAGGTCTGTTTCGTCTTGGCGCTTCGGAGACCATCGCACAGGCTTGGCTGCCATCGTTCATACAAGCTTTTAGCACCCAGTTTCCGAGGGTGAATGTGGATCTTACGGTCGATATCTCTCTAAATTTGAGGGCTTCGATCCTTGAACGCCGTCTCGATCTAGCATTTTTGATGGGACCAATATCAGAGTATTCGGTCAAAAATGTCACGCTGCCAGAGTTCGATTTGCATTGGTACAAGTCAAGCGAACTGGGGGATATCGACCTTTCCAAAGTTCCGATCATTTCCTATTCCAGCCAAACTCGTCCTTACCGCGAACTGACCTCTGAATTGGCCCGCCGCGTGGGCCCCAAGTCACGGGTGTTTTCGTCGGCTTCGCTGTCTGCAAGCCTCAAGATGATTTCGGCGGGAATCGCGGTCGGTCCTTACCCTCGCGTTCTTGCCGCGCCACATCTTGAAGCGAATGAAGTGGTGGAGTTCAGCCCAGGGTTCGTGCCGCCCCCATTAGAGTTCACCGCGTCCTACCTTGCAGAGCCCAGAAGCTTTCTAGTTGAAAACAGTGCAGAAATCGCCCGTGACGTCGCAACAGAATGGCATGGTGCACATCCCAAATAGTTTCAAAATATCTATCACTCCTTATAAAAAATGATAATTTGAATGAATGAATGCCCCGTGTGAATGTCCTTTAACAGGATCTTGGGGGCATCATGACAATAAAACAGCTATCAGAAAGTGACCTTTCGCTCCTTTCGAGCGAAGATATCCGACAGCGTATTCGGGCTGGTCAACACGATGCCCACACTGCAGGGCTCGCTCCCGGAAAGCTGCAATGCAACCTTGCCATTCTCCCTGAAGTCTACGCGTTGGACTTTCTTCGATTTTGCCTCAGAAACCCCAAACCCTGCCCTCTCGTCGGAGTGAGCGACACAGGCGATCCGATGTTGCCCACCCTTGGGCGTGACATTGATATTCGCTCGGACGTTCCACGATACCGCGTGTTTCGAAACGGCGAGTTCGCAGAGGAAGTAACCGACATCTCGGACCTATGGTCCGACGATCTCGTAACAGTCGCATTGGGATGCTCTTTTACTTTTGAAAACGCGCTGCTTCGCGCAGGCATTCCCGTTCGACACATCGAAATGGGTCGAAACGTCCCAATGTTCCGAACAAATATCAACCTCGAACCAGCGGGGCCGTTTTCGGGTCAGATGGTCGTAACAATGCGGCCTTTACGTGAAGACCAAATCGAAGAAGCCACATCCATCAGCGCGCGTTACCCGCAAGCGCATGGTGCGCCGATTGCCGTTGGGAATCCGTTATCCATCGGCATTTCTGATCTTAGCAAACCTGACTACGGAGACCCGGTTGACGTCCAAGTTGGCGAAATCCCAGTCTTTTGGGCCTGCGGCGTGACACCGCAAAACGTTCTTCGGGCGGCGCAACTGCCAATCTGCATCACGCACGCGCCCGGTCATATGCTCATCACGCACGTTGCAGAAGATGCTGAGACGACAATTTACCAAAAGAAAACCAACTAGGAGTGAAGTAATGAAACGTATGATGACAATGCTCGTCGCAACCACAGCACTTGCCGCCCCAGCGATGGCCGAAAACCTCTCGGTCGTCGGAAGCTGGTCAAGCCTGCCTTTGCACAATTCATATGAGGCGCCATTTTGGTCTCAAACACTGCCGGCCGCAGGGGATTTCAATGTTGAATTGACAACGCATAACCAGATGGGCCTCGGTCTTTCCGAGATTTACCCGCTTCTTGGCCAAGGTGTGTATGACGTGGCCATGACAGTTGCCGACTATGCCGTTGGTGATGCGCCTGAACTCGAAGGTCTCGACGTGCCGCTTCTGGCCCTTACCGCTGATGAAGCGCGCGCCATGGTTGATGCGGCCCGCCCAATGGTTTCCGATATCTATCGCGCACGTTTCAATGCAGAAGTTTTGGCGATTGTGCCTTACCCGCCACAAGTCGTGTTCTGTAATGCAGAAATCAACAACTTTTCTGACCTTCAAGGTTTGAAGGTTCGTGCCTCTGGCCGGATGACGGCCCTGTTTCTGGAATCTCTTGGTGCGGAAGGCGTTAATGTATCCTTCTCAGAGGTGCCCGGCGCGTTGCAAAACGGTGTTGTTGATTGTGCTGTGACAGGAGCTGGCTCTGGCTACTCAGCCGGGTGGTGGGAAGTCTCCACTCATTTGCTGCCAATTCCGCTTGGTGGTTGGGATCATGTCGTCACAGCAATGAATGCTGACAAGTGGGATGGATTGAGCGCCGATGATCAAGGTCTGATCAAAGAGCAAATCTCTTCTGGTTTCGAAGAACCAGCTTGGGCCAGCGCACAAGATGCTTTGGTTAATGATATCGCTTGTTTGACAGGCAATGGCGACTGCCCGTCAGGAGACGCGCGCAGCATGAGCTTGGTCGAAATTTCCGATGCTGATTTCGATAACGCCCGTGACATCTTGATCGGCGAAGTTCTTCCCGACTGGGCAGAGCGTGCCGGTGGCGATTGGGCTTCACGTTGGAACAAGTCCGTTGGTCAAGTGGTTGGCGTGACGATCAAGTAAACGACAAGACGACTGAAGGAAGTAATAAATGGAACTGGCGTTGATCAACACGCTTCGGAAGCTCAACCGCACAATCGCGCTGATTGTTGGGATAGGTCTTCTGGGAATGGCGGCCTTTGTGGTTGCCGACATTGTTCTGCGTCAGTTCCATGCCTCATTCGGTGGATCTGAAGAATTGGCCGGCTATGCGATGGCTTTGGTCAGTTCATGGGGTATGGCCTATACTCTTTTAGAGTTGGGGCATATCCGCATCGATCTAATCCGGTCGCGGACTGGTAATATGGCTCGCGCACTTTTTGATATTTTCTCGATGATCGTTATGTCCGGTGTGGTGCTCACCATCGCTTTCAGATGCTGGCCTGTTGTTGAACGCGCCATCGAGAATGGCAGCCGCGCAAACACGCCGCTCGCGACGCCGCTCGCATGGGTGCAGATTCCATGGTTTGCAGGATGGGTTTGGTTCGCCTTGATGTCTTGTTTGATCACCATCGCCGCTATCGGTTTGTTCTTACGCGGCCGCGCGACTGAGACTGAACCGTTCATTGGGGCATTCGCAGAACAGGACAGCCTGCTATGATTACCTATGTTTCCGCAGGGCTGTTGGCGTTGCTGGCAGTTTCTATTCCTGTCGGCATCGTGCTTTTTCTACTTGGGTTTGGTGTGGATCAATTCTTCTCAAACTTCCCTCTGAGCCGCGCTTTGGGCAACATGGTTTGGTCATCATCCAGCTCAGCGACACTCATTGCGATCCCATTTTTTGTTCTACTGGGCGAAATCCTAGTCCGCTCTGGTGTGGCAACTCGCACGTATGCGGCCCTTGACCGGTGGGTCAGCTGGATGCCGGGCGGTTTGGTCCACGCGAATGTCGCAACGGCAACGATGTTCTCAGCTACGTCAGGATCGTCTGTCGCCACAGCCGCGACGGTTGCCACAGTCGCGATGCCACAAGCCGAGAAGCTCGGATATGATCCCAAGTTGTTCTCAGGGGCTATTGCAGCTGGCGGTACACTTGGCATAATGATCCCACCTTCGATCAATCTGATCGTCTATGGCTTTTTGACGCAATCCTCGATCCCGCAACTTTTTCTAGCAGGCCTTGTTCCGGGTCTTGGATTGGCGTTGGCGTTCCTGATGGTGACGGCCATCATCTGCACGATCCGTCCAGACTTGGGGGGGAACCGCCGTGTGTTCCCTTTCAATCAAATGATGCGCGCCTTGGTGGATTTGGTGCCAATTCTTCTCCTGTTTGGGTTGATCGTTGGCTCCATCTATCGTGGATGGGCCACGCCAACTGAAGCCGCCGCCGTGGGTGTTGCGGGCGCGCTGGTCATCGCGTTGGCCTTTGGCGGGGTAAATTGGAAGATGATGCGGGACAGTCTTCTTGGTACGATGAAGGTCACTTCGATGATCATGCTTATCATCATCGGTGCCTCCTTCTTGAACTTCACTTTGTCTTCGGCCGGTTTGGGGCGCGAACTCACGGCGTTCATGGAGGGGCTTGGTCTTGGCCCCTTTGGCTTCATCATGGTTGTCGTCGCGCTCTACATTGTCCTGGGGTTCTTTATAGAAACGCTGTCCTTGATGGTCGTCACAATTCCAATCATCGTTCCTATGGTGCTGGCCCAAGGGTATGATGTGGTTTGGTTTGGTATCTTAATGATCGTCCTGATCGAAATGGCGCTGATCACACCGCCGGTTGGTTTGAACCTCTATGTCGTGCAAGGCGCGCGCAAGTCAGGCAACCTCAACGAAGTGATGCTTGGCGCGTTGCCTTATGTGATTGTGATGCTCGTTATGGCATTTGCACTGATCACTTTCCCCAACATAGCACTCTGGCTACCGAACGCGCTCAAATAACCTAAGCAACTAATTTTCAACAAAAATAATGCGGCCCATTGGCTGCAAACAAAGGAGAACTGTCTGATGTGGCAATTCTGGGTAGATCGTGGTGGTACATTCACCGACATCGTTGCGAAATCTCCTAAGGGTGATCTGCGCACTAGTAAGCTGCTTTCGGAGAACCCGGAGGTTTACAAGGACGCAGCCGTACACGGCATTCGTGACATTCTCGACCTGCAGCCCGGCACTGATATGCCAGCGGGTCTGATCGAAGCCGTGAAGATGGGCACAACCGTCGCAACGAATGCACTGCTGGAACGCAAAGGCGAAAGAACCGTTCTGTTCATTACCAAAGGCATGAAGGACTTGCTGCGGATCGGCTACCAAAACCGGCCAAAGCTGTTTGATCTGAACATTGAGCTGCCCGAACTTCTTTACGAAGAGGTGGTTGAGGTGGATGAACGTCTTGATGCAGAAGGCAAAGTCCTCTTGGCCCTCGATACGACCGCAGCCAGAGCAGCACTATCCCGAGCATACGGAAAAGGCTATCGCTCAATCGCCATCGCCTTGATGCACAGTTACCGCTTTTCAGATCACGAAAAACAGCTGGGCGATATGGCGCAGCAATCTGGTTTCACGCAAATCTCGCTTAGCCACGAAGTCAGCCCGTTGATCAAGCTGGTCGGTCGCGGCGATACCGCCGTGGTGGATGCATACCTGTCCCCGATCCTTCGTCGTTACGTGGATCAAGTTGCAAATGCCTTGGGCGCGCATTCTGGTGGCTGTGAGCGGCTTATGTTTATGCAATCCAACGGCGGTTTGACTGATGCGCGCCTGTTTCACGGGCGTGATGCAATTCTGTCCGGCCCTGCTGGCGGCGTTGTTGGTATGGTGCGCTCTGCCCAAGAGCTTGGCTTTGAAAAGCTGATTGGTTTTGACATGGGTGGCACATCAACTGACGTCTGCCACTACGCCGGTGAATTTGAACGCTCGTTTGAGACTGAGGTGGCGGGCGTGCGGATGCGCGCGCCGATGATGTCCATTCATACGGTTGCGGCGGGTGGTGGTTCAATTCTGTCATATCGCGATGGCCGCATGCAGGTCGGCCCTGAAAGTGCGGGCGCAACCCCCGGCCCCGCCGCTTACCGGCGCGGCGGGCCTTTGACCGTGACCGATTGCAACGTCCTTTTGGGAAAACTAAACCCAGATCACTTCCCAGATGTCTTTGGGCCAAATGGTGATCAAGCGTTAGACATTGATGCGGTGCGGGCGAAGTTCAACGACCTCGCGGCAGAGATCGGCGATGGTAAGACGCCTGAAGACATTGCCGAGGGCTTCTTGCGCATCGCCGTTGAGAACATGGCGAATGCGATCAAGAAAATCAGCGTTCAGCGCGGATACGATGTGACACAATACACGATGAACTGCTTTGGCGGCGCTGGTGGTCAACACGCCTGCCTCGTAGCGGATGCCTTGGGTATGGAAAGCATCTTTATCCACCCGTTTGCCGGCGTCTTGTCCGCGTTTGGCATGGGATTGGCTGATGTGCGCGCGATGCGCGAGCAGCAATTTGAAAGACCCCTTGATGACACAAGCGCAGTCGAAGCTTTGAACGAATTGGCCCCAATTGCGCGGGGTGAAGTCAAAGACCAAGGCATTGATGCCGATGAAATCGTTGTCTCGCAACGCGTTCAAATCCGACCACGAAGTGCCCAGCAGAGTTTGGAAATCGCATTCGGCACTGCGGCCGATATGAAGGACGCATTCGTTAACGCACACCAGGACCGGTTCGGATTTGCACCAGACACAAGCGATCTGATCATTGACGTGCTGGTTGTCGAGGCCATTGGCAAAACCGGCGAGCAAGTCAGCTTGCCTGATCCGCAAGATATGACCACCAACAAAACATCTGTTCTTGTGTGTTTTGAAGGAAAGTGGCGGGAAGTTCCTCTGGTGGATCGCGCCAGCCTTGCGATTGGGCAATCGATCAACGGCCCGGCAATCCTGACAGAGCCGACTGGCACCAATGTCGTCGAACCGGGTTGGCGCGCGACCTGTGCCAAGGCTGGCAATTTGATCCTAGAGCGGACGGTGCCGATCCAACGGGCGCAAGCGATCGGCACCGAGGTAAGTCCAGTCATGTTGGAGGTGTTCAACAATCTTTTCATGTCCATTGCAGAACAAATGGGGGCGACGCTCGCCAACACAGCCTATTCGGTCAACATCAAGGAACGGTTGGATTTCTCCTGTGCAATTTTTGATCAACATGGCGATCTTGTAGCCAATGCACCCCATGTGCCAGTCCACCTGGGATCGATGTCCGAGAGCGTGCGCACCATCCTCGCCACGAATGCAGGCAAAATTCGTCCCGGCGATGTGTTCATGATGAACAACCCATTCAATGGCGGCACCCATTTGCCAGACGTGACTGTGATTACCCCGGTTTTCGATGCCGATGGCGACAACATCCTCTATACGGTTGCCTCGCGCGGTCATCATGCAGATATCGGTGGCAAGACCCCCGGATCAGCCCCACCCGACAGTCGCACGATTAAGGAAGAAGGCGTCGTGATCGACAATTTTCTTCTCGTCGATCAAGGCCAACTGCGCGAAGTGGAAACGCGCGCATTGCTGGCATCGGGCACCTATCCATGTCGAAACATTGATCAGAACATGGCCGACTTGACGGCACAAATCGCGGCCAACACTACGGGTGTTTCTGAGCTTCACAAGATCACTAGGCAGTTTGGGATCGCCTCGGTTCACGCCTACATGGGGCACGTTCAAGACAATGCCGAGGAAAGTGTGCGGCGCGTATTGGATGTTCTCACCGACGGTACCTTCAGCTATCCAATGGATAGCGGAGCAAAGATCGAAGTGGCCATCCGCGTTGACAAGGCGAACCGGTCTGCAACGATTGATTTCACTGGAACCTCTGCCCAAAGCCCCTTCAACTACAACGCGCCGCTCGCGATTTGCCGCGCGGTCGTGCTTTATGTTTTCCGAACGCTTGTTGGCCGCGATATCCCGATGAACGAAGGTTGTCTCAAGCCGCTTGAACTGATTGTGCCCGAAGGATCGATGATCAATCCAAGGTCACCGGCTGCAGTCATTTCGGGCAACACCGAGGTCAGCCAATCCATCGCAGACACACTTTACGGTGCTCTTGGCGTCATCGCGGGCAGTCAGGGGACGATGAACAACTTCGTTTATGGCAACGAAACCCATCAAAACTACGAGACAATTTGCGGTGGCACAGGGGCGGGCGACGGCTTCCATGGAACCAGCGCGGTACACAGCCACATGACGAACACACGCATGACTGATCCTGAGGTCCTAGAGACCCGCTTCCCTGTTCGGGTAGACGAGTTCACCATCCGGCAAGGGTCCGGTGGTCTTGGGCAATTTGTCGGGGGAAATGGCATCATCCGCCGCATTACTTTCAACGAAGCGATGACTGTGACGACATTAAGCTCGCATCGCGACGTGCCTCCTCACGGTGCGGCTTCGGGTTCATCCGGCGCAACAGGCGAAAACTCCGTTCAGCGCGCAAACGGCGTCATCGAACCACTTCAAGGCAACGATCAGGTTGAGCTTTCCCCCGGTGACACATTCATCATGAAAACCCCCGGCGGAGGTGGATTTGGGCAGAAAAAGCAATGAGCGCCGACTTCACTGCGGATAAACGGGCCATGGTTCACCGCACAGTCGCTGTGACCAAAGTCGTTTCGAAGGGCTAGCCCTTCGAAACGCGTACTACTTCTTGGTTTTGCACGTCCTTTGTTCCACCAAACCATATGGAGGGAAATTCCAGCATTTCTTCCGTCGCCCAGCACTTGAACGCACAACAGAATAACGCGTTGGACGCATCCGCTCGTAAACCGCGTTTGATCCATCTTTCATTGGAACACCCCCCTTATGGGTGTGATCCATCCTGCGCGAACCAGCGTCGTTTTGTCTGAACACAAGATCATCGCCACCGCCACGCGGCGGGCGTCCCGGTACTGCGCCACCACCCCTTATGTTTGAAAGCGGGCGGGCGCGTTGCAATGCATCGAAATCGGGCACTTCGCCCATCGGACATTGCACGACGTAGGGCGCAGGGGAGATGTGTGATGGCGATACCCAAATGTGTCGTCGAATTGACCATTGCACACGTCCAACGCCCCCTCAGCGATCCCATACCCGTCAGGGTTTGCATCGCCATAAATCGGGACCCCGTCAAAGGCCCAACCGAAGATCGCAGCGTCATCCGCATTGGTCATCTGTTCAATCATGCAGACGGGTGTGGCGTCGATGACAAGGCAGTGCCAACCCGCGTTGCTCACGGCCACAAGATCGCCAGCGCCATTCATGATCGCCCGCAATCGCAAACCATCGCGCCATGTCCTGCAAACGCTGCTCAACGTCACAAAGACGATATTGGCCACGTTCTTGGGCAATCCGCACTTTGGCAAGCCATACGCTGTAAACCTCAACCACGCTTACGAAGAATTAGAAGCCATTGTCGAACAGGTTTCCGTCCAGATCGATATCGGGTGTGTTGTCGAAGATTTGGAACGGTGATTAAGCAAACTTTACGCAAGAATCATACAGCTTTAAAAAAAGGTCATCTTCTTTCGGCTTACCTTGGACAATTCTGATAGCGTAACCTCCAATTGGCCCAAAAAATTCTCTCGAATATTTTTTATTTTTGACCTTGGAGAACCCCATAATTACAGGACTCTGATAATTGATGTCCGACTTTCCAAAAGTATGGAAAGCCCAATGTAGGTTATCAAATTTCTGCATCAAAAGGTTGCCGATATACATATTGATATCGCTAGCCAACGAAAATTCCAAAGGCCCTGGCTTTTCCTGTCCTTTGATTTCAGCGCATACACCGAAGAAAAAATCATTCAACACCGGAAGAAGATCTCTTCCCTCCAGTATTGGGTAATCGCATTTTGCAACAAAATCTTTTAATATTTCGATGCGTTCAGAAACTGAATCGACATACCATTCATATGCCACCTTTGCTTCCTTCCGTTCTGCTAGATGGCACGGCTTAGCTAGTTTTGGTTGGAAAACATCATATTCACTCATCAGTCTACGATCCTAATTTCAATACCAGCCGCTTCCAATTCAGCTTGCAATCTTGGCGTTGGCCCAACCCTTCCAGTCTGCGCACTCCGCCTAAACTCCCAAGAAACTGACGTCACGCTGCCATTCTCTAACAATTCACGATCTTTATTCACTTGTCGCATAGTACTGGCGTCCGCAGATGTGCGTCCAACCTTAGATTCTATAGCACTACGGTCAGTGGTCAAAACATCAACTCGGCGCGGCCCATCCGATGTTTGCATCGTAACTTCGCGTTGCGAGTTGGGGAACCGCAAAGCAATTTCATCAGAAGCTCTATCCCCCGCAATTTGATTACGTCGTATTTGAGACACTGAAATGTCAGGTATCTCAAGTCCCCTATTTGTAGCATTATGATCCGCGTCAAAACCAAAGAGCGCCGCACCCGTTTCTTGCCCTTGCAAAACGAACTCTTCGCCTTGCTTGATTGCAACACCACCTGTGACCGAAACATTTGCCCCTGCCAACGGCGGTGCGCGTGCGCAAAGCCAACGTCATAGCTTGGCGCAACATGTGAGGTCTCAACTTGGGAATAATTGATGCCGGATGCTACACTCGACACAGCTAAAGCCGTGTTCGTGACAAATATTAATACCAGCATGGCAACGCACAAGCGCAAGATGTGACGAACAAACTCCATGCCCTATCTTAGCCCGTTCGCACACTTGTGGCCATCCTAGTCACGCTCATCGGCAATCGGCACTTTGGAAAACCGTAAACCTAAACCGCGCTTACGAAGAACCCTAAGGAAGCGTCAAACAGATCAGCAATTAGCTCGATATCAGATGTGTCATGGAACAGTTGGAACGGTGATTAAAGATCTTCAGGCCACTCGATTTTGTTGGCATCCACCCAATCACTAGCCGATGTTAAAGAGGTTGAGACCTACAGAAAATGCTCAACAATTGGCCAATTATAAAGGGTAAAACGACGTCCTGCATCGGTCAATCGTATCAAACCAGCGATATTTTGAGACACCGAAATCCGTTGTGCGCGCTCATTTCTTGCAAAACGTGCATGCCTTGGGAATACTGTTTGGGACGTGCAATCGTTTTGCCGTTCTATGAGGTTGTATTGATGATCGTCGAACGCGATGCAGAATTGGATGTTCTTGCCAAAGCTTTGCGCTCAATATCACGGGGCGGCGGGCAGCTTGTTCTGGTACGTGGCGAAGCCGGTATTGGGAAATCGACTTTTATTGAGCATTTTCTTTCAAGGGCTGCCGACCAACATCAGACAGTCATCGCTTGGTGTGACCCATTGAATACGCCACGCCCGCTCGGCCCAGTTCGCGATCTTGTGGCAGAAGTGAACAGCCGCACGACAAAACAAATGGGCGAGTTTGATTATTTTGAGGGCTTCGTAGCACAAGCTCAGAAGGCTAAAGCACCACTTGTTCTCGTTTTAGAAGATCTTCATTGGGCGGATCAGAGATCGCTGGACTGGCTGATTTACGTTGGTCGGCGATTGTCTCAGCTACCGGTTCTCTTGATTGGCAGTTACCGTGACGACGAAATTGAACCTTCACATCCTTTGCATCACGCATTGGCGACCATCCCGGCGGCCCGCAAAACCAATATTGATTTACCTGCCCTGTCTGTGGACGCCGTGGGCTTGCTTGACCCGGACGGAAAATACCGCCCGGAAAAACTGCACCGTATCACCGGGGGGCATCCGTATTTTGTCGCCGAGATTCTGAATTCAGATAGCGGACCTGACGCGTTGCCGCATTCTATCGCCGATGTCATCAACGCGCGGATTTCAACGCTTTCCCCTGCTTTGCAACAGTTCCTTGAACTGATCAGTTGCGCTCCGGGAGAGCTTACACCGCCCATTTTGAGCCTGCTTCACGTAAACAATTTTGGCGCGCTGTGCGATGAAGCAGTCGCCGAGAACATTATGGTTCCCGTTTCCGCGTCTAAGGGACAGGCTTTAAAATTCCGACATGAACTGACCCGGCTCGCCGTTTGCACCCGGATGGGACCCGTGCGCAAACGCGAAAGTCATACTTTATTTTTGGCGGCTCATTTGGCGCAACCCGAACGAGCACGGCAGTTGGATATGGTTGTTTTTCATGCCGAAGGGGCGCAAGATTTCAAAGCCATCCTAGCAAATGCCCCGCTCGCGGCTGATCGTGCCGCAGCACTTGGTGCGCACCGTGAGGCTGCCATGTTTTTGGGAACAGCCCTTGCCTGCATCGACATCGCGCCCCCTCAGGTCGCCGCAGAAATTACTGAAAAGTGGGCCTATGAAGCTGGGCTGTCTTTGGGCATCGATGACGCTGTCATTGCGGCAAGAAAACGTGCGATCGAACTGTGGACCAAGCTGGCACGTCCTGATCGTGTTGGCGAAAACCTGCGTTGGTTGTCACGTTTGTATTGGTATCGCGGAGAAGCTCAAAAAGCGGAAGCCTACGTTCTTCAGGCCATCGATATTCTCGAAGGGGAAGCTGTTACAGCCGAAACCGGCAAAGCCTTCGCGCTGCGAGCGCAATTTTACATGCTGCAAGATCGTATGAAAAAAGCTGTCAAATGGGCGGCCCGCGCTCTGACAATTGCCCAACAGTTTTCCGATTTTGAGACACAAGCTCATGCTTTGAACACGACGGGGTCTGCCAAACTATTCAGGGGGGATTCTGAAGGAGAATTGTATCTACGCCAAAGCTTGAGCATCGCCCATGACTACGCCCTGCACGAACAAGCGGCACGAGTTTATACCAATCTGTCCGAATGCTTAATCGAGATGCGGGAACTGGACCGCGCTGAGGCATTGCTTGAGGAAGGTATCGCGTTCGACACGGCAAATGATCTGGATGCTTGGACCTACTACCTGATCGGACGAAAGGCACAATTGAGGTTCGAGCAAAATCGCTACGAAGACTCCGTTCAAATTGCGCAATCGGTTTTGAAACAGCCAAACCAAACTTTGTTGATGCAACTACCCGCGCGGATCATTCTTTCACGCGCTAAACTGCGATTGGGGTCCGCCGATGCTGTGGCCGAATTGGACGAAGCCACTGAACATGCAAAACAGATCGGTGAACCGCAATATCTGGTGACTATGTTGGTGGCTAAGGTCGAACACGCCGTATTGCAAAACGACCCTTCCCTCGCACGCGGTGCACTTCATACCTTGTCTGGAATGGATGCAGCTGTCTTTAGCGCAGGCAAGCGTGGCGACTACCAATTCTGGGCGCATCTGGTCGGTGCAGCCAGCCGGCAAATGTCTGTTCCAGAACCTTATGCGCTCTTTCTTTCCGGTGAATATGATGCCGCCGCAATGCTATTCGAAGCACAAGGGGCCAATTACCTCTCTGGATGGGTTCGCGTGGCACAAGGGACTGTTGAGTGTGCGGACAAAATATTTGCGACCTATGGGGCCACAGCCGCACGCCAATCCATACGAAAACGGTTTGAAATGCCTTCTTTGACAGCACATTCTCGCGGACTTTACCGGGCTGCTAAGGCGCATCCGTATGAATTGACCGGCAAAGAACAAGCCGTTCTTGCCATGTTAGCTGATGGCAAAAGCAACGCGTTGATCGCCAGTGAACTGTCACGGTCACGTCGAACAATCGAAAATCATGTCTCCTCTATTCTCTCAAAACTTAGCTGTAATAACAGGCTTGAAGTGGTTTTGCGTACGCAAAGCGAACCGTGGATTTTGCCCGAAAAATAGGTAAGCCAATCTCCAAAATTGAGTATCGGCACGCATGCGCGAGCCCGCTTGTCATGTTACGAATTGACGTAATTTGAGAGACTAGGATATCGGAGATTGCAAAATGCGTTATCAATTAAAAAAACGTCTACATTTCGTCTTATAACACGTCGGGATCAAGCGCTGCTGACGCACTACCGTCGGAAGATTTCACCATTGCCTACACGCCAATTGAAGTGAGCTATTCGCGCGTTTCACTTGGCTTAACGACCGGTGACGATGGCGCCGAAAAACCCAACTTTCAGTCTTTGGAGATTAGACCTCCACGCAAACCTCCTAGCCAATCAACGCAGAATGACGATGATGAATTGATCTTCGTTAAAAGTGACATGGATCAAGCCGACGTGTTCGATCTTGCCATAGAAACCGAAGGGCCAGCCCCCTTGCGCGGCTTACTGTTACCAGCGGTTCAAGCAGGCGGAATGGTCATTGAAGAAGACGCCGTCGCGTTGGCTTTTGATGATTTCATCTTAGTCTGATTGGGTCGCCTTTGTGGGGCGTTGCGGACTAAGGGCAATCATCGCGACGCGTCAATGAATGAAACGTTGGATCGGACATATCTTCGCCTTTAACGCGCATTCAGTTTGTCCCGTTCTGTTCTGTTTGTTTGATCGACGCGTCCTGCGCTGCCCACAGAAAATTCACCGATGCTGCGACCCCGGAAATATTTGGAGAATGATATGAACAGAACTTTGAATGTAGCAGCCCTTCTGGCATTTTTTGCGACCAATATGGCACATGCCGCACCCATAGGCGCCTTTAGCGAACTTGAGATGTCCCACAGCTTTGTCATCAACAGCGGTAATATTCCTGCGGGAATTGGAACCAGCAATCCCGGCAATTCTTTTGAATTCGATGCCGAGGCGACGAGTTCTGTTGATGATCCAACAGGAGATCCGTCACAAACGAATTTTGTTCAAGTCGGCAACCCATTCTTAGATCCGCCGCTCCCTTTTGTGTCTCAACGTAACAATGCCACCCAGTTGCCGGGAGGATTTGAAGGGGCGGCTGGCGGATACGCTATTGAGGTCACGACAGAAGATGATCCAAGAGACGACGTGTTTGATATCACACGCCGCAGCGTCGCACAGGAGGGATCAGCCAGTTCGATCCTTTTGGACGAAACGATTGCCTCCGCGGCTTCATCCTTTGTCAGAAGCTCTCGTGATTATCGTTTCACCAACACAACGGATCAATTGATTTCGTTCAATATTGCAGGTCAGTTCGACGCGATGCTCAGAGCTGAATACACAGGAAACGATGGCTTAGCGCGCGTTGCAGCTGGGTTCGAATTGGATTTCGTTGGGAATGACGGCGTGGAGATCAACTATTTCCCAGTGGCGCCTTACCTGACGATGATTGAAGACAGTGATCCTGGAAGCTTTGTTAGCCATGGCCTTCAAACCTTTTCGGGCGGCGCTACGGATCTGATTTTCAATGCAGCAGCCTCGGCAAGCGGTTCGGGTGGAACAACACTGGCATCGTTCGAAGGTCAGCACCGGTATGTTTTTGGATTGACCCTAGGTCCATCCGCGACAGTTCTACTTAGGACATCGTACACACAAGCAAACTCGGTAGAACACACTCCTCTGGGTGTAGCTGCAGTTCCTCTACCCGCCGGAGGGTTGCTCTTAATCACAGGCCTTTTCAGTCTTGCCATGACCCGCCGGAGGCGTTCATAAATCTTACCTAATTTCGCTGAGATCACACCGCCCAATCTGGTGAAACTTATGGCGCAAGGAAACCCTAACAAGGACGATGTCAACTTAAGTCCTTTCGGGTGCCAAATCCAATCCCGTCAAGCAGGATGAAACCATCCACACACACCGATTTTCGGTTTTCTACTCGATACCTTCATCGATCCGCCCATACCAAACGGCGATTTTAATGAGCCCCTCACCAATGCGCAGGACTTTTCTTTAGTGGTGCCCATAACACGTTGCCTTTTGCGTCACCGATCATCAGATGGGACAGCGACGTTGAAACCACGATTGAAATCACGTCCGCGCCTGTTGCGCTCGAGAGAAGAACTATCCCTTTTGTCTCATCAAGTTCAGCCAGTTGGACAGTGCCATCGCTAAACCCCACAAACACCGCTTCCTTCTGAGGAAGTGATTGCACGCAGGTCACTAAGTTGTCGTCATTGTAAGCCACGCGCACAGGTTCACGCCCTAAAGGCCCGTTTTTCCCATCGAATGGCCAAGCGATCGCTTCGTCAGCCCCGGATGTGACCAAGTGCGGGATGTCACCCACCCAAGTTAGGCTTTTGATTTTTGCGGGGTATCCGGACATCGCAAAATCCCCATTGTCCCGCAGACGCCACGCGTGCAATGCGTTTTCTTGCATGCTTGTGACCAAATACTTGCCATCAGGGCTAAAGCAGGTGTCGCCATGAAACCCTTTCCAAAATAACTTTGATGGCGTCCAGCCTTGGTCTTTCCGACCCCAAACCGTCGCCCCGCCATAGTAAGTTACGGCCAAGCGCTGACCGCCTTTATCAAAGGCAAGGCCACCCACAGTGCTGACGTGTTCAAAGATGGTTGCTTTGGCGTCCCCCGACACCCAGACATGCGCTTGCCGACCCGACGAACAGGCCCGATATCCGTCGCTGGCGGCAACACAATCAACCCAGCGGGTGCCAAATTGCGCTAACTCTTCTAGGTCCCCACCTGAAGACACGCGCAGGAACCTACCATCGTCTCCACCAGTAAGAACATGATCGCCGTCAGCCGCTATACACAGGACAACGCCCCTGTGCGCGTCAACAGTCTTAACCGGGTTCTCTGGGTGGAAAAAACACACCCTCCCATCTCCAAAGGATACGGCGACATGATCACCGACGCTGACCGCCCCGGTCACTGGGACACCGAATGAAAACCGTTCGCCGCGCTGCTCAAGTTCCGTTTTTACGCGGCTAACGGGGTTCAGGCCGTCGGTGGCTACGCTGCCTTGCACGCTTCAAACCCACCTTTGAGGTCCATCGTGTCAAGATCGCGCCCTATGAAAACCACACGTGAGTTGCGCGGCTTTTCTTTCGGCCATGGCCCCATTTCCGATCCACTCATCAGCATATGCACTCCTTGGAAAACATAGCGATCTGTCAGTTCTTCGAAATCAAGAATACCCTTTGAGCGCAGGATATCCTGACCACGCGTCTGCAAGAGCTTGCCAAACCAAGCGTGAAACTTATCAAAATTGAGCGGCACATCAGACACAAACGACACGCTGGTCACATCATCATCGTGCTCATGGTCATGATCAGACGTCAGAAAGTCGGGCTCGACTTCCAGAACACGGTCAAGGCTGAAGGCGTTCAATCCGACAACCTCATCGAGTGGCGCGCTGCAATGCGCCGTGCGAATGATTTTGGCATAAGGGTTGATCTTGCGGATACGCGTCTCAACCCGTCCAAGCCCTTCGGCATCAACCAGATCAGTCTTGTTGAGCAGAACGACATCGGCGAAGGCGATCTGTTCCTCGGCCTCGTGATAGCTGCCAAGTTGGCCATCAAGATGCACTGCATCTGCAACCGTCACGATCGCATCAAGCTTGGTGCAGGCTGCCACATCCTGATCAACGAAAAATGTCTGCGCGACCGGGGCTGGGTCGGCAAGGCCAGTGGTTTCAACGATGATCGCATCCAGTTTGTCCGCACGCTTCATAAGCCCGCTCAGGATACGGATTAAATCACCCCTAACCGTGCAACAGATGCAGCCGTTATTCATCTCAAAGACTTCTTCGTCTGCATCCACGACCAGATCATTGTCGATGCCTTCCTCGCCGAATTCGTTGACGATAACGGCATATTTCTTGCCGTGGCGTTCGGTCAGGATGCGATTCAAAAGGGTGGTTTTTCCGGCTCCGAGAAAACCAGTCAACACCGTTACAGGCACTTTTGCAGTTTGTTCCATTGCCTTTCCTTTTATGAAGCTGGCACGCCGGTGCCGCAATCGCTGCATCGACCGTGTATTTCGAGAACGGAATGATTTGGCGAAAAACCAGTCCGCTTTGATAAACCTGCGATACTGTCGGCAAAGTCCCGGTCGATATGTTCGGTCACGTTGCCGCAATCGCCACAAATCGCAAAGACAGCCGCCTCATGATCGTGAGAACCGCAACAAACGGTCCATGCGTTGAGCGACTCGATCCGATGCACCAAGCCAGCATCGAGCAGCTTTTCAAGCGCCCGGTACACAGTGGTTGAGGCTGTAACCCCGTCGCAACGAAGGTCTTCTAGGATTTCATATGCTGAAAGTGGGCGGTTTTGCCGTTTGAGGTGGCCCAAAACTCGGTCTGCGTGGGTAATTCGCCTTGATTGTTTTTCCACTTTTTCGCCTTTCAAACCAAACGCGCTTGACCTCATGTAACTTAAGAAGTTACTTGATGCAATGTTACAACATTACATATTTGACACTCAGTATCCGAATGACAAAACTCCTGACTTGACCTTTTGAAAGGCGCGCGATGACAGATTGCAGGCTGCTTGCGTCTTCTTGCCCAAATCGACACAACCCAGCGCACCACCCAACTTGGCGTCCTGTCATCAACATGAAGGCAAATAACCCATGAAAGACCTTTTGGCCGATACTGTGCCCTTCGCTGACAAACAAAACACATCGGCGCCCAACAGGTGCAGGGATTTGGCGGCGAGTCTTTCTGTACAAAATGCAAGTTGGTCCGTGCCCCGAAGCCAGCGCACGATCCTTCACCCGGTCAGCTTTGATTTGGCCCCCGGTCGAATTCTTGGCGTCGTGGGCCCCAATGGAGCTGGAAAGTCCACGTTACTCAGGCTGCTCTACCGCTATCACGCCCCATCCAAAGGCGTCGTCAAAGTGGATGGTGTCGACATTTGGTCCATCTCACCGCGCAAAGCTGCGCAAACTGTCGCAGCCGTGTTGCAAGAACAACCAACTGATTTTGCGTTAACGGTGAAAGAGATTGTCGCCTTGGGACGCACGCCGCATCGCAGGGGATTTGGTGGCACGGGGGGCGCGAAAGACGCAGGCATCGTGCAGGGCGCATTGGCTCAATTGGATCTGGGTGCCTTTGCTAACCGTCAGTTGGGTACGTTATCAGGTGGCGAGCGTCAGCGCGTTATGGTTGCCCGCGCGCTGGCCCAGGAACCTCGCTTGCTGATCCTCGATGAGCCAACGAACCACCTAGATATCCGTCACCAACTAGAGGTAATCGCACTAATCCGCGACCTACCACTGACAATTGTGACCTCGCTGCACGACCTTAATATGGCGTCGGCGGTCTGTGATGATGTGTTGCTCTTGCAAGCTGGCATGCCGCTTGGATTTGGCCCACCAGACGCTGTATTCACCGAAAGAACCGTTTCGGATGCGTTCTGCGTGACCGCAAAGCACGAATATCTTGCGCCGAGCGACACAAAACACCTGACATTCCATCTTTAGAGCAAAGGACCTCAAGAAATGAGAAATATCGTTCTCGGCGCGCTTTCATTCGGCCTCAGCGCAGGGTTGGCTTTCGCGGAAACCACCGTTCAAAGTTGCGACCGCACAGTGACATTCGACACCCCACCCCAGCGCGCGATCTCTAACGACGTCAACTTGACCGAGATGATGCTGGTTCTGGGGTTGGCCGACAGCATGGTCGGATACACTGGCATCTCTGGATGGAAAACGTTGGACGAAGATATGCGCGCCGGCGTTGAGGAATTGCCCGAATTGTCTGCGAAATACCCCTCGAAAGAGGTGCTGGTCGGCGCGGATGCTGACTTTTTCTTCGCGGGCTGGAATTATGGCATGAAGGTCGGCGGCGAAGTGACACCTGAGTCCCTCGAACCGTTTGGAATTCAAGTTTATGAGCTAACAGAAAGCTGCACCCATATCATGGAAAAGGGGCGGTCCAGCATGGACGACATGTATGCCGACCTCACAAATCTCGGGGCAATCTTTGGCATTGAGAACAAAGCTGCTGCGTTAATTGACAGCTACAAAGCCGATCTCACCTCATTTTCAGAGACCTTGGACGCGGGTGATCCGTTACGGGTGTTTGTTTATGACAGTGGCGAGGACGCGCCCTTCACCGCAGGACTTTATGCGATGCCAACGGCGTTGATCGAAGCAGCTGGTGGCATCAATGTCATGGATGATTTTGAAAAAAGCTGGGGCACGGTGACGTGGGAAGAAGTTGTAGAGCGCAATCCAGAGGTCATAGTTATCGTCAATTACGGCGAGGTGACAGCCGAACAGAAGCGAGAGTATATGATGTCCAACCCCGCCTTTGCTGATCTTGACGCCGTCAAGAATGATCGGTTTGTGACGCTTGAGTATGTCGAGGCCACACCTGGACCCCGCAACATTCAAGCAATCAAAACCTTGGCAAAGGCTTTCTGGGGCAAATAAGCCATGAACGAGACCACAGCGCAAATGGCCAATACCATATTCAGGCGACGTTCCGCGCTCGCCGTTTGTGGGCTGTTTGTTTTGTTGGTTTCTTTGTCTATCGCTGTGTCCGTGGGTGCCGTTCGTATTCCCGCAGGCACGGTTTGGGGTGTGCTCGTCAATAAAGTCGCGCCAGATTTCATCGAACAAACATGGAGCAAAGGTCGGGAAGCAATCGTGTGGAATATCCGCTTTCCACGCGCTCTTTTGGCGATGATGGTGGGCGCTGGTCTTGCGTTGGTCGGGGCAGCCCTTCAGGCTGTCACCCGCAATCCCCTTGCAGATCCGCACCTTCTCGGCATTTCCTCGGGTGGGGCTTTCGGGGCAATCTTCGCGTTGATGCATTCCGGCCTGTTTTTGGGACTTCTGACCGTTCCACTTATGGCGTTTGTCGGCGCACTCTTGGCGACTGCCATTGTCCTTGGTGTCTCGCGGCTTGCCGATGCCACCAGCGCTGATCGCTTGGTACTTGCAGGTGTCGCGGTCTCGTTCATCATCATGGCTTGCGCGAATGGGCTCATCTTTTTGGGCGATCCACGCGCCTCGCATACGGTGGTGTTTTGGATGCTCGGCGGTCTCGGTCTGGCACAATGGTCCCAGCTCGTTTATCCACTGGTTATCTTGCTTGCGAGTGGCATCTGGTTGATGTGCCGCGCCAACCAGTTGAATGCGATGACAATCGGCGATGAAACGGCGGCGACGCTTGGCATCCCAGTTGCGCGCTTCCGGCTTGTCGTCTTTGTGGTGGGCGCACTGATCACCGGTGTTATGGTCGCTTTTTCTGGCATAATCGGGTTTGTTGGTCTCATGGTGCCGCATATCGCGCGGATCATGGTGGGGGGCGACTATACCCGCGTTCTCCCTGCTTCAGCCTTGATCGGCGCAATTTTCCTGCTTTGGGCCGATATCGCAGCGCGCACCGTCATGGCCCCAGAAGATGTTCCTATTGGCATCGTGACAGGACTTGTTGGTGGGATGTTCTTCGTCTGGCTTTTAGGGCGCCGCCCAGCATAGTTAATTCTCAGAGCGACGCAGATCGAGGGCGCATTTGTGCCAATCTGTCCGCACACCCAAATTCTACGGGAAATCCTAGCAAATAAAACCGATCCGTTGGACTGTGCCGTAAGGATTGGGCGAACCTAGGGAAGCAAAGGGCCGGTGACTTAGCCGTCCTTGGGTCAGATGTCTTCCTCAATTTGGTCACGCACAATTTCCATCAGTTCGATGGGTGCTGCATTCACCTCGATGAACGCAACAGTAAGCCCTTTGCTGAGCGAATTCGGTTGAATGACAACACTCTGTCCAGCAAGCGCGCTGCTTAGATCATCCACCTCAAAGGCCACATGAGGTATTGTTTTCACAAGTTCAGGATAGGGTGCATCCGCGTCATTGCGTTGTCATTGAATGCCAAAAGGGTTGTTCTTGTGATCACTTACGGTCATCGGCAAATGAGGTAGCGAAATTTCTCCGTCGAACTGCAAAGTCGTTGGAATTAAGATGTGATTGAATTTCATGCTTTGACCTTTTGGGGTTGGTGCTTTTCGACGTTTCGCCTTTGTTGGCACCCCTCTGCAAAACGGCCTCGCAATCCCAGTTTGGATCAAATTGGCCGTGATCGCTAGAGGCTTACATCAAACAACACGCGAACTTTGACCGCTTTTTCATGTCGCGTGGTCAAATTTTTTCGCAGTCTGTATACCGCACCCAACCAAAGAATGGGTGCGGCCTTACAACGTCTTGTGTGACAAAAAGCGGGTCAAACTTAGCGAACAAACTTCTTATGCTTCAGTCGCTTAGGTTCGAGAGCGTCGGCACCTAGTCGACGTTTTTTGTCTTCTTCGTAATCTTCGAAGTTGCCTTCGAACCATTCCACATGCGCGTCGCCTTCAAATGCTAGAATGTGTGTGCAAATCCGGTCCAAGAAGAAACGATCGTGCGAGATGACCACAGCGCAGCCTGCAAAATCGACAAGCGCATCTTCCAGTGCTCGCAGTGTTTCGACATCAAGGTCGTTGGTCGGCTCATCGAGCAACAAAACGTTGCCACCTTCCTTGAGCAGACGCGCCATGTGAACGCGATTGCGTTCCCCCCCTGACAGCAAATTCACTGTTTTTTGCTGATCGCCGCCCTTGAAGTTGAATGCAGAACAATAGGCACGTGAGTTCATTTGCGCATCACCGAGTTGGATGATTTCCGCCCCGCCTGTGATCGCTTCCCATACCGTGTCACCATCGGAGAGATCATCACGCGATTGGTCCACATAAGACAAGTGAACAGTGTCGCCAAATGACACCTCGCCCGCGTCCGGTTTTTCTTCTCCCGTGAGCATCTTGAACAAAGTTGACTTGCCCGCGCCGTTGGGGCCGATCACACCAACGATGCCCCCCGGAGGCAGCGCAAAGGTCAGGTCTTCGATTAACAGTTTGTCGCCCATAGCTTTGTTCAAGCCTTCGACTTCTATGACCTTGCCGCCAAGGCGTTGACCATTGGGAATAACGATCTGTGCACGTGCAAGCTTTTCACGCTCAGATTGGTTGGCAAGATCGTTATACGCATTGATCCGTGCTTTGGATTTCGCCTGCCGTGCCTTGGCACCTTGCCGCATCCATTCCAGTTCGCGCTCAAGAGTTTGCTGCCGCGATTTGTCTTCACGGGCTTCTTTCTCAAGACGCTTGGCCTTTTGTTCAAGCCAAGAGGAATAGTTACCTTCCCATGGCACGCCTTTGCCACGGTCCAATTCAAGAATCCAACTGGTAATATCGTCGAGGAAATAACGGTCGTGGGTGACGATGAGAATCGTGCCAGCGTAGGCCATCAAGTGTTGTTGCAGCCAAGCGATCGTTTCTGCATCAAGGTGGTTGGTCGGTTCATCAAGCAGCAACATATCTGGCGCTTCGAGAAGCAGCTTGCAAAGGGCCACACGACGACGTTCCCCACCGGAAAGCGTTGCAACAGACGCGTCATCTTCCGGACATCGCAAAGCTTCCATCGCAACATCAATCTGAGAGTCGAGGTCCCATAGATTTTCAGCATCAATTTGGTCTTGCAAGGACGCCATTTCGTCGGCGGTCTCATCTGAATAGTTCATGGCCAGTTCGTTAAAGCGGTCCAACTTCGCTTGCTTTTCTGCAACGCCCATCATCACATTTTCGCGGACAGTCTTGTCTTCATCCAGTTTGGGCTCTTGGCTGAGATAGCCAACTTTTGCACCTTCAGCGGCCCAAGCTTCACCCACGAAGTCCTTGTCGAGGCCCGCCATAATTTTCATTAGGGAAGATTTGCCTGCCCCGTTCACGCCCACAACGCCGATCTTAACACCGGGTAGGAAGTTTAGGCGGATGTTTTCAAACACCTTTTTACCGCCGGGATATTGCTTGGATACACCATCCATGAAGTAGACGAATTGATTGGCGGCCATTAGGGGGCTCCTGCGAAAGGGTAAGTCACGGGTTTAGATACCGAAGCGGCGCTGTCGGGGCAATGCGGCTTTCGAAGGTATCTCCCCAACCGAGCGGCGCAAACGCGAAAAGTCATTTTCGCTGACGGTTTTCCTTGAAAGGAAAACGTTACGCCGCGAGCCCCCTCCCGCGCAGCAACGCATCCACTTCCGGCAATTTCCCGCGAAAAGCCACATAGAGGTCTGCTGCATCCGCGGACCCACCTGCTGACAGAATATGGGTTTCTAGCGCTTTGGCACGTTCAGGATCAAATGCCCCTCCAGCTTCCTCAAACGCCGCAAACGCATCAGCGTCCATAACTTCCGACCACATGTAACTGTAATATCCCGATGAGTACCCGTCTCCGGCAAACACATGCGCAAAATGGGGCGTTGCATGACGCATTCCAATCGCGGCTGGCATACCTAAGCCATTCAGGACATCTGCTTGTTTGGCCATTGGATCGTTTGGTGCGCTTCCTTCATGAAACGACAAATCCACGAGCGCAGAGGCCACGTATTCGACGGTTTGGAACCCCATATCATAAGTCGCCGCGCCCAGTACTTTTTGAAGCAACTCTTCCGGCATCGCCTCGCCAGTTTCGGCATGCACTGCATAATCTCGAAGCACTTCAGGAACTTCCAACCAATGTTCGTAAAGTTGACTGGGCAGTTCCACGAAGTCACGCGCCACAGATGTGCCCGAAATGCTCTCATAGGTCACATTGGACAGCATTTGGTGCAAGGCATGACCGAATTCGTGGAACAAAGTGCGCGCATCGTCATAAGACAGCAACGCAGGATCGCCTTTGGCGAAGTTGCAAACGTTGACCACGATGGGGGTTTGCACCGTTGGCCATTTCGATTGCGAACGCATCGCAGAACACCAAGCCCCTGAGCGTTTTGACCCACGCGCAAAATAATCGCCGATGAAAACAGCGACGTGTTGGCTGTTTCGACTAACGTCCCAAGCGCGGCAATCCTCGTGATAAAGCGTAATGTCCAAGGGTTTGAACGACAGGCCAAACAAACGATGCGCGCATGCAAAGGCCGCTTCGATCATCTTGTCCAATTGGAAATAGGGTTTCACCGCCGCTTCGTCCAAATCATGCTCAGCAACCCGACGTTTTTCAGAATAATGGCGCCAATCCCAAGGTTTCAAGGGCCCGTTCACACCGTCTTCTTGCATCATTTTGGCAAGGATTTCAGCGTCAGCATCCGCGCGGGCTTTCGCGGGTTCCCAAACGGCCATCAACAACTCGCGTACCCGTTCAGGCGAGCCTGCCATTTCTGTTTCCAATTTGTAGGATGCAAAATCTGGATAACCCAACAATTTGGCACGTTCTTCCCGCAATGAAAGCGTTTCGGCGGCAATAGCGCGATTGTCGGTCTCACCACCGTTTGCGCCACGCGCGCCCCACGCATTATATGCAATTTCACGCAAATCCCGACGACTGGAAAACTGCAGGAATGGCACGATCAACGAACGCGACAACGTCACAACTGGCCCTTTGGCGCCCTTTTCTTCGCCTGCGGCGCGGGCCGTGCTGATCACGAATTCAGGCAAGCCCTCAAGATCTTCCTCTGCCAAATCCATGAACCACGCGCTCTCATCCGCCAAAAGGTTCTGCGTGAAGCTGGTGCCAAGTTCAGCAAGTCGTCCCTTGATCTCTTTCATCCGCGCTTCTTCGGCCCCAGTTAGGGCCGCGCCGGATCGTACAAAACTTCGGTGGGTTAACATCAAAACGCGGGCTTGTTCGTCAGTCAAATCAAGTGTGTCTCGCGCGTTCCAAAGCGATTGAACACGCGCGAACAGCGCCTTGTTTGCGGAGATATCAGAAAAATGTGCCGCGAGTTTTGGCGAAAAGTCCCGTTGAAGCTCTTGCCGCACAGGATTGCTGTCTGCCCCCGCCACGTTGAAGAACACGCCTAGCACTTTATCCAAGTCACCGCCTGCAGCCTCTAAAGCACCGATGACTGTGTCGAAAGTCGCGTCACGCGTATCACCTGCAATTGCGTCGATTTCGGCACTATGAGCCTTCAGCGCGATATCCAAAGCTGGCGCAAAATCATCATCCGTGATGTCCGCGAATGGCGGCACAGCGAAAGGGGTGGTCCAATCGGACAGCAATGGGTTTGTCATGTGATGATCTCCTTTAGAGAAGAAGTAAGCCCGCACAGGCAAGATGCCAATGGGCGCGCCGACATAGAGGCCAAGAAAGCGTAAAGGCTTGGTAAACAAATGGGACAGATTTCAACGAACCGCCACGTCAACTTTAATCAGGGACTGTTTGACACCCCCACATTTCATAGACTGTTACTGCGGTCCAACGCCCATACAGTCTGGACAATCCGCGCGACGCTTCAACGCGATCTTGCGCGTCTCGCCATAAAGCCCGTCAAAAATCAGCATCTCGCCGCGCAAAGAGGCACCCGCCTTTGTAATCAGCTTAACCGCTTCAAGCGCCATCATCGTTCCAATCACTCCGGGTAATGGCCCGATTACGCCTGCTTCAGAACAAGGCGGCGCAAGGGACGGGTCCGGGGCTTGGGGAAAAATACAACGATAGCACGGCGCATCACGTGCCGGGTCGAACACGGATATCTGGCCCTCCCACTGCGTCAATGCACCCGAGATCAGCGGCTTTCCCGTGTTGATCGCGGCGGCATTGACCAGATAGCGGGTCTCGAAGTTATCCGTGCCATCAAGGATTACGTCGTATTCTGCAAAAAGCTGTGCAGCAGAATCCACATCAAGGCGGCGATTGTACGGGCGCACTGTAACAAAGGGATTTTGCGCCTCCATCTCTGCCTGCGCAGAGAACACTTTGGGCATGCCAACCCGTTCGTCCTTATGGATTACTTGCCGTTGCAGATTGGCGCTGTCGACAACATCATCATCCACCAAGCCGATTGTCCCAACACCCGCGGCCGCGAGGTATTGCAGCGCGGGACTGCCAAGTCCGCCTGCCCCAACCACCAACACTTTGGCATGTTTCATCGCCTTTTGCCCGGCCCCGCCAACTTCACGCAAAACGATGTGACGGGCGTAGCGATTTAGTTCAGCCTCGGAAAACGTTCCTTGTTTGGATTGTGGCGCACGCGCGGCTTCCTTGCTTTGGGCCTTTCTTCGCAAACGCGCGAGTACATTGCGATAGCCCGCAATCCCGAACCCGACAGCACCCAACATAAGCCAGAACATTGCACTGCCCCCTGTCGAAACACGCAACGGATGCCCGTCCGGCAACACAACATGCACGCCAAGCACTGCAACATACAGCACACCGACCATGATCATACGCGCCCGAATCGGGGTTCCCATAATCACACCGATGCCCCAAAGAAAGGCCGCCAAACCAAAAACCAAGAGCATCTATGCTGTCCCTGTCGAGCCAAAGCCGCCACTGCCACGGCCGCTGTCCGGTAATTCATCCGTGATCGTAAAACCGGCTTGCACCACGGGGGCCACGACCATTTGCGCAATGCGCATTCCATGAGTGATGACAAAATCCGCATCACCGCCGTTTTGAACGATCACGCCAAGTGGGCCACGATAATCGCTGTCGATAGTTCCGGGGCTGTTGGGCAACGTGATCCCGTGCTTCAACGCAAGACCAGAGCGCGGGCGAACCTGCACCTCATACCCATGAGGAATCGCAAGACGCAAGCCCGTCGCAACAAGTGTCCGCGCGCCCGGAGCAAGAGTAATCGCATCTTTGTTCAGCAGGTTCGCTCGTAAATCCGCACCTGCCGCGCCTTCGGTTTCATAGGCTGGCAATCCAAGGGATTGATCTGCCCCCTCGTCCCAGACGACCGCAATTTGCACAGTCATGACGACAACGCCTCAGCCACGGCTTGCGCCAACTTCTTTGCCACCTCCGTTTTTGCCATCCGAGGCCAATTTTCCACGCCTGTTTCTGTGATCAAGGTCACATCATTTTCCCTTCCGCCCATCACCCCCGTTTCGGGACGCACATCATTGGCGACAATCCAATCACACCCTTTGCGCAAACGCTTGGCCGTGGCGTTTTCGATCACGTCATTGGTTTCGGCAGCAAAACCGATCACCAATGCAGGGCGCGTGTCGCCCGGTTGAGAAATCGTTTTTAGAATGTCTGGGTTTTCACCGAAGTCCAACGCGGGTGTGCCGTCTTGGGATTTTTTCAACTTGCGATCCCCTGCACCGATCACATGCCAATCCGCAACCGCCGCCGCACAAATTGCCGCATCGACTGCGCCCGCGTCTTGCACAGCGCTCAACATCTCGCGCGCTGTTTGAACCTCGATGATCTGGGTGCCAGGAGGACGCGGCGCATCAGCCGGGCCAGTCACAAACACCACGTCCGCCCCGAGCGCACTTAACGCGTTTGCAATCGCTGTTCCTTGCGCACCCGATGACCGATTGGCAATGTAGCGCACAGGATCGATCGGTTCATGCGTGGGACCTGATGTTACAACAACACGGCGCCCCTTAAGTGGACCATCTGCGAGAACGTCTTCAATCGCCGCCACGATTTCAAGCGGCTCAGACATACGCCCGGGACCAAATTCACCGCACGCCATATCGCCACTATTGGGGCCACAGAACCTGATGCCATCCGCGGTTAACGTCGCAAGGTTCCGCTGAGTTGCAGCGTGCTCCCACATACGAACATTCATCGCGGGCGCACATAAAACCGGGGTGTCCGTCGCCAGCAACAAGGTCGATGCCAGATCGCCCGCAAGACCATGGGCCATTTTGGCCATCAAATCCGCCGTAGCCGGGGCCACAACGATCAAGTCAGCCACGCGGGATAACTGGATATGTCCCATATCCGCCTCATCAGTGAGGTCGAAAAGGTCTGTGTAGGTTTTCTCACCTGCAAGGGACGACACAGACAACTGGGTCACAAATTCAGTGGCCCCGCGAGTCAGAACTGGCGTCACATATGCCCCGCGTTCGCGCAATCGCCGGATCAAGTCGAGCGATTTGAAGGCTGCGATTCCGCCGCCAAAGATCAAAAGGATACGTTTGCCATGCAACATAATGCGCGCCCAAATTTGTGCCGAATAGTCTGCACAAGACCATAGGGTGGTCGGCTGAGTTGTTCTAGGGGGCGCGTGTAAGGACTGTGACGCGACGTGTTATTGGAACGCCGCGCAAGGATCTGGCCGCTCAACGGCGCTTGCGTCCCAAATCGCGTCAAATCCACCGGACAGGTTTGCGCCGCCTTCGCTTTGACCAAATGTCAGCACAACGACATCGGGGGCCGCCTGCGCAATGTGACGCGGAACACCCCAATCACGACGCGCATGCCCATTACCCGTGATCAAAACCACTGGACTTCCATAGGTGTCCAACGCCTCAAGCGTTGCACGCGCGAAAACTGCATCCCTCAAGCGTTGTGCTTCTACCATCCCGCCCATCATTTCCAACGGCATTGCTTCGCAATGCGCTGAAAACTGCAACTCTTTGCGCAGTGTCACTTCGTCATCAGAAAGGTCGGCATTAAGACCGTATTGCTTGGCTTGCCCACCAAAAACTGTTGCCGCATCAGTCGAAAATGCCGCTCGAACTTGATCCCGAGGCAATGCCGCCCCCACGATCACCTCAGAGGCGACCAAGACATCCGCATAGTCCGAAAGGTTTGCCCATTCCATTCCCGTCACAGCCGCCTTCACCGCGTCACTCTCCCTTGGGACGGTCGATAGGGACGCAGCTTCTGCAGGGTGCAACATTTCGTAGATGACGGCTTTGGGGGCCAAATCTCGCAGGAAGTCTGCTTGGCGCGCATGATGGGTTGGATTGTCATGTACTTCGCCCAAGATAAACACGTTTGCGCGTTTCTGCGCCCATTCCTGCGGCGTCTGTGCTGAAACACACGCCGCAGATAAACTGATCAAAAGAGCAATCAAATACCTCATAGAAGGAAGTGATGCACCTCCTGGCTTTGGCCTTCAAGAGCTTTGCGCATTTTTTGAAAAGCGGCGACTTCCAGCTGTCGCACCCGCTCTTTTGATAGGCTCAATTCGTCGCCAAGGCTCTCCAGAGTACGCGGGCTGTCACGTAATTTCCGTTCGCGTACAATGAACCGCTCGCGATCATTTAAACCATTCAACGCCATTAAGAGCCATTCGCGCAACTGCTCTGTATCGAGTTGATGTTCTACCGTTTCTTCGGCTTGCGCGGATTCGTCTTCCAGTGCGTCAATCCATTCGCGCCCTTCATCTTCTACAGATTGCGTGGCATTCAACGAAAAATCTGACCCTGATAAACGTCCCGACATCATCTCTACGTCATGAAGAGGAACGCCAATCTCGGTTGAGATCAATTTGCGCAACACGTGGCCTTCAAGCACCTCACCACGTGCAGATGCTTCGCGCTCTAGCCGAGCTTGGATTCGACGCATGTTGAAAAACAGGGATTTTTGAGAAGACGTGGACCCCGTCCGCACCATCGACCAATTGCGCATCACGTAGTCTTGGATTGATGCTTTGATCCACCACACGGCATATGTTGAAAAGCGGACACCTCGGTCAGGGTCGAATTTTTCAGCGGCTTTCATCAGACCAAGACCGGCTTCTTGAATGAGGTCGTTCATCGGAGCGCCATAGCGCTTGAACTTAGATGCCATTGAAATCGCAAGCCGCATGTAGGCGGTGATCAAACGATGAAGTGCTTGCTCGTCGCGCTCATCACGCCACGCATACGCCAACTTCAATTCGGTTTCGGCATCAAGCAATTCAGCCTTCATTGCCACTCTGGACAGAGACATGTCACGAACGTTATCGAGTGCCATTGGTAGTTCCCTCGTATGTTGTCACATCAGGAGCGCTTCTTGCTTCGAGCGCATGTACTGTTTACGGAACGAAAACCGGATCGGTTCACTCAAGAGGCCAGAAAAGATGTTGCCAGCGTTAACGCTCGTATTAGGTGGGGCTGCTTCAGGAAAGTCTGCTTTTGCGGAAGATTTAATTACTTCCAGCGACTTAGAGCCCGTTTACATCGCCACCGCGCGCGCCTTAGATCCAGAAACGAAGGTGAAAATTAATATTCACCAAGCCCGACGTGGATCACATTGGAAAGCCATTGAGGCCCATGGTGATCTATCGGTTATCCTCTCTAGCGTCTCTGAAAGTCAGATCATTTTGTTGGAATGCACGACAATGTGGTTAACCAATCGTTTGATGGCGGATTTGCCATTGCTGGATGCACCTGAGACATTCCTAAACGAAATCGCTGGGACAAAAGCGCCGCTGGTCGTGGTCAGCAATGAGCTTGGGCAAGGCATCGTGCCCGAAAACGCCATGGCGCGCGCATTCCGCGAGGCCCAAGGGCGGTTAAACATCCAGATTGCTCAGAATGCTGGTCTCGTCATACAAGTCGTCGCTGGGTTGCCAAATGTTCTCAAAGGATCAATGCCATGACCGTTTTCCATTGGGTTCGACACGGGCCAACGCATGCTAAGAATTTTGTGGGCTGGCGCGACTTGCCCGCAGATTTGTCAAACACGGATCAAATCGCGCGACTTACAGCGCATTTACCGCAAGACGCTGTCGTCGTATCGTCCGATCTATTACGCTCTGTGCAAACCGCAAACGCGATCTGTGCAGATCGCCCCCGTCTGCTGCATCAGCCTATGCTGCGCGAATTCAACTTTGGCGCTTGGGACGGGTTGCATTTTGAAACTGTCGCCGAACGTTACCCCCTAGACAGCCGCGCCTATTGGGAACAACCCGGTGACATCGCCCCGCCCGGCGGGGAAAGCTGGAACGCGGCGGCACATCGGATAAATGTGGCTTCAGATCAACTTGGCCGAAAATATTCGGATCGTCCGATTGTTGTCGTGGCCCATATCGGCGTTATTTTAACCCAAGTGCAACGCACCTTAGGCATAACCGCTTATGAAGCCTTGTCCCACAAGATTGATAATTTATCCGTGACGGAAATCGACTTACGGAATGACACCCCGCAAGTCGTGCGGATCAATCATTGTCCTTGATGGGCGCGTTCACAAATCTGCGTTTGGCTTTGGACTGGGTTAAAAGTTAGTAACGCAGTCATGTCTTATGATCTTATTATTGGCGATTACGCCCACTCCTCATGGTCGCTGCGCGGCTGGTTATTGTTTGAAAACTTCGGAATTGCACGACGCGATGTGATGGTTTCGTTTTCGAGTGACGAAGGCGTCGCTGCGCAATTGAAAGACTATGCCCCTGCCCGCACGGTTCCCACGATCAAAACCCCAGAAGGAGCAATTGTAAACGAAAGCCTCGCGATTGCTGAAGAACTGGCAACACGCCACCCAGATGCTGGCCTTTGGCCGAACGAATCACTGGCGCGCGCCACAGCCCGCGCGCTTGCCGCTGAAATGGCCGCAGGGTTTACGGCTTTGCGCAGTGAGTGCCCAATGGGATTGCGTACCGCCTACAACTGGTCATCCCCGAGCGAAGACGTTCGATCTGACCTAGCGCGGATAGAAGAAATTTGGGCGCATGCCCGAGCGGTTTGCAAGCCGGACGGTCCATGGTTGTGTGGTGAATTTTCCGCGGCGGACGCGTTTTTCGCCCCAGTCGCAGCACGCATTGCTGGGTTTTCCTTGCCTGTTGGCCCTGATGCGCAGGCCTATGTGGACGCACATCTTGCTGATCCCGCGTTTAGGCGATGGCGCGCAATGGGCCTCGTTCATGGCGAAACGCTTCCTTGGTATGCGCAAGATCACCCTCAAGTGCCATGGCCTGGCCCAGCACCTTTGGAAGCACAGGCAACAGAACGCAAGGAAAGCGAAAACGACACATGTCCCTATTCTGGTGGGCCCGTGACGGACTTTCTGCAACTTGATGGCCGCGTCTTTGGATTTTGCAATCCGTTTTGTCGTGACAAAACTGTAGCCGATCCAGAGGCTTGGCCCGCTTTCATGGCATTGCTCTAGCGCGCTTACTTGCCGCCACGCCATTGCAATTAACCTTTCCCTAACCTTGCCCGCGATATTGGTTAATGGTTTCAGGGGAAGGGAAAGTGGACATGGTGGCCCGTGCCTATACCGTCGCGTTTCAAGGCGTCGAAGCTTGCATCGTTGAGGTGCAATGCGCCTTGGCACCGGGCTTGCCCGGCTTCTCCATTGTTGGTTTGCCCACAAAGGCTGTATCCGAAGCCCGTGATCGTGTGCGCGCAGCGTTGAGCACGATGGGCATTGCATTGCCGTCCAAGAAAATCACAATCAATATGTCCCCCGCAGATTTGCCCAAAGAAGGGTCTCATTTCGATCTGCCGATTGCCTTGGCTTTGCTGGCCACCCTCGAGATTGTGCCAAAAGAAGTCATCGAAGGCATCGTCGCTTTGGGGGAACTCTCGTTGGACGGATCACTCATTGCCGTCAAGGGTGCGCTGCCCGCGGCATTGGCCGCAACCCAAGAAGATAAAAGCATGATATGCCCCGCAGGTTCTGGCGCCGAAGCCGCGTGGGTTGGCAGCACGCATGTGATTGCCCCAAAAACGCTGCAAGAGGTGCTCCATCACTTAACCGGACGACGCCCCTTATCCCCGGCCAAGCCGGGTGAAGTTCGCCCAGATCCAAACACACGTGACCTGCGCGACGTGAAGGGGCAAGAACGCGCAAAACGGGCTCTGGAAATCGCGGCCGCAGGACGCCACCACGTGATGTTGATCGGAACGCCCGGATCCGGGAAATCCATGTTAGCATCACGTCTCCCAACCCTTTTGCCCCCCTTGTCCCCCCAAGAAGCTCTCGAAACTTCGATGATCCATTCGCTGTCTGGGCTGCTGAATGATGGCGGTATTTCACGCGCACGCCCATTTCGTGAACCGCATCATACCGCGTCGCCTGCTGCCGTCATCGGTGGTGGACGCGCAGCAAGCCCCGGCGAGGTGTCATTGGCCCATAACGGCGTTTTGTTTATGGACGAGTTGCCCGAATTTAACCGAGATGTCTTGGAAACGTTACGCCAGCCAATGGAAAATGGCGAAGTCATGGTGTCACGCGCCAATGCACATATTACATATCCGTGTCGCTTCATGATGGTCGCTGCGGCCAATCCGTGCCGCTGTGGTTATTTATCCGATCCCGCGCGAGCCTGTGCGCGGGTCCCAAGTTGTGGCGATGATTATCTTGGACGTATTTCCGGCCCTCTTATGGATCGGTTTGATTTACGTTTGGATGTGCCCCCCGTGACGATAGCAGATCTTGACCTGCCCGCCGAAGGCGAAACCTCAGAAACTGTTGCGGCTCGAGTGACGGCGGCGCGCGACATTCAACACGCGCGTTACAGTGCTCATGACACGATGCGCAATAATGCAGATGCCGCAGGCGCCGTTTTAGAAGAGGTCGCAACCCCGGATTCTGAAGGCCGGGACTTGCTTACGTTGGCCGCAGAGCGTTTTGGATTATCTGCGCGTGGTTATCACCGCGTATTGCGGGTCGCGCGAACCATTGCTGATTTGGCTGGGGCCGAACAAATACAACGCAAACATATTGCGGAAGCGGTCAGCTACCGGAATGCGCACCCGTCCGCTGCTTGATCCACAAGGCCACGTCATCCAAACTGCGATGTGCTTCGGGCAAAAGGTTGTGAAATAGCTGCCAAACATGCGGCAAATCATGTTCAACTTTCAAGTCGACTTTAACGCCTTGCCCCTTCAACCTTTCGGCCAAACGCTCAGTATCGCTCAATAGAATTTCTGTATCCCCGACCGTCAGCCAAATCGGTGGCCCGCCAGTAAACTCCGCAAAGAGAGGGCTGGCTGTGGGGTCATCGCGCGCGCCATCGCCGACAAACACCTGCGCCATATCCAAAATCCGAGACGCAGGCAAAACCACTTCCGTCTTTGCATTATCACGCACCGAAACGCCCGAAAACGTCATGTCTGTAAGTGGCGAGAAGGCAAAAGCACCAGCAGGCAAAGGATGTCCTTTAGACACCAGCACTGCGACCAAAGCCAACGTCAGCCCGCCACCTGCGCTGTCACCACCTATGACAATTTGCGCCGGATCTTCGCCTTCTGCCAGAAGCGCAAGATACGCGGCTTCTGCATCCTCGATCGCTGCCGGATGTGGATTTTCGGGCGCCTTGCGATAGTCCGGCAACACAGCCCGCGCGGAGGCTTTTTTACACAACGTCGCAATCATCGCATCATGGGTGCGCGGGCTGCCAAACACATATCCACCACCATGAAAGTAAAGGATCAATGGCCCCTGTGTGCTGCCAACGTTCAAACTTCGCACAGGGATATTCGCCATCGCGCTGTCTGCACATTTTGTCCCAAATGGCGCGTGAAAGAACAACTTTGCCTTCATTTCAAAGGCGCGGCGCAAAGAATTGGCGTCCTGAACGCGCGCCAAATGTGTTTTTTCGGTGAGACGCAGCCAAAGATTTAAAATTGGCCGCATTAAACTCATGCGCGTTTGGCCTCAATCACATCCCAGATTTTTCCGGCCACGTTTATTCCGTCGAAGCGTTCCAACTCCTGAATGCCTGTGGGCGAGGTCACGTTTATTTCCGTAAGATATTCACCAATCACATCAATTCCGACGAAAACCTGCCCTTTTTCCTTCAAAAGTGGACCAATAGCGGCGCAAATTTCGAGATCACGTTCAGTTAGCCCAACTTTCTCGGGGCGGCCACCAACATGCATGTTTGATCGCGTTTCACCTGCTGCGGGTACACGATTAATGGCCCCGATGGGGTGCCCGTCGATCAAAATTACACGTTTGTCGCCTTTGGAAACATCTGGCAAAAACTTTTGTACGATCAAAGGTTCTCGGCTGAATCCAGTGAACAATTCGTGCAGTGAGCTGAGGTTACGATCGTCCTTGGTGAGCTTGAACACTCCAGCCCCGCCATTTCCATAAAGCGGTTTGAGAATGACGTCCCCATGCTTTTCCTTGAACGCTTTAATCGTCGCCAAATCCCGTGCAATAGTTGTCGGCGGCGTCAGGTCTGGGAAGTCGAGTACCAACAATTTCTCTGGGTAATTGCGCACCCAAAACGGGTCATTGACCACCAATGTATCTGGCATGATCCGATCTAACAAATGCGTCAACGTGATGTAATGCATGTCAAAAGGCGGATCTTGACGCAGCCACACCACATCAAATTCGGACAGATCCACTTCACGTTCCGGCCCCAGATGCGCATGGTCACCCTGTACGCGTTGCACAGTCATATCGTGCCCGCGCGCAGTGACGCGACCTTCCTGATAAGCAATGTGGTCGGGTGTATAGAAAAACAGTGTATGACCGCGCGCTTGCGCTTCTTCAGCAAGGCGGAATGAACTGTCCGCGTTGATATCGACGCCACCGATAGGATCCATTTGGAATGCGATTTTCATGGGCAGTTCCTGATTGTTACCTTGCCTACATGGCAAAGCTCCTATCAGGGTTCAATGGGTCATGCGCCCATCAACGCATTTTCAAGGATGTCGATCCGACCATGGTCATCGACAAGGGCCACGTCCATGCGTGTTGGCGTAAGGCTGCCCAAAGGTTGGGTCCCGATGAATTCCTCTGCCGCCAGCATCAGCCGTGAAATCTGGCGGTAAGACAATTTCTCAGCGGCTTGCGCGTGTGTTTTACTGGATTTCACCTCGACGCAGATGATTTCGTCCTTGCCCTGCACGATGAGATCGATCTCCCCGGCTTTGCCGCGCCAACGCATGCACAATATGTCCAACCCTTGGTCCGTATAGACCCGAGCGACTTGCGCTTCTGCCGCTTGTCCACGCGCATGCGCCATAGCGCCACGATAGTGTCGGGATTGCTGTGTCGATGGATCGCAAACTTTAGGACACTCATCTAACGGCATAAATTCAGTCTTTCTGTTCAATCTCCGCACTGAACGAAATCGCACGTTGATAGATTTCACGTTTTTTCTTGCCCGTCGCTGCAGCCACATGTGCCGCTGCATCTTTCACCGACATACTCTTGAGCGCTTGTTCTAACATCTCATCTACCAATGCTTCATTAACAGGCATCGAAGCCGCCCGATCAATAAGCACCACCACTTCGCCCTTCACGGGCTTTTCAGCGACGCGTGCGGCCAATTCTGCCAATGTTCCGCGCAAAACTTCTTCAAATTTCTTGGTCAGCTCACGGCATACGGCCCCTTGCCGTTGGTCACCCAGCATCGCGGCCGCGTCAGCCAAACTTGCCCCTAGCCGTTTTGGCGATTCAAACAAAACCAAGGTCGCCTGAACCTCTGCCAATTCACTTAGAGCTTTACGTCGCGCGCCCTTACTATTGGGCAAAAATCCAGCAAAATGGAATGCATCTGTCGGCAATCCGCCCAGCGCCAAAGCCGTCAAAACAGCAGACGGGCCCGGCGCACAGGTCACCGTGGCACCAACTTTCGCCGCAGCCCGAGACAATTCAAAGCCAGGGTCCGCAATCAAAGGCATGCCCGCTTCAGAGGCGTAAGCCACGGACTTCCCAGCCGCCACAGCTTCAAGCAGTTTAGCCTGCATACCAGGGCCAGAATGGTCGTGAAGCGTCTGGATTCGTCGCCCAGCAAGCGCCACGCCGTGAATTTCCATCAAACGGCGCAGGGATCGTGTGTCCTCAGCCGCCAAAACGTCGGCCCCCGCGAGCACATCCAAAGCCCGCAATGTAATGTCGCGCGCCGTCCCGATTGGGACACCGACAAAATATACACCCGGCGGAAGCGCTTTGTCTGGAACAGGCCAGCTCATCGCCGCACACCTACTGTGCAAATGGCAAGGCTTTGCCGGTTCAATCCGACGTTCATCTGTGGTTTGTTAATCAATGCTGGACCCGCCTTTTCTGCAGTCTATGATCCCAGCATATCAAAAAGGCACAAAGTGCCACTACGTCGAGGGAGTCTCCTAGTCCATGTTTGCTGTTTTCCGTTCCGCCCGCAAGCGCTGTTACCAATCATCTGCAGCCTTGGCCTTCCTTGCATTGGCTGCGTGTGAGCCGATTGATCTGTCTTCTTTGGGCGGATCGTCCTCTGGTCAGGCAATTGATCCAGACGCGCCTGTTGCGGTCGCCCTGCTCGTTCCTCGCGGAGGCGGCAACCAAGGTGACGATCTTTTGGCGCAAAGCCTCGAAAATGCGGCCCGTTTGGCTGTGGCTGAACTGAAAGGCGCTAAGATCGATTTGCGCGTCTATGGCACAGCCGGCAATCCACAAACCGCCGTGTCACAAGCCGAGCAAGCCGTTGCGGATGGTGCGAAAGTCATACTTGGTCCTGTCTACGCAGAGGCCGCCAATGCCGTTGGCGTTGCGATGTCGGACAATAACGTGAACGTGCTCTCTTTTTCCAATAACGCGAGCATCGCGGGTGGCAACGTCTTCATCCTAGGGCCAACTTTTGGCAATACGGCAAATCGTTTGATGGGATATGCGGCGTCAAAAGGTAAAAACAAGATAGTTGTGGTACACGCCACCGACGTCGCCGGACAATTGGGTCGCAACGCGATCCAACTGGCAACAAACGGAAATTCCGCGCAAGTTGTTGGCACCGTTGATTATGAGCTGTCCCAAGAAGGCGTGAGCGCCGCAGTTCCACGCATCAAAGCCGCGGTCGAAAGTGCTGGGGCTGACGCGGTGTTCTTCACCTCAACCCCGTCGGGCGCGTTGCCCCTCTATGCAGGTTTGCTGCCCGGCGCAGGTGTCCGCCAGCCTGATACGCAATTCATTGGTCTGACCCGCTGGGATATTCCCCCGCAGACTTTGTCTTTGCCCGGACTTCAAGCTGGGTTGTTTGCCATGCCTGATCCGACCCGAACAGCGGCGTTTTCAGCACGCTATCAATCTGCCTATAGTGCGGCACCACATCCCATCGGGGGCCTTGCTTTTGATGGGATCGCAGCCATTGGTGCCCTTGTGGCGCAAGGCAATCGTGATGCTTTAACACGAGGGGCTTTGACCCAAGCTAATGGGTTCCAAGGCGTGACAGGCGTCTTCCGTTTGCGTCCCGATGGCACCAATCAACGCGCTTTGGCGGTGGCAACGATCCGCGACAACAAGGCCGTGATCATTGATGCCGCGCAACAAAGCTTCTCAGGTTTCTGAAGATAGTGTCGCAGGATTTCGATGAAACAAACGCCGTGCGCGATCAACGGCGTCAAGCCATGCGCACGGACCTCGACCTTATCTGCCCCCCAGAGCAGATAATTGACGCAGATTCGATTTTTGCCTTGGTCCGCGCTCAAGCTGACGCGGGGGCTTCAGCCGATGAACTGCGCCAAGTTTTATTAACCGAGTTGCGCGCGGCTCAGACTGCAGGTCGCGCGGCTATCGCCGCCGCGTTTAAGGCAAACCCACGTAATGCACGCCCGACCACCCGCGCCTACACCTATCTAACAGACCAACTGGTCCGGGCGGTCCTGCATTACGCGACGACCTATAAGTTTCCGAGCGCCCACCAAACTGACGCGGAGCGGCTCGCCGTTATCGCCGTCGGAGGCTATGGGCGAGGAGAAATGGCCCCGTTCTCCGATGTCGATCTACTGTTTTTGACGCCCTATAAGATCACCCCTTGGGCCGAGAGCGTCATTGAAACGATGCTCTACCTGATGTGGGACCTGAAACTAAAAGTCGGCCATTCCTCGCGCACGATCAAAGATTGCATCCGCTTGGGCCGTGAAGACTTCACGATCAGAACGGCTATGCTGGAACATCGCTTTTTGGTTGGCGACGAAGCGCTCGCCTGTGAATTCGTAACACGCCTGCAAGACGAATTGTTCGCAGGCACCGCTCGTGAATTCATCGAAGCCAAGCTGTCGGAACGCGATGCCCGCCATATAAAACACTTTCAACGCTACGTGGTTGAACCCAACATCAAAGAGGGAAAGGGTGGGCTAAGGGACCTGCAATCCTTGTTCTGGATCGGCAAATATGTGCATGGCGTACAAGATGCAGCTGATCTGGTCCCAATCGGTGTGTTTCACCCCAAGGAATTTGACCGTTTCTTGAAAGCCGAGAACTTTCTCTGGGCTGTGCGGTGTCACCTACACTTGATGACCAATCGGGCCGTGGAACAGCTCACGTTTGATATGCAAGTGCAGGTCGCAGAAGCGATGGGTTATAAGCCTTATCAAAGCCGCCGCGATGTCGAGATGTTCATGCAGGACTACTTCGTGCATGCCACCGAAGTTGGTGATCTGACCCGCGTGTACCTGACCAAACTCGAAGCAGAGCACGTAAAGGCCGCCCCGCTTTTGGAACGTATTTTCAAGCGCAAACCAAAGGTAAAACAGGGTTACCGCGTGGTGCATAACCGCCTGGACGTGAAAAGCCCGTCAAGTTTTCTAGAAGACAAAGTGAACCTTTTGCGCATATTCGAAGAAGGCCTGCGCACTGGCATGTTGATCCACCCAGATGCAATGCGCTTGGTGAAATCCAATCTGTCGCTGATCGATGATGACATGCGCCGCGACCCTGAAGCGCGTCGCATCTTCCTTGATCTTTTGCTAAAACATGGCAATCCCGAACGGGCCTTGCGGCGCATGAATGAACTTGGAATTCTTGGCGCGTTTGTCCCTGAATTCCAAAACATTGTCGCGATGATGCAGTTCAATATGTATCACAGCTATACCGTGGACGAGCATACGATCCAATGCGTTGCGCAACTGGCCATGATCGAAAAGGGCGAACTGGAAGAAGACTTGCCGATAGCCTCCGGGATTCTAGAAATTGGTCTGAACCGCAAGGTTATGTATGTTGCCTTGCTTTTGCATGATATCGGCAAAGGCCGCCCGGAAGATCATTCTATCGTGGGGGCCAAAATTGCCCGCAAAGTCGCGCCCCGTTTGGGCTTAAAACCTGCAGAGGTGGACACCGTTGAGTGGTTAATCCGCTACCATTTGCTGATGTCAGATGTAGCCCAAAAACGTGACATTGCTGATCCGCGCACGGTGCGGGACTTCGCAAAGGCTGTAAAAACCGTTGAACGGCTCGATTTACTGACCGTTTTAACAGTGTGCGATATTCGCGGCGTTGGTCCCAACACATGGAACAACTGGAAAGCTGTCCTGATCCGAGCGCTTTATCGCCAGACCCGAAATGCCTTGGAAAACGGGATGGAGGCATTGACCCGCGACAATCGCAGCAAAGAAGCCAAAACTGCGCTACGTGAGGCTCTTGTCGATTGGCCCAAAAAAGAGATCAAAGCCGAAGTCGCCCGCCATTACGAACCCTATTGGCAAGGCTTGCACATTACAGCGCATATTGTGATCGCTAATTTGCTTCGCGATGTTGGCGAGGACGAAATTCGCCTTGATTTGCACCCAGATGAAGACCGCGACGCGACCCGTGCCTGTTTTGTGATGCCCGATCATCCCGGTATTTTCGCCCGTCTCGCAGGCGCGTTGGCGCTTGTTGGTGCCAATGTTGTGGATGCCCGCAGTTACACCACCAAAGATGGCTATGTGACGGATGCGTTCTGGATCCAAGATTCCGATGGCAGCCCCTATGAGGCATCTCGGTTGCCACGACTGAGCCGCATGATCGAACGCACGCTCAAAGGGGAAGTGGTCGCGCGTGAAGAATTTAAAGACCGCGACAAGGTAAAAAAGCGCGAAAAACCGTTCAATGTCCCAACACATATCACATTCGACAATGATGGTTCAGAAATCTACACAATCATCGAAGTCGACACCCGAGACCGCCCCGGCTTGCTGTATGATCTGGCCCGCACCTTCAACGCATCTAATGTCTATGTCGCCAATGCTGTGATTGCCACTTACGGCGCACAGGTGGTGGATACGTTTTACGTCAAGGATATGTTTGGATTGAAATACTATTCTGAATCCAAGCAAAAAACTCTGGAAAAACGTCTTCGCGAGGCAATTCAAGCGGGTCGCGACCGCGCCAATGATTAAAGCCAACGCGGACCCAACTTCATCGTTAAGGTATTTTGGCTTGCCGAACGCTCGTCGCCTTACCTGCCGATAATTTACGTCCGACAGGTGAGCGGTTACATTATGAAGTGCAGTTTGAAGCGATGCCCGCCAAGTAATGCACCTAAGCAACCAACGCTGCTGTGTTTCTGATCGCAAGCTTGACCACATTGGCAGGGTTTCGCAAACAAAGGCACAGCTACGGGCTGCATAGGCTTTCCCAGTTCGGGCAAACCCGTTAAGCGTGGCGACATATTGCGACAAATATGCGGACCCTCAACACTCACATGAAACCAATCCGACTAATCTCTGGCTTTTTTACTGTGGGTCTTTGGACCATGCTATCGCGCATACTGGGTTTTGTGCGCGATGTGATGATCCTTGGCTATCTCGGCACGGGACCGCTTTATGAAGCCTACGTCGTAGCGTTTCGCCTTCCAAATATTTTCCGCCGTTTCTTTGCAGAAGGTGCGTTCAACACTGCATTTGTCCCGATGTTCTCCAAAAAGATCGAAGCGGGCGAGGACGCGAAAGCCTTTGCCGAAGCCGCCTATTCAGGCCTTGCGACAGTTTTGATTGTCCTCACGTTGGTCGCGATGGCGACTATGCCATGGCTGATATACGCGTTGGCATCTGGCTTTGAAGGCCAAGAACAATTTGCGTTCTCAGTCGAATTTGGCCGCATCGCGTTCCCCTATATCCTGTTTATCTCTCTTGCTGCGCTGATATCCGGTGTGCTCAACGCCACGGGTCGGTTTGCTGCTGCTGCGGCCGCCCCTGTGTTGCTCAACGTGTTGTTGGTTGGGGGCATGGCCGCTGCTGCGATCCTAGGCGGGGATGTCGCCCGCGCATTAATCTGGATGATCCCATTCGCAGGCATTGCCCAACTCGCGCTTGTCTGGGTCGCGGCCTCGCGCGCAGGTTTTGCGCTCAAGCTCAAACGCCCCCGCTTTTCACCTGAGATGCGCAAACTTGTACGTATTGCAGTGCCAGCGGCCCTTGCCGGTGGTGTCGTGCAAATAAACCTCCTCGTTGGCCAACAAGTCGCCAGCTATTTTGACCGCGCCGTGGGTTGGCTTTATGCTGCGGACCGGCTTTACCAATTGCCTCTTGGGGTTGTGGGCATCGCAATCGGTATTGTTTTGCTGCCTGATTTGTCGCGCCGTCTTAAAGCCGGCGATGACGCAGGCGGGCGTGATGCCTTGTCGCGCGCTGCTGAGATTTCGATGGCTCTGACTTTACCGTCGGCTGTGGCCCTTTTCACAATCCCTTTCGCGCTGGTGACAGTCTTATTTCAACGCGGCGCGACAACTGTTGATGACAGCGCCGCAATCGCACTTGCCGTTGGCATATATGGCCTTGGACTGCCTGCATTTGTCGCGCAGAAAATTCTGCAACCGCTCTATTTCGCCCGTGAAGACACAACCACCCCATTCCGATTTGCAATAAACGCGATGGTGGTGAATGCAGTTCTTGCAATTGGCCTAGCACTGCTTTTGGGCGAGCCGTTTGGCTGGGTTGGCCCCGCGATAGCCACCACAACGGCTGCGTGGGTGATGGTTTGGCAATTGTCCCGTGGCGCCCGTTCGATGGGCGAGATGGCCCGCTTTGACGCGCGCTTCCACAGTCGAATTTGGCGCATTCTGATGGCCGCCGCCGTGATGGGGATGGTCTTGTGGTTCGCGAATGAAGCTTTGAACCCTGTGTTGCAGATGGCGGGTTGGCGTTACCTTGGGTTAGCGCTGTTGATTACAATTGGCATGGGCACCTACGCCATTGCAGGCCAACTCTTTGGCGCGTTCCAACTGTCAGACCTTAAAGCCAGCCTGCGCCGCGCCCGCTAAAGCCGCCGCCTTAGGGCGACCCGCGCAATTTGCGCAGCAAGGCTTTAATTCCGCCCGGCACAAGTACAAATGACAGCGTAAACCCAGTCATGAACCCGGCCAATTCAGCGAGCCATGTGTTGTCAGTCCCGAATAGCAGCCCAAATAACAGCTGAATTCCCATCAAAAAACCGATCAACGAGAAGGCTTGGAGTTGCGCTTGCCCGGTCACGCGTGCGCGCGCCCACAGCACAAAGGTGAAGGCGCCGATCAACCCATAGGCTCCGGGATAGGCCCCTACGAGCCACGTCTCTTCGTTTAGCAACGCGCCATAGATCAACGCCCCAATGAACGAGCAAACGAAAAAGATCACGGGCACGACCCATGCCCCCATCGCCTCGGCCACGTATTTCCCCATCGCCAAAAATATGACAGCGGCGAAAGCCATGTGCACAAAGCCCAAATGCAAGAACGGATAAGTTGCAAACCGCATCACTTCGCTCAGCGGCCATTGGCCATTATTCAGCATCCAGTTGAACACGGGCGGCGCAAAGCCGTATTCCCCGATGGCCCACAGACGCCATCCTATTGCACCGGGCCCGCCGACTAACCCGGCCTCGCCTGCGGCGAACACACATTCCACCCCGAAAATCAGGAAAAACATCACCACAACAACAGGTGGTAATGCGTTAAACGGGCTTGGTTCGAGATGCGCGCGATCTGGCTCCACAGGAGGCTCCCAACTTGACGATTGTTGCCGCCATGGGTAAGCGAGGATTCTTTGTCTTACCAGAGCGGACACGCGATATGACCGAAACCACTTTCACACCCCGCGTTTTTTCCGGCATTCAACCTTCTGGCGGATTGACCCTTGGCAACTACCTTGGCGCAATCAAACGCTTTGTTGATATGCAAAATATGGGCGATTTCCAGACAGTTTACTGTATGGTTGATCTGCACGCGATTACGGTCTGGCAAGATCCCAAAAATTTGCGCCACAACACCCGCGAGTTGGCTGCGGGCTTTATCGCATCCGGTATTAGCCCCGAGAAATCCATCCTGATCAATCAATCCGCCGTACCTGAACACGCGCAATTGGGCTGGATTTTTAATTGTGTTGCCCGCATGGGTTGGATGCAACGCATGACCCAGTTCAAGGATAAAGCTGGCAAGAACGCAGAGAAGGCGTCGCTTGGGCTGTTTGGGTACCCGGCCTTGATGGCCGCGGACATCCTAATCTATCACGCGACACATGTTCCCGTGGGCGATGACCAAAAGCAGCACCTGGAACTGACGCGCGACATTGCCGCCAAGTTCAACCATGACTACGGCGTCGACTTCTTTCCAATGACCGAACCTGTGATCGAGGGGGCGGCCACTCGTGTTATGTCTTTGCGCGATGGCTCCAAAAAGATGTCCAAATCCGATCCCTCGGACGCGTCACGCATCAATATGACCGACGACGCAGACACCATTGCGAAAAAAATCCGCAAGGCCAAAACCGATCCAGATGCGCTTCCTTCTGAAGTCAAAGGGCTTGAAGACCGACCCGAAGCGCGCAACTTGGTCAACATCTATGCAGCCTTAAGCGATCAATCCGTCGATCAAGTCCTCGCAGACGTGGGTGGCCAACAATTCGGCACCTTCAAGCCTGCGCTGGCTGACCTTGCTGTCGCCAAACTCTCGCCAATCTCCACGGAGATGGCGCGGCTGATGAATGATGTCTCAGAGATCGACAAGATCCTCGCCAAAGGCGCCGAGCAAGCCCGCGAAATCGCAGCGCCAATCTTGGCTAAAACCTACGAAATCGTTGGAATGGTGAAGTAACTTTCGCACCTAGCTTACTGTGGCCCGGACTAAACCCTGAAATGGGCCGGGCCACAGCTTTCAAATGGTTCACGGCAATTACGCCCTTTGTTGATATGAAACAAAACTGACTCAAATCGCACTGACGTTTTCGCCACACATTGGAAATTGCCGGTCCAATTGGGGTGAATTTATCTATCTTCATGCTCACGTTATAAATCTATGCCATTTCTTTAGAATGGAGTTTTGCCATTGGCTTCGTCAGCAAAAGGGCTTCCCTGATTGATCCGAAAAATTTGGAGAAACCTAGGGGCTGCTATTGTCTTGAATTGGGCAAAAGCGATCTAGACATATCATGAATCACAACCTACGAAACCGTAACGCTTTGGCGTCCTGTTGGGCCAGAAGAACTCGATTTGATCAAACAATCGGACATGCGGGAATTTCCGCCTCGATTACCTGAGCAACCAATTTTCTACCCTGTGCTAACAGAGGATTATGCGGTAAAAATTGCCTGCGACTGGAATGTAAAGGCGAGTGACTTCGGATATGTGACGCAGTTTAGAGTGTTGAAATCATATCTAGAAAATTACGAAATTCAGGAAGCCGGTGGACGGCAACATTTAGAATATTGGATACCCGCAGAAGAGATGCGCATGTTCAATGATGCTATTGTTGGAAAAATTTTGATTACGCAGGAATTCCACTGAATGCACGCGATTTCGGACTTTTTCACCACTACGTTGAGCTAAGCCATTGGATCAGGGAAGCCCCATGGACGTCTTTGGCCGTTCTCCTAGTCAGCTTCAAATACGATTGCTCAAAAAGCTCAAGACATCTTGATACACCGCTTCGCTGGCAGTGGACGTTGTCAACGTTGAATGACCTTTGCCCGGCAAATCGGGGTACCGTTCCAGTGACGGCCCCAACAAGTCGGCCGCTGCCTGCATGTGCGCTTCTCTGCTTATTGAATCCTGTGCAAATCGATACGCCTTCACGCATGGAATGGCTTTCCCCTCTTTGCCATCTCTCACCATTTGCCGCTCAGCGTCCGATAACCCAAGCGTTTCGATCTTGAAGAGAAATGGTGCCGAAGGTTGGCAAGCTGCAACTGCCTCAACTTGTGGCTCGGCGATGGCAGCTATGACAAACCCACCCGTCATACACATGCCAACAGCCCCGATTTTTGCGCCTGGATTTTCGTCCGACACTGATTGCACCAGCTCTAACAACCAAGCCGTAAATGGACGTCCGCCCGAAGCATCCTTGGCCGAAAAAAGCCGCCGAAACTCTCGACTTAAACAAAAGGCAGCACTTGCCAAATCACCCATCTGAGTACCCGGGGATTTGAACAACAAAGGCATATAGACCTTAAAGCCTTCGCCCGCCATTTTGCTGCAGTATTCGACAAACGTTGGCGACATACCGGGAAGTTCATGCAGCACAATCAACGGCTTGGTGCCGTGCTTGCTGACATAAACCGGCAGCTCCATTTCGGAACCCATATCGTCAGGTGGATGAAAAGCCGAAAGGTCAACGTCTTGTGTCATCTGAGGTGCTCCCTTTTGGTTTCAAAACAGATACATCATCGCGATCATATGCATCGCATGGTGAAATATCTAAAAATAATCCAATATTGCTTCAATCACTGTACCCGTTTTCCGCGAAATTAGAAGATCTCCAAAGCTACCCTATTGCTAGACCGATGCCATTGTTGGCGCGTAGAAACACAAAGGCATCGGTCGCATCGTGGATCAGAAAGCCGCCAGTTTCACGTAGCAACGTGTTCGGTGGAAACATCCCGTCAACCCTCGGCTGTCCTTCAACGTAGCGTTGATTTTTGGCGGGGAAACAACGCCTAAGGTCGGGTTCCCAATGGTGGAAAACACTTTGATCTTAGCTGAAATATCCAACTCGCCCGCACACAAAACAGTGGAGGTTGACAGAAGTATGTACTCTTTCGTAAAAATATCCAATTTTTTGATTTCTGCGGTATATATATGCTCTTCTCCAGCAAAAATTCTGACGATAGCACGATCGTTGAACTGCTTGCATCTTCCCTAAGAAGAGACATCGCGTTTGGTACGCTCCTGCCTGATCAGAAACTGAAGATTAACGAATTGCGCACACGCTATGGCGGATCGAACCATTCGATGCGTGAAACGTTGCGGATTTTGTCCACTGAAGGTTTGGTCGAAGCCACCGCACAGCGCGGCTTTCGAGTGACGTCAGCCACGGAAGACGATGTGCGCGACATTCAAATGGTGCGCTTCGAGGTCGAGAAAATCGCTTTGTCGCGTTCTATCGATCTGGGCGACGTGGCTTGGGAGGGCCGCGTGATGGCCGCACACCACGCCTTGCAAAAAGCAGAAGCAGAAGCGGCTACCAACCCCGATGACCTGATCGCATTGGAATGGGATGAGGCCTGCAGAGCGTTTTCACATGCGCTAATCGAGGCCTGTGACAGCCCACGATTGATCGATTTACACCGCAAGTTCTTTGATCAAAGTCGCCGCTTCCGCCTTGCGCAAATGCGTGAAGGGCGTCTCGATTGGGCGGGGCGGAAGCAGCGTCAAAAAGGTCTGCTAGAGGCTGTCCTGTCACGCAACGAAGAAGATGCTTTGCGTCTTCTGCAAGAGGATGTGGAAGCCGAACTGCAACAATAATTATATATGAATGGTCATAAAGGGAGGAAATCATGACTCAATTCAATCGCCGTAAGGCACTGGCCTTGATGGGCGGAACTGTAGCGGCTTCATCGCTTGCAGCGCCCGCATTAGCCGCAAATAAGAAAATCCGAGTGGGCGCGTTACGCTTCACATCCCATTCCGGAAACTTTGTGGGGTTTGAGCGGGGTTATTTCGCTGATGCAGGGCTCGATGTAGAATTTGAGTTCTTTCAAGCCGCCCAACCGATGGCTGTGGCGATTGCTTCTGGTGATGTGGATTACGCTGTAACGGCGGTGTCTGGTGGTTTGATCAACCTTGCCGACAAAGGCGCGATCAAGGTCATCGGCGGCGCGCTGAGCGAAGAAGCCGGCATCGACGGTCAGAAATACTTGATCTCGGATGCGTCATACAAAGCGGGCATCAAAACACTGAAAGATCTGGACGGCAAGAAATATGCCGTCACGCAAGCGGGGTCTTCGTTCCATTACATGGGGTCCAAGATGGCCGCTGCGGAAGGCATCGATCTGCGTTTTACACCGTTGCAAAAGGTTGGGGCCATCATTGGTGCAATGAAATCCGGCCAAGTCGATGGCTGGTCAATCGTCCCACATATCGCCAAGCCACTCGCGAAAGCTGGCGCATGGCATATGATTGCGAGTGTCGCCGACTACATCCCGGACTATCAAGTGACCACAGTGTTCACATCGGCCAAAAACGCCGCAAATGAACGTGGCCAGACAGAAGCCTTCCTTGCTGGGTTCTCCAAAGGCGTTGACGACTATGCGGCAGCGATGATCGACAAAACAGCCGATCAAGACGAAATGGTCGATCTGATCCACAAATACGTCTACACCGACCGCGAACGGGCCAAAGCTGCGCCATCGATTATCAATGGCACAATGCGCATCAACAAAGGCGCTGCGTTGAACATCGCATCGATCAAGGACCAACTGGCCTGGTTCCAGTCCGAAGGTCTTGTGGACGCAAGCATCACCATCGATCAGCTTGTCGACACGTCTTACGTGGATATGATCGGGGCCTAATTCCCCCAAAGAACGGGGCTGGTATTCTGCTGGCCCCGTTTTTTTCTGTGTAAAGGGTTCTCAATGGATATTCGGTTGGACGGCGTCGGCCATTCCTATGAAGCTTTCGAGGTGATGCGAGACATCTCACTGGAAATCTCAAGCGGGCAAATCGTCTGTATCGTGGGTCCATCTGGCTGCGGAAAATCAACGCTTTTGCGGTTTATCGGCGGTCTTGAACGCCCCAAATCTGGACGCGTGTTGCAGTTAGGTGAACCGCCCAAAGGATGCCTAAACCCGCTAACATATATTTTTCAAGATTTCGCGCTGCTGCCTTGGCGCTCTGTGAGGGGCAATATATCTTTGGTGCTCGAAGATCACGGCATCAAAGGTGCGGCCGCGAAGGACATCATCGACGATGTCCTGGCCCGCACCAAACTCAGCGATTTCGCAGGCGCACTTCCTAAACAACTTTCAGGCGGAATGAAGCAGCGTGTGGCGATCGCGCGCGCGCTCGCGGTAAACCCTGCGGTCATGCTCATGGACGAACCACTCTCCGCTTTGGACAGCCAAACGCGCGAATTGCTGATGGATGATCTGGTAGAACTTTGGACCCGCCAGCCCTTCACAGCTGTCTATGTCACTCATAATCTTGCCGAAGCCGTTCGGTTAGGGCACCGCGTTGTCGTCTTGTCCCGCAGGCCCGGAAGTATCCGAGAGATCGTAGATATCGAGAAACCCTTGTCTGAACGCGAATTCGGAGATCCTGAGCTCGACACAGCGCAAAAACACTTGTGGCAATTGATGCGCGACGAAGCGCGTGCCGCCGATGCGGAGTTGCTCCATGGATAATGCTGGAAAGTCGGTTGTTTTTCGAGGCGGTGGGTTTGCTCCCAAGTCGCATCGCTTTGTTGGTGTTCTTGTCTTTGTTGCCCTCATAATTGTAACTGAATGGGGGACGCGCGCGGGTTGGATTTCGGCGTTGTCGCTTCCACGCCCCTCTGATGTGCTTGAGACGTTTCGCCAACTCTACGACAGCGGTTTATTGTTCAAACATCTGGGGCCAAGCTTGGCGCGCCTCACGGTTGGTGCCATTTTTGGTGTGAGCATAGGTATTTGTGTGGGCATTCTGATCGGGCTATTCTCTTACGTTCGCTCTGGTCTCGTGCCAGTTATCGCGGCAATTTTTCCAATACCAAAAATCGCTCTTTTGCCGTTGTTCGTGATTTGGTTCGGCATTGGCGAAGGCTCCAAATACGCACTTATCGCGTTTGGCACATTCACGCCCACGGTCGTGGCCACGTATGGCGCGGTCGACAACGTGGATCGCACACTGATCAGGATGGGGCAAAGTTTTGGCCTGTCATGGTGGTCTATCGTGCGAAAAATTGTCCTGCCGGGTGCAATGCCCGGAATTCTATCTGGCCTTAGGATCAGTCTGGCCATCGCGATTATTTTGCTGGTTGCCGCGGAAATGCTTGGGGCGGAATACGGAATCGGGGCATATATCCTTGAAGCTGGATCTCTTTACGATCTTGAACGGCTCTTTGCAGGTGTTGTGATTTTGTCTTTACTCGGCGTGCTCGTCAGTGCCGTGATTGGTATGATTGAACGTCGTCTACTGGGCTGGCGAACATAGACATAAGAAGATCGAATTGACATATTCCCGACCCACAGGATCACAACGCCATCACGCTTCTTCCTTTCAGGGTATCACAAGAAGACCTCAAAAGCGGAACCAAGCATGAAGACTCAAGTTGCGATCATCGGTGGCGGACCGTCGGGTCTTTTGTTGGCGCAACTGTTGCACACGCGCGGCATTGAGAGCGTTGTTCTTGAACGCAAAACCAAAGACTACGTCTTGGGCCGCATTCGCGCAGGCGTCTTGGAGCAGGGCCTTGTGACGCTGATGGAAGAGGCCGGCTGCGCCGATCGTCTGCATGCCGAAGGTATTCCACATGACGGCACGTTGATTTCTTATGCTGACAGGATGTTTCGCGTCGACTTCACCGAACACACGGGCAAACCTGTGATGGTTTACGGCCAAACCGAGGTCACGCGCGACCTATATGACGCCCGTGAGAAAGCGGGCGGCAAGATCGAATTCAATGTCGAGGATGTTGTCCTTCACGATGCCAATACTGAGACACCGCACGTCGCTTATACAATTGATGGCCAGTCACATCGTCTTGATTGTGACTTTATCGCAGGCTGTGATGGGTTTCATGGGGTTAGCCGTCAGGCGATCCCGCTGGATGTGCGACAAGAATATGAAAAAATTTATCCCTTTGGGTGGCTCGGCATATTGTCAGAAACGCCTCCCGTTAATCACGAGCTGATCTACGCCAACTCGCCCCGCGGCTTTGCACTTTGTTCCATGCGCAACGAAAACCTTAGTCGCTATTACATACAGTGCTCGCTCAGCGACAAACCCGAAGACTGGACGGACGTCGCATTCTGGCAAGAACTCAAACGCCGCATTCCCGCAGATCACGCCGCCAAATTGGTAACCGGTCCAAGTATTGAAAAATCCATTGCGCCGTTGCGTTCATTTGTGACCGAACCCATGCGTTGGGGACGGTTGTTCTTATGCGGCGATGCAGCCCACATCGTTCCCCCCACGGGTGCCAAAGGGCTGAACACGGCCGCATCAGATGTGCATTACCTGTTCAATGGCCTGCGCTATTACTACGAAAATGACAGCTCAGACGGAATTGAAATCTATTCAGAAAAAGCGCTGGCCCGTGTTTGGAAAGCCGAACGCTTTAGTTGGTGGTTCTCGTCGCTGATGCACAGCTACCCGGATCAATCTGCATTCGACAAGAAAATGCAGCTCGCTGAAATTGAATTCCTACGAACGAACTCAGCAGCACAGCAAGCGATGGCTGAAAACTATGTCGGACTGCCTTATTGATGAAGCGCCGACGGGCCGGGTGTGGATTGTCGCACCCGACGAAAAACGCCCTGTTCGTCACATGTGTATTTCACTTCCATTGGAAGAGAGTGCGATACTGATTGCGAAAGCCAAGCGCCCTATTAAACTACGTATCTAAATCCACGTTATCGTTGAGTTGAGTGTTTCCAAGAATATTCAATTGTCCCAAAAGACCAGTAACCGATTTTGCGACATGTTCAATCGCCTCTTGAATTTTTTCTTCCCGCTTGAGTTTGTAGGCGGCCTTTTCCTCAGGGGTTTTGAGTTTCCCGCGCACGTATCTGAAGCGGTTCATGATCTTATTTTTCAATTCCTTGGGCAACTGGCCGACGCTTTCCTCGACCGGACCTTTTTTGCTGGGAATAGGGCGCGACGTACCATGTCCAGTCCAATCTGATTGCGCGCCACTGACCAGACCGTCATTCAATCCAGTGCCCGGTTCGGCAGGGGGCAATGGCGACCCAATTCCGCGCGGTGACATCGGTGCACCACTACGTATAGGCGATCCCGGTTCATTGGGCGCTAAATTGCGTTCCAATTCAGCTGCGTAATCCTTGAGTTTATTTCGGATACGCAAAGCATCTTCGCGCACATGCTCGATATCCTCGGGAAGAGTATGGCCGTTTGATAGGAACAACTGTTCGGCATCTTCGCCTGTGAAAACTTCATCCGTAAAGACTTTCTCAGTGATGCGCAGATGCGCAGAGATGCTGGACATAATTGCATTGGCTGGCGAACTGCGGGATTTGATCAACGCATCGCGCATTTTGTGCATCGGCCCTTGGCCCAGCGTCGCAGGCACACCGGCGCGGCCCAAATGGGCGGTGGCTGTATGTCCCCCAGCGCCCCCGACAAGCCCCTTTTCCCAAAAGATCAAATCGGTCGAAAGGCGGATGTTTTCTTGTGCGTCCATCCAATCAACGTCCTGTCCATTGATTTTTGACACCATCTCTTTGCCTGGTTGTTGGACAAAGGACCATTCAATCCACGTCATCGTCTCCGATGTCTTAAAGAATTCGTCCTCACCAGTGCTAACGGCCATTCCGTCGCGTTTCTCTGAGGTCGTGCGCACACAACTGTTCTTGATATAGCTTTGAAATTTTTTGTCCTGATGGAACAATGCGATCAAGTCTGCCAGCGCATTATGCGCCGTTGCATCACCGGCACGAGCGGCTTCTAAAAGAGCATGAGCTTTGTTGTAAAATTGCGAGCTATTTTCGCGCCATGCCGCATTAACTTCCTCCGCGTTTTGGATCACCCTATCGGCGAAGCTGGACTTGAAAGGCAGCGGCTTTGTTACGTTGCTGACGTCAAGCACGGGGACATAGACCGCCGGCGAAGTTTGCACGAGAGGCGTGTTTAAAAGCAAACCATCATCTTGCAAAGGTGGCGAAGGTTGGCCTGCAGCCATCTGGACCGGTTGCGGCACCGGCGAGGTCAAGCTTGGGAAATCCAGAATGGTAAACGGTGACCCATCCAACAAGTCATCCCAAATTTCGCCCCCCAAAACCGGATCGCTCAGAGTTGATGTCGATGCAGGTTGCCCACCCAACAGCGCGTTCGCCACTGTCATATCGCCGGACGGCTCGGGGTCTTGCAGCGGCTGAAAGTCATTCCAATTCTGTGTGGCATCGACTGGCCCCAAAAGTTCATGCAATTCAGTGTCAGATAAAAGGACGTCTGCAAATGGATTCTGCTGAGGGTGAAAACCTGCCTCAAATAGCGTAAAAGGGTTTTGGGGCGGTGACACAGGAAAAAGCGGCCCACCAAAGTCAAAAGGTTCGGGTCGTGGCTGTAGCTGTGGCGTCGGAGTTGGTGCAACAAACGGCAGCGGTGGCAGTTGCAAAGTATTGATTGTGTAATCTTGTAAAGCGTCGAAGATCGACACTTCATCGCCTCCCTCATCAAACGTACCTTCTATGCGTTGGCGTTTTGAAGGGGGTTCACCGGAGCCGTCATTACACATAACTCAGCACTCCACGCAGAAGTTTCAATGTGGCCAGTGCTGGGCCGATCACGGTCACGTTCCCGATGAAGCCACTGTTGTCGATGACCTTGGCGAAGGGGTGGTTCGTTAGAATTTTGGTCGATTTATTAACAGTCACCAATGTTTTGGCAGCCATTGTCTTACGTCGCTCCGGATCATCTTCCGACAAAAGCGCGACCAGATTTTGTGATATCGCCGGGGTTAAGACCGCTTGAATCGCATCAAGTTTTGACAAACTCGTTTCGACTTGAGCGCTTTGCTCTGGGTAAGGCGCATAAGCCTTACGGATCGCGGATTTGACCTGAACAATACCCATTTCGACCTCCGTGATTGCTTCAGTCCATTGGTTGTTAGCTGCGCGCAACCCGGCGGCAATGCGACGCCACGTGTCAGCTTCGGGGTCCGAAACTTCGGCAGATAACCGTAATAGGTATTTATCTACGAAAACTTGGCCACTGTCCGAAAAGGCATTTTGTTGTATGTTGTTCACGATGAATGCTCCGAACTTAGTCGGGGCCGGAAAGACCGTAAGCCCGACGCTTTATACTACTCAAGGTGGCACCATCAGGCACATCAAGCAAGAGTTGTATCCGCACTGCTACGAGGTGAGGATTGGGCTTCACGCATTTGACAGTTGCTCTTCTACGTCTTTCGCGTTTCTCAGAGTTCGAAATATCACGAAATCTAAGGATCACCATATGCGGTACCAAAAGGCCTGAAATCGTAACGCGCGCATCAACGGAGTTTTCCGCTTTCGGCCTAAAATCAATATGCCGTCACGTGGCTGCCAAAAAATCGAAAACCCTGACATAGATCATTCGCGCCGAATACTGGTTTTCGGCAATAGCGTAGTAGGAAAAAATGAAAATCTGGCTCTTAGATGTGTTTGCTTATCACAGAGGACTTTATAGATTTCAGGCATCAAAAATAAGATGTTAAAGCGCATGTGACGCTTACAAACGGATATGTTCAGGGGGGATTTAGCGATGAGGACATACCAGAAGAGTTTTTTCCTTCGCCCAAATATGATCCATCCCCTCCCAATCAACTCCCACATATGGTCAACGTTTCTGGTCCATTTTCCAGCCGAACTTATCAACGAGCTTTTCGTTTTCTCGATATAAAGACGGTCCCGGCATTTGGTCAAACCCCTCTGTATGCAAAGGGGCCGCGTTATGGTGCGATCCAGCTCTTGATCCTTCCGTGTTTGTATCCGATCGCGTTCTCATGAAGCCGCGCTCGCTTGCTCTAAACAACACGTTCAGCACCATAAAATGAAACGTCGACCACCGGCTCCACCAGAGTAATGGATGACAATGGCAACCGCGCACGTTGTCGTGAAAAGCACGCCGTTGCTTGACAGCGCCCTCTCCAATGAGACCTCTTGAACAGGCGGCTAACGAGCCGCCACAGTAATGCGAGGCTCGATGGTTAGTGACACAAGATATTTCCTATTATTGAATGCCGGACATTTTCTAGATCATTACTTTATGCTGATTTTTGCCACTGTAGCGGCGCTTGCCTTGAGTGCAGGTTGGGGGATGTCCTATGCAGAGCTACTTCCGTACGGTGCCCCCGGTTTTGCAGCTTTTGCGCTTTGTGCTCTACCCATGGGCATGCTTGCTGATCGATGGGGCCGAGATGGCATGATGACAGTATTCTTTCTTGGAATTGGTGTGTCTTCCATCCTCACAGGGCTTGCACAGACACCATTTCAATTGGGTCTAGGGTTGTTCTTCATTGGCGTGTTCGGAGCGATCTACCATCCTGTCGGACTGGCCATTGTAACGCATCGATGGAAGAAAACCGGCATGCGATTGGCGGTGAATGGCATCTGGGGCAACCTTGGCGTCGGTGCTGCCGCACTTGTGACGGGTGTTCTGATTGATCTGGCAGGTTGGCGCTTGGCCTTTATTCTACCGGGGGGCGTATCGATAGCTGTCGCTTGGCCTTACCACCGTGTGTCGCGCACAATTGAGGTGCAAAACATTGCACCCGTTGGAGGGGCCGCGGCCCCGCCCACTGGGTCGAAATCCCTATGGCGGGTGTTGTTATGTGTCTACTTGACTGCAGTTCTGGGGAGCCTCGTGTTTCAGGCCACGACGGTATCCTTGCCCGAGATTTTTGAAGAACGTTTGATCGGCCTCGCTGATACCTTATCGCGCAGATTTGCGTTCCTTCAGTCAGCCTCCATCATCGGAGCGCTTGCCTTTTTCGTCTTTGCAGCCGCCTCTCTGGCGCAACTGCTCACTGGGTACATGCTAGACCGCCTTGGCGCGCGCCCGACGCTTGCGCTGGTGACCTTAGTTCAGATTATTGCATTTCTTGTTCTACCAGGACTAACGGATATCGCTCTCTTTGCAGCGGCGTTGTTGGTGATGCTGGGGGTCTTCGGTCAAGTGCCCGTGAATGATTTTTTGATTGGAACGACCTCCTCTGTCAAAGCGCGGTCTCGTGCCTTTGGTGCCCGCTATCTGGTCAGCTTCACAGCCTTTTCTGCAGCGTTACCACTGATCGCATTTCTCCAGTCAGGGTGGGGCTTTGACGGTGTGTTTCGCGCGTTGCTGTTGTGCCCCATGCTCATTTTGATCAGCAGCCGCATCTTGTTGCCCCCCACTCCCCGCGTAACAGGCGCCTAAGGGGTCGTGTTCTTGACCACATTGCGCAGGATCGCCACCACCGTGATCACGGTTAGCACCCAGAAAAACCACGTGATCGGCCCCCGTAGCAGGATCATCAGATCGCTGCCGGACATCAACATGGATTGCCGGAAATTATCCTCCAGCAATGGGCCCAAAATGAATGCGATAAGAAACGGGGCTGCAGGGACACGGTAGCGCACCATAAGATACCCGACCCATCCCATCGCAAACATCACGCCCACGTCAAAGATGTTATTGTTCACCGCGAAGACGCCATAGATGCACAAAACCAAAACCGTTGGCATTAGAATGCGCTTGGGAACATCAGCCACGAATTTGAACCCGCGGATCGCGACGCTGCCCACAAGAAACAAGAAAACTGAGCTGACGATCAGGCCAATAAATAAACCGTATATGATGTCAACGTTCAGAATAAACATCATCGGCCCGGGCTGCAGGCCATGGACCATAAAAGCGCCGATAATGATTGCCGTAATGACATCGCCCGGCACACCTAACGCCAGAAGCGGGATCAATGTAGCGCCCGCAACACCGTTATTGCCGGCTTCTGATGCCGCAACGCCTTCGATCTCACCTTTGCCAAAGTTCTCTTTGTTCGGGGATTTTCGGCGCGCTTCTGAATAACTCAGGAATGCAGACGGGGCCGCGCCGATACCGGGGATAGAGCCAAGAAACACTCCAATAAAGCTACCGCGGATGATCGACTTAAAGCTGCGACGGTAGTCTGTAAGCGTGACCTTCGATGTCCCTAATGAGCGTGCTTTGCCAAGATGTGCCGTCGGGTTCCATGCCATCGCGATGACTTCAGGAATTGCGAATAGGCCGATCAGAACCGCAATGAAATTAAGTCCACCCATCATATTGGGGTCACCAAAGGTGAACCGGTTTGTTCCATAGACAAGATCAAGCCCCACAGTCGCGAGCAACAATCCAAGCAATGCCGAAAGTGCGCCGCGCAACAGGCTGTCGCCAGACACGCCTGCAATGATTGTAAGCGAGAATAGGATAAGAGCGAAGAATTCTGGCGGTCCAAAATTCAACGCAAATGAAGCAAGCCAACCTGCGAACAGAATAAGCGCTAGGTTTGAGACAAGATCTGCTGTGCAAGACGCCCAAAGCGCCATACCAAGCGCGCGCCCCGCCTCACCCCGCTCTGCCATTGGATAGCCATCTAAGATGGTCGCCGAAGATGCAGGCGTGCCCGGTGTCTTGATTAAGATCGCCGGAATTGAACCACCAAATATGCCCCCTTTATACACGCCCAGTAAAAGCAAAATGCCTGTAATTGGCTGCATCGCAAATGTGAAAGGCAGCGTCAGCGCCACGGCCATTGTCGCGGACAATCCAGGAATGGCCCCGCCGACAACGCCGATGCAAATACCTGCGAACAAAGCAAAGAAGGCTTCGAAGGACCACACAAGGCTCAACCCCGCCATGAGGCTGTCGACAAAACTCATGGCAACCTCACAAAGATACCTTGGGGGATGGCGACGCCCGCCACATGTGCGAAAAAGAGGTAGAGCAAGAGTGGGATCGCAATCGCGCAAATGAGCGCTGTCTTAGGGTGACGTGAGCGAAACAACAAAGCTGTAACGCCAAAGACGATCATCGTGGTCCAAACCATACCAAGACGTGGCAGGGCAAACATTGTGATTATCATGATGACAGCAAGTGTCGCGAGACGGTGCCAAGCTTTGCCATCCGAAAGATCCTCATGTTCTGGATCAACGGTTGCAGAAGCGTAACGAGACACAAGCAAAAGCCCGACACCCGTCAGTCCAGTAAGCGCGGTCAGTACATATGGCCAGAAAACTGGGGAAAGCACGATGTTTGAAACGTTACTGGGTGAAGAAACCCATGTCGGGATTGCAACGAACGCCAGAAAAAGGGCGGTAACACAAGCTCCCAGTCCCAGTTGGAACTGAACTGTTTTTGGTGACATCGAACATTCCCTTAAGGCGTCTGCGGCCACTTCGATGGTGGCCGCAAACATGGGTCTTATCAACAGCTAGGCGTTAACCTTCGATGCGCATACCTAATTCGTCGACCAGCGCGCGGAACGCTTTGTACTGACCTTGAATGAACTCATTTGCTTCGACCGGATCCATAAGACGGATAACAGAACCACGTGCAGACATGGTTTCATTGAACTTCGCGTCTTCGGTCGCTGCGGCCATCCATTCGCCCCACTTCGCAGCCACATCGTCCGGCAGATCATCAGGTCCTGCAATGCCGGTCCAACCAACCAATTGGTTCAAAGAATCTTTGCCCAGCTCGTTTGCTGTTGGTGCATCGAACCCCACAACCGGTTCAGCAGTGGTGACCAAGAGCGGTACCATTTGCTTGTTTGCAACAAAGCTCGCCAAGGCAGAGGAGTTGGTGCACAAAAACGTCGCTGTCCCGTTCAAAACGGCTGTCACCGCCGCGCCGCCACCTTTTTGTGGGATGTGTGTTGCATCCGTCAGTGGGTTTTCAACGTCAAATTCTTTGAGCACCATCACGCTTGCCAAATGTGGTAGCGATCCAACGCCGGAAGACGCGTAAGTAACGCCGCCTTCAGCAACCTTTGCAATCAATCCTTCCATCGACGTGATACCGGATGCCGGAGTAACGGCGCAGGCGACCGGGTTAATTTCATAGACGGTCACAAAGCGGAAATCTTCCAATGTGTAAGGTAAGGTCGCTTTCATTGCTGGATTGACCGAATGGGATCCAACGCGCGCGAACAACATCGTGTATCCGTCACCCTTGGCGTTTTGGACTACAACGGAGCCTGTCGCACCGCCCGCACCGGTGACATTTGCCATGACCAAAGGTTTGCCAACAGCATTCCCAAGTGGCTCGGCGATTGTGCGTGCGGAAATATCTGTCGCACCACCAGCACCATAGGGGATGACCATGTTAATCGCGCGCTCTGGATACTCTGCCCATGCAGCAGTGGCCGTGAATAACGTCCCCAGCGCTAAAGCACCTGAAAGTCTTTTCAGTTTCATGTTTTCTCTCCCTTCGAATTCCACCAATTGAAATTAGTTTTGGAGCAGCGTAGAAGTAAGATGTGCTTTAGTATAGTCAAAGTAACTTACATTTACTGACAGCAATACTTTCTAAAAAGGCGATAAAGTGACAATTCGTTTGCTCCGTACATTGATCGCGATTTCGGAGGTTCACACGTTTAGTGCAGCTGCAAAAGTCGTGCACGTCACTCACGCTGCCATCAGCCAACAGATGCAAGCGCTAGAAGCTGACCTAGGCATAAAGCTATTTGATCGTAGCACGAGAACGCCAGAACTCACGCCTGTGGCGCGCCAGATCATCGTAAAAGCACGCGACATTGTGGCTGACTATGACAATCTTGTGCCGTCGGTTCTTGGCGATGGCGGATTGAGCGGGGTGATCAAACTTGGCACATTGCGGACGACGCTGACTGGTTTGACACCACAAGCAATGGCGGCCGTGAAACACAAATACCCTGAGATTGGCCTTCACATTAGGCCCGGTCTTACTGGAACCTTGGTCGCCGAAATAGATCGTGGCAATTTGGACGCCGCAATCGTGACAAAACCTAACCTCATGCCCAGCGGTGTTGTTTTTCGCGAGCTAACCCAAGAACCAATGCAATTGATCGCTGCGATTGAAGAGCCGGTGAATGATCCGATCCAACTGTTGAAGACCCGCCCTTTCATTCGGTTCAACAGAAATGCTGTTGTCGGCACGCTGATCGACAACTGGATCTTGTCAAAACGCATTCGGGTTTCTGAAACCATGGAACTGGACAGCCCTGAAGCGATTGCCAGCATGGTTCAAGCCAATTTGGGCGTTTCAATAGTTCCCGATCTTGCCGTCAAACCCCAGGATGCGGTCGCCGTGAAACAAATCAGTCTGGGCGCCGATGCGCCACGAAGAACCCTTGGCCTGATCCATCAAGAGAACCACATTAAGATGCAAGCTATCGATGAATTATTCGACGCTTTGGCGAAGGTCATTGAGACCGCATCGTCGCATCGTCCGACGGCCAACTGATGATCACAGAATTCCACGTTTACCTTGTGCTAGGAGCACTTGCAGGCGGTTTCATAAATGGTCTGTCCGGGACCGGAACGGCTTTGTTTGCGCTTGGGTTCTATCTCATCGTGCTGGAACCGATCAAAGCCGTTGCCGTGATCGCGTTTATGTCGGTCTTGGCTGGCTTGCAGGGACTATGGGTTGTGCGCGCCGAAATCAAATCGCAACCCTTGAGGCTTCTTCGATTTCTGATCCCGGGCCTCATTGGCGTCCCGATAGGATTATCGCTTCTCGAGAGAATTGATGAAGGGACATTGCGGATCACAGTCGCATCCTTCCTGATCATATACGGGTGTTACTTTGGGTTTAGATCATCCTTGCCTGCCTTTTCGCGCCGCACACCTGTGATAGACTCCGTGGTCGGTTTGGTGGGGGGCGTACTTGGTGGCGCGTCTTCGGTCTCCGGTGCGATTCCTGCGATGTGGTTGTCGATCCGGCCTTGGACAAAGGCAGAAACAAGGGCCGTTCTGCAACCCTTTAATGTCGCGGTTCTGAGTACAACTGTCTGCTTGCTTTATTCAAAAGGGGCCTACGACCAGACAGCTTTTGCGGCGTTGTTCATTACGATACCGGTCGGATTGTTTGCCGCCCAAATAGGGATCAACGTGTTCAAGCGATTAACCGATAGTACCTTCAGAAGATTGTTGATTTTTTTGACGTTGTTGATGGGTGTTGGCATCATGATTTCTGAGATGCTTTGAAGCTCTGAATTGGTGCAGTTTGTTTTAGGCCGAAAGGGAACGTCGTGATGTTAAAATTCTTTTATTCAAAAGGGTCGTCCGCACTTGCGGCTCATATCCTCCTTGAAGAGGTTGGTGCGTCCTATGAGGCCATCGAAGTTTCAATTCCAAACGGTAAGCATCTCACCCCCGAATTTTTGCAATTGAACCCAAAGGGCCGTATTCCAGTTCTCGCGACCCTTGAATTTACGATCACTGAGAATCCGGCAATCCTTGAGTACATCGCAGCGACCCATCAGCAGGGCGCGACGTTGCCAAAAGGACATATCCGACAGGCTCAGGCGCGCTCTTTGGCAGCTTATCTTTGCGCAACGGCTCACGTGGCTTTTGCGCATAAGCAAAGGGGGCCAAGGTGGGCTGATCAGGAAGCCTCCCTCAAGGACATGTTGACCAAAGTGGCAAGTAATTTGCACGACTGCGCTAGCTTTCTCGAGCAAGGGTTGAACAGCCGGCCATGGGCTCTGGGTCAAACATACTCTTTTTGTGACCCCTATCTGTTTTTAATGGACCGATGGATGTCCGCCGCCGACCTGTCAATCAAAGCGTTCCCGAAATTATCGGCCCACCATGAAGCAATGCTATCACGGCCTGCCACCCAAAAGGTTATGGACCTTCATGGTCTGCTTTAAGCACGCGGTCCGCGGATAACTGTGGCGCTCTTGCCCGCTTTAGATCACCTCGTCGGTGCGGTCATCACTTTCGCCATAACGTTTCATCACAGCCGGTTTGGTGCCCTCATAAACCCGCGCAACATTCTCGGCGATCTTCGCGTTCTCACGCTCGAACAAACAATCACCATTCATATCTGAGGCAACGATGAACGGTCCCATCTTGTTACATTTCAGGACCCACATCGCTTGGGCGATGCCCAACTCTTCGTTCCAATGCACGGCTTCGACACTCTCGACGCCCCGCCCCAGCAGCGCGCCAGTCCCATAGCCGACCGTGGACAGATAGATCGCGCCATTGGGCACGAAATACTCTTTGTAATCCTTGGATGACATGCCGCCTTTGCCGACAATCAGCTTCGCGCCGGTTTTGGCCATCCATTCGGGCAACCATTTGGCAAACCGAAACGAGGCCGTGGCCGTCACAGCCCCCATATCAAAACTGCCATCCGCATTAATCCGCGCCGCCGGAGAGCAATGGAAATTCGCCGCCGATTGGCTGGGCAGTTCCATCGGGATGTTCGCCTTGTCCTCAAGCGCGCGCATATAAACGCCTTCGCGGGCGGTATACATCAGCCCATCAAGGTAGACAACATCGCCAAGCCGTAGATCAGCGATGGCTTCGGGGGTTGGGGTGGTGGACAGGCGAACTTCGCGTAGGGTCATAGTCACAATCCCATAAAGTCATAGAACTGCCCTGCATCATGCAGCACTTCGCCGTTCTTTGCGCTTACGTTGAAAAAGCCGACCCCACATGACAGTGCCGTGTTAAAGGTTTGATTGTAGGCTTTTTCTGCAAGCGACCAAGCAAAGCAAAGATAGATTGCATGCGGCGCACAGGTATAATCCGTAAGCGTCGCCTCATCGATGTCAGCAGGTGGAGGTGCGCCGCCGCCAAATACTTTTTGCAGCAGCGTTTTCGGCGGGCGCGGCGCATCCAGATCAATCCTGTCTGGACCGTTCATCGCCGGAAACTGTTGCCGCAAACTGTCGTAGAACATCTGCAAATTACCCGACATCCCTTCAGGAGAGGAGTAGTCTTTTTCATGACTCCACGTGACAGTGTCTTTGTACCAGACCATGAAGGCATCGCGCTCTCGCGGGGCGATCTGTGGGTCGAAAACCATCAAGTCATAGCTCACTCCGCCGCCTCCCGCGCCGGTTCCCAGTCCACCGTTTCACGACGCTGATAGGGCGTGAACCAATCCGGGTCGGTGCGATATTCCACGCGCCCGTCTGCATGGATGCGCGCCACGGCGCGGCGCGAGGACAGACAGAACGCGTGCACCGACATTGGCATGCCGCCCGTGTGGCAATAGCCGACCTCGATATTGCAATCGATCACCATGTTCTTGCCCACAAACCCCATCGCGCCCATGCCGATGGAATTGCCAAGCTCTTTGAACTCGTCCTCCATTTCGGCGATGCGGGGGTCGGAATTCCGGCTTCCGACCACGCGCAGGGTTGACGCGCGTTTGCCCAAGCTCATGCAGATATCCTTGGACCCGCCCAGTCCGATCCCGATGATTGCAGGTTGGCAAGCCAGCCCCCGTTTGCCGAACGCCATCAGGCTGTCGAGGTAGAACCGTTTGATCCCCTGAAGCCCGTCGGAGGGGAACAGCATCCGGTAATCGGTGCCAAACAATCCGCCCTTGTGCACCGTGATCAAATCGATCCAAGCACCCTCAGGTTCGAACCCGTATTCGATCTCCGGCGCGCCGATGCCGACGTTGTTGTTGTGATCGGTCCGCCAGAGAGGGTGCACCCGGTTGGGGCGCAAGGGCACACCGTTTGTCGCGGATGCCGTCGCACGGCGCAGCGCCGTTTCCAGTGCGATCATGCCCCCCTCGACCTGCGCCTCATTGCCCATCTTCACGAACCAACGCGGTACACCGGTGTCGCCGCACATTGCCCGGCGGTCTTCCTTAGCGGCTTCGTAGTTCTCCAGCATGGCCTTGAGCACGAAGGACGACAGATCACCGTCTTCTGTCTTTGCCGCGTGCTTAAGCCCGTCCAGATAGTCTTGCGGAATTTCGATGGCAGCCTTGTCCATAAGAGTTTCGGCAGTGGATTGGATGAGGGAGATTGGGATCATTCTTAAGCCCATTCACGTTTGAAATCATAAAGGGTTTTAGTGATGCCAAATACTTCGCCATTGAACGCGTGCGTGCAGCAATGACATGTTGGTATCATGGTTTTGGCCCTGAGTTTAGGGTCAGTTTTCTGCAAAGTTCCAGCGTCATCGACATACAGACCGCTAAAGTAAGAGCTTTCCCCAGTTCGGACAATGTTGCGTGCATCATCTTGGTTTTGAGCAACGATCCAAAAGATTGGGTCTGTTTCATCCAATCTTCCAACGGCCTCGCTGAACACATCGTCCCATGCCTGACCTACTCGGGAAATGAGGAATTTGAACAAAGGAGTGTAATCGCGGCCATGACGATGTCCGGAGTGCATAGAAGTCTCCGGATGTGCTGCTTCGGCTTTGGTATTGCGTTGCCATTTGTATTTTCCGCCGTCGCCGTGACGCACACCATGCGTGCGGGTATTCACCTTGCGGTACAATGGCTTCTTATCGAAATTCCGCTTTTTCATTGTGGCGCCACCAGCGTTTCCGGTTCCCCTTCAGGCAAGATCGTCTCGCCCGGTGTGACAATCGTAAACTGAACAGGTTCCCGCGTCACGGTCACCGTGTCGCCATCCAACCGCGCAACGGTAAAGTCACTGTCTTCCATTGCACCTGCATCGGGGAAATCCTCGCGGCAATGCGCTCCGCGTGAGTTTTCGCGCTCGATCCCTGCTTTTGTGATCACCTGGGACACATCGCAAAGTGAACGCAGGTTCAGCCAATCGTGCCATGTCAGGTTAAACGCCAGATTGCTGTCGTCCACCCCCACATCCATCAGCGCATCCGAAACTTCGGCAATCCCTTTCAGCCCGCGCGTCATCCCCGCTTCGGTGCGCATCACGCCAACCTCTTCCCACATCAAATCCTGCAATTTCTTGCGCAGGGGCAGGATCAGGTCCGGTTTGCGGCTTAGGGGATGAATGGCGCGCGCAAATTCGGCGGCCAGCACCTCCTCGTCGGGATCGCGCAGCGTCATTAACGCCACATCGCGCCCCATCGTATCCCCGGCGATACCGCCATAAACCGTTGAGTTCGCAACACCATTTCCGCCCAACCGGTTCGATCCATGCGCGCCGCCCGCATCTTCGCCCGCTACATACAGCCCCTCCATCGCCGTGCGCGTGTCGACATCAACCACCACGCCGCCCATGAAATAATGTGCAGTGGGGACCACCTCGACCTTGCCTGCGGCCAGATCAAAGCCGCTATCGGCACAACGTTTGACCATCCCGGGGAACTTTTGGCGCACGTTCTCAGGGCCAAGATGTGCCATTGAGATGAACACGCCTTCCTGCGTGGGGTCGTTGTTTTTGCGCATCTCGCCGTAGATGCCACGGCTGACCACATCGCGCGTGGCGCGTTCGCCTTTGCCGTCATAATCGAACATAAAGCGTTGGCCCGAATGACTGATGAGCTGCCCGCCCGCGCCGCGCAAGCCTTCCTCAAGAACGGTGCCGGTCATGCGCGTGTGCGCCCCCGCAAGAAGGCCTGTGGGATGGAATTGAACCATCTCCATGTCGCGCAAGGGCAGGCCCGCGCGCAAGGCCATCGCCAAGCCATCCATCGTTTTGTCGCCGCTGGGTGTGTGGTATTTGTACATGCTCGGCCCGCCACCTGTGGCCATCAGCACGGTTTTGGCGCGCACCAGACGAAAGCCACCGGTGCGCATGTCGATCATCAAAACACCGGCCAATGCGTTGCCGTCTTTGGTCGGGATCAGGCCCACAGCGCGATGCTCTTGCAGCTTCTCAACACCGGAGGCGAGAACCTTTTCCATCAGGCGGTTGATGATCTCAATCCCAGTCAGATCGCCCTTGTGCACAGTGCGGTCTGCCGTTTGTCCCGCGAAGGCCTTCTGGTGCAGGGTGCCGTCAGGGTTGCGATCAAAGAAGCAGCCGACCTCATTTTCTAACTCGCGAATGCGCACCACGGCTTGCTCACACAGGCGCCACGCCATGTCCTGATTGGGCAGCCATTTGCCGCCCTCAATCGTATCCATAAAATGCCGCTCAACGGTGTCACCGCCGCCAAGCGCGACATTGTAGCCCCCTTGAACCATCCGGGTGCAGCCGCATTTTCCGATCAACCCTTTGACCGCAATCGTAATTTTTGTGCCCGTGGGCGCGCTCTGTTGGGCATGCAGTGCTGCAAAAAGCCCCGCGCCGCCGGTGCCGAGGATCAGGATGTCGGTGTCGTGCCGCGCGATGTCCGCAACTCTCATATCAAATCGCCTTAAAAAAGAAGAGACCAGCAATCAGAAACGACACGGCCGCCGCCCCAGCGGCCAGCGTTTTTTGCGATGGGGTCCATGGTAGCCATTCCATTGCCATAAGACGCAGCCCCCCGAACATGTGTACCGCGAGGCCAAAAAGCAATCCAAACTCGGCTAATTTTACGACACCACTCTCCGTAAGATGCAGGAAACCATCCAATTTTGCAGGATCAGTTATTGCCATTGCCAGAACCCAAAAGTGCAAAGGCAAGAACAACGCAAGTCCCAGTCCGGACAGCCTGTGCAACATGTAGGCAAGCCAAAGAGGATGCGCACGTGATGTGATGCCGCGTGCTGCCTTCATCCGCCCACCCCACCGGCGAAAGTAACAGCCCACACGGCACGCGCACCCAGAGCAAACAAACCAAACCCAACCACCCACATAAACAGGTCTAGGACGGCACCTTTTAGGCCGCTCCATTCGTGGGCGATTGCGCGCAGTCCGATAGCACCATGTATTGCAACGGCGATTACAAAAGTTCCGTAGAATAAAAACCACATTACGGACCCTTGTGTACGACCCAGAATTTCTGCAGCACTCAGCCCGCCTTGGATTGCGTAGATCATCACAGCCAGATGCCCTAGGACAAATGGCGCCATCAGCAAAGCAGTCATTCGTTGCAACATATAGAGACGCAGGTTCAACATCAGCGCCCCCTCTTGAAGAATGACTTCGCAGTTTCCCGTTTGAGCCCTGCAATCGCAGACATCGGGTCCAAATCATTTGGACAATACGCTGTGCAAGAACCCATTGAATGGCAGTTATGGCATCCCCCCTTGTCAGAGACTGCTTTCAAAATAGCCATCCGCCCTTCATCTTTGGCATCATTCAGTAAGGTCCAAGCGCGTTGCAAGGCAGCCGGCCCAAGATAGTCTGCATTGCCCGACACGGTGTCGCAAGCCGCGTAACAAACCGAGCAATTGATGCATTCGATACCTGCATTCACCTCGACCCGAGCGGGCGTCGTTTCATCGACAGCCACAATGGGGTCGTCACGCGTCAAAGCGCCATGGTGCACACCTTCTGCTGCGATCCATTTGTCAAAAAACCGATCCATATCGACGACGAGGTCCTTAATGACAGGCAAATTGCGCAAGGGGCCAATGGTTACTTCATTGCCTGCTAGCACTTTCGAGATGTGCGTGCGGCATGTCCAACGAGGCACCCCATTGACCATCATCGCACAGCTTCCACACATCCCAACGCGGCACGCAAATCGATAGCTTAAGGTCGGATCAACATTCTGCTGAACCCACGACACCACGTCCAGAACAGTCTGACTTTCGTAGGCAGGAACGTCGAATACATCCTGCTTGTCAGGAGAACGTTCTATCGTAACTTTCAAAGTCTCGGACGTCATTTGTGTTCGAAGTTTTCCGCAGCTGCATCTTCTGACCGCGAGATTATCAGAAAGTCCAACTTTATGAATGCGAATTTTACTTTATGTTTTAGTCAGAGAAACTTACAAATAACAAGGAATACCAATTGCGAAGCGTCCTTCGTGATCTGCAAACACTTGAACACGCAGCATAACGAAACGCGATATTTGCAAAAGATATGCCCACGGGATTGTTCCGATCAGACTTGTTGAATGACACACGCGCCCTCAAACACTAGTTTCAACTTAAGACACTGTGATAAAAAGGTTATGTAGCTTTTCCGCACGTCAACCTAAGGGAGGTTCACATCAACATCGGGTGAAACGAATGGTACATCAGCCTTTGCAAAGACCAACAATGCGGGCGCGCATCGCAAGTACCAAGCTCACGGGCGATGACCAATGTCACAAAAACAATTTTTGTGGCGTGTGAGACTGGAAAAGGCTGGGAGGACCTGCGCGCGCAGTATTGCGCCCCGAGTGCAAGCTTTTCCTGCCGGTCTAGTGCGCTAGCAGATACATATACGCTCGCGGCTTATGCAGAATCGATGAAGGGTTTGCTGACAGCAATTCCAAACGGCGATATGAATCGAAAGGTTTTGCCACCGATGTAGATCGCTGCATCGTTATGACCTTTGCCGTTTTCCACGGTGCGCGAACTGGGAAAAGCGGGCTAGTTCCAGCGAATTGGGGGCGACACATGCGCCCCCAGTTTACGTGGCAGGCTTTGGCACGCGTGAGCCAAAGCGTAATGCTCGATTTCGACCTTTCACGCCTTGCGACGAGCAGGCTACAGAGTTGAGCATAGGTTCTTCCAAAGCCAAGTTCGGCTTTCTTTGCTCATGTCTGCACGCGACAGGGTTTAGTCACCGTCAGCAACCCCTGCGGCACGGACCCGTGCCCGTCTTGCCCGATAGCTTGGCAGGACGATCAAGATCCCAGCAATAATCAGCAAGCCAAGTGTCATAGGTCGTTCCCAGATAAAGGACACACCGTCATACAACTGCATCGAACGCGCAAAGTTGTTTTCCAGCATGCCGCCCAAGATGAACCCAATCAGCAGAGGTGCCAAAGGGTAATCGGCGAATTTCAAAGCAGTCGCGCAGACACCAAATCCAACAAGGATGAGCAGCTCCGTTGCATTGTTTTGACCGATGTAGGCCCCCATCAAAGTAAAGAACAAAATGAATGGGATCAGGAAATTGCGTGGGATCGACAGAACCTTAGCGATGTAAGGGATAAGCGGGAGGTTCAAAATCAAAAGAACCAGATTGCCGATGAACATCGACATGATGACGGCCCAAAAGATTTGCGGCTCATCAATCATCAATCGTGGCCCCGGTGACACATTCAAGGCGATAAGCGCGCCAAGTAGGATCGCAGTGGTACCGGAACCAGGGATACCCAACGTCAGTAGCGGCACGAAGGACCCCGTACAGGCCGCGTTGTTTGCTGTTTCAGGCGCCGCGAGACCTTTGATCGCGCCATTGCCGAACTCGGCCTGCTCTTCTTTCGTCGCCAGATTGCGTTCGACTGCGTACCCTAAGAAGCTTGCAATAGTCGCGCCAGCGCCAGGTAAAACCCCAATGAAGAACCCTTGCACCGACTGACGCCCGATGATCGGCGCAATTGAGCGTGCTTCGGCCCGTGTGATGCGCAGATCCTTGATTTCCCCGTCTGCACTGCCTGCCTCTTTAGGCTTGAGGACAAGGAACAGAGCTTCGGGTAATGCAAACATGGCCATAGCAAGTGTGATGAAGCCAAAGCCTGATTGCAGGTCCATGACACCGCCCGTAAAGCGCGGCAGGTTGAACAACGCGCCCTCCCCGACCGTGGCCATAATCAGGCCAAACACTGTCATGATCATCGCCTTCGCGACTTGGCCTGTACCCGCGAATGCCGCGATGGCAGAAAGCCCGACCACCATCAGCGCAAAATATTCAGCTGAGTGGAACAACAAGGCTACAGACGACAGCATCGGCGCAAACACCATCAACAAGATTGCCCCAATTGTACCGCCCGCAAAACTGCAGACCGCTGCGATAGTCAGGGCTTTGCCAGCCTTGCCTTGTCGCGCCATTGGGTAACCGTCAAAACTAGACGCGACAGTCCCTGCAACACCAGGCGCATTCAAGAGAATTGAGGACGTAGAGCCGCCAAAGATGGCCCCGTAGTAGACCCCAGCAAGCAGGATCAAAGCGGCTGACGGATCGCCCATTGAAATCGCAATGGGGATCATGATCGCAATGATCGACATCGGACCAAGGCCCGGCAACATGCCAATGAACGTTCCGATCAGGCAACCCGCAATAACCATCGCCAGGTTTTGAAATGACATGGCCGTTTGCAGGCCAATTAGCAAACCTTCTAACATATCAACCTCCAAAAAGTCCGGGCAGCGGGCGCATATAGATGCCCAAAACCTGTTGCACCAGATACCAAACGATCATCGTTGCAATCAGCGCGACAGAGATCATCAGGAACCACTTGCGTTCGCCTAAGATGAACGCACCAAGGAACAGGAAGGTTGTCGTTGAGATAATGAAGCCGACAGGACGTAAGCAGAGCGCGTAGGCAACCATTAGACCCAGCAACAAGATCGCTTGGCCTAGCTTGTATTCATGCAGGCGGCGGTAATCGATCTCCGCTTCTTTTACCTCAGACTTTTCGAGGCCAGACAGAATAATGAGACAGGCGGCAATACCTAGGATCGACAAGACCTTGGGAAAGGTGCTTGGCCAGATCGGATTGCGCTTCATGAAAGGAGCGAGGCTTGCGTCCATCGTGAACCAAGCCGTGTAGCCATAAATCAGACAGATGCCCAATAAGATAAGTGCGATCCAGCGATCAAGTGCCATAGTTCCCCCCATATATTTGATCGGCAGAGCGGCGAACCGCTCTGCCTGACTGGTTTTCGCTTACAGGAAGCCCAGTTTTTTCATCAGATCACCGATGGTTTTCTCTTGGCTCTCAAGGAACGCTTTGAACTCATCGCCGGGGTTGTGGATGTTGACCCACCCATTGCGTGCCCGCACATCTTCCCATTCAGGGGTGTCATACATTTTGGCAATCGCATCCTGATAGGCTGCAGTCTTGTCGGCTGATAGGCCCGGCGCACCAAAGAAACCGCGCCAGTTTACAAAGCTCATGTCGATGCCTTGCTCTTTCATTGTCATCGCATCAGCAGCCGCTGGCACGCGCTCATCGGCTGTAACACCAATGATTTTGACCTCGCCAGCATTTGCCAGATCGATCGCCTCTGACAGACCGGTGGACAAAGCCGCGATCTCGCCCGACAACAACGCCGCCATGGCTTTACCGCCCGCATCATAAGGGATGTATTTAACATCCAAAGCATCTTTACCTGCGGCTTCCATTGCCATTGCAGCAACAAGGTGATCCATGCCACCCGGCACCGAACCGCCACCAATCGCTGTTGCCGACGGGTCCGCATCATAAGCTGCGATCAGATCTGTCATATTGTTGACAGCGCTATCTTTGCCCACAACAATCGCCGCGTAGTCACCGATCGTGCCTGCAACCAATGTCAGGTCACGAAAGCTTTGCGGAAACACACCTGTCAGAGACCGAATCACGATGGGCGTGGAGTTGACCATCAACGTGCCTTCGTTGCTTGCAGCGTTTTCGATCAAGAAACCGATGGCTTTGCCGCCGCCGCCGCCTGACATGTTTTCGTAAGAAGCAGTTCCAACGATGCCTGCTTTTGTCAGCGCTTCACCCGTACCACGAGCTGTGCCGTCCCAGCCACCGCCAGCGCCGCCGGGGATCAGAAAGTGAATGCTGTCCAGAACCTTGTGGCCGTCCGCCTGCGCAGTAGACCCAAAACTCAATGCAGCCACAGCAGCTGCAATCAGGGCTCTGCGGCCCATCTTAAAAGTCGTCATGTTATCCTCCCATTTGACAACTGTCCGCTCTGCGGCCCAGTTTAGGCGACTAAAACACGCAAACCTGACACAGACCTGACATCGCTAAAAAATGGCAACCAAAGACCATGAAATTCCTTCTTGTTGAAGACAATCAAGAACTCGCACATGCGATTTCTTCACGTATGCATTTGGACGGGCATGTTGTTGAACATGCAGCAACTTTAGCAGATGCAACAGCGTTTGTGGAAACCGGAGAATATGATCTAATCCTCCTCGATATCATGCTGCCTGATGGTGACGGGCGCACCTTCCTGAAGGCGCATAGGGCAAGCGATTTAGACACGCCAGTCATCGTTTTGACCGCGCGCAGCCAGATATCGGATCGAATCGGGTCGCTTGATCTAGGGGCCGATGACTATGTCACGAAACCGTTTGACCACGCCGAACTTGAAGCAAGGTGCAGGGCGGTTTTGCGTCGCAAGGCTGGCAAATCCCGGACGAACATCACGTCAGGCGGGATCGAATTTGATCCAGTCGCAGGAAGTATGGCCGTACGGGGTCAATCCGTGACACTGCGCAATCGAGAGTTACGTTTGCTGGAATTATTGATCAACGCGCCAGGGCAAGTTTTCTCAAAACAGAAACTATCTGATCGGTTGTTTTCCTACGACGATGACGCTTCAGAAAATGCGATAGAGGTCTATATCGGACGCTTGCGAAAGCACCTAGAACCTTCCGATCTCAAGATCACCACCTTGCGTGGGCTTGGCTATCGGTTAGACAATGACGCTTAGATTGCAAACGTCTGGGTCTCTTAGAAATCGCTTGGCGATAACGCTTATCGGCGGCGCGGCGATCCTTGCCCTACTGATATTTTTTGCTATCCGCAATTACGCGACACAGGTTGCTTTACAAGGGCAAGACAATATTCTTGGGGCGTCGGTAACGTCGATATTAGATGCGGCGTCGATTCAGAATGGCGACGTTGAGATCGATATCCCCTATGCGTCTTTCTCGATGCTCAGCACGCCGTTTGACGATCGAATTTTCTATGCAATTTATCAGGATGATCGGTTTTTATCCGGCTATCCTGATCTGCCGGTCGCGACCATCTCAGATGGTGAAAGGGAATTTCATTCTGTTTCGCATCAAGGCGAGGTCGTACGCGTTATCACGGCAAGCCGTACCCTGATTGGCAGTGGCAAGCGTACCCGAATTCATGTGGCATTGGCACAGACCCAAGATGCCCTATCGAGCACGCTCGACCAAATTTCACGCACTGCAGCTTTGTTCGGCGCTTGCTTCTTCGCGCTTGCAGCAATTCTGTCGTTTTGGGCGACATCCACAACGATTGGTCAATTGAAAAATCTGACAAACTCGATCACCAAACGCGGGCCACAGGACCTGCGCCCGTTTGAGAAACCCGTTCCCTCCGAGATGGCACCCTTGGTTACGTCACTCAATTCCTTGATGGAGCGGTTGGACCATTCGCTCAGCCAATCAGAGGACTTTATCGCTGAAGCCGCGCACCGGGTTCGAACACCGCTTGCCACAGTCCGATCTTACGCCGAAGCCACTCTGCAACGCGTCGAAAAGGAAGAAAATAGGCAAGCTGTACGGTCTATGATGCGTGCTATCGACGAAAGCTCGCGCGCTGCGGGTCAATTGTTGGATCATGCGATGATCACCTTTCGCGCAGATCATCTTGAACGACAGGACGTGGATCTGGTTGAATTGGTGCACGAATTGGTTGTCCGCATGACGCCAATTGCAGACATGAAGGACCTCGAATTATGCCTTCAAAGTGAGGACAAGGTGTCTTATTCGGGTGATCCTGTTTTAATTCAAAACGCTGTTCGGAATTTGATCGATAATGCGATGAAATACTCACCCAACGACGGCAAAGTCGATATCAGCGTTTCATCGGCGCCTGAACTACAAATTTGTGTTTGTGACAGTGGAAAGGGCTTTCCTATTGAGGAACTCAACACGCTTGCAGCGCGTTTCAAGCGTGGGCAAAATGCAGAAGGCACAATAGGTTCCGGCTTAGGCCTTACGATCGCTATGGACGTGGCACGCGCGCATGGTGGCGATTTACATCTATCTAATCAAGCGAAAGGCGGCGCATGCGTTTTATTATCGCTATAGCCCTCTGGATCATCCCAGTAGCTCTCTTTGCACAAGAATGGGAAGATCGTCGCCTGTTCAACGCTCAAGGAACAGCGCTTCGCCTGAGGATCATCTCCTCGACTGACACATCCCTGTTTGCGCCAGTCGTAGAGAGTTTCGTGTCTCAATACCCCGACATAAGTGTGGAGTATCTGGTCATTGGCACTGCCGATATAAATGAGATATTCCGGGCCAACCCTGAAGCGTTTGACTTGGTCATTTCCAGCGCAATGGATTTGCAGCTAAAGGCCACAAATGACGGATTGGCGCGCCCAGTTCCTGATCTGCCTCATCCTGCGTGGGCACAATGGCGTCACAGTCTGTTTGCTTTTACATCTGAACCAGCAGCCATCGTGATCAACCGAGATGCCTTTGCAGGTCATGTGATCCCAAAAACCCGACAAGAGCTCATCGAAGCCATGCGGGCGCGGCCTGAATTTTTCAACGGTCGGGTTGGTACGTATGATGTTCGGGAATCCGGCCTTGGATATCTGTTCGCAACTCAGGACGCGCGTGCATCTGATACCTATTGGCGTTTGATGGAAGTCATGGGCGCATTGGATGTGCAGCTTTATTGTTGTTCGGGCGACATGATCGAAGAATTGGCAGATGGCACCCTCGCGGTCGCGTACAATGTCTTGGGAAGTTATGCGACCGCACGTATAGAACTAAAGGACACCATAGAGATCATTCTACCTTCGGATTTTCCAACGACCATGATGCGAACAGCCATGGTTTCAGTCGACGCGCCACATCCCGAGCAAGCATCGACATTCATTCATCACCTGATTGCATTGCAGTCAGGCCCAGATGCAAACATCCTTCCGCTACCGCCCTTAAATTCGAAGCTGAACGACGTTAAGCGGGCAACGATTACATTAGAACCTGCGTTGATGACTTTTCTAGATGCACTAAAGCGGCGCAGATTTCTTGCTGAGTGGGAAGATTCAGTCATTCAAGAGCAACCTTGATTGCGAATTTTCCAAACCGCGTATTGGGAATTGCGCCGCGTGGCGAATAGTCCGCCTGACGGGCATTCCGTTTGCGGGATGACATCATGCTTTCCATCCGGCCAAGCATTTGGGCACAACAACCCTGCTCAGGTTTACCCACAACCCCGGTCTAAGAAAAATGCGGTGGCTTGGGATCACGCTTCGGTCAAATTCAATCCATGTCCGCCTCTAGTTTTAAAGGGAATTCCGTTCATCCGCCAAGCATCACAACAAAACCATCAAAGTGGACTTTATCAACTTTGTAGGGAACTATTTGAAACGACATAAAGTTGACTTCCGACTTCCTTTCAGACCGCGAGAGACCACGACTTGCTCAATGCTCAATTTTTGCACCTGCCAGAAAACTCTTCGGAAAACCTTAGAAACCAGGTTTGCGAACTGATCAGTTCGGCCATTGCACGTGACTTGTTTCCAACCGCAGAACCTTTGCCGTCTTGTCGCGTTTTGGCTGCTCACTTGGGTGTGTCACGTAACACGATTTATGACGCCTATTGTCGATTGATCGATATTGGTTTGGTGACGGCACGAGACCGTCGCGGTTATTTTGTGAATGAAACTTTTGTCAACGCAGCCACGGCTTTGCCCGAAAAGTTATCTGACCATCGTGCAGAACACTCTCCGTTAGATCGGGCGATAGGCGACAAGCAACGTCCTTCCAGAATGGCGAAGGTAAACCATCCGGTGGATTGGGAAAGCTACGAATACCCTTTCGTCTACAATCAAATCCAACCATCTCAATTTCCAATTCAAGCATGGCGCGAAAGTATGCGGGTAGCCATGGCATCTTCCAACATTGATGTCTGGAGTCGCGATTCCGCAGGAACCGGAAGCGAAAAGCTTGTTAAGCAACTGCAACAACGGCTTCTTGGCTATCGGGGGATAAGCGCCAAATATGATGAAATTCTCATCACGACGGGCGCCCAGAATGCGATCTATTTACTTGGATGTTTAACCTCCTATTTGGGGCGCTGCGTCGCGGTCGAAGATCCTTGTTATCCAGAAGCACGCAATGCTTTCGAGGTCGCAGGCGCCTCTGTTTTGGGTGTTCCTGTCGATGACGCAGGGCTCGTTGTGTCCAAAATTCCCAAGGATGTTGGGTTGGTTTACACGACCCCCAGCCATCAATTCCCGACATCGGTCACAATGCAACATGACCGCAGGCTAGAACTTTGCGCGCAAGCCGTACGCGACGATTTTCTGATTTGCGAGGATGATTATGAAGCTGAGATGAACTTTGTCCGTGCGCGTGGGCGTCCAATCAGGTCCATCGAAAAGTCTGGTCGGGCGATTTATGTCGGCAGCCTGTCCAAAAGCGTGGCTCCGGGGTTGCGGATTGGATACATGGTCGCGCATCCAGATATCATCCAAGAGGTCAAAGCGATCCGTCGCTATATGATGCGGCACCCACCAATTCTGATGCAAGAAGCCATGGCACATTTCATAGCCAGCGGTGCGTTGGATGCACATCTGCGCAAAATGGAACGGCGTTATCGATCACGTTGGGAAATCATGCGTACTGCACTGACGGATTTCCTCCCCGAGATGAAGGTTCAAGCCTCTCAAGGGGGGACGTGTTTTTGGCTCACCGGACCGCCCGAGATTGACAGCACCACCCTTGCACGTAACCTCAAAAGTCGCGGTGTTCTGATCGACGACGGATCGGTCTTTTTTAAAAATCCGCGACACGGGCAACGCAATTTCCGTATAGGATTTGCCGCGATGCCAAAAGCGAAAATTCGAGATGGCATCAAAATCATAGCTGAAGAACTGCGGTTGATGCGCGGTTAGCCGCCAAATCCATCTGTCCTGAAAATTATGCAAAACTGTCACTTTTGAAGGACGACTGTCCTTGCAATGTTCCCACCTAAGCCACACGAAAACGCAGGGCTTAGCGAGGGCAACACATTGCTTTGGCTATCCCGCCTCCAAGAAAGATATGCATATGACGCAGGCCGTTGATTGGTCGACACAATCCATTATCGACAAACGCGACACCTATTATGCAGCATCTCAACGTGCGTTTGTCCCTTATCAAAAACCACTGATCCTGAAGAAAGGTGAGATGCAATATTGCTGGGATGAGAAGGGCAACAAACTTACAGATCTTTTGGGCATGAACTTGTGCATCAGTGTTGGCCACGCGCATCCCAAAGTGGTTGAAGCGGTGACCGAACAAGTGCAGCAACTGACCCACTGCACGACGATGTTTCACCATCCAGTTCCTGCCCACTTGGCTGAGGAACTGGCCGCAACCATGCCCGCAGGCCATGAATGGGTGGTCCACTTCACCAATTCCGGGACAGAAGCGGTCGATCTGGCGATCATGATGGCGCGCACGTCGACTGGAAACCAAGACATCATTGCGCTGCGAAACTCATATCACGGCGCAACTTACGGCGCACAAGCCGTAACGGGCGTACAAGGCTTTCGCCACAACGTTTCGCAATTGCCCAATATCACCTTCGCCGCAGAACCAAATCAATATCGCGGTATTTTCGGCGAGGGCACAGCCCCCTATCTGCATGAGATTGATCGTACGATTGCCTATACAACAAGCGGCGCTTTAGCAGGCATGTTCATTGAAACTGTCCAAGGTTACGGCGGAATCGTTCAAATGCCCGACGGCTATTTGAACGGTGCAGCCGAAAAGGTTCGCGCAGCCGGTGGTTTGCTGATCATGGACGAAGTGCAATCAGGCTTTGGCAAAACCGGTGATGCAATGTGGTGCTTTGATCATCACAGCGTCGTCCCGGACATGATGATTATCGCAAAAGGACTGGGCAACGGCATCCCGATAGGTGCGCTGGTTGTGAAAAAGGAGATCGCTGAAAGCATGGCAGGCAAGTTGTTATTCCACACCTATGGCGCGAACCCTGTCGCTTGCGCGGCCGCGCGTGCTGTATTGAAGGTGATTAAGGATGACGATTTGATCAACAATGCCAAAACCGTGGGCGCTAAATTGCATGAAGGTTTGCAACATCTCCAAAGCCGATATGACATAATCGGAGACGTGCGTGGGCGTGGATTCATGCAGGCGATTGAACTGGTCAAAAATCGCGAAACAAAAGAACCTGCCCCCGATCATACCGCCTATGTATTTGAACGCACCCGCGAGCATGGATTGATCTTGTCTAAGTCGGGAACGTTTAAGAATGTGCTGCGCATGGTCCCTCCGTTATGTTTGCAGATGGAAAACGTGCAGCCAGTTTTGGACGCTCTGGATCGCAGTTTCGCCGATCTTGAAAAAGCCGCCCTTGAGTAACGCAACATGAAGAATTCCCAATCATATCAAGACCAATCACCGCATGTTATTGTGGTCGGTGGCGGTATGGTAGGCATTGCGACCGCAATCTGGTCGCAGCGCGAGGGCAATAAAGTCAGCCTGATCGACAGAGGCGAACCTTTGGACCGTGCGAGTTTTGGAAATGCCGGTGTTTTGGCGTCGGCGTCTGTCCTACCGGTGACGATGCCCGGATTAATCGGCAAAATCCCAAAGATGATCCTTAACTCGGCCGAACCCATCTTTGTGCGCTGGTCTTATCTGCCACGCCTTATACCTTGGGCCGCGCAGTATTTATCCAATGCCACCGCTCCCAAAGCGCGTCGCATCGCAGATGCCTTGCAACCCATCATTGGCAATAGCCTAGAAGACCATCTGTCATTGGCAGCCGGCACAAGAGCGCTGCGCCATATCAAACCCAGCGATTTTGCCGTTCTCTACAAGGATCGCACAGCGTTTGAGCACGACGCGCTTGGATGGGATATCCGAAAGGGATTGGGGTTTTCTTGGACTGAATATGAAGACGTGGCGCGGCATGAGTATGATCCGGGATTAACCGAAGAACTTGGCTTTCTGGCGGCTCTCAAAGACCACGGGCAAATCACTGACCCAAACGCCTATATGCAAGATTTGCGCATCGCTTTTGAAGCCGCAGGCGGCACTATTTTGAACAAAAATGTGACAGATATTACCCAAGTAGACAGACACACGACTGGCGTCATAACTGACACAGGCCCAGTACTTGCCGATCGGGTCGTTATCACGGCTGGCGCTTGGTCGCCGCTCTTGACCCAAAAGTTAGGGGTGAAAATCCCGGTCGAGGCGGAAAGCGGTTATCATCTGGAATTCTGGGACCCCTCTTTCCTGCCACGCGCGCCGACCTTGGTACCTAGCAAAAAGCTGATCTTTTCACCGATGGATGGACGCTTACGTGTCGCAGGAGCCGTCGAATTTGGTGGCCTCAAAAACACGGGGCAAAATAAGGTCTTTGCGGTGCTTAAAGCCGCCCTCACTGAGGTGCTACCGGGGTTCACCTACTCAAAGGAAACCCGCTGGTTCGGGCATAGACCTGCACCCACCGATTCAATCCCCGTGATTGACGAGCTAGACACGGTCAAGGGAGTGTTCTTGGGCTTTGGTCATCACCATGTCGGTCTAACAGGGTCTGCACGAACCGGACAAATTCTAGCGCAAATGATAAATGGCAAACGGCCAAATATCGACATGTCGCCTTACAGTGCTTCGCGCTTCATTGATAAAAACAAGCGCCAGGCGGCGCGATCAAATTCTGCGAAAATTGGGGGATTAGCTTAGTATGGAATGGAACTTCGCACCCGTTCTTGGCAGCTTCGACATTTTGCTGTTGGGGCTGGTAAATACTTTGAAGGTCACTGGCCTTGCGCTGATGTTTGGCGTGCCTTTGGGACTTGTCCTTGCTTTGTCACGCCTGTCGCAAATGCGGCCTTTATCGATGCTGGCAGCTTTCATCATCGAATTTTTCCGCACCACCCCACCCTTGGTGCAGTTGTTTTGGTTCTTCTTCGCGTTTCCTATTTTGTTCAACGTCAATATGACGCCTTTCACGACTGCGATTGTAACCTTCTCGATTCAGTCTTCAGCGTTCTTCGCCGAAATTTTCCGAAGCGGAATCCAATCTATAGACAAAGGTCAGTGGGAAGCATCCAAGGCCATTGGGATGACCCGGAATCAAAGTCTGCGACGTGTCATCCTGCCCCAAGCGGTCAAACGGATGATTCCGGCCTTTATGGAACGCTCCATCGAACTGTTGAAAACAACGACGCTTGTGTCGACCATCGCCTATACCGATTTGATGTATCAGGCCAATGACATAGCGCAGCGCACCTTCCGCCCGTTGGAAGCCTATACCGTTGTCGCGGTGATGTATTTCGTTTTGATTTTTGTCTTTAGCCAACTTTCCATCATCGTAGAGCGCAAGCTGGCCAAGTCCGGCGAAGGAACGGTGCATTAAAATGGGTTATAACTGGGACTTCGCAACGATATTTCAAAACTGGTACGTATTCTGGGTTGGCCTTCAGGGGACACTACTCATGTTCGCCGTAACCGTGACCTTGGGCATGTCCGGGGGGCTGATCATCGGGATCATGCGTTATATCCGCTCGCCTTTTGCAGCATGGCCCGCACGCGCTTTTGTTGAAGTATTTCGAAACACGCCGGTGCTGGTCCAGATCATCTGGTTCTATTACGCCTTTCCGATCCTCACCGGGGTCGAAACAACACCTTTCTTAGCCGCAGTGCTGGGTATCTCGTTAAACACCATGGCGTTTTCGGCAGAAATTTACCGCGCTGGCATCCAATCCATCGATAAGGGCCAATGGGAAGCGGGAAAAGCCATCGGCATGAGCTTCGCCCAAACTCTACGCCGCATCATTCTACCGGTAGCATTGAAGCGCGTTTTACCAGCGTTGACCAATCGTGGGATTGAAGTCTTCAAGATGTCTACACTCGCCTCAATCGTGGCCTATGTCGAAACGCTGAACCAAGCCAAATTGATCGCTGATCTCAACTATAACCCTATTGAATCCTATACTGCTGTCGCTCTGATTTTCTTCGTGGTGCTCTACCCTGTTGTGCAAGCCACTTATGTAATCGAACGCAAACTAGGACGGAGTGAGCAATGAACGACCTCGTCCGCATCGAAAACCTGCATAAGAGCTTTGGCAATCTGGATGTGCTAAACGGCATCGATTTGACAGTAAAGGCCGGTGAAACCGTCGTTTTACTGGGGTCCAGCGGTTCTGGAAAATCCACGCTTTTGCGTTGTATCAACTTTATGGAAACACCCACAGACGGACGTGTCTATTTGAACGGAAAGGCCGTGGGAACCGAAGTTGGTGGCACAGTAAAATATAAAGAAGCCGATCTGTGCAAATTGCGAGCGCGCATCGGTATGGTCTTCCAACACTTCAACCTGTTCCCACATATGACCGTTTTGCAAAACGTTATGGAAGGCCAAATCACAGTTTTAGGTCGCAGTTCAGATGAGGCAAAGACCAAGTCCTTGGCGCAATTAGAACGGGTCGGGCTGGCCGACAAAGCCGAAGAATACCCCGCGCGGCTGTCAGGCGGACAAAAGCAACGGGTTGCGATTGCACGTGCCTTGGCCATGGACCCAGAAGTTATGCTGTTTGATGAGGTTACTTCTGCGCTCGATCCCGAATTGGTCGGCGAAGTTCTAAAGACAATGCGGCAACTGGCCGATGAAGGCATGACCATGATCTGCGTCACACATGAGTTGGGCTTTGCGTATCATGTCGCCAATCGCGTTTTGTTCTTGAACGAAGGGGCAATCCACGAAGAAGGCGAGCCACAAGCCCTGCTAAAAAATCCACAAACCCAGCGTATGAAAGAATTCTTAGAGGGGCATGCACTATTTAAGTTGCCTGAATAAAGCCGGAATAAAGACGACCAACAGAGAGGACTAAAAATGAAAAATATCTTGAAGAAAACGACATTATGGCTCGCGGGTTTAACCACTGCCGCAGTGGTGGCAACTACGCCAGCAGTCGCACAGGATGCATCGACCTGGGAGCAAATCCAAGAGACGGGCAAACTACGTATTGGCGTGACCCAAGCCCCACCATGGTTCAGCAAAAACCCTGCGACCGGCGAATGGGATAGCGGGCTCGGGATCACGATCGGTCAAAACATGGCGGATACACTGGGCGTTGAACTTGAAGTCGTCGAGGTCACGTGGGGCACTGCGGTTGCCGCATTGCAATCCAACAAAATCGACGCGATGCCAGTGCTTGACCCCAAGCCGGACCGCGCGGTTTCCGTGGCTTTCCCGTCCAATCCGCTGCTTTACATCTCGTTGGCTGTTTTGGCACGTGAGGACCTTGCTGCAGGCACATGGGCGGACTTAAACAACGCTGACGTTTCTATCGCTGTGCCGCAAGGCTCCAGCATGGACAGCTATATCACCGCCAATTTGCCAAACGCTGACATTCAGCGCTTCCCCGACAATGGGGCCTCCATCGCGGCATTCCAATCGGGCCGTGTTGATGCTGTCTCCTTGTTCCACCCACCGCTTTTGGCGGCGCGCAAGAAATTGGGCCGGGGTCAGCTTGTCATCCCGACACCGGCTTTCTCCTCACCGACATCGGTGGCTGTTCGCCAAGAAGCTGATCAGCGGTTCCTGAACTGGGTCGATACGTCGATCTTCTACTGGTACGAAACAGGCAGAACCCAAGCTTGGTACGCCGACTTCCTGACCAGCTTTGGCCTCGACCCAAATGCGTCTCCGGTCATCCAGCGTGAGTTGCTGTTCAACAAGTAAGCACCGACGCCAAATATCAGATGCTGGGCGGATTTACTGCTCGGCATTCCCCACTTTCTCCAATCACTCTTAGCGTATGAATCAATGCGGCCCTTCGCAGGCGGCTAAATTCTCCTGTTCCTGCAGCACTGAAAAGGATCCAAACGATGCTCGACGCAAAAACAACATCACACGATTCAGAAGATGACCCGCGCAACCTCGATACCAAAGTCTACGTGAACGGTGAGATATTCCACCGCGATGAAGCAAAAGTTTCTGTTTATGACAGCGGCTTCATGTTGGGTGACGGGATGTGGGAAGGCCTTCGTTTGTACAACGGTAAGTGGTCGTTCTTTGAAGAGCATATGGACCGTTTCTTTGGGTCTTGTAAGGCTGTGTCGCTTGAAGTTGGGATGGACCGCGATGGTATTCTTGAAGCGCTCAACATGACGGCTAAAGCCAATGGTATGACCACTGACGCGCATTGCCGATTGATGTTGACCCGCGGTAAAAAGGTTAAACCTTATCAGCACCCATCGCTCAGCCGTTCAGGCCCGACATTGGTGATTATTATGGAACACTCGAAACCGTCGGGTGGGTTACAAAAAGGCATTCGTCTGGCCACGGTCCCACAAGTACGTGGACTGCCAATGAGCCAAGACGCCAAATATAACAGTCATTCCAAGCTGAACTGTGTATTGGCCTGCCTACAAGCTGAACAAATGGGGGCTGATGAGGGGTTGATGTTGGACCCACATGGGTTTGTGAACACCACCAATGCCTGTAATTTCTTTATCGTGCGCAAAGGCGCGGTTTGGACATCAACGGGTGACTACTGCATGAATGGTGTGACCCGCCAAAAAGTCGTTGATATCTGCCGCGACAATGACATCCCCGTTTATGAACGTAACTACTCTTTGTTTGAAACGTACAGCGCCGATGAGGCTTTTCTAACAGGCACCTTTGGGGCTCAAACTCCTGTGTCAGAGATTGACGGCAAGCAAATCGGCACAGGTGAGCGACCTGTGATGGATCGCATCCGCAAACTCTACAAAGAGCTGATCATCGCCGAAACAGGAGCCACGTTCTAAAGCAATTCAAGGAACGTCGCTTTGTGACGAGTGGCAGCGGGTGGTGCAGGCGACAGTGTATGTGTCTGCACCCCAAATATCAGCGCCCCTGACAGCCTAAGGTCAATTTGACGGCATGGTCTTGCACCATCCGATACGGTTTGTGACACAGCCCAACTATTTACCTTTGTGTATCTGGCGTGCTGCTCTTTTATTGGTCACGCCAATTCAGAAAATCTCTAGATCCTTCGTGATTTTCATCCAGTTTTCAATCCGGGCGCGAGCTTTTTCAGGTTCTCGTTCGGCGACGGCGTGTACCGCCAAATTCAACACTGAATTCAATGACGACGTTGACTCAAGGAACGGACCTGTTTTTGAAACTGCGTGAAAGACCAAATCAGTATGGCTGTAAGCCCAGTTGTTGGATTCGTCCGAAAAAACGACAACCTTAAACCCAAGAGCCCGCGCAATCTTGCACGCTTTTTCGGCCTCACGCGCGTAGGGCATGATGTCGACCAGAACAAAGACATTCCGCGTCCCTTCAATCGACGCTGCGGGTGGGGTCCATTCGACCAACCCGCTGTCCTGCACTGAGATGAACCGAACGGCATCGCGTACAACGCCCATTCTTTTGGCAAAGTCTTCAGCCATGCCTCGGACTGTTTGAAACCCGGTGATAAAAATACGATCCGCCTCGCACAAGCAGCTGGTCATGTCCGTCCATTCACGACGCGCAACCTGACTGGACAATTTACGTATCGCTCGGGCTTCCGCCTCAATCATTGCACTGTCACTACCGCTAAGCAGGCGAATAAACCTCTCGTCGCTTTGACTGGCGGTTTCAGAGGAAGAGATTTTCAGTTCTTCCTTTAGCGCGCGCATGCCGCGCAAGCCGAGTTTGTTGAGGAACCGGCTCACTGTGATTTCGCTCACCTTTGAGGCGGCTGCCAGCGAGGCACCTGTCTCCAACCCGATCTGAGCTTCGTTGTTCAAAATATAACGTGCGATACGGGCTTCGGACTTTGTCAGCTGCGGAAGCACTGACCTGATGGTTTCAAATACAATATTCTGGCTCATGCGATCTTCTCAAAATGTTACCTTTCTACCATTTCTACCATTTGCTACTTTTTGCGATGCATTTGTGCAAGCCTCACAGCAGAGCGAGTCGAAAAAACGGCCGATAACCCACAGGGGAAACAACATGTCAGTCATAAAACTATTTGCTGCGGGCGTTACCGCGTTTGGCCTTCTTACCGGTGCTGCCAGCGCCGAAAGACTGCAACTTTATAACTGGGGTGATTACATCAACCCAGACATTCTGGCCAAGTTCACTGAAGAAACAGGCATAGAAGTTGGTCTCGATACATATGCCTCGAACGAGGAAATGCTGGCAAAGATCCAAGCGGGTGCAAGCGGGTATGACATCGTTTTTCCGTCGATCCACATGGTCGACATTATGTTGAACCTCAAATTGCTGGCCCAGACCGACATCAACAAATCTGCGGATTGGGGTAACATCGATCCTGCTTTCCTGCGGGCCAAAAACGATGCGGAGGGTAGCTATTGTATGCCCTACGCGTGGGGCACTGTTGGCATCTTTTACAACCGCGAAAAAGCCGGTGGCGACATCGCGTCATGGGAAGAGTTTTTTGCCATTCCCGAGAAGACTGGCAACAACATAACCATGATCGATGACATGCGCGAAGTGATGGCCGTCGGTCTGATGGCAAATGGATTTTCAGCAAACACGACTGACCCAACAGAGATCAAAGCGGCCACCGATTGGCTAATCGAACGAAAGACAAGTGTGTCAGCGTTCACCTATGCGATGCCAGGGTTGTTTTTATCCGGTGACATCGCTGCGGGGCAGTTCTTTGTCGGATTAGCGGGTGCGATCACTCAGGACGACAATTTGCAATATGTGATCCCATCCGAAGGCGCGACTATGTTTGAAGAAGCCATGTGTGTTCTCAACAGCGCGCCCAACAAAGATGCCGCTCAGAAATTCATGGAGTACATGCTGCGTCCAGATATTTCGGTTCTGAACACCAATCAGCAATTCAACGGTTCGGTCAATATTCCCGCCCGCGATCTGGTCGCTGATGTGATCAAGTCTGATCCAAACGTTAACATCGGTACAGATACGATGACCCGCTTGCAAATGTTTGAAGACATTGGGGCCGCCTTAAAAATGTATGATCGCGCTTGGAACACGATACGAACGGCGGATTAAGTCAAAGCTCACTCCTCCTGGGCAGCAAGCAATGCCAGCTGCTCGGGCAGTTTCCACACCCTAAGATGTTGAGGGCGGTTCATGCCTATTTTGGAAATCCACGAAGCCCGGCGCGTCTATCCCACGCCAGAAGGCGGCGAAGTCAATGCCTTGGATGGGGTCAGCTTGAACGTTGACGCGAACGAGTTTGTCACACTTCTGGGCCCCTCTGGCTGCGGCAAGACCACGCTTTTGCGCTCCATTGCGGGGTTTGAGGAGTTGGATGACGGCGCCATTATACTTGACGGCGCCAACATGGTAGGGGTTCCCGCCTTTCGCCGTCCTGTAAACACCGTGTTCCAAAGTTATGCCTTGTTTTCGCACATGTCTGTGCGCCGCAATGTGGCCTACGCGCTTGAGGTGGCAGGGATCGCCAAATCAGAACGCAATACCCGAGCCGACGAGATGCTAGACCTTGTGGGACTTGCGGGTATGGGCACGCGAAGGCCCTCACAACTGTCTGGCGGACAAAGACAACGTGTGGCTTTGGCGCGCGCGCTGATTGCACGGCCTAAGATACTGCTGCTGGACGAACCGCTGTCAGCACTTGATCGCCAATTACGCCAGCAGATGCAGGTTGAACTAAAAAACCTGCAAAATGAAATCGGCGTCAGCTTTGTCTTCGTCACCCACGACCAAGAAGAAGCACTGACCATGTCTGACCGAGTCGTTGTCATGCAATCGGGTCAAGTGCAGCAGATCGGCACGCCGCGCGAAATTTACCGCCGTCCTGCGACCCGATTTGTCGCTGGGTTTATTGGTGAAACCAACATGATCGACGTCAATCTAGATGGCAGTGGTGTTGCGAATGCGGGCAATGGGTTGGAAATCCAGTTGCGCGATGATGGTCAAAGCGGGGCAGCAACGGCGGTGATTCGACCTTCTGATCTTACGTTAAGGCCGCGCAACGGCGCCCCGAATGGAGCGATATTGGGGTGTGTTCGCCAAGAAGTATATCTCGGGTTCGAGTTGCATTTCTTAATAGATGTGGCAGGTGGCGATGACCCGTGGCGTGTCAATGCACCCGACTTAGGCCGCGATTACGCCATCGGCGAAGACGTGGCTTTGACCTATAATCCCGAACGGGTTCACCTTATCTTCGGAGCAAACTGATGCGGCGTCAAAAACTCTTCCTGATCGGATTGTTGTCGCCTGTGACGCTCTACTTAGGTATCTTCTTCTTTGGCCCGTTAGCCATCATTGCGGTGTTTTCCGTCCTTGAACCCGGCCTTTACGGCGGGGTCGAATGGAACTTCTACCATTGGAATTACGGCCGCATGTTCGGCTGGGCTGACGGCGTGATCGAATGGTATGAACCGATCTATCTGAAAATTCTGTTCCGTTCGATGATAATGGCGTTCTTTACCGTGATCGCCTGCCTGATCCTCGTTTACCCTGTCACATTTTGGGTTAGCCGCCTGCCGGAACGCAGACAATTGTTCTTTATGTTCCTGATCACGTTGCCGTTTTTTACCAGCCTGATCATCAGACTGTACGCATGGTTGGTGATTTTGAAACCCTCCGGCGTGATCAATGATCTGCTACTGGGGGTCGGGCTGATTGATGCGCCTTTGGATATGTTGTTCACAAGGTCCGCGGTTGTTTTGGGAATGGTCTACGTCATGATCCCCTTCATGTTTCTCCCGGTCTATTCCTCGGTTGAGCGGCTTGACCGATCGCTCATCGAAGCTTCAGGCGATCTGGGTGCGCGTGGCTGGCAGACATTCCTCAAGGTGATCCTGCCGCAAACTATGCCGGGGATCGCAGGTGGATCGGTGCTGGTCTTTATCCCCTCAGTTGGCAACTTCATTATCCCCGATGTGTTAGGTGGCGCAAAGGGGTTGATGATTGGCAATCTGGTCGAGCAGCAATTCCTTGATGCGCGCAACTGGCCATTTGGCGCGGCCTTGTCGATGGTGATCATGGCTGTCGTGTTGACTGTGATGTTGATCTATTCAACCAAAGTCGTCCGTGCCGGCAAACAAGTAGGAGAGGCGTGATGAAAACACCCCGCCTAGGTCCGTTGACGCTGACACTTTATAGCTTGGTTTTCTTTGCTTTCATCTACCTGCCACTGGCAATCGTGGTGATCTATTCCTTCAACTCGAACCCCATCGACATGGCTTCTTGGCAGAGCTTTACATTCGATTGGTACAAAGGGCTTTTCGGGCTGAAAGACGTCGATCCCTCGCTTGGCAGTTCCGCCATCTACGTTGAAAGCACTGATCAACTGTTAAAGGCGTTAAAGAACTCTTTGATCGTGGCAACAATCACCACAATCATCTCGACCACAGTTGGCACAGCGACCGCCATAGCTATGGGACGTTATCGATTTCGGCTGCAAGGCCCTTACCAAGGCGTGATGATGATGCCGATGATGATGCCGGACATTGTTCTAGGCATTGGGTTATTGATCTTTTTCATCACCTTGGGCTTCAAGCTTAGCCTTCTGACGATCATCATTGGACATTGCACCTTCCTCAGCTCTTATGTCTTCATCATTGTGCAAGCCCGCATGGCCGCCCTCGATCCCGCATTGGAGGAGGCCAGCGCCGATCTTGGTGCAAATGAATGGGTGACGTTCCGCAAAGTGTTGCTCCCTCAGCTTGCGCCAGGCGTACTCGGGGGGGCGATGCTGGCTTTCATCATCTCGATGGATGATCTGGTGATCACCTATTTCATCGCAGGAACCAACAGTACGACACTGCCAATGTTTATCTTTTCGATGATCCGGCGCGGTGTAAAACCAGAAATCAACGCGATCGCGACCCTTCTGATTCTGGCCTCTCTCATCATTGCAGCCATCGGCCTTTATCTGCGCACAAGACGAGTGGAATAAGACATGACCAATCCCGTTTTCAAACCTCGCGCCCGCGAAATCGGCATCCAATTTGACGGCACCCCCGGCGCTAACAATGCCCTGACGGATATCCCCGGCGTAGAAGTCGGCTTTACCACGTTGGTCGAAGGGAACGGGCCACTCGACGTTGGGAAGGGTCCAATCAGAACGGGGGTTACAGCCATTTTACCGCGTGGAAAACGGCACGATCCCGGGCCTGTTTGGGCCGGACACTTCAATCTCAATGGCAACGGAGAGATGACCGGCACCCATTGGATCAATGAAGCTGGGTATTTCTTGGGACCGATTTGCATCACAAACACCCACTCGGTGGGCATGGTCCACCACGCGGTCACGGGCTGGATGACCGACACTTACGCGTCGCATTTCCAAGAAGACCACGGTTGGGCGATGCCCGTGGTGGCGGAAACCTATGATGGCCCGGCAAACGACATCTGCGGGCGTCACATCACTGAGGCGCATACCCTTGCAGCCCTCAACAGTGCCACGACCGGGCCTGTGGCCGAAGGCAATGTTGGCGGTGGCACCGGGATGATGACATATGAATTCAAGGGCGGCACTGGGACGTCCTCACGGCAGATAGTTCTTGGCGGTGGTACTTTTACAGTGGCCACGCTGGTGCAATCGAACTTTGGCAGTCGGCACAATTTGATGATACGTGGCGTTCCAGTTGGCAAAGAATGGCCAGAAGACGCGCCACTTTCGCAGATAGGGTCACAAGAGCAGGGCTCGATCGTCGTGATTATCGGCACCGACATTCCGCTTTTACCGAACCAACTTAAACGTCTTGCCAAACGTGGCGCGATTGGCATCGGACGAACCGGCAGTCCGGGTGGACACTATTCAGGCGACATCATGCTGGCATTCTCAACGGCCAATGACATCGGTCTGGCGCGGATGACGAAGGACGAACACCCGCTATTCAACACAATGCAATCACTGGGCGATCACTACATCGATATGGTCTATGAAGCGGCGGTCGATGCCATCGAAGAGGCAATTCTGAACGCGATGATCGCGGCAGACTCCATGCCTTTGATCAAGCCTTCCGGGAAGGAATGGACGGCGATTGACCATGCTCGCCTGAAAAAGGTACTCGCGGCATACAAGCGTTGATCTGGGATAAAAGTCGAGCGAACTTTGATAAAATAGTGACTTTGTCCATTGGGCTAATCGCTGGCCTCAACGGTCGCGCTAATCGGCGACGCGGCTTTGATGGACACGGTTTTTCTCGACAGCGGCAAAGGCTGCTCCTGCTAGAACCAAAGGGGCGGCGAACAGGAATGTTGCTGTAATGGGCAGTTGAAAGATCAGCAAATCTGCCAGTATTGGCCACAAAAGCGCGAGATACTCGAAAGGGGCAAGCCGCGATGCCTCGGCATAGCGAAACGAGAGCGTCATCGCGATATGCGCACATCCACCAAAAAGGCCCGCCGCAATCAGGTATAGCAAAGCGGGGTTTTCCGGCATGATCCAACCCCAAGGGATCGTCAGCACGCCACAGAACATAGACGCCAATACAAAATAAAGAGCAATTGCACCGGGGCTCTCAGTTTGGTTGAGGCGACGTACCATAATCAATGCAAATGCGGACAATACCGCGGACACCACGCCCAACGTGACACCGATCAATCGGGCGTTCCCCCCTCACCCACACCCAACTCTGGCCAGATCAGCACAACCACCCCTGCAAAGCCAAGCCCAATGCCAGCTATGCGAAAGATCGTTAGCCGTTCCGACAACAGCCAAACGGCCGCAATCGCAGTCAGCATCGGGGTGAGCTGCGCGATCAAAATGGCTTCTGCAACATTCAAACGGGCAAGCGCCGCAAATGAAGTTAACAACGCCAACGCGCCAAAACCGGCCCGCAAGACATGATCAAAGGGCCGTTTTGTCGCCAACCCGCCGGGAAATTCATCCCTGATCCATAGAAAAACCAACAGTGGAATGACCGCGAAAAGCGAACGAAAAAAGACAATCTCGCCAAGCGGCACGGTGTCACTGACGGCCTTCACACAGATAAACATGCCAGTCCCCAGAAGACCTGACAGAATACGCAGGTAGATGCCCAAGGTCGGGCGATCTAAGGCGCTCACCCTTGGATTTCCTTCGCAGCAAAGCTGTCTCTGAGCGCATCCCCCGCCAGGTTGATCGCCAACACGCAAGTAACCACCGCGATACCCGGCCAGATCATTTGCAGCGGTGCGGCCCGCATATGAACCCGCGCATCTAGCAACATCGCGCCCCACTCCGACATCGGCGGTTGCACGCCAAACCCTAAGAACCCAAGCGCCGAGATGCCCAAAATCGCGCGTGCAAACATGCCTGTCCACACTACGATCAGCGAGGGGGCCAGGGATGGTAAGTAGTGCCAGCGCGCAATTGCAAATAACGATAGCCCGGCAAGTTTTGCTTGTATCACATATCCCCGCGTTTGAAGGGACAATCCAACACCTCGCGCAACCCGCGCGTACCGCATCCAACTGGTCAGGCTCAACGCAAGGATCAGACTGTTGATGCCACCCCCCAAGATGCCCGCGATCACAACAGCCGCGACAAGTTCGGGAAACGCCAGAAATGAATCCGTCACACGCATTAAAGCCCAGTCCACCGCTTTTCCGCCAAGCGCTGCGGCCATTCCGACGCATGTGCCAACCACCAATCCGATCAGCGATATCACAAAAGCCAGCCCTAGCGACCAGCGAGCGCCATGCAGCAGTCGGGACATGATATCGCGCCCCAATGCGTCCGTACCAAGCAGCCAATCACCACCTGGCGGGCTTAATCGCGCGGGGATGTTGATGGCTGCTGGATCATGCGGCGCCAACAAAGGGCCTAGGACCGCAAGCATCACAAATACGCACGCCAAGGCCGCAACACTACGCATCCTGCGTTCCAATCCGAGGGTCAATCAGGCGATAAATCACATCGATCGCAAGGTTGATCACAACAAACAATAGTGCGGTAATGACGACCACCGCCTGCACTTTGGGGAAATCCCGCGCTCCGATGGCATTGACCAAAAAACTGCCAAGGCCCGGACGGCTGAAAATCACTTCCACCATCACGATCCCTTCGAGCAGAAAGGCCAACTCAAGCCCCAACACGGTAATCACCGGGATCGCAGCATGCGGGGCGACATGCGCACGCCCTAAGTCACGCGCGGACACCCCGCGTCGCGTAAACGCAGGAAGGAACGGCTGCTGCCGGGCTTCCAAAATGCCCGAGCGAATAATCCGCGTCAGTGCTGCGGCTACTCCAAGGCCCAATGTCAGGGCTGGCAGGATAACATGGGCAGGCGTACGCGCGCCCATGGCCGGAAGCCAAGCCAGTTTCACCGCGAACAGCAAGATCAGCAGTAAACCAAGCCAAAAGGCCGGGATTGCCGCCCCAAGAGAAGCAATAGCGACTGCAAATCGGTCTAACCAGCTGCCAGGATGACGTGTTGCAATGATGGCGAGCGGGATGGCAAGGCTTAGCCCAATCGCCAGCCCAGCAAAGGCCGTCGGTATTGTGTAGGATATCGCAGAAACCAGATCAGGCCAAACAGGACGACCTGTTACCGAAGAATAGCCGAAATCACCTGATAAGAGCGGTACAATCCATCCCTTAAACGCAGGCCAGAATCCTGCGTCCAACCCCACCTCAGCACGGACTTGTGCGATAACATCTTCCGTTAACAACGAATCATACCGCGCCATTGCGATGGCAGTCGCCGGATCACCCGGCGCATTCCACAACAGCGTAAAGGTTGCCAAAGCAGTGCCCGTCAGCACCACAAAGGCGCGCAAAAGCAAACTTATGATGCTGCGCGTCACGCAACATACCCCAAAGCGCCCAAATCAAACGCGGCTTCGCGCAGTTCGTGCCCGTACTGTGATTGCGGGTTTTGAACGAACGCGGGCGTCGGAGTAATTTCCTCGATCCGTCCTTTGCGCAGAACCGCGATCTCGTCACTGTAAGCCGCAGCATAACCCAGATCATGAGTCACGATCAGGGCAGCAAACCCCAAGTCGCGCTGCAAATCCGCAATCAACTGAGCTGTGTGTTTTTGCGTTACCGCATCCAAAGCAGACAAAGGCTCATCAAACAGAATAAGCGGAGAACCCGCAATCAGCCCACGCAGGATGCCAGCGCGTTGCGCTTGTCCGATAGAAACTTCCCCTGGCTTTCTCTCAAGTAAATCCAGCGGCAATTCCAACCGCGCACAAAGTTGCGCGAGGCGCGTGTCAGCGATGGTTTCACCCCGCGCACGAAGCGGTTCCATGATTGATCTGCGCAACGGTAACACAGGGTTAAACGCAGCCCGAGGTTCTTGCATAACAAGCGAAGGACGGCAGGTATTTACGGGTGCATCGACCCAAGTAATGTGACCGTCTGCAAGCTTTACCAAACCTAAAATGGCGGCGATCAATGTGGATTTTCCGGCCCCGCTTTCGCCCACAACGGCAAGGGTTTGCCCAGCAGGCAAGCTCACTGAGATACCTGTCAAAATTTGCACTTTGCCGTATTTCACAGAGACATTTTGCAGTTCTAACATGGCAACTCGAGCCAGTTTCGATGCGTGCACAAGGATTTAGCAACCACGCTTTGTGGGGCATTCAGCACTTCGGTCGTGGGCCGATCTTCGACCAATCGTCCTGCATCCAGCACCATCAACCGCGTAACCCATTGTGCCGCAAGCCCCAGATCATGAGTAATCAAAACCATCGCAGTTTTACGTATCGACAGGTAGTCTTCCAGCAATACCATTGTACGGGCAGCGACAACAGGATCAAGCGCAGAGGTCGGCTCATCCATTACCAGAACATCCGGCGCGCCGATCAAAGCCATCGCAATCACAAACCGCTGCTGCATGCCACGGCTCCATCCCCATGGGCGTTTGCGCAGGTCACCTGTTTCTATCTTAAGCGCGCGGAACAAGGCCTGTTGATGGTCCGCGTCATGGGGCAGACCAAGCGCGCGTTCGGCTTCCCGCCAGTGAAATGCCATCCCACGCAATGGGTCCAGTGCTTCATCAGGGCTTTGCGGCACATGCGCCACCCGCGCCTTTTGTTCCCTCAGTGCGTCAACCAACGCATGGCCCAAAGTGGATTTTCCCGACCCCGACGCACCAACAAGCCCGATGCGAGCACCGGGCTTTATTGACAGGTCAGTTGGATGTAGGATGATCCGGCCCGAGCGCTCAGCGCTCAGACCGGAAACAGTAAGTGTCATTTGGTTAGGGCCGTCTCGTGTGTGATCCAATACGTCTCAGTTGGGTGCACTTCGTACCCGGTCAGGCCCGCTTTGGCCACATTGGTTTGCGCAACATGGAACATCGGGATCAACGCAGCGTCCGCCGCAATGATTTTTTGGGCCTCATCATAGATCGTTTTACGTGCATCATGCTCAAACGTAGTGCGACCATCCGCCAATAATTTGTCCAAGGCAGGGTTCGCATAACCGCCTGCATTAGATCCACCATCGGATTTGAGCAACGCTTCTAAAACAGCACCGGGATCGCCTTGCGGTGTTGTGACCCATGCTTGCAAAAACATATCCGCTTCACCCGCTGCAATGGCGTCATTGCTTGCACCGTATTCACCAACGCGAATGTTCGCTTTGACACCAATTGCTTGCAAGAAAGCTTGCGTCAATTCCGCCGTGGGAGGCAAGGCTGCGCGAGAGGAATAGGTCACAATGTCGATTTCCAGCGGTGCGCCGTCCAACATCCAAGTACCGCCCTCTTTGACGGCTCCTGCTTCTGCCAAAAGGGTTTCCGCACCAGCAGGGTCATACGTTACGGGAATATCTGCAGCCCAACCTTTGCCCGCTGGATAAATCGCGCCCGCAGGGACCCCTCCAACACCAGACAAGGCCGCATCGACAACGCCTTGGCGGTCTATCGCCATAGAAACCGCGCGTCGGATCAATGGGTTCGCCATTGGACCGCTATCTGCATTCATCGTATAGAAATAAAGCCGTGCTGTCGGGGCCGCAAAGCCCAGCGCGCCTGTTTCCTTAATGCGATCGAAATCCGCTTCCGGGTAGTTGATCACCATATCAACTTCACCCGCCTCAAAAGCCAAAGCCGCTGAGGCCGGGCTACCTGAAACAACCACGCGGACTTCTTCCAGACCTGGCGTGCCAAGACGGTAATCCACATTCGCCTCAGCCCGATACAACTGTTCTGGGATAGCTTCACGGAAAATGTAGGGGCCCGTCGCGTTGATTGGGAAATCGTCCGACACTGGCCCCAAAACTGCGACTGCTGGCTCAGACAACGTCCACGGGAAGGCCGCATTTGGACTATTGGTTTCAAAGATGACAACTTTGTCGCCATCCGCAGACAACCCCGCAAGATCAAGCAACTTTGCTACGCGCGCGTTATGGCCCGGATGTGCCTCGTCAGAGATAGCATTAATGGCAGCGACCACGGTGCCCGCTGTCACTGGGCTACCATCATGAAACTGTACACCTTCGCGCAGCGTGACACGCCATGTGGTTGGCCCTGATTGTTCAATGCTTTCAGCAACGCGAGGATAGAGGTTCATCTGATAATCGATGCCCATAAGCGTTTCTGTCACGCCGGTTTGGTTCGACATCCATCCGTTATAACCGGCACGTGGATCGGGCACTTCCGCATTTGGTCCAAATGTGATCGAGATAGACAAACTGCCGTCCTGTGCAGCAACAGGCAAGGCAGGTGAAAGAGCAACAAGGGTTGCAAAAGCAAACCGCGAAAGGAGGGACATAAGTGGTTCCTTCAAACTTAGGGGTGTGAGGTGTGATTGCCCATAGCCAGCTGATCGCGAGCGAGGGTTTGATTTTCGGCTTTGGTGAGAGTTCTTAACGTATCTTCAACGTTCATTCCGCGTTGCTGGGCACGCATCCAAATACGCTTGGCTGAGCTGGGTGACCATGGCAAGGCCGCTTGCGCAAGCCATCGTCTTAGCGGAACCGGCAGTGAATCATAAGTGTGCATGGGTTGCCCGGCGCGACGTCGCGCAGGCAAGCTTGTCTGACCGAGATTGCGGGAACTTCGATTTTGCACCGGTTTAAGCCTACACCAAGACGTCAAATGTCATGCAACTATCTCAGTTACCATGCACACGCAACATACAAAGTTGCGTGACCACCCATGTGAAGACCCTTGTAACCAAGAGTTGCTTGATAGAAGTGAGTTCCCGGTTCGTCGTGTTGGTTGATTTACGCAATGCGTTGTTTTGCAACGCAACCGTCACGCTATTGTTGATTTTCTTTCCATCCGCGAGTGTTTTCTTTGAACGATTTTTTCGCACCAAGTTAGACGTCCACACGTGCATCGTAGCTTACCAACGAAAAGTGCCCCATCACCATCAGTTACCTCTGGTCGGAAAGCGAACTCACCCCTAAACTCCCTACGCTTCACTGTAGCAGCAGAGCACTTGAATTTCCCAAAATATGATCGCTAATTCTCAACGCCGTAGCGCGATGTACGTACTGTGTAAGCTGAGGATGGTTTTCAATTTTGACATGGCATCGAAGTCGCGACTAAGCCTACAAGTCGCGGCTTGGGACGTGACAGTAGACATCCTTCACTAAGGGCCATTGCATCAGAATTAAATGTTATGGTATAACATATCGCTCTCAGCGTTTCCCAAAGGTCTTGCCTATGCCAACCACAAGTAATCGGATGCCAATAACCTTGCGGGCTGGCTTTTGGCACGCAAACAGAACCATCCGTTTAATCGGGTCGCGACCATTGAAGACCAGCCTACGGCTGCAGTTGCCATCAACCAATCTGGTGACGCGAAATTGAGCCATGACGCCCCCCACACACAACCGAAGTCTTGGTAGACCGCGAATTCACCAAGCCTCCGAAATAGTAGCTACCAGCTAATAAGGACCCTCCATATGACCGAAAAACTTCCCGTCACTGTGCTCTCTGGCTTTCTGGGCGCTGGCAAAACAACGCTGTTGAACCGTGTCCTGAATAACCGGGAAGGTCGGCGCGTTGCCGTCATCGTCAACGACATGTCTGAAGTAAACATCGACGCCGACCTTGTACGCGCAGACACCGAACTCAGCCGCACAGACGAGACATTGGTCGAGATGTCAAATGGTTGCATTTGTTGCACTTTGCGCGACGACCTGCTCGCCGAAGTGCGCAAGTTGGCAGCTGAAGGTCGCTTTGATTATCTGCTGATTGAATCCACGGGCATTTCTGAACCTTTGCCTGTCGCCGCCACCTTTGAATTCCGCGATGAAGATGGGCAAAGCTTATCAGATGTGTCGCGGCTTGATACGATGGTCACGGTCGTCGATGCCGTGAACCTGCTGAACGATTATTCCAGCCACGACTTCCTAAGCGACCGTGGCGAAACGCTCGGCGAAGACGATGAACGCACTTTGGTGAACCTGTTGGTTGAACAGATCGAATTTGCGGATGTTGTCGTGTTGAACAAGGTCGCTGATGCACAGCCGCATCAAGTGGAAGCCGCGCGCCAAATCATTCGCAGCCTAAATGCAGACGCACGTATCATTGAGACCAGCCATTCCGATGTGCCTGCTGACGCCATCTTGAACACTGGGCTTTTCGATTTCGACAAAGCCCATGATCATCCAATGTGGGCAAAAGAACTCTATGGCTTTGCTGACCATGTGCCCGAAACTGAAGAATATGGCGTTGCGTCCTTTGTTTATCGCGCCCGCCAGCCATTTGAACCTGAAAAGATCATGGCGGTTTTGAACGGTGATCTGCCGGGCGTGATACGCGCCAAAGGACACTTTTGGATCGCGACCCGCCCTGACTGGGTTGCTGAATTCTCGTTGGCAGGTGCTCTTTCGTCTATCAAACCACTAGGAACTTGGTGGGCTTCTGTTCCCAAGGACCGGTGGCCTCCACAGGAGAGCGTTCAATCTTACATGACGCAACACTGGCAAGAACCATGGGGCGACCGTCGGCAAGAAATCGTCTTTATCGGTGCAGGTATTGATTGGGCTGACATGAAAGCACGGCTTGATGCAGCACTTGTGCCCGAAGCACTGGCATCCTCGCCAGATGCCTTGCCTGATTTCCCCGATTCATTCCCACAGTGGCGCAAAGCGGTCCAAGCGGCATGAACATGATGCGGAAACTGTCGAATGATCCGATTGCTGGCGTTGCTGTGCAGCAAAAACCTGAGCAACTGGGTGTTTTCAAAACACCCGAATGCTCAGCAACAATCTGGCAGCGACAGGCAATGCCCAACTTTCAGGCATGGCTTGACACGTTAAGCTCCGACAATCTGCCTTCTACGCGGCAGATATTGCAGCCACAAAACGTGCAAGCTGCGCTCTGCGATGTATGCGACGCGGTTGGCTTGACAGATGATCCGCATCGACAGCACTTGATCCGTGATATCTCTGCGCTCGCGCATCTGTTTTGCGATCTGATGGATGCGCCATTTGTCCGCTTGCGGCTTGATCGCATCACGACCAACGCATGCCGCAAGTTTCATGTTGATGCCATTTCCGCCCGCCTTGTTTGTACTTACCGAGGCACAGGAACCCAGTATGGCGTTTCCGTGAATGATGCAGAACCAGCGGATGTGTTCACTGTATCAACTTACAGCCCAATCTTGTTGCGCGGGACACTCTGGCCTGCGCAACCGGAGACTGGTCTGCTCCATCGCTCGCCGCCTATTGAAGGATCGGGTGAAACCCGGTTGGTTTTGGTCCTCGATCCCATCTACGAAATGCACGAAGAAAGGTAAGCCGTTCTTGGTGCTCTTCCCGCCATGGAATTTAGCCTCAATGAAAGAGTGAGCATGCCAATGGAAGGCATGCTCCGCTGCCTGTGAGAGGCATATCACAGCATTGCGCCGAAGGCGCGGGATTTGGTAATTTGGATGGCAGAAAAACAGGCTTTTCTGTTCGCGACGCTCTTGGCTGCTACGTCTGGTTTTGGCACTTTTGGGCGGAAGTCTGTTTAGTAGGGTCGCCCTCATCAATCATTAGAATTGCGGCCATTTAGAAAAGCGGCCAGTGGCAGAACCATACTAGGTACGTTGATGCTGGAAAAATGCGTCTGTCACCCTTCACAGTTCTCTTTGCGTCAGAATTTCATCATGCAAAGGTGGCACCGATGATGTTTTCTCGCGTTATCACGCCAGTGAGAATGGGACTTGGCTTATAGGGCTTGTTTTCCAGATACGAGACGAGTGCCTCAACCGTCTGTTCTGCCACGATGCGCACGTTCATGTGGATCACAATGTCCATGGTGCCATCGAGAAGATATGATTGCGTCCGAGATGTCAGATTATGGCCAATGAACACAACGTCATCGACAGCGTCTTCGTCTTTGATTGCACGCGCCACGCCCTGATGCCCGCCGCCGACGTTATAAATACCTATGATATCGTCCCTTTGTCGAAACGCGTGCCGCACCCCTTGATAATTGCCTTCAGCGTCGTCTAGCCCGTTGACGACTATCGTCTCACCAATATGCGCGAAATCCTGACGTAGACAGGTGCGAAACCCGATCTCGCGATCTTCATGAACCCGATAGAGCTCCCCCCCCGTAACAACCAGTACAGACCCAGACCGTCGCGTCAGGCGCCCCATCAAATAACCCGCGGTTCGACCCGCGGCACGGTTGTCGATACCTATGAACCCGATGAGCGCAGGATTTTCCAGTCCAGACATAATAGCGAGCGCTGGTATGTTGAGATTTGCCAAAGCTTCAACCGCGTCATGCACCAGAGGATTATCAAGCGCCTGAAATGCGACTGCATCGACACCCTGACCAACACAGGCGTGCAACTTTCGTGCCAATAAAGCCGGATCCAATTTTTTGGTGAAAATACATTCGATTGAGGCGTTGCCTCGGGCTCCGTACTCTTGCAAGCAGGCAGCAAGCAGATCGGTCGATGGACCGGCCGCACCGGGCAAGAAGACTTTCAACCGCCAAGGTCGAGGGCGCGCCCCAAGCATCGTACCGGATTCAATGGCGCGTTTGGCTTGATCGACACGTTGTCTGGTTGCTTCGCCTACATGTGCGCGGTTGTTAAGGACCCGGTCAACCGTCGCGGTGCCTACGCCCGCAAGTTTAGCGATTGCCGAAATCGTCGCACGCATTGGTATGCCCGATTTGTCGTTTGGGACCAGTTTGTCCACCAAAATACATCATTCCCAGCAACAGTTCGCCCCAACACCACATCAATTAACATCAATTCATCTGCGTGATGCAATCCTCTATTGCCAATTGGTTTTCTCAACGAAGATGCTCTGGACCATTCAAACAACCAATAGAATGGCATCGGATATAATGCGATCGCTTCTGACAGCCTTGGCGATCCCCTTTGCCGCTCCGACCACAGAGGAAAAACCAATGCATGTAGGGGTGATCGGCTTAGGCGACATGGGATCAGGATTGGCAAAAAACCTGATCGCAAACGGACATGATGTTACCGGGCTGGATCTGAGCCCAGACCGGATGAAGGCACTTTTAAAAATGGGTGGTGTGGCGGCCACGAGCGTTGCGGATGTCGCAAGGAATGTTGAAGCCGTTTTTGTCATGGTCATGAACGGTGATCAGGCGAAGAGCATCATTTTAGGCAAGGATGGTCTTTTGACAAATCTGGCAAGGGGCAGCGCGATCATTTTGACTGCGACCATCAAGCCATCTGAGGCTCGTGAAATCGCCGAGAGGTTGGCAGGGTCCGGCATGCATCTAATCGACAGTCCAGTTTCAGGCGGGTTCGCAGGCGCTCAAAGCGGGACACTGACCATGATGGCGTCGGCAAGTTCAGAAGCAATGCAAACGTTCCGCCCGGTAATGGAAGCCGTTTCGGGCACGATTCACCATGTTGGCTTAGAGCCAGGAATGGGTCAGACGATTAAGGCATGCTTGCAAACGCTTATCGGGTCCATCTTTGCGGCCACTTTTGAAGCCTCGGCGCTGTGTGCCAAAGCCGGGTTTTCTGGGCAAACAGTTTGGGATGTTTTTTCGACCTCCGGTGCAGGCTGCAATGTCACAAACGGTGCACTTGAAAACATCGTGGACCGCAAGTTCGAAGGGACCGGCAGCGGTATCGGAACCATGCATAAAGACCTGACAATATCGCTTGATATGGCTGAAAGGCTTGGCGTTCCACTCCACATGGCGGCCACTGCAATGCAAATCTTTCAGGCGGGCAAAGCCAAATACCCCGACGGTGACAATTGGGTTTGTACCCGCGTTATCGAAGAGATCATCGGCGCAGAGTTGCACCGCTAAGGGAACAACAAGGAAAAGATAAAAATGAAACTTGGTGTAATCTGTGACGGTATCAGCCGTGATCTTGGGCATGCTGTCGACGTTATGGATGAATTCGACTTAGAATTCGCCGAGTTGCAGTTTGTTGATGATCATGAGGTCGGAGACCATTCCGCTCAGGAAATCAGCGAGATCGACAAGTTGTTGCGGGATCGCGGCAAGCCGGTTTCTTGCCTGTCACGCCACATATTTGCCGGTCTAACCACTGCGAACAAAGCCGGTGACGCCGCACATACCAAGCATATGGATGCGCTCAAGCGGGTTATTGACATGGCGCACATCGTTGGCTCACCGCTGGTACGGATCATGACCAATAAGAAAGAACAGATCCTTTGGGGCGCAGGCGGTGCCGAGAAATGGAATGTGGCGCATGGCGCGTGGGACGCAACGCTGCCGTTGATCGCCCCTGCGCTTGATGTGGCCCGGAACGCTCAGGTGACCTTGGTGGTCGAAACTGGCAACGGCACGATGGTCAATTCCAACTACACCGCCCGCAAGTTGATTGACGATTTGGACGCCAAGGATGTGCTCAAAGTCCTTTGGGATCCGGCAAATAATTGTTGGTGCCATGAAAGAGCTTGGCCCGAGGGCTATAACGAGGTGAAAGATGGCCACCTTGGTCATGTTCACATCAAAGATGTGCATGTCGATACACCACGTGCGACCCTGGAAGTGCGCGAACTGGGACAAGGCCAACTGGCAGATCAATTTTCACCGATGGCCGAAGCGTTAAAATCTGACGAGTATGAAGCTGTGATCAGCTTCGAGAGTGTTTATCATCCCGGCAACGGTAATTTCGAAGATGGGTTCCGGCGAAGCATCGGTCTTTTCAAAGAGCTGTTTGGATAAAACAAAGGGTCTTCTTTATGGCGTATCAGCCTCTCTCGGAGGTTCGAGACACACTCAAACCGCAATGGTATCGCACCAAGATGGCGCCCGCGCGGTTCCGCGAGCTATCCAAACGCGATGACAAGAAGGGCTGGATGCAGGCTGGTGGACACTTCGCCTTGTTTTGCCTCACGGGCGGCGCTGTTTTCCTAACTTGGACACAAGGCTGGTGGATCGCGTTCTTAATCACACTCTTTGCACACGGCACAATCGCGTCGTTTTTTCGTGGCACCGCCGTGCACGAATTAGGTCACGGCACGGTGTTTCAAAGCAAACCATTAAACGACGTTTTTCTCTATCTATTCAGCCTAATCTCATGGTGGAACCCGTTCGACTACGCGGCAAGCCATACCCATCACCACCGGTATACCTTGCATCCCGAGGGCGACCGCGAGGTTCTGTTGCCCCTACATCCAAACGTCGGGAAGACATTTCTATTACAGCTGTTCACCTTGAACCTTTTGACTCAGCCCGGTCGAACCTTCGGCAAGGGCGGCATCGCATCGACCATTTACATGACGGCGTTTGATGCGGTTGGCAAAGTGCCGTCGACAGATGTTGCGGCCAACGCGTGGTTAGAAGCACTTCATGAAGATCGACCTGAACTGCACAAAGCGTCAATCCGTTGGTCCCGGTTCCAATTGGCGTTCCATGGCACTGTATTCGTGATTTCCATCGCAGCCGGCCTTTGGGTCCTGCCGCTTATCATTACGATACCAAGCTATATCGCCAATTGGCTGAGCTATTTCGTCGGGCTCACGCAGCATTGCGGTCTAATCGAAGCAACGAACGACTTTCGCAAAAACACGCGGTCTATCCGACTACCCCCGTTTGTAGAGTTTCTCTATTGGCATATGAATTGGCACACAGAACATCACATGTACGCAGGCGTTCCGTGTTACAACCTGCCGCTTTTAGCCGCCGAAATTGCGCAAGACATGCCCGAACCACGTACCCTGCGCGCTGCTTGGCGGGAAATGCTGGACACATGGGAACGCCAAAAATCCGATCCTGAATATGCCTTTGAGACGCCCTTGCCAAAAACAGCCAAAACAACGCGACGACCTGCTGCTGACGTCGAAGAAGGCTCGATCGGAAGCCTTGCACCGAAAGGTCTGACGTAGCGCATGGTACCCCAGCCAGACGCATAATAAATGAAAGCTTCACGTCTTCCCGCATCGCAGTCCGTCAGACACGAGTTTCCCGTACCTACCTCGAATGGCAACTTCACTGCGATCAACGGTTCCTATTCAAACAAGAAAACAACCTTTGTTAAATGGATCAAATTTCCGTCGAAGATTTTCTTACCTTTCGATCCGTTATATCAAGCGCCCAACATAGGTCAAAGTGGTCTTGGGTCCCACATTCGCTGCACGGCGCACCAGCGACGACAGTATGGGTAATGTTACCGTATTGTGATCGCCCACATATGTCTGCTGCTATATGATGATCGAACTTTTACGCACAACAGGTGGCCGCATCTTGTGGCGGGGTAATTGCATCTACGCGGCTCCCAACTTGACCTTCAAAAACGCGCCCGCGTCTTGTTGCTGGCTTACAAACCGCCCGCGCGTCATCAAGAGTTAGCACCACTCTCTCATCCGAAACGTCCGGTCCGTGCAAAGACATTAACGACAGCGGTTCATTGTTGTGACCAAACTCAACCAGCAGGAGTGCATTTTTTCAACGCGGGCACGGCAGACAAACTTTTCTGAATGACATTGCTAAATTTACCAACCGTCACATGCGTCGATCCTTGCCCATCAAGGAGCTGCATTTTTGCGTCTTCCCAAGTTTCGACATTCCCTCAACAATCGATCCCTTTTGATGTCGAGTGTCGTAGTTCTGTGATATGGAATCCGATGCCGATCTCACCATCGCCAGAAGTAAAGACTAATGGCTTCATTGGGTCTTGTTCCTGCAAGCGATCCAGCAATTCAGCTAAGGTGATCGTTTCGCAACCTTTCATTTCAACGGTCCTTGAACTAAGAAGCTGGCGCTGAAAGTTATTTCAAGAGATGTTGAAATATTACTGAGGAAGATGCCGCCACACTGTTCGGGGCACTCTCAAATGCGGATCGCCTGAAAGTTATCCGCGCTTTAGTTGAATCAGGACCCGACGGTATGAACGCCGGTGACATTGCTCAAAGGATCGCAGCAAGCCCATCGCGCGCGTCGTTTCACTTGGCGGCATTGTCAGAAGCTGGCCTTGTTAGTAAAGAACGCCGGTCACGCATTCTCAACTATCGCGGAAACTTCTCACGTATCGGAGGAATGGTCTCGTTTCTGTTGGAAGACTGCTGCAACGGAAGTTCCAGCCTCAAAAAGTGCTGCAATTTATAGCTGGGAATTTTAGCAATCTAATTCCGCACCAGCGAAACAGCCATTCGGGCAACGTGTAATTTCAGTGATTTGAGGCCTCTGCAGCAATCATATGCAGCCCGGTCTTTGAAAATCAGAATGACAGGCGTTCCAAAATTAAAACAAGACGTCGCCTGCATTGAAATCGCTCATTTGGAAATCCTCGATGCGCAGTATGCCCGAGCCATCGAAGTTGATTTCGACATTTGATCCAACTTGCTGTGTATCGGCCAATAGGTCGTCAAAATTATCATAGACGCTTTCGCTGAGGTCCAGTTTGTCTTTGTTGTCTTCAAAATCACGGATGATATCGAAGCCCCCTCCGTCATTTTCCGCTGACTTGAATACGAACACGTCGCGAAGACCATCACCGTTGCCGTGCCCGCCTCCACCGAAAAACACATCGTTACCGCTGCCGCCCCAAATTGTGTCTTTGCCATTTCCGCCTACGATCCGGTCGTCGCCCGCGCCGCCGATCACCGTGTCACCGCTGCCGTCAGCGCGGATGTTGTCGTTCCCGACGCCGCCATTGATCCTGTCGGCGCCGAAAAGGCCAAAAATACTGTCCGACCCGTCGCCACCGTTGATATCATCTACACCCTGACCACCGTTGATTTGATCATTTCCGTTTTGCCCGTTCAGCGTATCAGCGCCGCCGAGGCCACTAAGTGTATCATCCCCATCACCGCCGTTCAGAACATCGTTCCCCCCCGAGCCGATCAATTCGTCATCGCCGGCTTCGCCGTTCAGAGTATCGTCGCCGCCAAGACCAATCAGGACATCACGGCCTTGTCCTCCTGTCAGAACGTTTTCAAACGCGTCCCCAACGATACGGTCATCAAACGCAGAACCGATCACATTCTCGATGCTGATAAAGCTGTCCATGCCTTGATCCCCGCCGACATCCGCCGTTAGGTTCAACCGCACCACAACGCGACTGGAACTTTCTGCATAAGACGCGGTGTCGTTCCCCTCTCCGCCGTCCAACGCGTCATCGCCTGCTCCGCCTACAAGAATGTCATCTCCGGCGTCCCCAAAGAGAAGATCGTTACTGGCATCCCCCAGCAAAACATCGTTGTCGCTTCCGCCCCGCAAAATGTCTGCTTGGCCACTGCCCCGCAAGATGTCTGCCCCGCTGTCACCATGAAAGTTAACGGCAAGGTTCACGCCAATCATGACATCATTACCTCCGCCGCCCGCGATCACGGCACCGGGGTCAATGGAAATGAGCAGTTCGTCGTCGCCATTTCCTTGCAAGCCCGGAGTACGGATGTGCAGAATATCCCCGGACTCAAACTCTATCTGGTCGACGGCAACGTTGGGTTTTGTCGAATGTAGCCCTGAAAATTGATCTTGAACGACAAGATTGTGGCCCCCAAAATTGAACACAAGATCATATCGTTCGCCACGAAATTCGATCGGAGTTTCGGTGAAGGTCGGGTCTGTAGACGCAAATGGTTCAAACGCCTGCAAGCTTGCTGGGGATCCAAACGCGTCACTCGTTCCGTTCCACCAATCCACCGCCCCTTGCACAATATCGTTCGCCCAATATTGGAACCCGGCAAAAAGGCCTTCTTGTTGAAAGACCTCCGCGGATTTGATCAAGGTACTGGATTGCACCACGTCGGGAATACCACTGTTAATGCCAATGGTCGTTGCACCTTGGAAAAGCAATGACGGGGTCGTACCGCTCGCATACAGTTTTGTCAGTTCACCTGGCAACACGGCTTGCATCCCGCCTGTCAAAACAGTTTGGCTCGCAGTGTTCATATCGCCCGTTTCAAAAGTCACATTGGTTAAATTGTCGTTGAGCGCATGCACAGAACGCGGGCTGACATCTGTGTTGATCGTTATGCTATCGACGGTGTTTTGGTATACGTTTGGCGTCCAGTCTTGATAGTATCTGTTGTCTTCACCCAAGGACGTTGCTGTGGCTGGAACTTGTTCTTCGGCTTGCGGTGACACCGACACAGAGTAACGCGTTGGCGCGTCTTGAGAGAAGTCGCTCCAGCCTTGTGTGCGAATGAAATAAGTGCCGCTTTGATCAGCTGAAAACACCAGTGTCGCGCCGTCTGTTCCAGACCGTAAGGCAAGTTGCCGTCCCTCTTCGTCAAACATAGCGAGACTTACTCCACGCTGCGTTTCAACAAAGTTCTCAACGTCAATTTTTACATTCTGATTTGCCGCAAGAAACACGGAAAAGAAATCGACATCAGACGGCCCGTTGAATTCACCTGTGATTGTCCGCCCTACCCCGGTCGCTGTAGCATCGTCGCGCACATCGCCATGATCATCGTTACGAATTTGAACAGAAACGTCTCCTTGGTGCGTCGCTTCCAAATAATAGTAACCTGAACTGTTGGGCGAAAAGGAAGCACCAGCAACGTTGGCAATAAGTTGACCAGATTGCCCCTCCTGATCAGTTAAACTGAGACTGGACAAAAGGTCATTTGAGGTGCCGTTGGCGTCATCAAGCCCGAATTGGTAGGAACGCCCTTCATATAGAAAAACCTGCGCGCCAGTTTCAGATGACGTGCCCCCGCCGCGTCCTTGGAATTGAGACTGAGACCGAAACAGTTCAAGCAGCACCCCCCCAATCTCAGGCACATCAATGTTCGGGCTTTCGCTAAATCCATAGCGACTATACTCTGTCGTCGCGGGCAAAGTACCCGGTCCGCCATAAGTTGTGGCGCTTACGAACGCGACCCCTTCGAAATCTGTGGGGTTGCGGCCCGCAAAGGTACCGTCACCCTGCGGCAAGATAACGTACTTCCCATCACTAAGGCGCAATCCCGGCGCGAAATTCGTACCCGTTAGGCCATTATTGAGCTGAAATTCGTATACAATCGTTTGCCCGCTGCCAGCGCCAAAATCTACAACTTCCAGGCCATTTGGCAGTGACAAACTTCCTTGCGCTGGTGACACAGATCGAAACCCGTCTCCGAAATACCGATCTTCATCCCAAACGCGAAGCTGCTCAAGCGACCATTCGTTGGCATTCACATCAACGAGCAGAACCAATGAAGAATAAAATGACATGTGTTGACCTAAAAATTTTCAAAAAGAGCTAATCCATATGACTTTCTATCTTTTTCGCAGCGCATTTGTCACGTGGTTCAAGCCGTGCACACCGACGCATCCATTTGAAACACTTCGAGGCAGATAAAGGACCTGTGCCAACGCGCTGCAGTAATTTGACTGGCGGCATTGTAGAGTGGGAAGGTACTTTTTCGTCGGAAAGCAACAATTTTGTAAGTGAATAAATCGATGCTAGTTCGCTCGCATAATCATGGTTTGAGCTGTTCACTCAAGAAGGCCAGCGCTAGAAACAACAGCAGTTGTTGCATTGCTCTGGATGTGATGTTCGGCCTTACTGAGGCAGGAAGAATTGGGACCCCATCCCTTATCGCAACGAGCGCTTTTCAGTTCCCCAAACACGTTGTGTAAATTACCTACCCGTTGTGACCGCTTTGGCATCTTGCGATTGGCTGTTTGTCAGCTTTCATGCAGTCAAGGTGCGACCCTACCTCGGCGAAACAACTGCTTTCTATGTAAACCCGGACCATCCAAGCGAAACTTCCGGCACCGAATTGACATGCTGATATCTGATCAAACTTGGCGTTTACGACTTTCTGGTGTTACATTTGCCGAATTCATCGCACCAAAACTTAGATCGGTTCAGAGCAATGCCTGATATATTTTCTGCTGCTATTCGAGACGATTTGCCCAATGTGCCAGACGAGGTTTTGCACACATGGCTTGCGCCGCATGCAGCGCGTTCAGGCCTGGGATGGCCGCCCGCTGCGGAGACACCATGGCATCAGCTTTTGATGGGACGACCATTGAGTTGGTGGCAAGCCTGCAATTGGTCTGAAGAGCGTCTCCCCATGCATCTTGACCTGATGGCCAGCGTTGTGCGCTTTCAAGTTGAACAGCTTTTGAAAACCGCCATGGCAGGCCGTGATCTCATGCCTGACAGCCAAAGCAGGATTGATGCGATGGAAACTGAGATCGCGTCCAAGGGCACTTGGCCCGTAGCGCTGGTCGGATTTCCGGATGCAGACGGTCTGGGATTAGCTGATGGCTATCATCGGCTCGCGGCGCTCACGCGGCTGCGTCGCAACGGCGAACATGTAGCGCATGATGCTCATCGGATTTGGGTCGCGGTGACGCCTGCGTAAGCGAGGTTTTCCATATGGGGTGATCACCTGATAGACGGAATCGCAAAGAACTGCCATGCTGCGTGACATTTAAGAACATTTACATAGAGGTCATTGAACATGTACGCTGGACCCAATCTTACAGCATTTAGTGCAGCTTTAGACACAGCCTCCGCCAACGTCGGAAAAGTTCAAGACGCTGTGACCAGTGCGCGCGAAGGTGCCGAAGACATCCGATGGGCAGTGGGCACATTCGGGCGTGTAGAAGAGAAAGCCGATGACGTCGCAAAGATCATCGGTGGCTTGGCGGATGTTTTGAACCTGCTTGGCAAGGTTGGTCCAATTGGCCGGGCCTTTAAGCCGCTCGAACAGGTTCTGAAAGATGTAGAAAACGCCGTTGAAAGCGTTGAGGCGAAAGCCAAGCAACTCGACGAAAGCCAAATTGTCAGAGACCTCAAGAGCGGCATAAATGACGCGATCACGCGGATTTCCGAGCTGGAAGACGATGTTGGCGAAAAACGCGCAGAATTTGATGAACGCCGCGAACCCGTTGCCGAAACAATAGAAGCGCTGGACACCGCCGGCGAATATATCGATGTGTCCTCACTTTCTAGCGCGGTCGACACAATTTCCGGTCCACCGTTGGCGGCAACAGATGCAGTCAATAATTTGTTCGGTGCCGAGTCCGACCCAGACAGCGTTGCAGGCAAACTCAAGGCGTTCAATGACGCGGTGGACGGCAATCCGTTGCGAGAAGCACAACAGATGGAAGCCGCGCTATGCGACATCATTGACCAGTTGGGGTTTCTGTCAAAACCGTTCGACATTCTTGACTCCGCTTTGAGTCCAATCCGTTGGGCGTTAGATGCAAGCGACTTTATCTTCGACACGGTCGTCTCACCGGTTCTCGATCCCATTCTCGATGCAATCGGGGTCAACAACGTCTTCAACGCAATCCGCAGTGAACTGAGCAAGTTGCTTCCAGATGTCGACATTCTGAATGCGTTCGACACAAACGGTATTCTACCTGACCTAGACACGCAGCTTTTGCCAAGCGTCGATCTGGGCGAATTTTTGGGCCTTACCGACCTTTTGGACCAAGCATCGATATCCGTCGACCCGCTGAACTTCACCGGAGCGGAGCTAGAAGTTGGCACTGACGGCAACGACATTCTCGGCTCCTTGAGTTCGGTTGTGCAACAGGTCCTGTCGGGCGGTGCTGGTGTCGACAAATTGCTGGGCGGCCTCGAGATCGACATCTTCAAAGGTGGCGCCGGAGATGACGAGATTGATGGCGGCGAGGATGAATCCTCGGGAGATATGGTCATCTTCTCGGGTAGCATTTCGGAATATCTGATCGAATTTGCGGAAGACACTGTGGAAGTGCTGGACGGCGCAGGAAACGTGATCGATGTGATTGGCGATATTATCATCAGTCACGTGGACCCAGCGGCAGGTTTGATCGGAGATGGAATCGACATCATCCGAAACATTGAAACTTTCGCCTTTGACGGGTTGGAGATTAACGCGTTCGATTTGCGTAACGGGCTCGAGGTTCTCGACAATGGCCAGACTGGCAGCGTGGACGGTCGCCCCGGTGATCAACGCGATTTCCTTGTCGCGACCAGTGCTGGCAATGTCGGGACAAGTTTAGGCGTGACACTGAATGGCAAGGGCGGCAACGATCATCTGATCGGCACAGCCTTCGCGGATAACTTGTTTGGCGGCGCAGGCGATGATGTGCTTGATGGCGGGCCAAACGGCCAAGGCATATCGGACATTCTTGACGGTGGGATCGGCATCGATGAGGTGACGTTTGCCTCAAGCATCCGCGAGACGGGCGAACAGCTTGATCTTGGCTCGGTGGACCGGGGCAGTTCGATCTTGCTGTCCAGCGTCTCGGCGATCAACATCGAACGCGTCGAGGGTTCGGACTTCGATGACATTCTATTCGGGCGAGAAATCCAGAATCTCGACCAAGATCCAGCCAACGGCACTTATACAGAACGGTTGGCAGGCGGCGCAGGCTCCGACCTGCTTCGCGGCTTTGGCGGTGATGATCGGCTGGAAGGCAACGAAGGTTCGGACATTCTGATCGGCGATAGTGGGGCCAACCAACTTCTGGGCGGTCTTGGCGATGATGTGATGATCCTCGACGCCACTGCGATCGGACAGCAGATCGATGGCGGCGATGGGTTTGACACGCTGATCTATGGTGGGTTGCCGACGGTTGTTTCGACGTTCAACGATAGCGATGATGGTTGGACCGCGCCTTCGGGTTCTTTGACACGTCAGTCATCTGGCAGCCAGGCCGGCGAAGGCGAGCATTTGAACCATGTTGATAACGCCTTGGGCGTGACGGATTTCTTCCAAGCGCCCGAGAAGTTTCTGGGCGACCAATCCGAGATGTTCGGTGGGCGGATTTCATTCGACTTGGAAGCGGATGCTGCATCGATCTATTCGCTCGGAGTAGTGCTTACCGGCGGGGCGTCGGGCAACGTCCGACTGGAAGGAGACATCGCAATCGACGTCGCCCTTGGCTGGCAAAGTTTCGACCTTGCGCTTGACCAATCTGGCAGTTGGCGCATTCCGGGCACAACACTAGGCGCTGGCGATCTGGCCAGCAATGAAGTCATCGCAGATGTTTTGTCGAACTTGACATCGGTCGAGTTACTTGCGGATCGTGTGAACGGTGTCGAAACCACGCGCCTCGACAATTTCGTCATGTCGGCTTTGCCAGTACAAGCGCCCATTTTGACGCAATTCTCATTCTCAAGCATCGAAGGGTGGACCAGTGCGTCCAAGCCGATCAATGCTGATTTTTCGTTAATGACACCCGCCGATTTCCACGAGGTACATCTCAACGAAGGCAATGCAGGCGTTTGGATCGAATCCATTGATGGTGATAACGGCGTGACTTGGTTTGTGGCGCCCGATACCTTCCACGGCGATCAGTCCGACAAGTTTGGCGGGCGGTTGGAATATGCAATAAGACAAGTCGACGGAACCCAATTTAATAGCTTCAGCGACCGCGATGATGTGGCTATCTCTGGCGCAGGGATGACGATCACTCGGAATATGGCGAACCCGGTCAGCTCCGGAATCTGGGAGCGTAAAGTGGGACTGCTCACGCCCGACGAATGGGTCATTCAAGGGACATTCGATAATCCCACCGAGACTGAGTTCAAGGCAATTTTGTCGGATGTCACGGGCGTGTTCATCCGAGGCGAGCACCGCAATGGCGCTGACACTGTTGGCATAGACGAGATCCGTTTTGCCCCCGCCCGCGACGGATTAGCGGGCAAGGCGTTGGAATTCATGGCGGCGACGTTGGACGAATACCCAGTAGCCGAGCTGACGGGCCGCATCGATGTGGATGTGGCCGCGGGCACGGCAGACCGCTTTGACGCCTCGGGCGCGCTGATTGCACAGGACACGTTCTCGGGTGTTGAGCAGTTTATTGGGGGCGAGCAGGCGGATAATTTCGTTGCCGAACTTGCAGATGCGGATGGCGAAGTCTCGTTGCATGGCAAGGGCGGCGATGACAGGTTCGTTATTGGCACGGGCCGTCAGATCGTCGAAGGCGGCGATGGGGATGATGTTGTGACGCTGAGCGCGCGCGGTTTTGAGCAGGGTGAGCGTTATGACGGCGGGGCAGGAAGTGACACGCTTGATCTAGCGGGTGTGGCAGAAACCAAATGGCGTCTGGACTTCTCTGGCGACTTGCGCGGAGTTGACAGAACCCAATCAGAAGCGGATTTGCTGGCCTCGACGGCTGCTACGGTGCGCAATTTTGATCGCATCCTGACGGGCGATTTCGATGATGTCATAAGCGGCGAATTCTCGTTTGTAGACAGTGGTGCCGGGAATGACCATGTGCAAATGGGCACGACTTTTGCGCAACAAGCCTTTCTTGGCGATGGCGATGATCGTTTCGACAGCTTTACGATTTTCGGCGGTACGATTGATCTGGGTCTTGGCAACGATCTGGCCATCTCAGCGGGTGGCTTGAATGGTGCGGTGATGACGATCATCGGCGGCCCTGCGGTCGCATTGGACAACGAAGGTGAGCCTCTGGCTGATGATGATATTTTCCTTGTTGGGTCAGGGCGAAATCATCTGATCGGCGGTGATGGGCAGGACGTTGTGTCTTTTGGGTCCTCCCTTGTCTATTCACAGGCGCCGATTGTGCTTGATCTGTCTGACAGCGCCGTCAATTCGGGCGGCGCGTCGAACCTCACATTTGATGGCGTCGAAAATGTCTCCGGCGGGGGCGGCAATGACACGATCAGAGGCGATGGCGGTGCCAACTTGCTCATTGGCGGCGACGGAGATGACTTTGTTGAGGGCGAAGGCATCGGCACGCCCTTCGCCACCGGCGAGGGCGACGTGCTTTACGGGAATGCCGGAAACGACCGGTTGCGCGGACTGGCGGGCGACGATCTGCTTCATGGCGGTACAGGGGACAACACTCTTGAAGGCGGTGACGGCAACGATACGGTCAGCTTTGCCTTCACGGAAGTTGATCAAATTGGTACCGAGGGCGTCGTTCAAACCTATAACAGTGGGCTGTTCGCGCAGGTCACGGCCGATCTGGGCATTTCGGGAGGCGGTAGCGCAACCCGGGTGGCTGTCCTGCATCAGGATGATTTCGAAGGCGGTGTTACAGAATTCCATGAGTTTTCCTTCCCTTCCAATCCGCAAACCACGTTGCCCGGATTTGGCACTCTCGTGGGACCTTTTCGGAGGATCTCGGCGCCGGAGTTAACGAAAACCTTTGATCTGGGCGCTGATGTTGACCTGACGCAAGCGATTACGGTCTCGTTTGATTTTATCGAGATTGATGGGTTCGATGGCGATGAAATCACGATCGTATTCCCGGGCGGCTCAGTGGGGATCGCCTTTAGCAATGGTGTGCCGCAAGCGATGTCTGGCAACGGGACAACCAATGGCTCTATTCCGACGCCAACTTGGACAGTCGAAACCGACACAAACCTGACAGGCGATATTGGTGGCGGCGCGGCAGACGATTTTGTGCATCGTATCTCGGTTTCATTTGTGCCCATGGGGCAGTTTGTACCCATCGGGTTTGGCATTGTTCAACGTGGTGGTGGCACCGATTTTCTTCGCTTCGACAACCTCAAGATTACTGGTGAGACCAATACGGACACATTGTCAGATATCGAAAATCTTGTCGGCGGCGCCCTGAATGACGACTTTACAGGAAATGGCGCAGCGAATGCATTGAATGGCGGCGGTGGCGATGACATTTTGCGCGGCCTTGGCGGCAATGATGTACTCCTCGACGGTGCCGGCGCGGACACCGTCGAAGGTGGCGCAGGCGATGATACCGTCCTAGCTGGTAACGGCAGCGATACCGGGGAAGGCGATGTCTATATCGGTGGTGACGGTTTGGATACGCTCGACTACAGCGGTTTCGACGGTAGCGTCGACTTCCTTTTTGGCGACTTCGCGCATACATCATACGATGTTGAAATCGCAGAATGGGCAACAGGCTCCCCCACAGGCCTTCGGTCATTTAACGGTCAGACCTTTACTCCGAGAGACGTTGCTCAGGCACTTGACCTGTCATTGGCGGATAGCGCAGATGATGCGCTGCGCGTAATTCCGGACACGCCTGACGATCCGGACTTGTTTTCAATCACGATGCGAACAGAGACCGTCAGTGCGGAAGACGTCTATAGCGGCTTTGAAATTATCATTGGCAACGATCAGGACAACCAAATGCGCGCCCAAGAAGGTGTCATCCGCCTGGAAGGTGGATTGGGCGATGACTTCTACTTCCTCGACCGAGCGAGCACGGAAATCGTGGAAGATGAAGATGCAGGGTTTGACACAGTGCTGGTCGACTTCGACTATGTCCTGCCGGAACACTTTGAAGAGCTGCAAACCTTTACAGATCGCGGTTGGCAACTGACGGGCAATACCTCCGACAACACGATCAGAGGCGGTTCGGAGGTCGACATCCTTGATGGTGGCTTCGGCAATGACATGCTGTTTGCCAATGAAGGCGACGACACCCTGATCGGCGGGCTTGGCAATGACACGCTCGATGGTGGTTCTGGGTCTGACACAGTCAGTTATGCCGACGCAGGAGGGCGCGTTGCCGTCTTCCTGAACAAAGCCCCAGAGGATGTGGGCAGCGGTCAGGGAATTGACACCTTTATCAGTATCGAAAACGTCATCGGTACTGATTTCGATGACCGCATCGTTGGTGATGCAGCGGACAACATACTGTCGGGTGGTCTTGGCAATGATGTGATCATCGGGAATGCGGGCGATGATACGATCAACGGCGATCGTGGCGATGATGTGCTGACGGGCTCAGGCGGTGATGACATGATCTTCGGCGGTGCAGGGGCCGACACTCTGAACGGGCTTGGTGGGGCAGATACGCTGAATGGTGAAGGTGGCGACGATACGATCAATGGCGGCACTGGCGTCGACAACGTGAGTGGCGGCGGTGGGAAAGACGACATCTTCGGGCTGTTCGGCGCAGACTTCCTATTTGGCGGAACCAATGATGACAACATCCGCGCAGGCGGCTCTGGTGATATCGTGCATGGTGGAAATGGCAATGACAGGCTTGTGGGCGCGAACGGCCAAGATGTGCTCTGGGGTGGCACAGACAACGACGTAATGTATGGCGGCGCTGGCACCGGCGGCGGTGATGGTCGGCGCGATGAATTTGTTTTTAAGTCACTGGCGAACGGCGGTGGCGGTTTCGACATCATCAAGGATTTTGAAAACAACATCGACAAGCTCGACCTGACTGAAAGCGGCTATACCAATTTCGCTGATCTTCTTGCAGATACCGTACAAATCGGAGCCAATTTACAAATCGATTTCGACTTCTCGGGCATCGCACTGATCGAGAACTTTACTTTAGCCGAGTTCAACAGCGGTGACGTCATTTTCTAAGCGGCTGCCCACCGCAAGGAGAACACCCAAATAACGCCAACCCGCGCCTCAGCCGAATTTGAGAGGTCGTTCGTGCATATTGAGGAGGCGCACTCCTTGCGAGCAGCGACTCTAATTCTGAACAATGACATCTGTGTCGATAGGTTGCGATGCGCAATATTGCGCCCCCAAAAAACTTGGTTGAAGGCCCGTTTTGGAACTCAATTAGAAATTGTATGCAACGACTGAGATCCACGAAATTCCGTCTTCGGCTCAGAAGCAAATCACTTGTCTATGATGCGTTTGGCCTAGCCGTGTAGCAGACATCTCATCAACATCAAATCCCAACAGCCGACGATGGCGATACATAAAGTTTCTCACGTGCCATTCTCTGAAGTTTTTAGTCGCATTAACAGCATTTTCAACTTGTTTGTGGTGACCCCGATTGGATTCGAACCAATAACCTGCCCCTTAGGAGGGAACCGTTCATAGCGTTATTCCTTCTTTGATTTCTGCGGCTTGGGTGTCTGTACAGGGTCTTCCTGTACATGGTTTGTACGAAAACGAGCTCTGACATCGGCCTCATCCGTCTCTGCATGGGCATAAATTCGCATAGGCAAATTGGGGTCTGACCATCGTCCCGCCTTGGCTGCAGTGACCGGATCGACGCCCTGGCGGACAACTAATTCAGTGAAGAATCCATGACGCCCTGCTTGGTGCGCGGAAAGATATTGGATGCCTGCACGCTTACAGATTGTCTTCCAGCGTGTGTTGTACCCAGTCGAGCTGCCATAGCCAAAAACGCGCGGCTTCATGAATTTACCGGTTTTGCGGTTCTTGGGTCGCTTTGGTGGTAAGGCCAGCAGTTCGTCCATCATCTCTGGCGATACGGTTATCCAGCTCTCGGGGTGTCCCTTCTGGGCCTTAACTCTGACCTTGTTCTCGGCGGGCCGCAGATCATGAGGTTCTAACGAAACAGCCTGATCGATCCGCGCCGCCGTCTCGAACATGAACCGAACCAGCGCTGCGTTGTACGGATCAGCAGAGCTGCAAAACGCCTCGATCCATTCCTTGTCCGCAGGGGTACGCTCAACGCGACTCGGCTTGTCGCGCAATTTATCCTGCGAAATGCGTTCAAATTTGTCATAGGGCTTTACGCGGATGAGAGGCGTTCCCAATAACTGGTGTGCATTATTGATGACAGCGCTTGCTGGAGTAACGATTTCCCTCCACCAAGTATCGGTCGATGCCATCGGTTTCCAATCTGGACCAAAGCCCTTCAACAAAGCGCCCGTGATGTCCGTCAGCGGCATGGCCCCAATCTCTTTGACAATTGGAATGAGTCGCTTAGCGTCTTCTTCGGAGGCGTTGTAGAGCATGATTGCATCTGAAAATGTCTTGCTGATCTCATCACCAACAACATGTCGACGTATCTGCATTTCAGTTTCAAGCGCTACCCAGTCCCGCGCGCCCGCTTCTGTAGATGCCTTAGTGCTTCGCCGGTATGGGCCTGCGATGCGCCTGCCGTTGTACTCGACCCAACCTTTTGCCCAGTAGAAGCGACCCCTCTTATAGATTTGGAGCGGCATGACTGACCTCCTTCAAAAATCGTATCAATCTGCGCGGGTGTGATCAGCATGGTCCGCCCAAGCCGATAGAATGCACCCGTGTCGTTTGCCCGTTCTCGCAGTGTGCGCTCGGAAATCTCAATCTCTCGCTCGGCCATGATCTCGACCCATTGTGCTGGCGTCTTTCCAAGGCCCAGGATTTGCGAGCTGTCTGTTTTGTCGATCTCTGCCATTTCAGTCATCCTTATCCGTTCGGGTTGAATTTTCTGTACGCATGGAATCGCTTGTTCTGCATCTTCTGACGTGGTCAGATGGGTTGAAGCGTAAATGTACGTCATTTTGTGCTATGTTTATACAAAAGTGCGCACTGGTCAATTAGGAAACTTGCATGCCGGGAGAAGATGCTGATTTGTTTGCTGAGATAGGCGCGCGCCTAGCGATCTGTCGCAGCGAAATAGGCGTGTCTCAGGCTGCCATGGCCGAAGCCATCGGCGTCTCGCATAGGGCGTACCACAGCTACGAAAAAGGGAAGCGCGGCGTTCCTGTCGAAGCCCTGGTCAAGATGCAGGACAGGTACGAAGTTGACGTCGCTTGGCTGCTACTCGGCACACAATCGATCCGCGTTGGCCATGATTTCGAAGCTTTGAAACGGATCGAAACTGAGCTCGATCAGCATCTCAATGAAGAAGCGATAAAAATCAAAAGCGAAAAACGCGGGGCCATCGTCGCCCGCTGGTATCAGTCACACGTCGAAGGGCGCGAGGTGACCGACGATGACGTTCACACATGGATCGAATTGGTAAGGGAGTAATCCGATGAACAAGGCAAGTATGAACTGGCGGCGGCTTAAGCGAGCAACACTGGAACGCACACAGCGCTCCGCCATCGACCCATTGCAACCCATTTGCACCCTTTTCGCAATTCTCACGGCCATCTATTTGGGCGGTGTAAGCCGCTTTACCCTCCTTTCGGCGCGCGAAGGCAACTATACTTGGTTTGATGCATTTCAGCTTGTTTCGACTGCACTCTCGGGGCTGCTGCTCCCCGTGCTGGCAGGGGCGGTCATGATCTTGTGTTTCGTTTCAAAGAAAATCGAGAAGCTCATTCTCGAATGTGATTAGCTCATATGACGTATTTAGAACATTTAATTCAACTAATAGAAGAGCGTCCTTCCAGCAAACTAGGCCCGCGCTTATACCAAATGATCACTAAGTTCCCTTGGCTGTGTGGGGAACAATGATCCGCGTCGCGACAACTCACGCTCTCACCCACGAAATTTCTTCACTGGAAAGCCTGATTTAATGATTGACCGAGTTTCTATAGAGAACTTCATGCGGCTCGAGGCTTGCCAAAATATTCCTATGGGGCCTCTGACACTTTTGGTTGGGCAAAATGGTTCCGGAAAGTCTTCAGTGCTTAAAGCAATTCACTGGGCTTCAAGATGCGCCTCGCTAGCTCAAAACGGCAAGCTGCCGGTAGAACTCATGGACTTTGTGCCCTCAGTGGATTTTCGATCACTGGCCCATCGGTCAACGCTTCAAGGGCGGGCACGAGGCGGTGCCTCCACGATGCCTGTTGTGGTTTCTTTCAAGCGAAATGTCGACGTGGGGACTATCAAACTGAAAGCGCTTGGAAACGACGCCGGCGTAAACGTCGAAGCCGAAGGAGCAGTCGCGACTGACTTGGTGAAAGAAGAGCCCCAAACTGCTTATATTCCAGGTTTGGCAGGGCTTTCCGAGCACGAAACAATATTGGCCGCGCCAGTATTTAGACGACGAGCGGCTTCTGGTGATGGTGGCTCGGTCTTGCGGCAAATGTTGCTTGCTACGCATTCAGAGGACATGAATACCGATGAGCAGGACGTAGAACTTACTGAACTGTCCGAACTGGTTGAGAAAGTCATTCCTGGGGTCCGGTTTTGGGTAAAGTTTGATCAACGCCGCGACGCTTTTATCCGTGCCTGGTTTTATACACCGGACATGAAGTACGAAGGTGCAGGAAGCAACTTTACAACGATGCGCCGTCCGCTGGAGATGGCGGGAACCGGTCTGCTTCAGGTGACCCAAATCTTTGCCTACCTGTTAGTCTTTCGCCCCCGTCTTTTGTTAATTGATGAACCAGATGCCCACCTGCATCAATCGAGCCAAGAGCGATTGGTTTCAGCGTTGGAGGCGGCCCTAAAGCGCTTTCCAGACACTCAAATCATCGTGTCCACGCATTCTCCGAGGATCGTACGCGTGGCAGGACAGGCTACAAAGGTGGTTTGGCTAGAGAATGGCGCCGTCAAAGATCAAGGCGTCGACGTTCGGGCTCGAATGGGCTGGGGAGCGCTAGACAAAGACATTGTTTTGTTTTCCGAAGACGATAACACTGAGTATCTTCAGTCAATAATTGATCAATGGCCGCACCTGGCGCACCGAACAGCAATTTGGCCCTGCTTTGGCGTGTCCAGCATACCGGACGGCGATCGGTTGGCTAAGTTGCGTGAACGTCATGGCGTTAAAATCATGGTTCATCGAGATCGCGATTTTATGAGCGATGTTGATACCGATGGTTGGAAGGCAAATCGGAACTACACAGCCAACAACATACCCGTTTGGTTTAGTCCTGGCTCAGATATCGAAAGCTGTTTCCAGTTCGCAGAACACATTTCGCGGGCAATGGAAATAGACCAGGCCGTCGCGGAGAAGGGTCTCGAATACGCTCTCAATGAACTGGATCAGGACGAGATTAGCGCAAGCTTCAACGAAGCGTATAATAAAGCCGTCCAATCGCTGCCCGGGCAGGCAAACGCTATCCAAAGATGGAACGACCTAGGTGGTTATTGCCAATCAACGATAAAGGGAAAGACCTTTAAACAAGCACTCCGGCGCGGCCTTCAAAATGCTGTACCGGAGTTCGGACAGGCGCGAAAGCTCGGCAATATGGCAATGATTTACGAGGGAAATAGCACAAATCCGATTTGTGAAGACCTGCGCGCTCTTCTTCAGGAGCTGATTGATGGTCAATAGCAATGCCGCTAAAGCGAGTCCTCACATGAAGTAGGTTGAAAGCCAAGCTTAGCAAAGCTGCTGTAATACTGGTACTACCGACGGAGTGTAATCAAAGTGACTAGAAAATTTGAAATTGATGCCGAGACGCTCCCGGACCTTCCCGGAATGATGCTGGTCACTGTCGAGGCGCTGAAAGACCTCGGCAGGTCCGCAACAATCCAGGAACTCGATGAGAAGGTTATCGAGCTGGAAGGCGTGACTGAGGCCGAACAGGCTTTCACCATGCCACGCGACGAAAACCGCACGCGGGTAAGTTATTACCTTGCTTGGGCGCGAACCTATCTGAAAAGAGGTGATGCGCTAAATAACTCAAAGCGCGGGATCTGGGCTCTGACGGAGACAGGCTCCGCGATCTCGGACCTGAGTGCGACACGGGCGATTTACGATCAGGTGACACGGGAAGAACGCGATCGAGCACGCCTGAAACGTCTCGCCGCCAAGCAGGCCAACGCTGACAGAGGAGAAGAGATCGAGGTCATGGCCGATGACGGCCCTGCAGACGAAGAAGACTGGACATCGGCACTTTTGGCTGTGCTGGGAAAGATGACCCCAGACGGGTTCGAGCGCCTGGCGCAGCGCCTATTGCGCGAGGCAGGCTTCACGAAAGTTGAGGTGCGCGGCAAGTCTGGCGATGGCGGGATCGACGGTGTTGGAGTGCTGAGAGTGAACCTAGTTTCTTTCCAAGTTTATTTCCAGTGTAAGCGATGGAAAGGAAGCGTCGGCTCTAAAGAAATCCGAGATTTCCGCGGGGCCCTACAAGGCCGTGCAGACAAAGGTTTGTTCATCACTACGGGACATTTTACCAGCCAAGCGTCGGATGAAGCAACGCGCGACGGTGCTATTGCAATTGACCTGATCGACGGCGACCGGCTCTGCGATTTGCTAAAGGAAAACCGACTTGGTGTTTCTACCGAGATGATTGAGAAGGTTCGCATTGAATCAAGTTGGTTTCAAGGTATCTGATAAATACGCGTTCTCCCCACCTGAAAGTAGAAAAAACTTAGCTAACCGGAGTTAGATGGATAGTTTGATTCTAGTGCTCCACTAAGACCTGCGGTAGAGGTTATAAGGCACAGCAATGCGGATTTGTCCGATCACGATCAAAATATTTGAGGAACAGCAGAATGGTTGTTGAGACGCAAAACGCCAGCTTACATAGGGCAAAAGGTGCGAAAGAGGACGAGTTCTACACACAACGCGAAGATGTGGAGCTCGAAATGAAGCATTACCGCAAACATTTCAAAGGCAAGGTTGTTTACTGTAACTGTGACGACCCAAGGGTGTCTGCGTTCTTCCACTATTTTTCATACAACTTCGAGAAGCTGGGTCTAAGAAAGCTGATAGCGACTTGTTACAAAAGCAATGAACGCGATTTGTTCAGTACCCATGGCAGTGAGCGCGCGATTTTCCTTGAATATGAAGGCGACAGGGATGGAGACCGTATTCCCGGCGATGATGAGATAGAGATCAAATATCTCAAGGGTGATGGTGACTTTCGAAGTGCTGAGGCTATCGAGCTTTTGGAACAGGCAGACATTGTGGTTACGAACCCACCCTTTTCCCTCTTCCGAGAGTTTGTTGCGCAGCTCATCAATAACGAAAAGAAGTTTATCGTTCTAGCGAACCAAAACGCCATCACCTTGAAGGAAATCTTTCCGCTCCTCAGGGCAGAGAAGATGTGGTTGGGCGCAAACAGCGGTGACATGAGTTTCAGAGTTCCCAACCATTACACAAAACGCGCAACGCGGTTTTGGATTGACGACACAGGGCAGAAATGGCGCAGCTTCGGAAACATGTGCTGGTTCACAAATTTGGACTATAAGAAGCGCCATGAGGATTTGATCCTCTATAAGGACTACAACCCTGATGAGTATCCCGACTATGATAATTTCGATGCCATTGAGGTTGGCAAAGTCGCCAACATTCCCAAGAACTACGAAGGTGTTATGGGCGTGACACCGGGCTTTTTCGCAAAGCACAACCCTGACCAGTTTGAGATTGTCGGCATTACCAAGACATGGTTCGGCATCGCCACTAAAACGTACCCACAGCAAGAACAGGTGAGCGCGGACGGCAAAGTTAGTCGCGTGGGGAAACTCAACGATGGCGCGGTGATCAAGCTTGCGACACCACCAGTTGGAAAGACCTATTACAAAGTCGATGAGGAAATCTTCACTCAGACATACCCTCGTGTCCTAATCCGCAACAAGACGGTAGAAGCCTGATGGAAATCGAACTTAAGAAAATTCTAGTTAGAGATTTGGCAAAGGACTACGAGGATGATGCCGAAGGCGGTGTACTCGGTTACAGCGGTAAACTCGATATTCGTCCGCCTTATCAGCGCGAATTCGTCTATGATACCAAAGAACGCAACAAGGTCATTGATACGCTCACCAACGATTTTCCATTGAATGTTATGTATTGGTCCGTGCGAGACGATGAAACCTATGAAGTAATCGATGGGCAGCAGCGAACCATTTCTATCTGCCAATACGTGGATGGAGAGTTTGCTTGGAATGACCTATATTTTCATAACCTCACCGACGACCAACAGGAGCAAATACTCAACTATGAGTTGATGGTGTACTTCTGTAAGGGCACCGATAGTGAGCGACTGGCATGGTTTGAAACGATCAACATCGCAGGCAAAGTTCTCACTAAGCAAGAGCTTCGCAATGCCACCTATGCGGGGCCTTGGCTTTCAGATGCGAAAAAGCACTTCAGCAAGACTGGATGCCCTGCTTATGTAGTAGGTGGCGATCTCATGAACGGATCGCCGATCCGACAAGACTATCTCGAAACCGTCCTTGACTGGATTAGTGACGGCAAGATTCGGGAATATATGGGAAAACACCAAAACAACTCGAAAGCGAACGAATTGTGGGTGTACTTCCAGAACGTGATCGCTTGGGTGAATGCAACATTCTATGAAAAACGTAAGAAGTTGATGAAGGGCCAACCATGGGGTGCGCTGTACAACAAGTACAAAGACGTGACCCTTGATCCTGATGCACTTGAGAAACGCATTTCAGCACTGATCCAAGACCCTGACGTGTCGAACCAACGCGGTATTTATCTCTACGTGTTAGATGGCAAAAAGAAGTATCTGAACATTCGGCAGTTCGATGAAAGGATGCGTCTCTCGGCATTTGAGCGACAGAAAGGCGTATGCCCAGATTGTGGCAAGACCTTCAAGATCGAAGAAATGGAGGCAGATCATATCACGCCCTGGCATGAGGGTGGTAAAACTGAGGCGGACAACTGTCAAATGCTCTGCATTCACGACAATCGAAAAAAAGGTGGGAAGTGACTCTGCCCAGTCGAGCGCTATCTTCCGCTTAGCCAATATTGCCTTTTGTTGACCCTTGTTAAGTGGCGCTGACAGTTGACTAGCCGTTGAACAGGACCTGTTTTGGGTTCACAAAAGGCAAACAGAATACAGCCCTCAAGATCGCCATTTGTCGCGAATTCGATCTCATTTGCATATCAATGCGTCATCCCCCGATCCATCTCGACCTCTCGCGCTTCTAGCTCTGTCTCAGCCTCTCTTCGGCGTCCTTCGCTAAGCTCAAGCTCCTGCTCAGCTGTTCGTCCAGCGTCGCGTAACTCGCTTCCTCGTTCAACAATCCACGCAATGCTTTCATTGATACGGCTTGCGAGCGCACCAGCAGTGTCACGCATTGTGCGATACCATCCATCTGGCTCTGCATCCTGGTTGTCGAGCGTTCCTCTAACCCGCTCAATTCTGCGGCTGAGACCTCGCAGGCCGTCACCAAGCGCTCGACGCAGGCGAGCAAGTCGCGTTCCAAGGCTGTCAGGGGTGTCGTCATCTAATCCTCCTCGATCTTGATGCAGGTCACTGACCGACCGCCCAGCGTGCAGGTCCTCAGGCGCGTCTTGGTCGGGTCCAGCACCAGCCATGTCCCGTCCTCCCTGTCGATCCGCGTCAGGCCCAAGTCCGTCATCTCTGAACTGTTCAGCAACATTGTCCAGAGCAAGCTCGCGGCCATCATCGAGACGATCCCGACCAAGAACGTCGCCGTGATCAGCCAGGGCGAGATCGTCAGCCAGCTCTTGTTCTGTCGCAGAAAGCTGCGGGTATCGATCTCGATTGTACGCTGCGCGTTGGTCGCAATGCTGTTCAAATCGGTCCTGAAGCTCTCCAGCTGGGATGCCATCGAGGCGGCGTAGTCCTGCCGGATCGTGTCCAGTTCCGCGTTCAGCTTCTCGCTCAGCCGGGTCGGCTTGCCAGTCTTCATGGAAAATCTCTCCTTTCAAACGCCAGCGCTCGCCGGTGTCGGGATCTTGAGCGGTCAGGTAGGCTTTGCCGACGCGCGGCAGGTCGAAGCCTGCTTCGGCCAGAGCGTCAACCATGCTGGCACGGTCAGTGATCAGGCCGACACTGATCTGGTCTTGTAGCCATGCGTGCAGCTCGTCGCGACCTTGGGCGCGCGTTGGGGTTTCGATGGTGTCTCGGACCTCTTGGGTGCGCTCCAGTTCCATCGGATCGGCCCAACCATGGCGCTGGTTCATCACGTCGCGCAGGCTGTCGAAGGCTTTCTCATAACCGGGCGGTGCGATGTTCAGGCTGCGGCCCGAGGTCAGCTCCAAGCGCGGTGTGCAGAAGTGAAGCTCAACTCGGTCTTCGTGGGTATGTCGGACCCAGAGCACGTCATATTGCGTCGGGTCCAGCCCCGCGAAGGCCAGCTGCTCGAAGTGGTCCATAACCTCGGCCTGCTGTGCCTCGTTAGGTGCATCCTCGGCAGCAAAGCTGATCACGCCCGCGCGGTAGGTCCACTGATGGCGGCTGGCATCGATCAGGGCTTCGGTGCGGTCGGGATTGCCGCGCAGGACCTCGGGCAAGGGCTCGCGCGTGACCGTCATGGGCTGGCCATCTGCATCGCGGATCAGGTCGCGGTTGTCATCATAGGCCAGCACCTTATCCGCGACAAGGTAGCCGACCGGACCAGCGCCCGCGCCTTTGCCGTTGCGGAAGAATTTGATCAGCATCGGCGCACCGTTTCGACGATCTGGGCAAGCTGGCGTTCGATAGTCAGCAGGCGGCGGGCGACGGTCAGCGCATTGAGGTCAACGCGGCCCACCTGCATCGCGCGGTTCAGCCAGCGGGCGACCTGGTTGAGGTTGCCGCCGATGCGCCCGACGGCCAGCACCAGCGCGGGATCAACGCGGGGTATGGGCTTGCGGCGGCGGGCCTCGGTTAGGCCAAGCGCCTCGCGCAGCAAGGTCGCAGCAGGCAGACCAGCGACTTCCGCCTTGGCGCGTAACTGGGCCTTCTCTGCCGCTGTGCACCGAAAGACGAAGGTCTCGGTCAGCGGCTCTTTGGTGCGGGTTTTACCCGCGCCGGTGGGGTTCGAAGGGGAGGCGTGCCGCCCCTCGCAAGGTCCCGTGTCAGCAGCGCCAGCGTATGACATGGGTCGCCTTGCTGTTTGCTCTCCTGTGGGATCGGTTGCAGTCATGTTCTGAGGCCAGCGGCTTGGATTTGGGCCTGCGTGACCAGCTTTGAGGCCAGCAATCCGTCGATCTGCTTGGCCGTTATGTGTTTACACATCGGGCTGCGATCACTGATCCAGCAGGCCAGCCGCTCATGGTGGTCAGCCTGCAGCGTTGCTGTCTTTTCTCGGTCTTCGGCCTGTTGCTCGACATAGGCCCGCCAGCGCCGCGACTGAAACCAGTTGTCTGAAAAGCAGACTTTGGAGCGAGTGAACCCTGCGCTCTCGGTGGCGTAGGCTTGAACTGCCTGCAGCAGTTCCTCCGGCCTGATCCCTTCCTTCATGGCCTCTTCGATCTGGGCAAGACAGGCCGCTTTGCCGCGCAATCGGTCCAGTGGATATGCTGCTAAAATCTTCTCAGCTTCTTCACCCGCCGCCGCCTCGCGCTTGCGCGTAGGTGGTTTATGGATGGTTTTAGGATGGTTTGGGGGCCGTGGTGGCCCCGGTACCCCGGCCACAGTGGTCCCCGTACCCGGGCCAGACTGGACGGGGGCCACTGTGGACCCCGTCTCAATCTCGGGCTCAAGGGTAGGGTCCAGCGCCTCGACTTTGGCAAGATCGATCCGGTAGACGACTGTGAAACCGTTCTTGCAGGTCCGTGCGCCGGTCTCGACAAGGATGCCTTCTTTGAGAAACTCGCGCACGGTCCGCTTGACTGTTGTCTCGCCCAGCTCGGTGTGCCTTTGAATCGTGCCCTTGGAACACCAGATGCCCGAACCGTCATCACTCGCCTTGTCGGCCAGAAACATGATGATCTGCTTGCGCGTTGCGCTGCCGAACTTCCGTTCCGCGCATGCGTTTGCAACCCGCCAGCTCATTGGAAGGCCCCTAAAGGCGCAAGGACGTGCGAATTTTGTACAGGTTTTGTACGAGTTTTCCGCCGTTTCAGCAGAATACGGCCCGAAAGCTCTCGGGACTTTCTGCATGCTCCTGCACAAAGCTCTGTAAATAAGCCATATTTTTCAGGTGTTTTTGGTGACCCCGGCAGGATTCGAACCTGCAACCTGCCCCTTAGGAGGGGGCTGCTCTATCCAGTTGAGCCACGGGGCCTTATGTTGCCTATTTATCGACTGATTGCAGGCTTGTCATGTCTGTTTCCCAAACAACTTTGGCCTGAAGTTCAACTTTTGCGTCCTTGTTGCGTTCATCGAGTTACGCGTTGTTGAACGACTTTTGACACTGGTGTCGCGTTCCAACTGGTTGCGAGCTAACTGTATCTCAGCAAATGCTTGAATATAAGGGACTGTGCGCGCTATCACTGCGTTACCCTAAACGAGGTTACCGATTGTCCGAACGTCCCCCCCGCCCGCTAACACTCCGTGATGTTTCTGCCGCCTCTGGTGTGTCAGAGATGACTGTCAGCCGCGTCTTGCGGAACCGAGGCGATGTCTCGGAAGCAACCCGTCAGAAGGTTCTCGAAGCTGCCAAAGATCTGGGATATGTACCTAACAAGATCGCAGGTGCGTTGGCGTCTCAGCGGGTTAACCTCGTGGCTGTGATCATTCCGTCTTTGTCCAATATGGTCTTTCCTGAAGTGCTTTCGGGGATCAATGCCACCTTTGAAGACAGCCCTTTGCAACCCGTTGTCGGTGTTACCGATTACCAACCCGGCAAAGAGGAAAAGGTGCTCTATGAGATGCTTTCTTGGCGTCCGTCTGGTGTGATCATTGCGGGCCTTGAACACTCGGATGCGACCCGCGCGATGCTTGCAAGTTCGGGCACACCTGTTGTCGAAATTATGGACACTGATGGCCGCCCAGTCGATTCTATGGTTGGGATTTCGCATCGCCGCGCAGGTGCTGAACTTGCGAAGGCCATCATCAAAGAAGACTACGAACATATCGGCTTCATGGGCACAAAAATGCCGTTGGACCACCGTGCGCGCAAACGGTTTGAGGGGTTCACAGAAGCACTTGCCAAAGCCGGTATCGAAATTGAAGACCGTGACTTTTACTCTGGCGGCTCAGCCCTTGCAAAGGGGCGCGAAATGACACAAGCTATGTTGGAACGCTCACCTGATCTCGATTTCCTTTACTATTCCAATGACATGATCGGCGCCGGTGGCCTGCTTTGGTTGCTCGAACAAGGTGTAGATATCCCAGGTCAAATTGGTCTAGCTGGTTTCAATGGCGTTGAATTGCTGCAAGGTCTGCCACGTCAATTGGCGACAATGGACGCATGTAGAACGGAAATCGGTGAAGCCGCTGCGAGAATTATCCTCGACCGTGTTGCCGACGACGCATCACAGGAACCCAATACCATCACATTGACGCCCAAGATCAGCTTTGGCGACACGCTTCGCCGTCATCGTCGGTGACATTGGCCGCCCTGTCCAATACGCAAGCGCGGCGGGTTTTCCTTGACCGCCACGCTCTGCTTGAAATGCCAAATGGTCCAGCCAAGGGCAATGCCCTGCTAGATCTGATCACCCGTCTGGGCTTTGTACAACTGGACAGCATCAACACGGTCGCGCGCGCGCATGATCTCATCTTGTTTTCCCGACGGCCACGGTACCGGCCCAACGACCTAACACGGCTATATGAGCAAGGCGGGGCGTTGTTTGAACACTGGACCCATGATGCGTCGACGATCCCGATGCAGTTCTATCCATGGTGGCGGATGCGCATGCAACGTGACGCGACCGATCTGATCAAACGTTACAGCGAATGGAGACGTGAGGGCTTCACATCACAATTCCAATCCGTTTTGGATCACATCCGCGACCATGGCGCGTGCTCGACATCTGATGTTGGAAAAGATGAAAAGAAGGGGTCAGGCGGCTGGTGGGATTGGAACCCGTCCAAAACAGCACTTGAGTATCTGTGGCGCACTGGTGCGCTCACGGTTGTGGGTCGGGACAACTTCCGCAAGCGTTATGACTTAACTGAGCGTGTTATCGAAAATGCCCGACGCAATGATGTGCCTTCCGAAGAAGAAACCGTCGATTGGTGCTGCAATCAAGCCCTTGATAGGCTTGGATTTGCAACCTCGGGCGATCTTGCCGCATTTTGGCGTCATGCCAGCGCGAAAGAAACCCGAGATTGGTGTGCCAATGCCCTTGCGCGCGGTGACATAATCCAAATCACAACCGAAAACGTGGACGGCACGTTGCGCAAATCCTTTGCGCGTCCAGATATCCTGCAAGATCGGGCTCTTGAAATTGAGGCCCCAAACCGGCTCCGGGTTATGTCGCCGTTTGATCCAGCGTTACGTGATCGCAAACGCGCAAACAGGTTGTTTGGCTTTGATTACACCATTGAAATCTTCGTTCCCGAGGCAAGACGACAATACGGATATTATGTCTTCCCGATCATGCAAGGGGATCGTTTGGTGGGGCGTGTCGATATGAAAGCACACCGAGATCGCGACACGTTGAATGTGCGTGCTGTTTGGCCCGAACGCGGTGTGCGCTGGGGTAAGGCCCGCATTCAAGCACTTGAAACTGAAGCCGCACGCCTGACAAAACTGGCTGGTGTTTCGCATCTAACTTTTACACCTGATTGGCTGCGCGATTGACACTCCCATCGCGAAACCTTCACATCCCCCTATGACCAAAGTTCTGATTCACACCCGCGCGCCACAGCGCCATATCGCCCGCCTGACCGAAGCGCATCCAGAAGTGATCTTTGATGGATGCAACAGCTTTGAAAAACTGCCCGACACCCTGGCCCGCTTCGCACCAGATGTGTTGTTTTCGGTCAACTTTACCACAAACGAGCCCTACCCCCGGGACGCAGTCCTGTCGTCTGGCATCAAATGGGTGTCGACGGGCGGCTCTGGAACAGATCACTTTGCGCCGTGGAACACTGAGGACATCACAGTGACCAATGCTGCCGGGGTCGCGGCATCCATGATGGTCGAATATGTCCTTGGCTGCGCGATCCACTTCAATATCGACGTGCCCGGTTTGACCACTGACAAGATCAGTCGAACATGGCAATCTGATCGAAATGTGCGCTCCCTTTCTAGCCAAACACTTCTTATTGTTGGCCTTGGCCATACCGGTCGCCTTTTGGCTGAACGCGCAAAAGCATTTGGAATGACGGTGATCGGCACACGTGCCAATCCGCGCACAACACCTTATTGCGATGAGGTCCACAGCTCGGAGAGCTTGCCACAACTTTGGCCGCGCGCGGATGTCATCGCCGTGTGTACCCCACGACTGCCATCCACTTTAGGGCTCATTGGGCGGACTGCTTTTGCGCTTATGAAGCCGGACGTCGTCTTGATCAACGTGTCGCGTGGCGGTGTTGTGGACGAGGCTGCTTTAATCGAAGCCCTTAGCCAAAACCGTTTGCGCGGCGCGGCGATGGACGTGTTTGGAACAGAACCACTGCCCGCAGATGATCCCATCTGGGAGGCCCCGAACCTATTGATCTCACCACATTGCTCTGCTGTTTTTGACGGCTGGGAAGACACCTCGATCACGATGTTCTCGGACAATCTTGGCCGCTATCTTGCGGGCGAGACTCTGAGTAATGTTGTTGATCCAATCCGAGGCTACTAAATGGTCACCACCCATGACAGCGCCGATGATCTGCGCAATCGCGACATTTTCATCTATGTGAACGGTGAAATGAAACACCGCGATGAGGCCACCGTCTCAGTCTACGATTCCGGCTTCCTGCTTGGCGACGGCATGTGGGAAGGTATGCGCCTTTACAATGGCACTTGGGCCTTTTTTGACGACCATATGGACCGGTTCTTTGATAGCTGCAAAGCCGTTAGTCTTAATGTGGGTATGGACCGCGCTGGCATCCTTGACGCATTAAGCATGACCGCCAAAGCCAACAACATGACCGAAAACGCACACTGCCGCCTGATGCTAACACGCGGCGTGAAGGCGAAACCGTTCCAACACCCGAGTCTGTCGCGCTCGGGTCCGACATTGGTCATCATCATGGAACACTCTACGCCGGCCACCGATCTGCAAAGCGCGGGCATCCGGCTGGCGGCGGTCCCTCAAGTGCGCGGATTACCCCATGCACAAGACGCCAAATTCAACAGCCACTCCAAGCTGAATTGCGTGATTGCCTGCCTTCAAGCAGAGGCCGCGGGCGCAGATGAAGCGCTTATGCTTGACCCTCATGGTTTTGTGAACACAACCAATGCTTGCAACTTCTTCATCGTTCGCAAGGGTGAGCTTTGGACCTCAACCGGGGATTACTGCATGAATGGTGTGACACGCGCCAAGGTTATTGAACTCGCGCGCGCCGATGGCATTCCAGTCTATGAGAAGAACTTCTCGCTTTATGAAACGTACAGTGCCGACGAGGCTTTCCTAACTGGTACGTTTGGTGCGCAAACGCCGGTTGCGAGCATCGACGGCCAAGCAATTGGAGGCACAGAACGTCCAGTGATGCAACGCTTGCAAGCGCTTTATAAACAGGCGATCGCTGCTGACACGGGCACCACTTTTTGATGGCAGATTACCCACGCATTTCCACAGTGGGCCTGACCGGAATTGTGGTCACATTCGCCCCTGAGATGTCGGACACGGCCAATCGAGCGGCCATTGCATTTCGCGCGGCAGTCGACACTTACAACTGGCCCGAAGTCACTGAAACCGCGTCGACGCTTGTCTCGTGCTTTCTGGCTGTCGACCTTACAAAGACGCCGCTGGATGACTTGACAGACCGCTTGCAAACCTTGCTCGACAGTGCCGATTGGTTGGACGCGGCCTTACCACCGGGCCGCAAACTTTGGACATTACCGTGCTGTTTTGACGGCGAGGCGTCCCCGCAAATGGCAGAAGCCGCGCGGGCTGCAAACTTATCAGAAACAGCTGCCAGAGCCGACCTTGCAAACGCGCGTGTGCGTGTCATCACCTTGGGTTATGCCCCCGGCCAACCCTATCTTGGCCCTCTGGCAGAGCACTGGGATATCCCACGTCAATCCGAATTGAACCCACGCGTACCGGCCGGTGCCCTTGTGGTTGCGATCCGTCAGCTTGTGTTGTTCACAGCCGCGATGCCAACCGGGTGGCGTCACATCGGCACGACCCCGTTTCGCACATTTGATCCAAACCGGTCCATTCCCGTCGCGCTCACCCCCGGAGACGAATTGCGGTTTGCCCCGATCACCCAAGATGAACTGGCAGAGTTGCAAGCGGGTGACACGTTGGGCGGTGCCACATGGGACGCACTGACATGAGCGCCCTCCTTCACATTGAAGCCGCTGGACCTGCGGTCACGATCCAAGATCTTGGTCGCCCAGGATACCTTGCCCAAGGCTTGACCAAGGGCGGCGCAATGGACCCAATCGCCTTGCACGAAGCTGCTGCCCTGCTTGATCAACCTTTGACGGCGGCAATCGAGATGATCGGCATGGGTGGAACGTTCACCCCTTCCCGCGATGTCCGCATCGCTTTGACCGGGGCTCCTATGCAAGCGAGCTGTGACACCCAGCCACTGATCTGGAACGCCACGCATACGATCCCCGCAGGGGCCAAGCTGAAAATTGGTGGGGTGCGCAGTGGGGCGATTGGTTATCTGACACTCGGCGGTGGCTTTGATCTGCCAGACGTTATGGGCGCGCGTTCCGCTCATGTGTCTGCTGGCCTTGGCACCCGACTTGATACAGGCACTGCGCTACCGCTGGCTGCTGACACAGGCACGCGTGTGGGCTGGGTTTTGCCATTAGCGGATCGCTTCGCAGGCGGGACCATTGCCATGGTCCGTTCGTTGCAGACGCATCTTTATGGTGAGGATGTGCTGGCTGAATTCGCGCGCACGTCTTTCATTCGGGACCCACGCGCCAACCGCCAAGGCATCCGTATGGCACCACCTGAGGGCACTGGCTTTCTTGCGCAAGGCGGGCTGACCGTCGTCTCTGAGATTATCGCTCCCGGCGACATCCAAGTCACCGGGGACGGAGCCCCATTTGTCTTGATGCGCGAACATCAAACCACCGGCGGCTACCCCCGCATCGGCACTGTAATCCCAAGCCACATTGCCCGCGTCGCACAAGCGCCGCTAGGCGCGCAGATCACGTTTGAGGTGCTCGACCTAGATCAAGCAATCGCGGCAGAGCGCAAATCAGCGTCAGATCATGCGGCGTTGGCGAAGGCCTGCAAACCCTTGATCCGTGATCCCGCAGACATGGCAGATTTACTAAGCTACAACTTGATCGATGGCGTCCTAGATGCGCGCCGCGACCCGCTGGAAGGATGATCCAATGACAAACTCCGTCGACCTAAACGCCGATATGGGCGAAAGCTATGGCTTGTGGAATATGGGCAATGACGCTGAATTGCTCAAAATCGTGTCTTCCGCCAACATAGCATGTGGGGGCCACGCAGGCGATCCAGACGTGATGCAAAAAACCTTCGCATTGGCCGCGCAAAACGATGTGGGCATAGGCGTACATCCCGGCTTTGCGGATACCAATGGATTTGGCCGCTTCCGTATGCAGTTGCCACTTGGCACGTTGCAGAACATGGTCAGGTATCAAGTCGCCGCGCATACGGGCATGGCCCGTGCGTTTAGTCACGACGTTCGGCATTTGAAACTACACGGCGCGTTGGCCAATATGTGCTCGGAAGATGCCGTGATGGCCGAGGCATGCTATGAAGCCGCTCTGTCCGTTGCGCCTGATCTGATTGTGATGGTTCTGGCTTGTACTGCGCAGCAAGATGCCGTTCAAAAACTGGGTTGCGCTTGGGCTGGGGAAATCTTTGCGGATCGCGCCTATAACGATGATGCCACGCTTGTGGACCGCTCCAAACCCGGCGCTGTCATCCATGATGCGGCTCTGGCGGGTCCGCGCATTGCTGCCATGGTGCGCGACGGGGCCATCCACACGGCCAACGGCAAACATATCCCTGCGAAAATCGACACGATCTGTATGCATGGTGACACCCCAGAAGCGCTAGATATTGCCCGTTCGGTCCGCGTCGCACTTGAAGCGGACGGTGTGAATATCAAAGCGTTTGAAGGCCACAAATAACTTAGGACCTAAGCCGCTTAGCCAAAATGCCTGCTACAGCCACGGTCAGCGCGATGCGAAACACGTGAAGCACCGTGACAACGACCGGGCTGATGCCTAAACTTAACGCGATAAGACCCATCTCAGTCACACCACCGGGGGCAAAACTGACAAACAAAGTGTCAAAGCTGAACGGCAATAGGCCACTTAACACAAACGCCACCGTGTAGCTTAAGCCCAAGATCACAACGACATATACCGTGCCCAATCCAAACGCTCGCATCAGATCGCGCAGTGTCGCCCCTGCAAAACTGACACCAAGTCCGCATCCGACCATCAATTGCGCCAAAGCCAACAACCAAAACGGGCTGGACAGATGCAACATGCCTGACCCGTGCAGCACAGCGCTTAGCACCAAAGGCCCAACCATGTGCGCTGCAGGAAACCGCAGATGCGGCCCGATCCACATTCCGACAACAGCAATAGCAAACAGCTCGATCACATCGAACCAATCCCACGTGCCAACTTCAAAGCTTTGACCGCCGGCACTGCCAACCGCCTGCCCTGTCCAAGCCAGGTACAAAAGTGGGACCGTGACAACGACCACAACGATCCGGGCAAAGTGTTGCAACGCCAACACCCGAACGTCTCCGCCGGCCTCTTCGCCCAAAGACACGGCTTCGATTAGACCTCCGGGCATCGCAGAATAGAACGCGGTCACTTTGTCATATCGCCCCAGGATACGGAAAATCGCGTATCCAAGACCCAGCGCAACCCCAACAAACCCGATCATCGCCAATAATGACGGCCAGATAGCTGGTAAACTGCCCAATAAGTCAGCCGTAAAACTCGCGCCAATCATCACACCGATCAGACCAACGAAAAGACGACGCAGGGGTTTTGGGAAATGCGCTTCTGATTGGCCACGAGCAGTGCGCATCGCCGCGTAAAATCCAACTGAGGCCAAGGCGCCCATCAAAAACGGCATCGGCAGGCCCAAAAGAACAGCCACCACCGCGCCAACTAGGCCAATGGACAGCATCAGGGCCGTGTTAGGAACATCTTTCAGCAAGGCAAAGGGAGACATCGGTGCAAAATGACCTGCATTTCTTCAAGGCACAAGCCGCCTAACGTTCACCCCTAAGAGAGCGTGGCGTTTGACCTGTCCAGCCTTTGAACGCTCGGAAGAATGAACTTGGATCACGAAACCCCAATAAAAGAGCTATTTCTTGCATGCCGATATCCCTGCGTTGCAAATAGCTCAACGCCAACGCCCGACGGGTGTCTTCCAATATCTCTTTGAACTGCATGTCTTCTTCGGCCAACCGGCGCTGCAAAGACCTTTTGGACAGGCCCAACATGCGCGCAATCTGATCCGCACCTGCTTGCCCACCCGGCAACCCCTCGAGCAATGCTTGGCGGGCACGTGCCGCAATGCTGCCAGTGATCATGTTGCCTGCAAATTTGTTTGGCAGGTCTTTGACAATTTCGGCCCACCCTGAGTCGTTGCGCGACACTAAGGGGCGATCTGCGTCCTCTTGGTTCAACACCAAGCGGTATGCATCGCTTTGCACAATCTCGCATCCGAAATACTCTTCGGCATCGCTCCAACTTGGCCACAACTGGGCCATTTCAATTCTGCGCGGAATGATGTTCGTTGCACTGGCCTTCCGTGCAATCGCGACAAGGAATGTGAGGTCAAACCAACCAAGTAGAACCGGAAAGGGGCGATCCACTAGGGGCGATGTGAACGACACTGAAAGCGTGTCTTTGTCATCTCGAATATCTATATGGACCGGCATAATCAGGGGTTTGAACAAGGCTTTGCGTTGAAGGCCGACACCGATTGTTGGGCTTGAGAAAAATGAATAGACTGCGCTGTCCAACTCCATTTTTAAAACCGCTGCCACCAACGCCTTGGGCAGATCAGGAATGGAAAGTTCACCCGTCATAGACTCCCACAGATCATAATATTGCGGCCCTGTGACCAAACGTTCGGTCCCGTCCAGAAAATCCATCGGCAGTCCTGCGCGCGCAATGGCAGGTTTTGGATCGATACCAAAATGGTGCGCAAAGAAACGCACACCGTCGGCAATATGGTATTTGGCAGACAGACTCATGTTCGGGCTCCCGCTCTGATACGTTATCGGTGCCATAGGTCTGACTGTCAGAAAAGGGGATCAGTAAGAATTTGGCGCGAATTGCAAGTCAATTGGCGCGAATTGCAACTAAACTAAAGCGTTTAGCATGTTACTTATAAGACAACAAAAAGCACGAGGACACTTAGCCCATGAAACTCACTGTGAACGGCAAATCCCATGATTTGGGCGAAATAGAACCCGATATGCCCCTGCTTTGGGCCCTCAGAGATGAGCTCGGCGTCACAGGCGTGAAATACGGGTGCGGTGTCGCACAATGTGGAGCGTGCACAGTTCACGTTGATGGTGTTGCCGCGCGGTCCTGCCAATTGGCTGTGGGCGACGCGCAAGGAACCGAAATCACGACAATCGAAGGTCTCGGCCAGCCCGAAGCCCTGCATGCCGTGCAAGATGCGTGGATCGAACATCAGGTCGCCCAATGCGGCTATTGCCAATCTGGACAAATCATGGCGGCGGCATCGTTCCTCCAATTCAATGCAGACCCGACAGATGCCGACATCGACGCGGCCATGTCTGCCAACTTGTGCCGCTGTGGCACATATCCCCGCATCAGAGCCGCCGTGAAAACTGCAGCTTCTAAACTGAAAGGCGCGTAACCCATGGCAAGCATCGGAAAAATCGCCCGTCGCACCTTCTTATTTGGATCTGTCGCAATCGCAGGGGGCGTCGCCTTTGGCGTCTATGCCTACCAACGTGCCCCCGAAAACCCGCTTCTCGCCGACCTTGGCGAAGGGGAGGCAGCACTTACACCCTATGTCAAAATCACCGGGGAAACGATCACATTGATCACCCCACGTACAGACAAAGGACAAGGGGCTTATTCCCTGCAAGCCGCCTTAATCGCTGAAGAACTTGACGTGTCACTTGACCAAGTCCAGCTCGACCCTGGCCCCCCTGAGCCTGCGTATTACAACACCGCACTCGCCGAAGAAGCTGCCCCGTTTCGATCCACCGATACCAGTCTACCAGCTGAATCGATGCGCACAGTGATGGACGCGCTGATGAAATTCCTTGGCATGCATGTCACAGGTGGTTCTTCCACAGTGCCAGACGGCTACACCAAGTTGCGCCAAGCGGGTGCAAATGCCCGCGAGACATTGAAGCGCGCAGCGGCGCAAGACACCGGTATAGACATTGAGAAATTAAGAACCGAAGCGGGCGCTGTGATATTGCCAGATGGCACAGCCCTTCCTTACACAGCTTTGGCTCAAACTGCCGCGCAGATCACGCCACCTAAGGATGTCCCTTTACGTGACCCCTCAGAGTGGAAATTACTCGGTAAACCCATGCTGCGCGCAGATATGGTTTCCAAGTGCACGGGCACGCTGAACTACGGCATCGATTTCAAATTGGACGGTATGTTGCATGCGACCGTGAAAACCAACCCTGCCAATGGCGGCACGATGCTTGGGTTTGATGCCTCCGAAGCAGAAAAGATGCCGGGTGTGCGCAAAATTGTCGAAATCCCCAATGGCGTTGTTGTCGTCGCAGACAATACTTGGCGCGCGTTCAATGCTGCCGAAACCATTGCGTTCGACTGGGGCCCTGCCCCCTACCCCGAAGAGATGGACGCGCATTGGGAGACATTGTCTCAAAGCTTCGATGAAGACCATCTTGATAGCCGTCAACGTGACGAAGGAGATTGGGACGCGGCGGCAGAACGTGCCGGTGGCGAAGTTATCAGCGCAGATTACCGCGCGCCCTATTTGGCCCACGCCCCGCTTGAACCGATTTCCGCCACGGTTTTGGTGTCTGATGATCGCGTTGATGTGTGGGCCGGCATTCAAGTGCCGCGTTTCACACGCAACAATGTCGCCGAGATCACCGGAATGGACGCTGAAGATGTGCACGTGCACCAGCAAATGATCGGCGGCAGTTTCGGGCATCGCCTTGAGGACGAAGTTATCAAACAAGCCGCACATGCTGCCTTGGACCTGAAGGGGACGCCGATCAAGCTGACCTATCGGCGCGAAGAAGACATGTTGCACGACTTCCCGCGTCAGATCGCAATGGCCAAGATGCAAGGTGTTGTTGAGAACGGCAAGGTTACCGGTTTGAACCTAGGGATCGCAATGCCGTCGGTAATAGAAAGCCAGATGGGGCGCCAAGGTCTGTCCTTGCCCGGCCCTGACAGCCAGATCGTCGCGGGGGCATGGGAACAACCCTATGATATCCCAGACTACCGCGTCAGTGGGTATCGCGCTCAACCTTTGGCCCCAATTTCCTCATGGCGTTCTGTTGGCGCGTCATCCAACAGCTTCTTTCATGATTGCGCACTTGATGAATTGATCCACGCAGCGGGCGCCGACCAAATGGAGGAACGCATCCGCTTGATGTGGCATGAAGACAGTCGCCGCACCTTGGAAACAGTCGCAGAAATGTCGTCATGGGGTGGGCAGTTGGCCCCGAACCAAGCGCGCGGCGTGGCATTTGCCTTGTCCTTTGGGGTTCCTGTGGCGGAAGTTGTCCAAGTCACAAACACTCCGGACGGAATTCGCATCGACAAAGTGTGGGTCGCCACGGATGTGGGTCGCATCCTTGACCCTGTAAACTTCGAAAATCTGGTGCAAGGCGGCGTCATCTTTGGCCTTGGTCACGCGATGAACTGCGAAATCACTTATGCGGGCGGGGTCGCGGAACAAGACAACTATTACGCGTTTGAGGGGATGCGCATGTACCAATGCCCCGAAATCATCGTGAAAGGACTTGAGCACGGCGAAAAAATTCGCGGTATTGGCGAACCACCCGTGCCCGCAGCGGCTCCTGCTTTGGCCAATGCGATCTTCGCAGCGACCGGCCAACGTTTGCGCGAAATGCCCTTCAATAAATTCATCGACTTTGTGTGATCGAAATGCAGTTAAAAACCCTTCTTCGCGGTGCTATTGTTTTGCTCGCAACGTCCTTTGGAATGTCCGCGCCACTTGCGGCTGAAGTTGACTTGACGCCCCCCGCGTCAGCCACCCCCGCTGAGGGGCTTGCAGCATGGTCGCGCATTTATGAAGTTACGTCGCACCCGCGCTGCTCAAACTGCCATGTTGGAACATCTGACGTCCCGATGTGGTCCGGGCCGAACTATGGCAAAACCCGCCCGCATGGCATGGCAATCCGTGCCGGGGAAAGCCGCATTGGCGTGGAGTTTATCCCATGCGCGACGTGCCATGTCACCGATGACACCCTCAATCGCGGCAATCCCGGCGCACATGAAGCCCCGCGCGTTGCTGCACCTTGGCAACTTGCCCCAGTAGAGGCCCATTGGTTTGGGCAGTCTTCTGACACAATTTGCACACAACTGCGCGATCCTGAACAGAACGGAGACCGCGACCTTATGGACCTCGCAGCCCATCTCGACCATGATGTGATCCTGCAATGGGCATGGAACCCCGGCGAAGGCCGAGAACCTGCGCCTCATTCTTTGCAAGAACACATCACGGATATCTTGATCTGGGGCACCGCTGGCTTTCCTTGCACAACCGATGGGTGAACCAGCGTGAATCTTGCGTGAAAAAGCCCATCTAGCACCGTCAACACCCTAATTATTGGTTGCCCCAGAAGGGTAGTTCAGGACTATGGCCCAATATTATTTCAAATGGGGGTTCTCTTATGACAGATACAACAGACACAATCGTAATTGACGGCGTAAACGACTTTTCATTTTTCGGAAGTAATTTCGACTACAACGGAGTCAGTTACTTCACCGCAAGTGCCGGCACATCAGCGGGCACATCAACGGTCAACGCCACAATTTCTGGCGACCATTTCATGTTTGGTCTGGAGTTCCACGCTGAAGGGGACCGCCAACTTGCCACCAACTTCACTGACATCGACGACGGTAACATACGCTACATTGGGCAACTGCGTTTATGGCAAGGCGATCACACGATTAACCTGACCAATACTGGCATCGAAACCCTAATGGGGTTTCGCGATTCTGACCATGACATCACAATTGATATGTACTCCCATTTGATCCGCCTTCGCACGGGTGAGAGCAACACGACCATGATTAACACCGGTGCCGAAGGAGCAGGCACCATCCGGATGGAATCTGGCGACAACACAATCAATGTGGGCGATGGTAACGTCGACTACATCCTCGCAGGTCGGTATGGCGAGACAGGCGACAATGTAATTTCCAACGGCAACGGCCGTGTTTCTTTTCTCGAACTCAGCGGCTCAACACAGACGATCACAGTCGGCGCGGCTGACATTCGTGAGATCAAAATCAACGATGACGGCACTTCCGCCAACATCACCGCCAATTCTACTGGCGAGATTGACGTGCTGCGATCTTTTGTTGAGACGACTGTAAACGCATCCGCCCGCCTAGGTCTGATCGAGCTTGGCAATGGGAATGACACGCTGACGTTTGGCAATGGTGCGAAAACCGTCTCGACTGGCAGCGGCGATGACACGGCCACCTTCACAGGCGGCTACACAGATTTTATTTCCCTAAGCAGCGGTGCAGATACCCTAAATCTGTCCGGCACAGCCGGAATCGGTTCCGTCGATCTGGGCAGCGGCAACAACACGCTGAACGCTACAGGGGGATCAATCCTAACGCTCACAGCTAATAGCGATGATGACACGTTTAACATCGACAATGCCCGCGTCGAAACTATCCGCGCCTCGAATGGTACCAACACATTGAACCTCACCGGCGATAGCACGGTCGAGTCTTATTTCGGATATGGCGGCTCAGACATTATCACGGTCGCGAATACGGCACGGATTACACAGCTCGCCGTCGGGGAGGGTATCAACACGATTTCTGTTACCGACTCAGCGAGAATTGAAGCTCTGACAGCGTATTCTGGCGACGACACTTTAACTGTGTCCGACTCGGCTTCCTTGTCTACCGTCGACTTAGGTAACGGCTCCAACTCAGTAATTGTCAACGGCGACGGAGACATCCAGTACCTGAAAACCAATTCAGATTTCGACACCGTAACGGTTTCAGATACTGGACGTATCAGAGCAATTGATCTCGGCGATGGCGGTAGTTCAGTTACTTTATCGACCAATGACTTCATCAGCTCCGTCACAGCAAGTGAAGGCACAGACACGATATTTGTCTCTGGCGGCGTCGGGCAGATCGACACGTGGCGTGGCGATGATGTCGTGACCACGGGTGACGGTTTCGTCGGTCAAATCGCGGTCAGTGGCGGCTCCAACTATAGTGGCGCGGATGCCGACACTGTCACCGTTGGCAATGGCGGCGCGGGGCGCATTTGGGCGGGGGATGGCAACGACACTGTCTTCCTCAACAATGGCTTTGTTTCAAACGTGATCCTTGGCAATGGCGATGACGTCGTGCATGTTGCGGCCAGCAGCGGCGGCGCAGGGGCTGCGATCTCGGGTGGTGGCGGACTTGATATGGTTGATTTCTCTGGTGCTGCCCAAGCAATCAATTTCACCATGAACTTCTCAGGTCGCTGGCAGAATGTGTCGAACTTGACAGATGCGTTTGATTTCGCAGTCGCTGATCTTGGGTTCTTCTCGGTCACGAGTTCTGTTGAAAATCTTACAGGCACCGCGTTCAACGACATCCTTAAGGGGCGCGGGGAAAGCTCGGTCTCGGATGGGGCGAACCTGATCCGGGGCGGCCTTGGCGATGATGAGATATTTGGCCTTACGGGCGACGATGTGCTTGAAGGCGGCGGCGGTGCAGACCGCGTGCTAGGCGGCGGCGGTGATGATACACTGATCGGTGAAGGTGGCGCTGATCTGATGTTTGGTGGCGGCGACGCCGACATATTGGACGGCGGCGCTGGCGGCGACACGATGTATGGCGGCGCAGGTACGGACGTGTTGTTGGGCGATGCAGGTAGTGACCGATTGTATGGCGGCACTGATGCAGACCAGTTGAACGGCGGCTCAGGCGCTGACCTACTTTATGGCGAAGGCGGCAGCGATGCCTTTATCTTTGATGATGTAGCCAATTTGGGGGTCGATCGGATCAAAGACTGGGAAGATGGGTTGGACGTGATCGACCTTAGCGATTTCGGCTTTGCTAATTTCGGCGACGTCTCGGCCTTATCCAGCAGCTTTGGGGCCACAGATGTGCGCATCGCCTTCGCAGCGGGCAAAGCCATCGTGATCGAAAACTTCGACATCGCTGATTTCGACGCGAGCGACGTAATCTTATAACTCTGAAACGCGGCGGCGCGCTGACTGCCGCCGCGTTATCCCCTTTCCCTCTGGCACGATCTGCGTAACAACCGCGCCATGACCAAAACCGCACTCATCACCGGCACAGCTGGCTTCATCGGCTACTTCACGGCACGCGCATTGCTAAACGAGGGGTGGCGTGTGATCGGCCTTGATGCGCTCACGGATTACTATGATGTGACCCTAAAAGAACGCCGCCATGCGATGCTGTCTCAGTCTGCAGGCTTCACCGCTGTCGTCGCCCGACTAGAGACCCCAAAACTATTGCGAGAACTCTTTGAGGCCCACAAACCCGACTTGGTGATCCATCTCGCGGCTCAAGCCGGCGTGCGGTATTCCATCGACAATCCCGCGTCCTACGTGCAAGCCAACTTGATTGGCACGTCTGAGTTATTGGAAGCGGCGCGCGCCTATCCGCCCGGACATATGATGCTGGCCTCGACATCTTCGGTCTATGGCGCAAACACTGAGATGCCCTACCGGGAAATCGACAAGGTCGACACCCAGATGTCGTTTTACGCCGCCACCAAGAAGGCGACCGAAGCATTGGCCCATAGCTATGCGCACCTCTACAAGTTACCGATCACCATGTTTCGGTTCTTCACGGTTTATGGCCCGTGGGGCCGTCCGGACATGGCGCATTTCAAGTTCACCAAAGCGATCCTGAACGGCGACCCAATCGACGTATACAACAATGGCGAGATGAGCCGCGACTTCACTTATATTGACGATCTGGTTCAAGGCATCACGGCACTTGCGGCAGCGATCCCCGATCCCGAACATCCGGTCGAGAATGACAGCATGTCCCCGGTTGCCCCGTTTCGAGTGGTCAATATCGGGAACGGCGCGCCCGTAAAGCTCATGGATTACATCCAAGCAATCGAGACATCCTGCGGTGCAGAGGCACAAAAGAATTTCCTCCCCATGCAGCCCGGCGACGTTCCAGCCACTTGGGCTGATGCGTCTTTGTTGCAAACGTTAACAGGGACGCGCCCGGCAACTTCGGTTGAAGATGGCATTGCTGAATTCGTGTCATGGTATCGCGACTATTACCAAACCTAAATTCGGCTCACTTCGTTCAAAAAAAGAACCTCGCAAACAACACACCCTTTCCACCAAGCATCGCGCCCGTTACATGGGGCCAAACCGCCAAGCAAAGGCTGCGCTCATGTCCTTCGATCGTTCCATCAAAATCGCTCCGTCCATACTTGCTGCTGATTTCGCCAATTTTGGTGCCGAATGCAGCGCCGTTGAAGCCCAAGGGGCTGACTGGATCCACGTCGATGTCATGGACGGTCATTTTGTTCCAAACATCACCTTTGGCCCAGCAACTTGCGCCGCAATTCGCCCCCATGTCAAAGGGGTCATGGATGTGCATTTGATGATCTCACCTGTTGATGCATACATCGAAGACTTCGCAAAAGCGGGGGCTGATATTCTTACGGCTCATGTTGAAGCTGGCCCCCATATCCACAGAACTCTGCAAGCAATTCGCGGCGCTGGAATGCGCCCCGGCGTGGCCTTGAACCCCGGAACCCCAGCAGATTCAGTTGCAGAGCTTCTCGATCTTGTCGATCTTGTATGTGTGATGACCGTTAATCCCGGCTTTGGCGGTCAAAAGTTCATCGACATGAGCGCAAAAATTCAAAAGTTGCGCGACATGATTGGGGACCGCGAAGTTCACATCGAAATCGACGGAGGGGTTGATCCAACGACAGCGCCATTGGTCGCAAAAGCGGGTGCAGATGTCCTTGTGGCTGGTTCAGCGGTCTTTCGCGGCGGCTCAGTCAGTGATCCCGCACCATACGGTTCAAACATCAAAGCAATAAGAGAAGCCGCAGTTGGCGTTTGGGTATGAACGCTCGACCAAGCGCCAGGCGTGACGTGCACCTGTGGTGCACGCCTCGGGCCGATCAAATTTGATCGGCAAAAATCTCTTTTAATTTGTGTTTCAATATCTTGCCCGTGGCCGCAGCCGGAAGCTTTTCTGCCAAGATGATCTTATATGGTCGCTTGTACCCGACCAGTTGCTCTGCCGCCCATGCCTTTAAGTCATCCAAGTCCGGCTTGTCTTGTTCAGAGATTTCGCAAAAGCCCAAGACCTTTTCATCGCCATCGACCAAATGCCCTACGACGGCAGCTTGAATAACCTGTGGATGATCGCTCAGCACGCCCTCGACCTCTGGCGGATAAACGTTGAACCCACCATGAATGATCAATTCCTTGCTGCGTCCTAAAATGTGCACGCGCCCATCCACGTCGATTTTGCCAAGATCGCCGGTGCGAAACCAACCGTCGTCCGCTAAAACTTCTGATGTTATTTCGGGGGCTCGGAAATATCCCTTCATCACATGACCGCCACGTGTGAGCAGTTCGCCCTCTGGCGCATCGTCTAGGACTTTGACCTCAACACCCGGCAACGCTGGCCCACAAGAAATATCGTCATTGGCTTCAATATGCTGTGTCGCCGAAATACCGGCTGTTGTTTCGGTCATCCCATAGCCGTTTTGCAGCGGAACACCGTAGAATGCTTCGGCGGCACGCTTCCACGCCGGATCAAGCGGCGCGCCGCCCGAAGACACATAGCGCAGCATGTCACTGCCCAATTGGCTATGCCCTTGTTCCTTGACGTACTGCATCAGCAAAGCGTGCATTTGTGGCACAGCAGATAACAGCGTCACCCCATTTTGCAGGGCCCCATGCAATCGCCCCACGTCAAAGCGCGAATCCAGTAGCAACTCTGCGCCGCGATAGCTCGATGCTGTCACCACAGAGGCCAGCCCGAACACATGCGAAATAGGAAGCACGCCATAGATCAAATCCTGCGGCACCATCCAGCGCAAATTGGCAGAAGCACGCCCGCCGAAGCATAGGTTGTCATGCGTCAACATCACGCCCTTTGGCGCCCCTGTTGTGCCAGTTGTATATAGAATTACGGCGACATCATCGCTGTCTTCAGGCGTTCCCTGCATTCCCAAAACATGCACGTCGCCAAATGCGCCAGAAACTTTCTTAGCCCCCATCCGTTCAGCATGATCTGAAGCATTCTGTGACACAGCCGACATCATAACAATGGCGCTTGGCTCAGCGTGATCTAGCACCCGCTGAAGCTCGGCTGGGGTTTGGCGTGCATTAAACGGAATGACGGATGCCCCTAGACGCGAGGTTCCGTATAAAAACGCAAGTGCTGCTCCGCAGTTCTCGACCAACAACACAACGCGGTCCCCTACCTTCACACCGTGATCGCGCAAAACATCCCCTGCCGCCTCTGAGGCCGCTTGGAAATCAGACCATGACCATTCGGTTCCAAGGCTGTCGCGCAATGCACGCACTGTGCCTTGTGTTTTGGCTTGGTGATCAAGCAGATCGTGCCAACGTTGCGCCATCAAAATTTTGCTTTACGTTTTTCAAGGAATGCAGCAATGCCCTCGCCTGCTTCACCGCCACCTTGCGCGAGGATCATGGCTTCACGTTCGCCGTCAAGCTGCGTGGCCTCTGTCGTTTCATAGGCGTCTGAAACCAAACGCCGAATGACACCTTGTGCCACAGGCGGGCCCGCTGCCAATATATCAACCAGTTTCATGGCGGCCGCGAAGGTTTCATTGGGTGCGGTGACTTGTGTCACAGCGCCAAGTGCAGCGAAGCGTTCGGCCATCACAGGCCGCGCCAGCAAGCACATCTCCATCGCGAGTGCCCGTGGCAATGTACGGGCCAGCGACGCGGTCAGACCGCCATCCGGAACCAAGCCCGCTTTGACATAGGCTGCGGTGAACTTTGCTGTTTCAGACGCAACAATCAGATCGCACGCCATCATCAATGACAACCCGGCCCCCGCCGCACCACCTTCGACAGCCGCAACAACTGGGACTGGCGAGGATCGGATCAGGCGCACCAAGTCGTGCAGACCGTCCACTTTTTCCCGCCGTTGATCGATTGTCAGTTTGCGCCGCTCGATTAGGACCTTCAAATCCCCCCCGGCACAGAAGAAATCCCCATCAGATGTCAGGACCACAGCGCGCACGCGTGGCTCTTGAGCAAGCTCAAAGGCCTGAGCGATCACCTCGTAAAGCTCAGGTGACAAAGCTCCGCGTTTGGCCGCGTTCCCGTTCCATATGATCAGTCGATCGCCTTGATCTTCAAGCCGTGCGCTCATGGTGTGATCCTTTTGAACACGGCGGCACCCTTTGACAGCAAGCGACCTTCACTGTCGTGAATTTCCGCTTCGCCATAGATGATTTTGTGTCCGCCGCCTGTCACTTTTCCCGTCGCAATGACCTGCCCCGTTCCACCGGCTCCAAGAAAAGAGGTCGTGAGCGACAAGGTCACAACAGGAACCAAATTTTGGCTTCCATCAGCCAATCTACGGGAGGCCGCAAACCCCGCTGCGGCATCCAACATCATAGAGTGGATCCCCCCGTGCAGAGTACCGTTGCGGTTCAGATGTTGTTCTTGCACATCCAAGACGACGCGTGACGACCCATCTGGGGCCGTCAGGTCGATGTTGTAGCCGATGAGCGACTGTGCGCCGCTCGCCGGGGCTTTATGCGACGGAAAGGTCAAGAAAACGTTCCAAATGGAAGTCTTGATCACCAAATCGGTGGTCAGCCATGACGATACGTTTGGCGATGTGGGCCAGTTCGTATTCTTGCGTCATCGCAATCCCGCCATGCATCTGGATCGCTTCTTCAGCGATCAATCGCCCGATCCGTCCCATGAGGCTTTTGGCCGCCGAGATGTGACGCTCGCGTACCACGCGATCTGACCCGATATGTCCAGCCGCGTTGATCACTGCCGAGCGCGCTTGCTCCATCTCGATCAACATTTCAGCCATGCGGTGCTGCAAGGCTTGGAATGTCCCGATGGGACGGCCAAATTGCTGGCGTGTCACAAGATAGTCTTGCGTCAGCTCGCACGCTGTTCCCATCGCGCCCAAAGTTTCCGCCAATTGTGCGACCACCGCAGCAGCCATAGCTTCTTCAATCACTGGAAAGGCCATGCCGGGCATGCCAAGGCGCGCACTTTCAGGTACTTGAACACCGTCCAATGTGACTTCGCCCGCGCGTCCACCTGAAATCAAAGGATAACCTTGGATTGTCAGCCCATCACTATCCGCGGGCACCAAAAACAACGTAATCCCGTTTTGGTCGCGCGCCTCACCGCCTTCACGCGCTGAAACAACGAACCAATCAGCTGCCTCAGCGTTCATTACAACAGCTTTGCGGCCAGTCAACAAAACAGCGCCGTCTTGTGTGTCTGCAACGGTTTGAACGTCCGACAAATCATAGCGACTTTGCGGCTCGGCATGGGCAAATGCCAATTGAGTTTCGCCGCCAATCAAGGACTCGATATGCGCTTTTTGCGCCGAGTTTCCGATACGTGCCAAAGCGCCACCGGCCAGTACAGCACTGTCCAGCATTGGTTCTACGACACCAGCGCGCCCGAGCTCTTCGAACACAACCGCGATATCAAAGCCACCGCCACCAAAGCCGCCATCATCTTCTGAAAACAACGCACCGATCACACCTAGCTCAGCCAAGCCTGTCCAGATTTCATCGGAGAAACCCTTGTCACTTTCAAGGATCGCATTGCGGGTCTTGGTATCATATTTATCCGATAGATAGCGCCGTAACGTATCGGACAACATCTGTCGTTCTTCGGTAAGTTTGAAATCCATTAGCGACGCCCTCCGAGGGTAACTTTGGCGATGATGTTCTTTTGAACTTCATTGGAACCGCCGAAAATCGACAGCTTGCGATTGTTGAAATAGTCGCCAGCGGTATCACCAACATCAAATGGATCAGGGATCGGTTGATTGGAACCTTCCATCGCTTCGGACGCAAATGGCATTGCATATGGACCGACTGCGCGGCGCGACAGGTCGTTGATTTCCTGACGAATTTCGGATCCCTTCACTTTCAGCATCGACGCTTCAAGCCCGGGCGCTTCACCAGCCCCGGCTGCCGCGATGATACGCAGGGCAGACGTTTCCATCGCCATCAAATCCATCTCAACACGTGCGATACGCCCTGCAAAATGTGGGTTCGAAATCAGCGGGCGACCATTGTCGTTCGCCACGCGAGCCACGCGTTTCACGCTGTCCAACGCCGCTTTAGAAAAGCCTACGCCCGCGATGTTTGTACGTTCATGCGTCAGCAAATACTTAGCATACGTCCAGCCTTTGTTCTCTTCGCCGACAAGGTTTTCGACCGGAACACGCACGTCTGTAAACCAAACTTCGTTCACCTCATGTGTGCCATCCAAAAGAATGATCGGCCGCACTTCCACACCGGGAGTGTCCATGTCGATCAAAAGGAAGCTGATGCCTTCTTGCTGTTTGACGTCAGAATCTGTCCGCACAAGGCAGAAGATCATATTTGCGTGCTGGCCTAGTGTCGTCCAGGTTTTCTGACCATTTACAACGTAGTGGTCGCCATCCCGCTCTGCTTTGCATTTTAGGGACGCCAAGTCAGACCCGGCACCCGGTTCAGAATATCCCTGACACCACCAATCTGCCCCGTTCAGAATACGCGGCAACCAATGATCTTGCTGCTCTTTAGAGCCAAATTTTTGCAACACAGGAGCCAACATCGACAAACCAAAAGGCACTGTACGCGGCGCATAGGCCGCACATGCTTCTTCTTCGTAGATTTGACGCTGTGCCGCGCCCCACTCAGCACCACCAAACTTTGCAGGCCAATTGGCAGCCAGCCACCCGCGTGCGTTCAGTTTAGCGTGCCATGCTTCCGTGTCAGCTTTGCTCAGGCCACGCCCAAGGCGCACTTTGTCGGCAACATCTGGTTTCAATTCAGCAGCCAAAAATTCTTTGACCTCGACGCGGAAGGCTTCTTCTTCGGGAGTGTAGCTCAGGTCCATGTTTTTACCCTCTGTTCAGATCATCAAAGCTGCGGCCCTCGGCCACCAGCTGTTTCAAAAGTGGTGCGACTTGCCAGAAATACGGATCTTCTTCTGCATAGCCTTCGATATCCGCGAGTACCTGCGGCAAACCAACGATATCCACCCATTTCAACGGTCCACCGCGATAGCGTGGAAAGCCGTAGCCAAAGAGAAGCGTCATATCGACATCAAGCGGGCGTTGAGCGATGCCCTCACCGACGACTTTCGCCGCCTCATTGACCATCGCCGCCATATATCGACGCACAATTTCATCCGACGTAAAGCTGCGCGCAGTTATCCCATGGGCCGCTCTATCGGCAGAAATCAGGACCTCTACTTCAGGGTTCGGCGTGCCGCCTCGTTTGCCCTTTTCGTAGATATAGTAGCCCTGTCCGGTTTTCTGTCCAAAGTGCCCGGCCTCACACAACTTATCCGCATAGCTCGCATCGCGCGCATTTGGATGAAGACCTTCTGCCCGTTTGCGTTTGCGCACGGACCAACCGATATCAAGACCAGCCAAATCGGCGACTGCGTAGGGGCCCATGGCAAATCCGAAATCCGTCAAAGCAGCGTCGATTTCGAACGGGGATGCCCCGTCCAACACCATGTGATCCGCCGCTGTGCGATAGGTCGCGAGGATGCGGTTGCCGATGAACCCGTCACACACACCTGCGCGCACGCTGATTTTGTTCAGCATTTTTCCGAGTGCAAAACCTGTCGCGACAACATCAAGCGCTGTTTTGTCTGCGACAACGATTTCGAGCAGTTTCATAATATGCGCGGGTGAAAAGAAGTGGAGTCCGATCACATCTTCCGGGCGCTTCGTGATGTCCGCGATCTTGTCCACGTCTAGATAAGACGTGTTTGTTGCCAGTATCGCCCCCGGTTTACACACGGCATCAAGCTGCGTGAACACCTGTTTCTTAACGCTCATGTCCTCAAATACTGCTTCGATCACGATATCCACATCACTCAAAGACGCGTAATCGGACGTCATTGTTAATGCGTCTTCTGTCAAAGCGGTGAATTGGTCTTCGCTGATTTTACCGCGTTTCAATGCCCCTTGCAGATTGCCCGAAATGCGCCCCTTTGCGGCATCTGCGGCCTGTGTTGTCATCTCCAAAAGCGTGACGTTCATACCCGCCAGCAACGCGGCCGTCGCGATACCCGCGCCCATTGTTCCACCGCCAATTACGCCAAGGGATGTCAACGCACGTGGCGCGACCCCTTTGAGTTCGGGTAAATTGCTGACCGCACGTTCGTTGAAAAATGCGTGGATCATCCCTTGGCGTTGGTCGGTCTCCATCAAATCCATGAAGATTTGTCGCTCAGTTTTCATTCCGTCTGCGAAGGCCAGCTCGCTTGCAGCCTGCACAGCACGAACGGCTTCTGCAGGTGCAATTTGTCCGCGTCCACGCGCCAAAACAGTCTTGTAGACAGCGTCCCATTCAATCGGGTCCGCCCCTGGAAGGGCACTTACAACGCGCCGGTCTGCACCGGATGTGATCAATTCCTGCGCGTAAGCAATGCCATTTTCGCGAGGCGTGCCGTCCATGACCTTATCGATAACGCCATGCTTTACTGCTTCGCCAGCTCTGACATGGCGGCCTGTTGTGATCATATCAATCGCCGCTTCCGCCCCTGTGAGACGTGGCAATCGTTGGGTGCCCCCTGCGCCGGGGATCAGGCCAAGGTGAACTTCGGGAAGTCCTATCCGGGCGGATGCCACAGCGACGCGATAATGCGTTCCCAGTGCCACTTCTAGACCGCCACCAAGGCTGACGCCGTGCATGGACGCGATGACCAGCTTAGGGCTAGCTTCAATCCGATCACAGACGTCTGGCAAACTTGGCTCCATAGGAGGTTTGCCGAATTCTTTGATATCAGCGCCTGCGATAAAGGCACGACCTTCGCCAACAATCACAATCGCTTGCACAGCGTCGTCTGCTTCTGCTTGCATCAAGCAGTCTAGCAAACCTTGGCGCACAGATTGACTTAGCGCGTTCACCGGCGGGTTATTAATGGTGATAATGCCGACGGCACCATCCCGAGTAAATGTTACATCTGCGCTCATCATGCGCCTCCCCACGCTGCTCTGGACGATGCGCCAACATTAGAGCGGGGCGCGCGAGCTGCAAGTAGAACGCGGGGTCACAGAATATGTCTCCGAGCACCGGCTCGTGATCTGAACGCGCCTTGGTGGTGTTAGCTAATTGTCGATACCTGGTTGCTTATGCTGGACCCTCAGCCCGGAATCGGTTTCACTGGGGTTAACCGCCGGCGCTATATGATCGGCATGACGGATATCAGGGAATGAATGCACTACTGCATGTAGACGGCCTAAGCATTGGGTTCGGCAAAGGGCCGGATGTTGTGTCAGATGTGTCGTTCACCTTGCCTGCGGGCGAGACACTGGCTTTGGTCGGTGAAAGTGGATCTGGCAAAACGCTAACGTGTCGATCTGTTTTACGAATTTTACCGGGCGCGGCGCAGATGCGTGGCGGACGTGTCTTGTTTGGCAAAGATCAAATCGATCTGCTGAAACTAGGTCAACGCGGCATGCGAAAAATTCGTGGAAATAAAATTTCCATGATTTTTCAAGAACCTATGCGATCCTTATCGCCCCTACACCGCATAGGCAATCAAGTCGCTGAAGTGCTGCGCCTTCATGAAGGTCTAAGCGCCAAAGACGCTGAAAAGCGCGTGTTGGAGACATTCGAACAGGTTGGATTTCCGGACCCAGATCGCGCGTTCAGAGCGTATCCATTCGAAATGTCAGGTGGGATGCGACAGCGTGCTATGATCGCAATGGCAATGGTCTCTAAACCCGAATTGCTGATTGCCGACGAACCCACCACAGCCCTTGATGTGACGACACAAGCGCAAGTTTTGGGACTCATCAAAGACTTACAACGCGAAACGGGAATGGGTCTGATCCTTGTGACCCATGACCTCGGTGTTGTCGCAAACATGGCCGAACACGTAGTTGTGATGAACAAAGGCCGAGTGATGGAGGCCGGGCCAGCCGTCCCAATTCTGACCGAACCCGCACACGGTTATACCAAAAAGCTGCTCGCAGCCGCGCCGATGATCCCTGAAGTCGGCGAACCCGCCCCACCTTTGGTCGAAGAGGACCCAATCCTTCGGTTGGAAGCCGTCACAAAGACCTACACGATGAAGGCGTCCGGGTTTCGTGCCCCCCAGCAAATCAAAGCTTGCCAATCTGTCAATTTGATCCTGCCACGGGGCAAAACTCTTGCAATTGTTGGGGAAAGTGGCTCCGGCAAGACGACGGCTGCGCGGATCGCGTTGGGCGCGGAACTTCCCGATCAAGGCGGCGGCGTGTTTTTCAGCCCAACCCCCGGCGCCGAGGTAGTTCCCGTTCACGCGTTGTCACCCAAGCAAAGATCGGCCTTCCAGCGCCAAGCGCAAATGGTGTTCCAAGACCCGTATTCTTCGTTGTCCCCACGCATGCGTGTTCGAGAGGCGCTTGTCGAACCGATGGAAATCCATGGTATTGGCACAGCAGCGGAACGACGCGACAAGGCCGCTGAAATGCTGCGGTGGGTTGGTTTGGATCCTGCAATGCTAGGCCGTTACCCTCATGCGTTTTCAGGCGGACAACGTCAAAGACTGTCGATAGCCCGCGCATTGACGCTCGATCCGGTTTTATTGGTCTGTGACGAGCCAACATCTGCACTGGATGTTTCCGTGCAAGAACAAGTTTTGACCTTACTCGAAGACATCCGAGATCGCGTCGGTTTGAGCTATTTGTTCATCAGCCACGACCTTGCCGTGGTCGCACGTCTTGCCGACGAAGTCGCCGTTATGCGCCAAGGTTTCATTGTCGAACAAGCACCGCCAGACACGCTATTTTACAACCCCAAGCATCCCTACACCCGCGCTTTGATCGCGGCCCAACCTGAACCCGACATCAACCGCCCAATCGATTTGGCGGAGGTTGCACGCGGAGCCGGTGATCCGCGTGCATGGGAAGAGCCATTCGGATTTGAGGGCCCAGTGCCGCCAGAGCTGATGGAAATTGAACCCGGCCACAAGGTGCGTTGCCATGTATAAAATTCTTACGTTTGTAGCGACTTTGATGCTCGCATTGCCCAGTTCAGCGCAGGTTGTGTATCAAGAAAGCGAATTTCTAAAACCACAGATTGATGTTGGCGACCTGCCAACTGTGGAAAATCGCTTGCCCAAGGATCCTTTGATTGTCGATCTTGCCGCCAAGAACCGCGCCCTCGGCACGCAAGGTGGCGTTTTACGTACAATGATCACCAGATCCAAAGATGTGCGCCAGATGGTCGTCTACGGGTATGCACGGTTGGTCGCGTATGACCACTTGTACGAACTAAAATCCGACATTCTGCGGGACGTCACTGTCGAAGAAGGTCGCATTTTTACGCTACATCTTCGCGATGGGCATCATTGGTCAAATGGAACCCCGTTTACCTCCGCCGACTTTCAATACTGGTGGGAGGACATCGCCAACAATATTGAACTATCCCCTGCCGGCCCCCCAGAGTTTTTACGCAGCGCCGATACATTGCCCGAGGTGACTTTTCCCGACCCGGTGACTGTGAGATTTGAATGGCCCGTGCCGCATCCGTCATTCTTGCAAACCTTAGCGCAAGCCCGTCCCCCCTTCATTTATCGACCCGCAGAATACCTCAAGAAATTTCACTCGAAATATGCAGATGAAGCACAACTTGCTGAGCTGGTTGAAGAAAAGCGCGTGAACAGTTGGGCCGCTTTGCACAACCGTTACGACAACATGTACAAGAACGACAACCCAAACCTACCCACACTTCAGCCTTGGGTAAATCAAACTGCTGGCAAGAAATCATCACGCTACATATTTGCGCGAAATCCGTTTTATCACCGCGTTGACAAAAATGGGGTCCAGCTTCCTTACATCGACACCGTCGAAATGAGCGTCGTTGGCGGCGGATTGGTTGCAGCTAAAGCCAATGCTGGTGAAGCTGACCTTCAAGCGCGTGGATTAGACTTCCGGGACGTTTCAATTCTGAAAAAGGGTGAGATGGATGGCGGCAATTACCACACGCGGCTTTGGGCAAATGGTACAGCCAGCCAGATTGCAATCTATCCAAATCTGAACTTCAACGATCCTGTTTGGCGCGAAGTGATCCGGGACGCCCGTTTCCGACGCGCCTTGTCGCTTGCCATCGACCGCCGCATGATCAACCGCGCCCTGTATTTCGGCATGGCCCGCGAAGGCGGCATGACCGCACTCGCTCGCTCGCCACTGTTTGACCCTTCGTTGGTATCATTATGGGCGCTTTATGACCCTAAAGACGCCAATGCGTTGCTCGATGAAATGGGGCTAACCGAACGCGATAATCGCGGCATCCGGTTGTTGCCAGATGGCCGCCCAATGGAATTTGTGATCGAAACAGCCGGGGAGCGCCAAGAGGTCGAAAACACCCTTGCTATCATCACCGACACTTGGCGCGACATTGGAATCAAACTGGTGATGCGCCCATTGGACCGCGATATTTTACGCAACCGCGTGTTTGCAGGCGTTACGATGGCCTCTGTCTGGTATGGCTGGGACAATGGGTTGATGACCCCCCAAACACCACCAGCATTTGCAGTACCCGTCCAACAAGAATTCCTCGCTTGGCCCAAATGGGGACAGTACTTCCAAACCAACGGAAAAGTCGGCGAAGCGCCAGACATGCCAAAACCGAAGCGCCTGATGAAGCTCGCCCGCGAGTGGCGTGAAACACGAGATATGGACAAGCGTACGACCATTTGGCGCGAAATTCTCGAAATCCATGCGGATCAACAGTTCGCCATCGGGGTTCTCGCCGAAGCCCCCCAGCCTGTTGTCGTTAACCACCGGCTGCAAAACGTTCCTGAGAACGGCAAATGGGCGTGGGATCCAGGAGCCCATTTCGGCATCCATCGCATAGATGAATTCTGGTTCAACGATGAGGGAAGCAATTCGTGACTTTCCTTCGCTACGCTGCTTATCGATTGCTAACAATGCTGATGACGCTTTGGGTCGTGTCGATCCTTGTCTTCGCGATTATCAACTTGCCTCCGGGCGATTACTTGTCCAACCAAATCGCCGAGTTGCGCGCAACTGGACAGGCCGAGGGGGTCGCTAAAGCCGAGTTTTTGCGCACCGAATATTCTTTGGACAAACCGCTTTGGCAGCAATACCTGATCTGGGCTGGCTTCGCACCCGGTCCACAAGGGTTTTTCGGGCTGCTCCAGGGCAATTTCGGTTGGTCCTTTGAGTTTGACCAACCCGTGGCAGAAATCGTCGGCGATGCGTTATGGCTCACAGTTCTGGTGAATCTAGCAGCTGTTTTGTTCGTCTATTTGATTGCCTTGCCACTTGGGGTGCTTGCTGCTGCAAAGTCAGAAACTTGGGTGGACTATTCCGCGGCTTTCGTTGGGTATCTAGGTCTTGCTACACCGAACTTTTTGCTCGCATTGATCCTGTTTTACTACGGTAATAAGTATTTCGACCTGCCCATTGGTGGCCTTATGGACCCTGCTTTCGAAGGGGAACCCATGTCATGGGACAAAGTGAAATCTGTCTTGCTACATCTTATTGTACCGACCTTTGTGATCGGCACGTCTGGCGCTGCCGCAATGATGCAGCGCTTGCGTGCGAATATGCTCGACGAGCTAGGCAAACCCTATGTCGAAACGGCTATCGCCAAAGGCATGGCGCCCACGCGCATGCTAACAAAATACCCGCTGCGTATGGCTTTCAACCCGTTCGTCGCGGATATCGGGAACCTGCTGCCAGCTATGATTTCTGGCTCAGTTTTGGTGTCGGTTGTGCTTGGTTTGCAGACAATTGGCCCCGACCTGCTGGCTGCCTTGAAGTCACAAGACCAGTTTTTGGCAGCCTTCATTCTAATGTTTGTCGCTTTGTTGACGCTGATCGGGACCATGATATCAGATTTACTTTTAATGCTGCTCGATCCCCGCATTAAGTACGGGAGTCGCGCAAAATGACCCAGTTGCCTGATGGACGCTACGTCGACGACACGCCTTATGATCCTGACGAAAACCTCTCCGCTGTTGAACGCGCCGATATGGACGCCCCTTCCACAGTACTGATCTGGCGGAAATTCAAGCGGCACAAGCTTGGACTGATCTCAGGGATATTCCTGTTGCTGTGCTATATGGTCTTGCCGATTGCAGGTTTGATTGCCCCATACGGTGCCAATCAACGAAGCGCAGATCATCTTTATGCCCCGCCGCAATCGATCAATTTCTGGCATGATGGCGAGTTTATAGGTCCCTATGTCTACCCGATCACAGGCAAAGCCGACCTTGTACAATTCCAATGGGTCTACACTGCTGACACGGACACGCCACGCAAACTAAATTGGTTTTGCGAGGGCGCCGAATATCGGCTCTTCGGCTTGATCAAGTCTGACACCCACCTGTTTTGCGCCCCCGAAGGTGCAACAGTTTTCTTATGGGGTTCAGACCGCTTAGGTCGCGATGTTTTCTCCCGTATCCTGTTTGGCGCGCAACTCTCACTGACGGTGGGTCTAATTGGAATTTCAGTCAGCTTTCTGCTCGGCATCGGTTTTGGGTCGATTGCAGGTTATTTCGGCGGCAAAATCGATTGGGTGATTCAGCGTAGTATCGAAATTCTTAGATCATTACCGGAACTCCCTTTATGGCTCGCCCTTTCAGCAGCGGTGCCCTCCAATTGGGGGCCGGTGGCCGTATTTTTCATAATTTCGGTGATCTTAGGGATTTTGGATTGGCCGGGACTGGCTAGAGCGGTTCGATCTAAGTTCTTAGCCTTGCGCGAAGAAGAATATGTCCGAGCGGCTGAAATGATGGGGGCAAAACCAGCACGAGTCATTCGCCGCCACTTACTACCAAATTTCTCTTCGCACCTGATAGCCTCAGCCACGCTGTCTATACCTGCGATGATCCTTGGCGAAACAGCCCTCAGCTTCCTTGGGTTGGGGTTACGTGCGCCAGCGGTGAGTTGGGGCGTGATGCTGAACGATGCGCAAAACCTTGCAAGCATCGAAATCTATCCTTGGACCGCAATTCCAATGTTACCGATCATCGTGGTGGTTTTGGCGTTCAACTTTCTTGGTGACGGTCTTCGAGACAGTCTTGATCCTTACAAAAGCTAGAAACGGCGAGCAGCAATCCTTGTAAGGATTGCTCTTCGCATTTTTTTAAAAAATGCGTCGCTTGTTAGAACCATTTTGCCAAAGGAGGAAGGCTCATGAGTACAGCATTCGCGTCATGTCCTGTTTCAAGGCCAAACTTGGTTCCACGGTCATAGACAAGATTATATTCCGCATAGAGACCGCGGTGCACAAGCTGCGCATCCTTGTCCGCGTCAGACCAATCCTGCACACGTCGCTTTTCAACCAACGGTACATAAGCAGGTAAAAACGCACGCCCAATATCTTGGGTCAGTGCGAAGTCTGCCTCCCAATCACCGGTGCAATGATCGTCCATGAATATGCCCCCGACGCCGCGCGCACGGCCGCGATGTGGAATGAAGAAATATTCGTCTGCCCATTCTTTCAAACGTGGGTAGTGCGCTTCGTCGTGCAGATCCAAATGTGTCTTTTGCTGGTTATGAAAATGTGCCGTGTCTGCTTCATATTCGATACACGGGTTCAGATCGGAACCGCCACCAAACCACCAAGCGTGCGGAGTCCAAAACATTCGTGTGTTCATATGCACCGCAGGGCAATGTGGGTTTTGCATGTGCGCCACCAACGAAATTCCCGACGCCCAAAATCGCGGGTCGTCTTTCATACCAGGAATGCCTTTGCGCGTGGCCATGGCAGTCTGCGCACGCGCGCCTAAGGTTCCATAGACAGTCGAGATGTTCACGCCAACTTTTTCAAAAACACGGCCACCTCGCATGACGCTCATCAGCCCGCCGCCCGCATCACTGCCATCGTCAGAATCCCGTTTCGTTTCGGTCACCTCAAACCGCCCCACAGGAGTTGAAGCCTCGGCGTGCGTGTCCTCCAAAGCTTCAAACGATGCGACAATTTCATCCCGCAACGTCCGAAACCATGCTGCCGCGCGCGCCTTTTGCACTTCAAACTGATCGGTCATGGCCAAAAATCCTTCTTGTCTCGCGATTTTGACAACGGTTTCGGTGACTTGCAAGGTCGTTCTGGGATATCAGGTCAGTGCGCAGGTGCGCGCACAGGATCCAAAAGAGATCGCCCACCATCAACTGCCAGAATTTCCCCGGTGATAAACCCAGACGCATCACTCGCTAGAAACTGAACCACATCCGATAATTCTGATGGGCTAGCGATACGGCCGATGGGCGTGTTCTCTTCGACCTCTTCGCGCCAATCTTGGTTCTCTTTCAAAGTAGCTTGCATTGAAGCCGACATTACCGAACCTAAGGCCACTGCATTGACGCGAATGCGATGCGGAGCCAGCCCCAACGCCAACGAACGGGTCATTTGGTTCACTGAGGCCGCAGAAATGGAGTAGCCCATCAAGTCCGGCTGCGTGCTATTCGCAGCAATAGAACTGAGGTTCACGATAGCACCGTTGGGTCCATCTATTCCGCCATCGGCTTGCTTAACCATCCGTTTCGCGACGGCTTGGCTCAAACGCAACGCTGTCATCATGTTTTGATCTAAGAGTTCCCGCAAAGAATCGTCTTCAGGGTTCAATGGATCTGTGGGCATGAATTGCCGTGCTGCGTTCACGAGAATGTCGACATCATCGAACGCATCAATTGTTGCCGAAATCAGATTTGCGATTGTTAGTTTCTGACGTAAGTCCCCAGCGAAATACCGTACATGTCCGCCGTCTTCGTCCTTTTTGGACTTAAAATTGTCCTCAAGGGCCGCCTCATCAAGATCAGCACACATTACGTTCGCACCTGCATCCAGAAAGTGCCGTGCAATCGCAAGACCAATTCCATTCGCAGAACCGGTGACAATGGCGGTTTTACCCGCAATCGAAAAGGACATGAACGATTCCTTGTATTCTCTACTGTGTGGGAGAGGTTAGCGCGGCTCAGCGCTTCGCGCGAGACTTAGCTTTTGCATGAAGGACTTTGAACCGAGAGTCGCCTGCTATTTCGGCGACATCAACGAAGTGTTCTCGCAATGTTTGTTCGTAAGGCAAGTGTCGGTTCGCAACCATCCAGAGTTTCCCACCCGGACGCAGAAGCCTCGCCGCAGACGTAATGAAAGCACGGCCCAATTCAGGTTCCGCAGCACGGCCTGCATGAAATGGCGGATTCATCACCACGGCATCCAACGCTTTAGCCCCAGCCCAAACTGTCGCATCATCCCAATGAAACGACGCGCGAGGATCGGTGACGTTGTTACGCGCACAGGATAGTGCGCTCGCCTGCGCTTCAACCAAATGTAGCGTCGAGATTTTTGGGCATCGTTCGAGCAATCGTCCCGACACGTATCCCCACCCTGCCCCAAGGTCGGCAATTTTTCCTGACATATTTTCAGGAACATGTTGTGTTAAAAGCGCCGAACCGGGATCAACAGAGTTTGCGGAAAAGACACCAGGCACCGTGTGCCAGCGGTCCTCGACGACATTTGGGACCTCTTTCCAATCAGAAAAATCTGGGCACGCTTCGCACCAAAACAGCTTTCCGTGACTTTTGGATAAAGACCCCAAAACATCCGTCCGCTTGCGCATGTCCTTAAGAAAGGATTCTACACCATCTGTCTTTTGCCCATCAACAAAGACGAGCCCGCTCGTGACGGCCATAGCTGCTTGAATCCGTCCACGTGCCGCCTCTTTGGATCGTGGCAGACAGACAAAAGTCGCATCGAACGGCCCCTCAGGAAGGGATTGGACGACGTTCACACCGTGCTGCGCAAGCATTTTTGCATCTGGCATCATGTCTTGAACGACGGTGACGTTAGCGGGTTCGAAAGCAGATAGATCGACATCTGCATTTGCGCCGAGAACAAGCACCGATTGGCCCGCCTCGGACGGGGCGACGCCGGAGGCGACCGCGAGGGTTAACCGAGCTGACATGTCAGGAATTTATTCTTCTTTTTCCATGGTGCACTGCAAAGGGTGCTGGTGGCGGCGTGCGAAATCCATGACTTGCGCGACTTTGGTTTCGGCTATTTCATGACTGAAGACACCGACAACGGCCAACCCTTTTTTGTGAACGGTCAGCATGATCTCAAAAGCTTGGGCATGGTTCAAGCCAAAGAAGCGTTCCAAAATATGAACAACGAATTCCATAGGAGTATAGTCGTCGTTGAGCAACATCACTTTGTATAGGGGTGGCCGCTTGGTTTTTTGACGCGTCTCTAGAATGACAGACGCATCACCGTCATCATCTTCGTTTTTTGTCATTGTCCAAGGCGTCAAATTCATTTGCCACATACCGGTTCGTTTTCCATACGCACAGTGTTCTATATAACTCGTCTGACGGCTGAGGAAAGAGGGTGCATGCGAATGGCGCATTTAGCGGAGCATTCATTAACGACAATTGCCTTTGATGCGGATGACACGCTTTGGCATAATGAGCGGTTTTTCCAGTTAACACAGACACATTTTGCTCATTTGCTGGCTGATTACACGGATCGCGAAACGTTAATGGCGCGCTTGCTCGAAGCGGAACGGCGCAACCTTGGCCGGTATGGATTCGGCATCAAGGGATTCGTTTTGTCGATGATCGAAACCGCGATCGACGTGACCGAACAACGTGTCCCAGCATCTGTTATCGCCCAATTGTTGCAGGCCGGGCAGGACATGCTGGTGCATCCGATTGAACTTTTACCCCATGCCAAGGAGACCGTGAAAGCCTTGGCGGGTCGCTACAAGCTGTTGATGATCACCAAGGGCGACTTGTTAGATCAAGAACGAAAGCTCGCACAATCGGGCTTAGGCGAGTTGTTTGATCACGTTGAAATTGTGTCGGCTAAAACACCTGACGTCTATACTAGTATATTCAACACCCACGCAGATGGGCCAAGCAAAGCGATGATGGTCGGGAATTCTATGCGCTCTGACGTTGTACCTGCGGTGGATATCGGCGCATGGGGCGTTTTCGTACCCCACGGCATAGAGTGGGAGATCGAAAAAGCCGATCCACCACTTGGCGCAACACGTTACCGCACGATTGAGGACCTTGGTGCATTGCCTGATTTGATCGCGGGCATTTGCTGACGGCCTTCGCCACATTCTTGCCACATTGTACGATATGGGGCGTGCTTCCATTATGTCCCCCATATGTTGATTTTGACTTCTGCAAAAAACTCGGTTTAGCATATAGGACAAGGGTTTATTGAAAATCGTATTTGTGCTAATTTGAGAACAATAAAAATTGGCCAGTCGAAAAATCGGCGGTCTGAGGCAGATAAATAAGGCAGGTTCATCGTGAAGGCGGCGCGTTTTTCGTCGGCCCGTTTCGGGCTGTTTCTCATCGCATTTTTGTGGCTTGTGATCGTGGTGCCTATCAGCGCCATGGCGGCTCCATATGCGGCAATGGTCATTGATGCGCGCACTGGCGAAGTGCTGCATGCGCGCAACGCGGATACGCGATTGCACCCGGCATCTTTGACCAAAATGATGACGCTCTATGTAGCGTTTCAAGCTATCGAGCGCGGTGAAATCTCGCTTGATAAACAGGTCCGGATTTCCAAACATGCAGCGTCCGAACCGCCAAGCAAGTTAGGCCTGCGTGCCGGCCAAACAATTGCGATGCGCTATTTGATCCGTGCGGCATCTGTCAAATCTGCAAATGATGCAGCAACAGCAATCGGCGAGGCGATTTCAGGCTCCGAAGCTGCATTTGCCCGTCGTATGACCCGGACGGCCAAAGCTCTTGGCATGACCCGTACCACTTTCAAAAACGCACATGGCTTGACCGAGACAGGGCACATGTCGACCGCTCGCGACATGACCACGCTGGGCCGTCACGTACTTTATGACTATCCACAATATTACAATTTGTTTTCGCGCGTTTCGACCAACGCGGGCATCAAATCTGTGAACAACACCAATCGCCGCCTTTTAGGTAGTTACCGTGGCGCGGATGGGATCAAAACTGGGTACACCCGCGCGGCAGGATTCAACCTTGTTGCGTCGGCAGAACGCGGCAATGAGCGCGTGATTGCAACTGTTTTTGGCGGAAAATCCTCCGTCGCGCGCAATGCCCGGGTCGCCGAACTTCTGGACATGGGCTTCCGTCGCGCGCCCTCACGCGCACCTGTCCGAAAACCAGCACTACCCGCCTATACTGCTGCGGATACTGTCGTGGCCCAATCCAAGACACCGCCATCTGGCGCAGCTGGGAAGACGCTGCGTGTGAGTGGCGCTGTTAAGAAAAGCTTGCGTCCACAAACGCGCCCTGCCCGCGCAGCGGAACCTGTTCTGCTCGCCTCTGCAGATAGCACCGCGGCGTCAGCCACGGTTTCACAAAGCGATATTGCCGCCGCTTTGGTCGCCGCTCAAGTCGCAACAGCACAAACGTCTCCTGCAGCTGAGACAGTAGAGCTGGCCAGCGCAAACGCGACCACGGCCATTCAAACATCACCCCGACCAGCGTCTCGTCCTGCGAAAGCGCGTAAAATCGTCTTGCCAAAGGCTGAAAAACAGGTCCCAACGCAAGAAGTGGTCACACGTGCATCTACGTCTGGTGGGCGGCACTGGGGTGTGAATGTGGGTCGTCACCCAAGCAGATACAAAGCGCAAAAGGTCCTTTTGCAGACTGCGCTTACCGAAATGGCGACGTTGGATGGATCGTTGCGCAAAGTTGTGCGCCGCCCACAAGGATTTGACGCGAATTTCCTCGGCATGACGCAAGACACCGCAGAGCGCGCCTGTTCTCGTCTGCAATCACGCAATATCGAATGTGTGATTATCAATCCGGGCTAAGAACCACCATCTCTACAGGCGGGGTTATTGAACCGCCTGTAGCAAAGTTCTGGTGTAATCCGTTTGCGGGTTGTCGAACAGCTCGTCCGCCGTCCCATATTCCACGACATCGCCGCGCTTCATCACCATAACTTGGTGCGACATTGCACGGACGACGTTCAGATCATGGCTAATGAACAGATAGGCCAGCCCGTATTTCGCCTGCAGATCACGCAACAAGTCCACGATTTGAACTTGGACAGTCATATCGAGTGCGGATGTCGGCTCATCAAGCACAACAAGTTTAGGCCGCAATACCATAGCACGTGCAATCGCAATCCGTTGACGTTGCCCCCCAGAGAATTCATGCGGGTAACGATCCATTGTCGCTGGATCAAGACCAACTTCCGTCATGATTTCAGCGACCAACTCGCGTTTCGCCCGCCCCGGCTCAACGTTGTGCACGCCTAGCCCTTCCGCAATGATCTCCTCGCATGTCATACGAGGGGAGAGACTGCCAAACGGGTCTTGGAACACAATCTGCATGTCCTTGCGCAGCCGCCTAAGCTGCTTGGAACTCCAACCTTGGATGTCCTGCCCCAAATAAGCGATCCGCCCTTCAGAGGCGATCAAACGCATAATCGCCAACGCAAGCGTGGTTTTTCCAGAACCAGATTCACCTACGATCCCAACGGTTTCACCAGAACGTACAGTTAGCGTCGCCTCGTTGACTGCTTTGACATGACCAACAACTTTACGCATCAGCCCTTGCTTAATTGGGAACCAAATCCGCAATTTGTCAGTCTCTGCGATCACATCAGCACCATTTGGCACTGGCGCGGGGCGTCCCGTGGGTTCAGCGCCAAGCAGTTTCTGGGTGTAAGGATGTTCTGGATTGGCGAACAGTTCGGCTGTCGGTTTCGCTTCGACGATAACACCTTTTTCCATCACATAGACCCGGTCCGCGATACGTCGAACCACAGCAAGATCGTGCGTGATGAACAACAGCCCCATGTCTTCAGTCTTTTTCAGTTCCGCCAGCAGGTCCAATATTTGCGCTTGGATCGTCACATCTAAAGCAGTCGTTGGCTCGTCCGCGATCAACACGTCTGGCTTATTTGCCAAGGCCATCGCAATCATAATGCGTTGTCGTTGCCCGCCAGACAGTTCATGCGGATAGGCCGTCAATCTGCTTTCAGCATCCTGAATGCCGACTTTCTCCATAAGGTCCAAAATGCGCGTCCGCGCATTGTCCCCGACCACACCCTGATGCAACGCCAGACTTTCGGCCAATTGCTTTTGGATCGTATGCAAAGGGTTCAACGAGGTCATTGGCTCTTGGAAGATAAAGCTAATGTCGTTGCCACGGACTTTGCGCAGCAGTTTGTTATCCGCCCCGATCATCTGTTGCCCGTCATAGGTCACAGAGCCGGACACCTCAGCGCTTTCACCGAGTAATGACACCGTGCTCAATGCAGACACCGACTTGCCTGAACCGGATTCTCCGACCAGCGCCACGGTTTCGCCCCGCGCCAAATGGAACGAAATCCCCTTCACGGCCTCAGTTTTTGCCCCATCCTGCCGGAATGAAACACGCAATTCTTTGACGTCGAGAATCGGATCAGTCACGAGAAAGTCTTCCGAGGATCAAACGCATCGCGAATACCTTCGAAAACGAAGATTAACAGCGATAGCATAATGGCAAATGTAAAAAACGCAGTGAAAGCCAGCCAAGGCGCCGTCAGATAAGTCTTAGCTTGCAAACTAAGCTCCCCCAAGGACGGTGCCCCTGCAGGCAACCCAAAGCCAAGGAAATCGAGGACCGCCAGCGAGGAAATCGTGCCTGTGATGATGAATGGCATGACGGTCAACGTCGCGACCATTGCATTGGGCAGCATATGGCGGAACATGATTTTGAAGTCGCTCACGCCCAGAGCCTTAGCCGCTCGCACATATTCAAGGTTACGCGCCCTCAGAAATTCCGCGCGGACAACGCCCACCAGCGAAATCCATCCAAATAGCACAAGGATAAAAATCAACAGCCAGAACCCCCGCCCGAGAATGGCGAATAGAATAATGATCACATAGAGTTGCGGCGTCGCGCCCCAAATCTCGATGATGCGCTGGAAAATCAAGTCGAGCCAGCCCCCGAAATACCCTTGTACCGCCCCAGCCATGATCCCGATGACAGCGCTTGCCCCTGTAACAATCAGCGTGAACAAAACAGACAATCGAAACCCATGGATGACCCGAGCAAGAACATCTCGTTTGGTGCCATCTGTCCCAAGAAGGTTTTGACGATTGGGCGGAAGGGGCGCGGCGCCGGGCCGTTCCACAGCGGTATCGTAGGAATATGGGATAAGCGGCCAGATGGCCCAGCCCTTCGTGATCTGCTCGCCTTCAATCACACCGTCTTCGGCATCCTGAATATAGCCTTCGGGATCATCGAAACACAGATCAAGCCCACCGGTTGCGATCAGACATTGCACTTCCGGATCGCGATACACCGCTTCTGTTTGGAAATCGCCGCCGAAGGCTGTCTCGGGATAAAATGACCAGATCGGGGTATAAAACGCCCCCTGGTGGCGTATCAAAATCGGCTTATCGTAAGCGATGAATTCTGCGCAAAGAGACAATCCAAACAGGATGGAAAATAACCACATCGACCAATAGGCACGGCGGTTTTTGGTGAAATTCCGCCAACGGCGTTGATTAAGGGGGGACAAAGCCATCAGCCTTCCCTCCGTTCAAAATCAATGCGCGGATCGACCAGCACATACATCAAGTCGCTGATGATGCCGACCAAAAGTCCAATAAGTCCAAAGACAAACAGCGTGCCAAATACAATTGGATAATCCCGCGCAACAGCGGCTTCGAACCCCAAGCGACCCAGCCCGTCGAGCGAGAAGATCGTCTCGATGATCAATGACGCACCAAAAAACACCGAGATGAACGCAGCCGGAAATCCTGCGATCACGATTAGCATCGCGTTGCGAAACACATGCCCATACAGCACCTGCCGCTCGTCCAGACCTTTGGCACGCGCAGTGATCACATATTGCTTTTTGATCTCGTCCAGAAAGCTATTTTTGGTTAGCAGCGTCAACGTTGCAAAAGCGGACACCGTCGAGGCGAGAACCGGCAGTGTGATGTGCCAGACGTAGTCTTTGACCTTGCCCCACCAGCTAAGCGTTTCCCAAACAGATGCATCAGATGTCAGCCCGCGAAGTGGAAATATCTGGTAGAAACTGCCGCCCGCAAATAGCACCAAAAGCAAAATCCCGAACAAAAATCCCGGGATCGCATAGGCCGCAATGATGACTCCGCTCGTCCAGTTATCGAATGTCGATCCATCCCGAACAGCTTTGCGAATACCCAGCGGAATAGAGATAATATAGGCGATGAGCGTGGACCATAAACCCAGCGTGATCGACACCGGCAGCTTTTCCAACACCAAATCTATCACAGGCTTGTTTTGGAAGTAACTATCACCAAAATCGAACCGAATGTAGTTCCACATCATCAGCAAAAACCGCTGAACCGGCGGCTTGTCAAATCCAAATTCTTTTTCCAATTGCTCAATGAATTCAGGTGGTAACCCGCGGGCGCCGACATACTCGCTTTGCACCAAGCCTTCGGACTCGCCGGTATCGTTTGTACCGCCCGAGAAGCCGCCAAAGACGTCACCTTGACCTTGAGCCCGGGCAATCATCTGTTCGATTGGCCCGCCCGGCACGAATTGCGCCAGCGTGAAATTGACCAGCATTATGCCAATCAACGTAGGGATGATCAGCAAAAGCCGTCTGAGGATATATGAGCTCATAAGAGGGGAATTACCGCAACGCGCCCGACGCCTTCAAGGCCTGAGCCTTTTCAGCGTTGTACCACCAAAAATCCAACTGCCCCAACGCGAAGGGCGGAATCACGTCAGGATGCTCGTACTGATCGTAAAACGCCACCCAGTGATTAGGTTTGAACCACAGTGGGATCACAAAAAACTCATACCGAAGGGCACGGTCCAAGGCTTTTAAGGCTGCTTGCTCATCCTCTAATTCTGATGCTTTGAGTGCTCGATCGAGAATTTCATCGACAAGCGGGCTCGAATAACCCGCTGGGTTGAACAAGGAAAATTCAGCTGTTTCCGATCCAAAGAGCTGTAACAGGCCGGTTCCAGCCCCTAAAAACGTGGAATAGGTATCAAAAACCAAATCATAGTCCCGTTCACGTTCACGTGCTGTGTATTGGGCAGTATCAACCGCATCCAATTTGATATCGACGCCAAGCTTACGCACATTCGCAGTGAAGTTCTCCATCACCGCCTTCCCCGTCGCGGAGGATGCGGAATTGAACAGAAAGCTAAGCTCGAACGGCTTACCATCTGGTGTGGTTCGAATTCCATCGGCCCCTACGGCGTAACCTGCTTCATCCAACAGTTTGCTCGCTTGACGCGCATTGCGGCGGTCAAAAACTCGCGCGGGGTTGGACGTGTGTGCCGCGCGTGCCTCGCCCGCCAACATGTCCGCCGGAACGAGATCACCCAAGGACTTCAGCAATTCCAGCTCAGCCCCTTCCGCCACGCCAACGGCCATGACAGGTGAGTTTTGCGAAAACGACTCCCGCTGCTTGAACAGACCATATTGAAGGCTTTCGTTGGTCCATTCGAAATTATACGCAAGAGCCAAAGCTTCACGAACGCGTTTGTCCTTCAAAGGTTCACGCCCGAGGTTGAAAATAATTCCCGAAGATGTCGGTGGCTGGCCATCACGCAGTTCTTTCTTGACGACTGCCCCTTCCCGAGCCTTTGGAAAGTCATAGGAAACCGCCCATTTCCGGCTGTCGCCTTCAGTCCTCATTGTGTATTCGCCGGCTTTGAAACCTTCGAATGATGCCGTGTCATCCGAAAAAATCTCTAGTCGGATACGGTCGAAGTTGTTGCGTCCAACGTTGAACGCCAAATCCTTGCCCCAGTAATCATCGCGCCGCTCCAGCACCATGCGCCGTGTGAGATCCAAATCAGTAATTTGGTATGCCCCCGATCCGATAGGCGGTTCTGTCCACGTATCCGACATCTGAATACCCGTTTCTTCGAACCACTTCTTGGACCACACAGGCACACCACCGACAGTTTCAATCAGACTGCGGCGCGGGATGCCTTCTTGAAAGTAAAACTTGATGGTGTGATCGTCGATAACTTCAAATTTGGGCACCCGCGCACTGACCGCTTGCGCATAACTCGGCAGGCCTTGGGCGAGGATAAGGTTGAAGCTAAACTCCACGTCGTGTGCCGTCACAGGAGTTCCATCCGAAAACCGCGCCTCTGGACGCATGTAGAACGTCACCCATTCTTTGTTCGCGGGATACTCAAGACGCTCACACAGCAGGCAATAGGCCTCTCCATAGACGTCCGCGGGAACTGACACGTTGCTGGGAGCTTCGCCCAAAAGGCTCTCGTATTGGAAAATCGAAAACAGGTGCGCGCGACCTTTTCCGTTGTACGGATTTAACGAATCGAGCGTACCGACAAAGGCCATCGAGATTTCACCACCCTTGGGTGCATCCGGATTCACATAATTGAAATGAGTATAGTCAGCAGGGTAGGTCAGATCCCCATAGAAGGAATAACCATGGCTGACGACCAATTCCTGATCCTGAGCCCGAACTTGCAGGGCCATAGCTGCAATGGCGCCAAGCGCCAAAAGCCCGATCCGAAAAAAGCCTGCAACATCAGGCTTGGCGGCTTTGGCTTTAACCTGTGCGTCACCCTTCGGAGTGAACCGGTTGTGCAGTCTAGGGATCATGTGTCTGTCCTTTTGGTCAGTCCGAATTCCGTATCATTTAAGCTAAGTTGCACTGACTGTAACATTCAAGTTGAGATTCCGTGAACACGGCTCTTTTCGGCATAAAAAAGGCCGCGCGGTCTCCCGGCGGCCTCACATTCTGTGGATATGTCAACGATCAGTCGTCAAGACTGTCCAAATAAGCAATCAAGTCCGCGCGTTCTTGTGGCTTTTTCAAACCGTTGAACGACATTTTGTTGCCCGGCGCATACCCTCTTGGATCCGTTAGAAAGCCGTCCAGGTTCGCTGCAGTCCAATCGCCTTCCATCGTCGCAAGCGTTTCGGAATAGCCAAAGCCCTCTGCAGCACCTTTATCACGGCCAACAACACCATAGAGATACGGACCAATGCCGTTTTCACCCGCTTCAAGCTTGTGGCAAGAACTACATTTTCTGAAAATCTTCGAACCTTTTCCGAGATCAGCAGATGCAAGAAGTTCGTCTAGGCTGACTTCAGCTTCGGCTTCGCCACCAGTCTCAGCTTCTTCAACCTCAATAACATAGGCCTGCTCGCTGCCATGGCCATGACCACCCACGTGATAAAGTTCTTCTGCGGCCCATTTGCCCAGAAGAAGGACCAACATTGTGGCGCACAAAGCGCCAGCCGCCTTAGTTAATGTCATCGTGTCCATGGTTTGCCCATTTCCCCGTTTTAAGTTCCCGTGTTGCGCGGGTATCTATTGCTTCCCCTCGCGCGTGGCAAGGTATACCTACCGCGACCAAACGACCTGCCCATTTGGCGCAGCACCTCTAATAACGCACGAGACTTAAAAAATGACAAACCGCATTTCGTTTCAAGGTGATCTGGGCGCCTATGGGCATGAAGCTTGCTTGAAGGCAGTGCCAACAATGGACCCACTGCCTTGTCGTACATTTGAAGACACTATTCAGGCTGTAACGTCTGGAAAAGCTGACATGGCCATGTTGCCGGTTGAAAACACCACGTATGGCCGTGTCGCTGATATCCATCGATTGTTGCCCCAAAGCGGATTGCATATTGTCGGCGAAGCTTTCGTGCGTGTGCGTATTTCCCTGATGGCATTACCGGGGCAATCACTGAACGATATCAAGCATGTACGCGCCCATTTGGTACTACTTCCTCAGGCTCGTGCGTTTTTGAATACGCATGGGATAACGTCAGAGCCCGCGGCGGATAGTGCTGGTGCTGCCGCCGAATTGGCGAAAACAAACACGCTGGGTGAAGGTGTTTTGGCAAGTGAAATCGCGGCTGATATACACGGATTGAACGTGCTCGCCCGCGAAATCGAAGACCACGGACACAACACGACACGGTTTTTGTTGATGTCGCCAAAGCCCGATTTCTCACGCCGCGCGGAGAAGATGCTAACGACTTTCGTTTTCGAAGTTCGCAACATCCCGGCTGCGCTTTACAAGGCCATGGGTGGTTTTGCGACGAATGGCGTCAACATGACAAAGTTGGAAAGCTACATGGTTGGTGGCCGTTTCACAGCAACCCAGTTTTACGCGGACATAGAAGGCCACCCGGATGACCCCGGGGTTGCACGCGCGTTGGAAGAACTGGAGTATTTCACAAATATGATCAATGTGTTGGGTACGTATCCTTCGGATGAAGCCCGGGACTAACTTACCTGATGATACCGTTCTTCGATGTCTTTTGAATATTCCGCGACGCGCAACTTGAAGCGCTTCGTCAAAGTTGTTTTGGCCATCTTCAAGGATTGAACTAGAAGGCGGGCAGACAAGTTTTTGGGCTTCAAATCCAACTCTACGGCTATTCGTGTGCGACCACGCGACAGTGCCACGAGTTCTAACACAAAGTTGCTGGCCAAGCTGGGGGATATGGCCTCGATTTTCATCCGTGTCGGGGCCTCGTATTCAACCATTTGCAAAGCCATTTGGCGCCGTCGACCTCGCATGACAAAAGCCACGTCCCAAGTGATTCCGACGCCCGGTTCTACATGATCAGATGTACGCTGCACTTCCGCCCCACGACGCATGGCCGAACGCTCGAAGGTCTCGAAATCACTTAGCATTTCGAAAACGTTCTGGATTGGGGCGTCAATATCTTCTTTAGCCGAAAACTTCATGCATGGGCTCTCCTGGCGCTTTGGTCAAAAACCTGTTTTTGCCTCTTTCCTATGGCGGAAATGTGTCAATCGAGCGTATTTGCAAGCCAATTCTCTAGCAAAAAGTGAGCAATTGCACCTTTTCTGGCGGGTAACATCACAGGATGTTCCCCATCAAAGGCTTGTTGCATTTCAGCCCGGCTTACCCACATTGCATGTTCAATTTCCACAGGATCGATCGTGATGTCCTCACTCGTTGCTTGGCCCTGACACCCAAACATAAGCGAAGCTGGGAACGGCCAAGGTTGGCTGGCAAGGTAAGACACGTCACCGACCCGCACCCCAGCTTCTTCGAACACCTCACGACGCACGGCAGCTTCCAACGTCTCACCGGGCTCAACAAAACCGGCCAACAGTGAAAACATTCCACGTGGCCATCCAGGCGAACGGCCCATCAAAACAGAATCACCAGACGTAATCAGCATGATGACAACGGGATCGGTTCGCGGGAAATGACTGGTGTTGCACGAACTGCAGGTTCGCTGCCATCCCGCTTGAGTGATGTCAGTTTTAGCACCGCATTTTGCGCAAAATGGGTGTGCGTCGTGCCAACTGAAAATGGCTTTTGCAGTCGCGGCCAACTCGGCGTCGCGTGGCGTGAGCCATGTCATGATACGACGCAGTTCAGAAAACACTTCTCCCGGGCCCATAAGCGGGTGGGTTTGTTCCGTTGGGTCAAGAAATTGATTTAGCAACGTCTCATCGACGATATCAGGAACCCAAGCATCTAAGGTGAAAGCAAAACGAGGCGCCCCATCTTCTCGCCCGAGCAGCATTGGAGGTTCCTTGGACACCTCAAACAACGGGTGTGACATCGGCAATCGAAGCAAGTGAGCCGGACGTTCACTTTGGATCAAGGGCTTACCACGCCAAAGGGCGATCGCACGCGCATCTGGATGGGACATTGCGTCTTGAATTGCTGCGCTATCACCACGAATTTCACCAGCTCGGTCTAACCCCGAACCGCCGAATGTCACTGTCTCTGCATGCTTCATAATCACTCTCCGTATTATCGCAGACCTTGCATGCTGTGCGCGCATGCGCAACTGTCGGTAAATATCTACCTGTAGTTGAGTCGCCGTAGTGTATTGCGACATAGGCGCAAACTTTTTGTTTTGCGATCGCAACTGCGTAATTTGGGACCTTCGCTTAGTTGAATGAATGATCGTACTTCACCAGCGACTTTTTTACGGATACTCGCCACATCGGATCTGCATATGCATCTGGTTTCACACGACTATTACGCAAACTCGAACCGACACGATCTAGGGCTGCAAGCCTTGTCTGGCACGATCAAACGCCTGCGACTAGACGCCCAAAAAAACGGTGGAGCCTGCCTTCTTGTCGACAATGGGGACCTGTTGCAGGGAACGCCCTTGGGCGATCATTTGGTGCAACACCCTCATCTAACGTCCCCTCATCCTGTCGCAAAAGTGATGGATGCAATGGGTTATGATGTGCTCGGGCTGGGCAATCACGATCTTGACTATGGCCTGCCCTACCTCGCACAATTCGCGCGCAGTATGTCCGCACCTTTGTTGTCATCAAATACACATTTGACAGAGCCGACCGATTGGTTGCACACTTCTACGATTTTGCCTGCAGGAAGCTTAAAAGTCGGGGTGTTATCTGTCCTCCCGACTCGCACCTCCACATGGGTTCATTCGCACCTATTTGGAATCGCGACATTTTCCGACATGGAGGCGACTGTTAGTGAAACAGCCTCCCGCTTGCGGAAAGACGGCGCTGACCTTGTTCTTGCGTTGGCCCATACTGGGATCGGAACCTATCAAGACGAAAACGCCCTATCCCGGATCGCTGCAAGCGGCGATGTGGACGCATTGGTGGGGGGGCATACGCATGTCCTTTTCCCCGACCTCAACGCGACTGAGGTGCCCGGCGCAGACATGCTATCCGGCCATCTTCACGGCATTCCAACGATCATGCCCGGGTTCGCGGGCGAAGTTCTGGGCTGCATCGATTTACACTTGGTCCAATCCACAAAAGGGACTTGGAACATTCAATCCAGCAAAGCCCATCTCGCGCCTGCTCAAGCGGCCCCGCAGGTGCCCGAGTTAGCCGCAATTGCGCCAGCTCATCGCGCAACTTGCGCCGCTTTGGATGAAGTTCTTGGTGAAACGTGCGTCCCTCTCACGAGCTATTTCGCCTTGGTTCAACCAACGCCCATGTTGGCTTTGATCGCTTCAGCAAAAATGCAAGCCATTGATCTAGCACGACAAGGGACTGAGTTTGCGTCCCTGCCCCTTTTGGCAGCCACATCGCCGGACCGGGCAGGTGGGCATATAGGTGCGCACAACTACGCTGACATTCCATCAGGCCCGCTGCAGCGCCGCCAAATTGCGCAGATGCATGTCTTCCCAAACGACATCTGGGGCGTTCCGGTTTCAGGGCTTGAACTGCGTAGATGGCTAGAACGATCTGCAACTATATTCACGCACCCCCTCGATCTGTCGCGTAAGGGACTTCTTTCTCATGAGGTTCCCCCGTTCGATTTTGATATAATTTTTGGCGTAACCTACGGCATCGATCCAACATCCTTGCCGCAGTTTGATGCAAACGGGAATTGCCTTAACCCAAATACAAGCCGCATCGAAGATTTGCGGTATCAAGGGCAATTGATACGTGATCAGGATCGTTTCTTTGTCGCGACCAAAAGTTACCGCGCGTGCGGCGGTGGGTATTTCCCCGGCCTTACCCCAGAGCGAACGATGTTGCGTCCCAATTTGCCAGTTAGCCAAGTCGTTCAAGACTTTGTTCAATCTCGGCGCGTTCCGAAAATCACCCCTCCGTGGCGAATGTCGACGAAGGCGCGCGGGCTTAAGACATGGTTTGAAACTGGTCCGGGTGCGATTCCGCATCTTAATGACATCGCAGGTTATTCGCCCGAAACTCCCATAGAATTGGACAGTGGGTTCCTACGAATTCCAATCACATTGTGACACTTGCAGAATCCATGCAAAGCCCCTACATCTCCTCTCGAGAGGTTGGCGCGGGCAGGCACCTCGCCAACCCGGTCAGATCCGGAAGGAAGCAGCCGTAACGAGCCCCGCTTGGGTCGTTGTCCAGCCTCTCACCTTACCCCATACTCATTTAGATGTGACCAAGCGCGCAAAACCAGCGCTATGCGCTGGAACATGTCATCTAATTCATACTGCGTTTAAGTTCTGAGAACGATGTCATCGACAGTCAAATCGTCGGGGCCGACAACGCGCACAACGGGAATACCGTTGATCGACACCAACGAACCACTGCCATCGGCGAGTGGCGTCACTGTTATTGGGTTTTCAACCACATCACCGGGTGCATCAGGCGCTGGCGTGCGGATCAACCCAGCATCGCCTTCCAATTCCAGTACGTCTTTGCCTTTTTCGAAATCGCTAATGGTCACAACGTCATAACCATCTTCCACTCCGGCAAAGACGTCTACGGTGACTGTGTCAAATCCACGGCCGGTTTCAACTGTGTCGCCTTCGTCAACGATCAGCGTGTCAAATCCAAAACCACCCTTAACTGTGTCAGGGGTTCCTTCATCAGTCGCAGCGTCCACTGTTATGATAATATCATCGCCCTGATTTCCGTTTACAAAGTTGGACCCGAAACTATCAGAGATCAAATCATCACCGGTGCCCCCGAAAATACGATCGTCGCCACCTTCAAGCACCGCTTGTGTGTCTTCCGGCGACAGCCCGTTCAACGTACCAAGCTCTGGAAAGTCGATTATGTCATCGTCAACTGCAACAGAACGGGCATTTGAACCGTAAAAGTCCTGATCCTCGCCGAGGCTCACCTCGTCGTCACCGCTGCCCGCAAAAACGATATCTTCACCAGCACCAGTTTGAATGTTGTTGTTCCCGCTTGCCAACAAGACGCTGTCATCACCATCACCGGTGTCAATGTTTTGAACTCCGTTGGTGAACGTGATGGCATCTAATGCTTCGTCGGCTTCGCCTTGCGTCAATTCACCTTCAGCGATCAAATCCAGAAAATTCGCCTCTACGTCCGCGCGAAAGGATGCATCTACGATGCCATCCTCTTCGTCTGTGAATGTTTCGGCTTCGCCTGAACCACCCGCACCACCAGAGCTACCGCTGTCTGAATCGATGACGGACGCAAGAACAAGCCCGACGCTTACAAGTCCTAATATCGCCAGCATTCAAAATCCCCTCCACAGCACCACTTAAAATAGTATATACTTTACAGCCTTTTGTCACAATTAACATACGTATCGAATTTGGAAAAACTACGTTTCCAGTTACGCAACAACTCAGTCAAGCGGTGGACCTTCCAAGCACGGGCCATTACCCTTAACAGACAAGAGAATCCCGGAGCAAAAATGAGCGACGCACCCCAACCAGACACAGGCTACAAGGTCCTCGCACGGAAATACCGTCCGGAGACATTCGTCGACCTCGTCGGGCAAGACGCCATGGTGCGCACGTTGCGCAACGCGTTTGAAGCAGATCGGATCGCACAAGCTTTCATCATGACGGGCATCCGAGGAACCGGCAAAACAACAACCGCACGCATTATTGCCAAAGGCATGAACTGCATTGGTCCAGACGGTAACGGAACCCCCACAACAGAACCATGCGGGGAATGCGAACACTGCGTGGCAATCATGGAAGGCCGCCATGTTGACGTCATGGAAATGGATGCTGCATCGCGTACGGGTGTTGGCGACATCCGTGAAATCATCGATTCGGTACATTACCGGGCGGCCTCTGCGCGGTACAAAATCTACATCATCGATGAAGTACACATGCTGTCCACCAGTGCTTTCAACGCGCTGTTAAAGACGCTGGAAGAACCTCCGGCCCATGTGAAGTTCATTTTCGCGACAACCGAAATCCGCAAAGTTCCGGTGACCGTCCTTTCGCGATGTCAGCGCTTTGATCTGCGTCGGATCGAACCGGAAGTCATGATTTCAATGCTGCGACGCATCGCAACCGCTGAGTCCGCTGAAATCGCGGACGATGCATTGGCTTTGATCACCCGCGCCGCCGAAGGGTCGGCCCGTGATGCCACGTCGCTCTTGGATCAAGCCATCAGCCATGGTGCAGGCGAAACGACCGCGATCCAAGTTCGCGCCATGTTGGGCCTGGCTGACCGTGGGCGCGTCTTGGATTTGATGGACATGATCCTGCGCGGCGACGCCGCCGGGGCCCTGACCGAACTTTCCGGCCAATACGCCGATGGTGCAGATCCGCTCGCGGTATTGCGTGATCTTGCTGAGATCACGCATTGGGTGTCTGTTGTCAAAATCACCCCTGAGGCTGCCGAAGATCCTACAGTTTCGCCTGATGAACGTGCGCGCGGTCTAGCTATGGCTGAAAATCTACCGATGCGCGTTTTGACCCGTATGTGGCAAATGCTGCTAAAAGCGCTTGAAGAAGTATCTGCTGCGCCAAACTCTATGATGGCTGCCGAAATGGCGGTGATCCGGTTAACACATGTGGCCGACCTGCCCTCCCCCGAGGAGTTGGTGCGCAAACTTCAGGGTCAGACACCGCCCCCTATGCCGACAAGCCCTGCGCCTTCGGGTGGTGGGTCCGGCGGTGGCACTATGGCAGGGTCGCACAATCAGACAATGCAGACGCAACAAAACCACCAAAACGCCCCAACTCAAAGTGCGGGGTCGTCGGGTGCTGCCACGGCTCTTGCCGTCGCGCCCAATGAAGCTTTGGCGCGGTTTCCGACGTTTCACCACGTGGTCGAATTGGTCCGCACCAACCGCGACGTGAAGCTGCTGGTCGACATCGAAACAGGCGTACGTTTGGCGGCATATCAACCCGGCCGAATTGAATTCACACCGTCCGACAGCGCACCCGCAGATCTGGCGCAAAAACTTGGTGCGCGGTTGCAAAACTGGACTGGGAACCGCTGGGCCGTGACGCTGGTCAATGATTGCGACGAAGAGACGATTGCGGAATCACGTGACGCAGCTGAGCGCGCCATCAAGACCCAAGCCCAACAACATCCTTTGGTACAAGCTGTGCTGGCAACCTTCCCCAAAGCGCAGATTACCGCGATCAGATCCCCCGAAGATCTCGCGAAGGAAGCTGCGATGGATGCACTGGATGAAGTGGAGGATGAATGGGATCCCTTCGAAGAGGATTAATCCTCGCGTGTCTCACCCCCTCCGCTCTTTGGGCAGAGGTTTGCGACAAAGCCCGCCCCGCTTGGGACGGGAATACAGTAAGCGCGTGGCAAGAAGCTGTTTTCTTGTTCTCAACACTCCCCGCATTGGTGCTGATCGTGGCCTCCATGCTTGCAATTCGGTTTCGCCATCAATGGGGCGCGCTTGTCGTCGTCGTGTTGTGGACCCTTCTGGTGACAATGGTGTCTATGGCCGACCCCACTGGCATCCAAAAACTCGCCGCCGCTGAAGGATGCGTTGGCTCCCCGGCCTTGTTCATTGGCGTTGTGGCTGCAATATGTGGCGGAATGATCCTATATACAGTGCCGCGCGCCAAGCGGCTCGAATAACGAACGGAGACATATGATGCTCAAAGGACTAGGCGGGCTCGGCGATATGGCCGGGATGATGAAAAAAGCGCAAGAAATGCAAACCAAGATGGCACAAATGCAGGATGACCTGCAAAATGTCATGGTGGTTGGTGAAAGTGGTGCGGGATTGGTCAAAGCGACCGCTACAGCAAAGGGCGAACTTAAGGGCCTCGATATCGATCCTTCGATTTTCAATGGCGACGACAAAGAAGTGGTCGAAGACCTGATCCTTGCCGCAATTAAAGACGCACAGGCCAAAGCCGCAGAAAAATCGCAAGACGAAATGGGCAAAATGACCGAAGCTCTTGGCTTGCCCAAGGATATGAAGTTACCGTTCTAAAGCACCTATATCCCCTCCACCATTCCGGAGGAGGGGCCACCTTTACACACAGGCGACCGCTTTGAGCAGCACCAAAGACATCGACGCACTGATTGACTTGATGGCAAAGCTCCCTGGCCTTGGCCCCCGCTCTGCGCGACGCGCTGTGCTGCATCTTATCCGCAAGCGTTCCTTGCAACTCACGCCCCTTGCGGACCTTATGCAAACCGTTGCGGCAACCGCGCGCGAGTGCTTGAATTGCGGTAATATCGCGACGTCTGATATTTGCGAAATTTGCGAATCCAACAAGCGGGCGAATGGTGAACTCTGTGTTGTTGAGGATGTCGCCGATCTTTGGGCCATGGAACGCTCTGGCGTGTTCAAAGGCCGGTATCATGTCCTTGGCGGTACTTTGTCGGCTCTGGATTCTGTCGGACCAGAAGAATTGCGCATTCCACGCATCAAAGACCGCATCGAGGGCGAAGGCATCACCGAAGTCATCCTCGCATTGAACGCAACAATCGACGGTCAAACCACGGCACACTACATCGCTGATTTGCTTGACGGACAGGTCACACTGACGTCGCTTGCACAGGGTGTGCCAATTGGTGGCGAGTTAGATTATTTGGATGACGGCACGATTAGCGCCGCTTTGCGGGCGCGCAAAACCATTTAGTTGGTTAGATACTTTTAGCCAGCCATCTTAGTACAGGTTGTCTCGTTGGTTGGCAGGGGTTTGGCCCACCCTTGGAACTCGGTTTCATCGCGCTTTATCGTCAAGAAAACCCAGTTCGTCTTTGACCAATGGAAGAAGAATATATCATCACCCGCCAAGACCTGAGCAACTGCGGGGCCAGACGTGTCTGTCCCGCGATAGAGCGAAAACGGCACGCCTTTCCATCCAAAGCAGCCAAAGCCATGCGCGTCCGGGATTGGGATCGGATGAACTGATTTGCGAAAATCGATGTTGGGAATGTCGAGCGCACGGATAGTTTTGCTGTTGATTTTACACTCAACTCGCGTTTCTTCCGACTTGATGTCACTTATGGCGCGTTTTTCGTCAGCGGTTAGATTTGGGGCTTTTGTGGTGCAATCGGTGTTATCGAACACGGCCTGACCCAAAGCAGAGCCAAAACAGTACCCGGCCTTGTCAAAAATCAGGTTCCGTGTGAACCACATCTCGTCGCAGTAGTCCCGCGCGAGGGCCGGTCCTGCGCACAGCAGAACCAGCGTTGTTAAAATTCCACGCGCCGTGATCACTTCTGATCGTCGTCTTCGTCGTCATCGCCGCCGCCGGATGGCAGGTTGAAGAAGCTGTCCGCGTCGATGTTGGACGTATCGATTTCGCCATCCTCATCGTCGTCGGCATCCTCCGCCAAGGAGAACGCTCCCAAACCTTCGATCGCGGATGGGATTTTTGGTTCGGCTTCCATGCCAAGCGACTGCTCGGTGCTGACCAACTTACGGCGTTCGTCGTCAGTCATGACTTCACCTTCTGCTGCTTTTTTCGCCGCCGCTTTTTGAACGGCTGCGTCCAGCTCAGATTGCTTGGTCAATCCCAGTGCGACAGGGTCGACGGGCTGGATGTTCGAGATGTTCCAGTGGGTGCGCTCACGGATCGCTTGGATCGTTGGCTTGGTCGTGCCCACAAGTTTCGAGACTTGACCGTCGCTCAGTTCAGGGTGGAATTTGACCAGCCACAAAATTGCAGCCGGGCGGTCTTGGCGCTTGGACAACGGCGTGTAACGCGGACCGCGGCGCTTTTCTTCACCAACCGCAGCTGCGTTGAATTTCAGCTTCAGTTTGTACATCACGCTTTTTTCAGCGTTGTCGATTTCGTCCTGCGTCAACTGGTTGTTGGTGACAGGATCAAAGCCCTTTACGCCAGCGGCAACATCTCCATCGGCAATGCCTTGGATTTCCAGTTCGTGCATACCCACAAAATCAGCGATCTGTTTGAAGCTGATCGTTGTGTTGTCCACCAGCCAAACGGCAGTGGCTTTGGCCATCAAGGGTTTCGACATCTCAAGCGTCTCCTTCGCGCAAATCTTCCCCGACCCCTGTCTCCAGGAGGCTCCGACTGAAGGTCGAAGCGGGTTTCCGTTGTGGGGGAACTTGATCGCTATATAGTCGCGACAAATGAAATTGGAAAGAGTGTTATGCGTGTGCTTTTTATCTGGCTGTTGTCAGCTAGCTTTGCGTTTGCCGATGGCGAACGGGCTGGTGAATTCGATTACTACGTGATGGCTTTGTCTTGGTCGCCCAATTGGTGTGAAATCGAAGGTGATGCTAAACGCTCGCCACAATGCGAAGCACGCCATGATCATGGTTGGGTGTTGCACGGCCTTTGGCCTCAATTTCATCGCGGCTGGCCAAGCTACTGCCGCACGGCAGAACGCCCACCTTCGCGCGGTATGACTGCCGACATGGCTGACATCATGGGAACATCCGGACTGGCTTGGCACCAGTGGAAGAAACATGGAACCTGCTCAGGTCTATCCGCACCCGGATATTACGCGCTGTCACGACAGGCCTATGCAACGGTCAAACGGCCTGAAATCTTTCGTAAACTCAACAAAACAGTGAAACTTCCCGCCTCAGTCGTCGAGGACGCGTTCTTGAAGGACAACCCGAATTTGGAAGCAGACAGTCTAACGATCACATGCCGCGATGGATACATTCAAGAAGCCCGAATTTGTTTGTCAAAGGACCTCAAGCCTGTGCCATGCGGGCGCGATACGATCCAAGATTGCAAAATGAAGAACGCGGTTTTCGCCCCAGTTCGTTGAGGTAAAAAAAGAGGCTGCGCCTAAGCGCAGCCCCTAAAACTGGTTACAAAATTGGACTGGTTAAAAATAACATAGTTAACGACGTGACCGTTTGCGCCGCATCGCGACCAAACCCCCTATGCCACCAAGCAACAGCAATGAGGATGCAGGCAATGGAACCGGCGGAGGACCTTCGATGGACTCAGTTCTGAGAGTGGCAATAACAAGATCCTGCGACGAATCGCTTTGCAGGAAGGAAATATCAAACAACCCCGTGGCAGCTGTATCCAGACCCGACAAATAGACACTGGCTTGGTCAACCACGTCATCGTTGCCTGAAATCAGGACATTGCCCGCGCTCAAGTCAAAACTGCTGGCATCATCATGCACGATTTCCCACAAAGCGACCTGAAACGCGGCCGCTTCTATCGAGGTATCGATCTGGCTGTAGGCACTGGAGAAAAGCCGGTCTACATTCGCCAAGATCCGCCCACCGAACAGGTCAGGCGCAAATTCATACGACGCAGCGCTTTGAAGGGACTGCGCGAGTTCAACACAAAAAGCTGCAAACTCTCCGAGCGTTTGTCCACCTTGCAACTGGAACTCACCAGCGCTTGTACTGCCGTCGTAAAGTCCACCTTCAGCAAATGTTGGATCATTGGGAGTGCTAATCGTAACACGCTCACGCAGGCCTTCGTTACCAAACGAAGTCCCCGAAACTTGATAGGTCACATCGACGCTCGAAGCATTTGATGCGCTGACGCCAAGCACTGTCGAAACAAAGACAGCCGTGGCCAAACTCTTTCCAAACATGCGAAGTCTTCCCGTGTTCAATGCCCCCGCACCGAATAAATCGTACCCTGCACAATGGAATTAACCATGTTGATCTACGAAGGATAGGCAGAAAACCGCATGCCGCAAAATGGCCTTTTTTGCGTTCAGAGAGCGGAAACAAAACCGCATCGATTGCGAAATTCATCGCGTTTGCAGAAACGCTCTGCAGCGAAAATGCAACAAAAGATTCATCGGAAAATCAGAGCGAAATAACAGTACTACCTGTGGTTTTACGCGATTCTAGGGCGCGATGCGCCTCAATGATGTCATCCAAGGCAAAACGCTGGTCGATTCGAATCTTCACCGCTCCAGAGCTCACTTTATCGAACAGCCGTTCAGCCATCTCACGCAATGTCTCGGGGTTTGCAGTATGCGTAAACAAGACAGGCCGTGTAATTTTCAATGATCCCTTCTGGCCTAGCACCCCAAGATTGAACGGCGGCACAGGACCGGAAGCATTGCCAAAAGACATGAACATCCCAAATGGTTTCAGGCAGTCCAAAGACCCTTCAAAGGTATCAGCCCCAACCGCGTCCATTACGACGTCCACACCGGCGCCTGCAGTCAATTCCCGTACCTTCGGCGCAAAGTCCTCGGTCTGGTAATTAATACAGTGATCCGCGCCGTGCTCCAAGGCCAGCGCGCATTTCTCATCTGTCCCAGCGGTTCCGATCAACCTGATCCCTTCGGACCGCGCCCATTGGCAAGCAATCAAACCGACGCCACCTGCGGCCGCCTGAAACAGCACTGTATCGCCTGATTGCAACGGGTGGGTGCGGTGAAACAGGTATTCAGTGGTCAAACCTTTCAGCATCATCGCTGCGGCCACGTCAAAGGGAACGCCATCCGGCAAGGCCACAACTTCATTGGCGGGCATGACGCGGGCTTGCGTGTACGCACCGGGTGGCAACGCGGCATAGGCAGCACGGTCGCCTTCCCTCAGATGCGTTACGCCTGCGCCGACGGCCTCGACAATTCCGGCGGCCTCCATACCCAAAGCATGCGGCATGTCTAAGGGGTAAAGTCCGCTACGCTGGTACACATCGATAAAGTTCAGCCCAATGGCCTTATGCGCAATTCGAATTTCACCCGGCCCCGGGTCACCCACTTCCCGATCGACAATAAGGAAATTTTCCGGGCCACCGGGTTGCTTGATGATTGCCGTCTTAGCCATGATCTTCCTCGTTCACTGTGTTGGGAAACCGCCGGTGTGGGGGAAGCCCCCTTGCCCGTCAGACTTTCAAAACAATCTTTCCGACATGTTCGGAACTTTCCATCCGGGCGTGCGCTTTGCTTGCATCATCCAGTGCAAATTCAGAATCCATCACCGGTGCGATCCGACCTGAATCCAGCATGGGCCACACAGCTTCAAGCAAATCCTGTGCAATCCGCGCTTTTGCAAGATCAGACTGTGGGCGCAACGTACTGCCTGTCATCGTCAGGCGCTTTGTCATCAGGGGGGCAAAATTGATCTCTGCTTTCGGGCCCTGCAGAAATGCGATTTGCACCAGTCTACCGTCTTCAGCTGCAGCCTTGATGTTGCGCGCGATGTAGGACCCACCCACCATACACAAGATTTCATCCGCCCCGCCTTCAGCTAGCATCAATTCAACGAAGTCCTGCTCGTGGTAGTTCCATGCGGCCTCTGCGCCGAGTTCTACACAGGTTTTACATTTCTCCGCCGATCCGGCGGTCGCAAACACTCGCGCGCCCAGTGCGCTTGCCAACTGGATAGCAGTCGTGCCGATCCCGGATGACCCGCCATGCACCAAGAATTTCTCACCCGCTTGCAGACCGCCACGAACAAATACGTTCGACCACACGGTAAAGAAGGTCTCTGGCAAACAGGCCGCTTCTTTCAGTCCCATGCCTTGCGGCAATGGCAAACAATGCGCCGCTGGTGTCGCGACATATTCCGCATAGCCACCGCCGGGCAACAAGGCGCAGACCTGATCACCGACCGACACGCTGTCCACCCCTGCGCCAATTTCGACCACTTCGCCTGAAGCTTCCAATCCCGGCAGATCACTTGCTGTGGGGGGCGGGGCATACATACCTGCGCGCTGCAATGCGTCAGGACGGTTCACGCCTGCATAAGCCACTTTGATCACAACTTGACCATGTTCAGCGATTGGGCGCGGCCGTTCGACTGGAATTAAGACCTCTGGTCCACCGGGTTTAGAGATTTCGACGGCCCGCATTGTCTTTGTCATGGGAAGTGGTCCTTGTTCATATACTGCTTGGCCCCACCGTAAGGCCCGTAAACCTCGCGACAAGCCGAAACCGTCTATCAGCACGGGTCGTTCGCAGCGTCATATGAACAGAACTTTACGGGAAACCGGGTTAGTTCCTTGGCGCCGTCCAGCTTCCCGGCAAATCAGAGCGCGGCGTCTGGCTTGGCGCTTTGATCCGGTTTAGGAACCAATTCGGCCCAGCCAGCACTTTACTCAAAACAGGGCTGTCGCGAACTGTGGCTTTGAGTTTTTCGATCTGCATCACGTTTTCAATGCGCCGATCCAGAAATTCCCATGTGGCTTCATGGTCCACCGAATCGTCCCCGAGCCAATACAATACGGTCGATCCATAGACGCCACTCAATGTCGCCCGCTTTGTGTACCAATTCACATCGTCAGAGGTGTCTCCAAGTGCTGTCCATATCTGATCGCACGTGCCCCAGATCGCCTTGGCGCCGTCTGGTGCATAGGGTGGAAGAGCAAATAAAGTGGTGCCTCTGCGGACCGCTTCTTTGTCTTCGATCGCTTCTAAGCGAAATCGCACAGCGGCCGCAATTCGGTCCCGATACCGCATTTCTGATGTATCTTCCGCCTTAAGACGCGCCAACATGGCCTTATCACCACGAATATGGAACGCCAAAGCAAGGTCGACTGCCCCGCGCGGACATGCGGACTTGGCAACGAGAGGGTCGATTTCCGCATCCTGCACGGCGGCGCGAAATGTCTCCTCGGACCAACCATCAAATGCTACGTGCAGAAGTGCTGCATCTAGAAGTTGCTCGGTCACAAGATCATATGTGTCAGTCATCGGACGCTCCTATTACGGCTTGGAACCGATACTAGACAAGTTGAGGCAAGGTTGCTATATGGCCATTTCCTGCAAATCCTTGCAACTCATATCTAGAAAGGTGGTGAAAACCACATGCAGGTTAGTGTTCGTGACAACAATGTCGATCAGGCGCTTCGTGCCCTGAAGAAGAAGCTGCAGCGCGAAGGCGTTTTCCGTGAAATGAAGCTTAAGCAACATTTCGAGAAACCGTCCGAGAAAAAAGCGCGCGAGAAAGCTGAAGCGATCCGCCGTGCCCGTAAATTGGCGCGTAAAAAAGCCCAACGCGAAGGTATGATGTAAATCATCCTTGCCGCATTGGCACGAGACAATTAAACGCGCCCCACGGATGTAGGGTGCGTTTTTTTATGACCATTGGGCGAGGCTGACATGTATTACAATCCCACCCTGACATGGGCTTTGCGGGCCATTCTGGCTTTGGGCGCCGCGGCAACCCTGTACTACTGGCTGATTTTGCCGGACAGTTTTGAAATCGTCTTCGCGCGTGAAGATGGCATTGTCGAATACGCCACAGCCCTGTTTCTATTTTTCGCGTGCTTCACTCTTATCGGCCACGCAAGACGAAACTCAGGACGTGTTGCGATCCTTTTGGGCGTCTATGCGCTTGCCTTTTTCTTTGCCGCCGGAGAGGAAGTGAGCTGGGGTCAGCGTATTTTTGGCATAGAAAGCACTGAATTCTTTACCGAAAACAACTACCAAGGCGAAACGAATCTGCACAACTTAGTCGTGGGCGATATTCACCTCGCGGAAGAAGTGTTTGGCAACGCGCTCACATTGGTATTGCTGAGTTATCTGGTCATTTTACCGCTCCTGTACCCTTACGCCAGATGGGTGCGGACGTTTTGCGAATACCTCGCGGTGCCAGCTCCGCCTCGTCACATGGCAGCCCTTGCGGTGTTGTGGTCAGTGTTCATCGCTTCGATCCCTCTCCCTCGCAACTGGGAGGTTTACGAGTTCGCATTTTCCGTCTTTGCGCTGCTGATTTTCCTCAACCCCGTGAACAAAAAGACTTTCTGGCGTTAAACGGGTAATGCGGTGGTCTTAAAGACTGTGCGAAGGGCGAAGCTGGATTGCATCTGCGCCACGCCCGGCAACCGCGCAAGGTGTTGGCGATGGATGCGGGCGAAATCGTCGGTGTTTTCAGCAACTACTTTCAGCAAGTAGTCCGCAGAACCCGCCATCAAGTGACATTCCAACACGTCCGGTATCCGCGCAACCGCCTTTTCGAAGGCCTCCAGCACGTCATCGGTCTGACCTTGCAGTGTGATCTCGACAAAGACTGTTGTTGGGACGTTCATTTTGCGGGCGTCCAGCAGGGCCACGTAGTCCTTGATTACGCCGTCCTTCTCTAGCCGCTGCACGCGTCTATGACAGGCTGAGGGGCTAAGATTGGCCTTTTCTGACAGGTCTCCATTGGACATGCGCCCCTTGCGTTGCAGGGCTCTCAGAAGGCGTTTATCTGTCTCGTCTAGCTGCATTCGCACAAAACCTAAGCGTAAATTTGTGGGTTGGCGCAAATCTATTCTAATTCTTGTGCATTTTGCCACATGCTTTTCAGCCAAATTGCATGAGAACCACCCAATAGTTGGAACAGTGGTGCGCCCTAGGCGCACCCGGCACGTTCAGGGAGAACTCATCATGCATATCGGCTGCCCAACAGAAATAAAACCACAAGAATTTCGCGTTGGGCTCACCCCCAACGCCGCACGCGAAGCCGTGGCACATGGCCATACGGTTGTGGTGCAAAGCAATGCTGGAATAGGCGCAGGATTTGCGGATGCCGACTACATTGCAGCCGGGGCGACAATTGCAGATCAGGCCAAAGACATTTTTGCTGCGGCAGATATGATCGTAAAAGTGAAAGAACCCCAATCAGGTGAGCGCAAAATGCTCCGTGAAGGTCAGTTGTTGTTCACTTACCTGCACCTTGCCCCAGATCCAGACCAAACGCGTGATCTGTTAGACAGCGGATGCACAGCGATTGCCTATGAAACCGTAACGGACGCGGCTGGCGGCTTGCCTTTGCTTGCCCCTATGTCTGAAGTCGCTGGCCGACTGGCCCCGCAAGTTGGCGCGTGGACTTTGCAAAAAGCCAATGGCGGTCGCGGTGTCTTGATGGGCGGTGTACCGGGCGTAGGACCTGCTCAAGTGGTGGTTATTGGCGGCGGCGTTGTTGGCACACATGCGGCCCGCATTGCCGCAGGTATGGGCGCGGACGTGACTGTTCTGGACCGATCTTTGTCCCGCATGCGGTACCTAGACGACGTTTTCGGCGGACAATTCAAGACATCCTACGCAAGTGCTGGCAACACTGCCGAACTGGTCGAACAAGCCGATATGGTGATTGGCGCAGTTCTTATCCCTGGCGCGGCGGCCCCCAAATTGGTCACACGTGCGCAATTGTCAGACATGAAACCCGGCGCGGCAATTGTCGATGTAGCGATTGACCAAGGTGGCTGCTTTGAAACGTCCAAGGCGACAACACATGACGACCCGATCTATGATGTGGATGGGATTATGCACTATTGCGTCGCGAATATGCCCGGCGCTGTCTCTCGCACGTCGACGATCGCACTTGGGAATGCCACGATGCCGTTTATGTTGGCCTTGGCTGACAAGGGGTGGAAACAGGCCTGCGAAGACGATCCGCATTTGTTGAACGGGTTGAACGTACATGCTGGGCAACTAACTTATTACGCCGTTGGGAAGGCCCTAGGGATTGATGTGATTTCTCCGCAATTGGCGCTGAAAACCTAATCGCTTCCCCCTGCGCGATGACAAGCCTTGTCACACAAAAAAGGCCGCCCGATCTTTCGATGGGCGGCCAAAACCAGACTCTTAATCCAGTCTTTTATGATTTTGCGAGTGCATCGCGAATTTCAGTCAACAGATCAACTTCGCTTGGACCTGCTGGTGCCTCAGGCGCTGGCTCTTCTTGAGCGACGGCTTGGGCTTTAATTTTGTTGACGGTGCGCACCAACATGAACACGACAAAGGCGATGATCAAGAAGTTGATGACTGCCATGATGAATGCACCATAGGCAAAGATCGACGCACCAGTTTCTCGGGCAGTTTCTAGGCTTGCGCCCTCGGCAACTTCACCAGCAAGAACGGCGTAGTTGTTGGTAAAGTCGACCCCACCAGAGACCAATCCGATGATTGGATTGATCAGATCGCCGACCAAAGATGTGACGATGGCTGTGAATGCGGCACCAATGATGATCCCGACCGCCATGTCCATCACATTGCCCTTGGCAATGAAGTCCTTGAATTCGTTTAACATATTTACTTTCCCTCTTACTGTTAGGACGACGTTTTGCTCTTTTTGTTCGTCGTTCAACATTTGTTAACACATCCACGCACATCGAAAAGACTGTTTTTGCGGGGAAAAAAGCGTATTTCTTGCCCTAATCACAGCAAAAGGAGCCATCATGGCTGATCTGTCCGCCTTCCCGATTGCACAAAAATGGCCTGCGAAAGACCCTAGCGTAATTCAGCTATATTCTTTCCCAACCCCCAATGGCGTCAAAGCTTCGATCATGCTGGAGGAAACCAGCCTCGCCTATGAAGCACATACCGTGACGCTGTCAGACGTTGACGTCAAAAGTCCAGAATTCCTGTCGTTGAACCCCAACAACAAAATCCCTGCCATCATAGACCCCAATGGACCAGACGGCGTCCCAATGGGACTGTTCGAGAGCGGCGCCATTTTGGTCTATTTGGCCGAGAAGTCGGGGCAATTCTTCGGCGAAACCGCAACGCAACGCGCCCAAGTTCTACAATGGGTCATGTTCCAAATGGGTGGCTTAGGCCCGATGCTTGGACAATTAGGGTTCTTTTCGAAATTTGCCGGAAGCCAATGGGAAGATAAACGCCCACAGCAACGCTATATGGACGAAGCCAAACGTCTATTGGCCGTGTTGGACAAAGAACTCGCTGACAAAGATTGGATCGCAGGCAGCTATTCCATTGCCGACATGGCCATCGCGCCTTGGTTGCGGGCCCTTGATTACTACGGCGTAAAGGACATCTTGGGTTGGGAAGCCAACAAGAACTTAGTGGCGTATCTTGATCGTTTCCTAGAACGCCCAGCAGTTCAAAAAGGCCTTGTGACGCCGCCGCGCGAATAATCAATCAAGGGGGGTGGGTGCACCACAGGTGCACCCTACGGAGGTATCGCTGAAATTAGGCCGGAAGGCTGCCTGTCAAAACATAACGCAGAATTTGTGCAACTTCTTCAGGATTGCGCGCCATTGCAAGCGCCGCCGCGTCAACTTCTTTTAGGGCGTGATCATGCTCTGGTTGCTGCAAGATGATCAGGCTCTTTCCAAGGGCCGCCGCATACCCCGCATCAAATGCGGCATTCCACTGCTTGTACTTTTCACCGAACCGAACGACTACCACATCCGCGCCTTCGATCCCTTTGCGGGTCCGGATTGCGTTGACCATGGCGCCCTTGTGATCATGCCAATATTTGTCTGGCTCAGCCCCAAGAATGTTCACGCCGCAATCATCGCTCGCGGCATGGTCTGTGACAGGCCCGTCGAATTGAACATCAAGTCCCGCGCAAGCTTGTGTAATCTGATCGCGCCAGTCTGTGTGGATTTCACCCGAAAGATAAACTGAAAGAGCCATGGGAAACGTCCTTTGTTGAAGTGCCTATTTTGAACGGCGAAAGGGGCCACCACTGGCCCGCTTACTTATCCTCGTAACGCACCGCCTGTCGCTTTGCTAACTTTGGCGATCACTTTCTCGCTGACGGCTTCGATATCTTTATCCGTCAAGGTCGCGTCAGATGGCTCTAGTCGGATTGTGATTGCCAGAGATTTTTTGCCCTCCCCAACACTGCCACCGATGAATTCATCAAAGACCCGAACCCCTTTGATCAAAGCTTTGTCCGCGCCAGCGGCAGCGTTGACCAAATCAAGGGACGCAACATCTGCGTCCACGACAAATGCAAAGTCACGCTCTACGGCCTGTAGATCGCTCACTTTCATCGCCCCACGCGACGCGCCTGATTTACGTGGCATAGGAATTTCGCCCGGCCAAAGGGTGAAGGCCATCGCTGGGCCTTTGATATCCATCGCATCCAGTACTTTGGGATGCAGTTCGCCAAACACGCCCAACACTTTCTTTGGACCAAGGCAAATCATCCCATGACGCCCAGGGTGCCACCATTCCCGTGCACCGCGCATAATTTGTACTTTCGCGGGTGCGCCCATGGCTGCCAACACGGCTTCCGCGTCGGCTTTGACGTCAAACACATCAACCAATCGCGACGCGCCATGCACATCTTTGGGGCCTGTGCGCCCGATCAATAGACCGCTGACCAGATCGTGCTGTTCGTTGGGTTCACCGCCGTGAAAGGCAGGTCCAACTTCAAACAAGGCCATGTCCATGAAACCACGGGCTTGATTGCGGGCGGCAGCTTGCAGCAAGCCCGGCAAAAGCGCGGGACGCATATGGCTCATATCGCTGGAGATCGGGTTCTCTAGCTTCGTGATATCTTCGCCGCCGCCAAATAGCGCCGCAGAGGCTTGATCAATGAAGCTATACGTGACGCATTCGTTGTACCCAAGGGCCGCCGTCGTACGGCGCGCAGATTGCGTGCGACGTTGCATGGGCGTCATGACAGGCTGTGGCAAACCGGGCGTCAAACGCGGCAAAGGCTTGCCTTGCAGCTTCGTCAACGATGCGATGCGCGCGACTTCTTCAACCAGATCCGCCTCGCCCATCACATCGGGGCGCCAGCTTGGAACATGCGCCATGTCACCCTCAAGACGGAAACCCAGTGCTGTCAGCGTTTGACGTTGCTCGGATTCGCTGATGTCCATGCCGACCAAAGATCGCACGCGTGCAGGTTCAAGCTTGTATGCCCGCGCAGTGTCGGGGATTTTGCCCGCTTGTACCATCTCGGACACTTCGCCGCCCGCGTGATCGACGATCATCCGCACAGCGTGCTCTAGTCCTTCGGGTGTGAATGATGGGTCCACTCCGCGTTCAAAACGATACCGCGCATCCGAGTTGATTTTCAATGCGCGACCAGTATAGGCGATTTGAATTGGATCCCAATACGCGGATTCCACGAACACGTTCACCGTGTCATCGGTGCAGCCGGTGATTTCGCCCCCCATGATACCTGCAATAGATTCCGGACCGTTGTCGTCCGAAATCACCATTTGGTCGGCCTTCAGCGTGTAGGATTTCCCGTCAAGCGCAAGGATTTCCTCCCCGCCAACCGCCCGGTGAACACGCAGATCGCCTTCGACCTTGTCGATGTCAAATACGTGCAATGGCCGGTTCATGTCATAGGTAAAGAAGTTCGTCACATCTACGAGGAAATTGATTGGGCGCAAACCGATAGCATGCAACAAATCTTGCAACCATTCCGGGCTTGGACCGTTTTTAACGCCACGGATCACACGTCCGCAGAACAGCGGGTTCCCATCAAGCGTGTTTTCGTCAATCGTGACGTTCAGATCCGCTTTAAAGGCGGCCGGAACCATGTCCATTTTGCGCGGCTTCATTTTGCCAAGCCCGCGGGCTGCCAAATCGCGCGCAACACCGCGCACACCAAGTGCATCAGGGCGGTTTGGCGTAATTGCGATCTCGATCACGGGATCGATCTTGGAGGGGTCATTTGCGGCCAGCCAGTCAACGAAGCGGTCGCCCACGTCGCCGGAGGGCAGCTCAATGATGCCGTCATGCTCATCAGACAGTTCCAACTCGCGCTCAGAGGCCATCATGCCAAAGCTTTCGATGCCCCGGATTTTGCCCACGCCGATGGTTGTATCGATGCCCGGAACATAGACGCCGGGCTTGGCGATCACGACAGTGATCCCTTCCCGCGCATTGGGTGCGCCGCAGATAATTTGCTGTGTGCCTTCATCAGTGGCGACCTGACAGACGCGCAAACGATCCGCGTCGGGGTGCTTTTCAGCCGAAACCACTTTGCCGATGGTAAACGCTGCCAGCCGCGCGCCGCGATCTTCGATGCCTTCGACCTCAAGCCCCAGATCCGTCAGGGCTTCGGATATTTCGTCGAGTGTGGCGTCGGTCTCAATATGGGATTTGAGCCAAGACAGAGTGAATTTCATCAGGAGCCTCTAACAGGTCGGATATGCTGACGTTTGCAATGGCAAAGAATAGCCTTGGGTGCAAGGTTATCGCATGTCCATTTCTGCCTGCGCGCGGGTAAAGCCGCTCTCTGCGTTGCTGATTTAGGGGTAGCTCGGCTCTAATCCCAACAATTCATCCAATTGCCGTGCAATCCAGCCATGTGGAATAAAGTGCCCACCCGGATGCACATCCAACGTCACATGACCATCTGCACAGTTGTCCCACACGGTTCGATTAAAGGTCAGGAAGTCGACAGCGTTCCAAGGGCCGATATTGGTCCCTTCATCACACCCCATGGCTTCGCGCCACAGGTGCACCGGATAGGTTTCGTCCAGCCCCGGTCCAAAGGGAAAATCCATCACGTTATCGTTCAACCCATGCACATGGCGGACTTGCGCTGGTGCTGTGAGGCAAGTTTCGTTCTGTTCGATGCTTCCCGACACCGCCAGCAGTGCTGTGACATCTGCCCCGTCTTCGCATACAAACCGCCACGCCATTGCGCTGCCCCACGAATATCCAGAAACATAGACTTGTTCATCGTTGATCGGGTAACGCGCTTTGACATCTTCCAAAACCGCGCGGGCAAAGGCGACATCGCCTGTATCTGGCCGCCAGAAGTCCCAACTGCGGCCCAAGCCATTTGGCGCCACCAAAAGCACACCACGTCGCCGCGTCGCACCAGAGATACGCTGATGTTTGACAATCAGGGTGCCTTGCCGCGCCCACCCATGAAAATGCAGCATAACAGGCAGCGGGCTGACACCATCCCACCCGTCAGGTTCCTTCACGTGATAGGATCGATCACCCACCTCGCAGGGGACGGCCTCCACACAACTGGATTTCCAAGGCCCCATCGCATGAACGGGAGCCGCGAACAGCATAAAAACGGCGAACATATATTTCATCTGCCCGAGATAAACGGATGCATACCAAGTGTCACATCAACGCCGCGTGAATATGTGGCTTAAGATGCCGCAGCGGTATTTTTACCCGAAGACTTCGTAATGTAGAGCATTTCCAAAAGTTCGTCTTTACCATCGATAACCTCATGGGCCCCAAATTCGACCCGCGCGGCATTCACCGCATTCAGGAGGGCTTCGTTCACCTCTGTTTCTAGTTGTAATTTGCGCTGTTCATTTGGTGTGTCCACCCCGTTGCGGGTGTCGTCAAGCCAATTCGAATAGGCGACTAACTTCTTGAAAAACTCTACCATCTTCTTCAAGGTCTCAGGCCGCGCACGCAAGTACAACTCGTTGAGTTGCGCCTTAACTGACAATATGTCCGCTACTTTTTCTTCGTCGGATGCCTGATGGTGATGGTTCAACAAACGCTCTGAGTAGACCATGAATTTGCGCATGACATCGCGCTTTTCATCCAGACGTGCCTGAGCCACTTGATTTCGTTGGATGAACACGTCGGCCATCGACTTGCCGATATACGTGAAGACCGCCAAAATAGCGGGCCAAAAAATAGTGTCTATGAAAACATCCATGGTAATCTCCCCAATCAAATAAGGGGGAGATTACGCCAAAATCATCAATCTAGGAAGTTTATGCGCTCAAACCACGGTGCAGCGTTGGGACATCCAGCGCAGAGAACCCGTAATGGCGCAACCAACGCAAGTCAGAATCAAAGAACGCACGCAGATCAGGAACGCCGTATTTCAGCATGGCGATGCGGTCGATCCCCATCCCAAAGGCAAAACCTTGCCACTCAGCGGGATCAATACCGCCAGCTTGCAGGACTTTCGGGTGCACCATTCCAGAACCGAGGATTTCGAGCCAATCATCGCCCTCGCCCACTTTCAAAGTCCCGCCCTCCCAAGAACACCGGATGTCGACCTCTGCGGAGGGCTCTGTGAACGGGAAGTGCGACGCGCGGAAGCGCAGCTCAACGCCGCCATCCACTTCGAAGAAAGATTTGACAAATTCCTCAAGCACCCATTTCAAATGCGCCATGGACAGGTCTTTGTCGATGGCGAGCCCTTCGACTTGGTGGAACATGGGTGTGTGGGTTTGGTCGTAATCCGCGCGGTACACGCCACCCGGACAAATGATGCGCATCGGCGCGCCCATTTTCTCCATGGAGCGGATTTGCACCGGGGATGTGTGCGTGCGCAACACGTGCGGCGGACGATTGTCGCCCTCTGCACGGTGCATATAGAAGGTGTCCATCTCGGCGCGCGCCGGGTGGTGGCCCGGAATGTTCAGCGCGTCGAAGTTGTACCAATCGGTGTCAATGCGCGGGCCTTCAGCGACTGAAAAGCCGAGTTCTGCAAAGATCGCCGTGACCTCTTCTGAGACTTGGGAAATCGGATGTAAGCTGCCTTGTCCACGCGACCGTGACGGCAATGTCACGTCCAACCATTCGCTGCGCAGCCGCTCGTCTAGGGCTGCATCGGCCAACCCGGCTTTTTTGGCAATCAACGCGGAATTGATCTCATCCTTGAGTGCGTTCAAAGCGGGGCCAGCTGTTTGACGTTCTTCCGGCGTCATCTTGCCCAACTCACGCATCTTCAGGCTTATCTCGCCTTTTTTGCCAACCGCCTGCACACGCAGGTCTTCGAGTGCGGCTTCATCGCCCGCATCAGAAATCAGTCCTAGATATTTCGCTTTGAGATCGTCCATCGCGTGGCCCTCTTTTCCTGCCGAGCGGGTTATCACAGTCGTACGGCAATGCAAGCGGTCCGTCATGTGTGGCGATCTGTGTCGCGCAGTCGGATGCCGCAATTCGACAAGGCCAAGGGCTTTACGCACACCCAAACAGCAGTCGCCCCTATCAACGGCTGTGGTGCTGACAGCTTGAAAGGAATGCCCTAAAATACAAGATGATGCAGCACCAACGATATCACGGCCTTGATGCCTTACGCGCGTTCGCGATGTTGCTTGGCTTGGTTCTGCATGCCAGCCAAGTCTATATGCGTCCGGATTTCCTTAACCTGTTCGCGCCGTGGGTAACGACGCCAGCGCCTGCCGCCACGGCCCTCACTGATATGACGGCGATATGGATTCACTTGTGGCGCATGCCCGCCTTTTTCCTGCTCGCTGGGTTCTTTGCCCAAATGATGCTGGAGCGGCGCGGCACATGGGCGTTCTTGAAGGACCGTTTCGTTCGGATTTTTCTGGTGTTGATCCTTGCAGATGCCGCTTATGCCGCGTGGCGTGGGTATCCGTTTGGCACGTTGGCGCATCTGTGGTTCCTGTGGATTTTGACTGTTTTATGCATAGTCGCGCCGTTCACTGCGCGGATTGCCCGACCTTGGCTATTTGAACGCCTGTGGCGGATTTTATTGATCATCCCACCGATGGCCTTGCTGGGATTGTGGAACCGAAACAATGTTTGGCAGGACGTTCCAAACACATTCTGGGACCCGCAGTTTTCTGCATTTGCAATGTACGGGGCGTATTTCATACTTGGGCAAACGTTGTGGGCCGGACGTGCGGTTTTGGGCTGGTTTGCTCGATTTGAGGTGTTTGTCCCGCTGATCGTCGTTGGCTTTGCCGCGCACGGGTTGTTGGGGGCGTATTACTTTGCACCCATGCCTGAAATCGTGCGCCAAACTGGGATCACCGTCACATCGCTGAGCTTGGTGTTCGGGCTTGTCGGCCTAGCAGAGCGCATGATCCAACGGCCTTATCGCGCTGTGACGCTCGGCATCGAAATGGCGTATTTCATCTACATCATACACCTGTACATCGTGTATGAATTGTCGGCTTGGGCGGTGCAGGCAGGATGGCCCCAGAGCGTCGCAATCGTCGTCGTGAGTTGCGCAGGGCTTGGCATCAGCGCCGTCCTCTACCTTTTATTGGCACGATACACGCCGCTAAATTGGCTTCTCGCGGGTTACAAAAACAGTTGGTTCAAATGGCCTTTTGGCCCAAATGGACACCGCTCAAAGGCCCAAGACAACAAAGCTCATGGTTCCTCAAAATGCACGTCTGACGCCTAGGAATGTCGCCTAGTCCAGGGATATATCCGTTGGCGGCTTGCGAAATTTTGCACTGAGCGGGTACATGAACTGTTTCCAATACCCTCGTGGGACGGTGTCTCCGACGACCCCGTATTTTTCGGGCCATTCCGTTTCTGGCAGGTGATGCGTGCCAAACAACCAATCATAGATCGGAAAATGCGAGGCGTAATTAATGTCAATCGCGGCCCGATCAGAGCCATGATGCCAGTGGTGGAACCGTGGCGTGACAAAGAAGCGCTCAAGAAAGCCAAGCTTCCAACCGATATTGGCGTGGATGAAGCTGGAATAAAAATAGACGATCAGCAAGTACCCTTGGATGGCTTCGGGTTTGAAGCCCAACGTAAACATCGGCAACGCCGTTAGGCTGCGCAGTGTAGCGATTTCCACGAAATGCATGCGAGCACCCGCCAGCCAATCCATCTTTTTCGTGGAATGGTGGATGGCATGGAAATTCCACAACACAGGAAAGGTGTGAAACGCGCGGTGAACCCAATATTGCACAAAATCGGTGGCAGCCATGATGATCACCACCTGCACAAAGAACGGCAATGCGACGATGTAGGCGCGCACCGCATCAAGTTCGACTTGCGCGTTGACCATGTTGGACGGGGCTAATGTAATAAAACCAAGGATTTGCACCAACATTGAGCTGACAAGGTAATAAAACATGTCCTCCTGCCACTCGGCGCGAAAAACTGTTTGCTCGGATCGGGCGGGAAAGAACCGCTCAAGCGGGACGAACAGAAAGCCGATAACAAGCACGTTGATGATAAAGTAATCCAACCCGAAATACAGGCTTTGCGATGGGGCACCGCTGGTGTCGGGTTGCGTTGTGGCCATCAGCGAAGCGACAACAGACACCGCCAGCGCCACCCAACCAAGGGACTTCCGTTCGCTTAGGATCAAACTGATCAAGGACAGCGAATACCCGGCCAACAAAACAAACCGAAGCGCCACTGTCGCAACCCCACTTTCGCTCAGAAAGGCGATCTGCGGATAGGATAGCGTCTCGGGGTACCAACGCAGTAAGACGATCAGCAACCCCGCAAGACCCGCCAACAACGCCAAGGCGCCCGACAACCATCCGCTGCCCAAAGGGCGCTGGTCGCGCGGCGTTTCCAATTGCTTGATGACTTTGCGCAGAATTTTCATCAGAAGAGCCTTTTACCCAATATCCGCGAGATAATAGGCGGCACGACGCATATTGGGAACCAAGCTTGGCGTCAAAGACACGGCCCCATAGCAATCGTGCAACGGCGTTGAGTGTGAAAAGCGCCCCGTTTTAACCTTCGGCAACCCTAAGCTTTGAAGTGAGGGGCGCTATTGATCAGATCACAAGCTGGTACGCCGGCGCATCCATGCAAGCGCCCCCATGCCCGCGAGCAAGAGCGGCAAGCCTGCGGGGAGCGGCACCGGCGCTGTCACGGCACTCACCGCGACGCTTGAGAGATCAAGGTTGCCGCTAAAAGAAGCGATATTATCGAAGACCGGGTGCAGGCCATGGATTGCAAAGCTGAACGTATCGGTTCTGGCTTGAGTGTGCGTGAAAGGCGTCTCAAAATCATCGGGCATGATCGTGTCTGGCACGGTCATCCACAGGTTAATGAAGTCGACGGTTACGCCGCTGCCATCATCGAACGGGCTGACACCGCGCGTGGACATATTCAACACATTGCCAGCCCCCGCGCCGAGAGTGCTCCCGTTGCCAATGGCGACGCTGAAATTCCGTCCATAGGCTTCCATGACCACCGACGTGATTGGGCCTTTGGGAAACGCGATCGGGTCCACGTTGAAATCGCCCCCGCTCAGAAAAAACGCTCCTGAGGGGAAACTGGACGCCTCCCCGAAATCCGTATTGTACTGCACTGTCACGCGCACATCTGTCGACGCAATCACACTGCCGGAACCGATTATCGGTTGCCCGGTGATACCGAACTCATCTCTAACACTGGTGGCTTGGCCCGTGAAAACAGCCTGCATCGTGGCGGCGTTGGCGGATGCAGCGCAGAGCGCAAGTGAGGCGATAAAGGTAAGAGATATAAGGGCTTTCATAGTGTTGTGCTTTCTCGTTACAAATTTGATCGTACAAGACTAAGGCGACGAGAGCGCACTGAAAACAAAAAATGTAATTTAATTGTATTTAGATTTCATCTCAATCCGTCGCGTTAGCACCTCATGTCCCGCCATGCAGAACAGCGCCATGAGCCACCCCACTAAAACGCAGAAAGCCGCCCCCTGAGGAGCGGCTTTCAAATCTCTTACGTTTGGCGGCTTACGCTGCAAGCGCGCCTTTTGCTTGATCAACAATCGCGGCAAACGCATCAGGTTCATTCACGGCCAGATCGGCCAGAACTTTGCGGTCCACTTCGATGCCTGCCAACGACAGACCATTGATGAAGCGTGAATATGTCAATGCTTCATCATGTGCGCGAACAGCTGCGTTGATCCGTTGAATCCACAACGCACGGAAGTTCCGCTTACGGTTCTTACGGTCGCGTGTTGCGTATTGGTTGGCCTTATCAACGGCCTGACGTGCCACTTTGAAAGTATTTTTACGGCGGCCGTAATAGCCTTTTGCCGCTTTGATGACTTTCTTGTGACGGGCGTGTGTGGTTGTACCACCTTTAACTCGGGACATAGTGCAAGCCTCCTATCAGCGGTCGTAGGGCATGAAGCCCTTGATGATCTTTGCATCAGGCGTCGACAATGTTGTCGTGCCGCGTGCGTTACGGATGAATTTGCGGGTCCGTTTGATCATGCCGTGCCGTTTACCAGCCTGGCCGCCCATCACCTTACCGGTGGCCGTCACCTTAAAGCGCTTTTTAGCGCTCGATTTCGTCTTCATCTTAGGCATTTCCGTCTCCTATAGTTGGGTTCGGTCCTATGCGCGACTCGGCATGCCACTTGGCCGGACGCGCGAACGAAGCCGTCACTTAGGCGACGTGGTGTTCTTTGGCAAGCCCTTTCCCGTATGATTTTGAGCCCAAAATGCAGGATCGTCACATGTCACCCGCGCGCCTTAAAGATATTGCGCAAAGACCCGCACGAATACGTTGGGTATCTCTTTCATCGCGTACCCGCCTGGCTGGGTTTGCAACGCAAAGAGAACGAAACCAAATGCGATTAACAATGTCAGCGCAGAGGCCCTCGGCGCGCGGCTATCGCTCCATGCTGACATGATCGAGGGAACAGACAGCCCCCCCAACACCAAGCCTACCACCAAAGCCAAATCAGGTTCGATCATCACATTGCTCCTACATCACCCTGTAGGACGCAGGTTACTCTGGGTCGGTGCGGTAAATCAAACGTTCGTCACACGGGGCGACACGTAAGATATTGGTTGTGCCTGTTACATTGAAAGGCACACCGGCCGTCACAACCACTTGGTCTTTGATATCAGCATATCCCTGATCGCAAACGGCCCTGACAGCACTGACGACGGCGTCCTTAAAGCGATCCACATCGCCCGCGAGCACGCAGTTCGTCCCCCAGCTTAGCGCCAAACGCCGCGCGGTTGTCTTCAAAGGCGTCAGCGCCACAATCGGCACCCGAGGGCGTTCCCGCGCGGTCAGCAGCGCCGTCGTGCCGCTTTGAGTAAAGCAACAAATCGCTTTGATGTCCGTGGTTTCCCCGATCTCACGGGCCGCGGCAACAATACCGTCTGCCACAGTGGTGCGCGCGGCTTGTCGGCTGGCCTCGATGATCTGAGTGTATGTTGGGTCTTGCTCAACCTCGGTGGCCACGTTGTCCATCGTGTTCACGGCTTCGATAGGGTAGCTTCCTGCAGCACTTTCAGCACTCAACATGACCGCATCCGCACCTTCATAGATGGCCGTTGCCACGTCAGACACTTCGGCCCGTGTCGGCATTGGGCTTTCAATCATGCTTTCCAGCATTTGCGTTGCAACGATCACCGGTTTGGCCGCAGCCCGACATTTCCGCACCAACCGTTTCTGGATCGGCGGGACGTTCTGCACAGGCAGTTCCACACCAAGATCACCACGCGCGACCATGATGCCATCAGAAACCGCCAAAATTTCGCTGAAACGCTCGACCGCGTTGGGTTTCTCGATTTTGGACAATACGGCGGCACGGCCTTTGATCAAACCACGCGCTTCTTCGACATCCGCCACACGCTGCACAAAGGACAAAGCAACCCAATCCACGCCCAAGGCGCAGGCGACCTCCAGATCGGACTTATCTTTTTCGCTCAAAGCGGCCAAAGGCAATTCCACATCCGGAACGTTCACGCCCTTGCGGTTCGAAATCGCACCGCCGTTGATGACTGTACAATCCGCGAAATCAGCCCCGCAGGCTTCTACCTTTAGGCTGATCTTTCCGTCGTTCACCAGCAGATGCGCACCGGGCGCTAAGGCCGCAAAGATTTCGGGATGCGGCAGATTCACACGGTTCTGATCGCCTTCGGCAGGATCAAGGTCCAAACGGAACGAAGCCCCGGACACCAAATCTTCGCTTTCGTTTGCAAAAACACCAACCCGAAGCTTGGGCCCCTGCAAGTCGGCCAGAATAGCGATAGGGGACCCCATATCTTCTTCAACTTGCCGAATGATCGCGTGTTTCGCAGCAATTTCGTCCTGCGTACCGTGGGACATGTTCAATCGGAACACGTCCGCACCAGCTTCATGTAATGCGCGGATCATCTCGTAGGTTTCCGAAGCCGGCCCCAACGTTGCAACTATCTTTACGTTTCTTGACCGTTTCATACCTGTTTCGCCCTTTGCCAACCGAATTTGTTAGCGTTATCACCCAAAACTATTCCGGGCACAACTAACCTACAGATGACATCCAAAGGTTAACGAATTTATGACAAGCCAAGCCGTTAACATGATAGGAAAAAGCCCGCGAAAAATTGATGAACGGCGTGTGCTGTACGCCATGTCTTGACGCCGCGTGTAAGGATGCCAATCTGTAGAAAAGCAGAAAACGCACCTGCAAAAACAGATTTCTCGGGATTACGGCGGCCCCCTGCCACCGGCCCAAACGCCGCAAAAGGACCAACCAAATGGACGCTCAAACCCAATTAGAACTCGAAGCTGCTGCCTTCCGCCGCTTACGTAAACACCTGATGGAAGACCGCATAGACGTGCAAAACATCGATATGATGAACCTGACCGGCTTTTGCCGAAACTGCTTGGCACGCTGGTATCAAGAAACCGCAAACGAGCGGGGTATCGAGATGGACAAAGATGAAGCCCGCGAGCTTTACTACGGAATGACCATGGCGGAATGGAAAGCCAATTATCAAACCGATGCGACGCCAGATCAGCAGAAATCCTTCGAAAAAAGCTTCGCTGAGAACGTCGAAAAGACCTAATTGGCTTCGCTTGGAAAAGCAGCGCGCGGCAAGATCGAATCGCCGTGCGCGCGCCACTGCGCGACATCAATCGACATCTTCAACACATCGCCATGCGCCGTTGCTACCCCGATGTGATCAGGCCCCATCCAATCAATCCAAGTCGCTTGGCGTATATCTGAACCGCTGAAAGGCACAGGTTCGGGTGCCGGATACACAGCAAACACCCGTTTTGCGGTGCCACGCTGTGCATCAAAGACGAAAAGGTATAACTTTCCATCAGAATCCAACACAGCCAGATGCTGCCCATCAGGGCTGAATTCTACAACTTGACTGCCTGCATTGTCCAAGTTCAGCGCTACACGATTTGCCCCCTCAGTGCCCGGCGTCACATCATATACGTAAATAAAATCATCAGCCCGTGTCGCCGCAAGCCACCGCCCACTTGGGTCGCTCGACAAAGACATTCCCGCCGAACTGTCATCGGTACGCTCAGCGGCAACCACTGTGCGATGTGTGTCGGTGGCAATATCCCAATGCCATATCTCACCGCGCGAACGCGTGTAATAAACCGCTTCGGGCATCGTCGGATCAGCGCTCAATCCCCCCAAACTTCCACGCGATCTGTGCTCAAACACCCGATCCGGAGTCGCCAAATGCCCCGATCCTGCGACAACTATTGTACCCGAGCGCGTAAACGCCACACGTTCTGATCCACGTTGTTCGATAATTTTGGCGTCCAAGTCATCGGGTGTATCTTGGTCAATGCGGATCACCGCGCCGTCCCCGCGAACAGCTGCGATCCCCACGTCCGGATGCATCGCAATGTGCTGCAAAACTCTTTGACGCGACCGTGCAGACGCAGGTTCACCGGGTGCTGCATCATATCCGACCCAAAATTCCGTTTCAGACAGTGCCGCAAACGCGCGTGCCGCTCCGGCTTGTCCCGAAATCCGTTCGACCGGTCCAACTTGTTGCGCCTCATCATAAGGCGCCGCCATCGACACGGCCCCGTTTTGGTGGCGAATGGCAATGCGTGTGCCATCCTCAGAGATACGCGTCGCCGCAATGGGTGAGGATGACCCGTGTCGCAGAACGCCCAGCTTTGCAAACCTCAGTTCTTCGTCAAGCCTGCGCACCCCAAGCAAATCAAAGCGCGCACCAAAGGCCATCAGACGTCCAGGTCCCGGCTGCAATGACACAGCGGGTTGCCGCATATTGCGGTCCGGCAAGAAGGTTTGATCCAGCGCAAGACGTCCAAAAGGTGCGAACTCCGCGAAGGGGATGCGATGTGTGATATCCAACGTTATGCCGGGTTTTCGCGTGGCGACCGAAAATATGTCGTTGGCCGCGACACTCCGTTGTGTCCGCCCGGCAAGAAAATCTTGGTGCTCCCAAACGGAGGATGCGTTAGTTGCGGGAATGACCCGCAGGTCATCACCCAGCAAGTCGAAGCGCAGCATGGTGCGTCCTTCATAAAGGGTCAAAAGATCACCCGCGATCGTCGCCCCATCAAATTCCACTGGCAAAATCTGCTCATGGCAAGTTGGTTTGGCCGCGATTGAACACTGTATCAACAAGGATTCATTGCGTTGGTTCGATTTGGTCAACACAGCGAAACCAGCGGAAGTCGACCCCATCGCAACAGGATCGGTCCGATTTATAAACGTTTCCCGCATTGGCAGCAGTTCGGGGTTCAAATCTCCGCCTGTCATCGTTGCGACGTGAACAAAGCCAATCGCGTTATTCGACTTAACAAACATGACAGACCCATCTGGCAAAACCTGCATCAATCGAACTTGCTGACGTCGTTTGAAACGCCCCAACACCCGAGATGTGTCTTGCCCAACTTCGACCAACGCACCCGCTTTGCCAATCGCGATCAACTGTCCGTCGGGGCCAAAGCTGATCGCCTCCGCATCCATTTGGCGCGTCCAAAGCATGCCCGGCGACGCCAGCAAAAGGGATTTTTCCATCATCAACGATTGGCTTTGCGCGGTTTGGTTCAGATCAAAGGCTTCAACGGCGCGTATCAACGCCTCATCCCGTGCGCCTTCCCGCGTCGCGGTTTCAGATCGCGCCATCGCAAATTGAAATGCCGTATCGCGGTGCGCTTTGGTCTGTATCACCGCAACACTTGTCGCGGTCGCCACGGCAATCACCGCCGCAGAAACAAATACAGCCAAGCGTCGCTGGCGTTTACGTCGCACAGCGGTTGCCGACGCGCTTATGAATGCAGGAAGCCCTTCATGGGCATCCGCCAACAAATCTGGCCCCCATGAGGCCAGCAAATCCTGTCCTTCGCTGAGCAGAAACCCTTCCAACAGAACGGGTTCACCTTTGCTGTGCAAAGCGCTCAGATCAGCCAATCGTTCCCGGCTTTCAAACAAGCGGCGCTCATTGCCCACGATCTTGGTCAAACGATCCCAGCCCGCAATCAGGCTTTCATGCGCCAATCGCAAACTCTGCCCATCGGACACAATCAAACCCGCGTCCACAAAAGCCCGCACCAATTCGGATTGCCCGCTCAAGACCGCGTCTGGCACACGTCGCGCAGTCGCAGGTGCGCCCGGATCACCCGTCTTGACCAAGGCCCGCACCAAAGCTGGTAAATCTGCCTCCCCTTGGCGCATGATGATCTCTTCGCCTTGCGCCGCCATAACGCCCAACACCCCACCCAGACGGTCAAATGCAGCATGGGTCAGCATGTCCCCATCACGTTTGTCGTAAAGAACCGCCAGCAGATATTGCAGCGCTGGTAACACCCTGGCTTGTGCTTGCGCCTCGATCCGTTCGTTCAATGCAGGTTGGCTGTCTGTGGCGGGCTCAAATGTTAAACCAGCAGCCTGCGCGGGCCCCTCGATAATCGCGCGAAAATCCGCCGCAGAGGGCAACGCAACCTCCAATACTGGGTTCGGATCATCCGGCCCCGGCACCACATCGAAGCGCACCAATCGTCCCAAAGCTGGGATTTCAGCGACCCTGTGGCGGAACTCCGAGCGCATCGTTGCGATCAAAGTCACACCCGTATCACCGGGTGCGACTTTGGACAGAACCTCAAGCACTGCGCAAAAGGCATCCGCACTTTCTGCGCGCCATCCAAACACTTCTTCAAGCTGATCGACCAACACCACTGCCCCCACGGGCCGCGCGGGCGACATTGCATCCCCGATCCGCAAAAGGGCCGCACGAAGGGGCGCAACGCTTGCAGGCCCGCCCGCTTCAAACAGTCCCGCCAATGTTTCTGGGTCGCCAAAGTCCCCTTGCCGCAAAGCCTGCGCAAGACTTTCATTCCCAAACAGCGCCCGTGCCAACCCCAATGCCCAAGCGGTCCCACTGGGATCCATTTGATTGGGGGACGTGACAATCCGCACCCGTTGATCTGGCAAAATTTCCCCAGCACCGGGATTGCCCAGCGCGGGGATCACGCCTGCACGTACAAGCGACGACTTGCCCGATCCAGACGGCCCCGTCACAAGCAAAAACCGCTGTCCTGCCAGCGCTAGGACCATCAATCTGGCCCTTGCACGCCCAACTTCACGACGCCGCCCAAAAAACACTGGGGCATGTTCTTCGTCAAAGGGTTGCAGCCCGCGAAAGGGTGATCCAAGGGCCCAAACCACCCCCTCAGAGCGTTTGGACAACCAATCCTCTAGCGCGCGTTCGACCTTGTCTTCGAAGCGTTTCAGCGTGTCGTAGCTGTCATAGGCCCCTGTGAAATGCCCGCGTTCGTTGCGAAACCACCGGGTCCAGAACGCTTTTAACAAGCCAAATTGTGCGGTTTCCAACTCAAGCTGGTCTTCGGCAAAGGTGACTTTGGCCTCTGATCGATAAACATAGATATCTGGCACTTGGTCTGGGCTGGAAGTGGCCGCATCGATGGCTTGCTCAAACTCAAATTCGCTGCCTGTTGGCGCGGACCCGTCTGGACGTTTATATTGATCGGGCAATTCGCTTCCCAACCGTTTCCAGAAGATGCACAGCACCAGATCACAGTCGGATGCTTGCGGAATTTGATCCTGAAACGTGGCGGCAGCTGAGTAATGCTCTTGCTCCCAGCGGCATAGCTCAAAACCGTTTTCGCCGTGTTTGTCATTCACGCGCCGTACGACTTGTTCAACGATATCACGCTCGGGCTCAACATCGCCGGGGGAAGACAAGAACAGACGGTATTTGCGCGCCATTTTACGGGTCCGCAGGGATCAAAGTTTCGATTGGTGATTGCCGTAAGTCCACGTCAGGCGTTTTTCCGTCCCCAATATAACCCCACTTTCCGTCAATTTTGACTGGGGCCAGCCCTTCTTGAAACCGAAAGACGTCCTCAAATTGTGGGGCTAGATATTCACTGATTTTTCCACCTGCATCCACTTGCAGAAATCCGCGTTCATCGCCTTGGCGCATGGTCGCATACCCAGCGTAAAAGTCATAAGCACGGGTGTATTTGGGCGTGACCACAACTTCTCCACCTCGATTGATATAACCCCACAGCCCGTTTTGTTGAAACGCTGCAAGCCCTTCGTGAAACGCGCGCGCGCCCTCATAACCGCGTTCCCAAACGAATTGCTGCCTGTCCAAGTGAAAGTAAGCCCAAGTGCCATCATCAAACTGCACAGGCACCAACCCATCGCCGACTGCACCAACTTTTGGGTAGAACCCAACACCACCCTCATGCGGGGTGGGCATCGCAAAGGTCAGATAAAGGCCCGGTTCATGGCCCGGGGAGTAAAGTTGCCCAATCGTCTGGCCTGCCGGGGACGTCAAAACGAATTTGCGGTTCAATGGCGCAGACGCCGAAGTGATCTCTTGTTCGCTAACAAATGCAGCCTCTTGTGAAAGATTGACCACTTCATTGACGAACCCAAAATCACCAATATGTATCACGCGCCAAGTTCCATCAGATTTGACGATTGCAAAGGGCGGGTCCCAACCTGCGATCTCAGTCCAACCCTCGCGCGCAACGCGTGCACCGGAAGGTTTGATCAATGACCACTCGGTGCCATAGGGAACGACAGCCGCCCACCCTTTGAAAAAAGGTCGCGCCTCTTTCATCGAAGAATCGTGCAGTGGTTTACCGGTGGCATCAATATATGACCATAGTGACGGCTCGCCCCGGTTGACGGCAAATATGCCTTCGCTTCCCGGTCTGATTTGCTCGTATTGCGGCAGCACAACCATGCGCCCCGCGCGATCGACCAATCCCCAGACACCGTTTAGTTTGACGCGCCCCACACCTGCATGAAAGGGCCGCGCGTCTTCAAATTGCGGTGCAATCGCCATGTCCTGCGCGTCTACGCTGATGGCCCCAAGCAACAGACCACATATCAAAATGCACGCCCTTAACATCTTGGCTCAAACGGTCGGATCGAGGCATCGTAAAAGCGCGGCTTGAACATCAACGCGGAAATATCGCGCGACCTGATTTCTCGGCCGTCCTCCAATTCCAAGACGATCTGCATCCGGTGCTGAGACGACTTGGCCACCGCCAACGCAACTTCCCAGCGCCGCTCTTCTCCGCCCTGAACATATGCGTCAAGCGGCAAGGTAATTTGGTAATCCGAACCGGTTTCATCCAGATCAAAGGGCTTGCCTTCGTTGATCAACTCAAAATCGCCCCCCTCGCACTCGCCCCGACTTCGTAATGTGGTCATCGGCAATGACCCCGCCATCGGCGCCTTGGTGGTTTGCGTTATGCCCTCATGATCGACCCAAGCGAAGTTCAAGCTGCCCTCAAATTCCAACCCAAACCGAGTGTCCCCTTGCGTGCGGCGCATAAACTCTGTCAGCCCACCAAAGTGCCCCGTCGCCTTCAGGCTTTCGACACAGCCCGGCGGATCAAACGTCTCGGGATCGCCATGACTGCCCCCGCAAGCCCGCGCAATTGTGGGCATTTGTTCCAAGGCCACATTGTAGGATCGCAACACTGGCTCAAATGAAAACTGGCTGACGTTCTCGACACTGCCCACATTGATGGCGAAGGATGGTGATCGAAGCGCCCCGTTCACAAATTGCCCGGTGAAGGTCGCATCTTTAACCTCGCCCCAACCATAGTTTTCAATGCTGTATTCCGTGTTCGTTGGTGTCAGCGGTTTCAAAACGATGGCTTGCACCATGGGCTGGCGATCCACATGAGACGTCGTCACATCCAGATAAGCCCCCAAGATCGTGACACCAGAACGGGTGGCGTTTCGCAATCCAAAACGCAAAGGCAGGTTTGCATCAAAGGTTTCATCGTAATTCAGGAACGCATACCCGCGTCCTTCTGCACGCGCCCAATCGAAGCCTTCTTGGTCCCCAACCACAAGATTTGAACGCCCCCGCCATTGATCCATCAACTTGGGATCATCCGGAAAGACTGAAAACCGTCCGGGATCCGAAAATGCGGCGTAGTTGAACGTTTTTGGCCCAGCCTGACAGCAAAATCGCGGCGGCCCACCAACGCTGAGCGACACATTCAGCCCCCTTGCCGCATTGCCTTGTACCTCGTGGCGATTGGCGTCTGCCCAATCTTGCGGCGGTGTTTTGCGTGTGTCGGGCACTTCCACGCCTTGGCGCCAAACGGCTGCGATCACTTGACCGTCTGTCAGTGCGCGCAACCCCGGCCCGTCCGGTAGGCTGTTGGCAAATCCGCCCTCGTGAAGAACACCTGCCGCGTCCACGAAGATGCCGTCTCCATGGGGTACTCCGGCGATGAAGCCCCCGGTATAGGCATCCCCGCTTGCGGTGATCAGATGACCTGATCCTTGCATCACACCGCTTTGCCAGTCGCCCGTGTAGCGTAACCCGGAAAGATCGGTGAACCGCCCAAATCCTTCCGCGCGCCCGTCGCGCATCTGGCCCACATATTGTGCCGTGATGTCTGCAGTTCCGTGACGCAATCCGCCAGCCAACCGCCATGTCAAAATGCCTTCGCCGTTTAGGGCCCCGGCGGTGTCTTGATCGGGATGGCGTGGTTGCCAGAACAGATCGAAGTTGCTGTCTGAAAAGGGATCAAACACTTGATAGCTGCGCCGCTCCAGTACCCGCGCCTTGGGCGACCACACCAGTTGCACATGTGACCGCAAACCGCCTTCACCTGCGACAGGCATGCGCCCAACTTCCAAGGGGACACGCACTTCCGCAACGGGCTGCGCTGTCGCATTGGATACGAGCCCTAAGAGCAATGCTAAAATGAGGCAGACAATACGGGGCATGCCGACTAGGCTTTCGATCAAATGAGTTCAACTAAGCGTAGAGTACATTTATGAAACGGTCACGCATTTCCTTGATTTGCTTTGTTTGTTTGTTGTGTCTGCCCAGTTCTTTGTGGGCTGAAACCACGTCGCGCTTCTTGGATGCGGCACGTGATCCGCTGGTCATTGATGGCGCACTTGGGGCGGAAACCACTGTCGCACAGGCACGCATTACGGGCGTCACGATCCCGCACCATATCCTTGCGGCGGATTTGATGGCCCGTGGTCTTCGCGCCGCAAGTGGTGGTCAATATGATCATATCATTCTGATTGGACCCGACCATTTTCGCAGCCTCACTGCCCCATTTGGTGTGCTCACGACCCAGATTGATACGCTCAAAGGCCCATTGCCCCAAAACCCGACGGCCATAGACCGCCTTAACCGATCCCCCTTGTTTGAGGACGTCAAAGACGCCCCGCGCGAACACGGGATCCACGCGATTACCCCCTTTCTAAAGGCCCTCTTTCCGGACACTCCGGTCACGATGCTGACAACGGCCACGCATAGCCGCCAACATGAATGGGATCACGCGGTTGATCGCCTGATGCAGATCGCAACAAAGCGCACGCTGATCGTGCAATCTACTGACTATTCTCACTTCCTACCACGTCACCTTACCATCCAACGCGATATAGAAACCCTTGGTGTGATTGCGTCGAACGATCCAGACTTGGTGCCAACCTTGACGCAACCTGCCCATTTGGACAGCAAGGCATCACAATACATCCAGATGCGATTGCAGCAGCGTTTGCATGGCGCCACGCCGGTGATTGTCGCCCATCGCGACGCACATGATTACATCCCCGAAGGCAATCCCAATGGGCCAACGACAAGTTACATTGTCACGCTCTACACGACAGACCCCGCCAAGGCCTCACATCTGATCTGGCCCGACCAAACCCGTATGGTTTTCGGCGGAGATGTCTTTCTGGATCGCGGTTGGCGCAGCGCTCTTGCAGACGATAAGTTAACCCCGGTCCTGAAGGACCTCACAAACCGTGTTGGTTCCGGCCCGTTTGTGATCAACCTTGAAGGCGTTTTGTTGGATGAACGCCCGGCAGGCACCAATCCTGTCCAGCATTTTATGTCAGCCCCGTTGGCAGCACCGGTGTTGCAACGCATGGGTGTGACGGCGGCAAACCTTGCAAATAACCACTCCCACGACCTTGGAACTTTGGGCTTTGCTGAAACCCAAAAATCGCTGGCAGCCGCGGGCATCCAATCGCTAACCCATGGCAAGGTCACAGAGCTTGGTGGGTTTGCGCTTTTACCGCTGACGTTTCGTATGGGGTATTTCACGGACCACCCCGTTATTCGCGACCTGGCCCAACTTGATCTCGCATGTGGTGCCCAAACGACCTTACCGCTAATTGTCTTGCCGCATTGGGGTGCGGATTATACCAACACTGCTGCGGATTTCGAACGTGATGCGTTTGAAAAGCTAGCGGCCTGCGGTGTTGCCGCTGTGATTGGCGCGCATACCCACAACCCGTCACCTGCTGTAAGCGTGCATGGTGCGGGCCGTTTACAGGCTGTGTTTTCGATGGGGAATTTGCTGTTTGATCAAACAGGAGACGACGTGTCAGGCGCTTTGGTTGAACTGCGCCGTTTCCAAAAAGGAACATTGGCGCTGCGTTTGATCCCGGTTCCGAACTACTTTGAGACGCTCAAATAGGGCTGTTGGGTTTACGTCCAAATAAAAAACGCAACGCCCAACGAACGCTGCCCGAACACTCTAATAACTTGAATTAACAAGCGAATCGGTTTCGCGGCGAAACCTGTCTTCAGACCGCTTTTTTGCGGCTTTCATCCAGATAGATTTCGCGCAATCGCAGCGAAACCGGACCCGGTGTTCCATCGCCCAAAGACGCCCCGTCGATCTCAACAACTGGCATCACAAACGCACTCGCAGAGGTGAAAAACGCCTCATCGGCTTGGCACGCTTCTTCAATGCTGAACGAACGCTCTTCGACTTCCATCTGCGCCTCTTGCGCAAACCGCAACACCGCCGCGCGGGTAATCCCATGCAGGATTTCGTTGCTCAACTGGCGCGTGATGATCTTATTGCCCTTAACGATATAGGCGTTGTTGGATGTGCCTTCCGTCACCAGACCGTCTTGCACCAGCCACGCATCATCACAGCCTGCTTTCTTGGCCATCATCTTGCCCATTGAGGGGTACAAAAGCTGCACGGTTTTGATGTCGCGCCGTCCCCACCGGATATCTTCAATGGAGATCACTTTGATCCCTTTTTTCGCCTGCGGGTTGTCGGCCAAACCGGGCTTGTTTTGGGTAAACAAAACAATCGTTGGCTCAGTGGTTTCGGGATCTGGGAATGCAAAGTCCCGATCGCCCGGCGCGCCACGTGTGATCTGCAAATAGATCAGCCCCTCATTGATGTCATTGGTGCGCACCAATTCGCGATGCACTTCCAACAGATCGTCGCTCGAAATTGGGTTGCGCATCTCTAGCTCATCCAAAGAGCGTTGCAGACGAACAGAGTGGCCCTCAAAATCGATCAACTTGCCATCCAGAACAGATGTCACTTCATAAACGCCGTCGGCCATAAGGAAGCCGCGGTCAAAAATGGAAATCGTGGCTTCATTCTCAGGCAGGTACTGCCCGTTGACGTAAACTGTGCGCATCGCGTTATCCCCATAATCCAGCCGTAGGTGCATGCACCCCGGCTTCATCAAACTTCAAAGGTTGATCACGGTCTTCGGCCAACAACAGTGGGCCGTCAAGGTCCACAACTGCCGCACCCTGCGCAACCAATGTCGCCGGGGCCATCGCAAGGCTGGACCCAACCATGCAGCCGACCATGACTTGATACCCTTCGGCAAGGGCGGCGTCGCGCAGCGCTAGGGCTTCTGTCAGACCACCTGTTTTATCAAGCTTGATGTTGACCATGTCATATTTACCCTTGAGCCCAGCCAAAGACCCACGATCATGGCAGCTTTCGTCGGCGCAAACTGGCAACACCCGCTCCAACTCCGCCAAGGCGTCGTCTTCGCCCGCAGGAAAGGGCTGTTCGACCATTTCAACGCCAAGCCGGACCAAAACAGGCGCAAGCTCGCGGTATAAATCCGGCGTCCACCCTTCGTTTGCATCCACAATGATCCGCGCGCCCAAAGCACCCGCGCGCACGGCTTCGATCCGCGCCACATCTTCTTCGCCGCCGCCGAGTTTGGTTTTTAGCAAAGGCCGATGCGCGTTTTGTGCAGCCTGCGCATTCATTTTCTCGGGAGTATTAAGCGACAAGGTGTAAGCCGTAATCTCTGGCAGTGGGGCCTTTAACCCGGCCAAATCCCAAGCTCGCGTGCCGGACTGTTTCGCAGCGAAATCCCACAACGCGCAATCGACAGCGTTGCGCGCGGCACCCGCAGGCAAAAGATCATACAAAGAGGCGCGATCAAAGACTTCAGGCAGTCCAGCAATCTGCGCCTCTACTGTTTCCAAGGTTTCGCCATAGCGCGCATAGGGGACACATTCGCCCCACCCTTGCACACCATCCTGAGACAGTTGCACAGTCAGCACCTGTGCTTCGGTCCGCGATCCCCGTGCGATGGTAAACACTTGCGCCAGTTGAAATACGTCCCGGCTCACATCAACGCGCATCCGTCTATCCTTCACGTTGCCAAATAACTCTGTCGCCGATGGCGTCCTCAGATCGCCTCAAGCGCGTCTACGAGCCGTCCAGCACCATAGCGATAAGGATCAACCGTTGGCAGCCCCATGCGGTCTTCAACCTGAGTAAGATACGCTTTGGCTTCGTCATCAGATAAATGCTGCGTATTGACCGAAATCCCAGCCACAACGCAATCCGGATTGGAGACCCGCGCCGCCGCAAGCGCTGTGTCGCGCAGAGCTTCCAAAGTTGGCAATTTGTACCCCGGCAAGCCACGCATATGCGTCCGTGTCGGTTCATGCGCGAGGATCAATGCATCTGGCTGCCCGCCATGCACCAAGGCCATTGTCACACCGGAATAAGAAACGTGGAACAAGCTGCCCTGCCCTTCGATGTGATCCCAGTGGTCTGCGTCATTGTCTGGTGTTAGATATTCGACAGCACCCGCCATGAAATCCGCGATGACGGCATCCAAAGGAACCCCGCCGCCGGTGATCAAAATACCGGTCTGGCCCGTTGGGCGGAACGTAGATTTCGATCCGCGTTTGCGCATTTCAGCGTCCATCGCCAAAGCTGTATACATCTTGCCAGCGGAACAATCCGTCCCTACGGCCAAACAGCGTTTGCCTGTGCGTTTTACGCCGTTCGCAATCGGATAGGCCACAGATGGAATGCGCACGTCAAACAAAGTACGTCCGTTCACACGGGCCGCAGCAACGAGCGCGTCTTCATCACGCAACAGGTTGTGCAGCCCAGAGGCCACATCATACCCCAATTGCAGCGCCTTGACCAAAATCTCGCGCCACGCCTCAGAGATAACACCGCCCCGGTTGGCCACGCCGATGACCAACGTTTTGGCCCCGGCAGCAAGCCCTTCTTCAAGCGTCATATCTGCAACGCCCACATCAGCTTGGCAGCCTTCCATGCGGAACTGGCCAATCGCATTTTCTGGGCGCCAATCTTTGATCCCTTGGGCCACTTTTGCGGCCAATTGGTCCGGCACGTCGCCGAGGAAAAGCAAATAAGGTGTTTGGATCATGGTAGCCCCCAGAGATTCGTATTCAAAGCGAGTCTTGTGCAATCACATCGCAAGTCGGTTGTTTATCAACGGCAAAGCAAACAAAAGTCAGGAAATTTGTGCGTAATTCTATCAAATGGCGCAAAATTTTTGCAAAAATCTTCCCTCCGATATTCAATGCTGCAGTTGCAAAATGCACTTGCGTCCGATCGCGCAATTTCCTAGCAGTCTAACGGCAGATAAACGAAATAAAATTACCCGGAGTCACCGCGTCATGTCCTTCCGTATCCAACCCACACCACCTGCCCGTCCAAACCGCTGCCAGCTTTTTGGACCGGGGTCACGACCTGCTCTGTTTGAGAAAATGGCCGCAAGTGCTGCGGATGTGATCAATCTGGATCTTGAGGACTCCGTGGCCCCGTCTGACAAAGACAGTGCGCGTCAAAACATCATTGAAGCCATTGGGTCCGTCGATTGGGGCAATAAGACCTTGAGCGTGCGGATCAATGGTCTGGACACGCCCTATTGGTATCGCGATGTGGTGGACCTTTTGGAAAACGCCTCAGAGCGCCTTGATCAGATCATGATCCCTAAAGTTGGCTGTGCGGCTGACATCTATGCGGTGGACGCCTTGGTGACAGCCATTGAAACGGCCAAGGGGCGCAGCAAGAAGATTGCCTTTGAGGTCATCATCGAAAGCGCCGCGGGCATCGCGCATGTCGAAGAGATCGCGGCCTCCTCCCCCCGGCTGGAAGCGATGAGCCTTGGGGCGGCTGATTTTGCGGCCTCCATGGGGATGCAAACAACCGGCATTGGTGGCACGCAAGCCAACTATTACATGTTGCATGAGGGTCAAAAACACTGGTCCGATCCATGGCACTGGGCACAAGCCGCCATTGTTGCCGCGTGCCGCACACACGGTATTTTGCCGGTTGACGGTCCTTTTGGCGATTTCTCAGACGATGATGGGTGCCGCGCGCAAGCCCGTCGGTCTGCCACATTGGGCATGGTGGGAAAATGGGCCATCCACCCGAAGCAAATCGCTATCTCAAATGAAGTATTCACACCGTCAGAAGAAGCCGTGTTGGAAGCCCGCGAAATTCTTGCCGCGATGGAGCAAGCCAAAGCCAATGGTGAAGGGGCGACCGTGTTTAAAGGCCGCCTTGTGGATATCGCCTCCATCAAACAAGCTGAGGTCATCGTGCGTCAATCCGAGATGATCGCAAGTTAACACTGCCGCCCAACACTTTGCGCACGCAGACGTGACTGGCCTTTGAGAAGGCGGGCATGGACATTACCCAAGACGTATTCTTCTTCGGAGATTTCCATGACCCGCCTTTTTGCCGTCCTGATCAGCTTCATTTTGACCATGCCCGCCGCCGCCGAAATGGCCCAACGCGACGGGTGGGCCGTGTACCCCACAGACAAAGCCTATGCGCAGCTTGTTGACGACGCGAAGGCGGCTGCAAAGGCGAATGGTCTGGGCATTGTGACCCAAGCTGGACCAACCGGTGCTGCAAAAAACCGCGGTATAACCATCCCCGGAAATCGAGTGATCGGTGTCTTCAACAACAAATTGGCCGTTCAAGTTTTGGGCTTGTCGACAGCGGCCATGATCGAAGCGCCGCTTCGGCTGTATGTGACCGAAAACACGGACGGCTCCGCAACCTTAGCCTACAAAGTGCCATCGGTTGTGTTTGCGCCTTACGCCGATGAGGGCGGCGCAGAACTTGCGGATGTCGCCTCGGGATTGGATCAAACCTTTGAGAAAATTGCCACCGCCGCAGTAAAGTAAAGCTTCACAGCCCCTTACGCGCGCTCATCTTTCGGCGAATCCAGTATTACATAGGTTGAGATCGACGCGATATGGGGGAACGTGCCCAACACATCCGTGTGGAACGTTTTGTAAGCCTTCAGATCTGCGCATTCTACCCGTAGCAAATATTCGATATTCCCGGTCGTGTTGTGACACTCGACAACCTCTGGCGCCGCCCGCATCGCAACCTCAAATGCAACTTGTGCTTCTTTTGTATGCTGGCTGAGACCCACCCCAAGATAGGCCAGAAAGCCCAAACCTAAGGCCTCGCGCCCGGTTCGTGCGCGATACCCCGCAATAATGCCACGCCGTTCAAGATCTTGAACGCGGCGCAGGCACGCCGAGGGCGATAAGTTCACACGTTCAGCCAGTTCAATATTACTAATTCGCCCATCTGCTTTTAGATGGCGCAACAATTCTTTGGATTTTTGATCAATACCCGTCATACATTGCACAGCTTGCACCATATTTATCAATCTTTGCAACCTCTGCGACCGTCCTTCCTGATAGTGTCACCAGAATGATATATGATGTTCTTCCAGCGTTAATCGCTTTCGCTTTCGCCACCTCGATCACACCGGGCCCCAACAATCTTATGTTGATGGCTTCAGGCGCCAATTTCGGGTTTCGCCGATCCATCCCACATATGTTGGGGATCGGGATCGGGTTCGTCTTTTTGCTGCTGATGGTCGGCGCTGGTTTGGTGCAAATCTTTGACGCGTGGCCCCTGAGCAAAACCGTTTTGACCAGCGCCAGCATCGCATATCTTTTGTGGCTCGCTTGGAAAACCGCCACCTCTGCCGGAATAAAGTCGGGCGATGCGGGCGGCGTCCCGATGACGTTTTTGCAAGCCGCAGCGTTTCAATGGGTGAACCCCAAAGCATGGGCCATGGCGCTTTATGCTATCACGGCCTATGCGCCCGACCGGTCTTTGTGGGCAATTGTCTCGGTTGCGTTGGTATTTGGGATGGTCAATTTGCCATCCGTCAGCACATGGACTTTGCTTGGGCAACAAATGGCACGCGTGCTGACAAATCAGACCCGTCGCGTTCTCTTCAACTGGACGATGGCGGGACTTTTGGTGGCATCCTTGTATCCTCTGTTGACCGCGTAAGATTGCAATGCGGCGCAAGGCCCGCCATATAGGCAAAAAGCCAACAGGTGAGACATGACGCAGTATTTGGATTTCGAAAAACCCCTAGCCGAGATCGAAGGCAAAGCCGAAGAACTACGAGCCATTGCAGAAGCCTCAGAAGAGGAAATGGACGTGTCCAGCGAGGCTGCCGGGCTCGACGCCAAAGCTGAAAAAATGTTGGTCGATCTGTATAAGTCACTGACTCCGTGGCGAAAGTGTCAGGTTGCGCGCCATCCATCGCGGCCACACTGCCAAGTCTACATCGATGCACTATTCACAGAATACACGCCCTTGGCCGGTGACAGAAACTTTGCGGACGATCACGCAATCATGGGTGGCCTCGCACGCTTTGAGGACAAACCCGTCATGGTCATCGGGCATGAAAAAGGCGACGATACCAAAACCCGCATCGAGCGGAATTTCGGAATGGCGCGGCCAGAAGGCTATCGCAAAGCAATCCGTTTAATGGATCTTGCGGGGCGGTTTGGGTTGCCAGTGATTACATTGGTCGACACCCCCGGCGCCTATCCCGGCAAAGGCGCAGAAGAGCGCGGGCAATCAGAAGCCATTGCGCGCACCACTGAGAAAAGCCTGCAAATCGGTGTGCCTATGGTCTCCGTTATCATCGGCGAAGGTGGATCAGGTGGGGCTGTGGCGTTTGCAACCGCAAACCGGATCGCCATGTTGGAACACTCGATCTATTCGGTCATCAGCCCGGAAGGCTGTGCGTCAATCTTGTGGAAAGACTCCGAAAAGATGCGTGAAGCCGCAGAAGCGCTGCGATTGACTGCGCAAGACTTGCTTGGGTTGGGGGTTATCGACGGGATCATCGATGAACCCTTGGGCGGGGCGCATCGGGATGTAGAATTATCCCTCAGCAACGTGCGCGAAACCATCAAAGAAATGCTCGGCGATATGGACGGTATGACCCCCGCAGCCCTCATCGCGGATCGACGTCAAAAATTTCTGGAAATGGGTTCCAAAGGGTTGGCCGCGTAGGTTTTCCTTTCAAGGAAAACTGATTGCAAATTTTCAAAAATTTGCGCGCGCCTCATCTAACTCGCGAGAAGTTTCAGGCCTTGTGTGACGTCAGAACGGACTGCCAATCGCAAGCTCGGCTCGTCCCCTGCTCGCAGCGCGGCGATGATATGGCGGTGATATTGCGGTGGTTCGGTGCGGCGCAACCGACCATAAAGGCTGCGCATGGTGGGGCCAAGCTGCAACCAGACCGTTTCTGCCATAGCCAACATCGCGGGAGCCTGCGCGCGCAAGTAAAGCGTTCGATGGAATTCCAGATTGGTCCGAATATATTTCACCGCATCACGATGCGCGACAGCTTCGGCGACGCTTGTATTGATGGCCTGAAGTCGTTCAATCAAAGCGATATGTGCCCTTGGCAAAGCACGACTGGCGAGTTCGACCTCAATCAAAGCACGCAGCGCCGCCAATTCCTCGATGCGTTCGTTTGACAATTCCGGCGTCGCGACGCGACCTGATGATGTCATAGACAAAGCCCCTTCGGCCACCAATCGGCGCACAGCTTCCCGTGCAGGCGTCATCGAAACGTTGTATTCCGAACCAATCCCGCGCAGCGTCAAAGCTTGGCCCGGTGACATGTCCCCGTACATGATACGACTGCGCAAGCGGCGATATACTTGATCATGCGCCGCCGTGGTGAATTCTGAACTGTCAATTTTCCGTGCCATGGCACCTTGTGATCACAAAATTCGCGACGGTCAATCTGTGAAGCGATATTGATGCAATGCATGGCCTTCGCGACGTAACCACGCGCGTGCAGGATCGTAGTCCCCATAAAGCGATCCAACCTTGGCCCAAAACCTGTCCGAATGATTCATTTCTGCAAGGTGGGCCACTTCATGCGCAGCGACATACGTGAGAACCTCCGCCGGGGCCAAAATGAGGCGCCATGAATACATCAGCGCACCTGCGGACGAACAAGACCCCCATCGTGATCGCGTGTCGCGGATTGTAAGCTTCGTATACGGCTTCCCCAAGACCTCTGCATACCTGTCGGACGCATAGGCCAATTCAGACCGTGCCAGCTGCTTTAAAAAGGCTTGCAGCTTTCGTCCGACTTGATCTGCATTGCCCGGAACCAAGATTTCGGTCTCAGACAAAACAACACGCCGCCCTCTGCCGGGAACAATTCGACGCAATTCCCCCAGAACAGGGATTTCCGCGCCGTGGCTCACAAGAGCCGGCACCACATGCTGCGCCAGATGCTTCCGAATCCAATCCCCCCGTTCGTTGGCGAACGCCATTGCCTCCGCCTCTGCGACACCACGCGGTAATGTGAGCGTCACACGACCGTCCATACGTGACACCCGCAACGTCATCCGACGCGCCCGCGCAGAGCGGCGTAGGGTCACACACACCGGTGGATTGCCTTGTAATATTGCGTCGCTCATCCCACGTTCCACACGTAAAGCCTTTGACAGTGCGCCATAGCTATGGCACTTGGCCGGAATCGATGACACGACTCAGCAAATTTGCAAGAGGGATTATCTATGCCCAAAGAAGAATGGGGCCTGAAACGGCTGTGCCCAACGACAGGACAACGGTTCTATGACTTGAACCGCAACCCGGTTGTGAGCCCGTACACAGGCGAAGTGGTCGAATTTGAGACAGGCAAAACCCGCATGATTGCGGCAGATGCCGAGGATGCAGCGTCCGTTAAAGCCAAAGAGGCCGAGAATGACGATGTGGCCGTTTTGGATGATGACGCAGAAGACGTTGACGTGGATCTGGATGACGATCTGCTTGATGACGATGAAGACGACAACGTCTCTCTTGAAGAGATTGCGGATGTACCCGCAGAGGAAGACGATTCCTAAGAAAACTGGGATGTGCCACTGGGCGCATCCCCTGCCTGCCGCTCGATTTTAGCACGTTCTTGATGTGCTTCTTTGATCTTGCTGCAAATGGCTTACGGCAAGTGGGCTTTTCCACTTGATCCCACCCGATCAAGCGCCTAATCACAGCGCACGGATTCGCAAGAATTCACCCTGAATTGGGGCATTAGCTCAGCTGGGAGAGCGCCTGCATGGCATGCAGGAGGTCAGCGGTTCGATCCCGCTAGGCTCCACCAAACACCTTCTAATCAGCACCCCCTAATAGTTCCTTTTTGGAAGCATAGCTTTTCCATTCACCCTGCTCGATCCATCGGCGGATTTTCATCCACCACGCGGCGAAGGTGTCCAAAGAGCCCGATGTGACGGATGCTGCAGTCTGTATGAAGGTCGGTTTCGATACGATACAACCGATGTTACCAATCAACAAAGCAATAGGAAGCACCCCTCATGCAGTTTATTTCTCCCAAAGGCGTTGTGTTCGACATGGACGGCCTGCTGCTTGATACAGAACGGGTGTACTTCGAGAGCTTCCGCGCCGCGCTTGCCGCTATCGGATTACCGCAGGACGACAACTTATTCCGGCGGTTAGTTGGTACGAACCTTTTGCTTGGACATCAGCTATTGACCGAGGGGCTTTCGGGGCGCGTCACTCTTGAAAAATTTAATGCCGTCTGGGACGATGAAATTACGCAACGGCTCGCAGATTGCATCCCTGTCAAACCTGGTGCGCGCGCGATAGCAGAATTTCTGCGCGAACGGGATATACCCTACATTATAGCCACCAGTACCCAGACAGAAAAAGCGCATCTCCATCTCGAACGGGCAGGCCTCAGTGCTCTTTTTCAAGACATAGTTGGTGGTGATCAGGTCGCGGCCAGCAAGCCTGCGCCAGATATTTACCTGCACGCGGCTGCACGTTTAGGTCAGGATCCTACAACCTGCGTCGCATTTGAAGATTCACCAAACGGCGTCCGCGCAGCACATGCGGCAGGCCTCATTACAGTTCAGGTCCCTGATATTGTCGCTCCCGATTCCGAGCTGCGGGCGCTCGGGCACTATATCGCCAGTGACATCATCACCGGAGCGCGCAAAGTTGGGCTAATGGTAGATCAGGATTAGGAAACTGACATTGATGAATTGAAGGCGAACGGCAGCTTCGCCGGCTTAGCGGCTAGCTGAGCATCACATGACGGATGGCGGCTTTTTCATTGGCGTTTGACGGAGTGTTTATGCTGCCAAGAAGGAACAATTATGCGTTCCTGATCACCTTCAATTAGGTTTAGACCGCTCCTAAGCGTTCGCGGTACCGAAGGGGCGGCACCCCCATCGTTTTTCGAAACTCGCGGCGGAACGTTTCTGCTGAGCCAAATCCGCAAACGTCCCAGACATCTGACAACGGAATTGTGCTGTTTTCCAGCAGCTCAGCAGCGCGAGACACGCGTTCCATCTTGAGCCAGTTTAGCGGGGTCGTTCCGGCTTCCTCGTGGAAACGCCGTGCCAATGTCCGTCCGCTCGTGGCGGCGGCTTTTGCCATGCGTTCCATCGGCCAGTCCTCGTCAATTGATGCGCGTATGCGGTCTTGCAGTGCGGCCAGTCCCGATCCAACCCGTGCTTTTGGTTGTGGTCGTGGTACGAACTGCCGTTGACCGCCATCTCGTTGCGCGGGCAACACCAGCCGGCGCGCAACAGTCGCTGCCACCTGCGCGCCGAAATCTTGCCGGATGATGTGCAGCCCAAGGTCTAGCCCCGCAGCCGATCCTGCAGAGGTGTACACGCGCTCGCCCTCTACAAAAAGCACGTCCGGATCTACGGTCACGTCTGGATACCGCTGCGCAAGTGCTTCAGTGTAGCGCCAATGTGTTGTCGCGTTTTTCCCATCCAGTAAGCCGGCGGCAGCCAGAACAAACACGCCGGAACAGATGGAAGCAATCCGCGCGCCGTTGTCATAAGCGGCTCGCAGGGCCGAGCACAGCTCATCAGGGACAGGAGTGTCAGCGCCGCGCCAACCTGGGACGATAATCAGGCTGGCCTCTTGTAGCAGGTCGAGGTTCTCCTGCGCATCTACGGTGATGCCCCCGACGGCACGAATTGGACCAGCTTCGGCCTTCACAGTCGCGAAGCGGTACCAGTTCTCAAATTCGGGTCGAGGCAAGGCGAACAGCTCCACGGCAATTCCGAACTCAAATGTGCACAACCCGTCATAGGCGATGGCGCAAACCAAGGGGTTCTTCTGGGAAGAGGGGGCTATTTTTGGCATCTTGGCAAAATCCGACCGCATGTTGTCAATTTTGCCAGTATCGCGAATTCCCAGCAGATGGCAAGTCTTGGGCATCACATTGAAACGGAGATATAACGATGACTATCCAAGCTGACCTGTTGGGCGCAATTGAGACTTACTTTGACGCGATCCACGATTGCGATACTGAAAAGCTGAACGCCGTGTTCCACCCGCAATCCAGTTTATTTGATGCAGACAATGGGGTAGTTTTTGTGGAGCCTATTGATAGCTTTAGCCGCGATGTGGCGGGGCGCGTGTCGCCTGCAAGCAAGGGACAGGACCGCGAGGCCGAAGTTCTGATGGTCGACTTTCTGTCCCCGATAAGTGCGACGGTCAAAATCCGGATTCGCGCCCATCAAAGCGTGTTCGTTGACCATCTGGGTTTCGTGCTTGGTGCAGACGGATGGCAGATCGTGTCGAAGATCTGGCATCTCGAAAGCACGATCCCAGAAGGCGTGTAAATTATGCCGCTTGGTGAACATCGCCATAAGGGGGAATTGTTGTGGTCCCCTTATGGCGAAGTCTTAAAGAAACCGGTTCACCAAGTTCTCTAGGCGTTCTTGTCGGCCTGAGCGGGGTTTGGGGTTGATGCCTTCGGCGACAACACGGTCGTGCACGGCTCCAAGATCGCTCGATAGCAGTGCTTGACCCTCAGTTGTGCCCCAGCCCGCGTAACGGGCCTCTCTGCCGGCCTCCAGCTTGCCGCCCTCTAGCATCGCCGCCGCAGCCTTTAATCCGGCAGCACAGGCGTCCATGCCGCCGACATGGGCCAGGATTAAGTCTTCGGAATCCAAAGACTGGCGGCGTAATTTGGCATCAAAATTTGTCCCACCCGTTGTGAACCCACCTGCGCGCAATACTTCGTAGTAGGCCAATGTCATTTCAGGCACATTGTTGGGGAACTGATCTGTGTCCCAGCCTGACTGGTAGTCGTTCCGGTTCATGTCGATGGAGCCGAAGATGCCCAACTCGCGGGCAAGTGCGAGTTCGTGCTCAAATGAATGGCCCGCCAAGATCGCATGGCCTTGCTCAATATTGACTTGAACCTCGCCCTCAAGTCCGAAGTCCTTAAGGAATCCGTACACGGTGGCCACGTCGTAGTCGTATTGGTGCTTGGTCGGTTCTTGCGGTTTGGGTTCAATCAAGATCGCGCCTTTGAAGCCCATCTTGTGTTTGTAATCGACGACCATTTGCAACATGCGGCCCGCCTGCTGGCGCTCGCGTCCCATGTCGGTGTTTAGCAAGGTCTCATACCCTTCACGCCCGCCCCAAAGGACGTAATTCTCGCCGCCCAGTTTGATGGTGGCATCCAAGCAGGTTTTGATCGTCGCGGCAGAGAATGCGAACACGTCTGGGTCGGGGTTCGTCGCGGCACCAGACATGAAGCGGCTGTGCGAAAATAGGTTCGCCGTTCCCCAAAGAAGCTTGGTGCCTGTGGCGTCCATCTTTTCGCCAAAGTAGTCGACGATCTCCTCTAGGTTGCGTGTGTTTTCGGCGAAGTTAGCCCCCTCGGGGCGCACATCTGCATCGTGAAAACAAAAGTAGGGCACGTTCAAGATTTGAAACATCTCGAACGCTACATCGGCCTTTAGTTTGGCCAGCTCCATTGTGTCGCCAAACCATGGTCGATCAAACGTCTGCCCACCAAAAGGATCACCGCCCGGCCAGGCAAAGGAATGCCAATAGGCCGCCGCGAAACGCAGATGATCCTTCATTGGTTTTCCGATGACCAACTCATCGGCGTCGTAATGGCGGAAGGCGAAATCATTGTCGCTATCTACGCCTTCAAATTTGATAGCAGGAATGCCTTTGAAGAAATCGGTCATGTTAGATGTCCTTTAGAAGGGTGTAGGCGTCGCGGTATCGCGCGTGGGTCTCGGCAAACGCAGAGGTAAGGGCAGTGTCGGGGGCCACGGTCTTTTCAATCTCGGGCATGGTTGCGACTTCGCGGCCCGCGCCGCTCGCCGCCATCATGCCAAGGCGGGCAGCACCCAAGGCTGCGCCAAAGTCGCCAGCCGCCGGCAGCATCAATGGAATGTCCAAGGTGGTCGCGATTGTTTGCAGCCAATAGTCGGATTTTGCCCCGCCGCCCAATGCGAGTGCGGATTCAATTGTTGTGCCGGTGGAGCGCAACGCGGCCTGACAGTCTGCGAAGGCAAAGGCGACACCTTCCAACACCGATCGCGCAGCTTGCTTTGCATCCGTAGCATGGTCGAGATGCAGGAACTGCCCGCGCATATCCGCGTTGTTGTGAGGTGTGCGCTCGCCTCCCAGATACGGCAGGAACAAGGTGCGCGATGGTGCTTGTAGCTCACCTAAGTCCTGCGTGAGTTCAGCCGCACTTTGGCCCGTCAGGCGGGACAGCCATTGCAGCGCGTCGGTGGCGGCAAGGATGACGCCCATCTGGTGCCATGTGTCAGGCAGGGCATGGCAAAACGTGTGCACGGCGCTGGCCGCATCAGGTTGATAGGCGTCGGAGGCCGCAAAAAGCACACCCGAAGTTCCAAGCGATACGAAGGCGTCGCCTTTCGCCACAACCCCAGCCCCAATTGCGCTGGCGGCGTTGTCGCCACCTCCGCCAGCTATGACCACGCCGTGAGGCAGGCCCCAATCGTCAGCCAATGTGTCGCGCAGAGTGCCCGAGATGTCCGAGCCTTCAACAAGGTTCGGCATGTGGCTGCGATCTAGCCCTGTCGCGGCCAGCAGATCATCCGACCAGTCGCGCTTTTGCACATCCAGCCAACTTGTTCCTGCGGCATCCGACATCTCGGCTACATGCTCGCCAGTCAGGACAAGGCGCAGATAATCTTTGGGCAGCAGAACCTTCGCAAGCCTGTCAAATAAGGCGGGCACATTGTTGCGGACCCACGCGACCTTGGGGGCAGTGAAGCCCGCGAAGACGATATTGCCGGTGAGGTCGCGAAATTGCGGATTGGCGTCCAATTCAGCGGCC
>JBDWAL010000037.1:0-8638 GCA_039978895.1 Aliishimia sp.
CCTGAGCACCGCACAACTCCTCGCACTGACCGCAGGACAACTGACTGCGCTTGGCGCGCAAGGGGTGACGGCAGAAAACCTCGATAGCCTGCGTATCGCCATCGAAACGGCCAGCCAAGGCACCCAAGGCCTGACCAGCACGACAGAACTGTTGGAGGTCATCGCGGAGCAAGTGAGCCTTGGCGGTGGCGGCGACGGTGGCGCATCGCAACCGTTCAGCGAAACAGAGGCTCTTGCAGCTATTCAAGAGTTCCTCAGCGCCAACGGGCCAGGTGATAGAGACGAAATGATAAGTGCCATTGGCACGCTGTTCCCGAATGCCGATGTTTCGACGCCATATGCTTACGAGTTCGGACTCCGTTCCGGGATGTATGCAGACCGAACCAACCCCACGACTTCGGAAATTCAAACCATTGTCGAGAACGTCCCAAATATCTTGAATTCCGCGCTCGCTGAATTGGCTGAAGACATCGCCGGCGATGCCAATGGCATGCCATTCGGTGGATTCGAAGTTTACCTGCTATCTCCTGGCGATACCCTTCAAATCGACTATGCAGCCGGTCTTTTGGATGGGACACTTTATGCCGACCCGGGCAATCCAACTCTTGCCGAAGTACAGGATCAAATTGTAGCACAAAGCGAGGCTTATGTTGAAACGCAGTTACAAGCGCTTGCCGATCTTATAGCTGGGGGTGATGCCTCTGCCTTTGATCCCCAGCCATATGTAAATTTCGCACCCGAATTCGGGCAATACATCTTCAACAATATTCCAGACTTTCGCGACGCACTCATTGACCCGTCTAACTACGCTGACCCAAGCCAGCCCACAATTGCTGAAATTGTCGCCATTAGCGCTGAGATAAAATCTATTGGTGTAGCAAATACCCTGGCAGAAATAGCCGAAGATATTGCAGGCAACAGCAACGGGCAACTGGTGATGGTGTCCGATCTCTTTGCCATTTCCTACCCTTTCAATAATGGGAATTCTGACCAATTTGTCCAAAGCATCATTGATCCAACACATTACGCAGATCCGGCGAACCCGACCGAGGAAGAAGTCACCGCTGCCATTCAAGCCTCTAGCACGGCAGTTGGTCTGGTACTGACCAAGCTTACATCCGTCATTGCCGGAACAACGCCGACAAGCGATTTTAGCGTCGAGGATCTAACCGCTCTAACGACCGGCGTCGAGCCAGACAAAATGGACGACTATCTGGCCGCGGTTTTAGACCCCGTAACCCCATGGTATGGCACCCCCAATGCCTACCAGATTAGCGATTTGGTAATTCAGGTAAATGCCGGAACTTATGGTTCAAACTCCGGCGGCCCAAACCCCGGCGGTCCAGGTTCAAGTGGAATCGACGCGGTTTTGGCCGCTTTGGCAGAGGATATCGCAGGCAACGCTGACAACAATCATGTCGCTTCTTGGCAGCTAACTCAGGCTGGTTTTGAGTACCTGAGCAATGATTACTGGAATGATTATCAGGCTGAACTTCTGGATTCGAATAACTACGCGGACGCAGAAAACCCGACAGAGGAGGAGGTTCAAGCTGTCATATTTGCCGTCAACGAGGTCATCCTTGTCTCGATTTTGCCGACACTTGCGACAGAATTGGCGAGCGATTATCCTAACAGCGGCATTCTTCGCACGTTCTCTGAAATTGTTGAGGGATCAGCGCCTGAATTTGAGGCTCAGTATTCCAATGTTATCTTTGACAGTAATAATTATGCCGATATTGCCGCACCGACAGCTGCAGAGGTAAGGGCGGTTCTTCAAACGGTCAATTCAGCAATGGACCGGATCTTGGCGTCGGTCACTGCCACATTGATCGACGGCGAACCACAGGGCACGATCTCGCTGGCCGATATGCAAGCCGTGACCGCGCACGCGCCACCTGAATCACTACAGGCCTTTACCGACAGAGTGTTTGCGACAACTAACTACAACCTCGATAGCCCAGGCTACATTTTGGGGGACTTTGCCATTGCCACTACTGTTTCTAACGTCGATGTTGCCTTTCGTGGCCTTGCAGAAATTGCGCTGCGAACAAGCGGCGATCCCGCAGCGATGGATCACTTCAATGAGGTTTCGTTCGACTTCGCGCTGCTGCGCGCAGGGCTAGTTAACGAAGTAACCGACTTCGAAGGTTGGTACGCCACAATGGTGTTGGATCCTTCACATTATTCGGACCCCAACGCGCCCACCTTTGTTGAGGTCCAAGCGGTCATTGACACTGGCAATCAAGTTTTGGCGCCAATTTTCGACCGGATCATGGATGTCCTGAACGGTAATGCTGATGCCTCGACGTTTGCTTTGGCAGATTTGCAGGCCCTGAGCGATCAGGTAACGGCAGAAAACGCCGACTTTTACCGGGAACAGATTTTTGATGCGGACCGATACAACGGCAATCTGGAACAATACGTCTTTCACCGTGTGATGGATGGCACCACCGCTGTCGATACTGCGCTGGATGCGCTTGACGAGCTGGCCGCCTCGATCAACCAGATTGACGGCGCAGCCTTTAACTACGGCAATGATCTTGCACCTGTTTTGGCGCGTATCGATAATAGTTTGCAATATGCATATGAGGGCATCCTGCGTAACGAGGGCAATTATGTCGACACACTCCATCCAACACTGGCCGAAGCGCAAGCCGCGATTGATCACTTCAATAGCATGCCGGCGGTGGTTGCTGAAATCCAGGAGGATGTCGCAGGTAACGCCAATGGCAATCTGGTAAGCCTTGCTCAACTCCAAAGCGTATCACCAGAAATCAATGCCGATTGGCTATCTGAGTATCAAACGACGCTCGCAAGCGGGAATTACTATTTAAGTGGTGGCGGTTCTGACAGTTACAATAGTTTGTTCGACGCCATCGATCAGGTGAATGAGACACAAGCATTGGCAGCACTGGCCGATGATTTGACACAACAAGTCAGCACGGGTTTCACCGGTGATTTTGTCAGAATGGCCGCTGAAAACACAGATCCCGATCTGCTTTCATCTTACTTGACCGCGTTGCACGACGGCACCAATTTTGCGGACACCGCCAACCCCACCGCGGCAGAAGTCCAGGCGATTGTTGATCAGGTGAACGCGCAGCTTGTTCAGGCCAGCCTGATCGAGGATATGAGCGGTAATCAGGACGGTATGCACCTGGAAGCGGATCAATTGCAGCGTGTGATTGACAATGCCCAAACCGCAAATCTGGACCTCTACCTCGATGCGCTGGCGGATCCGGCCCAGTATGCCGACGCAAACGCACCGCTTGTCAGCGAAATGCAAGCGGTCGTTGACGACATCAATCTTGAGGTTTCGCAGGACCAGCAACTTACTGTTCTGGGGTATCACTTTACAGGCCCTGATGCGACATCCTTCCTCTATCGCTTTGACCAAACCAATCTGGAAGACCTGGTTCCGGGATTGGCTAATGATTTCCGGGAGAACTACCTGTCACGGATATTGGATGAGACCAACTATGCGGACCCGGCAAACCCCACACTGGCAGAGGTGCAAGGCCTAATTGATGCAGCAAATGCGGAAATTGACGCCGTGGTGGCAGAGCTATTTGAGGACCATGACGGCAATGCAAATGCGGAACTGGTCACCGCGGCACAACTGTCGGTGCTGTCAGATACGATCAACCCCGACGACTTGAGCTATCATCAGGCTGCAATTGACTCCTATATTGCGGCAGTTACGCCCGAAACCGTTGATCTTGAGCACGTGGTCAACATCATCCGTGGCGTCGATCAAGACCGCGACGCCTATCGCGCCTCTATGATTGAGCTGGTCGAGGATATCGCGGGCAATCAAAATGCGGTGCCGGTCACGATAAGTGATCTGCGCAATCTTGCCGATAATGCCGGTCTCTACAAAACTCTTGTGAACAATAGTTGGGCGGGTACGATCATGCCTGCGCTTATTGATGCCAGCAACTATGCCGATCCCGCAGCACCAACCGATCAAGAGATTCACACCATCGTCGATACCCAAATCACGCAGGCATTCATTGCTGACCTACCAAACCAAGTTAGTCCGAGCGACCTTCCTTTTCAGGTTCTGCGTCAGAAATTCAGTATCCTGGATCTGGATGGATTTAGCCAGTTTGTAACAAGCCCATATAACAATAGTTACGACAGCGGCCTCAATGATAGCATTCAAGCGCAGGTTTACCTTAGTCACAATTATGCCGACCCTGACAGCCCCACCTTGGATGAAATAGAGGCCGCCACGCTATTGGGCTGGCGCAATTTCGTCTATGCGGAGGTCGTTGATGCGGGCACGGCAGAGTTGGATACTTGGCACGCTCTTGGTCTGACCAATCTGACAGCGGACACACTTGCCGCTTTTGAGACCGAATTCTTTGGCCTGTATACCAAGACCATAGAAATCGCCCAGGACAAGGCCGACTTTTATACAGCACTTTATGCATTGGCCGATGGGACCGCAAATGCAGGCACTGCCCTGAACGCTGACACCGTGACAACAGATGTCTTTGGTGCCGCCTACAATCCACAAAACTGGTCAGCTGACCTGACAGCACAAGCGACCATTCCGACACTGCTGAACGACATCTATGATCGCCTGGATTTCGACGCTGTCGATACCAAAGCCGAGCGATCAGATTGGGCAACAGCCATCTGGAGCAAATCCTTTTCGGTCGATCAATACCAAGCCCTTGGATTTGCTGACGTCACAGCGGGAAACCTTGGCGAGTTGAACACACGCGTGTTTCGGCTTCCCCCCAGTGAACCTGGGGGTTCAAATGTATATGTTGATGTTTTCGGCAATCCAAATATCCCCTATCCAGAGACCACGCATGTGCCAACGATTGCCGGAATCACTGATGATTTAGCCGCCGTCCTGGACCCGATCACCGTTGATATCAGCGCAGATTCAACAACTTTGGCACAAGATTATGGAACGTACACCGTCACATTCTCCGAGGCAGTAACAGGCTTTGGCCTCGAAGACATCATGGTCAACCTTCAAGACCTCAATCCCAGTTACACACTCTCTGACTTTACCGCAGTTGATGGCAGCACCTATACCTTCCGCATCAATGACATGTTCGGGTTCGACGGTAACACGACTGTTTGGTTGGATGTTGACGGCATGTCCGGCAGCGAAGGGCAAGGCATTTTGGGCAGCGAAAGAACCCACACCATTTCAGTCACGGAAGAAATCCGTGTGATTTCAACCAGTGTGGACGGCAGCGGCGATTTGCAAGCCGGTGATGACATCGTCCTGAACTTTAACGATTATATGGCCACCGCCAACATAAGTGGAACCATTGAAAGCTCAATCTATCTTACGGATGTGACTTCAGGCACCACCACAGTGTATGAAGCGTCTGACCGTTTCGGGAGCATACAATCGGATGAGATTGATATCAGCGGTTCAACGCTTACGATCAACCCAGTTGGCGACTTGATCGTTGGGCACAACTATACGCTCAGCCTCGGCGCGCACGCCATTCAGGGCGATCAGAACGATGCTATTCAGACCCCTGTAAACACATATGATGAAGACGCTGGGATCTATGACTACCAGCTTTCATTCGCGGTTATATAGACTCTGTCACCGCCCGATTGGCACCGCCTACCTGATTTCTGCGCGATGATTTAAGACACGTGCATAGCGACGTCGTTCGTGACGTGCCTTAGGTGGAGGGTGTCATGCGGGGCGAGGTTCTGGGTCTTGAGCGGCGGCGGCGATGGAGTGATGAAGACTAGCTCTCGATCGTTTCGTCTGTCGGAATTGATGGGGCAACGGCAACTCAGGTTACGCATCGGTGCGATGTGACCCGGCAGCAGATTTACCGATGGCATCATCAGTTGAAGAAGAAATATCTGTGGCCGCTTGCGGCGTTACGGATATGAGGAAGGGCAGGACGAACGGGCGGCTGATGAATCTTCAGCGCCCGCTTTGCGCCGTCTTCCACGTGTGTCTGATGCGACCCTGCGTGAAAGACGGGAGCTTGATCCTGACACATGCTGTCCCAATTGTGGCGGCGATTTAGGTGTCACGCCAAAGGCATGTGATCTTATGCGCACCTCTGGTGCGACTAGGCGAGGATGTCGCGAACTCCTCGACATGATTGCGGCGCAGATGAAGGTTGTGCAGATCGCTCGCATCAAGAAATCTTGCAGTCGTTGCGAACGAATGGTGCAGGAACCGGCACACGCTCGTCCAATCCCAGGCAGCATGGCAGGGCCAAACCTGCTGGCGCATGTGCTGGTGTCAACGTTCGACCCTTCTCGCGCATGTAAACATACGCTGCCAGGCAGCGGATCACCTTCCCCTCTATCTCCAGCACGAGATATTTGAACGCATGGGGGCCAACATCCCAGAAAGTACACTTGTCGGCTGGTGTGGTCGCGCAATGAAGACCTTGCCGCCGCTGATTGAGCGCATTGAGGCGGACATCATGGGCAGCGATTTGCTGCACGCGGATGACACGTCGATCCGTGTGTTGGATCGCTCATGGCGCGACAAGGGGTTTGGCAAACGAGTCAGACTAGGCCGGATCTGAGCCTATGTGCGTGATCAGCGCCCTTGGGCAGGATCATCTCCACCCGGTGCCGTCTATCGGTTTGCGCCCAACTGGAAGGAGGAGCACGTTCTAAGCCACCTGGCTAAAGCCCGTGGCATCCTTCAAGCGAACGGTTACAAAGCCTATGCTAAACTCTACTGGCCGGAAGCCAATGGCGTGCCGCGTTTGCGAAGCGGCTTGCTGTGTGCACCTATGGCGCGACTTCCACGATTTTTGGGTGTCGAACAAGTCCGAGATCGCCCGTGAGCCGCTCGATCGGATCGGCAAGCTCTACGACATCGAACGCGACCTCAACGGCCAGCTCGCTGACGTCCGCCATGCGGCGCGGCAAAAGTTGAGCTCGGTAAAGGTCGCGAACTTCTTTGTTTTGTCCGAACAGCAGCTCCAGCGCATTCCGGGCAAGAGCGATCTGGCTAAGGCGTTTAGATATGGTCTGAGCCGTCAGGAGGCATTCAGCCTGTTCCTGTCGTATGGGGGCGTCGCGATCGACAACAATCCAGCCGAGCACGCGATAACGGTTATTGAAACGGCCCAGCTCAACGGTCTCGACCCACAGGCCTATCTTGCTGACATTCTCGACCGCATCCACGATCATAAAGTCAACCGGCTGCCTGATGGCTGCAGTGACCTATGTCTGCACCTTCGACTACGTCGCCAAAATGTTGTGCGAGGATGTTGAGCTTCTCGAAACTATCATCGCCAACGACGACAACCTCACCGATGGCAACATCGTTAGCGTATATGACGGTATGGAAGAATTGAAAGACATGATCAGAGCTGCTCGTATCACCGCCAAAACCTGGCATAAATTCCTTCATGACTTCGTCGATGACGCCGACCTCGTCAGCCTAATTAAGGCTCAGTCACTGCGGTAACAATGGAGCGGTTACTAGGCTCTGGAATCGACATGACATAATGCCGCCTGATTGGGGGCATTATTGACCTATAACGCTTTCGAAGTAATCCGAGCCATGAGTCGCCGCCTAACGCATTGAAATCTTTGCCTCGGGCGGCTTAAGCGGAGGACTACTCCGCATCCGTTGGGCAAGATTTAGCGTGAATGGCCGCTTTTCCCGCTGCGCGGCGGCATGATAAAATGCACTCTTACCGCATTTCCCGCGCTGCGAGCGCGCGCGGCATACAACCACAATGGCCGGGTCGGGCTCATTGCTGTCATTCTCCGCTTTGCAGCATCACGGCAGATCTGACGAGGTTGCGTCGTCGTTCACGGCCCAAAGCATGCGTAATTGGGCTACCCTCTGTTCTGAGGTCAAGCTCTCGATAAGATCACAGGATGACTGTGAACAAGGGAGAAAAAAGATGGAATATTTTGCTGGAATAGACGTATCGCTTCGATCCTGTGCGCTTTGCATTGTTGATGGCAAAGGAAAGGTGCTTCTTGAACGAGAGCTGCCATGCGAGATCAGCGATATCACCAGGTACCTTGGTGAGTTTGCACATCCTATTGAACGGATCGGCTTTGAAGCGGGCACGATGAGCCAACATCTGTTTTATGGATTAACCAACGACGGTTTTGACGTTGTCTGCATGGAAGCCCGGCAGGTCAGCGCTGCACTATCCGCGATGCCCAACAAGACAGATAAGAACGATGCCCGAGGGATTGTGCAAATATTGCGAACAGGTTGGTTTAGCCCGGTTCATATGAAAAGCCGTGAAGCACACAACGTACGTGCTCTGTTGAGCTGCCGCAAAGCCCTGCTCAACAAAACCATTGATCTGGCAAACGAGGTGCGCGGGTTACTGAAGATATTCGGACTGCGCCTGCCAAAAACTGTCCAGCATGGCAGTTTCGATGACCTCGTGCGCCCTTTGATCGCAGCCGATGAGGTATTGTCTCCGGCAATGCTGCCGCTGCTGGACGCGCGTGTCGCGATATACAAAAACTATCTTGCCCTGGACCGGCGCGTCAAACGCGTCGCCAGTCAAGATCAGGTTTGCATGCGGATGATGACGGTCCCAGGCGTTGGCCAGATTGCGGCACTTACCTTCAAAGCGGCTGTCGATGATCCGACGCGCTTCAAACGGTCACGGACTGTTGGCGCGCATTTTGGCCTGAC
>JBDWAL010000038.1:0-5315 GCA_039978895.1 Aliishimia sp.
TGACATTTCTGAATAGCGTTTACACACATTGTAGCCGGTGCGCGCTACGTTGAAGTGTGACTCCTATTAGGAAACAATGAGTTATCTAATGAGGAGAACATCGCATGGGAACCGTTTACACGCAACTAAGCATGCAAAAACGCCGCAGGATCGAAGACTGGTGGCACGCGAAAGTCCCTGTCATCGAGATGGCGCGTGTTCCGAAGCGTCACAAGTCGACGACCTTTAGGGAGATCAAGCGCAATTAAACGCGCTGTTGACCTGAACATGACACCAGCCAGCCAAAGGCCAATCTAACAAATGTTCAAAACACCCGCCGACCCGCACACCAAGTTTCCTGCAAAACCGGCGTGTCGTCTAACACAACAAACCGAATTAGGTCCGCCCTTTGATCAATGGCAAGGGTGCCGCGATCGTTCAATCCGACAGCCGCCGCTGGACGCTGGGTGACAGTGGACACTCCCCGCGCAAGATCCCCCCAAAGAGTGCCAAGTTGCACTGCAGCCATCAGCAAACCGGAAGGCACATAATCTGATGACAAGATGTCCAACCGATCCAGTGCTGCCAAGTCCGCCGCCGAAACATTCCCCGAATGGGACGCGCCACGGATAAAGTTTGGCGCGCCCATGATCGTGGCAATCCCAAGCTCATGACAGGCGTTCGCAGCCTCAACAGTCGTGGGAAATTCCGCCATTGTCACACCGTGCGCATGACTGGTCGCAACTTGTTCTGATGTGGTGTCGTCATGGCTGGCCAGTGTCGCCCCAAGCCGCTTTGCCGCCGCGACAACGCCTGCCTCATGATCGGCCCCAAACTTGTTTCGCATCTCATATAGGGACGCCATATGATCCTGGAATTCCTGTTCCCCATAACTGTATTTCCCGCGCACATAGGTTTCAAACTTCGCAAGGTCCGAAAATTGACGTTGACCGGGTGTGTGATCCATCATGGAGACAATTCCGATCCGGTCTTGTGCTGTGAACTCTACCAGCTCATCCATCAATGTCTCAGAGCAGATTTCGGCGCGCAGATGAATATGATGGCTGATCCGCAGCACGTCTCTTTCACGCAGATCAAGGATTTCGGTGGCCATTTGGCGCGCATATTTGCCGATGCGTTTGTTCAGCCCCGATACGATGGACCCCACCCGGATCGCATCAAATACGGTGGTTATTCCTGTTCCCGCCAACTCTCGGTCATGCGCAAGAATGGCCCCTCGGTACGGCCAAGTCACTTTAGGCCGTGGTGCCAGATGGCGTTCCAGATTGTCTGTGTGCAGTTCAACCATTCCCGGCGCCAGATAATCACCGTCCAGATCCATCGCCCCTTTGGGCACTGATATTCCGGTGTCGATGTCATCGATCACACCATCCGTCACTTGCACGGACCCTCGGACGACCTCATCCTTCAGAACAAGGCGGGCGTTTGCAAAAATCGTTTGTGTTGTCATGTCAAAATCACACGGGTTGAGCGGATGAGGTCATCTGCAATTAAAAATAAGTGTTTACTCATGTTGGGGCCGAATAAAGACAAGCGATGACCCTGTTTACAGCCATCGACAATGCCCCGCTATTGTCGATGGAATGCAGTGTTAAATGTGTTGGCAGCGCCCGGGTCACCCGATCAAGCCGCGTTTCGATCTGCGCTGCAGTCTCGCGGCCACGCGCGGCCAATCGCTTGGCTAAAATGCCCTGCGTTGCTGTCAGGTTTATCACCTCAAATCGCGCAAACCGGGCGTGAGCACAGGTCAATTTCGAACGTGAAAGGTTCGCCAAAACATCTTTCCCATTGGCCAATTGCGCGTCGACCGAAGCGGGGATGGCGTAAGACAATCCATGGGCGGGCCAACTCAACGCGAACTCCCCTGCCCCTTTGCGTGTCTCAAATTCCGCATCCGTCACCCCGTCATATGCTTCCCCGCCCGCTTCAATGGGACGCGTTATGACACGGCGCGCAAGAACAAAGCGCGGGTCACACGCAACCAAGGCTTCCATCAAACTGTCCTTACCAACGCCAGATGGACCAACGACTGCAATAAAGCGCCCTGTCATGCGCTAAGAAACGGCGTGATCGACACAACATCCAGGTGTGTGTTCCCAAGCGTGCCGTCTGGCTTTGGTGGATCGTTTACAGTCATCTAGATATCTTTCGCACTCTCTATACAACTAGACAAATGCTACATCACGAGACCTTCCCTGCCAACCCTCAATCAAATATTTTCACGATATGACCCGCCCATTCCTGCCCGGACAGCCATCAAAAGGCCATTTCGCGAAGACATCGCCGAAAGAGTGTCAATCAGGGTGCCAAATTGCCCTTGCTGCACGCCGTAGCATAAATCGCCACTCTGTGCGCCATGCCATGTCCATATTGGCGGGTGAAAGGCTGATCTATTCCAGACGCGGAGCAGAGGTCTTTGTTATGACCATGCGCCAATTTTGACCGCAGACGCTTACGGATACATAACGCCTTGCTGTCGACGATGGCGCGTGACGCCGGAAAATCAAACAAAGAAATCGAAACCAATTCTGGACCTATCGCGGCGCGAACCCCTGCGCTGGGGTCGGCGATTTTGCCCCTAAATCCCTTATTAGGCCCGATTTCCCGCACTCCGGGAAAAACACCCCTGAACCCCAGCCAAATACGCTATAGGCAAATCCCCGCACATGCACGCCACACCAAGGCGCCAAATCGACAATCGCCCTTCCCTGCCCTGCCCGGCTCCGCTAAGTTCTGACGAAAGTCCCCTGTTGTTAAAGGACTAACGGTATGAATGCGATTTTTAAACAAGACTCCCGTCTTGGCAAATTACACACGAAACTCGGCAAGGATAAGTTGGTCCTTTTACGCTTTGATGGCACGGATCACGTCAACGCCCTCTTCGAATACCATATCGAAGCCTTGTCCACCGACGACTCGATCAATTTCGACCAGCTTGTCGGCACGCATGCCACTGTGGAATTGACCGCAGAGGGTCAGAAGAACAACTTTTTTGATGGGATCGTCACCCAAGCCCGCTGGATTGGCCCGGGCGAAAACGGCATCCGCTATGACTTGACTGTGCGACCGTGGTTCTGGCTGGCCGGTCATCGCCGCAACCAACGCATTTTCCACGACATGAGCGTGGTGCAGATCCTCGAAGAGCTGCTTGGCACGTATTCCGGCCTTGGCGAGCCGGCGTTGGAAAACCGTTTGGCCCGCAGCTACCCCGAACTGGAATACACGGTGCAATACCGTGAGAGCGACCTCTCCTTTGCACTGCGTCAGATGGAACGCTTCGGCATCTCGTATCACTTTGTGCACAAACAGTTCTCGCACACACTTGTGCTGACGGATGCCACCGACCAACATGATGTGATCGAGGGCGCGACCCGGCCCTATTATGGCTATGATGGCCACCACCAGTCCGATGGTGAGCACTTCTGGGGTTGGTCCCCTGAACGCAATCTAACCGTGGGTGCGATGCGCCAGACGGATTATAACTTCAAACGCCCCAATACTGTGCTTGAAACGGATCATATGGGCGACGCTGCGTATGATCAGGGCCAGATCGAATCATATGACTACCCGGGCGATTATCTTGATGATGGTGTTGGCAATGTGATTACCCGCCTGCGCATGGATCAGGAACGTGGTCAGGATCGCCGCCATTACGCTAAGGGCGATTGTACGTCCCTGCATGCGGGCTTGCGGGTGACGCGCACGGGCGATGAGCTGCCCCAGCCCGACAAGAAAGACCATAAAAGCACTGAATTCTTGTGCCTTGAAGCGAAGCACTCTTATGTCTCGGATAGCTATGGCTCTGGTGGTCAGGACTCTGATGGTTATGCCTATTCGGCCACGTATGTTCTGATCCCAATCGACGCCCCCCTCGCCCCTCGTCGCAAGACCCATATCCCCGTCGTGCAAGGCCCCCAAACGGCCGTGGTTGTGGGTGACGGAGAAATCGACTGCGATCAATTTGGCCGCATCCTTGTTCGCTTCCATTGGGACCTTACCGGAAGTATCTCGATGCGCTGCCGCGTGTCGCAAAACTGGGCCTCCAAGGGCTGGGGCGGCATGGTGATCCCCCGCATAGGCATGGAAGTGGTTGTCGAATTCCTCGAAGGCGACCCGGATAAACCGCTGGTGACGGGCTGCGTCTTCAATGGCGCCAATCAGCCCCCTTACGCTTTGCCCGCCCATAAGACGAAGTCGGTGTTTAAGACCGATACCCACCAAGGCGCTGGCTTTAACGAACTCACGTTTGAAGACGAAAAAGACCAAGAGCTAATCTATATGCATGGCCAAAAGGACCAGCTGATTGAGATCCTAAATGATCGCACCAAATCGATCGGCCGGGATGAGTTCAACACGATTGGCCGCGACCGTGTGCAGACTGTGGGACAGGATGAAACGATGTCTGTGGGCCGCGATCAGCGCGAAACGATTGGGCAGGATGTGACCTACCAAGTTGGCCGCGACCAACAGGAAAAATACGGCAAAGACCATGTGCATGTGGTGGGCAATATCCACAAACAGGATATTTATGCCGACCATATCGTCAATGTAGGGACTGATTTCACCAAGGCGGTGAAGGGCAAATATACCCTGAATGTGAATGACTCGATTACCAATAACACCAAGACGCATACCCTGATGGCGTTCAACAAAATGGTGATGAAGGGTCCGGGCGGCAAGATTACGATCGACAGTGGCGGCATCACGCTTGAGGCGGCTAAAATCAACCTCAAAGGCGCGGTCTCCATGGGCGGAGGCGGCGGCGCACAGGTCCCGACCCTTCAAGGTGCCGCAAACGACAGATTGCCCCTTGTGGAAGAGTGCATCAAACAAAAAGGCGAAGAATAATGCTCCCGGTCGCGCGCGTCTCCGACAAACATGTCTGCCCTCGCTGCAAAGTGGTCACCACCATTATCCAAGGCAGCCCCCAATCTACATGCGACGGCTTGGCAGTGGCCCGCGTGGGCGACAAAACAGCCTGCGGAGCCACCATCATCAAGGGCTCCTCCATCTCCACCTGCGACGGCAAACCAGTGGCTTACTTGGGCTCCATGACCAGCCACGGAGGCACCATCATCACAGGCTCCCCCCAAGCCAAGGTAATGCCATAGGGCCTGTGGATGCGTTCAGCTCTGGCTAACCGTGTTAAGTCGGCTCAAGCGATCAGCTCCAAACGGCCCATAGCCTGCGTAATTGGGCAGCGCTCTGTTTTGAGGTCGAGCTTCCATAGGATCACAGGATAGCAGTGAACAAGGGAGACAGACGATGGATTACTATGCTGGATTAGATGTGTCGCTGTGATCGTGCGCACTTTG
>JBDWAL010000039.1:0-4292 GCA_039978895.1 Aliishimia sp.
TGGTTGGGCCAATATATCTTTGAAACCATCGAGGAGGCGCAAGACCAGGCAACGGAATGGCTCTGGACTTACAACAACGAGCGACCCAACATGGGCATTGGCGGCATCACACCCGCCATGAAACTGAAAACAGCCGCCTGAATTCTACGGCTGAGCCCCATTGAAATTGGGGGGATTACTGAAGAAGTAGGCAGACGCAACGCTAACTTGCTCCGCAGTACAAAATGACAGACCTACAATACTGTCGAGCTGACCCGAATTTAGATGAGGTTAGTATGCTTGGCAGGCGCAATTTGCATAACGAAAATACCGTTCGAAAACTGCAAGATTTCTCTAATTTTTCTCAGAATGGGATGATAATTTAACCGACGTGCCGGACTCATCCGACTTCACGACAAGAGTGCACCCGATGCTGAGGGCGCGCTGTTTCATTCCTGCCAACCCGCGACCCGAACCGGGGGCGCTCAGAGCCGTTGAAACGTGAAATCCTGCGCCGTCATCAGACACCGCGATTGATGCCTTATTGACGGACACGGTGATCGCCCTGGCCCCGGAATGCTTGATGGCGTTGGTGATTGCCTCTTGCGCTATGCGGGCGACGTGCAGGTTTGCCGACGGATTGCTGTCAGGCAGGATGAGATCATCTTCGATCCGCCAGTTCAGCGTTATGCCTTGAGCTGAAAGCAGGCCGTCAAGTCGAACGCGCAGCATGCCCAGCAGAGTCGGCAGATCACCTTCGTTTTCGATACTGTCGAGCATCAAAGCTAGGTCGCGTAACGCATCCTCTAACGCAGACCTGAGCGTCGGATCGCCCTTATGGTGGTTCTCGATATAGGCGAGCGTGCTGACAAGCTGACCGCCCACCCCATCATGCAATTCCATCATGATGCGCGATCGTTCCTGATGGACAGCCTCTGCCTTTTCCACCTTGGCCAACTTGGCGTAGTTCGCGGCCAACTCCCGCGTTTTTTCATCCACAGTATCTTGCAGGGTGGCGGCCAACGCCTCTTGCTTGGTCAGGCTTTGAATCAATTGGGACAGGATGAGCCAAAAGCAGACCAGCGAGGTCATAAACGGCATGAAATGCAGCAGGTTCATGCTGCGCGCAGGCTGGTTGGAGATCGATAACAACAGACCATCAAAGGCCAGCATTAGGGCAAGCGATAAGATAGGGAAGAATATGTAGAAATCGACCGTGGTGACGGATTTACGGTGTTCCCAAATCATCACGACCGTCGATACTGCCGAAACTGCGGTGACCAGATTCACAGCCAGCGAGACATCGTAGATCACCTCAACCGGGGTCGCAAGCATAACAGCGGCGCCAATGACCAGCAGAACCCCATGCGCACGTTCTATCCAAGTCAGTTGAACCTCAAGGAACGTACGCATGAATTTCAGCATGAACAGAACATAGGCTGAGATCGCGAGCGTGTGCGCGACCATCCACATCTTGTATCCGCTCAGCGGAAACCCGACGCCGGACTGCCACAGAAACACGCAGGCGCTTGCGCAGGACAGGCTCAGCCAAAGATAATGCCGATCTCGCCGCCGATTTAGCCAAACCAGGAAGCACCCGATGGACAGGGTTGCAACCATACCCAAAATAAAGCGCGTGGCGCCGGGGCCGAGCAGAAAGCGCCTTTCATATGCCCCTTTCAGCGCGGCGTAATCGCCAATCAGAAATGGGTGAAGGTCAAGGCGGCTGGGCTCCACCCCCGTCAACTCCATCCGCAGGACATTAACACCAGCGCGCAGGATCTGGGGGGAGACATCCACCAGCAACGGTTCATTCCAGAGGCGGCTCTCGACCTGAGCCTGATAAACCTGCGCGTCATTAATCCAGATGCTGAGATGGTCCGAGAATTTCGGAATATAGAGCACCTGCAAATCGGGCGGCGCCGGTTCAAGGTTTAACTCCGCTCGCAAGTGATGCCTTTCGACACCGTCAAAGAAGCGTTCAGGCGTCAGATAAGGCAAAGGGGCCGGGCCACCCGCCGCGCAGGTCGGGCTTTCGCAAAGCGTAACCTCGGTGATGATCTGCGCGCCAGCGATGGGATGGATACGAGCGACATCCAGCTGCACCAGCAGTAGAAACAGCGCCAATATCCAGGCAACTACGCCAGCCCAGATCAGCCCGCCGCGCACAAGCCCGACCCGCGCCGGCGTCTCGCGCGCCATCAAAGCAGACCTTTACGCGTCGCCTGCACAACCGCCTGCATGTTCGTGTTGACCTTCAGTTTACGATAGATGCTGGTGATGTGGTTGCCGACGGTACCGGCGCTGATTCCCAACTGTTCGCCGATCTCGCGACGCTTGTACCCGCGCGATATTGCACGCAAGATTTCGGCCTCGCGTGCGGTTAGAATGTCTTGTTCAAGCGCGGCGCTCTCCGGCAGGTCCGTTGTTAGCAGGTTCAGAACATGACGCGCGATGGCCGGGCTGATTGGGCTGCCGCCATCCAACAACGACAGAACATCGGCGCCGACCTGATCCAGATCGCCGCCTTTCAGGATATAGCCCCGCGCGCCCGCCTGAATCGCTTCGACCACTCGCGCCTCATCTCCGAAGATGGAGATGACGAGGCTGTCCACTACCCAGTCCGCCTCAGCCGCCGCCCGGATCGCATCGACGCCAGACCCGTCGGGCAAGCCGATATCGACCAACATAACGCGGGGTTTCAAGGCGAAAAGCTTCTCGACCCCCTGATCCAGCGTGCCCACCACCCCCGCCAGGGACAGGCGCGCCGTCGCCTCAACCGCCCGGCTGAGGCGGGTGGCGATCTCTGGTCGGTCTTCGATGATCAGGACGGCGTGAGAGGTCATTCAGGACAGGCAGGTGATTGATGTGTGAAGGCATTTAGCACACATTCAGGCATCCATCCTACCCCAATCAGGCCTTCGCCTTGCGCCGCGTCGCCCAACCCAGAATGCCAAACGCTGTTAACGCCATCGGCAAAGCAGCCGGAACGGGAACCGCGCTAATTGCAGGCCCCTCTGTCGCATCTAGGGTCAGCCGCACGGAGGCATTCGTCGCCCGCCCTGCGAAACTGCCTCTGGAGGTCACGCGTACTGCGAAGTTGATGGACCCGTCGCTCAAGTCTGCAAACGTTTCATCTTCCAATATCAGTGTTCTCGTGACGGTAGAAGAGACGTTGAAACGTGTAGAGTCGGTCCCGATAAAGAAATCTTGTTCGCCGAGGACCAATCTGACATCCTCAGCGAAACCAAGCTCGCCCCCTGCAAACCTGAAAATGACGCTGTCGAACGCGCTGAAGGTTGTGTCGAATTGGAACGCGCCGGTATCCGGCGTCTCTCCGACATTGCCGATGCCGACAGTATCGACGAATGTCACCGCGCCAGCCGCAATAGGTGTTGAGATCATCGCCGTAGCTATGGCTACGCGCGCGATAGAATTTTTCATGTTCGCCCCACTTGTTTACGCAATTACGCCTCGCCCATCCAATAGCAGGCGGCGATCGGGGGGCGATATGTGTGGATTGTCATGGGTCGCGTGGAAGAAACGAAGTTTTTTTAGTAGAAAGACGGCAAAAGTACAGCAACGCCCAAACGTCCGTCGCTGATGGTCTTTTCTGAAACAAGACCAACAAAAAATCGGCTTGAGGGCTGCTTTTGCCACATCTGAGTTAAACCGGACCCTCACCACACATTCGCACCTGCACAATTCAATAAAAATTGACGGTCCGGGTTGGGCTCGGAACTGACATTTGCTGTACATTGCCCGAAGGTCTGCACTACGGACTTTGAGGCCATTCGCTGCGCTCGCGCCAATGACCGCTTCAAAGTAAATACTATGTCAAGCCCAGCAATCACCGGGAAACATTTTCCAACATACTCTTCACGGCGCGTCCAGCAGACAGAATGTATTCGGGGTCATGATGCACAAGAACAGTTGAGAACGCCCCATCCATAAGCAGAACGACATGCCTAGCCAGTTCATGGGGCTCTTCTATTTTGCGCTCCTCGAACTCACCCAAAAGCCATGCTTCAAACTTCTTTTTGTGCGCAGCCCCAACTTTCATGGCGGGGTGGCCGGGCATGTTTGCCAACTCCGCAGCAGTGCGCAGGAAGCCGCAGCCCTTCCATTTGGGGTGACGGGCGGACTGGGCCAGGTTCAGGAAAATTGCCTCGATTTTGTCGGGCAGTTCACCATCGGCCTCATCAAACCATTTTTTGAAGAGTGTTAGATTGGGCTGGTCGCGCGACGCGAGATACGCAGCGACCAAATCATCCTTGCTCTTGAAATGGTAGTAAAGCGTCTTCTTTGTAAGA
>JBDWAL010000040.1:0-14629 GCA_039978895.1 Aliishimia sp.
AGAGATTCAACGCGGAGATATGGCTGGGCTACATCCACTCATGACGTTAACGGCCGTAGGCAAAGCGCTTGAGAGTATTTCGGGCGGCAACCCCTCAGCATAGCCCCGATCTTTCGGTTGCGACCACATGCCGAGTTTCTAAAAGCAGGCATTGGCCCATCCGAGGTCAAAGTCAGCTTCGTCCGCGTTTCAGACCTCCGTGTCCCACAAATGCTGCCGGATCAACCAACGTCCGCTTCGCGGAAGCTGCACTGCGGCGTCGCGAACGCCGGTCAATGTCTCCTTTGGGCCGTTCGTGTCGATCGACATAAAGGGCGGAAACCGGACCTTCGCTGCGGTATGCACGGATGTCTGTTACGCGGGACAAACCGCCCTTTCGCTGCGGCTGCACCAATGACTGCTATCTATTGTTGACCCATTGTGCTGCACTGTAGACAACCAATTGACAAATGCCGCTGTGGTCGGTCGTTTGGCATTACGGGCTGTCGATAAAGTATAGTAGCCCGCACCTGAAGAAGCTGGTGGTCCGCAAGCGATTAGTTCACCCGTTTTGAGATCTCCCTCAACTAGAACGGACGGCAGTAAACCAACACCATTCCCAACCCTAACAGCTTCCCGCACCATGAAGTAATGTTCGAAGACAAGCGCTGGTCTGGACAGGTTTATCTCAACGCCTGTTTCGTCAATGTATGCCTGCCATGCTCCGGTTCTTGTTGAATGTCCTAAGCGCACCTGAGCATCAAATTCCGGCGATCTGACGGCGATCATCGCCTCGTCGAATAGTTTGGTCGCAACAAGGGATCGCCACCCGCCTCGTCCGCGCGTTACAACGACATCCAGCGACGACGGGTCCCAAGTGACCGGGTCTTTGTGATCATCTCGAAAATCCGCATCTATTGTCTCAACTCGAACCTGAAGGTCGGGGTGATCAGCACAAAAGGCGGACAAGCGCGGTATCAACCAACAGCTCGCTAGAGACGGCAGCACACCCACCGTTAAGGTGCCGCTTAGACTTGCGTCCGATTGATGCTGGGCCTTTTCGAGCAATTCAAGCGATGCGCGCGCCGCATCAGCCAAACGCGCCCCGTCTTCTGTCAACGTGATGGACCGCCCGCGCCGGGCAAACAGGACAACACCAAGATCGCGCTCTAGTCCTTGAATGCGGCGCGACAACGCGCTTTGGGTCAGGCCGAATTCTCGGGCAGCTTTCGTGAAACTGTTATGGCGCACCGCAGCTTCCAGAACAGGGAGCGCCCCGAAGATCGCGAGTTTGCGGCTGTCATTTTGCATGCGTTTGGCTCATGTATTCTTGCGCTGTGATTTCTGTTTGATGCGTGAAAAGAACGGTAAAGGTAATACCGCCAAGCTTACAGGATAAAAACATGCACCCGTTTCACCTTGCCTTCCCCGTCACAGATCTCGTTGCGACACGTCAGTTTTACATTGAAAAGCTCGGCTGCGCGGCCGGACGCGAGAGCGCCGGTGAATGGCTGGATTTCGATTTGTTCGGGCATCAGATGTCAGCCCATCTGCAGACGTCAGAGACGCCAACCGGCATGGGGGCAGTCGATGGGGATGCCGTGCCGATCCCGCATTTTGGGGTCGTTTTGGATATGGAGGCATTCGATGCACTTTCTGCCAAGCTGGAGGCAGATGCTTCAATCAATTGGATCATGCACCCAAAACGCCGGATGATAGGAGAACCGGGTGAGCAAGCGACCCTGTTTGTGCGCGACCCATCAGGAAACGGAATTGAATTTAAAGGCTTCGCAGACCGCGCAGCCCTATTTGCGCACTAAGGAGAGTAACATGCAGGTATTGCACACACCGGAATTAAAAGACGCCCGAGACGAAAATCGTTTGACCGTTGGGGTCGCCCAAATTGCGCCTGTATGGCTCGACAGGGCTGCAACATCGGCAAAGGTCAAAGCGTCTATTGAACAGGCTGCAGCACAGGCCTGTAAGTTGGTCACATTCGGTGAAGCGCTTGTGCCCGGGGTATCCGTTCTGGATTGAACGCACAGATGGTGCACGCTTCAATGATCCGCGCCAAAAGCACCACTACGCACGCTACGTCGAACAAGGAGTGGTCATCGAACGTGGCGACCTGAACGGGGTAGCCCAGCTTGCTAAGAAGCACAAAATCGCTGTCTAACTTGGTGTGATGGAACGCGCTCCGGATCGTGGCGGGCACAGTCTATACTGTACGCTGGTCTACATCGACGACGCTGGCACCATCCAGTCAGTCCACCGCAAGCTACATCCGACATACGAAGAACGCCTCGCTTGGGCGCAAGGAGATGGGCATGGTTTGCGCGTTCATGATCTTGGCCCGTTTCGCGTGGGGGGATTGAACTGCTATGAAAACTGGTTGCCGTTGGCGCGGTCTGCGCTTTATGCCCAAGGTGAAAGTCTGCACGTATCGGTCTGGCCGGGCGGGTTGCACAACACCCAAGACTTTCCGGCGTTTATTGCCAAAGAGAGCCGCAGCTATGTTATCGCCTGTTCGGGTTTGATGCGCGCACAAGACTTTCCCGAAGATAGGGCTGCTCAATATCCCAAGCATGTCTATTCGGCGATCAGGCGGCGTGACAGTACGTTTTAAGTCCTGTTGAAGGGCTGCTCGATGGTTTCTCGATGTGGGAAGTTACTTTTCCTTGCAAAACTCGGCAAAGTATGACATATATAGAATAAGCATGTGGAAGATTGAATTACTCAACGCCGACGTTCTCGATGAACTCAACGCTCTACCTAAAGATCAACAAGCCAAGTTTGCATGGATTTCTGATCTCATAAAGGAACATGGGCTTCAGAACATCCGAGAACCTTACGTTAAGAACCTTGAAAAAGGTCTTTGGGAAATCCGCATGAAGGGCAGGGATGGTATTTCCCGCGCGATATACGTGATTGCTAAGCCAAAGCGCGTTGTGGTGGTCAGGGTCTTCAAAAAGAAGACACAGAAGACGCCACGCAAAGAAATCAAGCTGGCTCTGAAACGAGCCGAGGAGATCAAATGATAGATTTTGATGATGTCAAAAAACAATGGATGAAGAATCCAGAATTTGTGGCCGAACATGAAGCTTTAGCGCCAGAGTTTGCCGTTGCCAGTGAGTTGATCAAGGCACGTGCGAAGGCGGGTATGACGCAGGCAGAGGTGGCCGCAAAAATGCAGGTCACACAGTCGCGCATTGCGAAGATGGAAGGCGGTATCAATGTCTCTGTTGATGCGCTCAAACGTTACGCCGAGGCCACAGGTTCAACCCTCAGTATTTCGCTCGATCCAGCAAGATAGCGATCACCTAAAGGCCATCAGCGAAGGCGGTTTCGAAGAACAGGCACTTACCAGGTTCGGCCATGAACAATGAGGCAGGGCGGACTTACTACCCGATGAGACGGGGTAGGCACAGGGGTTAGATTTAACAGAAAAGGACTTATCGGTTTTTTCTCTGGTATGTCAGACACATTCGAAACCGGGTTGAGAATATTTTCCCTATCTTGCTGGAAAGCATAGAGAATGAAACATGGACCATACACAGCCAAACCTGCGCTAATGGCACACAATTTTTTGAATTTGGGAAAAAACCTCGACCTGATTCCTACGTCACGGTTATATCCGCCCAAGCGTTTTTGTGCAGAAAATCCCATCACACCGAAAGCGCTATAAGATTGGTATTAGATCGCCGCCATCAAATTGCATCCACTCAACCAGCAAACCTTCGCCATAGTTGAATTTTTGACTGTGTATAAAAATGCTGTCGGTAACTCCGCCACTATTTCCAATGATTTCGATGTGCTGTCGCCCTTGAAAATCCCGGTAACTTCTCACCTGCGACTGTGTGATACCCCAGAAAGCTATTGTGTCCCCTGGACTATCTACCTCACCTGGGTATCTACCCGCCTCTGAGATACTATCATGGCCAAAGCCGGGGCGAAAAACATATGTATCGTTACCTTCCCAACCCTCAAGCTGGTCGTCACCTTGGCCACCTTCAAGAAAATCATCGCCGGAATTTCCTCGCAGCGTATCTGAACCGCCCTTACCCCGTAAATAATCGTCGTGGATCGTGCCGCCTATTCCATCGCTACCGTTGGTCCCCTCCATCTCCAAGCCAAAGCGCAAGTCAACGGTCCCATCTTTCGCGGTCAGGAATTCGATTCGATTGGTCAACTTTGAGAAATGGCTCCAAACGTAGACTCCATCTTCTGATGTCTTGTCTAAAATCCTAAGAGCATTAGAGTTGACTCCGATGTCTCTAACAACGCGCAAATCGCTCAGATTTCTATCCAAAAACTCAAGCGTATCTCTGCCACCTTCTTCGTCAATTGCATCGAAGCCCCAGCCATCGGTAAAGACGTAGGTGTCGTTTCCCAGACCTGCTTCTAATGAATCGTTCCCTGCGCCACCGATAAGAACATCGCCCGAATCCAATCCGTAGAGTTCGTTGTCCCAACGGTTTCCAACTATCGTCTCCGACTGGTATGAGCCGACGATTACTTTTGGGTCCTGCCAGTAACTGTTGGTATCGTTTAGCCTGAAGACTTCTACGTTTTGGTAAAGGTTATGTTTAACATAAAAGCGCGATGACATCGCTGAAACAACTTCATCAAAGCCTTGCCCGCCGTCAACACTAGTCGAATTTTCATGAACGATAATTGTGTCATCACCACGATTACCGTAAATTTCGTTCCGTCCTCCTCCACCGTCGATAATATCATCGCCAGCGCGGCCAGCTATTATGTCCCTACCACCTCCGCCGATCAATGTGTTTTCACCGCTATTTCCGATGATTATGTCGCCTGATTCTGTTCCTGTAATGTTTTCGATGCCAAAGAATCTATCGCCCCTAGCCCAGCCGTCAAAGCCTTGTCCCTGATCCGCTGGTCGTTCCAACGAGACTGTGACTGCCCCCGATGCGGCAGAGTAGTCAACGGTATCCACTCCATTGCGCCCTACGAATCTTTGGACAGTGTCCGTTCCAATAAAAACATCGTCAGCGCCACTGCCAAAGACTTTCAATTGCGAAGCATTTCTGCTTTCTGGTTCGTTGATATATGCAGCGAGTATTTGTGAGATGGAACCTTCAACCGAAGAGTAAGCGCCAAGACCAAGGGATTTGAGAAGTTCGTTCAGCCGCGTCTCTCGTGTCCAGCTTGGATTAGCGTCATCACTCTCACTGTTTCCCCAGAGGATCCACGGGTGGATATCAAAAGCAAAATGACGTATTGGGTCAACTGGTTCGCCAGTATAGTTGTATGTTCCGACATTTCTGTCATCGCGAACAATGAAAGTGTCTGCATCCGCATCGTCAGCATCCATTGTTAGCTGCGCAAACTGACCACGACTAGCAGTGCCAAGATAACGATAAACATACTCTTCGGCACCATCAAGGGAGCTAACCCACTTTGAGTTATCCTCATTCTTGTCCCCGAACCGATGTAACGCAGATTTCGCTTCTGAAACCTGAACATAACGATATGTTCCATCGGAATTCAACGCCGTGATCAGATTTAGGTAGTCAATTGTGTCGGGTTGAAATGTGTTTCGATCGTAGTGGGCTTTACGAGTGATCGGTGGAAGATTGAACGCATCCAGTATTGCGTATACATCGCGCTTCAATTGCAAAAGTTGGCCCATATGAATTCACTCCTGGTAATAGTAATTGAACAGTGCCGGGTTTGCCGGAGTCTGGTTTTTTCTAAGTTACTTGGCCATGCCTGATCTTCCCAGAACTGTGCAGAAGTTCGCTTTTGCTGGAGGGATATTCCAAAAGGATTCCATCATGTGGTGGTTGTCAAATTACTCAACCTATTCGAGTGAGGCTTAATAGTATGAGCCATAATGTTAAGCATAGACGCCCGCGTCAACGGGCAACGCGTGGTTAATGACCAGATGCTTGAAGAAGTTGCTTTCGTGAAGAATTAGCCAGAAAGTCGAGATCAATACACAAAAGACGTTTGCGGTCATGCGCGCATTCAAATGGAATGTAGTGCCGCCAAGATTTGTCAGGAAGCTTATGCCCTTCTCGCAAAAAGCGAGTAAGATGAGCGTGATATTTCTGGCAAAATGCTTCCTTTAGGCTCAGGTTCGACAACCCAGAGCCACCAGACCGAAGCACACGAAGATAGCGAGCGTACTGATCTAACTCCCAGTCTTCGCCTTTGTTGGAAACATTATCTGAGCCGCCCCAAACATCGTTTTCAATTTCATGGACAAGCCTTTGCAGTAGGTTGCTGGCTATCTTTTCCTGACGGCCGCCCGATGCTCCAATCGCTCGCTGAACGGACTCTTGGTGTGCTTGATCGAGTTTTGGCCTGACAACGACGAAAAGAAATCAAACCAGCCCATGTTGTGACTATCCTCTGGAGGTGCATTTATACAATACCTCATAGTGTTAAACGCCCCGCCAGCCTGTGGATCGAGAGGGCAGGGGACAGAACTTTGCTTCATGACTTAACAGTATTTGGGTATGCTGTTAAATGTGAGTGAAATGCGCCTCTACGACACTGCCGGACATCGGCTCTATCTGAACGCTGAAGAACGTACCGCTTTCCGGGCTGTGGCACGGCGCAAGCCTGCGAGAGACCGCACCCTGTGTGAGACGCTTCTCTTTACCGGCTGTCGTCCATCTGAGCTTTTAGAGATCACCCCGGCGCGAGTGGACCTGTCAGGTGGCTCCATTGCCATTCGCAGCCTCAAGAAACGCAAGGATGCCTCTGGTGTGTCCAAGATCGTCTTCAGAAGCGTTCCGGTGCCGCCCGACTTTCTAGACACGCTCAACACGGCTCACGGTATCAGGGAAGCGCAGAAATCGCGGAAACAATCCGTCGCTCCGATCTGGCCGCTCAACGGCGAGAGCTGTCCCAGCTAAACCCAACCCGTTGGGACTGGGAAGTAGCTCCGACACGGGGCGGACGTCTCAATCTGGTGCCCGCGTGACGAGATGGCCAATGGAAAACTGGATGGCGGTCAAGTTGTGCGGCATTGCGCTGTATGATCGGATTCGAGCGCTGCTTTCGAAAGCGGACCTTGGCCTCCTGGGTATCAAAGACCGCTTCGTCCCGCATAGCCGCCATCGATGTGCAAAACTTGACCAAACAGTGTTCGCGACCGCAGCGAATGGCAGGAAAGAGCCCATAGCAGACCAATGCTGCAGCATGCGCGAAGGTCTGCTATGGCGATTTTGATACCCAATAATACTATAAAGTTTCCATCTGGGGTTAGGTATGCAGGACTTCTCAATAGAACTAGCCAGCTTCGAGGCTCCGGAAGCAGATCGCCTTGGTGCCATATTTTACGATGCAGTGCGTGAAGGAGCGGTTGACTTCTATAGCCTTGAGCAGCGACGAGCTTGGATGCCAAAGCCACCCTCGGGACCAAAATGGGCGTCGCGGCTGGCCTCTCAGGCAACCGTAGTCGCGCGCAAGGATGGCCTGCCAGTTGGCTTTATGACGCTAGACGATGACGGTTACATAGACCTTGCATTCGTGTCACCAAAGTACCAGCGGCAAGGCATTGGCGGATGTCTTTACGCTCAGATCGAAGCGATGGCTCGTAACGCAGACATTGCACGTCTTCATTCCCAAGCGAGCTATCTCGTTAAAGGACTTTTTGAGCAGCATGGTTGGGAGGTCGTTTGCAAGCAGCAGGTCGAGAGGGCTGGTGTAAAAATTACCAACTTCCTGATGGAGAAGCACCTCCATGATGCAACTCGAAGTGGTGGCATTCTATCGAACTGAAAACAAAGCAGACCTTCAAGCTCGACCAAGGAACGGCAACTTCGTCCGCATAGCCGCCATCGAGCGACTCATTGATTTCGCAGTTGCGGCGAATGACCGTTATGCGGGCTGCGGATGCAGCATTGCAACCAATGGCTGGATGGCGGCTTAGGGTCGTTCGTGTCGAGGCAGGGGTCCAAAGAAATTGACTAAAGTTGCAAAATAGGTCAACAGTGCTGACATAAAGCATAAGGTTCATGATGTGAAATGTATATAGCAAGCAGCAAGCCACATTTTGTATTTGCTTTTTGAAAATCTTACCTCAAAATAACACATCGCCGCTGTTAAAATCCGTAAGGCTGAAATTTTCGATCACCAACAGCCCCGAAAAATCAAAATTGATCTGTACATTGGCACCTACTTGCGTAGCTCCAGCAAGGACTTCTACAAATGTCGTGTGCCCGCTTTCTGATAGGTCAATCTTGTCGATGTTATTTTCGAAGTCCTTGATAATGTCGAAGCCGCCGCCGCCATTGGACGCGGATTTGAAAACGAAGACATCGCGTAGTCCATCACCTCCAGTGCCGAAGCCGCCAAAGTAAATGTCGTTGCCCGCCCCCCCCCAAAGTGTATCCTTGCCGTTGGCGCCAACCATCCGGTCATTGCCGTCACCACCATTCACGATGTCACCCGAACCGCCTGCGCGGATGTTGTCGTCGCCGGCATCTCCATTGATGGTATCAGCGCCGAAGAATCCGAAGATGTCATCCTCACCAGTGCCGCCATTCACGATATCCAAGCCTAGCCCGCCGAGGACCTCGTCATCGCCCGCACCGCCGTTCAGGATATCCGCTCCGCCCAAACCGCTCAGGATATCCTCGCCTTCGCCGCCATTCAGCACATCGTTACCTCCTGAGCCAGTCAGTAGGTCGTTCCCGTTACCGCCGTTGAGTATGTCATTCCCGGCATTACCTATCAGAACATCGTCTCCCAAGCCCCCAGTCAGAACATTAGCCTTTTCGTCGCCGACAAGGCGGTCATTGAAACCGGATCCAATAACGTTCTCAATACTAATAAAAGTGTCTATGCCTTGACTTCCCCCCACATCCTGTGTCCGTGCGAGGAAAACCGCCACACGGCCGGCCGAGGTAGCATAAGATGCAGTGTCACTTCCATCGCCGCCGTTCAAAGTGTCATCACCCACTCCACCTACTAACACATCGTCACCGCGCCCTCCTTCAAGGAAATCATCGCCGTCTGTACCCTCAAGCGTATCGTTTCCGTCAGTTCCAACGATTGCACCGTTCGTTATGGCTAGAGCCAGAGGAACAGAAATATTGTCAGAAAAGTCAATTTCGCTTCCAGCTTGTTCATCGTTGGCGACAGCGAAAAGATAGTATGTTTGACCTTCCGTAAGGCTGCTCGTCCACGTTTCAGGAAGACTCAAGGTCTCCGTGTGTGTGGCTCCAGCATCGACGTTTACTGATCGGTTACCCAAAAATTCAGCGTCGGAGAAGTTCGATGTCTCAGATCTATAATACGCAAGCTGAGTTGTACCTGACCCGACCCCACCGGTATTCTCTATTTCCACGGTAAGCTGCGGGCGTTCGCCAGCTTCGATCTCTGACTCTGAGAGCTCGACGGAAACAATGACTTGGTCACTCAAAAGATCGGGTTGAGTCGCTGGTTGAACTAGAATGGCATCCGATACGTTGTTGCTTTCATTTTGTTCAGGTATCAAATTTTCTCGGTCAGCAAGGATGAAAATATAGAATGGATCGTCTTGGTAGCTGTTGTAATTAACCGTCACCATCTCGCGACTGACACCGTTAGCCGCAATCTGTCCTGACGATGATTGGTAGACGTCTAACAAGCTGTCTTGGTTGGGATCAAAGTGTTCATCATGCGAAATCCATATACTATGCTCGACTCGCTGGTTTGTTTCAATGTTTCCAACGTTTTGGATATGGTATGAGACCATGAAAAGATTTTCATCAACAGCGCCATTCAATAGCTGGTTTGTGACAATCAGGTCAGCGCCATCGCCTTGTGAAGCTTGCGTCGCAATTGAAAGAGCGACCGCAGCGGATACGTTATCAGAAAAGTCAGTTTCACTTCCAGCTTGTTCATCGTTTGCGACAGCGAAGAAATAGTATGTCTGCCCTGATGCCAGATCGTTTGTCCAAGTTTCAGGCAGGCTCAATGTTTCAGTGTGTGTAGCCCCGGCTTCGACATTGACTGACCTGTTTCCCAAGAAAACGGCATCTGCGAAATTCGTTGTTGTGGATCGGTAGTATGCAAGCTGCGTAGTGCCAGATCCGGCTGCGCCTGTGTTTTCAATGTCGACCGAAAACTGAGGCCGTTCACCCGCCTGAATCTCGCTCTCCGAAAGTGTGGCCGAAACAATCCGCTGGTCACTCCCGACCGAAACGTCCGAACCGATGGAGATGACCGTAGTTGCATGGTTGTCGCTTTCGTTGCTTTCGACAATCTCACCGCTTGCGTCGATCGTAACGCGCATGTGGTATTCACCTTCAGCGCCTGGCAAGTAAGTTTCGAACCAGACATTATGGGTTCCGTTCTCGAACACGCCTTCCTCAAACCGAACTTGATGCACGATTTCATCTGCGGTGAAGGTCTCGTCCTGGGACATGTAGAGCGCGACATTGATCGGTCCGGTGTCGCCCGGCCCATCGTTAGTGTAATTCACGTCTACTCGGAGCAAGTCGTAAGGCGCAAAGGCAGATCCACTCCATTCTTGCCCGGTCACCCTGATGTTTGGTGAATTTCCCTCGTCAAAAATATCGCCTGCGGAGTTTTCTACTTGCTCCAAACCATCGGTCACTATCTCGTTGTCTTCGGCAGGGAGTCCACCTCCAATCTCAATTAAGTCGTCGAAAAAGTGATTTCGTTGTTCCTGTGTCTGGCTTTCGATCCCTAGCTCAACTGCTGAAAACGGATTTTCTTCAAAGAACGCCTGCAAGGGACTGTCCGTCAATGCGAGCAGTTTTTCAACATCTTCAGAGATTCCAAACGACCACCAACCGCTCGCGGTGAATTCCGATTGCCAGCTGTAGGTACCAGCAAACCTTAGATTTGTTTCAGGGAATTCTGAAGCGTTAAGGTCAAGTGCTTCACTCCCATTGATATTTACCCACTCGTCGTTTACGAGCTTTTGGGTTGGAATTATTCCGTGGGCAGCCGCACTCTTGGATGTCATCAGGTGTAAATGGGCCAAATGGTCACCTGATGACGCGAACATGGTTCCCAATTCACTGCCAGCTTTCACAAAACTGCCTAGCTCAAGTTCGCTATTTGCCTCTACATGGCCAAAAATCCAAATCCGGTCACCATCAGTTTCCCTTACCACCAAGTAAGTCGTCTCGGGACTTCCGCTGTCGAATATCTGGATGACATGGCCGTCAATCGGGGAGTAAACGCTTGGTGAGCCTCCTCCCAACGCGATAGCGCCAAAATCAATACCGCCGTGATAAGGATCATCTACGTCATAATTGGGCACCGCCTTAACAGCTTCGTAATAGCCTTGGTCAAACGCATAACCGGCCGTCGTGTTGCTGACCCACGTATGGAAGAGTGCATAAGCAAGGTTGTCATTAAGGGTCTGCAGGTCCGTTATACTTTGTGCAGTCGGCGTGATCACCTGAGTGGTGCCATTCACCTCATCACCAATCCTGAATCTATCAGGAATGCCATCATTGAAGGACGTATTTTCATCTAATGACTCAAAGGAAAAAGAACTCGGTAAAAATTCCGTAAGATAGCCAGTGATGTCTACGCCTGTGTTTCTAAGCAGTTCAGAGTCACCACTTGCAAAACTCCATTGATCATCTGTGAGAGTTGTACCTCGCAGAATGATTGTGGAATTTGAAACCTCATCATAAAAAACTATTCCCTTGGTACCACCATTAACATGTTCGACGGTCGCATAGCGAATTGATGGGCTATCTGAGTGAGTGCCTGTTTTGTCCACATGACCGACGCCAGCCATTCTGACAAGCGCTCCGACAGCCTGATCAAACCGAGCAAGGTCCATAACCACGCCATCATCGTAATCTGGTCCAATGGTGACTCCCATTGCATAGGTAACACCGTCCACCTCTAACTTTGCTATCTCATCAACAGGAAGACTGCCAAAAAAACCTGTTTGTACGAGAAAATCAGTACTCGCTTCGCTCAATGCCACTTTTCCAGAAATTTTGTTCATTTCCTATACTTAACCTCCAAAATTAAACATCTCAAAGTCTCTTATTTTTTTGAGAAGAATTCTCCAAAATTCCTAAAAATTTCATGGTGGGCATACCACTTCCTATCTTTTACATCACATTTGAGCCAAAAGTACTATAAATGCCTTAGCGTTGAAAGGAGCGTCGGGAAAACGTGCAAAGGCGATGTGAAAGAGAGCGCTTTGGGAAAGATGTCAAATCCTTCGGCTCAAAAACGGTCCTTTGCGCAACAAGAAAATGCAACACTCTTTGCATGAACTTTGGCTACGCACGCGTTTCTACAGATGATCAAGCAACTGCCGCACAGCTCGATGCTTTGCACGCGGCAGGGTGTGATCGCGTTTTTGAGGAACACGCATCTGGTGGCCGTTGGGACCGCCCAGAGCTGCACCGCATGCTTGACTAACTCCGTGAAGGTGATGTGGTTGTTGTCTGGAAGCTCGACCGCCTCTCCCGCTCGCTGAAAGATCTTCTGAGCATTATGGAGAAGATCGATACGGCCAAGGCCGGGTTTCGATCCGTGACAGAGGCCATCGACACCACCACACCCGCAGGCCGTATGATGATGCAAATGGTCGGAGTCTTCGCTGAGTTTGAACGTGAGATGATCCGGGAGCGCACTCGCGTCGGGTTGGAACGCGCCCGCAAGAAGGGACGGCACCCAGGTCGCAAGCCCAAACTCTCTGATGATCAGCGCCAGGAAGCTCGTGATCTAGTGCGATCTGGTAAACGGACAGAAGCGGAAGTCGCTAGACTGTTTAACGTTCACCGCTCCACGATCAGTCGCGTTTTGCATGAGGTATCCTCGAATGCAGCAGCTTGATCTATTCCCCGAAGACATTCGCATCGAGCGTGTAGACGCAGATGTGAACATGCACCGCTTCTATCGGCTGGGCCTACTGCCCGATCTTTTCGGCGGCATGTCTTTGCTGCGTGAATGGGGTCGGATCGGAACCAGTGGCCAGAGCAAAGTCGAGTTGTTTGCCAATGCGGGGCAAGCTGCCGATGCCATGATCACCATCTACCGCTCGAAGCAAAAGCGTGGCTATCAGTTCGCAGCATGACACCCGCCTTTTTGAGGGTGACTTTTGCACGTATCAAGTAATTGAAAACATTCGACGTGGGTTAATGTACGAAAGTTGTAACTTCTGTATGCTCGTCGGATGCTGTGGCGCTGAAATTTAACAGTTCACAGGGGAACTGTTAAGCCATGGGGCACAGATGAGCCCGGCTCCACCTTCTGGCTGTTGACGAAGCGACCAACACTTAACAGTATGGCTCATAGTGTTAAATTCGGGTCATGTTTCGCTTTGACCTTGAAGGCCAATCGTTCGGAACGAAGGCCGCCAATTTGAGTGACAAAACGCTATTAAACTGATAACAGAATCCTCAAGACGACACGCTGAAGGTGGCCGGACATGTGGCTCATTTTGAATTCGCCATCGACCATTTTTATGTCGGGAGACAAGCTTGAGTAAATTGGTGACACTTTTAACCAACATAGACAGTTTCACTGTAGACGTGCCTACGTTCAAGCCGCGCGATCCCAGTGAGGCTTCTGATTTGTCGATTTACGATGGTGAAAATCTCGCTATCGTCTTGTGGCTCACTGTAGGGCTTTGGGTTTTGCTCCAAATCGTTGATTTGGTTTTATTGGACGGCAATGCGATTGGATGGTTTGTCGCTCTATTGCCTGGGGCAGCAATTGGAATTATTTCACAATATGCGAGAAAGAGAGCCGAGATAGACGAATATAACAGAATTACACCAGACTCGCTCAAAAACGGCGCAGCAGGCACCTCCAGAGGTGCCAAATCCGCTATGAAAAGGGCTGTTGCCGTCAACAACAAAATGCAAAGAACCTTATCAGCGTCAGAGGCACACTCGACTCACGCGAAACAATTCTACAAACAGAACAATTTTGGTCGCTTTTGGGACGAAATCGAGAATTCGGTAAAAACGCTGGGCGAATATGCGAAGAACTTGGATGAAATGAAGAAAGCCCGCAGCGACTATGAAACCGAACTTCGCACAAGACAGCACAATTTTCCGGCATTTCCAAGTGAACGCGACGCATGGGCAAAGCCAGACAGTGCCCTGAGAGAACTGAACGAAGCTAAGCATTTAGGTGAAACAAACTACCAATTCGCTGCAATTTGGGAATAAAGGAAAAATCGAGCTGTTATGATCGCCGGATTTACCACGCTGAACGATGCGTCATTGAATATTGAAGCTAAACTGAACAGCCTAGTTGCGTCAGTGAACGCAACTTCGTGAGGCAAATAGCTCGTCTCATCGAGTAGACCGTTCCCCTTATTTTATCAATGAGGCTGCAAATTGATACAAAAATGTAGACTACTTCTCTGCATTCGGCACGATTTCAATTTTATTGCGATAGAAAGCCGAAATCCAGTTGAATGCTGGTAAGCGCTCGTTGAACCCGCCCTAACGCTGGTTTGGTGAATGTTCTAAGTGTCCATTTAGATAAGTGGACACTTAGGGGCATGTTATGAAGAAGCGTCGCAGCGGGTCGGACGATGAGAAGCGGGAGATTTGCCAGCAGACGAAGCCGCCGGGCGTGTCTGTTGCGCAGGTTGCCCGACGCTACGTAATGAACGCGAACATGATCTATACTTGGCTCAAGGATCCGCGTTTTGCGCCACCAGCGG